>CAWAUJ010000001.1:0-1407524 GCA_963785205.1 uncultured Solirubrobacterales bacterium
GCAAGCGGGCGCGCGGTACGTCCTCCAAGGGCGATCTGAACGAAGTCGTGTTCACGATGAAGGAAGTCCAATCATTCGACCGGCAAACCCGCGGCATCGTGGAACTAGAGATCGACTACTCGCGGTTCGGTGATCGCGGCAGCTGGCGGATGGCCATCGGCGCTGGTGTCTTTGGCGAATGGCAGAGTGACGACGAGCGCGTCCTCAGGCTCGCCGAGGCCAAGCCGCAGTTCAAAGACGCCGCGTACACCGTTCTGCGTGCCGCCGGGGAGAAAGGGATGGGGCTGCACAAGCTCCTAGGGCAGGTTCGCGCGCGGAGTCGAAGTTAGTAACTCGACAGGTCAGGGGTTACTCATTCAATGGGCTGCCGATACCTCTGAACCGGTGACACATGACGGTAAAAGGGGGTACAGGATTGATGAGTAACGATTTCTGTTCAGAAAAATCGCGGGGCTGTAGCGTTCACCGGTTGGCGTCAGCTAACAGGGTGAGGGGGTGAGGGCATTATGAGCTCGCTGCGAGCCCCAGGCCCCTAAACCCCACCAGCCCCCGCCTAAACGCTGGCATCGGTCGCAAACGGGCTTACAACGCGCCACGGGGGTGTGTGTTGCCCTGGCCAAGCCCGGCCCGCGGCGGTAATCGACGCCATTGGTGGCCAGAACCGCATGTCACAGCGGCGAAGTCACTGCAATTCAGGTGAATCGGGCGAGAAGGTCAGTGTCATGCCTACCAGACGCCTACCGATCGTCTGTAGTTTGAACCTGTCACGGTGACCCCATCCAAGCCAGCCCCAACCACCCCGGCGGCACTCTACGGCGGCCCAACGCGCGCACGCGCGCGGGCGCGTCGTCTTGACGACGGCGCGGCTGAACCAACACCTGCGGGTCGCCAGCGAGTTGGTCCGTGCCCGGTTTGTAAGGCCGCCGTTCGCCTATTCCGCAAGGCCCGGAACACCCCCATTCCCGGAACCGTTCCGCCGGAACCCCCTGCGGCACGCCAAACCCCAATACCCACGCTATTCCCCGGCGGCCGGAACAGGCCCGGAACCCCCTGTTCCGCAGCGGTGTGTGCCTATACGTAGGCACACCCACGGCAGGCCGCCCAGGTGGTTACAACCCACCAACCCGCGGAAGACCAATGCAGGGTTCGGTGACCCGGCGCGAGGGCCGCAGCCCCGTCACGTACCGGGCGCAGGTGCGAGACCCACCACAAGCCTAAGACGGCCAAGGCCAACGTTGAGAAGGTATTCGCCGCACCGGCCTACGGCGCATCGACGCGAGGAAGGCGGCCGGAAGTGGGTCCGCGTTCAGTTGGACGCCATCGACAAGGGTCAGTGGCGGGCAGCCAGTGACGGCGACGTGGCGCTGGCCGAGGTGATCGCCCAGTGGCGCAAGACGAAGTTGGCGAAGGTGGCTCCGAAGACGCAGGTCAGCTATCGCGCGATCGCCAGCGCTGGGGCAAGCTCCGCGCCGACGCCCTCACCGTGGAGATGGTGCAGGACTGGGTGGACGAGCTCGCTGGCAGCCGCGAGCCCCAAACCGTCCACAACGCCTACGCCGTGCTCCGCGGGATCATGGGCCTTGCCGTGGCCCGCGGCTACGTCAGCCAGACGCCGTGCCGGGCCGACGCGATCGAGCTACCGAGCAAGTCCAAGCGCAGGCCGGGCAAGGGAAAGCAGCTGTATCTCGAGCCCGAGGAACTGCACGCCCTGGTGGACGCGCTGCCACCGCACTGGCGGCGTGCCGTCTGGGTAGACGCGCTGATAGGCAAGAGGGCCGGTGACTTTGGGGCCTGACCCGCGCCGACGTAAACCTGCTCCACGGGGAGCTATACGTCCGGCGGGCGCTGAAGGACGTCGCCGGCGAACTCCAAGTGGGCGAGACCAAGACCCACGCCGAGCGCACGGTGGCCATCCCGAGCGAATGCCTGGACGACCTGCGGGCACAGTTGGAAGCCCCAGGCGTGCGGCTACGCCCCGTCAAGCGTGGCCGGGTTAGCGGCTACGCCGCCATCGTTGACGGCGAAAGTGGTCCTGTGGTCGGTGGGGTGCCCGACGCCCACGACCCGCGGCGGCTGCTATTCACGACCCCCGGCGGCCACCCCGTCCACCAAGGCAACTTCTACCGGCGGACGTTCCACCCCGCCGTGCTCGCCGCGGTCGCCGCGGGGCAGTTGCCCAAGGCGAAGTTCGTCCGCGTGGTCGAGCGCCCTGGCAGGCAGCCGAGAGAAGTCGTCCGGCTCCGGTTCCACGACCTCCGCCACGCCAGCGCCGCGTTCACGCTCCAGGCCGCCGGGAACGTCGAGGCTGGGCTGTTCGTGGTGCAGTCGCGTCTCGGCCATCGGAATATCAAGACCACTGCAGATATCTACGGCCACCTGACGCGGGCCGCGGACCGTCAGGTAGCCGAGGGCATCAGCGCCATCGTCAAGCGCCCGGCAGCCGCGGAGGCGTGAGAGATGCTGTGGCTGATCCTCCGGGTCCTCACGCGCCGGGCGCGCACGGCGCTGTTCCTGGTCCTGTTCCTACTGGTGGCCATCGGCAGCTTGGTACCGCAGCCGCACGCCCACCCGGTCCCGATCAACTCCATCGGCCCGAACTGGTGCATCGGCGACGGGCGCATCGTGGCCGCGTGGGTGGACGCCAACGGGGTCGACCACTTCCGCTGTAGCGACGGCTTCCAGGGGATCGCTTAGGCGCGAGGCGGAGATGGCCTAGTCGTCGTCTCCGCTAGACACCTTGATGATCTTCATCCCGAAGGCTCGCGCAGGGAGCTCATTGACCTTGGCGTCAAGCTGGTTCTTGTCGAACGGTATGTAGCCGATACCGCTGTAGTTGCTGGCGAGGTCAACTCCCTCTTCCTTGAAGAGGATGATGCGGTTGTCGTACATGACCGCCGCCGCGCCAAGTTCGTTGGCGACGTTCTCGCTGCACTTCCAGACCGAGTTATGGTCCTTGTCGAAGTACTCGACGTCGGCGCTGAAGATGAGAATCGCGGCGCCGCATTGCTCCATCGTGTCGCGCACCTTCTGGGATATCGGTCTCCCAGCATTCGGCTCATCCTCAGCGACGAGATACGGGATACCGAGGTTGTCGAGTGTCTTGGTCAGCTGTTGCAGCGGCTTGTGGCTCTTACCGTGGCCGATGAAGAGCCTGTTCGGCCGACGCCTTTTGGGTGGCTCCTCAGAAGGTGGAGCTCAACCTCTACCGCTTCTTCAGATCCTGCGGCATCGTCGATGCTCGCGGCCTCCTCCTCGGCCTCCGCAACGTCCGCCTCATTCACCACGGTTGCGGTGGCCTGGGGCGTTGCCTCGGTGCCGAGCCAGTCTCCCCCAGGGGTCGGCTTGATCAAGCCGACGAACCTCATGTTCGCGGCGAAGACCGCACAGCACTTTTCGGCCTGCTTCAAATCGACACCGAACTCCCGAACAACTGTGTTGATGAAGAACTGCTTCTCCGGGAACTTCTTGCCCTTATAGAAGTCGTAGATGGCGCGGAAAGTCTTGGGGGTGAGGGCCGCGGTGACGAGGGCCTTTGCCGCCTCATCCGACGACTTTGGTTGAGTGATCGCGCTGCCGAGGTCGGCCATCTGGATCGTGGTTCTGTAGCTCCCGCCACTAACCCCGTAAGCGCTTCCAGAGGCGGTGATCGTGCGGATGAACGAACTCCCGGGGCTCTTGCCCAGAGCGGTCGCCAAGTCAATGACGGTCATCGGCTGGCCACCGTTCCGCATCAGCGCCTGCGGGACGGCGACGGCCTCCTCCAGCGTCATCTTGGGGAAGTCCGCGCGCTGTGCTGGCGGACCGTCTGCGACAGGTTTTGCGCCGCTTGTGGGGGCTTTCCTTGCCGGGGGCATGAACCCAGAATTTGTAGCGAACGTCACGGACGTTCCCGCAGCGAGCGCGGGCGGTGGGGGTGCCGGGCAAGCGTCGGTAGGCAGGGGGTAGGCAGGCCGCCTTCGCACCGGGCTGCTGCCTTACACCCGGCAACAAAAACCCCGCCGTAGCGGGGCTTCTTTAGCGCGCCCGGAGAGATTCGAACTCCCGACCTTCGGTTCCGTAGACCGACGCTCTATCCAGCTGAGCTACGGGCGCTGAACGGGCGATTCTAGCCCGGGTCACCTGACCGGGGCTTGGCCTGCCCTAGCTGTAAGGGGCGTGATCCGGCTGGGGGTGAGCGTGAAAGCGGGCCACCGTAAAGCCGACCAGCATCGGGACGTGGATCGCGAAGATCACCACCGACAGGGTTAGGACGACCAGCGCGCCGCCCCGCAGGTGGTTTCTGACGAACACGTACTCGATCATGCCGGCGATCACAACGTAGGCCAGCAGCGACCACTTTCCGACCTGGACGAAACGCGCCCAGTCAAACTCGCGGACCCGGCTCAAGAGGATCATGTTGACGACCAGCAGGACGGCCGAGGCGGCAAGCAACACGACTGCAGGGGCGAGCGCCACGTGCTTGGGGATGTGCGAGGAGAGGTAGATCCCGCCCGCCACAATCAGGGCCAGCGAAGCCATCGCGAGCTGCGTGACCGGCGGGTACCGAGGCTCGCTCATGACGATGCCAGCTTGGTCATGATCACGATCGTGGCGATCTGCATCACGCCCAGGACTCCCGCGGAGTAGACGAACCGTTTCATCAGTCGCTCGATCACCGCCGGGTTAGGTCGCGGCTTCTTGAGCTCCACGAGCACGGCGATGTTGGCCGGCTCAAGCAATCCGAGGGCGATGACAGACATCACCCCGACCACGATGAAACTGGCCACGACCCAGCCGTGCTGCGGGTAGGAGGTGAGGTTGGTCTGAAGCTTCGTTGCCAGTTGCCAGCCGGCGGCCAGCGTCATGGTGACCACGGTGGGCATGATCAGCAACATCTTCGGCATGAGCTTGGTCGTCAACTCGATCCGAGCTGGGACCGACAAGCTGCCCAGGATCGGGCCCAGGATCAGCCCGAGGAACAGGTCGATGATCGTCCAGGCGGCTCCACCGGCGACGTGGAAGAACTCAAGCGGCCAGAGCTTGTCGACGGCGATCGCCGCGATCAGCAGCCCCAGGATCGGGGTGATGATGATCAGCCCGACCCGGGGAACGATCTGAAAGGCCGGAATCTGGACCCCCGGATGGGCCTCGACCTGCTCGGGAGCCTCGACCCCACCCTCGGTGAGCATCACGTCAGCCATGGCGCGCGATAGTAGCCAATTCTCCGGCCGGAAGATTGCGTCCAGCGTCCGGTTACCGGCGCGGCTCGAGCGGCGTGGTCAGCGGGGCATTCTCACGCCGCGCGGTGTCCATCACGGCGTCGAGTCCCGGGGCCGTCACGGCGTCGACAACGCGCTGGGCCAGCATCCGGATGTGGAGCACCGGTTCGACCCACCGGGGCGCCACGACGCGTCGCGACCGTGATGCAACACCCCGTTCGATGGCATCGACTCCGGCTCGGAGTGGCGCGACGCTCCGAGGCCCGCGCCTGATCTGAGCCGCGGCCTCGGTCCCGAAGCCGCGGCTGGTCATGTCGGTGTCGAGTTCGGCGAAGTAGGCCACCCCGACGCGCGCCCCGCTCGACCGAAGCTCGGAACGCAGCGCATCTGCGAGCGCTTCAACGCCGGCTTTGGACGCGCTGTATGCGCCGAGCATCGGCGGGTGAACAGCGGCAGCCAGGGAAGAGATCGCCAGCGCGTAGCCACCCTGATGCGCGACGTGCGGCGCTGCCGCGCGGAGCGTGTAATAGACCCCGAGCAGGTTGACTTCGAGGGTGCGCTCAAAAACCTCCGGATTGCCCCCGATGATCGGAAGCTGCGCGGCCACCCCGGCGTTGGCGATGATGACGTCGAGTCCACCCAGGTGCTCCACGGCCGCCTCAACCGCCGCTTCGACCTGCTCCCGATCCCTGACGTCACACGTAAACGCCGGCGCGTCGCCGCAGTCAGATGCGACCTCGGATAGAAGCTCGGGCTCGATGCCGGCCAGCGCCAGTCGCGCGCCTCGCTCGTGCAGGCGGCGGGCGACGGCAGCGCCGATGCCGCGGGCGGCCCCGGTGATCAGGACCCGGCGTCCAGCCAGCGAGTTCCGGCCGTTGGGATGTGTGAATTCGTCGGGGGTGATGCGTAGGGACTTGATCGTGGTGGCCAGCATCTCGTAGTGGCCGACCAGTATTACCAGCTCAATCAGCTCGGACGATGAGAACTCGTCCGCCAACTCGGCCCACAGCCCGTCAGAGACCTCCTGTCGGTGGTGGATCTCATCGGCGGCCCGCAGCAGAAGCGTCTGTCGGCCGCTCCAACCCGAGGCATCCGGCCCCTCCTGGACCCGGTCGACAACGCCTGTATCGAGGCCAGCGGCGCGGGCAAGCCGCTGGTGGTGGCGCCATTCGTACTCGCAGTTGTTGTTGTGGGCTGCGCGGAGGATCACGAGCTCCGTGTCCGCCCGAGCGAGTTTTCCCCCCGGCATCATCGTTCCCGCGAAGTGCAGCCAGCCTCGGAAGAGCCGCCGGTGGCGCGCGAGGGTGCGGAACAGGTTGGGCGCCTGGCGAGTCCCTGCGCCTCGCCGCAAGATGTCCACGATCAACGCGTTCACCCAGCCAATCTCCCGCCGGCTGGGGGGAGGAAGGCGCGGGGTGGGGATCGTTTCAGCACCGCTTCCGTCATCGGGTGTCTGGTTGTTCATGGTGATGAAGGACTGGAGGCGGAGGGGGCGGGATTCGAACCCGCGGTCCGCTTGCACGGACTCTGGTTTTCAAGACCAGCGCATTCGACCACTCTGCCACCCCTCCAAGGATGGACTGCCGATCGTAGCCTCCGGGGGGTGGGGTCCTGAAGGTCGCGAGCCGTCCCGTCCGGCCGCCAGCGACATCGAAAGCACATACCTCAGCCTCTAGACTGGCCCGATCCCTGGAGAGGTGGCCGAGTGGCTGAAGGCACTCGCCTGCTAAGCGAGTAAGGGGTTCACGCTCCTTCGCGGGTTCGAATCCCGCCCTCTCCGCTTCGGCGAGTCGCGAAATGTGTCTTCGGTGGAGTCCCGGCCAAGCCGGTGTGCGGCTGTGGCTGGGGATGGTGGCGGTGATGGTCGCAGCGATTGCGCGGCTAGGCTTGAGCTCGAGCAGCCAGTATGCGATGCCTAGTAGGACCGGTGAGGTAGAGCAAGGAGGGCCGGATTAAGTGGATCTGTGGCTTGGCGACGTCCACCAGCTTCGTATTCACTGGCACGACCGCGTATTTCTTGCTTGCAGCTCGCGGGTTGGCTGGCCCCTTCTCGATCACAGCAGGGAGCGAACGGCGAAGCAGTCCTTGCTACGCGTCGAGTTCGATGCGCACGAGTATGGGATCGATGCCAAGCGTCTTAGGACCGCTCCGGGCGTAGACGTTGAAGCGCCTGGCTACTGACTCGTCGTACTCCTGGACGGTCGCGTGTGCGCGATGCCAGCGGCCCGACAGCTTGATCCGAACATTCGGTGTCTCCAGGAGATTGCGCACCCACTGTGCGTGCCGTCCGTGGACCGAGGCGAGCCATACCAGGTTGCCATCGACCGGTCCGCGAGCGAGTGGGGTGGTCCTCGGCTTTCCGCTCCGGCGTCCAATCGTTTCAAGCAGTACCCACCACGGAGCGATACCAGCGAGCGGACGCGTTGGCGGGTTCACGACTCGCCAGAAGATTCGATGGCGTGAGCGCCGACGCTGCTGCGCCCGGCCGAGTGTGGGGGCCGAACCGGAACTCATGTGGGCCAGACTAGTCGCACCTTCCCCTTTTTGATCCGGGCGGGAGTCCGCGGGATGTCTATCTGCGCCTTACTCGGCGAGGTGAATGGAGCCCACGTGGCCTCCGAGCTTTCGCAGCGGTAGAAGATCGCTCAGCTGTCAGCGCGCTCGGGCGGTGAAGTGAACGTTCCGGGTTCGGCAACGCCGACCATCGGTTAGCGTCTCGGTGAGCCGGTAGACGCCGGCGAGCGTCTGACCTGTACCTGTCGCGCGCGCGAAGAAATACTGCCTCACCACACGCACAGCGGGGATCTGGTGATCCGCTGGCAGGTGCCGGTCAACCTCGCTCACTGACATGGACGAACCATGTATGCGAGCCGGATTCTTGTGGAAATTCGCGATGAACCAATAGGTGTAATGGCTTCGGCCAGTGCACCGCGCAGACATCCAGGCGTCAACCCCCGCGGTGCGGCCGCTCTTGGAGACATGGATGCGAACGCCGCGTTTCTGATCCGTCTTCCCTCGGTACGTCGCACCCGGGCGAAACCCTGGCGAGACGAGCCCCGCGGCTACCGCCGACGGTGAAACCATCGCCAGCGAGCCGAACATCGCGACAATCAAACATGCCCCAAAACTCGCCCTCCTCCACAGCCTCACGATTCGTATCGTAGTGGGCTAGGTCAAGCGCCCGACTGCTAGAAGCCCGACCCAAGCGACCAGCTGCCCGGGAGTGTCTAGCCAGCTGGCCGCCGATCTCCAAATGCGTCGGTGATGCCCAGAACCTGCCGAGAGAAGTCGATGACCAGCTTGTCAAGCCCTTCGTCACGCGCTGCTCCTCGAGCAAGATCAAAAGCGCCGCTATGAAACAGTCACCGCCGAGCGCGCTAGTCAGTTTCGATCTTGCCGACAGCGACAGAGGGTGCCGCCATCAAGCTGGCGGGTCTTCCTCGTTCTTCGCGCGGTAAAGCGCCTGTTCGCGCGCCCACGCATCTTCGGAGGGTGCTGGCGCGTCAGCGATGTATTCCGGTGCGGGCTCGTGCTGCGGACCGCCCGCGGCCACATCGCCGGGCAAATTGCCCATTGATCCCACCTCCATTCGAGCCGCATCCACCCCTTGCCGCAGGGCCTTGGGATCGACTCGTCCTCGAGGATGCCGAGTCGCTTTCCGCTTGAAGAGGCTGAACACGAGCGAAATGCTAGCCCGAAGCTGGATGCAAGTCGAAGCGCTCGCGCTTCAGCTGCGGGCTATGTGCCGCTTCTCTTCCTCCGATGCGCCGGGGGCCAGGGCTCCTAGTGGAGGTGGAACGTGAAGAGAACCCGAACGGTCTTGTGTGCCTTCAGGACCACCTTCTGCCGCTCCTGTGACCCGAAAGTTACGACGACAGTCCAGTGCCCCGGACGCAGGTGCCACACAATCTTTCCGTGTCGGTCGGTGGTTCCAGACGCCTCTGCTCCCGCATGTGCCCCGCTCGTCAGCGTCGCCGTGACGCGGGCGTGTTCTGGATGGCACCCTCCCGGAGGAGGACCCCCACACCCTCGAACCTTCCCGACCAATGTGGCTGACCCGCGAAACTGATGCGAGTGGTACGCCAACGTTGGTGGACTGAGAAAGAGAAGTCCTGCGCAGGTGATCGTCGTCAGCACGAAGAGTCGGTCGCAATGTCTCATTCTCATCTCCTTGGCTTTCTTCCAGCGCATGGCTGCGCGACCACAGATTAAGGATCAGCGCGCTGAGCTGCCCGGGTTTGGCGCGGCCGTCTTGTTGGTTCCCATCTTCTTTCACCGACGAAACCAACGTGTCGGCCCGGCAGCGGCCAAGCTGAGCGCGTCGTCGGGATAGGCGACTAGGAAATCTGGCGATTAGCTTCGGTATGGGCTAGGTGAATCGCCATATTTCGCCCGGGTTCCTCAACCGCGCAGCGCCCAGACCCTCAACCGCGCAGCGCCCAGACCCTCAACCGCGCAGCGCCCAGACCCTCAACCGCGCAGCGCCCAGCACGCTCATCCCCGCAGCGCCAGCACCCACGAACGCCTCCAGAAACCTCACAACCCGGGCGGATGGCGAACTACGAAGCCGGAGAACTCGCCGCCGCCTCGGGCCCAGCGGGTGCCCGTTTCGGCCAGGGCAACCGTGTCAAAGCGCCAGCCGGCGACTTCCATCCAGACGTGATCGGCATTGGCGTAGATCGTGATCCAGCGGCCTGGGCCGGGGTCGCCCCAGCTCTCGAACTGGCCTGACACCATCGGCGAGGTCACGAGGCCGGCGGCCGCCAGGGCGTAGCTCACCGAGCCTGAACAGTCGTATCCATCGGCGTGGAAGGAGGCGTGACCGCCTCCGTAGATGTAGGGAAGGGTGGCAATCGCGTTGGCCGCGGCGATCACCTCACGGACCGCGGCAGGCGCGCCCGGCGGGGGCTGGACCATCCCGCTGGTGTCCACGGCAATTCCGCCCACGGCCGCGTTGCCCGTTGCCTGGGCCCGCGCGGCCTGGGCCGCGGCCTGAGCCTCCAGCTTGTGCAGATGGGAGTTGAGCGCGCCCAGCTTCGACGTCGCGCCCTGGCGGGCCTCATCCTCGGACAGCTGTCGATGGAGCAGCGCGACCTGAAGGGCCGCCACCTGGTTGCGCTGTGAGAGCACCTGCTCGGTCAGGGCGCGGTCGCGGTGCTCGATCGTGCTCAGCTTCGCCACCTGGCTCTTCACGGCCAGCCGGGCGGCACGCGTCGTCTGCACCACCTGTGTGTCCTGGTGACCGACCCGCTCCAGGAAGTTGAGTCGCTCGAGCAGGTCATTGAAGCCGTTGGACTCGAGGATCACGCTGAACAGGTCCGGTTGGCTGCCCTCATATCTGGCCACCAGGTTCGCGGCTAGCGCCGAGGCCGCCATTCGGAGCCGGTTCTCGAGGTCGACCAGATGGTTGCGCGCCGCCAGATATGCCTCCTGGACCTGACGGAGCGCTGCCTCCCGCTGATCGAGCTGGGCACGGAGGTCGGATAACCGGCGCTCAGCGGCGCTCAGGCTGCTGTGTGTCCGTTGGAGCTCGGCAGTATCCGCCGCGATTTGGAGTTGGAGCGAGGCGGCCGCTGAGTGTCCGGCTGCGATCTGGGTCTGGAGATCCCCGGAGCTCGAGGGCGTGAGCCCAGTCCCCATGGCGACGGTGGCCACAATCACAGTGACCCCCAGACCGCGCACCGGGATCCGATGCCGTCTGAAGGGCGGTATGTGAACAGGCAGCCGGGGCACAGCGAAGTGGGCCACCCTAACAGCGGCCCTCAGCAGGCGACCCTAAAAGTCCTGCACCTGCAAGGAATCCTGCAACCAGGAGCTCGTCGCCCCGCCCTGTGGTCAAGCCCCTTTCAAGAGTCAACCAGAGACAGCCGGCTGATTCGCTACCTCGCGGCGGCCTTCTTCTGTTCGCGTGCAGCGTGCGCCGCCAGCTTCACGTTCTTGCGCATCCGGTGGTTGCGGACCGCGCCCGCCAGCCTGAACGGTGACTTCACGGCGATTAGCAGGATCGCAAACAGCCATGCGATCGGTCGGGTGAGTAGATAGATCATGGCTCTCCTTAGCCCCGGGAGGGCGGTTCGGCCTCTAGTGAGGGGACCTCCGTGACGTCCGAATTCTGACACGATGCGGCCCACTCCACAACTGTCGCCCCCCAGGTGAATCCGCCTCCGAAGCTGGCCAGCAGGACACGGTTGCCCGGAGCCAGTCGGCCTTCGCTTTCAGCGACCGAGAGGGCGATCGGCAATGTGGCCGTCGAGGAGTTGGCAAACCGGGAGACGTAATCGACGACCCGCTCGCTCTGAAGCCCCAGCCGTTGGCCGACCGCTCGGATGATCCTCGAGTTGGCCTGGTGATAGACGAACAGATCGATCTCGTCGAGCTCCACCCTGGCGGCGGCCAAGGCCTCCTGGGTGACCGTGCTGAGCGAGGACACGGCAGCCCGGAAGGTCTCCTGGCCCTGCATCGTGATCCGGCCACCGCGCTCGAGCCTGATCAGGTCAGCGCCGGCCCGATCGGAGTGCAGCACCACGGGGCCGATCCGCCCTCGAGCCGCGGGTGTGGCCGAAACCACCGCTGCCCCAGCGCCGTCGGCGAACAGCGCCGCGGTGTCCCGGTCGGAGAAATCGAGAAACCGAGAGAGGAAGTCGGCGCCGATGACTAGCGCGTGCTCGGCCCGGCCGGACTCCACCTGCCCAGCGGCCATGGCCAGCCCGGCCAGCCAACCGGTGCACGCCGACCCGAGATCAAATGCGCCCGCTCGCTGGGCTCCGAGCATGCCCGCCACGACCGGGGCCGCGTTCGGAGTGATCTCATCGGCCGTGGAGGTGGCCACGAGCACGAGGTCGATCTGGTCGGCTTCTAGCCCCGCCTTGGCCAGGGCCTCAGCTCCGGCCCGGGCGGCGAAGTCGCTCATCCGCTCGCCGTCGGCGGCCCAGGGACGTGAGTTCGTGCCAGTCCGCTTGCTGATCCAGTCCTCGGTGACACCGATCTGCGAGGCGATCTCCGCGTTGGCCACGCGACGGTCAGGCACCGCCATGGCCACGGCGTGTAGGGCGGCGCCCACCCTAGGGGGCACTAACGGCGGGGTTTCAACGGCGTGCCGAAGACGTAATCCCAGAAGGGAGCGCTGACCCCGTAGCCCCGCTCGTGGTCCTGGAAGTGGTGGCGCATGTGGAGCTCACGGAGCTTCTTGCCAAGCGCCGAGGAGGGCGTGTGGTGGTGCACGTGGTAGTGCAGCATGTCGTAGCCCAGATAACCGATCAGGAATCCGGCGCCGAACGGCAGGAAGGCGGGGCTGCCGAGCACCGCGTAGAAGCCGAGCACAAACAGCGAGGACAGCGGGACGCTCACCGAGGGAGGCATGACCAGGCGTAGCGGATCGTTCGGGTGGTCGTGGTGAACGCCGTGGATGATCCAGTGCAGCCGAGCCCCGATGCCCTTCTCGGGCTCGAAGTGGAACACAAGGCGGTGAAGCCAGTACTCGGTCAGAGTCCAGAACACGTAGCCGGCCAGGATCCACAGTGGCGTAGCCCAGCCGGCGCCGTGGACAAGCCCCTCGGCGATCAGGACCGCGATCGCCGGGACGAACAGGATCGGGACGACGGCTGGGTGAACTCTGGACAACTTGTCCAGCAGATCGGAGTCGAACATTCGCGGCGAAGCCCGCAGCAACTCGCTTTTGCTCAGCCCTTGGAGCTCTTCGACGTGGGGGGCGGCCATGGGCTTAAGGATACCTTCCGCGATAACGCCGGTGAGAAGCCCGTTCGCCAGGGGCCTCGGCGCTAAACCGGCTGCTCGTCGACGTGGCTCACCAGGACGACATGGGCCAGCGAGAGGGCCACAAAAGGGCGTCGCTCGACTGGCTCCTGGCTGCCCAAGGGCCTGATTTCCACGTCGGTCAGAGAGAGAAACGCGCGCTCAGGGGCATTCAGGTAGTCGCTCAGCCGGCTCTGGTAGCCCTCAGGGGGCAGCCGGATAGAGCCGGTCAGCCGGTAGCGCTCGGTCTCGGCCTCGATCCTGGCGACGCGATGTTCCACGCGGCGCGACGATAGCGGGCGTCCAGCGTGAGATGCTCTGAGGATGGCCAAGGGCCGAGCACCGAGCGCCCGGTGGTGGCAGCTCCGGCGAGCCCAGAATCGCAAGCCCGCCACATACCGCTGCCCGCTGTGCGGCGAGCTTCTCCCGGCGCTGAGCGAGCACATGCTGATGGCCCCGGAGGGGGATAGCTCCCGCCGGCGCCATGCCCACACCCAATGTGTGCTGTCGGCTCGCAAAGCCGGCAAGCTTCCCACGCGTGAGGAGTGGCTCCGCACCCAGCCCAGGCCGCCCTCACGCTGGCGTGCCCTGTTAGATCGCCTCCGCTAGTGATGCTGCTCGGGCAGCGAGGCGACGTCTCGGCGGGTGTCCTGAATCCACCTGATCGTGGTCAGGATGAAGATCACCCCTCCGATGATCGACAGGATCCAGCTGATCGTGGTTCCGATCACGATCAATGTGATCGAGATCGCGCTCACCAGCGGGAGGATCGTCGGGCCGGGGATGTGGATCTCTTCGCCCGCCGGGGGAACTCCCGCGGTCGGGTGCTCGCTCTCGGCGCTCACGACTGGACGCCCACTCTCACGGATGGACGTAGATGGCCGCGGCCACGAACGTGATGCCGAACATGATCACCACGATCGCCCCGGCGATCAGGCCTGAGCGGATGTTCTTGCGGGCCAGTCGGCGATCCACGGGTCCAAATCTACCGTGTCCGCGCCAGCCGCACGCCTACAGCTTCGCGTCCAGGACCATGGCGCCGAACAGCAGAGCCAGGTAGGCGAGCGAATACAGATACAGGCGTAGCGCGGTCCGGCGGTCCGCCCGCCGGTAGAGGTGCACCGCGCCGGCCACGAACACCAGCCCCAGCACGACCGAAGCGGCCAGGTAGGGCAGGCCGAATCCGCCGGCGCAGAAGGGCAGCTGCGAGATCGCGTAGAGCAGCAGCGCGTAGAGCACGATCTGGCGCCGCGTCTCCCGCTCCCCGCGGGCCACGGGCATCATCGGTACGCCAACACGCTCGTAGTCGTCCTTCATCAGCAGGCTGAGGGCCCAGAAGTGCGGGGGTGTCCAGTAGAAGACGATCGCGAACAGGTAGACGGCCGTCCAGGAGACCGAGCCGCGCGTGGCCGCCCAGCCGACGAGGGGCGGAATCGCCCCGGCGGCGCCCCCGATCACGATGTTCTGCGGGGTGCGCCGCTTCAGCCACATCGTGTACACCCCGACGTAGCCCAGGAAGCCCGTCAGGGCCAGGGAAGCAGCCAGCAGGTTGATCGTCAGCGACAGCTCAAGGAACGAGCAGGCGGCCAGAACCAAGCCGAAGATGAGCGCGCTCCGGGGCGCCACCCGGCCGGCCGGTACCGGCCGGCTGGCCGTGCGCTTCATCTGGGCGTCGAGGTCGCGGTCCCAGAAATGGTTGACCGCTCCGGCACCGCCGGCCGAGAGGTAGCCGCCCAGGCAGGTGAGCGCGATCCGTGAGACCGGCGGATCGCCCGCGACCTCCATCGTGGCCACGGTGGTGAACAGCAGGAGGGTCTGGACCTTGGGCTTGGTGAGCTCGAAGTAGTCGGCCACCATGAGGCGCAGGCCGCCCAGCGGCGAGACGGCCGCGCCGACTGCACCGGAGACGCTAGACCCGCGTGTAGCGCTCACTCCCGCCGCCCTTCTGGAGCGCGCCGGTCTCGCGCTCGATCTGTCGCCTGATGTCCCGCATTGGCTCGACGGATCGCACTCGCGGGATCACGTCGAAATTATTGACCGGCGGCGGCGATTGGACAAACCACTCGAGCGTGTTGCCCTTCCATGGATCGGGCCCGGCAACTCGGCCACGCTTCAAGGAAGTCACTACGTTGATGATTGTCACGATCACGCCAGCGCCCAGGATGAATGATCCCACGGTCGAGATCATGTTGTAAGTCGACCACCCCTCCCAGGAGAAATAGGTGTAGATCCGCCTGGGCATTCCGGACAGGCCGAGCGCGTGCTGGACGAAGAAGGTCATGTTGAAGCCGATGAAGATCATCCAGAAGGACAGCTTGCCGACGCGCTCGTTCAGGAAGCGTCCGGTCATCTTGGGGAACCAGTAGTAGAGCCCCGCGAAGATCGGGAAGATCGCCCCTCCGAAGATCGTGTAATGGAAGTGGGCCACGACGAAGTAGGTGTCGTTGAGCTGCCAGTCGACCGGGAAGATGGCCAGGAAGATTCCGGTGATCCCGCCGAGCAGGAAGATCGCGATCATCCCGATGGAGAAGTACAGAGCGGTCGTCATGTGGAGCGAGCCTCGCCACAGCGTCGCCACCCAGTTGAAGATCTTTACCCCCGTGGGGACGGCGATCAGGAACGAGCTCAGCATGAAGAAGCCGAGCACCACGATCGGCACCGGGGAGGCGAACATGTGGTGGGCCCAGACGAGCGTGGCCAGGAACGCGATCACCGCCGTCGAGGCCGCCACCGCCTTGTAGCCGAAGATCGGCTTGCGTGAGAAGACGGGGATGATCTCCGAGATGATCCCGAAGCCGGGCAGGACCATGATGTAGACCTCGGGGTGGCCGAAGAACCAGAACAGGTGCTGCCACAGGACCGGCGAGCCGTGGGCCGTGGGGTCGAAGAAGTGGGTCCCGAAGTGCCGGTCGGTCAGGAGCATCGTGACCGCCGCCGCCACCACCGGGAGCGCGATGATGAGCAGGATCGCATACACCAGGATCGCCCACACGAACAGGGGCAGACGGCCCCAGCTCATCCCTGGAGCGCGCATGTTGACGATCGTGGCGTAGAAGTTGATCGCGCCCAGCAGCGAGGAGATGCCGGTGAGGTGGATCAAGAAAATCCAGGCGTCCTGTCCTCCGCTGGGGGAGAACTGGATGCTGGACAGCGGCGGGTAGCTCCACCAGCCGGCCTCAGGCGGCTGGTAGAAGATCGTGATGTAGAAGACGATCCCGCCGCACAGCAGGAGCCAGAAGGAGAGGGCATTCAGCCGGGGGAAGGCCATGTCCCGGGCCCCGATCATCAGTGGCACGAAGTAGTTGCCGAAGCCCGCCATCACAGGCACGACGAACAGGAACACCATCGTCGTCCCGTGCATCGTGAGCAGCTCGTTGTAGCGCTCGCCTGAGAGCAGCGTGTTCTGCGGGACCGAGAGCTGGAGGCGCATCAGCAGTGCCTCCACCCCGCCCAGGATGAAGAACACGAACGTCAGGATCAGGTACATGATCCCGATGCGCTTGTGGTCGGTGGTCATGACCCAGTCGATCCAGCGCTTGGTGGTCCGGGGGCGCTGCACCCCCTGCGTGATCACCTGCGGTGCTGGCTTCAGAGCGGTCGGTTCGGCGGTTATCGACATGGCTGACTAGAGGTTTCCGTTGGCGGTCAGGATCTGGCGCAGTTGGCTCACCTGATCGTTGGCGGTCTGAATCATCTGCTCCTGGCTCTTCGCCCAGGCGGTATAAGCCGACGGGGTCACCACCTTGACCTGGGCGGTCATGTAGGCATGCTGACGCCCGCACAGCTGGGCGCATTGGCCGTGGTAGACGATCGAGTGGCCCGGCTGGACGTCATAGGGGACCTTGAACCACGTGTAGGTGGTGTACCCCGGGACGGCGTCGACCTTGCCTCCCAGCTTGGGGATCCACCAGGAGTGGATCACGTCGTTGGACTGGATGTCCAGGATCACCGTCGTCTGGGCCGGCACGACCATCTGCTGGTAGGAGTAGGGCAGCTTGGAGGCAAACGCGTCGTTCAGGCAGTTGTTGCCGTAGGTGTATCGCCAGATGAATTGACGGCCCTGGACGCAGATCGTGAGCTTCTTCCCGTTCGGGGGCGCCGGCTGGTTGACCGAAGCCGACAGGAACGAGCCCGAGGCGGTCGAGTTGGGCGGGTTGAGGATGCTCGGCAGCTTGATGAACGTGACCACGGTGAGCACGACGAGAATCAGCGCCGCCCCGACCGTCCAGCCGATCTCAAGTCGGGTGTTGCCGTGAATCTGGGCGGCCACCGGGTTGCGCTTGGAGCGGAACTTGATGACCGAGTAGAGGAGCGCCCCCTCGACCCCGACGAACACGACCGCCGCGATGTACAGGACGATCTTGTACAGCGAGTCGATCTGGTCGGCATTGGGCGATCCGCCTGATTCCGGGGTGAGAAAGCCAGCCATCGCCGACGGCGCCAGCACCAGGCAAGCCGCCGTGGCGAAACCGAGAACAGTGAGAAGCTGGGCGATTCGGAGGCGCGGGAGCCGGGCCAGGATGCCGAGCGGGCGGCAGGCTCGAGCGCGGACGAGGCGAAGGGGGCGCAAGGCGCGGCATTCTAACTTGGCAGAGCCTGTCCTCGTCGAGGCGGGGCCGGGCATATACTGGCTTGTCCTTGCGCGCGTCGAGGGCTATCAGAGTCTCCGCATGGGCTCTCGTCGCGGCGGGAGTCGCCGCGCCTGCCCTGCGTCGCCGGCTGAGAATCGCCCCGCCGGCGGTGGTCGCCTCCTCTGCCCTCGCGCCCCTGGCGCTGTGCGTGCTCTATCCGCGCAGCCGCCGCCGCGACGTGGCCGTCTGCGCCCTGAACATGTGGGGCTACATCTCGGCTTACGAAATGCCCTACGACGATCCGGACCGGCTGGCGGCGCGAGCGCGACTGAAATACCCCCTGGTGGCCGACAAGGTGCTGGGGCTGGGGGAGATTCCGACCGTCCGCCTCCAGCGCGTCTTCTCCACGCCGGGCAAGGTCAACCGATTCGAGCGCGTGCTGGCGTGGTGCCACTGGCTGTGGTTCCTGGTCCCTCACTCGAGCCTGGCCTACGTCCTGCTCCGCCGGCCCGAGCGCTTCGGCCCGGCGGCGGCGCGGATGTACGCGGTGTTCGACATCGGGTCGGTGTTCTACACGCTGATTCCAACCGCGCCACCATGGTGGGTGTCGGCTCAGGGGCTATCGCCTGCGGCCCGGGGGCTTTCCCCCCCGGAGAGGTCGCGGTGCGGCGCATGATGGTGGAGTACGGGCCCGAGTTCTGGGGAGACCTCTGGGAGCCTCTTTACGATGTGCTTGGAGGAAATCCCCTAGCTGCGATGCCGTCGCTTCATTTCGCCACGTCGCTGATGGCTGCTCATGCCCTGAGCGAGATCGGCCCTGTGGCCGGCACGGTGGGCTGGGCGTATGCAGCCACCCTCGGGCTGGCGCTGGTCTATCTGGGAGAGCACTACCTGGTCGACCTGGTGGCCGGCGCGGCGCTTGAGGAGGGCGTGCGATTGGGCGCTCCTCGGGCGGCTCCGGCGGTCAGGATGCTGTCCCGGGGCCTTGAGGGACTCAGGCGAGCGGCGGAAGACTAGGGTCGGTGGACGAGGTCGAGGCCAAGCCGGACCGGGCTGACACCGGGGGTGCCGGTGAGGACCGACCGCCGGTCCGCGGCCACGAGCTGCTGGGGCTGCGGTTGACGAGGCGAGGGGTGCTCGGCACGCTCGCATTCGTTCTCCTGAGCATCGCGTGCCTGTATTTCGTGCTCCCCAAGCTGGTCGGGCTCCGGGATACCTGGAGCCGGATTCGGGGAGGCGACCTGTGGTGGTTCGGCCTGGCCGCGGTGCTCGAGCTGCTCTCGTTCCTGAGCTACGTGGCGCTGTTCCGGGCGGTGTTCGTCCGGGGGGCCAAGCGCGTCACCTGGCGGGTGAGTTACGAGATCACGATGGCCGGCCTGGCCGCCACCCGTCTGTTCGCATCCGCCGGGGCAGGAGGGATGGCCTTGACGGCCTGGGCGCTGCGCCGCTCCGGGATGGGACCACGGACCGTGGGGAGCCGGATGGTGGCCTTCATGGTCCTCCTGTACGGGGTCTACATGGTCACGCTGCTGGTCGTGGGCTTGGGGCTGTATTTCGGGCTCTTCCCAGGGCCGGCCCCATTCGGGATCACGGTCATCCCGGCCATCTTCGGTGGGGTCGTGATCGGTCTGTTTTTGGCGGTCACCCTGATCCCGGGCGACTTCGAGTCGCATGTGTCACGCTGGACGAGCGGAGAGGGCTGGCTCCGTCGCGTGGGCCGGGCGGTGGCCGCCGCCCCGGCGGTGCTTACGGCAGGTGTGCAGGACGCCCTGGCCCTGCTGCGCCGGCGCGACCTGCTCATGCTCGGCGCCGTCGGCTGGTGGGCCTTTGACATCGCGGTCCTGTGGGCGTGCTTTCACGCCTTTGGCAAGGCTCCGCCTCAGGCCGTGATCGTGATGGCCTATTTCGTCGGGATGCTGGGCAACGTCCTGCCGCTGCCCGGGGGGATCGGCGGCGTGGACGGCGGGATGATCGGCGCGTTTACCGCCTTTGGCGTCAACGTGGAGCTCTCGATCGTGGCCGTCCTGGCCTATCGGGCATTCGCCTTCTGGCTGCCGACGGCGCCCGGCGCGGTGGCCTATTTTCAGCTTCGCCGCACGGTGCAGCGCTGGCGCCGAGAAGACAGCCCGCAGCCCTCCGGCGCGCGACAGATGGCCCGAAGCTATACTTAATGAAGTGAGGAAGAACCGGTGAAGGAGCGGATATGACCGCTGAGAATGGCGGCGAGAAGCCCGAGAACGTGATCATCGTGGGGAGCGGCCCCGCGGGCTACACGGCCGCGCTTTATACCGCTCGCGCCAACCTGGCGCCGCTGGTAATCGAGGGGTTTGCCTGGGGAGGCCTGCTCCAGCAGACGACCGATGTCGAGAACTATCCCGGTTTCCCCGAGGGGATCAT
Source organism: uncultured Solirubrobacterales bacterium (assembly GCA_963785205.1). GTDB lineage: Bacteria > Actinomycetota > Thermoleophilia > Solirubrobacterales > Solirubrobacteraceae > Palsa-465. Next base: position 19,919 of record CAWAUJ010000001.1, read on the forward strand.
GGGACCCGACCTGATGACGCTCTTCCGCAGCCAGGCCGAGCGCTTCGGGGCTCGGCTCGAAACTGATGACGTCACCGCGGTCGAGTTGTCGCCCAATGGCGGCCTGCACACGGTCTTCTCTGGCGATCAGCGCCATCTGACCCGAGCGGTGATCCTGGCGATGGGCGCCCAGCACCGCAAGCTCGGCGTGCCTGGGGAGGAACATCTGGCCGGCCGTGGGGTGAGCTATTGCGCCACGTGCGACGCCGCCTTCTTCAAAGACGCCCCGACCCTGATCGTGGGGGGCGGCGACTCGGCGATGGAGGAGGCGATGTTCCTGTCCAAGTTCGCGGCCAAGGTGGCGATCGTCCATCGCCGTGACGAGTTCCGGGCGTCGAAGATCATGCTCGAGCGGGCTCGGGCGATCCCGAACATCGAGTGGCTGACCCCGTACGAGGTGGCGGAGTTCGTTCCCGGGAACAACGGCTCGCTCAGCGTCGCCCGGCTGCGCAACACCTCCGACGGCAGCTCAACCGATCTGACGGTCACTGGCGCCTTCATCGCGATCGGTCACGAGCCCCAATCACAGCTTGTCCAGGGTCAGGTCGAAATCAATCCCGAGGGCTACGTCGTCACCCAGGGCCGCTCAACGCTGACCAATGTCCGCGGCGTGTTTGCCGCTGGCGATCTGGTCGACCACACGTATCGCCAGGCGGTCACGGCCGCCGGCTCAGGCTGCCAGGCCGCCCTGGATGCAGAGTGGTATCTGCGGGACAACCCTGCCCCTTTTGACGCGCAGGTCCGCCTCGAGGAGGGTCAGCCGGCCGCCTCGGCCTGACCACGCCTGTCAGGTGACGGTGATTCTCGGTGGGACAGCGAGTTTCGTCAGCGCCCCGCTGGCGGTCGACCTCTCGCTGGTCTGCCAGACCTGCGATCCCGCGCGAGCGCTGGGCGCTTTGGCCCCGAGGCCATGCCTGGCCTTCGAGCCGAAGACGATCGTCACGGTCCGGCCGGCCGTCAGGTTCAGCCCGGACACCGTGATCGTGCGGCCCGAGACCGAGACCCGCCCGGTCGTAGCGGTCGAGTAACCCGGAGCCTTGGGGGCGATCGAAGGCGGACTCCAGCCCGCGGGCACGCTGAGCGTCAGAGCGCCACCGGAAATCGTGCCGCTGGGGAGCTTGTAGGTGAAAGCGATCGTCTGATGGACGGCTCCGTGGTGCACCGAGTGCACCTTCGAGGTCATCTGACCCGAGCCGTTGCGGGCCGCCACCGTGTAGGTGATGCGGGTGGTGGACGACATGCCGTCGCTCGAGGTCGCCGTCACGCTGTAGCTGTAGAACCCGCTGGCCGAGGTCTTCAGCTGCCCGGTGTCGGAGCTCGACCCGTTGCTGTCGGTGCACGACGAGATCCCCGGCCCATTGGACGAGTCCTTACAACTGAAGCTCGTCGGCACCTTTTGTCCCATTGCAAAGGTTCCTCCCGGCCTGGGCGCGGAGATCGTGGCCGTTGGGCCCACGACCACGGTGTAGGTGATCTGGGCGGTTCCCTTCTGTCCGTCGCTCGAGGTCGCGGTGACCGTGTAGGTGTGCGGGCCCGTGGTCGAGGTGGTCAGCTGGCCGGTGCCGTTGTGTGAGCCGTTGCTGTCGGCGCAGGAGGAGATGCCCGGGCCGCTGGCGCCGTCCTGGCAGCTGTAGCTCGTGGGCACCGTCTGTCCGACGGCATAGGTCTGGCCCGACGTCGGTGAGGAGATCGTGGCGGAAGGCGCCCCGGCCACCGTGTAGGTGATATGCGTGCTGGACGTCTGACCGTCGCTCGAGCTCGCGGTGACGGTGTAGGTGTAGGTGCCGGTGGCCGAAGTGTCGAGCTGGCCGGTGCCGTTGGTGGAGTTGTTGCTGTCCTTGCAGGAGGAAATCCCTGGGCCGCTTGTCCCGTCCTGGCAGGTGAAGCTGGTTGACACCGTCTGACCGACGGCATAGGTCTTGCCTGATGCCGGTGAGGAGATCGTGGCGGTAGGCGCTCCGGCCACGGTGTAGGTGATGTGCGTGCTGGACGTCTGCCCGTCGCTCGAGGTCGCGGTCACCGTGTAGGTGTGCGACCCGGTGGTTGACGTGCTCAGCTCGCCGCTTGGGCTGGTGGAGTTGTTGCTGTCCTTGCAGGAGGAGATTCCGGGACCGCTGGCGCCGTCCTGGCAGCTGAAGCTCGTGGGCACCGTCTGTCCGACGGCGTAGAGCTGGCCTGATGCGGGGGAGGAGATCGTGGCCGTGGGCGCGGCCGCCACGGTGTAGGTGACCTGAGCCGTGCCCGTTTGGCCGTCCTTGGAGCTCGCGGTGACCGTGTAGGTGTGTGAGCCCGTGGAGGAGGTGTTCAGCTGGCCGCTTGGGCTGGTGGAGTTGTTGCTGTCCTTGCAGGAGGAGATTCCCGGGCCGCTCGCACCCTCTGAGCAGCTGAAGCTCGTCGTCACGGTCTGGCCGACGGCGTAGGTCTTGCCTGATGCCGGTGAGGAGATCGACGCCGTGGGCGCCCCGGCCACCGTGTAGGTGATCTGGGCGGTTCCCGTCTGTCCGTCGCTCGAGGTCGCGGTGACCGTGTAGGTGTGTGGGCCCGCTGTCGAGGTGTCGAGCTGGCCGGTGCCGGTGTTCGAGCCGCCGTCGGCACACGAGTAGATCCCTGGGCCATCGGTCCCTTCCTGGCAGCTGAAGGAGGTGGGTACGACCTGTCCGATGGCATAGGTCTGGCCGGAGCTGGGAGATGAGATCGAGGCCGACGGGGGCGCGGCCACGCTGTAGGAGATGCTTGTCTGGGCGCTCGCCCCCCCGCTGTCTCGCGCGGTAACGGTGTACGTGTAAACGCCGACTTTCGAGGTGTCCAGCTGGCCGGTCCCGCTGCTTGAGCCGTTGCTGTCTGTGCACGAGGAGATGCCCGGACCGCCCGCGTAGTCCTGGCAGCTGTAGCTCGTTGTCACCGACTCTCCGACGGTGTAGTACCCGCGGTCCCCGGGAGAGCTGATTGTCGCGGTCGGCTCGGGCTGGTTGACGACCGTCTCGGCCATCACGGCGCCGCATGAGGAATCGAGAACCTTGTTGCTGCCGCTGGCGGTGTAACTGGCGTACCACCAGTAGTCGCCGGTGCTCGTGGGGGTGTAGGAGTCCGAGGGGTAGAAGGTTCCGTTGTTCGATATCTGGGCCGTGCCGAGCGTCGTCCCACCCGTGGAGCAGGAGGTCGGTGGCGCCGACTGGGGTCCGAACACCGTGAACGTGATCGTTCCATACGGCGATGTGAGGCCTGACAGGGTGGCCTGAACCTGGGTGGGGAGGATCTGCTGGTTGACGATCGACGTCGTGGGGCCCGTGATCGTGAGCGCCCCGGCCCCGAACACATACGCCGTGCCCTGTTCGGCGTTGTTGTGGTACTTCGCGTTGGTGGCGCCGGCCACGATCGTCGAGCCGTCAGAGGACATCGAGACTGACCATCCGAGGCTGTCGTAAGCGTTGCCATCGGAAGCGGTGAGCTTCGTGGTCTCGGTGGTGGAGCTCCACCCGCCCGAAGGCACGTCGAACACATAGACCGCGCCCTGGTAGGCGTCTGGACCAACCTCCGCGTACGGCGCCCCGGCCACGACCTCCGAGCCGTCGGAGGCCACGGTGACGGAGTAGCCGAGATGGTCGCCGGCGGCGCCGTCTGAAGCGGTCAGCTTGGCCGTCTCGGTACTCGAGCTCCAGCCTCCCCCTGGCTTGACGAACACGTAGGCCGCCCCCTGGGAGGCATTGCCGCCGATCGTTGCGTTCGGAGCCCCGACCGCGATCGTCGACCCGTTCGAGGACGCGGCCACCGAGTAGCCGAAGGTGTCTGACGCGGCACCGTCTGAGGCGGTCAGCTTCGCGGTCTGGGTGCTCGAGCTCCAGCCTCCCCCGGGCTTGACGAACACATAGGCCGCACCCTGCTGGCTATTGCTGTTCACGGTCGCGTCGGGCGCGCCGGCGACGACCGTCGAACCGTCGGAGGACAGCGCCACCGAGAACCCGAGCCCGTCACCCCCGGCGCCGTCTGAGGCGCTCAGCTTCGCGGCCTCGCTTTCCGAGGACCAGCCTCCCGATGGCTTTGTAAATACGTAGGCGGCCCCCACGTACTGGTTCGCGCCCACCGCGGCGTGGTAGGCGCCGGCCGCGACCGTCGAGCCGTCGGAGGACATGGCCACGGAGATTCCGAGCGCATCGCCGGCTCCGCCGTCCGAGGCGGTCAGCTTCGCGGTCTCGGTCGTCGATGACCAGCCTCCTGACGGCTTCGTGAACACGTAGGCCGCTCCCTGAGACGTGTTACCGCCAGCCGTCGCGTTGGGGGCGCCGACGACCACGTTGGATCCGTCGGATGAAATCGCCACCGAGAAGCCGAGGTTGTCGTCCACGGCGCCGTCGGACGCGGTCAGCTTGGCCATCTCTGTCGAGGAGGACCAGCCACCCGTGGGCTCGCTGAAGAGGTAGGCGGCCCCCTGGTGAGGGTTGCCGCTCACGGAGGCGTCTGGGGCGCCCGCCACGATCGTCGTGCCGTCGGCCGACACGTCGACGGCGTAACCGAGGTTGTCGGATGCGGCGCCGTCTGAGGCAATCAGCTTGGCCTGCTGGACGATCGGATCGATCCGGACCGGGTAGGCGGCGCCGGCGGTGTTGACCTCGATCTCGAGCCGCCCGCCGGACAGCGCGAGCGACGAGGGCAGGAGGTGGCCGCGGGCATCGCTGGCGACCAAATCTCGATAGGAGAGAACGGCCTTGCCCTGGCGGCTGAACAGAATCTCTTTCCGGGCCAGCGACGGCCGCAGGTTCCCTTCGAGCGCGATTGACAGGGTCACGGGACCGCGGCTCCCGGCCGGCGCGCGGGCGATGTCAAAGCCCTGTTCCAAGCCCAGGGGTCCGTTGGCGTACCACTCGCTGAGCGATCCACGGGAGTAGGCCACGCGGTTCGATCGAGCGCTCGGTGAAGCCGCTCGCACCGGGACCAGCGCTCTGCCGTAGCTCACCCCGGCCAGCCGCAGCCCCAACCGGGCGCTGCCGTGAGCGACCCGCACGCCGTCGCTGGCAAAGCTCGTGTGCAAATCCTGGGGCCGGCTCACGGCCACAAATCCGCTCCCGGCGCGATGGACCCGGTAGGCGGCCTCAGCGGATCCGAGGCCAGAGGAGACGGGGCCGCGGGCGGCCAGCGGAACCGCCTTCCACCCCGCCCGCTTGGTGGCGGCACGGGTGGCGGTGGCGGTGTCAGCAGGCCGCCGAGCGCCGTGAGCGCTGCGGGCGTTGCCTCCTGCCGTCAGCGCCAGGAGGCTGAAGAGGATCGCCCCCAGCGCCAGGCCCGCGGCAGGGATGAGCCAGCGCGAGCGTCCGGTCACCGGAGCACTCGTATCGGTCTGCCGCTCGCCCGGGCTGTGTTCAGCGTCCTGCCCGTCCGGAGCCACGGGAGGGCCGTCAGAAGGACTGACCATATTCCTTTTTTCGGAGCTTCGAGCGCCAGCGGGCAGAAAGCAGGTGGCCTTTCGGCTATCTGTCCAGGGATCTTCGGGCCGCGGGCCGTTCCCGCCTCGAACATCCGTCCAGCGAGGGGAGTACTACGGCTCGAGCACGATCTTGAGCGCCTCGCGGCGGTCAAAGATCGCGTATGCCTCGGCGGCTTGCTCCAGCGGCATGTGGCGGCTCACGAGGACCGACGGATCGAGCGTCCCCGCCTCGAGCATCCCCAGCACCCGGTCCACGTGGCCGATCACGTTCGCCGGACCTGCCTTGATGGCCACGCCCTTGATCCAGACCAGACCCATGTGGACCTCACAGCGCTCGGCATAGACGCCGATCGCCACCACCGTCCCTGCCTTGCGGGCGAGCCGGATGGCCAGGTCGAGTGCGTCTGGGTGACCAACGGCATCGACGGCCACGTCTACACCTCGGCCGGAGGTGAGCTCGCGAACCCGAGCTCGGGGGTCGTCCTCGGTCAGATGAACGGAAACCGCGCCAAAGCCACGGGCGACCTCGAGCCGGTCCTCGACGGTGTCGATCGCCAGCACCGGCCCGGCCCCGGCCGCCTGCGCGGCCTGCACAGCACACAACCCGACCGGGCCGAGGCCGAGCACCGCCACGCTGTCGCCCGGCCGCACGCGGCCGTCGGCCACGGCGTGGTAGCCCGTCCCCATCACGTCTCCCGCGAACAGCGCCACCTCGTTTGAGACCCCGTCGGGGACCGTGCGGAGCGTCAGGTTGGCGTTGGGAACGAGCGCCTGTTCGGCCTGGGTGCCCTGGAGCGATCCGAGGGCGGCCCCGTGCCCGAAGGTTCGCTTGGCGTCGCACTCGTGGTAGGCGCCGCGCAGGCAGAAGAAGCACGTCCCACAAGCGGTGTGAAAGCACCCGAGCACGCGGTCGCCGGGCTCCACGCGCGTGACGGCCGGCCCGGCCTCGAGCACCGTGCCCACGAACTCATGGCCGATCGTGAAGCCGGGCTCGATCTTCACCCGCCCATGGAATATGTGCAGGTCAGAGCCGCAGACTCCCGTGGCCTGCACCTGGACGATCGCGTCGCCGGCGTCCTGGAGCTTCGGCTCAGGCCTCTCCTCGACGCGCACCTCGCCTGGGGCTTGGAAGGTGACGGCTTTCATCGCTCCACCTCACTCATATCGAAAGAACCCCTCGCCCGTCTGGCGCCCGAGGCGCCCTGACCAGGCCAGCGCCCGCAGCGACGGGGCCAGCCGGTAGCGCTCCTCACCGAGCTCGTCGCGCAACCCCTCGAGCACGGCGACGACATGGTCCAGCCCGATCTCATCTGCCCAGGCCAGGATCCCGCGTGGGTAATTGAGGCCGTGGATCATCCCCGTGTCGATGTCCTGGGCGCTGCCGACGCCCTCGCCGAGTGCGAACGCCGCCTCGTTGATGACCTGACACACGATCCGGCCGAGCACGAGCCCCGGCCGGTCGCCCACCCAGGCGGTGTGCTTGCCCAGCGTGGCGAAGAAGTGCGCCGCCCGCTCGGCGGCCGAGGACGAAGTGTCCGGCCCGCGGGTGAGCTCGACGAGCTGGGCTTCGCCCAGCGGTGGCAGCACATGGAAGCCCGCGGCCGTCCCGCCGGGGTCGAGCGTGTTCAGCGAGGCGCCGGCGCAGCAGATCGCCTGCGGCCCGCCTTGCAGCGGTGCGGCTGGCTCCTCGCCGGGTCCGAGCACGTCCACGATCAGATACGGAACCTCGGCCTCAGGTGAATCCTCCGCCACGACCGTCCACCCGGCGGCCCCGGCAGCCTCCCGAAGCTGGTCGGCCAGCGGCCAGCTGCCCGCGATCACGACCGTCCCTTCGCCGCCTCCAACCGGCAGCGGCTCCGGATCGGGCTCCCGGTAGCGCTCGGAGGACGAGTAGTCGTAGTAGCCCCGGCCAGCCTTGCGCCCGGCAGCGCCCGAGGCCACCGTCTTGACGGCGATCGGCGAGGGGCGCCACCGGGGCTCGCCGAAGCTCTGCTCGTAGAAGGAGCGGGCGACGTCGAGCCCGACGTCGACCCCGACGAGATCCGAAAGCTCGAACGGCCCCATCCGGAACCCGCCCTCAAGCCGGCAGATGCGGTCGATCTCCTCGAGCGGCGCGACCCGCTCGGTCAGGAGCCGCTGGGACTCCAGTCCGAAGGGCCGGTTGCACCGGTTGACCAGGAAGCCCGGTCCGTCGACCGCGTCGATCACGACCTTGCCCATGGCCTCGCCGGTCGCCCGGGCCACGGCCAGCGCCCGCTCGGAAGACCGCACCCCGGCCACCACCTCCAGCAGCGGCATCAGAGGCGCGGGGTTAAAGAAGTGCATGCCCACGACGCGCTCCGGCGCTGACGCCGAGGCGGCCACGGCGGTCACGAGCAGCGAGGAGGTGTTCGTGGCCAGCACGCACTCCTCGCTCACGATCCCGCTTGAGAGAGCTTCGAACAGCTCCTGCTTGAGCGCCAGCCGCTCAGGCGCTGCCTCGATCACGAGCTGGCAGCCGGCCAGGTCCTCGAGCTGGCCTGCCGCCTCGAGGCGCGCCGCCGCGTCCGAGGCATCCGAAGCGCTCCAGCGACCTCGCTCGGCCCCGCGCTCGAGGTGGCGCAGGATTTGACCGCGGCCGCGCTCCAGGGCCTCACCCACGGGGTCGTGGAGCAGCGTCCGGGCCCCGGCCAGGCAGCCCAGCTGGGCGATCCCGGAGCCCATCGTGCCGGCGCCGACCACGCCGATGACGGTGGGCGCGCTCACGGCCGAGCCGCCGCCGACATCGGAGCTCACGAAGGCACTAGCGCGTTGATTCCGGTCAGTGCGCGCCCGATGATCAGCTTCTGGATCTGGGATGTTCCTTCATAGAGGGTGGTCACGCGGACGTCTCGCAGGTAGCGCTCCACCGGGTAGTCGTCCACGTAGCCCGAGCCGCCGTGGACCTGGATCGCCTGGTTGGCACAGTGCACCGCCGCCTCGGTGGCAAACAGCTTGGCCATCGAGGTCTCGGTCGTGTTCGGCTTGCCGTTGTCCTTGAGCCACCCCGCCCGCCACACGAGCATTCGGGCGGCGTCGGTGTGCAGGGCGATGTCGGTCAGCATCTCCTGCACGAGCTGGAAGCTGGCGATCGGGCGCCCGAACTGGACCCGCTCCTTGGAGTACTGGACCGAGGCATCGAGCGAGCCCTGACAGATCCCCACGCAACCCGAGGCCACGCTGAAGCGGCCCGAATCAAGCGCGCTCATGGCCACCTTGAAGCCGTCTCCGACCTCGCCGAGCATCGCTTCTTCCGGGGCCTCGACGTCGTCCAGGGAGATGGCAGCCGTATCGGACCCCCTCAGGCCGAGCTTGTGGTGGATGGCCTGGGGCTGGAAGCCCGGCTGGTCGGTGTCGACCAGGAAGCAGGCCACCCCGCGGTGGGCTTTCTCGGCGTCTGTCTGGGCGAAGATCAGCGCCACCTTGGCGTGGTTGGCCATCGAGATGAACATCTTCGCCCCGTTGATGACCCAGCCGCCGTTCGAACGCTTGGCTCGCGTCTTCTGGTTGGCCGCGTCCGAGCCCGTGTCGGGCTCGGTTAGCCCAAAGCAGCCCAGCCACTCGCCCGAGCACAGCTTGGGGAGGTAGTGGGATTTCTGCTCCTCGGTCCCCCAGCGCAGGATGGCCGAGCACACGAGCGAGGTCTGGACCGAGATGACCGTTCGCATGGCCGAGCAGCCGCGCCCCACCTCCTCGACGATCAGCCCATAGGTCAGGTAGTCCAGCCCGGCCCCGCCGTACTCGCGCGGGACGATTGCCCCCAGGTAACCCTGGGCGGCGATCTTCTCCACCAGCTCTAAGTCGAAGTGTTCGTTGCGGTCGTTCTCACGGGCCCGCTCCACGATTTCCTTGTCGGTGAATGCTCGCGCGGTCTCCCGCACGAGGCGCTGCTCATCAGTGAGTTCGAAGTCCATGCCCGGGGACGCTACCGAAGGTCGGTAGCCTCAAGCTCCATGGCGCCGGAGACCCGGTACGCGCTCAGCGGCGAGCTTCATATCGCCTATCAGGTACTCGGCGACGGACCGATCGACGTGGTCTGGGTCCCCGGGTGGATCTCGAACATCGACCATTACTGGGAGGAGCCCTCCGTCGCCCGGTACTTCAACCGGATCGCCTCCTTCTCGCGCCTGATCCTGTTCGACCGCCGGGGTACGGGGGTCTCCGATCCGCTCCCGCGCGCTCCAACGCTCGAGGAGCAGATGGACGACGTGGTCGCCGTGATGGACGCCGCCGGGTCCTCCCAGGCGGCGCTCTACGCCCAGCTCGAGGGAGGGGCGATGGCCATGCTGTTCGCGGCCACCCACCCTGAGCGCACTCGAGCGCTGATCGTCTACGAGGGAATGCCGCGCATGTCCTGGGCTCCGGACTACGACTGGGCGCTGCGTGACGAGGACCGCGCCGCCTGGCTCGGCACGGGGTGGGGGGACGGGTCGAGGATCATGCAGCTGGCTCCGACCGCGGCCACCAATCCGCGCATGCGCCGCTGGTTCGCCAAGCTCGAGCGCGGGGCGGCGAGCCCGCGCACGGCGGCGCAGCTGCTGATGATGAATGCCCAGGTTGACGTGCGGGCGGTGCTCCCATCGATTCAGGCGCCCACGCTGGTGCTGCACCGGGCCGAGGACAAGTTCGTCGACAAGCGGCACTCGGTCTACCTGGCCGAGCACATTCCCGGAGCGCGCCTGGTCGAGCTGCCGGGGTCTGAGGTGATCACGTTCGGCGACGACGACGACCGGCTCCTGGACGAGGCGGAGGAGTTCCTCACCGGGGCCCGCAAGTCGGCCGACACCGAACGCGTCCTGGCCACCGTGATGTTCTCGGACATCGTCGACTCGACCCGCCGGGCCGCCGAGCTGGGCGACCGGCGCTGGCGAGCGCTGCTGGAAGCCCTGGCTTCGGCGGTCGGCGGTGAGCTCCGCCACTTTCGCGGGCGCGCCGTAAAGACGCTGGGCGACGGCTTTCTGGCCACCTTCGACGGGCCCGCCCGAGCGATCGCGGCGGCGCTGGCGGTCCACAATCTGGCTCGCTCGGACTTCGACCTAGACCTGCGGACTGCGCTTCACACCGGCGAGATCGAGTTGATGGGCCAGGACGTGGGCGGCATCGCCGTCCACATCGGCGCGAGGATCCTGGGTTGCGCCGAGCCCGGTGAGGTCGTCGTGTCCGGAACCGTGAAGGACCTCGTCGTCGGGTCGGGGATCGGTTTTGAGGACCGCGGCGAGCGCGAGCTGCGCGGCGTCCCCGGGCAGTGGCGGCTGTTCGCGGTGGCGGCCTGAGGGCCGGCTGTGGGCAGGCGTCCTCAGTGCGCCTGCCGGCACCCCCGCTTGCCCACCACGCGCTGAACGGCGCGCAGCGCCGGCTTGGAGCGGCCGAGCTTGCCCTTCAGCGTGAACCAGCTCATCGGCTCCCAGCCTGAGCTCGTGCAGTAATCCGGGGCCCACGGTCGCAGTCCGGCCAGCACGCCCTGCTTGACTCCCCAGGCAACGAAATCGTGGGTGAAGGCCGCCTGGCCGGCGGGGGTCTGCGGGTAGCCGCTGACGGTGTCGTTGAACGGGTACGGCGGGGGCATCGTGGCCGACGGATAGCCGTACTCAGCGATGAACAGCTGCCGGCCGAACCTCCGGTGCAGGTCCAGCGCAATGTCCTTCATGAACGCGAGCGTGTTCAGCGGGCCGAGCGTGCTCTTGCCGTCCGTCGGGTAGTACGAGCTGCCCAGCAGGTGGGGGAGATAGCCGACCGATTTGCAGCTCTCCCAGAACGCCACCTGCACCGCCGGGGTCCGCTGGCCGAAGCCCGAGATGTGGGTGCTGAACCGGGCCGAATGATCAACCGAGCGGATGCCCTCGGCGGTCGCCCGCAGAAGCTGGCCCACGTAGGGCCACAGATGCTTCTGCGACCAGGCGATGCGCTCTGACTCGGGCATCGAGATGAGCTCGGCCGTGGTCATCTTTCCGATCTGCGGGTCGACGTTGTTGGGCGGCTTGTAGCTGTTGTCGGGGAACAGGGGCCGGACGGTCACGCCGGCTACACCGCTCTCGACCTCGTTGCCCAGATCCCAGTAGTTGACGCGCACTCCCGTGCCCAGGATCTGCCTGGCCACGAGCTCGCCGTACTGGCGCATGATCGGGAGCATCTGCTCGAGCTTCAGCGCGGTCCAGGGCCCAGGAACGCGGATGCTCGGATAGTCCCGGAAGTTGGGAGGCTGCTGGTAGTAGGAGCCGTCTCCATACTGGGCCCACAGGCCGAGCTCGGGGTTGAACGGCATCCCCAGCTTGCGTGACAGCCGGGCCCGGTCGAGTCCTCTCGCCCAGCCAAGCTCGTCGTCGCCCTGGTTGTCGTGCTTGAGCGTGGCGATCCGCATGTACGTCTCGGTTGCCCCGTGACGGTTGAATAGGTGCTGGAGCTCGGGCAGCGTGCGGGCAGTGGAGGCACCGTCGGTAAGGGCGCAGCTGGCCAGCACGGTCTCGGCGAACGGGCTGATCGAGAGCGAGTTTCGAAAGCTGGGGACACCGCACGCCGGGCTCACCGCCTTCGCCACGGCGTCGAGCGCCGAAAAGCCTGGGGCGGCAAGCACGGCACCGGTGCTAAGACCTTGTGCGAGCAGCGTTCTTCGACTGACCAGCGCCATCGTCAGCGCGTAGCGTATCCGGGCTAGACTCGCGCCCGTGGACCCATTCGCGGTCGTCGTGCTGTGCGGGGTTGTGGTGATGGTCGTGGCCGTGTGGCTGGTCGGGCGCTTCTACCCCGGCTCGGGGCTGAACGAGATCGGCATGAAGTCGGCCCGCCAGATCTACGAGGAACGTGAGGCGCTTGAGGCAGAGGACCTCGACCAGATGCTCGCTGCCCACAATGCCCGCCGTCGCGCCCGCGGCCAGCCGGAGGTAACCGCCCTCGACCTCGAGCTCCAGGTCGCCCGGGACGTCCGGGAGCAGCAGGCTCGCCGTGAGGCCTACCTGGCCGACTCAGAGCTTGACCAGCTGCTCGAGGCGACCAACGCGCGACGCCGGGCTCGCGGTCAGGCGCCCAGGACGCGCGAGCAGGTGCTCCGGGAGTTCGGACCCGGTTCCTCAGACGGCTGATCTGACCGCGGAGCGCGGACGTGGCTCGTGTCCTGATCATCGGCTGTGGCTGCCGTGGACAGAGGCTCGCCCGCGCGCTGGTGCAGCAGGGACACGCGGTCCGGGGGACCACCCGGGATCCAGCCCGGCGGCGTCAGATCGAGGCCGCCGGAGCCGAGTGTGCGGTGGGCGACCCCGACCGGGTCGGCACCCTCATCGGGGCCCTCGACCACGTTTCGGTGGCGGTCATCCTGCTCGGATCGGCGCGAGCAGAATCCGCCGCACTGGCCGCCCTCCACGGACCACGTTTGGACACACTTGCCACCAAGATGGTGGACAGCACAGTGCATGGGGTGGTATACGAGGCGGCGGGTACGGTCGACCCGGCGTTGCTGGCGACCGGGGCGGAGGTGATTCGCACCTTCGGCCAGCGGTCGCGAGCCCGGGTGGTGGTGCTCGAAGCCGACCCCGGCCACGCCGAGGCGTGGCTTCAACAGGCCCTTGGCGCCGTGGGAGCGGCGCTGGGCCAGAGCTAGACTCAAATTCAGTAAAGACCGATCAGGATTCACAAGGAGGCAAGGGGTGGCCGAGTACGCAAAGGACGTCCTCGTCGAGCCTGAGTGGCTCGAGGAGCATCTGAACGATGACTCGATTCGCATCGTCGAAGTAGATGAGAACCCGGGGCTATATCGCGAGGCGCACATCCCGGGGGCGATCGGCTTTGACTGGAGGACCGATCTTCAGGACCAGGTCAAGCGGGACTTTCTGGGACCGGAGGAGTTCGGCGCGCTATTCGGAAGCCGCGGCATCTCCAATGACCACCTGATCATCCTCTATGGCGACCGCAACAACTGGTTCGCCGCCTACACCTACTGGTATCTGAAGTACTACGGGCACGACAACGTCAAGCTGCTCAACGGCCCCCGTGAGCGCTGGATCTCCGAAGGCCGGCCCACGACGACCGACGAGCCGAGCTTCTCCGAGGCGACGTTCAATGCCCAGCCCGGCAACGACCAGATCCGGGCCACTCGGGACGAGGTCCTCCAGGCCGTGGGGGACTCCACCGAACTGGTCGACGTCCGCTCTCCGCAGGAGTTCTCGGGCGAGCTGATCTCGCCCGTGGGCTACGAGCAGGAGGGCGCCCAGCGCGGCGGCCACATCCCGGGGGCCCACTCGATTCCCTGGGCCCAGGCGGTCCGGGACGACGGCACGTTCAAGTCGGCCGATGAGCTGTCAGAGCTCTACGGCGGCAAGGGCGTCCTGTCCGGCCCCCCGATCATCGCCTACTGCCGGATCGGCGAACGCTCGGCCCACACGTGGTTCGTCCTGCACGAGCTCCTCGGCGAGGACAACGTCAAGAACTACGACGGGTCGTGGACCGAGTGGGGCAACATGGTCAACGTTCCGATCGAGAAGGGCTGATCAGGGTGTCCGGCCGGTGCATGCACCGGCCGGCGGCGGGGCACATGTGCCCCGCCGAGGGAGCGGCACATGTGCCGCTCCCCGGGCCCGTGCATGCACGGGCCCGAACACCTAGATCAACGGCTCGATCCGCTCCATCAGATCGGACAGGATCCGAGCCGTCGCGCCCCAGATGACGTGGTCGCCCACCTGGTAGGTGTTGGTCCAGAAGGGGAGGCCGCGGCGGACGATCAGGCGGCGCCCGAAGCCTGCTTTGAGCTCGGCCAGCGTCAGCTCGAGGACCTGCGCCACCTCGCGTGCGCTGAGCGTCCACTCGCGGCCCGGCTCGAGCAATCCCACGAACGGGTAGACGGCGTAACCCGTGGCGATCGTCGGCGTGGGCCGAAGCGAGCCCAGGATCTTGACCGCGCTGGCCGGCAACCCGATCTCCTCCTCGGCCTCGCGCTGCGCGGTCTCGATCAGATTGGCGTCGTTCTCGTCCCGGCGCCCGCCGGGAAACGAGATCTCGCCCGGGTGCCGGCGCAGGTCCTCGCGGCGCTTGGTGAACACGGCATGCAGCTCCTCGCGGTCGACGTACAACGGCACGAGCACGGCTGCCTTGGTTGCCCCGGGCACCTCGGCGGTCAGATTCGCCTCAGGTGGGTCGAGCGCGCTGCGGATCTGCTCCCCCAGCGCATCCGCGGATCGGCTACTCATCGCGCGACTATATTTGGCCCGCGATGGAGGGCCTCATCGTGGTCGACGTGCAGAACGACTTCTGTCGTGGGGGGGCGCTGGCCGTGCCTGACGGCGACGACGTCGTCGAGCCCATCAACCGCCTCATCGACCAGCTCCCTGTCGTGATGGCCACGCGGGACTGGCATCCGCCCGACCATCAATCGTTTCGGGCCCGGGGCGGGCCGTGGCCGCCCCACTGCGTCCAGGGGACGCCGGGAGCCGAGCTGAATCCCGGGCTCAGGTCAGACCGCATCGATGTGGTTGTGGATAAGGGATATAGGCCCGAGCTTGAGGGCTACTCGGGCTTCGAGGAGACCGACCTGGAGGCCCAGCTCCGGGAGCACGAGGTTGAGACCGTCCACGTCGCGGGATTGGCGCTGGACTACTGCGTGCGAGCCACGGCCCTGGATGCACGGGAGAAGGGCTTCGGCGTGATCCTGCACCTCGGGGCCACCCGAGCGATCGACGCCCAGCCGGGCGACGCCGACCGGACGTTGGCCGAGTTGCGCACGGCGGGTGTTCAGGTCGTGGACTGAGCGTCGAGCGTCTCGACGCTGTCGCGAAACACGACTTCGCCGGCCAGCGTGCGGTGCACGGGGCAGCGGCCCGCGATCTCCCGCAGGCGCTCCCGCTGGTTCTCGTTGAGCTCGGCGGGGAGACGGAGCACGACGTCGAATTGGGTCAGCCCGATGCGCTCGGAGGTGGCGTAGCTGACCTCGACCTCGAGCTGGCCGACGTCCCAGTCCTTGCGCTTGGCGTACATCGCCACAGTGATGGCTGTGCACGAGGCCAGGCTGCCCGCCAGCAGCTCTTGGGGAGAGGCGCCGAGGTCGTCGCCGCCCAGCTCGTCGGGCTCGTCGGCGGTCAGGCGATGATGACGGATCTGGATTTCGTGGGCGTAGGCGTCGGTTTTGACCCGGCGGGCGATCGCCTTCATCGTGGGCTCTCCTCGAGCGAGCTGAACAGGAGCCCGGTGGGGACCTTGGGGAAGAAGTAGGTCGACTTGGGGGGCATGCTCTCGCCAGCGGCGGCCACGTCCTGGACCCGAGTGATCGGCATCGGCGCCATCAGGAAGGCCGCATCGTAGGTGTTTTGTTCAACGAGTTCGATTGCTCGCCTCGCGTCTCGCTCGTAGCCGAGCTGGCTGAGATGGTCGATGTCCTCGTCGGTCATCTCGAGCGCTCCTTTGAGGACGAGCGCCTCCAGCACGGCGGTGTCGAGCCGGCGGTAGGGCTCGGCATGGTCTGCGAGGGCGGCGTCGGCGATCTGCTGGTTCTTTAGCGTCAACCGGAACGGCTTGCGGAAGTGGGCGTCGATGTAGCCGAGCCTCAGCTCGTTCGAGTCCTCGTCGGGTACGAGGTCGGCCGTCGAGTCGAGCTCCTCGACCTCGAAGTCGCGTTTGAGCGCGTCGGCCAGGGCCTCGTGCTGGTCGGGGCGGAGGTTCTTCAGCAGACGGTGGGTGGGGAACACCGTCAGCCCCGGGTCCTCGAGCGCGACAAGGCACATCAGCGCGTAGTTGTGAGGCCCTTCGCCGCCGATCTCCTCGGCATAGATCCGGGCGGTCTCGTAGCGGTGGTGGCCGTCGGCGATCAGGAGCTCGGAGGGTTTGACCGCGCTCTGGATCGTCTCGATCGCACCCGGGTCGGCGACCCGCCACAGCCGGTTGATGGTTCCGTCGTCGTCCTCTGTCTGGTCATACGGGCGTGGCGAGGTCGCAGCGTCCAGCGCCGCGCGAGCCTTTCCGTCGGGGTCCGAGTAGAGAGCGAAGATGGGGGAGAGGTTGGTCTTCGTCGCCCGGGTCAGCCTGAGGCGATCCTCTTTCGGACCCGGATGCGTCCGCTCGTGGGGTCGGATGCGCCCCGGTCCGTACTCCTCGATCCGAGTGCGCGCGAAAAAGCCGCGGCGCGTGCGGCGCCGGCCGTCAGGCCCGGTGTACTCCTGCTCGATCGCCCAGAGGGCGGGGGCCGAGTCCTCGGTGACGACGCCGTGTTGGCGCCAGTCGTCGAGGATGCGGGCGGCGCCGGCGTACGGGTCGGCGTTTTCGCTGGGCGCCTCCGGGAGGTCGATGCGCACGACGTTGTACGGCGAGCGTGCCGCGAGCTGGGCTCGCTGTTCGGTATCGATCACGTCGTAGGGAGGCGCGACGACGTCTTGAAGGCCGTGAGTTTTCTCGAGGTCGTAATGGAGCGCGTTCAGCGGCTCGATCTCAGCCATGGGCGGCGGCCGAGGCTAGCTGAGGATGAGCCTGATTGCCCTGTCGTTCCGTCCGCGTCGTGCGCGAACGTATGTTCGACCAACCCGTAGTCGATATGGAGTCATGACGCTTTGTATCTCCGACACCTATCTGCACGCTCGGCTACAGGCATGGATGGATCGCATCCGGGATGACTGGGATCTAAACTCCGCATCACGCCTCGGGGCGTAGCTCAGCCTGGTAGAGCGCTCGGTTTGGGGCCGAGAGGATCCGCCGGTTCGAATCCGGCCGCCCCGATATTCGCCAGCTCAGAAATGACGCTGTTGGGCGGCGCTCACCGCCCAACAGCACACGCGCCAGCACGGCGCAGCCCACGACGACGAAACCAACTCCACGAACGTTGGTCAACATCGCTTCTCCCCTGTCTCAGTTGTGGACGGCCCCGCGTGAAATTCTGGCACAAGCCTTCTGCTCAGAGTCGTCGGAAGCGGGCCTCGAAGAGCGAGAACGCGGCGAATACGAGCAACCCGGCGGCGACAACACCAACCAGCCAGGAACCCAATGTCTGTCGATGAAGCCGCGCCAGCGCGCCATCCACCCCGACTGCGCTGTGCGAGTTGAAATCGATCGCCGTCCGAATCAGGAAGTAGCCGACTAGGACGAAGACGAGGGCCCGGGCCGGGATCCCAATCCGACCAAGCGCCATGAACAATCGTCGCTGCTCTCGCCCCATGCTTCCTGTCTTGGCCTCGTCCGCGAAGTTGCCACGGACCGCGTCATAGATCTGATAGCCGCTGATGGCGAGAAGCGCACCGCCAGCCAAGCCCACCAGGACCGGTCCACCCGGCCAGCCGAGGACGCCGGCCGCCGCATGGTTGGGTCCACCTGAGGAGCTTCCTCCACTCCCGGCGAGCGTTCGCACGGCGACGGCGAAGAACGCCGCGTACGCGATTGCGCCGCCAGCATTGGAGACCCGATCCATGGCGCTCGGACCACCGCCTCCCTCGGGGCCTCGCCCGAAGGCCGCCTGCACGCCTTTCCAGATCGCGTAGGCCAGCAGTCCCGCGGCGATCACGACCAAGGCGATCTCGCCTGCGGCGTTACGGGAGATCAGCGCCAGCGCCCCCTGCTGGTTGGCAGAGGTGCCGGCGGTACCGGCACCCAGGGCGATTGCCACGGCGAGCCCTCCCACGATCGCGTACGTGATCCCGCGTGCGACGAACCCGGCTCGCACAAGCCACCTGAACGGCTTTGATCCGGCGACCGTCTCGGCCCAGGACGCCGCCTTGCCTCCGCTCCCCGCGGCCGTCCCGTGGCCATTCCTCATCACCGCTTCGGCCTACCCCCACGAGGATTCGCGCAACCGGTTGGCGCCCTGCCAGCCGTTTAGAGTCTGAGCCCGAGCCCCCGTAGCTCAGAGGACAGAGCACCGGACTTCTAATCCGATGGCCGCAGGTTCGAATCCTGCCGGGGGCGTGGAAAAAGGCCTGTAAAATACCGCTCAGCCACCCTTGACTTTCTTCGGTCGATCAGAGCGGACGGCTGCCCTCCGGACGATCGCCGAAGAATTTGGGCGCCGGGCCGGGCGTGAGTTCGCCGAAGGAGGCGTAGGCCTCGGCCGGGTTGGTCGACTCGTCTGGTACGCCGGCTCCATACGCGATCGCGAGCTGATCGACCGGGTAGCGTGCACTGCCCTTCTCTTTACGAGCGCCGACAGCGAGTACGACGGCCGACTCCTCCCCGACCACCACGATCGTGTGGGCAGTGCGCGGTGGGCAGTGCACGAAGTCCCAGGCTTGCAGAGCGCGCTCGCTGCCTTCGATCAGCAAAGTGCACTTGCCGGCGAGAACGAGGAAGTCTTCCTGGCCCGCCTCGTGGTGGTATAGCGACATCACCTGTCCCGGCTGCAATGAGAACAGGCTCACTCCGAGGTCGTCGAAGTGTGCCGCGCCCTCGCCGCCAAAGCGGCACCAAGACCGCATGCGGTTGTGTAGCCACCGCGCATCGCGCGCATTCACGACAAACCACCCGGCCGTTACCGGCAGTCCGTCCTCCAGGATCGCCTCTGTCACCTGATTCCTCCAATCGCGAAATTCGAACCCGACCATGAGGAAGTGTGCCGTCCCGGCACTCTGACTGCACCGAGCACACGTCGAGCCACCCGGCAACCCTTGCGACCGGGGCTTCGGTCGCTTTCGGGTGTCCAGCCGGTCTTCGTTTGCAGGTCCGTCGACGGGGGTCAGGGAGCTGATCAACGCGGACCCCGAAGCTGGCACGATCGAGATCGCGTTTCACGCCACGGAGGCGTTTCTGAACCCGGCAGGGGTCGTCCAGGGTGGCTTCCTGGCCGCGATGCTCGACGACACGCTCGGGCCGGCGCTCGTGGCGACACTCGGACAAGGCGAGTGGGCGCCAACGAGCGACCTCCACGTTCAGTTCCACGCCCCCGCCAAACCAGGGCGCCTGATCGGCAGCGGCCGCGTCGTGCGCCGTGGGCAAGCGCTCGCGCATCTTGCCGGCGAGCTGCGAAGGGAGGACGGCGCGCTTGTGGCGAGCGCGATGGCCACCGCCGTCATCCGTACCGGCCGATGAACCAGCAGTTTCACCGGCCTGAGAGCACCACTGACTGATCGAGCTACGCGAGTCCCGCCTGCTGCTGCGACACTCGCAGCGTGCCAACTGACATCTACTTTGCCGGCGATCGTGTGCGAGTGGTGGTCGACGAAGACCCGAGTCAGGTCGCTGAGGCTTTCGCCTCCGCCGAGGGCCGCCCGCTTCGGCTCACGGGACAAGGCCATCGCGGCGAGATCTACATCAATCCGGGAATGGTGGCGTTCTGGTCGACGTCGGACCCAAGTCCTCAATCAGAGCCTGATCTTGAGTCGTCGCCCGTCCAGCGACAGCCTGTGACCGACGTTTGGGGAAACCCTCTCCGGAGGAAACCGCGCGGCTGAAGCCCGCTCGATCGGCCGGCGGATAGCCATCGGCAGCGGCGGATCGGCGCGGATAGAGTCGCCTTTAGTGTCAGCGATCGAAGAGCGTTTGGCCCAGCTGGGAATCACGCTGCCGGCTGTGGTTGCCGAACCGCCGGGGCTTGAAATCAGATTCGAGCTGGTCCGTCTCGTGGGCGAGTGTGCCTACATCTCAGGGCATGGCCCGATCGACGGCTCTTCTCCACTGATGCAGGGGAAGGTGGGAGCGGAGCTCACCTTCGAGCAGGCTCATGAAGCCGCTCGTTTGACAGCGCTCTCGATGCTCGCCTCGCTCAAAGCAGCGCTTGGGGATCTCGATCGTGTGACTGCTTGGATCAGGGCGCTGGGCCTGGTCAATTGCGCCCCCGGCTTCAACAGAACGCCTGCTGTTATCAACGGCTTCAGCGATCTGATTCTCCAGCTCTGGGGGGAGGATGGACGCCACGCCCGTTCGGCGATCGGCGTCGCCGAGCTGCCGTTCGATCTTCCTGTGGAGATCGAGGCCACCGTCCAGATCGCTTAGCTGCCGCCAGCTAACAAGTCGGAGCGGCGCTAGCGGGCGTGATTGCGGGACGATTCCGTCGTGGAACGTTCCGGCGCTCGTGAACTCCTGGACCGACTTCACACGGCGCAGAACGCGATGTATAGCGGGGGCGATGTCGAGCCAGTAAAGGCCTTGCTTGCCAATGACATCGAGTGGCACATTCCGGGCGACAACGCCATCGCCGGCGTGTATCGCGGGATCGAGGAGGTCGTCGATTACTTCCAGCGGCGTCGCGCCCTGGCTGACAACAGCCTCAGGCTTCATCCTGGTGAACTACTTATCGGCGGTCAGGATCACCGGACATTCGACAAGGCTTGGTCACCCAGGGCCTAGGGCGCTGATCAGCGGCCGACCGGCTGACGGTCGCGGGCACGCCGCGCAGCGTACGCACCGAGCTGTTGTTCAAACTCCGGCCACCACAGCGGTTCGTCATCCCCGCCACCGCCTGGGCCGTCGGGACCGAGACTCGGCCCCTCCTCCGCGCCTCCATCGTTGCGGTCGTCCTCCTCGCACGTGGCGAGATGAATCGCAATACCCATCGCCACGGCGCTCAAAGCGAATACCGAGCCGGTGAGGGCCATCATCCACATTGGCCCGTGCACAACGATGACCAGGACCCATGTCCCCCAGGCGCCCGACAAGCCCGAGCACGCGACCAACGGGCGAGCCACGCGCGACATTTTCACCCGGAGCGCAATCTTAAGCAGCACCAAATTAAGCGCCTCGACGGCCACGACGCAGAGGACAAGTGGGTAGCTCATGGATGGCTGGTGGGGACGAGCAGCTGTGTGCGCATCCTCTCACGTTTCTCCTGCCGTGACCAGTCCCAACCGCTCGGAGGCGAGCGCCATCTCCGGCTTTGGATTACCGCCTACCACCCGAGCCACGACGAGTGCTTGACATCGGCGTGAGCCTTGTCTAGCGGACGGTCGAGTCTTACGGTGAGGCCGCGCCGGCGGTCGGTTCGCGTGAGAATCGCACTGCCGATTACAGCCGCAAGTGGCGCGCGGGCCGACCAAATCAGGCTGGGTCTTCAACGTCGCGTAGCACCGCCGACGCGAGGTCATAAGCACGACTGAACAGCTCGCCGGTGGAGCCCATCGTCGAGGTCAGATCGCCGAGGCTGCCCATGCCGCCGCTCATCCCTTGGAACTCTCTCGCGCCCGCGAGGTCACCCCTTTCCAATCGCAGGATGGGGCGGTCGAGTTTGTCCGCCCACCAGGCGGCACTCTCGTCGCCAGCGGCCGCTCTCAGTGATGACTGAAGTTTTCTAAGGACGGCGATCAGGTGAGCAACGCGGGACTCGGTCATGGTGCTCAACGTACCCTCGATCGCTCCACTCAGACACCGCCCGCTTCCGCTCGTCGATGTGGCCCAGAGCCGCCGCGATCAAGCGCGAATGGCGATTCAGTCACGCCCCTCGTGAGTGAATCGCCATTCACCGGTCAGGTGGTCGCTATCGGGTTGCTACCAGCGACAGCGAGCCTCGGGCCGACAACCTAACTGGCGATTCTGGAGTCTTTAAGGGTGTGGGTCCGAGGTTTGGTCCGAGTGGCGGCGCGCCGGCGGCTGGCGCGGCGCCTGCTGTGCGACGTGGTTGTGTCGGGCGCGTGATCAGTTGTCAGGCGGCGGGGGTTGTGGCTGGGGAGGCCGTGATCGAGCCCAAGCTGGCCGGCGAGTTTGGTGACGTCGCCGTGCTGGTCTGCTGACAGGAGGGTGATCCCTATGCCTTTGCGGCCGGCGCGGCCGGTGCGGCCGATGCGGTGGACGTACGTCTCGCTGTCGGCCGGCGGGTCGAAATTGATCACGTGCGAGATCCGCTCCACGTCGATCCCGCGCGCCGCGACGTCGGTTGCGACGAGCGTGTCGATGGCGCCGGACTCAAAGCGGGCGAGCGCCCGCTCGCGTTGGCGCTGCGATTTGTTGCCGTGCATCGACTCGGCTCTGACGCCGCGAGCATCGAGCCGCTTGACCAGCCTGTCGGCTCCGTGCTTGGTGCGGACGAACACGAGCGTGAGCTCACGGTCGTGCCCCAGCTCACGAACCAGCGCTTCGACGCGATGCTCGTGGGCCACCTGCACGAATCTGTGCTCGATCTTGTGGTTCGCGCGCCGCTCCCGGGGGCCGTGCCGATGCGTCGCCGGGTCACGCGCGTAGCGTTCGGCGAGCCGTCCGGCCTCACCGTCGAGGGTGGCAGAGAAGAACAGCGTCTGCCGCTGCCTCGGGCACGCCGCGATGATCCGGTCAATCGCCGGGCGAAAGCCCATATCCAGCATCCTGTCGGCCTCGTCGAGAACGAGCATCTGTATCCGGTCCAGCTTGAACGCGCCACGTGCTAGGAGATCCTCGAGCCGCCCGGGTGTGGCGACCAGCACGTGTGAGGTGGCGGCCTGTTTGGCCTGCTTGACCAGCCCGGCTCCGCCATACACTGCGGTGACCCGCAGCGCCCGAGCGTGCGCGATGCTGCGGATCTCATCGACGATCTGTGTCGCGAGTTCGCGTGTTGGGGCGAGCACGAGCGCCGCCGGACGCGGGTCGATGGCGTCGATTCGCTCGACCAGTGGGATTCCGAACGCGAGCGTTTTGCCCGAGCCGGTGGGGGATTTCGCGATCACGTCCCGGCCGGTGAGCGCGTCGGCGATCACGGAACGCTGGACTGCGAACGGTTCGGTGATTCCCGCTGCGGAAAGTGAGCTGATCACGGCGTGCGAGACCCCGAGATCGGCGAAGGATTCTGTTGACATGCACAACTCCTCGGCGGCGCACATGGGCCGCGGACGATTCAGGACGCGATGGCTGACCCGAACCGCACTGAGCGGGACCCAAGCAAGCTGCGTCGCGGCCGAGGGAGCCGACCGCTCACGCCAACGTAGCAGGTCGCCTCACGGCTGCGGACGCAAACGCACGTCGCGAAGCCGCTGCTCGGCGCGCTCAAGCGCGTGCTCCTGCTCCCGCAGACGAGCGCTAGAACCGAGGCCCCATCTGTAGCGCTTGGCTCGCAGAAGCGCGACCCGGTCGCGGTAGTAATCGACCTCGGACTTGAGCTGCTCAAGGTCGGCGGGCGAGCTCACGCGCCTACAACCCTCGCTCGCGAGCGTCGGTGCTTACAGCGCGGCTCAGTGCCGCTGGCTCGATCCGGGCCTCGATGGCTGCGATTCGCTTGCCCTGTCGCCGCGCCTCGCGATGGACGGAGTCCTGAAGGCCCTGGAGCAGCTGCTCCAGGTGGGTGACCCGAGCTTCAAGCGCACGGATTGCATCTTGATCTGGAATTGTGCTGCCAGACCGTGCTGTTTTGGGCGCGTCGGCGTTTCGCCGGATCTGGCGGATCCGCGCAATGAGCCGCTCACGGTCGCGCACAGCTCACCACCGATTCGGACGCTTTGGCTGAGCTGGCCGCGGCGGGTATTGGCGGCGTTCCTCATCGGTCATCGGGCGGATCACCAGCGAGCCACTCTTGACCTGTTGACGGACCGAATCGAGCTTTTCGGCCCGCTTCTCCTCGGCCCGCTCGCGGGAGGTTTTCATGCCCTGGCCCTCCGGCAGTTCGCGATCAACCCGATCCCCTTCGGCGAGCCGGACCGTGGATCGTCCCGGCCCGGCGCACTCGACTCTGCCATTAGAAACTCGCATTCCAGCTCTCTCGGATTGGGCCACAGGAGAATGCAGAGCTCGGACACTCAGCCGTGGACCTTCTAGCCCGAGCGTAGCGCGCGGCGCTCCCGTATCGACGCCCAATTCGGACCATAGAGGTGGCGAGCCGCCGATTCTCGGCCCAACGCAGCGACGAGCAGGTCGGTCGGATCTGTGATTTGTCCGATCTGATTCTGCCGTGGGGCAGGTAAGTCAGCGGCGGATGAGGTAGCGAATGTGCGTCGCAAGCGGGGAGTGGATCACCTCGACCGGCTGTAGACCGGGGTCTTGCACCCCGTCGAACAGGCGCTCGCCGGCGCCGAGCAGAACAGGAGCGACGTCGAGCATAAGCTCGTCGATCACGCCCGCCGCGAGCGCCTGCCGCACGGTGGAGGCGCCACCGGCGATGTCAACGCCGAGGTCGCCGGCCGCTGCCTGCGCGCGCTCATACGCGACATCGAAGCTTTCGGTGATGAAGTGAAACGTCGTCCCGCCCTCCATCGCGATCGGGTCGTGCGGGTAGTGGGTGAGAACGAACACAGGAGCGTGATAGGGCGGCTCCTCGCCCCACCACCCGCGCCAGTCCACGTCCCACGGGCCGCGAACCGGGCCAAACATGTTGCGGCCCATCACGTACGCTCCGCGGGGCTTCATGAGCTCGTCCCGGGCGCGGGCGTCGCCTTCATGAAAGGGCTCGTCCAGGTGCCAGTGGTGGAGCTCCAGGCCGCCGACGCCGAGGGGGTTCTCGCGGCTCTGATCGGGGCCGGCGACGAAGCCGTCCAGAGAGATGGACATGTGGCATGTGGTAGGTGTCATGTGAATCAAGACCACCGAACCGATGAGAAATCATCGGTCGGGACGCTTGCGCGAAGGCTTGGGTGTTGGCGGAGTCTAAGGTGAAGGGCGTGAGCTCCTTCGAGGAATTGCGCGATGGGATTCGCGATCGCGAGGGAGGGCCGCCCAGTCCCGGCCCTTACCTCCAGACTGTCTCGGGCCGTTGGGTGAATCCGTTCGATCCCAATCCCGAGCAGATCGAGCTTGCCGATATCGCCCGGGCGCTGGCCAACCAGTGTCGTTTCGGGGGCCACTGCCGAGCCTTCTACTCGGTGGCGCAGCATTGCGTGATCGTTTCCGAGCTCATGGAAGGCGAGGGCGCAAGCGCGGACGAGGCGCTCGCCGCGCTCATGCACGACGCTGCCGAGGCGTACTTGGGGGACCTCCCACACCCAATCAAGCACCGCAGCCAGCTGGGCCAGGTCTTCAAAGACGCCGAGGAGCCACTGGAGCGGGTGATTCGCGGCCGCTTCGCGATCACGAACTCGCCTAGCGAGATCAAGCGCATCGACCGCGCGCTGCTAGCGACCGAGCGCCTGGCCTTCAGCGCCGAGCGCTGGCAGTGGCCCGAGCTCGAAGGCGTCGATCCTCTAGACGTGGAGCTTGAACCATGGTCCCCTGACCGCGCTGCCGATGCCTTCATCCGACGTTTTGAAGAGCTGGACGCGCGTCGGCGCAGGTCCCGAACCCGGGCCTGAGCTGGCCGCTCGTCCGGGACGGGAGTTATCAGGTGCCGTTCAAGCCTTCATGGCGTCGGCGATCGCGGCTGCGCCGATGGAGGGTTCACTTTGTAGCCCATCGATGACGCTTTGCTGATCCTCCGGCCGTTTTCCGTTCGAAAGTTGAGAGTCGAGCTTTCGGTACCTGTAGCCGGTCAGCCGGAGGACCGAGCGAACCCCGCAAAGCCGTTGCCCACCGCGTCGACGGTAACGCACTCCGATGCCCTGGGGCACGCGACGCCGCTGAGTGAATTGGCGCCGCCGATTGTCACTGGCGCCGGCGAGCCAGGCGATACCGGGTTGAACGTGACCTCGCGCCCGTGGAAGTCGACTACGGTGCATCGCGTTCGCGACGGACACGCCACTGACGTGGGGTCGCCACCGGCATCGACCGAGTGCTCACCGGCCGAGTTGCGCTTGCCAGAGACCGGGTCAAACGTGACCTCGTGGCCGCGCTGGTCCACCGCAGTGCACTGTCGCTGCGACGCACACGCGACCGATACGACCCAGTTGTCAGGGTCAACCGAGGCCACCCCCGCCGGGTTCACGGTGCCTGACGCTGGGTCAAACGTCAACTCATTCCCGTTGAAATCGACCGCCGTGCATTGCGTCCGCGACTCGCATGCAACCGAGCTGAAGATGCCCCGGCCGAACAGTTTTACGCCCGTCGCGTTGACCTTGCCCGAGGCCGGGTCAAACGTGACCTCGCTCCGGTTGGCGTTGCCCGAAAACCCGACGGCCGTGCATTGCGTCGACGATGGACAGGCAACGGAGTTGAGGTTTACGTGCGAGACGGAGTCGAGGGACGTCACGCCGGCGGGGTTCAACTTGCCCGACGTAGGGTCAAACGTCACCTCCCTCCCGCCGTGGCTTACCGCTGTGCACTGCGTTCGCGATCCGCACGCGACCGAGTCGAGAGAGGCCGATGCGTCGACCGGCTTCACCCCTGCCGAGTTGCGCTTGCCAGAGACCGGGTCAAATGTGACCTCGCTTCCGCGCGCAAGCGCCGTGCACTGCGTCGGCGCCGCGCAGGCCACCGAGTCGAGGTTCTGACCCCCTGGATCGACCAACCTCGCACCAGCTGTGTTGAGCTTGCCCGTCGCGGGGTCAAACGTCACCTCGCTCCCGGCGTAGATCGCGGTGCACTGCGTCCTCGACGGGCACGCGACCGAGCTGAGGTCTTCGGCGGGCTCGATCGAAGTTTCCCCTGCTGGGTTGACCTGACCCGAAGAGGGGCTAAACGTCACCTCGTTCCCACTATTGTCGATCGCTGTGCACTGCCTCGCAGACGGACAGGCAACCGAGGCGGCGAAGTTATGGGGCTCGACTGACTTCACGCCTGCCGCGTTGACCTTGCCTGACACCGGGTCAAACGTCACCTCGTCGGCAGCGCCGACGCCGGTCCCTCCAACCGCTGTGCACTGCGTGGCCGACGGACAGGCGACTGAGACAAGGAACCGCCCGGGAGCGACCGTGGCAGCGCCCGCTGCGTTGACCCTGCCCGAGACCGGATCAAACGTCACCTCGCTCGATCGCGCGCCGCCGACCGCCGTGCACTGCGTCGGCGACGGGCACGCTACCGACGCGTAGTTCCTGTTCACGGAGCCGACCGACACCAGGCCCGCCGTGTTGACCTTGCCCGACGCAGGATCAAATGTGACCTCGCTCCCGCGGACTCCGACCGCCGTGCACTGCGCCATAGACTCGCACGCCACCGAGGCGAGCGACCCGTCCGGGTAGATCAGCCTTATCCCTGCTGCGCTCACCTTGCCCGACCGAGGGTTGAACGTCAGCTCCCGACCACCGGTGTCGACGGCGGTGCACTGCGTGCTCGATACGCATGCCACCGAGCTGGGGGCGCGGGGTACGTCCACCGTCCTGGGGTTCGGGGAACCAGGCGAGGCCGGGTTGAACGTCACCTCCTGCCCCGCGCCGTCGATCCCGGTGCACTGTGAGCTTGAGGGGCACGAAATCGAGACCAGACCACCGGGGCCGCCGGCCCGGTCGAGTCCAATCGGCGCCGACCATGTGAACGGATCGGCCCGCACGACCTGCGGCCACGTGAACGACACGACGACCATCAGCCCCACCATCCAGCCGAGCCTCATCCCCCGACCGGAAACTCGAAGCCGGTCAAAGTGGCAATGACATCAATCCCGCTCGTTCAAGACGGGTGCCCACTCCTGATGCGAACCACGCCACTGGGCCAGATCTCCTCTCACGAACCATGTTGTCCAAGCGCCTGCTCAACAGCTTAGACCGGGCCGCAAGCGCTTACTACGACGACGGGGACCGGCCGGCCTGCCCTCCGATAGGCTCCGAAATTGATGGGGGTTCGGCGCGCTTGGGTGGCCTGGTGATCGGGGATCGCTGGGGCGTGACGCCTACCGAAACCGGGCGCTGGTACCCCTGCGACGATCTTGTTCCCAATCCGGTCTTGCAGGCCTGGCGCGGCGTGACGGTTCACGCGGGTCCCGAGTACGTCTGGCCCTGGGTGGCGCAGATCCGGTTGGCCCCGTATTCGTATGACTGGATCGACAATCTTGGACGCCGGTCTCCGCAGGATCTGCGGGGCCTGCCCGAGCCTGTCGTCGGAGACGTATTCACCACGGCGTTCAGAGGACGTCGTGTGGGCCGGATCGTCTCGGTCAAGCCGCGCGAAGAGCTCACCGGAACCATCAGGGGCGCAGTGATGTCCTACGTGCTCGTCCCTCTCGATGACGGTCGCCAGACACGGCTCTTGCTGAAGCTCGTAACCCGAGGCGGTCGCCTCACCGCCCCGCTGCTCTCGGTTGGTGACCTGATGATGGCCCGTCGGCAGTTGCTCAACTTCGCGGCGCTCGCCGAGCGGACGGCATCAAGCTGACGACAAGATTGGGGCGGTCAGCAGAAGTCGGCGGCGGTGATCCCATCGGCGTGCCCGGCGACGCAGTCGGCCCCGAATCCCGGGATCGTGATCTTGACCTCCGCCTTCGGTGTTATTTCTCGGCCGTGGCGGCCGCCGCAACTTCACGCCGAGCTTGTCATTAGACGCACGAAACGAGGCGCGGTCGACGTTAGACAGGATGATGAGCTTGTAACGCTCAGCGAGCAGGCCAAGAGCGTCGGCCGAATCAGGGAAGGCTGGCCAATCGGGCACCGAGGCGGCAAGCGCATGGGCGTCCTGGCCTGTCACCTCGCCACCGAGCTCTTCTCCCAGAGCGCGCAGGCTCCCGTCCGAGGCACTACTTTCTCGTATATCCGTTGAGTGCGAGCTTTGAAACTCCAGGTACGGGGATTCTCTTCGCCAGGCAGGCCGGGCACGTCACTCGGCCAGCCGGTACCAATCCATCAACCGTGCTGCCGGCCTGCGCCCCATTCGGGGCAAGGGGCGGAAACGGAAGGAGCAAGATGAAGCGTCTCCCGTTGGTAGGACTGGCCACGTTGGCCGCACTCGCGCTGGCTCTGGCCGGGCCCTCAGGCGCTCTGGCACAGCAGCACGCCAGCGCATCCAAGATCGGCTTCCACAAAAAGACCAAGCCAGCTGCGATCTCCATTCGCATTAACCCAAAGGGCCCGGCTGTGGTGCTCCGCACCAGAGGCGGCAAAACGGTCTTGTCCTCAAAATCCAAGCTGGGGTCTCAGGGTGCGACCGGCAAGAAGCGAACGGCTAAGACTCGCAGGGCTCATAAGAGCCACAAGACTCATAAGAGCCATAAGGCGCGCAAGGGCCGCAAGCACGCCCGGCGAGGTGCCCGTCGGACCCGGCGCCGGCATCACCACGGCTAAGCCTTTCGAATCTGAATGGCTAGACGCACCCCGCGCCTAGGCGCGGGGTGCCTTGCTTAACCCGCCGTCTCCACCCCGACGTGTCCCGTGGGCCGAGGTGTTTGAAGCGGACTCGCCGCCTTCATCGGATCGGGCTCGGGGCTGGCCGCTCACCCGCTTGACATCAAGAGTGCTTGACAACGATGTCATGATGATGTCATAATGCTGTCATGCAACTTGACGGATACGTCGAATCACTCCGCGAGGACCTCGTGCGCATCGCAGCGGTCGGAGACGAGTCGACCGCTCGTGCGGCCGAGCTTCTCGCCATCGCTTTGGAGTCTTCGCTCGGCCGGCGCCTGCAGGAGGCCCTCGCTGAAGCAAGCCTCGAACTCTCGGCGCAGCTTGATCAGGGCAGGGTCGAGGTTCGGATGGCCGGCGCAGACCCTGAGCTCGTCTACATCCGTGACCCGGAGCCACCGTTGGCCGATGCGACCGACGAAGCGTTCAGCGCCCGGATCACGCTCCGCCTTCCCGAGAGCCTGAAGGACCGCATCGAAACGGCTGCTGGGGCGAGCGGAGCATCTGTCAACACGTGGCTTGTCCAGGCGCTCGGGCGAGCGCTCGAGCCCCGTCCATCCATCCGAGGCGCCCACCGCCTCACGGGCTACGGCCGAAACTGAAAGGAGTCCCGATGTTCGAGCAAGAATTCGATACCCCGCAGTCCGTGCGGCTCGCGGTCACTGTCGCGGCAGGCGAGATCGAGGTCACGACCGACGAAGGTGACCGGTCGACCATCTCGCTCGACGGCCCGCCGAAGCTGCTTGAAGCCACGGACGTTTCGCTCGACGGCGATCGACTGGTGATTCAGCAGCGGCGCAAATCCCTGCTCGGTTTCATGGAGCGGTGGGGCGATCCCCTGCGCGTGCGCGTGAGCGTCCCGGTGGCCAGCGACGTCGAGATCGTGACCGCCTCCGCGGACACGAAGCTCGACGGAAGCTTTCGAGATCTCCGGCTGAAGTCAGCGTCCGGCAACCTCCGCGTGACAGGCGAGATCGCCGGTACGGTTGGCGCTCAGACCGTGAGTGGCGATGTGCGTCTGTCTCGCGTGGGCGGCGCACTCACGGTGAAGACGGTCTCAGGCAACGTCGAAGCCGACGCGGTTGAGGGCTCGGTCGACACCACCTCGGTCTCCGGTGATGTCCGTGTTGGCTCGGTGCGCGAAGGCGAGGTGACGGTACAGAGCGTCTCCGGCGATGCCACCGTCGGAATCGCCCCGGGCACCAGCATTGACGTCGATGCTGGCTCTGCGTCTGGTCATCTCAGCTCAGAGCTCCCGCTCGCCGATGCGCCGAGCGGCGGCTCCGGCCCGACAGTCGTGATTCGGAGCAAGACGGTGAGCGGCGACTTCCATGTCGTGCGCGCGGCCTGAGCCGGCCGCGCCGATCGGTGAGAGGTTCGTGCCGCCGCCGACGACCCTACGGTGCGCCGGCCTCCCAGAGCGCGTTGTCTCTCCATGCCCCGGTGATCACCTTATCGGGATTGGCGTGTTGCGCTCCCGCGAGGCTCGCCGCGACTCGCTGAAGTCGCACGGTCAGGGGGAACTGCATCAATACGGGGTGCAGAGTGGCGGGTTCCTCGAGCGTTGCGACCTTGACTCCTTCTGCCTCGGCGGCAGCGATCAGCCCGGTGAGTAGGCCAGAGCGGTCGTGCGCGGGCTGGATCGCCAGAAGCGTGTCTCTTGCTCCGAGGGGAACGGCAGAGCCGTGCAGGAGGTACTCGGCCTCATAGCCCTCCGCCGGGAGCCGCGCAGCCTCCCGGAGCTTGAGTGCGCCTTCACGCGCGGTGATGGCGCCGGGCCCAACGCCTGCCAGCACAAGCAGCCGCTCGGGCGCGGCGGCGAGCGGAAGGGGGCGCTGCAGCGCCGCCCGAATCACTCCGGGTAGCTCGAGCAGCTGTGTCTCTTTGAATCCGGCTCCTCCCAGGGCGATCGCGAGTCGGGCCAGCACGGTCAGCGCAGCCATGTAGCTCTCGGTGTAGGTCTCAGAGCGCTCGGGCGCGATCGTCTCGATCGCCTCAGACCATCCGGCTCCCGTCCCGGTGATCGAGACCAGCTGCGCTTGGGCGGCGGCCGCGCGCTCCCGTGCGCGCTGCGCAAACGCCGTCTGCCCCGTGTGCGAAATAACCACCACCCCGTCGCTCGCGTCGAGTTCAGAGCCCCAAGCGAACGTAGCCGACGAACTCCAATGAACCGTGCGCTCTGCCCCCGCGAGCATCCACACGCCCAGCTCGGCAGCGTGCTGGCTGGAGCCGGTCCCAACTAGCCAAATGCGCTGCGCCGACGCAAGGCGCTCCACCGCCGACCCGAGGTCAACGCCCAACATCGCTTCGACGACTTCGGGCTGCCTATCGATCGCGGTTGAGAGCTCGCTCATCTGACCCCACGCGGTCCGGCACCTACTGCCATCATCCAGGCGTGTTAGCGCTCTCCAGTCCTGCCGCGACGGCGTCACGGACAGCCATAAGCGCCGAGGCCGGTCTCATCATCACCACTAACTCGGCCACCAATCCTGCCTCGTCGTACCTGAGGAGATCGACGCCCTCCACCTCCCGGTCGCCGACGCGGCTCGTGAAGCACAGGACCTCGCGGTCGCCCTGCTGCACCTGCCACTGGTAGACGAGCTCAGGAGTCAGCACAGTCCCAACCACTCGCAGCAGGGAAGCCACGCTCTCGCGACCCTCGTAGGGCGCGAACACAGCCGGACTGCGGAAGTGGACGTCTGGCGCGAGCACTGCCTCGACCCGGCCGAAGTCTTTGCTCTCGACGGCAGCGCGAAACGCGCTTCGACCGTGCTCATCGGTCTGGATCGCGGACACACCTGGATCATCGCGCATCCCAGGGAGCGGCTAGGCATGAACATCGCGGGCCATCGGCCCCGCGTGGTCAAAGCTCGGCGCCAGCGGAAACAGCCATCGAGCGGCACGGCGCCGTAGCGACGTGTGGTTGTTAGCGGCGCAC
This sequence comes from uncultured Solirubrobacterales bacterium, assembly GCA_963785205.1. Lineage (GTDB taxonomy): Bacteria > Actinomycetota > Thermoleophilia > Solirubrobacterales > Solirubrobacteraceae > Palsa-465. Next base: position 52,248 of record CAWAUJ010000001.1, read on the forward strand.
CAGCATCACCGTCGTGGCTACTAGGAGGCCGATGGCTCCCAGCGCCGCAGCACCGATGATGAAGGCCACGTGGATTTGCGCATAGGCGACCAGTTGGTGAGGACGGGCCAGGGCGACGACCCCGGCGAGGGCGGCCACAACTGCACAACCCGCAGCTGGCACAGCGAGCGCCGAGCGCAGCGAGGTCCGACCACCCTCCTCCGCATGTACCCCGGTTCCCGGTTGGGCTTCGAGCTGAAACAGAGCCGCTACCGCGAGCAGCGTCCAGGTCCAAGCCACGAGAAAGCCGCCGACCACATCGCTGGGGTAGTGCCACACGAGTGTGAGCGTCGCATAGCCGACCGCCACGGCAAACGCCGCCCCGACGACCGCGACGATCGGCCGCAGCCGCCTCGGCGCCGCCAGAACAGCGCACAGCGCAAGTGACATGGCGGCTGTCGCGTGCCCGCTCGGCCACGAGCCGACCGGATGAGCGAGCCCCGGCAGGGTGCGAGACGAGGGCAGCAACGCTTTGAGCAACTCTGCCGTCAGCGGCGCGCACAGCAGCACAACCCCGGCGGCGAGCGCGACCGTCACTCGCCGCCGGAGGAGGGCGACGAGGATGATGACCGCGCTGATACCGGTGAACGGCCCGGTGTCGCATAGCTGCGTGATCCAGTTGGCCAGAGCGTTCACCCGCGTGCGCTGAAGGCCGACAAAACCGTGGAGAATCGCTCGATCGACCCGGCCTCCGATACCGGTCCGAAGCGCGATGAACCACGTGAGCGCGAGCAGGATTGCGCCTGCACCGGCGCCGATTAACGCGGTTTTGGTGCGTGGCTGCACGTCACCAGACTAGCCATGCCCCCGTTGTTCTCTGGCGGGCTGTTTGCCACGATGACCTGGTGGACGACGTCGTCACCCGCTATCGAGCCGCCTCTGAGGCGAACGACATGGCGTCTTTAGTCGAGCTGCTCGAACCTGACGCCGAGCTGATCTCGCCTCTGTCCGGACGGATGGTGTTCCGGGGAGTGGATGATTTGCGCGTCTTGCTAACGGCCGTGTACGGCAGCCTCAGAGATTGGCGCTGGCACGAGGAGGTCGGCGATGACAGGGTGCGGATAGTGGTCGGGTGGGGCAGAGTTGGCCCCTTCAAGCTCGGAGACGCGATGGTCTTCGAGCTATCGAGCGAGGGCAGGATCCAGCGCATTCGCCCGCATCTGCGGCCGTGGCTCGGCCTGACTGGATTCGCGGTGCTCATCGGGCCCCGACTTGTCCGGCACCCGGGCCTCATCCTGCGCGCGATGCGCCGCTGACGGCGCGTCGTCAGTCAGATCGCGCTCGTCCGCTCGGCATAGCGGCTTCTCAGAACGTCGTGTCTTTCCAGCCGAACGTGGCCGAGGTCGTGGCCGTGATGTTGGTGCCCGCCTCATGCAGGGCGACCTGAGCGCCACGGGGAATCGACACCGATCCGGAGTTGTGGCAGGTGTTCGCGGGGCCCTTGATGACGCACTTGATCCCGGTCTGCTCCGTGCCGTTGACGTAGAAGTCGAACGTCCAGCTGGCGCCGGTAGGGGGCGCCGTGGCCACCTTCACGAACAGGTCTTTGGCCGACGAGGGAGCGTCGGCTGATCCGACCTCAGCGGCCTGCAGCTGCGTGCTCGGCGCGCTGATTCCCGTCGGGACGAGGTAGGCCGAAGTCGCGCTGAGCGTGGCGATACCGGTCCCGCCCATCATCTGTGTCACGTCAGTTGTGTGGCAACCGATAGTCCCGTCCTGCTTGATCGAGCTCATGGCGCGACCCGCCGCGCAGGTAGACGAGACCCGAGCCTGAACCACGGTCGGATCGATAGCCAGGCTCACCTTGCCCGAGCTTCCTCCTCCGGTCAGGCCGGTTGCCGCGATGACGTTGGTGATAGTGCCGACGCAGGTCACCTTGCCCAGCCGGTTGACCGCCTGGATCGCGTGACCGCCCGTGCACTTCCCCGTGATGGTGTGCTGGAGGGCGCTAGCCAGCACGCCCCCGACGCGGGCGGCGTCCGGGACCAGGCCAAGCGTCGAGGACTTGATGTTCACCCCGGTCAGCGTTGCTTTGGCGACCTTCGCGCCGGTCACGGATCGGTTCTTGAGCTGGGAGGTACCGACGGAGTTCTTCGGGATAGCTGAGCTGGCGGCGAAGGCGGTTCCGCCGAGCGCGACAAAGAGAGCGGTATAGGCGATGGCGTTGTTTCGAAATTGAGTGAAGATCCGATGGAGCATGGGACGAGGTTCGTGGGTTGGGGAACGGATCCTCCCTAGCCCGTCCATTCGACGGTGTAGGGGGGAAAGGCGGGATTTTTCAGCTCGTGGCCGAGGGCTACAGCTGAACGCGGATAGTGAGATAGAGACAGCGAGCCGGTCAGGTGGTAGCCCTGGTTGTACATCAGCAGATGTACTCGATGGTGTGAGAGAACCCAGTGGAACATCTGACGGACGAAGGAAGGGTTGTCAGCGCCCCAGACGCCCCACTCTCCGAAAGCGAACGGCCGACCCTTGAAGGAGTTGTAGAAGTGAGTCAAGGGACCCCAGTTCGGGAACTTGGAGTAGAAGTCTGTGCCAACCCAGTCGACCCAGGCGTTACCCGGGTAGTAGTCAGACGGCTGGTTACTCGCGATGTTGGGGTTGCCGAAGGTCGAAGGCACCCAGAGGACGGCGACCGGGGCGGCGGGCAGGGTGGCGTATTTGCTGGTGACCGCAGGCATTCCCAGTCCGTGGAGCTCTCGGTCTATCTGCGTCACCAATCCGCCACGCAGAATCAAGACGATGCGCTTCCAGGCTTGGCGAAAGGCGAGCGGGGAGTAGGCGACGCCGCGAGAGCTCCCGTTGGCGTTGAAGCCGCTGTAAGGACTCCAGTAATCGTCCATCTCACCCATGATCCGCAGATACGTGGGCTGGGCCCGCCAGAAGAGATAGTTACCAAGCCACTTCAGCCATTTGTCGCCGTCGCCGGCAGCGATCTGCGCTGGGGAGAGGGCGCCTCGCCCTGAGCTAGTCGTCTGCAGGGAGAGCATCAACCGGGAATGGTTGTGCGCGGCGTGATCAACGGCCCAGCCAATCTTGCTGCCCCAGGTCACGAACTCCTGAAAGATGGCGGCATGGGCGTGAGTTTGATGCTCGTAGACCGCGGGATTGCCGGCGGTCACCCCGGCGTAGACCTTGCCGGCCGGCGGGAGATAGGGCACGGCCAGGGCGCTCGGTGCCAAGACAGCCAGGGCGAGCCCGGCCATCAGCGCGACCGGCCTGAGGTGCACACGAGCCATACCTCCACATCGGATTGAGCCCTGTCGCTGTGAGGCAACCGCTCAGAAATGGACACAAAAGCGGTCTATTGGGATGTCGCTGGGAACAGAATCGTGTTCTAACTTGTCGTGAGCGTGAACACGACAGCTTCACCGGCAGCTCCGAAGGGCACCGAACTCTGGACGGTTCGTGGTCTAATCGCGGACCACAAGCTGGTCGCGGCCTCGACTGCAGCTGTGATCGCCGTGATGGTGGCGATGATTCTCGTGGCTGTCCTGGGGGCGAAGGGCGGGGTCGTGAACGATGCGACGACCTGCTCGCAGTGGAGCTCGACGAACCAGACCCAGCAGCTGGCCTACGCCAAGCTCTACTTTGAGAAACACGGTCCGCTGCCGGACGGAGCAACGTCACCCGCCAGCGTGATCGCCGCCATCAACAACGGCTGCGAACAGGCCTTCGGCGAGGACGTCTCAGACACGACGACGCTCGTTCAGGCGATTTCCGGCAAGTACTGAGCACTGAGGCGCCGACCCGGGTTCCGGCCCAGCCTCCCTCTCGTCACAGCTCCCACCCAAACGTGTAGGACTGCCGCGCCCCGCCCTCGCGCTCGTAGAACCGATGGGCATCGCCGCGGGCGAGCCCGGAATCGAGTTCCAGGTGGCTCGCCCCCGCATCGCGCGCCCACGCCCTGGCGGCTCGAAGTAACGCCGCGCCGACTCCCCTCGAACGCTGCTCTGGGTCGACGGCAAGATCCTCAACCCAGCAGCGCTGCCCGAAGCGAACGGAGTCGAGGTCCAGGTAAGCGGTACAGAAAGCAATCACGGTCCCGTCGTCGTCCACCACGAGGACTGCGGAGTTGGCTGAGCGGATCGTCCCGGCCAGCCGTCCTTTCGCAGCGCCCGGGTCCCAGTGGCGCGGCTTCGTCCCGGGCGGGGCGAACAGCCACTCGTACATTGCGAGGAGTTGCTCCTCCTCGCCGAGCTCGGCGTGTCTGATCACGAAGTTCATCAGGAGCGGCCGAGGCCGGCGAGCCGGTCAACGACCACGCCCAGCGGCTGGGTGGCGTCGATCTCGCATGTGCAGCCGCGCCGAAGCAGGGGTTCGACCTCGGACAGGTGCCGGAGCACTAGTTCTCGCTGGTCCGCCGTTTTGCCGTAGCTGTTCGTCGTGCGCTTCTCGATCCGCTCGAGTAGGACATCCGCCGGCGCACTCAAGAGGACGATCGCGTCAAAGCAGGGATAGAACTTTCCCTGGTTTGAGACCGTACCTGAGACATATAGAGATGGTCCGCCGCGCCGAGACAAAAGCTCGGCCATCCGATCCTCTTGCCACACGTAGCCGCCATCGCTCTCTGACCATTCGCTCCAGCCGTCATCGTCGGTGTCGACCACCTGAAACCCGAGTCTCCCGAGCTCGGCGAGCGCGCTCGATTTGCCCGTCCCTGACATCCCCGTTATGAGAACTCTGCGCACGCCGTCAGACAAACTAACGGCCGGCGTGAGGATGGGTTACTTCCCCGCGCCTGCCTGGACCGCCTGGCTCCAGCGGTAGACGTACGCCGGATGTGAGCCGGCGCGTTCCTGTTCGAGCAGCATCGCGAAGCCGGGGGCTCCGCCCGCGCGGCCCGCGGCGGCGCCCATGGCCAGAGGCCCACGCGGGCCGAACTGCCACAGGACGTCGTGGCGATGCCCCCAGCAGCCGCCCGGATGGGCGGCCGTGCAGTCGAGGTTTCCGCTGCCCTGGCCGTCGTCATACATCCAAGCCCCGTAGGCCAGGACGATGTTCGGATAGCCGCCCGCCCAGTTGGCGGTGTAGCCGGTCCATCCGGATCCGCTGGGTGCGGGGTCGTTTTCAGCGCGAACGCCGCCCGCGGCGGCCCGGTCAAGCGACGAGCTGAGTCCCGGGATGGGGGATAGGCCGTAATGGACCCTGTCCAGGTTGGTCAGGATCAAGGCCTGCTGCGCCGGGGATAGCGAGACGAAATTGGCTGGAAGCGCGTAGGGACCCTGCCCGAGGCGGGCCCGGGCGTGATCGAGGTATCGGACCCCGGCCTCGATACACGTCGCGCCACGGGGAGTGCTCCAGCACGAGCGTGGGAGCGAGTTCAGATTCAGCGGAATGTTGGAGGAGGGATCGCGCCCGACGGCGCCAGCCAGGGCTGGTCCGGCCGTCCCGCCAAACAGCAGGACGGCGCCCAGCGTGACCAGGCTCCCCTTAATCCGCACTCCGGTGAGATCGGTCGGCGCGGCGAAGGGTTGAGGCCTCCGCTTCGATCTCGACGAAGGGCCGAGGTCGAACCGGGGATAGGGCCGGCGGGAGCTAGGCCGGCTTGGCGCTGAGACCGTCGATCAGCTGATGAGCGGTCGCCGTGAATCGCGACACATCGGCGTAGGGCCGGGCCACCAGCATCGCTCCCTCCAGCGTCCCGAGAATCGTGTTGGCCGTCTCATCGATCGACCCAGTGAGCGCGAGGGTGCTCTCCTTGATCCCCTGCTCCAGGACTCCAGCCAGCCAGGCCTCGTTGTCGTCGAAGAAGCGGATCACCGCCGCCCGCATCGGCTCGGGGAGGGTCTGGTATTCGGCGGCCAGGATCCCGCACATGCACATCCGCCGTCCGCGCAGCACGTCCGCATACAGCTCCGCGTAGGCGCCAAGCTTCTCGCGCGCAGTGGGGATCTGCCCGTCGATCTGGCCGAGCGCGTTCAGGAAGCGCTCCGCGTAGCGCTCGATCAGCGCCTGGCCGAGCTCGGCCTTGCCGGGGAAGTGGTAGTGCAGGCTCGCGGTCGTGATTCCGAGCTCACGCGCTACATCGGCGTAGCTGAAGCTGTTGAAGCCCCGTTCCTGGACCAGGCGCTCAGCGACGTCGAGGATGCGCTCAGCCGTGTTGGGCTTGCTTCTGGACCGCCCGGCGGATGTGGATTTCTCAGAACGCGTCGCGGACATCGATCTTCAGCCGGAAGTGGTGGACACGCGGCTGTTCCTACTTGACATCTTATCTATTAGGAGGTAAGTTCTCGCCTCGGAAGCATACTTACCTATTGGTAGATAGGCCCACCAAGGAGGGACCGATGAGCACCATCACCTCGTTTGATCTCGAGGCGTTCACCCGGGCAGCTGAGGAGCGAGACGCTTCAACGCAGCTTTCGATGTACGACCACGACGCAAAGGTTGTGATCGTCGACAAGGTCTCGCAGCCGGGCTCACCGCGAGTGCTGCGGGGCCGGGAAGAGATCCGGGGTTGGCTGGAGGACATGTTCGCCCGCGACATGACCCACTCGGTCACCCGCACTGTCAAGGACGACGGCGGTGCGGCCTTCACGCAGGCGTGCCGCTATCCGGACGGGACCAGCGTCCTGTGCGCGACCGTGATCGCGCTTGGCGGCGGTCAGATTGCCGAGCAGACCGTCGTTCAGGTCTGGGACGAGCAGTAGGTCCTGGCTCATGCCCTGAGCTCAGCCAGCCCCTCGTCGCGACTCTTCACCGGGGCGTAGGCGAGCTCCGAGCGTGCCTTGTCAATGCTGATCGTGCACTGCTGGGAGGAGACCCAGAAGGCAAACCGGGTCAGGGGCGGCCGGCCGGGGAGCGCCAGCAGGCGCCACGCGGTTTCGCCCGTCGCCGCCAGTCCGCCCGCGAGTCCGGTCGGGATCGATCGGGCGGGTGGTTCGACGCCTTGGGTGCGCAGCAGCTCAGACACGAACTCCCGGAACACGACCGGGTCGCCGTCGGTGACGAAGTACACCTCTCCAGGGTGCCCGCGGGAGGCGCCCAGCATCAATCCCTCGACCGTGTTGTCGACATGGGTGATTGAGGTGAGATGGTTTCCACCGCCGATCCAGGCGAACCGTCCAGACCGCACCATCTCCGTCAGCGTCGGCAAGAGCGTGGTGTCACCACGACCCCAGACGAAACGCGGTCGCACGACGACCGTCTCAAAGATTCCGTCCCGGTTTGCGGCGCTGACCAGCGCTTCGGCCTGGGCCTTCGTTGAGCTGTAGAGCGCCGGTGAATCCGGGCGCAACGTTGCGGTCTCATCCACATCCACCAATGGCCGGCCGGCGAGCAGGGCGGCCTCGGTGCCCACATGGACAAAGCGCCGGACGCCGGCCGAGGCACATGCCGTCAACACGTTGCGCGTCCCCTCGACGTTGATCCGCTGAAACTCGGCGCGCTTGCCCCAGTCGCCCAGCGCCGCCGCGGCGTGAAACGCGAGCTCGCAACCCTCGGCACCTGAGCGAAGTGCGTCCGCGTCGTCTAGATCTCCGGACACAGGTTCGGCGCCTCTCGAACGGACCGTGTCCGCCGCGCGATCAGATCGAGCCAGCGCTCTGACCGTATGCCCCTCGGCGTGCAGTCGCTCGATCAGCCGACCGCCGACAAAGCCAGAGCCCCCAGTGACGAATACGCTGGCCATGCGGTCATTCATTCTTGCGCTTTGGTTTGCCAATCCGCCCGCTCGCTGGCCTAGGCTGTTCTGAATGAGTCCAGAGATCCTCTATGTCTCCCGGCTGACCCGCCTGCCGCTGGTTGCCGCCGACAGCTCAGACGTCGGCCACGTCGAAGACCTCGTCCTCGATCTGGGAGGACGGCCACCGCGAGTCAACGGCTTCCTCGTGAGAGTCGGGCGGCGCACCGTATTCGTGGGCGCAGGCCGGGTGGGCGAGATCAGCGGGGAGGGACTGCGGCTGCGACGCGGGTCGATCAACCTCCGCCAGTTTGAGCTTCGATCCGGTGAGCGCCTGGTTGTTGGGGAACTATTCAGCCACCGGCTGCGCAACGAGCGCGTAGTTGACGTTGGGATCTCCGCCGCGCCGGAGCCTTTTGCCTGGGAGGTGGCCACCGTGGCCCTCGGTGGCGGCGGGCTTCCAGGTCGCCGTCGGCCGCCCCAGATCGTCGATTGGAGCGAGGCGGGAGAGCTATTCGCCGACGAGCGATCGATCGACCGTGAGGCGGCGACCCTCGGTGGAATGCATCCAGCCGAGATGGCCGCGGCGATCCGCAACCTGCCCCTCAGCCGGCGGAAGATACTGGCCGCTGCCCTCGAAGACGACCGTCTGGCCGACCTGCTGGAGGAGCTTCCGGAAGAGGACCAGGTGCGGCTGGTGGAGGGTCTTGACCAGGAGCGTCTGGCCCGGGTCCTGGACGAGATGGAGGCCGACGACGCCGCCGACCTCCTGGGGGAGTTCTCGGCCATCCGCCAGGCCGAGTTGCTGCGGGCGATGGACCCCGAAGAGGCCGAGCCTGTCCGCCGGCTGCTCAGCTACGACCCCACCACGGCCGGCGGGCTCATGACCCCTGAGCCGGTGATCCTGGATGTTCGCGACACGGTGGCCGAGGCGCTGGCCCGGATCCGGGACCCCGACCTCCCGGTCCCATTGGCTTCTCAGGTCTTTGTCTGCCAGGCGCCACACGAGACTCCCACCGGGCGCTATTACGGAGTGGTGGGCGTCCAGCGGCTGTTACGAGAGGCACCCGGCAAGCCGCTGGGCCGTTGTCTCGATGAGGAATGGGAGCCGGTGGCACCTGAGATGCCCGAGCGCGAGGTGGCGGCCAGGTTGGCGGCCTATGACGTGGTTGCGTTGCCGGTTTGCGACCCGGCCAGACGACTCGTGGGTGCGGTTACGATCGACGATGTCCTGGACCGTGTCCTGCCCAAGAACTGGCGACTTACACGCGTGGAGACGACATGAGTAGACAAGACGACCTCGACAAGCCCCGCGGAACCGCGCCCCGTCGCGCGCCGGATGCTGACGCCTTCGGCCCGGCGGCTGAAAAGTTCGCCCGCTTCTTCGGAACTCCCAGGTACCTGCTCTGGCAGACGGTGATCGTGGTGGTATGGATCGCGCTGAACGGGGTGGCCTGGTCCCTGCGCTGGGACAAGTACCCGTTCATCCTCCTCAACCTCGTGTTCTCAACCCAGGCCGCTTACGCCGCCCCGCTGATCCTGCTGGCCCAAAACCGCCAGGCGGACCGTGAGAAGTCTGAGATGGAGCGTGACCGTGAGCGAAACTCGCGTGCGCTGGCCGACATGGAGTTCCTGGCTCGTGAGATCGCCGGAATCAGAGTCGCGCTGGAGAGCAAGGCCGACCGTGAGGACGTTCTTGAGGCGGCCGATCGCCTGACGAACGCCCTGGAACGACTTCCGGGAGCCAGCGAGTAGCCCGTTAGCTCTGGGTGGTCAGGGGCATTTCGGCCCAGGACACGACGCCATCCGGACCATCGCTTCCCCAGCGGCTGGCCAGTCGCTCGACGATCCGTTGGCCGAGGCCGTTTACCGACGTGTCTGGGATGTCCGAGGGCTGGCGACCTGACTCGGCGCCGCCGGGATCGCTGACCCTGATCATAAGGTGGTTCGGGAACCTGCGCACGGATACCGCAATCGCGCTCCGCCCAGTGCCCCGCGAGCGCCGGACCGTGTTGGTGACCAGTTCGCTCACAATCAGCGTGGCATCAGGAAGGCTTGGCCCAATCGCGCTCATCGAGCCCATCGCCCGGCGGACAGCCGCAGGGGCCCGCGCATCGCAGGGCACACTTACATCGAGGCACGCGCGAGGTCGTTCCACCCCTCAGTGCTACCCACTTGCGCGGTCATGTCTCTGACATCAGCTTCGAGCCATCAGCCGCTTGGAAATCGGGAGCACCAGCCAGCGCGGCATCCGCCGGTTGGGGCCGAACGCGAGGCGAACCTGAGGGCCGCCGGGAATCACGGACAGCCGGCCTCGCTCGGCTGCCCGGATCGAGTCCCGGGCCACCCGCTCGGGGGAGACGAAAGTGAATTTCGGAAGTCGCTCAGCGAAGTAGCCGGCGTCGTTGGCCTCCTGAAAGTTGCTCGGGACCGGGCCGGGACAGACAGCGGTCACGGTGACCCCCTGATCCTTGAGCTCGGCGTGCACGGCCTCGGAGAGCGTCAACACGTAGGACTTGGCGGCCGAATAGCCGGCGTTGAAGGGGAGCGCCTGCAGGCCGGCGGTCGAGGACATGTTGATGACCGCTCCTCGGCCCCGCTCCACCATCCCGGGTAGATACCGGGCCATCAGGTCGACGACCGCCTCAACCAGAAGGTGTAGCTGGCGGAGCTCCTTCTCCCGCCCGGACTTGGCGAACGGCTGGTAGATCCCGAAGCCGGCGTTGTTGACGAGCACCTCGACGGTGCCGTGTGGCTCGAGTTCGGTGGCGAGCCTGTCCCGGTCGGCCGCGATGGTCAGGTCGGCCGTGACCACGACTGATCGCTCGCTGCCTCCCAGCTCGTCGGCCAGCTGACGCAAGCGCTCTTCTTGGCGTGCCACCAGCGCCACGCGATAGCCCCGGTCGGCGAGCTGGCGCGCGAATTGCTCGCCGATCCCGGAGGAAGCTCCGGTGACCAGGGCGATCGACCGCTCTGAAGGTTCTGGCAGGCTCAATGGACTCTCCTCTGTCTGTTCGCTTCACAAAAGACACGCCACAATCCAACAGCAGCGCGGGGCCGACCGATGCTAGATTCAAATCCTCCGCGGTGGGCGTAGCTCAGCTGGTAGAGCTCCTGGTTGTGGTCCAGGCGGTCGTGGGTTCGAGTCCCATCGCTCACCCCTCAAACGTGTCGATCCGCGGCTGAACCATCGTGCTCTACATGGTGGTTGAGCGCTACAGGCAGGGGGCGGATCCGGTGTACGCGCGCCTGCACGAAGGACGCCAACTGGCGCCTGGTCTCAGATACCTCGACAGCTGGGTGGTGGACGAGCCCGAGCTCAGCCGCTGCTTCCAGCTGATGGACGCGGACAGCCTCGAAGCGCTTGAGCAGTGGATTGCCCGGTGGTCGGATCTGGTCGAATTCGAGGTCTTTCCGTTGATCACATCCGGCGAGGCCGCCCGGCGAGCGGCCCAGGGGCCTTCCGGACCGCCGTAGCGCACCGCCGCGCGCGGGCCGGGGGGCTTTAATCGGGCGTCGCCTGGAGCTCTGCTCGGACAGGCGCGGCGTCCCGTGCCCGTCCGGCTTCGGTCCCGGTCCGGGTGCGTGATCGGTACCACCAGATCAGGAACATCACGGCGACCCCGGCGGGGAAGGCGGCGATCACCGCGGTGGGAATGTTGAGTCCGCCCTTCTGCCCCAAGGCCAGGCTCGCGCCGATTAGCAGAGTTGCCAGAGCGGTACGCAGTGCGCCGACCGGGACGCGGTAGGCAAGCGCGCTGCCTACCCAGACGCCGGGGATCGCTCCGATCAGGATCGTCCCCATGAGGCCGTAATCCACGTCTCCAGCCACGACGTGGGCGAGCGCCGCCGCCCACAGCAGGATGGCGGCGTGGAACATGTCGGTGGCCACGACCTGGCGGGGCGCCAGATTGAAGACGAGGATCAGGGCGATCGTGATGAGCGCTCCGCTCCCCGCGGAGGTAACGCCGATCACGAACCCGATGCCCACGCCCAGCACGACCGCCACCAGCCGCTGCATGGGCGTGAGTTGGGTGCGCCCTCGCTCGCGGGAGACGGCTTGCGTGAGCAGAAGCCGGGCGATCATGGCGATCCCACACAGCAGCAGGACGGCGCCGACGGTGATCACAACGGTGTCGTCGAAGGATTTCTTCTCGGTGTGCTGGAGGGCTTTCAGCGCGACCACACCGATCACGGCTGCGGGAACGGAGCCGACGGCCATCCACAGTGAAAGCGGGACGTCGACCGTGCGCCGGCGCCAGTGCCGCCACGCTCCCACCGTCCGGGTGATGGCGCCGTAGGCGATGTCGGTGCCGATCGCCGTCACTGGCTTGACGCCGATGATCAGGATCAGGATCGGCGTCATCAGGGAGCCTCCACCGACTCCCGTCATCCCGACCAGGATGCCTACAAGGAGCCCGAAGGCCACGATCGTGAGGTCTATGTGCAAACCGGAGTGTCGCTAGCTGATAAAAGCCGGTAATGAAGCCCGAGCGTGTAGCTTACAGCATCCCGACCGGGAAGGTGATAATTCAGATGGGGCAGCCGCGTTGCCGGGCCAGGACTTCACTCCTGCTGGCGCTCTCTGCGGTGCTGTCCATCGCCGGCGCGATCTTTCTGACGACGGGCGCCAGCGCCTCGACCGATGCGGGACGCTACATCCCGCGCCCATGTCGGCCGATCCGGTACCGCAGCGCTCCCCACCTGAACGCACAGCACGTGTGCATGAACCTCGGTGTCTCGACACAGGACACCGACCCCGGGACGTTCCTGTTCCTGACCCCGGGCGGCAGTGAGGGCCGGGGCGCCGGCATCTATCGCGACGACGGCACGCTCGTGTGGTGGCTGCATCCGGGCCGGCCGATCATCCAGGACCTGACCGTCGTGCATTACCGCGGTCGGCCATACATCGCCCTGTTCGCTGGCCGGCGTGTCCATCAGCACGACTATGGGTCGGTCTGGCTTTACAACCAGCACTACGAGCGCGTGGGGACGATCAGGCCGGGCGGAAAGCTCGCGACACTCGGACTGGACCTGCACGAGTTCCGCGTGACGCCCGAAGGCGACGCGTTGATCGCGGCGACCACCACGGTGACGATCAAGGTGGACGGCCGCCCCCAGAAGGTCTTTGATTACGTCGTTCAGAAGGTCTCGCTCGTCCACGACGCGACGGGGATCCACACCGGCCGCGTCCTCTTTCAGTGGGACGCTCTGCGACACGTCCCGGTGTCACAGTCACACGTGGCGCCCTCGCCGGGCCATACGTGGGACTACTTCCACGGCAACGCGATCGCCCAGGACACCGACGGCAACCTGCTCGTCTCCTCGCGTGATACGTGGGGGATCTACAAGATCAGCGTCAAGACGGGCAAGATCATCTGGCAGGTCGGAGCGAAAGGCGATCGCACGCTGTCCGAGCCCTGGTGCTACCAGCACGACATCGTCCCGCTGGGAAACAATCGCTACAGCCTGTTCGACGACGGCGGCTCGGACCCCGGATGCCGAGCGGGGTCCACCGCTCACGCATCTCGCGGGCTTATCGTTCAGGTCGACCCGTCTCAGACCCCGGCGGGCGTCCGGCTGATCCGAGCCTATTCGCACCGCCCGCCCATCTACTCGGGGATCTGCGGAAGTCTGCAGAGCCTTCCGGACGGGGACACGCTGATCGGCTGGGGAGATATTCCTGAGGTCACGGAGTACGGTCCGGCTGGCGGCGTGCGCATGGACCTGTCACTCACAAACTGGTCCTACCGCGCCTTCCGCTTTGCCTGGGTAGGCCTGCCGGACACCCGCCCCGCGGCGGCCGCCAAGCGGACCGCCAAGGGGGAGACAATCTGGGTGTCCTGGAATGGCTCCACCCAGGTGGCCGCCTGGCGGGTGCTGGCCGGGTCCCGATCCGGACACCTGGTCCCCGTGACGGGGCCCAGGCCAAAGGCATCATTTGAGACGGCCGTCGTCCTCTCACGGGCCTACCCCCGGTTGGAAGTCCAGGCGCTCGGCGCCCGGGGCGTGGTCCTAGCCACATCTCGACCGGTCACAACGAGTTGAGCCTGGCCGGCGGGCCCGCGCGGTGGGAGCTGGCTCTAGCCGCGTCTGTAGGCTTGTGCCTACTCGGCCGGAATCTGTTCCGCGGGCCGAGGAAGGGAGCGGGCGGTCAGACGCCAGCGGACATGGACCAGCGCAAAAGCGGCGCCGACCAGGACGGGGAAAGCGGCGATCACGGCGGTTGGGATGGGCATGCCCGCCTTCTTCCCGAGCGCCAGCCCCGCGCCGATCAGCAGCAGTCCGAGGACGAGCCGCAGGGTGCCAACCGGCATCCGGTAGGACAGCGCGCTTCCCAGCCACACTCCCGGCACCGAGCCGATCAGGATCGTGCCGGCCAGCCCGTAGTCCACGTCGCCGGCGACCACGTGGGCCAGCGCGGCCGCCCATAGGACGATCGCCGAGTTGAACACGCTGGTGGCCACCACCTGGCGGGGGGCGAGCCGGAAAACCATGATCAGAGCCATCGTGATGAGGGCTCCGCTGCCGGCCGAGGTCACGCCGACGATGAAGCCGATGGCCGCACCGAGCACCAGCGCCCGTATCCGCACCGAAGGGGTCAACGTCAGGTGCTCACGCTCGCGGGCTGTCGCGTCCGGCAGCAGCAGCCGGGCCAGCATGATCACGCCACAGAGCAGGATGGCGGCCCCGAGGGCGATCAACAGCGTGTCAGTGAAGGACTTCGGGCTGCCGCGCTCGAGGACCTTGAGGACCACCACTCCGGCGATCGCCGCGGGCACCGCGCCCAACCCCAGCCAGGTTGACAGCGAGACCTGCACCGTTCGCCGGCGCCAATGGCGCCATCCGCCGACGCTGTTGGTGACGGCCGCGTAGGCCAGATCGCTGCCGACCGCGGTCAGTGGCTTGACGCCCAGAACGAGCACAAGCAGCGGGGTCATCAGTGACCCAGCGCCCACCCCGGTCATACCGATCAGGGATCCGACGCCCAGGCCAAAGAGGATGATCAGTGGATCGATGTGCATCCGAGGCTTCTACGAACGGGCCGCAGCAAGTCTAGGGTCCGTCTCCGACCGGGAATGTGATGATGACTCACACCCCCTCCGGGCTGTGCGGGCCGCCTAACCCTGCGGCCCGTGGGCCTGCCAGGCCTCGGGCCGTGCGATCAACTCGGCCAGATCTGAGGGCAGCGAGCCATTGACCACGTCGGCCAGCGTGACCCGGTCAAGCACAACCCGCAGACTGGCTCGCACAGCGACCCAGACGTCGCGCAACGCGGTGGCCGAGCCGTCGTATTCGACCTGGTCCGGGGGGACGCCCTGGACGTTGGCCAGCGGACCCTCGACGGCCCGCAGCACGTTGGCCAGCGTGATCGATTCCGGCGGGCGGGCCAGGCGGAAGCCACCATCGGCCCCTCGGCGGCTCTGCACGAGTCCGGCCCGGCGCAGGGCGAGCAGGATGTTCTCCAGAAACCGCGCCGGAATGTCCTGGGCGGCTGCGATGTCCGCCACCCGGCGCGTTTCTCCGCCCGACGCGGCCAACTCGACGGCCGCCCTGACGGCATAGTCTCCGCGGGCCGTTACGTGCATAGGCTCATGGTGAAGCGGCGGAGGGCCGCTTGGCTACCGGACTTCAACTCCGAGTGTGCGGGCGGTCGGTGATTTCGGCACAACGCTTTGCTCCGGGGCCGTTCGCAACAGCTGGTCGCCGAGCGTCGAGGTCACGCCGAACCAGTAGTGCTCGTTCTTGTAGTGGTGCAGCCGGTGACCTCGCCAAATCGCGCGGTAGTACCGCCCGGAGGGCCGGTACGGGCTGTGAATCAGGAAGTGACACCACTCGTACAGACCGAGGATGACATAGCTGGTCAGCAATCCGGTGGCGGCGTGGGCCAGCCGGTCTCCCCCCAGGACGGCGTGGATGGGAAACGAAACCAGCCAGACCGTGACCGCGATCTGGACCACGAAGATCCCGACCGCGTAGGTGGGGATGAGGACGCCGTCGAGCTCGGTCGGCGCCATATGGTGCGCCCGGTGCTCCCGGGCGGCCAGCAGGTCATAGCGTCGGTCTCGGAAGCGGATCGGCCTGGCGTGAAGCAGGTAGACGTGGATGGCCCATTCCGTCACGGGAGTTAGCGCGATCACCCCGGCGACGATGACAAGATCACGCCAGTCAAACGACCCCAGAACGATCCGCAGGGCCAGCGCGCCCGCAATCGCGCCGGCCAGCAGCGGTGGCGAGGGCCGACGGATGAAGCTGCGCCAGCAGTCGACCAACGTGAGCCTGCTCGGATCGCGCCTCGGGATCGCGTCGGCGGATGCGCTCAGCGGATCTGGTGCGGCGGCCCGCATCGTCGCAGCATAATGCGCACCCGATCTGGCGCCCCGTGCGAACGTGGGAGTCGTTTCCCGCTGACGCCGGCAAGCAAGCTTGCTCATCCGGCGGGGCCGCGGAGTAGCCTGGTTTGCTGGAAGCAGCTGCAATGGCGGTCAAGACTGGCGATCTCGAGTCGGAGCTCATCGAGTCGGTCTGTGTCCGGATTCGGGAACGGCTTCCCGAACCCGAGGCCGCCATGGCGCAGTCCTTCGTGCGCCAGTTCTACCACTGGGTGCCTGCCTCCGACCTCTCCGGGCGCACAGAGGAGGACCTGTACGACGCTGTCATAGCGCAGTGGGAGCTGGCCCAGAGCCGCGGGCCACACGAGGCCAAGATCCGGGTGTTCAACCCCGTTGAGGGAGGGAATGGATCTCAGCCACGGCGTCAAGTCGCGACCGTCATCCAGATCGTCAGCGACGACATGCCGTTCATCGTGGACTCGGTCACGATGGAGCTCGCGCGGGCCGGGTGCGCCATGGACCTGGTCATTCATCCGGTCATCTGGGTCAGCCGTGACGACGAGGGACGTCTTGTGGACGTGCTCGAACCGGGTGCGAATTCCGGCCGTGGGATGGCGGAGTCGATCCTGCACGCCGAGCTGGCCCGAGAGCACGATCCAAAGCGACTGCGCAACCTGACGGACAACCTCGTGCGGGTACTCGACGAGGTGGCGGCCGCGGTCGATGACTGGCAGTCGATGCGCGGCCGGATGCTGGCGCTGGCCGACGGGTTGGATGGCTCGCCGGCCGGGATCCCCCGTGAGGACGTCGACGAGGCCAGAGCCTTCCTGCGCTGGGTGGCCGACGACCACTTCGTGTTCCTGGGCTACCGCGAATACGACCTGCTCGACGACGCCGGGCAGGTGTTACTGCAGTCAGACTCGGAGTCCGGGCTCGGCATTCTTCGCCGACCCTCTGATCGGGCCGCCAAGCCGCTGACCGCCAAGGCCGCGGCCTTGGCTCGCGCCCCGGGATTGCTGGTCCTGACCAAGGCCAACGCGCGAGCCACGATCCACCGCCCAGCCCGGCTCGACTACGTCGGCGTCACACGCTTCTCCCCAGACGGGACGGTACTCGGCGAATACCGGTTCCTGGGTCTGTATACGACCGCTGCCTACCGGGCCAGCCCCCGCTCTACGCCGCTTGTCCGGGGCAAGGTCGAGTACGTCATGCGGCGCGCCGCCTTCGCTCCGGGCAGCCACGACGCCAAGGCTCTGATGGAGATTCTCGAGAGCTATCCCCGCGACGCGCTGATCCAAATCCGGGCGGCGGACCTGTTCTCGATCGCCATGGGCCTGCTCGGCCTGGGCGAGCGCCCCCGCGTCCGCCTGTTCGTGTGGCGTGATCCCCTGGAACGGTTTGTGTCGTGTCTGGTGACGATTCCCCGGGACCGGTTCAACACCGAGAACCGCCAGCGGATCGGGAACATCCTGATGGAGACATTCGCCGGCCACGAGCTCGACTTCACGCTCCAGCTGTCGGAGTCGCTGCTCGTCCGAGTCCACTACATCGTGCGCTGTATGGGCAGCGTGCCGGATCATTGGGACGTCAGCGCGATCGAGTCTCGGCTGGTCACAGCCATTCGAGCCTGGACCGAGGACCTGCGGGACGCGCTCGTGGCCGAGCACGGCCCTGAGCGGGGGACCGAGCTTTACGGCCGCTACGAGAGTGCTTTTCCCACGAGCTACCGGGCGGAGTGGGACGCGGCTGCTGCGCTTGTTGACCTTGCGCGGCTGGAGGATTTGTCGGTGACGGGCGGCCCGATCATCGATCTCTACCGGTCAGCCGACCAGGGTGAAGGCGCGGCCCTGCGTTGCAAGCTCTATAGCTCGGAGGGAGTGGCCCTGTCCGACGTGCTGCCCACGTTTGAGCACATGGGCGCGCGCGTGATCGACGAGCGCCCGTACCCGGTGAGGCGCGGCTCTGACGAGCTCTGGATCTACGACTTCGGCCTGCGTTACTCGGCCGAGCACGCGGAAGGCGTGCGGGAGATCTTCCAGGAGGTGTTCCTGGGTGCCAGGCGAGGAGAGCTGGAGGACGACCGGCTCAACGGCCTCGTCCTGGCGGCGGGATTGCCGGGACGCGAGATCATGGTCCTGCGGGCCGTGGCCCGCTATCTGCGCCAGGCCAGCATCCCCTATTCGGACGCCTACATGGAGCGGACGCTCCTGGCTCACGCCGAGATCGCCCGGCTCCTGGTCAAGCTGTTCCTGGCCCGCTTCGATCCGGACGCGCCGAACCCTGACCTGGCCGAGCGCCTGGGGCGGGCCATGGAGCTGGCGATCGACGGGGTTCCCAGCCTCGACGAGGACAGGATTTTGCGCAGCTTCCTATCCGTCGTCAGGGCGGCACTGCGCACGAACTACTTCCGGCGCGACGGACGTGGCGCTCCGCTGCCTTACCTGGCGTTCAAGCTGGACCCGTCCAAGATCCCGGTCGTGCCGAGGCCCTGGCCGCAGTTCGAGGTCTTCGTCTACTCGCCGCGGTTCGAGGCCGTCCATCTCCGGGGAGGCAAGGTGGCCCGGGGAGGTATCCGGTGGTCCGACCGGCCGGAGGATTTCCGCACCGAGATCCTGGGCCTGATGAAGGCCCAGATGGTCAAGAACGCCCTGATCGTCCCGGTCGGGGCCAAGGGCGGCTTCGTCCTCAAACGCCCTCCGGAGACCGGAGGTTTCGACGTCCGCCAGGAAGCGATCGCGTGCTACGAGACGTTCCTGTCCGGGCTGCTCGACCTGACAGACAACATTGTCGACGGCGAGGTGGTCCCACCCGAGCAGGTCGTGCGCTACGACGACGATGACCCCTACCTGGTGGTGGCGGCCGACAAGGGAACCGCCCAGTTTTCGGACCTGGCCAACGAAGTGGCCGCCCGCTACGGATTCTGGCTCGGCGACGCGTTCGCCTCAGGAGGCTCCCACGGCTATGACCATAAGCAGATGGGAATCACGGCTCGCGGCGCATGGGAGTCCGTCAAACGCCATTTTCGTGAGCTCGGAGCGGACATCCAGACGAGTGACTTCACGGTGGTCGGCATCGGGGACATGTCGGGCGACGTATTCGGTAACGGAATGCTCCGCTCGCCCCATATCAAGCTGCTGGCGGCGTTCAACCACGCTCACATCTTCCTTGACCCCGACCCAGAGCCCGAGGCGAGCTTCCAGGAGCGAAAGAGGCTGTTCGAGCTCGAGCGCTCATCCTGGACCGACTACGACTCCGCTCTGGTTTCGCCCGGGGGAGGGGTCTACCGGCGCACTGAGAAGTCGATCCCGATCTCCGCCGAGGTTCAGGCGATGCTCGGTATCGAGGCCGAGGAGCTCTCGCCCGCCGAGCTGATCAGGGAAATCCTGCGAGCCCCGGTCGACCTCCTCTGGAACGGTGGCATCGGAACCTACGTAAAGGCGACTTTCGAATCGAGCGCGGAGGTGGGCGACAAAGCCAACGACGCGCTACGGGTCAACGGGGCAGAGCTCCGTTGCCGAGTCGTGGGAGAGGGTGGCAACCTGGGCTTCACCCAGCTCGGACGGATCGAGTACGCCCGATCAGGCGGGGCGGGTGGGCCCGAGAAACAGGGGGGACGGATCAACACGGACGCCATCGACAACGTGTCCGGCGTCAACTCCTCAGACCACGAGGTGAACATCAAGATCCTTCTCGACGCCGCCGTCCGGGACGGCCGTATGAGCTGGGAGGACCGCAACCAGCTCCTGACCGAAATGACCGACGCCGTCGCCGACCACGTCCTCTACGCCAGCTACACCCAAACGCAGGCCATCAGCCTCGCGCTCGCTCAGGCCTCCTCGATGGTCGACGTCCACCGGCGACTGATCCGGCGCCTTGAGCAGGTGGCCGCACTCGACCGCGAGCTCGAGTACCTCCCCTCAGAGGACGCGATCTCCGAACGCAAGGCAGCCCAGCAAGGCCTCGTGGCCCCCGAGCTGGCGGTGCTCATGGCCTACAGCAAGGTCTACATCCACTCCAGGCTGCTCGACTCCGACCTGCCCGAGGACGAGCACCTTTTCGAGGACCTGGAGCGATATTTCCCGCCGCCGGTTCGCGGCGGCTGCACCGACCTTATGCGTGACCACCGGCTTCGCCGGGAGATCATCGCGACTGCCGTGGCCAACCAGATGGTCGACCGCGCCGGCACCACGTTCGCCTTCCGTCTCGGCGAGGAGACCGGAGCCCCGCCGGATGTTTTGGCTCGCGGCTATGCGGTGGCCCGCGAAGTGTTCGACATGCGCTCGTTCTGGGAGAAGGTGGAGGCGCTCGATAACCAGATCGATGCCCACGTCCAGATCGAGATGCTGATCGAGGCCCGCCGGCTCGTCGAGCGCTCGGCCCGCTGGCTGGTCCGAGCCGGCCCGCACCCGATCGACATCGCGGCCACGGCCCAGCGGTACGCGCCAGGCGTCGCTCTGCTGCGTGACGCCGTGCCCGAGATTTTGGAGGGGGAGGACAGGGAGGCGTTTGACGCCCGCGAGGCGGAGCTCCGGGACGCGGGCGCCCCGGTAGAGCTGAGCCGCCTCGTCGCCGGCATGCCCGCGCTGCCGGACGCGTTTGACGTCGTGGCCATCGCGTCGAGCACCGGCCGAGCGCTAGAGGATGCGATGACGACGTACTTCCGCCTCGGGGCGAGACTCGAACTCGACTGGCTCAGGGACCGGATTCTTGAGCTGACCCGGGCCAACCGCTGGCAGGCACTGGCCCGAGCGGCTCTGCGCGATGACCTTCTTTGGATCCACCATCATCTGACCTGCCAGGTGTTGACCATCGACGGTGCCTCAGGGTCCAGCGACCACGCGATCGACCATTGGGCAGACCGGCAGCAGGCCGCGCTCGAGCGCTGGCTCGGGGTCCTGTCCGAGATCCGAGCCTCGCGGACCTACGACACGACGACCCTGTCCGTCGCGCTCCGAGAGCTGCGACGGCTAGCCGGCGACACGATGGAGCGTGAGCCGGAGTTCGACTGACGGGCTACGCCCGCGGCGCCGCTAGGAAACCGTGACCGACCGGCTGTAGTCGATCTGGTGCGCGGAGGCCTGCCAGGCCAGCCGGACAATCCCAGGCTTACCCACCGCGACGTGCGTGCTGATGAAGCCCTCGGAGTTGGTCGTCTTGACCGTGCGCAGCACGGTCCACTTCTTTGAGCCCTTGCGCTGGAATTCGATTTTTCCGATTTGGGCCGTATGGTGGTTGGCCGGGCGCAGCTGACCCCAGATATCGACGTGCTTGCCGACTTTGGCGGTGGGGAGCCAGATCGGAATCCGGAACGCGGCGAGCGCTGGCTTGGCCTTCTTGCCCTTGTAGAAGTAGAGGCCTCCCGTCGGAGTGTTCCAATACTTCTGACTGCCCTTCTTGGCGCTCGTGTCGGGCTTGTCGTCGACCAGCAGGAACTGGCACAGCGTCTTTACGTAGCCAAGTCGCCAGGTCTCGTACTCGCCCTGGTCGGTCCAGGTTGCCTGGTCCTTGAGCGTGGTCGAGTAGTACTTGTCAGGCGGGTTGGTATGCAGAGCACCATCCCACTCGGTCAGGTACAGCGGCACGCCCTTGGCCCGACGGTGGCCGTAAACGTGGAAGATGTTGTTCAGCCCCTTCTCCATCGTGCTCAGGTTGTAGACCGTGATCCAGCCCTGGGTGGCATTGCTCGGGCGGCCATAAGGGTGATGAGCCCATCCGCTCATGTGGAACAGCGCCGGGTTTGCCTTGACGAACTTGGAGCGGTTCGGGTGGGTCGGACAACCAACTCTGGTCGCCCCCTTCCCGGTTAGGAGCTTGAAGTGCGAGCCGACGCAGTAGACGTCCTCGAGGAAGGTCATCGGCCGGATCGTCCCGGCATTCGAACTCTCGCCGATCAGGATTACGTCCGAGCCATGCCCGGTCGCCTTGAGCGACTTGTACGCGGTGTTGGCGATCCCGCGGTAAATCGGAGGCTGGCTCATCTGGGTAACGCCGTGGACCTTGCGGTGCCATGGATTGAGCCAGTTCGGCCAGTTCGGCTCGTTCCAGATGCCCCACATGCTCACGCGGGGTAGCGCGGGCGCGCCGTAATGGCCGCTGTAGCGGGTTCCGACGGCCTTCACGAACTGCGAGAAGAGCTTGAGATTGGGCGCCCGCCCCAGAGTCTTGCCCTCCGGCGGATTGCCCTTGGCCTTGGCCCACTTGGGGTCTAGCGGCGTGATCTGGAAGTAGACCTTCATTCCGAGCTTGTGGGCCTCTCGGTCGAGCAGGTCGTACCTGTCCCACGCCCCGGGCGGATAGGCGGCGGGATTGGTGGCGTTGAACTTGGGTGGCTTGGAGGCCGTCGAATCAGGTGCCACCAGGGACCAGACCATCGACACCTTGACGATGTCGACGCCCAGGGCGTGCAGCTGCTTGAGCACCGCGACCTCATGCTTGGGACCGGAGTAAATGATCTGGTTGTCGTCCTGGAGCATCGACGTCTGGGTACTGGACGCCAGCGCCTGCCCGGGGACGATGAGGCACGCTGCGGTCAGGGCAGCGGCCAGCAAAAACCTGTGCCAACGGCTCACTGGGCGATCAAACACGAGGTGGGGTGAAAGGTTGCGGTCGGGTTGGAAGTGGCTGGGTCAGAGCGGCGTGTCGCGAGATCGGGACGCGTTGCGATCCTAGAGGGGCTGATCCAGCCGGCTCGCGATCGCGTAGCTCGCGAGGTCGACGATGCCCGCCACGAGGAACGCGAGCGGCCCCGTGACGAGTCTGCCGGCGGCTCGTGAGAGCATCGCGGCCGAGCTTACACAGGTGGCCCTCGTCGGGTTTGCCCGGCGCCTCGGCGAAAGCGTGTGACGTTTGGCGCCCCGCGCTCGCCCTCCGTCCACCCCTCCATCACGCCCGTCCCCAACCCCCACAGCTATCGTCTCCGCCTCAATGTCAAGCGTGAAGACAAGCGTCACCGAGCTCCCGGACTCCCGCGTCCGAGTCAAGGCCGAAGTGGCGGCCGAAGAGGTTGAGCGCAGCGTCCAGCGGGCCGCCCGCGAGCTCGGGCGCCAGATGCGGATCCCTGGCTTTCGGAAGGGCAAGGTCCCCCCGCCGGTCGTCATCCGTCGACTCGGCCGCGAAGCGGTGCTTGACGAAGCGCTGCGTAGCTCGCTGGGCTCGTGGTACAGCGACGCCATCGGGGGCGCGGGAATCGCTCCGGTGGGCGAGCCCGAACTGGACCTGGGCGACCTTCCTCGCGAGGGTGAAGGCCTGTCGTTCTCGATCGAGATTGGGGTGCGCCCCCCCGCGACGCTCGGTCAATACAAAGGCCTCGAAGTGGGGCGGCGCGAGCCGGCCGTGACTGACGCTCAGATAGATAGCGAGGTCGAGCGCCTGCGAGAGCAGCTGGCACGGCTTGAGACCGTCGAGCGGGCCGCGGCCGAAGGCGATTTTGTCGTCGTCGACTACACCGGCTTCGATGCCGAGACCGACACGGAGTTTCCCGGCGCCGCCGCTCGTGACCAGTTGCTCGAGCTGGGGTCGGGAAGGCTGATACCCGGGTTCGAAGAACAGTTGATGGGCGTGAGCGCCGGCGATGAACGGACGGTCGAGGTGACCTTTCCCGAGGATTACCCGGAGCAGACCCTGGCCGGCCGACCGGCCCGTTTCGCGGTCAATGTCCATGAGATCAAGGCCAAGCGCCTGCCTGAGCTCGATGACGATTTCGCCGCCGAGGCGGGTGGCTTCGATGGCGTGGCTGAACTCCGGGACGACATCGCCGAACGATTGAAGAAGCTCGACGAGCAGGCGATCGAGCGCGAGTTCGAAGAGGCTGTCGTGGACGCCGCGGTGGCTCAGGCCAACGTCGAGGTTCCAGACCAGCTGGTCCACTCGCGCGCCCACGAGCTTCTGTCCGACACGCTGACAGCACTGGCTCGCCAGGGCATTTCGAAGGAGTCCTATCTGCGGCTTGTCGGCAAAGATGAGGAGACGATGGCCCGGGAAGCCGAGCCGGCCGCAGCCGCAGCGCTCAAGCGAGAGGCGGTTTTGGTGGCGGTCGTGGCGGCTGAAGAAATCAAGCCCACCGACGAGGATGTCCGTGAGGCTCTGGGGCCCACCGCGGAGCGCGCCGGGGAGAGTGTCGACGAGGTCTTCGAGCAGCTGCGCAAGGCCGATCGTCTGGAGCGGATCCGGGACGAGGTCGCCCACAGACAGGCGCTGGAACTGCTGGTCGCCGAGGCCAAGCCGATCACCGTTGAGCAGGCCAAGGCCCGCGAGGAGCTGTGGACGCCGGAGAAGAGTGGAGACCCCGCCCACCCCACCCAGTCCGGCCAGCTCTGGACCCCCGGTTCTGACTAGCCAGAGACCAGACCGAGGCCCAGAATCTCGTTGCTAGAGTCGGCAGGAATCCGGCGCAGCACGCGAAAGAAGCGAGGACCATGAGCCCACTCGTACCAATGGTCGTCGAGCAGACCTCCCGCGGCGAGCGGGCGTTCGACATCTATAGCCGTCTGCTCAACGAGCGGATCATCTTCCTTGGGACGCCGGTGGACGACCAGATCGCCAACCTGATCGTGGCCCAGCTCTTGCACCTGGAGTCCGAGGATCCGGACAAGGACATCTCGGTGTACGTCAACTCTCCGGGCGGATCGGTCTATGCCGGGCTGGCGATCTACGACACGATGCAATTCATCAAGCCCGATGTGCAGACGATCTGCGTCGGGATCGCGATGTCGATGGGGGCGCTGCTGCTCGCTGGAGGAGCCAACGGCAAACGAATGGCTCTTCCCAACGCCAAGATCCTGATCCACCAAGTGTCCTCAGCCTTCCAGGGGCAGGCCACCGACATCGAGATCCACGCTAAAGAGATCATCGATGTGCGCCGACGACTGGATGAGATCATCGCCAAGCACACCGGCCAGGACCTAGACAAGGTCCGGCAGGACACCGACCGGGACTACTTCATGAGTGCGGAGGATGCAAAGCAATACGGAATCATCGACCGCGTGATTTCGCAGCACTGAGGCGATAGCCTCAGCAGCGAGATCGGCGCTGGCAACTTTTCTCGGCACCCATGGCACGTCCGACCGACTCAAACGAACAGCTTCTCTGCAGCTTCTGCGGGAAGTCGCAGCGCCAGGTCAAGAAGCTCATCGCTGGCCCCGGCGTCTACATCTGCGACGAGTGCATCGATCTCTGTAACGAGATCATCGACGAGGAGCTCACCGCCCCGCCGAACTTCGACATCGAGAACCTCCCCAAGCCGCGCGAGATCTACGACGTCCTGAACGAGTACGTCGTCGGCCAGGAGCAGGCCAAGCGCATGCTCTCGGTCGCCGTCTACAACCACTACAAGCGCGTTCAGATGATGCAGTCAGATGAGAACGACATCGAGCTGCAGAAGTCGAACATCTTGTTGCTGGGGCCGACCGGGTGCGGCAAGACGCTGCTGGCCCAGACGCTGGCCAAGATCCTCAACGTCCCGTTCGCGATCGCGGATGCCACCGCGCTCACCGAGGCTGGGTACGTCGGGGAGGACGTCGAGAACATCCTGCTCAAGCTGATCCAGGCGGCCGATTACGACGTCAAGAAGGCCGAGACCGGGATCATCTACATCGACGAGGTCGACAAGATCGCCCGCAAGGCCGACAACCCGTCGATCACGCGTGACGTTTCGGGCGAGGGTGTCCAGCAGGCTCTCCTCAAGATCCTCGAGGGCACGACCGCCTCGGTCCCGCCCCAGGGAGGTCGCAAGCATCCCCACCAGGAGTTCCTGTCGATCGATACCACCAACGTCCTGTTCATCTGTGGCGGGGCCTTTGCCAACCTGGACAAGGTGATCGAGCGCCGGATTGGTCATCAGGGCGTGGGCTTTGGAGCGGAGATCCAGTCTCGTGACCAGCGCGACACCGGAGAGATCTTTCAGCACTGCCTTCCCGAGGACCTGATTCAGTACGGCCTGATTCCGGAGTTCATCGGCCGCCTGCCCGTCATGTCGGCCATCCACCAGCTCTCTCGGGATGAGCTGATGCTGATCCTGACCGAGCCGCGCAACGCCCTGGTCAAGCAGTTTCAGCGCTTCTTCCAGTTCGACGGGATCGAGCTCGTGTTCGCCGACGACGCACTCTGGTCGATCGCCGACAAGGCACTCGAGCGGGAAACGGGGGCCCGCGGTCTGCGCTCGATCATCGAAGAGGTTCTGCTCGAAGTTCAGTTCGAGCTGCCCTCGCGGCGAGACGTTCGCAAATGCGTGGTGACCAAGGAGACGATCGAGAACGAAGTTCCACCCACGCTCGTGACTGTCGCCGCCCCCGAGCAGGCACCCGAAGAGGACGAGGCCGCCGCCTAGTGGGGTACTGGGGGTCCCTCACAGGGCCTCCTAGTAACACTCTCCAAACCCTGTCGCCACGGGCCATGCATACACTGGCCGCGTGTCCGAACTGGAGCGCCGAACGAGGTATGACCCGGCGGAAGTTGAGCCCCGGATCGCGCGCCGCTGGCTTGACTCGGGGCTCTTTCATCCGGAGGCTGCGGGGAGTGCCGAGGAGAACTACTCGATCGCGATTCCGCTCCCGAACGTCACCGGCGTGCTGCACATGGGCCACGCACTCAACGACTCTGTGCAGGACTGTCTCATCCGTCGCCACCGGATGCAGGGACAGCGGACCAAATGGATACTGGGCACGGATCACGCCGGCATCGCGACCCAGACCCAGGTCGAACGCGCGCTGATCGAGCAGGGCACGAGCCGCGAAGCCCTTGGCCGTGAGGCCTTCGTCGAGCGCGTTTGGCGCTGGCGCGAGGACTTCGGCGGTCAGATCATCGAGCAGCTCAAGCGGCTTGGGTGCTCGTGCGACTTTCAAGACGAGCGCTTCACGCTTGACGACGCCTACGCGGAAGCCGTGCTCCGCGTGTTCGTGGACCTCTACGAGAAGGGCTACATCTACCGCGATCGGTACATGGTCAACTGGGACCCGGGGACCGGATCGGCGATCTCAGACCTCGAGGTCGAGGACCGCGAGGTGACCGACACCCTCTATTACATCGACTACCCGCTGGCCGAGGGAGCCGGCGCGGTCACGGTGGCCACGGTTCGGCCTGAGACGATGCTGGCCGACACCGCGGTGGCGGTTCATCCAGACGATGAGCGCTACCAGCACCTGATCGGCGGGCGAGCGACGCTGCCGCTGGTTGGCCGGGAGCTGCCGATCATCGCCGACGAGTACGTCAAGCCCGAGTTCGGCACGGGCGCCCTGAAGATCACTCCGGGTCACGATCCGAACGATTTCGAGATCGGGCGTCGGCACGGCCTGGAGCAGATCAGCGTGATCGGAGAGGACGGCCGCATCACCGCCGAGGCTCCGGAGCGGTTCGCCGGGCTGACCGTGGAGGAGGCGCAGCGCGCCGTGGTGGCGGAGTTACGCGAGCAGGGAGCGATCTCCAAAACCGAGGAATACACCCACCAGGTTCCGTTCTCCCAGCGCTCGGGAGAGCGCATCGAGCCGCTGATCTCCCTGCAGTGGTTCATGCGCATGGATGAGCTGGCGGCCCCCGCGATTCAGGTCGTCCGTGAGGGAAAGATCCGTTTCCATCCCTCCAGCTACGAGCGCGTGTACCTGAACTGGATGGAGAACATCCGGCCCTGGTGCATCTCACGCCAGCTGTGGTGGGGCCATCAGATCCCCGTGTGGTACCGAGGGTCGCCCCCTGATCAGGAGGTGTATGTCGGGACCTCGGCGCCTGGGGGCGACGGCTGGGAACGTGATCCCGACGTCCTCGATACGTGGTTCAGCTCAGGGCTGTTTCCGTTCGCCGCGCTGGGCTGGCCGCAGCACCCCCCGAGCTTCGCGCCTTCTACCCGACCGATGCGTTGGTGACCGGCCGCGAGATCGTATTCCTGTGGGTGGCCAGGATGATCATGCTCGGGCTCCAGTACATGGAGGAGATCCCATTCACCGACGTGTACGTCCACGCGATCATCCACGCTCCTGACGGTCGGCGGATGTCAAAGTCGCTGGGTACCGGCGTTGACCCGCTCGCCCTGATCAACGGTGGCCCGCGCCCGCCGGCGTTCGAGGGTGGAGGAGACTTCCCCGGCTACGGAGCCGATGCCGTGCGGTTCGGCATGCTCGCCATGTCCTCCAGCCAGGACGTCAGCTTCAGCGAGGAGCGGATCGCCCAGGGTCTCCAGCTTGCCAACAAGCTCTGGAACGCCGCTCGACTGATCCTGCTGGGAGTCGGCCCCGATGCCGCAGCTGGCCCGGCGTCTGGACACGTGGAGGATCGCTGGATCCTGTCCCGGCTTCAGCGGGCCAAGGCGGACGTGACTCGGCGGATCGACACCTATGACTTCTCACACGCCGCACTGGCGCTCTACGACTTCGTCTACGGCGAGCTGTGCGACTGGTATCTGGAGCTCGTCAAGCCCCGTCTGCGGGCAGGTGAGCCGGAGGCCAGCGCCAACCTCCTGCACGTCCTGGTCGAGACCCTGGCCCTGGCCCATCCGATCATCCCTTTCATCACGGAGGAGATCTACGGCTATGTCCCGGGCGCGAACGGGCTATTGGCCGCCGGAATTGCACCGGCGCAAGCTCCGATCGATGGCGCCGCCGAGGCGTCATTGGGCGCCCTGATCGACGCCGTTCAGGCGCTGCGGGCCTGGCGTGACTTCGCTGAGGTCAAGGCGGCGGCAACGCTGCCGGCACGGCTCTCCGCCTCGGGCTATGACGAAACCCGGGAGCACCTCGAGCGCTTGGCCCGACTTTCGCTTCAGGCAGACGGCGGCGATCCGGTGGCCGCGGTACCGGTGCCCGGCGGGTCGATCGAGCTGCTGGCGAGTCCAGACCTCGATTTGACTTCCGCCGAGCGAAAGCGGGCCGCACGCCGGGCCAAACTCGACCAGGAGATCGAGGGATTCGAACGCAAGCTGGGTAATCCCGCGTTCGTCGAAAAGGCCCCACCCGAGATCGTTCAGAAGGCGCGGGCCGACCTCGAACGCCTGCAGGCCGAGCGCGAGGCCCTGTCGTGACTCCCGAGGAAGCCGAACGCCTCGTTCTGGACCGCGAGTTGTTCGGCATGCGGTTCGGGTTGGACCGGATGCGCCGACTGATGACAGTGCTGGGCAGCCCGCAGCTCAGCTTCGAATCGATCCACGTGGTTGGAAGCAACGGCAAGTCCTCCACGACCCGGATGATCGCCGCCATCCTGGCTCGCCATGGCCTGCGCACCGGTGCCTACCTCTCTCCGCACCTGGTCTCGTTTGGCGAGCGGATCATGGTCGACCAGGCGCCGCTCGATCCGGGCCAGTTCGCCGCGGCGATCCAGCGAGCCGCCCGCGCGGCTGAGCTCGTCGACCGCTCGCTTGCGTCGGGCGAGCGCGTGACCCAGTTCGAGCTTCTGACCTCCGCGGCATACAGCGAGTTCGCCTCCCGAGGAGTCGCCGTCGGCGTGATTGAGGCGGGGCTAGGCGGCCGCTATGACGCCACCAACGTGATCCCGTCCCGGGTCCAGGTTCTGACGAGCGTCGGTCTCGAACATACCCGCTGGCTCGGCCCCACCATCAAGGACATCGCCGGGGAGAAGCTCGATGTCGTCACGCCGTCGGGGACGCTCGTGCTCGGCTACGGTCTGCATCCAGACGCGGAACGTGTGGCAGCCACCGTTGCCCGCGAGCGCGGAGCGCGCGTCGTCCACGCGCCGGCGGACGCGGGCGTGGCGCTCGGCGCGGCCGGCGGGTTCCAGCGACGCAACTTCGCGCTGGCCCGGAGTGCCGCTGAGGCCTACCTGGGTGTGCTCGATGATTCGGCCGTCGCCGCGGCCGCGGCGGAGACTCTGATCCCCGGCCGGCTTGAGGTGGTCGGCCACAACCCGCTGACGGTTTTCGACGGGGCCCACAACACGGAAGGCATGCAGGCGCTCGTCGAGTCCATTCCCGAGCTCGTGGCCGCTGAATCGGATTCTCCCGGGCCGCTCGCGGCTGGCGGTCGCGGGCAGGTCGTGGCGGTGCTCTCGATCCTGGCCGACAAGGACGCCGCCGGTATGCTGAGCGCCCTCCTGCCCCTCTGCCCGGCCGTGGTGCTCACCTCCAGCCACAACCCTCGCGCCCTGCCACCGGCCACCTTGCAGTCGCTGACTCAGCAGCTCGGAGGTCCGGCGGGCGAGATCGTGCTCGATCCCCGGGAGGCCGTGTCTCGCGCGCGTGAACTGGCTGGACGCGATGGCCTGGTCCTGGCCACGGGCTCGCTTTACCTGATCGCCGAGCTCGTGCGGCCACTCGACAGCAGAAAGGCCTCGATCCTCTGATGGAGCCCCGCGAGCAGCCGAGCTTCCTTTCCATGGTCGGTCTGGTGGCCCTGGTGGTCGCGCTGGTGATCCTTGTCTTCTTCGGGATCGGCTACGGCTTCGGGCGCCTCTTCCTGTGAAGGACGGCACGGTGGCCTGCGCGATACCGCCTAAACCATCACTACACTCACCCGCTTAATGCTCGCTCCCGCCATCTTCGGCATCCGTAACAGCGGTGTGAATCTGGCCATCGACCTGATCATCCTGTTCCTGATCGTGATCTGGGTGGCGCTCATCTACTGGACATTTGCCGACGCCAGGCGCCGGATCAGCGATCCTCTGCTGGTCGGTTGCGCGACGGTGGCCTCGGTTTTCCCGTTCGTTGGGACGCTCGTGTACATGATCGTGCGGCCCCCGGAGTACATCGACGACGTCCGGGAGCGCGAGCTAGAGATCCAAGCCGCCGAGGCTCGCCTCGCTGAGCTTGGGTATCGCCTCTGTCCGCATTGCGACCACGAGGTGGAGCGGGACTTCCTGCGCTGCCCCAACTGCCTGCGCAAATTGAAGGATCCCTGCCCCGTCTGCGGCAAGCCGCTTGACCCGATGTGGAAGATCTGCCCCTTCTGCGAGGCCGACGTGGGCTCGACAGCGCCGCCGCCGCGGCGGGCTCGTCGCCGGCGTGAGACGGCGTCCGAGCTGCCGGTCAGCTCGACCCGGGACCGTGATCCACTGGCCACGAGGTCGCGGGAAAGGGATCCAGTGGGCAACTCCACCCTGGAGCGGGACACGTCTGAGTCAGAGATCCCCGTGGGTGGAGCGGCAGGCTTTGTCGACCCCGGCGCCAGCGCGCCTCCTCCGCGTTCCAGGTCCTCGCGACCCGGACCGCCCAGGAGCGGCGGCCGGTCTTCTCAGGCCTAAGCTCAGCTCGTGGCATCAGAGCGCACGCTGATTCTGGTCAAGCCGGACGCCTTCGCCCGCGGGCTGACCGGCGAAATCGTCCTGCGCTTCGAGCGCAAGGGGCTGCGTCTCGTCGCTCTGCGGCAGATGAAGATGGAGACGGAGCTGGCCGAGCGGCACTACGCCGAGCACGAGGGCAAGCCGTTCTACGGGGAACTAGTTGAGTTCATCACATCAGGCCCCCTGGTGGCCATGGTGCTGGAGGGCCCCCGGGCGATCGAGGCGGCCCGGCAGGTGATCGGAGCGACCGATCCGCTCCAGGCGGCTCCGGGCTCGATCAGGGGGGACTTCGCGCTCGAGGTTGGGCAGAACATGGTCCACGGATCGGACGCCCCAGAGTCAGCCGCCCGAGAGGTCGGTCTGTTTTTCCCTGAGCTTGGCTGACGGCCGGCCGCCGCTGATCCTCGCCTCACGCTCGCCGCAGCGGCGGTCGATCCTCGAGCAGGTTGGGATTGAGTTCTCGGTGGTGGTCCCGAACGTCGACGAACGCGAGCAGGGCCCCCCCGAGGAAGTAGCCACCGAGAACGCTCGGCTTAAGGCGCAGGCGGTGGCAGTCCAGCACCCGGACTCTCTTGTGCTGGGGGCAGACACGGTGGTCAGCCTGGACGGCAGGCTTTATGGCAAGGCATCGAATGAGGCCGAGGCCCGTCGGACTCTGGCCGCCCTCTCCGGTCGGCGTCACGAAGTGATCGGGGGGCTCTGCCTGAGCGAAGACGGCCGGGTCCGAATGGCCGCCGTCACGACGGCTGTTCGCTTCCGGGCCCTGGAGGATTGGCTGATCGCGTGGTATCTGGAGAGCGGCGACTGGCGAGAGCGAGCCGGCGCCTACGCGATCCAGGGTCGGGGCGCGGCGCTGGTAGAAGCGATCGAGGGCGACTATTTCAACGTAGTCGGGCTTCCCCTGACCGCTTTGCTTGAGCTCGAGCCCGGGCTGCTCGAGTGACTGATCGGGGGTCACGCCGGCTCGGATCCATAATCAGGAAGCGATGCAGGGCTTTTAACGCGAGGGCCATGGGCGCCGAGTAAACTCGCCCTCGGACGGTGGTCGCAGCCGTGGGCGTGGCCTGGAGCACTTGCCGCCCCGTCCGTTGGGCTTGCACTACCTCCAATCCTGCTTCTCTTCAGTACATGGGTTTCTTCAGCTACCTGACCGGGTTCGGCGGCCGCGACATGGCCGTCGATCTGGGGACGGCGAACACGCTCGTGTACGTCAGGGGGCGGGGGATCGTGCTCTCGGAGCCCAGCGTCGTAGCGGTCGATTCCCGCTCTGGCGAAGTCCATGCCGTGGGGATCGAGGCCAAGAGGATGCTCGGCCGAACACCGGGCACAATCCAGGCCATCCGGCCCCTCAAGGATGGGGTGATCGCCGATTTCGAGGTGACCGAGGAGATGCTCCGGCATTTCATACAGAAGGTTCACCAGAATCGCTGGGCCCACCCGCGGGTCGTGGTATGTGTGCCCAGCGGCGTCACCGGCGTGGAGAAGCGGGCCGTGGAAGAGGCCTGTCTGTCAGCCGGGGCGCGCCAGGCCTATCTGATCGAGGAGCCAATGGCCGCGGCGATCGGCGCCGGGCTGCCGGTCGGCGAGCCCACCGGATCGATGGTCGTGGACATCGGCGGAGGGACGAGCGAAGTGGCGGTCATCTCGCTCGGTGGGATCGTCGTTTCGCAGTCGATTCGCGTCGGCGGGGACGAGCTCGACGAGGCGATCATGAATTACGTCAAGCGCGAGTACAAGCTGTTGATCGGCCAGCAGACCGCCGAGGAGGTCAAGCTCGAGATCGGATCGGCTTTCCCCATAGGGGAGGAGGTCCAGGCCGAGATCCGAGGACGGGACATGGTCTCTGGCCTGCCCAAGACGGTCGTCTTGACCAGCGAGGAGATTCGGGCAGCGCTTGAGGAGCCCGTCACCCAGATCATCGATGCCGTCAAGGAGACGCTTGACCGCACGCCGCCTGAGCTCGCCTCGGACATCATGGATCGTGGCATCATGCTGGCTGGAGGTGGCTCGCTGTTACAGGGGCTCGAAGAGCGTTTGCGTCACGAGACGCAGATGCCGGCGCACCTGGCGGAATCACCGCTGACGTGCGTCGCGGTGGGATCGGGCCGGTCGTTGGAGGAATTCGAAGCAATCCACCGTTCGAGCAAGAATTCACGAAATCGCCGTCATCGGTATTAGGTTTGGAGACTCGGTACCGGTGCGCGGCGGCAGAAAAAGTTTGGAGATCCGGATCTCGTGCACTCAAAGCAAGTTCGGCGGCGGCGAGCCATTCTGGTGGTACTCGTCGTCATCTCCCTGATCCTCCTCACTGACTACTTCGGCGAGTCGCCATCCAGCCCGCTGCACACGCTCCAGCGTGGGATCGTCGAGGTGTTCTCGCCGATCCAGCAGGGGGCCTCGACGGTCCTGTCCCCGATCAGGGACATCGGCAACTGGTTCTCGGACACGTTCAAGGCCAGGGGGCAGGTCTCCCAGCTTCAGAGTGAAGTCCACAAGCTCCAGGCCGAGCTCGCGCTGGCCCAGAACGCCCAGACCCAGAACACTCAGCTGAAGCACCTGGTCCGGCTCGATCAGACCGACAGTATTTCCACCTACCACCCGGTGGCGGCCAACGTGATCAGCCGAGACGCGAGCCTGTGGTATCAGCAGATCGAGGTGGACAAGGGGTCTGACGACGGGGTGCGTCTCAACGACCCGGTGATCGGCGACCGCGGCCTGGTCGGCGAGGTGACGGTGGTCGGGCCGACGTATTCGCTGGTGACCTTGATCACCGACCACGGGATGGCCGTGGCCTCCCAGGTGGAGGACGGGGCGGGGGACAGCGGCGTCCTTCAGCCGGCCGTGGGTGACCCCAACCAGCTGACGCTCACCCAGCTTCCCGCCAATGCCCAGAACGTCCAGAAGGGCGAGCTCGTCGTCACCGTGGGCTTCAAATCCGGGAAGCTTCAGGACCTGTATCCAGCCGGGATTCCGATCGGCGTCGTGTCCCCCAGCTTTAACCCGGACACGCTGGCCAGCAGCGGCGATATCCCGGTCACGCCGGTGGTCGACCTGCTTCATCTCTCGGCCGTTCAGATCCTGACCGCTCCCCACGCTGGAGACCAGCGGGCCCAGCTGCCGTGAAGTCGAGCACCGTCAGCCTCAACGAATCGCTCCGCTTGCCGATCCGCCTCGCGCTGCTGGCGCTGGTGGCGGTGATGGTCCAGGAGGCAGCGATATCTCAGATCACGATCTTTGGAACGAGCGCCGACGTGACTCCGCTCGTCGTGATGGCGGTGGGACTCCTCGCCGGCTCGATCCCGGGCGCGGTCATGGGCTTCGGGATGGGGTTGCTGATCGACATGGTGCTGTTTCAGACCCTCGGGGTGACCTCGCTGTTGTACATCGCGATCGGGTACTGGTCGGGGCGGCTGCTCGAGCTGCGCGACCCCTCGCACGGCCTCGTGCCGATGGCTGCCGGCGCGGCCGCCACCGCCTTTGCCGGACTCGGACTGACCCTGATCCAGTTCCTGCTCGGTGTCGACTCGCCGGTGAGCTGGCTGCTGCTCCAGCAGCTCCTCGTCGCCGTGCTGGTCAACGCCCTGATCTCGCTTCCTATTTACGCGATCGTCCGGCGCGTCCTCCGCGGGGCATTGCCCGAGGATCCGCGTCAGCGCCGCCGCCGCCACCGGGCCTACACCACGGGTGGTCTCAGCCCGCTCCAGGAGCCGGTGGCCGGACGCGTCAGGGCCACGACCCGCGCCCTGCAGCGATGATCGCGCCCCCGCCCGAGGATCGGCGTCCCCCGCTCACGCCCCAGCTTGCCCGACGGGTGGCCTTTTTGGGCACCTTCGCCCTGGCCATGTTCGCGATCATCTTTTTTCGGCTGTGGTTCATCCAGGTGCTTTCGGGCCAGAAGTACGTGGCCGAGGCCAAGGTCAACCGGGTGAGGGAAATCTCGATCCCGGCCCCGCGCGGAGAGATCATGGACCGCAGCGGCAACATGCTGGTCGACTCCAAGCGAGCGATCGCCGTCCAGATCGTTCCCGACCAGCTTCCAGTCCCGCTTCAGGTCCCGATCGACCCGCACGTGATCGCCCATCCTCCGCAGAAGGACGTGGCGCTCTACAAGCGGCTGGCCCGTGTCCTCCATATCAGCTCCAAGCTCCGGAAATGCTTTGTGGACGGCTACGGCTGGCACCGTCTCTCGCCGATCGCCTGCCAGGTGGCACAGGGCTATGTCCAGCTCTCCTACGCGGACGTCACGGTGGCCACCGACGTCCCCAGGGATGTCCTCTTCTACCTCGAGGAGCGCCAGCGGCTGTTCCCAGGCGTGAGCATCCAGGACGTCTGGCTTCGGACCTACCCCTTGCACACGCTGGCCGCTCAGCTCTTCGGCACGATCGGGCCGATCAGCTCGAGCGAGCTGAAGGATCCCCGCTTCAAGGGCCTGCCCCAGAGCGCGATCATCGGCCAGTCGGGGCTCGAGTGGTACTACAACCGTTATCTCCAGGGCAGCGACGGGGCGGAAAAGGTCCAGATCGATGCCCTGGGTCGGTCGGCCGGAACGCTCGGGCGCGTCGCACCGGTGCCGGGGGACAACCTCCGGCTCTCGCTTGACGTCAACCTCCAGCGAGCTGGCGAGCAAGCCTTGGCCCAGGCCGTCAGCCAGGTCCCCAATTCCGACGGCGGCGCGTTCGTGGCGCTCAATCCCCAGAACGGTGAGGTCTACGCGATGGGCTCGAACCCGTCGTTTGACCCCAACATCTTCACCAAGCCGGTCCCGGAGTCGGTCTACAAGCAGCTCAACAATCCAGCTTCGGACTTCCCCCTGCTCAATCGAGCTATCCAGAGCCCAGGCCCCACGGGCTCGACCTTCAAACCGATCACGGCCACCGCCGCGCTCGAGAGCGGCGCCTGGTCGGTCAACGATGTCTTCGACGACACGGGCCGCTTCTGCTTCTCAGGCCAGTGCCGCCACAACGCCGGGAACGCCGTCGACGGTGTCCTGAATCTGGAGCAGGCGATCAAGGTCTCCTCTGACGACTTCTTCTACAACCTGGGTGTCCTGACCAATAGCCCGAAGCCCCATGGTGGCGCACTCCAATACTGGGCGCGTCAGTTTGGCATCGGACGGCCGACCGGCATCGACCTCGGCGGGGAGTTGCCCGGAACGCTTCCCACGCCAGCCTGGCGAGCCGAGCGAAATCATCTGGAGTGGCAGTGCGATCACGCCGTCGGGCCGTTCAAGTACACCGACGGCCACGACACGAGCTCCGTGAAGCATCCGGGCTGGCACCGCAGCCCAACGCACCCCCCCGGGGGCTGCGGATACGCCGATGGCACGAACCGTCCGTGGGCTGTGGGTGACAATGAGAACCTGGCCGTGGGACAGGGCGACGTGCAGGTCACCCCGCTCCAGCTGGCGGTCGCGTATTCGGCGATCGCCAACGGCGGGACGATCGTCCGGCCGCATCTGGGGCTGGACGTCGAGCAGCCGGACGGGACGCTGGTTCAGCGGATCGATCCGCCGCCTGTCCGCCACCTCCACATCAATCCTCTTTACCTGGACACGATCCGGGCCGGCCTGAGAGCCGCCGCTTCGCAGCCCGGCGGCACCTCGTTCCCCGTGATGGGCAACTTCCCGGAGCAGGTTTACGGGAAAACGGGAACCGCCCAGTACACGGGCCAGGCGGACTACTCGTGGTACTCCTGCTTTGTCCCGGCGACGGCCACGAGCAAGCCGATCGAGGTCGTGGTCACGATTCCCCGAGCCGGATTTGGCGTACAGGCCGCTGCGCCGGTGGCCCGGGAGATCCTCTCGCAATGGTTCTTCGGGCATCGGGGTTCGTTTGTCGGCAGCGGCGGAAACGGCGCGCTATGAGCCTCACCACCCCGACCACGATCCGGCCCGCCGAGAAGTCCGCGGTGACAATCCGCTGGCGCGCGCTGCTGATGATCGACCCGCTGCTGATGCTGGGAGCGCTCGGGCTCGTTGCCTGCTCGCTCGTAACCCTGCATGTGGCGGCCCGAGGCCAGGCGCCGGGGCCCTCGTATTACGTCGAGCGCCAGGCGCTCTACGCCATCGGCGGCCTGATCCTGGCCGCGGTGTTGGCGCTCGTCGACTACTCGCGGCTGAGGCAGCTCAAGTACCCGATGCTGGCGGCGATGGTGCTGCTGAATCTGCTGGTGCTGGGGATGCCGGCGGTCAGCGGTTCTCACCGCTGGATCCCACTCCCGTTGCTGGAGTTCCAGTCCTCTGAGTTCGGCAAGATCTTGCTCATCCTGGCCCTGGCGGCGGTCCTGGTCGATCGGGCCAGGCAGCTGCACGAGTGGGGCACGATGTTCAGGATCATCGGGCTGGCCGTGCTGTCGGCCCTGATCGTGATGGCCCAGCCCGACCTCGGTACCTCGCTTGTCTACGTGGTCATTGGAATCACGATTCTGTTCGTTGGTGGTACGCCGTGGAAGCAGCTGGCGGCGCTGGGGGCGGTCGCCGTGGCTTGTATCGCGTTCGTCTTCGCCAGCCCATCGTTGGGTGTGCACGTGCTGAAGGGCTACCAGGAACAACGTTTGACGACGTTCCTCAATCCCCCCCAAACCTGCACCCCCAAGGACACGACGTGCTACCAGCTCAACGAGTCCTTGATCGCGATCGGGTCGGGACAGAAGACCGGCCGGGGGGCGCAGGGGGCTACCCAGACTGAGCTCAACTACCTGCCCGCACCGTCGACCGACTTTGTCTTCGCCGCCTTAGGCGAGACCTATGGGTTCGTTGGTGCGGCCTTGGTGCTCTCGCTGTACGCGCTCTTGATCTGGCGCGCGCTGCGGATCCTGATGCTGGCCAAGAACCTTTACGGGACCGCGATTGCGGGCGGGGTGCTGGCCATGCTCATGTTTCAGATCTTCGTCAACGTGGGCATGACGCTGGGCATCATGCCGACCACCGGAGTCCCCTTACCGCTCATGAGCTACGGGGGAAGCTCCGTATTGGCTACGTTTATCGCGCTGGGCCTTCTACAGTCGATCTATGTGCAGGGTCGAGTGGCCAGCGCCGCCAAGAGCCGGGGGGTGGTGGGATGAGCATGTCCCGCCATGGCAGGCCGCACAGCCTGATCCTCAATTTCAAACCAGGCGCGCCGGGCGGGCCCGTCCCGCCGCGCGCTGCCTGACAGCCGACCTGGACGGGATCATTCGATAGCGGATGCAACCCAATTCCAGCGCGGCTCAATCCAAAGGACTGAATGACCATTGAAGAAACAAGTATTGGTGAGCGTCAACCGGGGGGAGACCCGGGTGGGGCTCCTGGAAGCCACCGGCACGGTGGCGCCCCGCAAACCGGCGGCTTCGAACCGAGGGCGTCGGAGACGGGGTAAGGCAAGTACGCCATCCGGCTACCGGGTGGCCGAGTTGTATCTCGAGCGGCGCGGTTCGCGCTCGATCGTGGGAAATATCTACAAGGGCCGGGTCGACAACGTGCTGGCCGGGCTGGAGGCCGCATTCGTCGACATCGGCCTTGAGAAGAACGGCTTTCTGCACGTCGACGAGATCGTCATGCCAGGGGTCGATGCTCCACAGCGCGGACGGGGCTCCGGGAAAGAGAAGCGGGAAATCACGGACTTGCTCAAGCCGGGTCAGGAGATTGTCGTCCAGGTGGTCAAGGACCCGCTGAAGACGAAGGGCGCTCGTCTGTCGATGGAGCTGACGATTGCCGGGCGCTACATGGTGTACGCGCCGTTTGGCGAAGGCGTGGGCGTCTCCCGCCGGCTGGACGAAGGCGAGCGCGACCGGCTGCGAAAAGAGGCCGGCAAGCTCGACCTTCGCGGGTCGGGGGTGATTATTCGTACGTCCGCCCAGGGCGTCGGCCGAGCGGATCTCGAGCGGGAGCTGCTGTACCTCTTCAAGCTCAACGAGGTGCTCCAGAAGCGGGTGGCCGAGACGCGCGCCCCCGCGCTCGTTTTCCAGGAGGCCGATCTTTCGGTTCGGGTCGTCCGCGACGTGTTCTCGGCCGAGTTTGAGCGGGCCATCGTCGATGACGCCAAGCAGCATCACCGGCTTGTCTCCTTCTTCTCCCGGACCGCGCCCGACTTGGTTGATCGAGTCGAGCTCTGGGATGGGGAGGAGACTCTGTTTGAGGCCTACGGGCTCGAGGACGCGCTGGCTTCGACGCTGTCGCGCCGGGTCGATCTCCCAAGTGGGGGCTACCTCGTGATCGACTACGCCGAGGCGCTGACGGTGATCGACGTCAACAGCGGGTCGTTCATCGGCCGCGGCAAGGGAGCTCGGCTAGAGGACACGATCACCAAGACCAACCTCGAGGCCGCCGACGAGGTTGTCCGCCAGCTTCGGCTCCGAGACATCGGCGGGATCATCGTCATCGACTTCATCGACATGGCCCGCGCGCGCAATCGAGACGCCGTCCTCAAAGCGCTCAGGGCGGCCCTGGATGAGGACCGGACGAAGACGTTCGTTGTGGAGATCTCCCCGCTGGGGCTGGTCGAGATGACGCGCCAGAACGTGACCGACGGCGTCCGCGAGATCATGACGCGCCCCTGCCCCACCTGTGACGGTGAGGGCGTGATCAAGTCTGAGGAAACGATCGCGATCGAATTCGAGCGCCGGATGCGGGATCTCTCCTCGAGCAAAGCCGAGGCGATCCTGCTCCAGATGAACCCGCGCGTGAGCGCCGAGTTCACCCGGGATGACGCCCGCGTGCTGAAGGCGATCGAGCATGAGACAGGAAAGCTGTTCGTATTCGAGGGCTCAGAGGGCTTGCCGCTCGAGCACTTCGCGGTCGTGCTCGAAGGCACGCGTGACGAGGTGCTGGAGCGCGCCGTGCCCTTCCGCGCCGGCGAAGAGGTCCACGTCCAGATCATCGAGCCACACATGTACAGCCCTGGCGACGCGGTGGCGAAGGTCGACGGTTACATGATCTCGATCGTGGGCGGCGAGCAATACGTCGGGCAGAAGCACCTGGTCCAGATCCAGGAAGCCGGGCGGACGGCGGCGCTGGCCACGCTGGTGGACGTCCCGGTCGATGCCCCCACGTCGAGTCAGACTGGGTCACGTCAGTCCCGCTCCGGTGGATCGCCTCGTGGTGGCAGTGGCAATGGTCGTGACGGCCGGGGCAGTGGCGAGGGCCGGGGCAGTGGCGACGGCGGTGGCAGTGGCGACAGCCGGGGAGCGGCGTCGGATGCGCCGGCCAAGGACGCGTCGCCCGCCCAGTCGGAGGCCGCGTCGGGGGCCTCCCCGGGAGCCGCCGAGAATGGCCTACAATCGACACCCCGGCGCCGTGGCCGCAGAGGCGGGCGCCGCCGCTCTGGTGCCAGGAGCCAATCGGCCCAGGAGACATCCTCCTCGGATTGAACTCATGTACGCGATCGTGAAAACAGGCGGCAAGCAGTACCGCGTCGAGCAGGGCCAGTCCCTGCTCGTCGAGCGGCTGCCCGTTTCCGAAGGGGAGTCGGTTTCGCTTGCTCCGCTCCTGTACGTGGACGGCTCGAAGGTGGTTGACCAGGTCGACGGCATGTCAGGTGTAACGGTTGAGGCCCGCGTCGTTGGGCATGAGCGCGGTCCAAAGCTCCGGGTGGTCAAGTTCAAGCCCAAGCGGGGCTACAAGCGCCGCACGGGTCACCGCCAGGAGCTGACCCGGATCGAGGTGACCTCGGTCAAGCTCGCGGGGGGTAGTCGGCGGAAGAGCAGCTCAGCTGCCAGCGAAGAATCGAAGCCGGCGGCTGAGGCTAAGCCAGGGGCGGCTGAAGCTCCGGCTGGAGCGGCCCAGGCCGCTGAGAAGCCGCGTCGTCCTTCGACCCGGTCGGCCGCAAGTTCCAAGGCCAAGGAGAAGGCCGCCGAGACGCCCGCTGCCAAGCCTCGTTCCAAGCCCAAGCCAAAGGAGGAAGGCGATGGCACATAAGAAAGGCCTCGGGTCGTCGCGGAACGGCCGTGACTCGAATGCCAAGCGCCTGGGAGTCAAGGTGTTCGCCGGGCAGAGCGTGACCGGCGGCGAGATCATCGTTCGCCAGCGTGGATCACGCTTCCGCTCCGGCGAGGGCACCGGCATGGGCAAGGACGACACGATCTACGCCCGCGCCGCCGGCAAGGTCGAGTTCAAGCGCTGCCGTCAGGGCCGCGTGATCTCGGTCGTAGCCGACGAGTAGAGCCGGGCGCGGCGCCCAAGAGCGCCGCGGTCCTCCGCCCGCATCGCCCCTCGCTCCAGCAGCTAGGAGTCCTGAGCCGTCGGGCGGACCAGGATCTCGTTCACGTCCACGTTCGCGGGCTGACTGACGGCGAACATCACCGCCCGGGCAACATCCTCGGGCGCCA
Organism: uncultured Solirubrobacterales bacterium; assembly: GCA_963785205.1. GTDB lineage: Bacteria > Actinomycetota > Thermoleophilia > Solirubrobacterales > Solirubrobacteraceae > Palsa-465. Next base: position 93,756 of record CAWAUJ010000001.1, read on the forward strand.
GCGCGTTTGTGGGTCGTTCGCTGAAGAAGGGGGTGTCCACCTGGCCTGGCTCGATGAGCGTGACCCGGACGCCCGACCCATTCAGTTCCAGGCGAGCGGCTTCGCCCATCGCGGTCACGGCCCATTTGGTGGCCGAGTAGAGGGATCCGGGCAGGGCCCGCCGGCCGGCCACTGAGCCCGTGAGCACCAGGTGGCCCCGCGTTTCCTTCAAAGCCGGGATCGTGGCCCTGATTGTGAGGGCAGCCCCGTAGACGTTCGTCAGCACCATCGCTCGCCAGTGTTCCGGGGACTCGTTCAGGAATCCGCGGGTCGCGCCGAAGCCGGCGTTGGCAAAGACGACGTCGATCTGCCCGAAGGCGTCGAGTGCCACCCGGACGATCTCCTCCTGGTCTGACCATTCGGTGACATCGCAGCGGACGGCCAGCGCGCGGTCGGGTCCCCCGAGCCGATCTGCCAGCTCATCAAGCCGCTCGACCGTGCGCGCCGCCAAAACGACGCGGAAGCCGGCCTCCACTGCGGCCCGAGCGGTGGCGGCTCCGATTCCGCTTGATGCGCCGGTGATGAGGAACACGCTGTCGGTCATGGCAGCATCATCGCAATGCAGGATCGAGCGCGGATTCACATCCAGGCTGGCGCAGGCGGTAGCGGCTGCCTGAGCTTTCGTCGGGAAGCGCACGTGCCGAGAGGTGGCCCGGACGGTGGCGATGGAGGCCGGGGCGGCGACGTGGTGCTGGTGTGCGATGCCTCGCTCCGTGACCTTGCCTACTTCCGGCGCTCCACCCATTTCAAGGCGGGCCGTGGAGGCCATGGCCAAGGTTCGCTCCGCCATGGCCGGGATGGCGAGATCCTTGAGCTGCCGGTCCCTCCCGGAACGGAGGTGACCGTTGAGTCCGACGGGTCCCGCCACGACCTGGTGCGACCGGAGCAGCGTGCGGTTGTCGCTCGCGGAGGTCCGGGCGGTCGGGGCAACAAGCGCTTTGCCAACGCCACCCGCCAGACCCCCCGATTTGCCGAGCGGGGATTGCCCGGGGAGGAGTCGTGGCTCACGCTCCAGCTCAAGCTGCTGGCAGATGTGGGGCTGGTGGGGCTCCCCAACGCCGGCAAGTCGTCCCTTCTCGCGCGGCTGACCCGGGCACACCCGAAGATTGCCGACTACCCGTTCACCACTCTCGAGCCGGTGCTCGGAACGCTTCAGGCTTCCGACCGCCAACTGGTCGTGGCCGACATCCCGGGGCTGATCGAGGGCGCCTCGGCCGGTGCTGGACTGGGGCACGAGTTCTTGGCCCACATCGAGCGCACCCGCCTGCTCGTGCACGTCCTCGACGCGCGTCCCCTCGACGGGTCGGACCCTTTGGCCAACTACGACGCCGTCGAACGCGAGTTGGCACAGCACAATCCGCGGCTGGCCCAGCTTCCTCGCGTGCTCGCGCTGTCCAAGGGCGACCTGCTTGACGAGGAAGCTCGCGGGCAGCTTCAGCAGAGCTGGATAGAGCGCCTCGGTGTTGAGGTGCCGGTAATAGTGACCTCAGCTGCCACAGGGCTCGGCCTCCCGGAGCTGGCAGCCGAGTTGCTCCGCCTCGTAGGCGCGGAGGACTACCTACCTGAACCGGCCGAGCCGGACTCGTCCGAGGACATGACCGAGCATCGCGTCTTTCGCCCGGCGGGCGGTCCTGGCTATCAGGTGACGCGGACTGGCGAACACAGCTTTGACGTCAGCGGTGAACGGGTCGAGCGCCTGCTCGCGCGCTATGACCTGGACAACGAGGAGGCGCTGGCCTATCTCGAAACCCGGCTGCGGTCCATCGGGCTGATCGATGCGCTCGAGGCCCAGGGCTTCGAAGGTGGGGACGAGGTCGTCATCGCAGGGATTGTTTTCGACCTTGACCCGGAATAGGATCAGCGGCCTAGGGCTATGAGACGACACCGAATGGGCCGGTTTGCCGTCGTGGGCTGTGTGGTGCTAACAGCGCTGGTTCTGCCTGCGCTGGCCCCCGCCCGAGTGCTCCGCGTTGGCACCTATCACGGGATCAAGGGGCAGTACAGCTCGATCGAAGCAGCGGTGAAGGCGGCCAGGCCCGGCGACTGGATTCTTATCGCTCCCGGCGATTACAAGACCCATTCCGCCCAAGCGCCGAAGACCGGGCATCCGGCGGACTTTTTCCCCGCAGCCATCCTCGTCACCGTGCCGCGTCTTCACATCCGGGGCATGAACCGCAACACGGTGATAGTGGACGGGACCAAGAGCGGTCCCCCCTGCAACGACGTCAAGGCAGAACAGAACTTCGGACCCAAGACCAAGAATGGGCGGGGCGGCCTGAACGGGATCATGGTGTGGAAGGCCGACGATGTGTGGGTCCAGAACTTAACTGCCTGCAACTTTCTCGGGGGGAGCGGGGCGGCCGGCAACCAGATCTGGTGGAACGGCGGCGCCGACAGCGGGACCGCGACCAAGGTCTCCGTCGGGGGCTGGGGCTACTTCGGCTCCTACCTGACGGCGACCAGCACTTTCTTTGAGCACGGCGTGTCGGCCCCCCAAGCCGAGCACGTTGCCGCCGAGTACGGGATCTTCTCCAGCAACTGGAGCGGCGGGACCTGGAACCACAGCTACGCGAGCAACTTCAACGACTCGGGCTACTACATCGGAGCTTGTGGCCAGATCTGTGACCAGACGGTGAATCACGCCTGGTCTGAGTTCAATGCCCTTGGATACTCAGGCTCGAACTCCGGCGGACATCTCGTGATCGAGAACTCGCAGTGGGATCGCAACGAGACCGGGATTTCTACGAACAGCCAGGAGGGGGATAACCCTCCGCCTCAGGACGGTGCCTGCCCCCATCACGGCACGAGCTCGATCACGCATACCCATTCCTGTTGGGTGTTGCTGAACAACTACATCCACGACAACAACAACCCCAACGTCCCGGGGGCTGGACTGGCCGGCGGCGGTCCGGTGGGCACAGGCGTATCGCTGGCTGGAGCTCGCGACGACACGCTGTTGGGCAATCGGGTGGTGGGTAATAACGCCTGGGGCATCAGCATCACTCCGTTTCCCGGTAGCGGACCTCCTTGCACCGGGGGCGTCGGTGGGCCGAACGGTGCCGGCTCGTGCACGTGGGACTCTTGGGGCGATGCCGTCGTCCACAACAAGTTCACCGACAACGGCGATTACGGCAACCGGACCAACGGCGACCTCGGGCTGACGAACTTCTTCGCCAACGAACCCAACGACTGCTTCAAGGACAACAAGGACACTTCGGGCAAGCTTTCGTCCGCCCCGTCGAACATCGAGAAGATGTATCCGTCCTGCCAGGGCAAGATGGCCCAGCCGAGCGTCACTACACCCGGAGGCGCGATGTTCACCGAGGAAGTGGCGTGTGACGCCACGATCTCCCTCGGGCCCGCGGGTAAGTCGCCCTGCGCACCTGGCGATCACTATCCGCGTCGCAAGCGGATCGTCATGCATCCGCTGCCGCCCCGCAGCAAGCTCCCCACGATGCCCGATCCGTGCCGTGGCGTGCCCGCCAATCCGTGGTGCTCCTCAGGTCATGAACGGCCATCCCACACGCGCCGTCGCGGCACTGCTGACCAGAGCGCCCCGCGATCCTTGGGCTTCACGGGCTGATACCGCGTCAGAGATGTCGAGGCGGCGCCCGGACGTGTAGCATCGGAGCGCGCTTTTTCACACGAGAGGAGAACAAATGAGGCGTGGGCTTCTGTTGGGGGTGGTTGGACTTGCAGTGCTCTGCCTCCCCTCGTTTGCGTCGGGACGGGTGCTGCGCGTCGGCACCTATCACGGGATCAAAGGTCAGTACAAGACCCTTCGGGCGGCCGTCAAGGCGGCCAAACCGGGTGACTGGATCCTGGTCGCTCCCGGTGACTACAAGACGCATTCGAGCTCGATGCCCACGACGGGCCATCCCGTCGGCCCCTTCCCGGCGGCGGTCCTGGTCACCACTCCGCGTCTGCGAATCAGGGGCATGAACCGCAACACGGTGATCCTGGACGGCACCACAAAGGGCCCGCCGTGCAATGACCTCACTGCGGATCAGAACTTCGGGCCGAAGATCAAGGGTGCCCATGCGGGGCTGAACGGGGTCATGGTTTGGAAGGCCGACGACGTTTGGGTCCAGAACATGACGGCCTGCAACTTCCTGGGCGGCAGCGCCGGCGGTGGTGGCTCGGGCAACGAGTTCTGGTGGAACGGCGGCGCCGGCAGCGGTACCGGGACGAAGGTTTCAATCGGCGGCTGGGGCTACCTCGGCACCTACCTCAACGCGACCACGACCTATTACGACGCCGGCAACGGCAGCAAAGCGGCAGCCGCCAAGGCGGAGAGGTCAGCCGCACAGTACGGGATCTTCTCCAGCAACTGGAGCGGAGGGACCTGGAACAACACCTACGCCAGCAACTTCAACGATTCCGGCTACTACATCGGGGCCTGCGGTCAGAAGTGCGACCAGACCGTCAACCACGCCTGGTCGGAGTGGAACGCGCTTGGGTACTCGGGGTCGAACTCCGGCGGCAAGCTGATGATCAAGAACTCGCAGTTCGACCACAACATGGACGGCTTTGACACCAACAGCCAGGAGGGGGACAACCCGCCCCCGCAGGATGGGGCGTGCCCTAAGGGCGCCAAGCCCCCGGTGAAGGGAGCCGTGGGGTGCTGGGTCTTCATGAACAACTACGTCCATGACAACAACACCCCCAACGTCCCCACGGCGGGCTTGGCCGGCGGGGGCCCGGTCGGAACCGGCATGTCGATTTCCGGCGGGCGTTTTGACACCGTCATCCACAACCGCTTCGTCCACAACGGCGCCTGGGGCAACGTCGTCGTGCCTTTCCCGGGCAGCGGCCCGCCGTGCACTGGTGGCCAGGGCACACCCCCGAACTACCCCACGTGCATCTGGGACGCCTATGGCGTTGCCGTCGCCGACAACAGCTACTCGAAGAACGGGTTCTTCGGGAATCCGACCAACGGCGACATCGGGCTGTCCAACTTCTATCCCAACGAGCCAACCGATTGCTTTTTCGGAAACCACGACCCAGGGGCACAGCTGACCTCGGCGCCGTCGAACATTCAGCAGATGTATCCGAAGTGCAAGGGCAACATGGCGACGCCGAGCATTTCATCGCCCGGCGGCTCCGAGTTCACCGCCGAGGTGGCGTGTGACTCGACGATCAGCATCGGTCCCGGGGGCAAGTCCCCCTGCCCGCCGGGATCGAAGTACCCGCGCACCGACTACAAGAAGATCCACAATGGTCTCCACCGGTTGCCGCCGCGGAGCAAGCTCCCGACGATGCCGAACCCGTGTAAAGGCGTGCCGACCAATCCGTGGTGCCCTGCCCACGGAAGCACCGGTCATCACAAGCAGTCGACACGGTCACTCAGCTTCACCGGGTAGCCAGGCCTCGTGCGTAACGGCGGGGTGTGCGCGAGCACGCCCCGCCTAACGCCCCGCCCACCACCTAACCTCCCGACGATGGGCGCCCTGGTGGTCAAACTCGGGTCGAGCATCGTCGTGGACGAGCGCGGGCAGCCGCGCCTGGACGTCCTCGAGGCGGTGTGCGACCAGCTCAGGGCCCTCCGTCGCTCCGGAACTGACCCGGTCGTCGTAACCAGCGGCGCGATCGCGCGCGGTATGGGAATCAGAGAAATCGCGGCTCGGCCTCGGGCCGTCGACGACCTCCAGGCCGCCAGCGCAATCGGCCAGGGCCAGCTCTACCAGGTGTATGACGGGCTGCTGCGGGAGCGCGAAGTACCGACCGCCCAGGTGCTGCTGACGTTCTTCGACATGAGCGCCCGCACCCACTACATCAATGCCCGGCAGACGCTGCGCAAGCTCCTGGACTGGCGCGTCGTGCCTGTTATCAACGAGAACGACACGACGACGACCGACGAGATCTCCTTCGGCGACAACGACTTTCTGGCCGCCCAGGTCGCGATTCTGCTCTCGGCTGAGCTGCTCGTGCTGCTCACCGACGCCGCTGGGCTGTTCACCTCCGATCCGCGGATCGACGCCCAGGCGAGGTTGATCGAGCGCGTCACCGAGTTCGACGCCCTCCAGGATCTGGAGATCGGCCACGCCACCTCGCCGCTAGGTTCGGGCGGGATGCGCTCAAAGGTCCTCGCCGCTGAGATGGCCACCGCCGCCGGCATCCCCACCGTGATCGCCAGCGGCCTGGCCCCGGGGGTCCTGGAAGTCGCCGCCGCGGGTGGGAGGGTCGGCACCCGCTTTGAGGCTCGCGAGGCCAGGCATTCGAGCTTCAAGCTCTGGCTGCGCTACGCCAAGCCGACACGCGGGCGCCTGGTGGTTGACGCCGGCGCGGCCCGGGCCCTCAGGGAGGGCGGGACGAGCCTGTTGCCGGTCGGGATCGTCGACGTCGCCGGCTCATTCGACGCTGGCGACGCCGTGGAAGTCGCTCACGATGGAGTCACGATCGGGAAAGGCATTTCGAATTACTCAGCCGCTGAGCTCCAGCAGGTCCGGGGAATGAAGTCGGCCGCCGTGCGCGACCTGCTGTCTCGAGCCACCGAGGAGGCCGTGCACCGCGACTATTTCGTGCTCGTATGAGGCGTTTCCCCGGCGCCAGGCTCAGCCGCGACTAAGCTTTTCGCGATGGCCACGACCGCCCTCTCCGTCTCCGAAACGTGTGCCGCCGCCAAGCGGGCATCGCGAGCCCTGGCCGCTGTTCCGACCTCGGTCAAGAACCGGGCGCTGGACGCGATCGCCGACGCCCTCGAGTCAGAGGCAGACGCGATCCTGGAGGCCAACGCCCGCGACGTCGAAGCCGCCCGTGAGGGCGACTACCCACCGGCATTCATCGACAAGCTGGCCCTCAACCCCTCGCGACTGGAGGGCATGGTCGCCGGCGTGCGAGCGATCCGGGCGCTGCCCGATCCAGTCGGAGAGGTGATCGACGGCCGGCGCCTGCCGAACGGGCTGGATATGCGCCGAGTCAGGGTGCCTCTGGGGGTTGTGGCCGTGGTCTACGAGGCCCGTCCGAACGTGACCATCGACGCCACGGCGCTCTGCCTGAAGGCGGGTAACGCGATCGTGCTCCGCGGCTCCTCGGCGTCCGCCCGGTGCAACGCGGTGCTGGTCGAGGTGGCTTCCAGGGCCGCCAGCGCCGCCGGCCTCCCTGAGGACGCGATCTCACTCCTCCAGGGCGGCCGTGAGGACATCGCCGAGCTGGCGAGCCAGAGCGGGCTGGTCGATCTGATCGTGCCGCGCGGGGGCGAGGGCTTGAAAGCCTCGCTCAAGGGCGTGGCCACCGTGCCGGTGATCTATGCGGCGTCGGGCAACTGCCACGTCTATGTCGACGCCACCGCGGACCCCGAGATGGCGCGGGCGATCGTCCTCAATGCCAAGCTCCAGCGCCCGGGAGTCTGCAACGCAGCCGAGACGGTCCTGGTCCACGAGCAGATCGCTCCGACCTTCCTGCCGGAGACGTTGAGGCTGCTGCACGAGGCCGGCGTCACGCTCCACGGCGATGACGGGGTCCGGGCCGCGGCTCCGGAGGTACCCGTTGAGCCGGCCAGCGATGAAGATTGGGCCACCGAGTACCTGGCACTCGAGCTGGCCGTCGCGGTCGTGGGTTCGACCGCCGACGCGATCGAGCACATCAACACCCACGGCTCAGGTCATTCCGAGGCGATCGTGACGCGGGACGCCGAGGCGGCGCGAGCCTTCGAGCTGGGCGTGGACGCGGCCTGCGTATACGTCAACGCCTCCACACGATTCACCGACGGTTATGAGTTCGGAATGGGGGCGGAGATCGGCAACTCGACCCAGAAGCTCCACGCCCGGGGTCCGATCGGCGTGCGTGAGCTGTGCACGTTCAAGTACCTCGTCGAGGGATCCGGGCAGGTGCGGCCGTGAGCGGGCGGTTTCTGGCCTCAGCGGGCTCGTAGGCCCAGTGCGAGTCGGTCTGCTCGGCGGCACGTTCAACCCGCCCCACATTGCCCATCTCGTCTGCGCCCAGGAGGCGTATCTCCAGCTGGAGCTCGAGCGGCTCCTGATCGTCCCGGCACGGACCCCGCCCCACAAGCCGGTGGACGACGAGCCTGGGATCGAGCACCGGCTCGAGCTCTGTCGGCTGGCCGTCTCCGGGGATGACCGCTTTGAGATCTGCGACCTCGAGGCGGGGCGAGATGGCCCGTCCTACACGGTCGATACCCTTGAAGAGCTGCACAGCCAGATGCCAGACAGCCAGCCGTTCCTGATCGTCGGTGCCGACGTGGCGGTCGGATTCTCTGAGTGGCGGGAGCCGGAGCGCGTCCTTTCGATGGCCAACCTGGCTGTGGCCGAGCGCCCAGGGACCGTGCGAGCCGATGTGGAGAAGGCGCTTGGGCGGCTCTCCGGCGCCGGCAATGCCCGCTTCTTCGACATGCCTGAGATCGGAATCTCCTCGACCATGCTCCGTGAACGCGTTCGGGCCGGTGAGTCCACGCGATACCTGATGCCAGACGCCGTGCGCGAGTACATCGATCACCACGGCCTATACCGAGGTGGGCCTGGGGGATGAGGCCCGAGGAGCGAACAGTCACTCCGGAAGAGCTGTCGGCCACCGCGATGAACCTGGCGTCAGACCGCAAGGCCCTCGACATCGTTCAGCTCGATCTGCGCGAGATCATCGGCTACACGGACTACTTCGTGATCGTCACCGGCCGTACGGAGCGGCAGACCAAGGCGATCCACGATGCCATCCACGATGGCATGAAGGCCCAGTACGGGCGGCTCCCACGCCGCGTCGAGGGGGTCGCCGGGGCGCGCTGGATCCTGATGGACTACCTCGACGTGATCGTCCACGTGTTCACGCCAGAGACGCGCGACTACTACCGGCTGGAGCAGCTCTGGGGGGAGGCGCCGACCCTCAGAGTGGCCGTCGAGGCGGCCTCGGCCTGACCTGCGCTGGGGCGCTTTGTGGGCCCGGCCAAGGGGACGGGAAGCCGCTTGCTGGCGACCTTGTTCCGCGATAGCGTCTGAACCACACCTGGGGCAGCTGGGGCACCGCCTGTCCCGAAAGGACGATTCAAGGAGAAACGAATGTCTGCTGCTCCGCAGATTCTTCCCACGTCGGTCCAAGAAGGGCAGGCACCGGGAGTCACCTACCGGCTCGAGGGAGAGCTCGTGCCCGTGCTGCACATGAAGCTTGACGGCACCGTTCCGGTGTATTTCGAGCACCACGCGTTGCTGTGGAAGTGGCCGGATCTCCAGATCGGCCTGCATCCGCTCAAGAAAGGCCTGAAGACCCGGGCCCTCGGTGGCATGCCGTTGCTCCAGCTCGAGACCCAGTCGGCGGGCGAGGTCGCCTTCAGCCGGGACGCCTCGGGGCACGTTGCGGCGGTCCACCTCCAGCCCGGCGAGGGCATCATGGTCCGCGAGCACCAATTCCTGGCCGCCACGAACTCGGTCCAGTACGACTACGCCCGCATCAAGGGCTTCGCGAACATGTTCTACGGGGGCGGTCTGTTCGTGGACCATTTCCTGGCCGGCGATCAGGAGGGCGTGGTCTGGATCCACGGCTACGGAAACCTGTTCGAGAAGGTGCTGGAGAGCGGCGAGGTGATCGACGTGGATCCGGGCGGCTGGGTGTACCGGGATCACACGGTCGAGATGAACCAGCAGGTGCTCGGCTTCAAGACCGGATTCCTGTCCGGCGGCGGGCAGCTCGTCTTCAACCGGTTCACCGGTCCGGGCCGCGTCTGCCTCCAGAGCATGTACTACCACCCACCGGAGGCCGCCGGGGCACAGGCACAGGATCAGGCGCCGATGGCCGCGGGGGCGCGGATCATCGGTGGGCTCCTTGGAAACTAGGCAGCCCTACCGATGCGTGCGCGTGAGATCGGGGGGACGACATGACGACTGAATCGGGCGCCGGTGGCACCGCGTTTGCCACCGGGCACCTGGCGGCCAACCCGCTTCCGACCGGAATCCTCGGCGCGCTGGGGATCGGGGGATATCAGCTGCTGGCCGACGTGGCCGGGGTGGGGGCCGGTCGCCTCGGAACGCACGCGTTCCTGCTCGTGGCTCCGGACCCCGATCCCAGCCTGCCGGGCGCCGGGACTCAGATCTCGCTGCATCAGCCGCGCCTGCGCGACGAAGCCGAGGCCTCGGCGTTCACCCAGCTAGCCGCCCACCTGGGCTATCTCCGCCTGTCCGGCTACCGGCTGATTCTCGAGCGGTCGGGCATCCGGAGCAAGGTCAACCTGCTCAACCCGGCCACCGGAGGGGTGGCGCTGGTCATCCCCGACAAGCACCCGGGCCGGCTCCTTGGAGGCACGAACGTCCAGCGGCTGCTCGCGCAGGCAAAAAGCCTGCCCCAGGCCGGCCCGCCTCCGGATCTCGGGAACCCTGAGCTGCTGTACCAGGTTCTACTGGCCCTGGCGCTCCGCGACGACACCGTCGGCGGCGAGCAGGCCGTCCTCCTCGCCGATCGGGCGCTAGAACTGGTGAAGGCCGACAGCTCCCTGGATCCGGCGGCCGCGCTCCTGGCGGCCAAGGAGGGACGGCAGCTGGGGACGTAGGCTGCGGCTGGGGCCCGCGGCGGCCGCCGCCTTGGCGCCGTCGAGTAATCATTTCCGTCCGGAGAGCATGCGAACATACGTTCCCATGCTGAGCAACAATGACAAGGGCGCGATCGCGGAGTCGGCAGTGATGCTCGCAGCGACGCGTTTGGGAGTCCGGGTTTGGCTACCGGCAGCCGGATGAGATTGACCTCGTGGCCGTGTACTGCGACGAGCTGAATCGCGCGTTCCTTATTCCGGTCTCTATGGCAACGGGGATGACCGCGATTCAGCTCCGCCTCACTCCGCCTAGAAATGGCCAGCGAGCATGTATTAACCTTGCAGACGACTTCGATTTCGAAGGGGCTATAGCTCAGCTGGGAGAGCGCCGCCATGGCATGGCGGAGGTCGTGGGTTCGAGCCCCACTAGCTCCACCTCAACCTCTGGCTCGCGCGCAGCGAGCTCCGATCGCTCCCCGATCGCGGTAGGCTCAAATCCTTTCCGTGATCAGCTCGGCTACTGGCTGGAGCGGGTCGCCCACGGCCAGGAGGTCGTTGTGACCTATCGAGGTAAGCCCCGGGTCCGCTTGTCCCCGGTGGCGGCCCCGTCCGATCAGACGCCGATGACCCCGCCCGATCACCGGCAGGTGGATGTGCCTATGGCGTGAACTCGGGCACGTCGAAGATCTCCCCATCGATCTCGCGGATCGACCGCCGTCCAGACGAGGCGCTGGCTGACGCAGCGTCGTGGCTCGGCAGCGCCGTGACCGCTCGGTCGAGCTCCCCGAGCATGTGCAGATGGATGTCGCGGATGTCCGAGAGGAGTCGCTCGGCGTTTGACCGCAGCGAACCGCCCATCTCTCGGAGGTTGGCCACGAGCTCGGCGCCCTCGGCCCGTACTCCGTCGGCTGTGTCACGGGCATCACGAAGCACATTGCGTGCGCGCTCCTCTGCGTCCTTTTGCGACTCGGCGCCTGCCGTCCTAGCGTCGCTGACGATCTTCTCGGCCATCGTCTCGGCATCGGCTACGACCGTCAGCGCCTTGCTCGCCGCCTCAGTTGAAACGCGCTCTGCCTCGGCCTTCAGGCGCTCGGCCTCCTGGCGGGCTTCGGCCAGGATCTCCTCGGCCTCCTCCTCCGCCGCTCGGATCCGGAAGCCGGCGGCCCGATCGGCCTCGGCTATGCGGTCGTGCAGCCGGTCCTCGGCCTGGCTCTTGATCTGTTCCGCCGCCTGCTCGGCAGCCTCGAGAATCGCCGAGACGCGGTCGGCGGCGGCTCCAGCGTGGATCGTGTTGTTGCCAGGCACGTAGGAATGGTAAAGGTCCACTAACCGGTCACATAAAAGCTCCTACCCGCTGCAGCAGCTATTGCACGGGCGTTTTGATGCCTCGCAGGCCTCCCGCGAGCCGATCGATCCTCCGCAAGTACGCTTCGCTGGCCATGGCTGACCGCCCGCACGACCCGCGCCCTAGCCGGCGCTACGACCCCGCCCAGATCGAGCCCAAGTGGCAGGCGGTGTGGGAGCGCGAGCGGACGTGGGAGGTCTCGAACGAGGTTCACGGGGGCGACCGGGAGCGCTCGTACGTGCTTGAGATGCTCCCCTACCCGAGCGGCGAGCCGCACATCGGGCATCTCAAGAACTACGCCCTGGGCGACGCGATCGCGCACTTCCAGCGACGCTCCGGCCGGCTCGTGCTTCACCCGATGGGCTACGACGCCTTCGGCTTGCCGGCCGAAAACAACGCAATCAAGACCGGCGTTCACCCTCGGGAGGCCACTGACAAATCGATCGCGGCCTATCGCCACTGGTTTCACCGCTGGGGGATCTCGATCGACTGGAGCCGGGAGCTCGGGACGCACGAGCCCTCCTACTACCGCTGGACGCAGTGGATCTTTCTCCAGCTCTTCAACCGCGGCCTGGCCTATCGCAAGGAGGCCGCGGTCAAGTGGTGCCCCAACGACCAGACCGTGCTGGCCAACGAGCAGGTGATCGATGGCCGCTGCGAGCGCTGCGGCCATCTGGTGGAGATACGCCAGCTGGAACAGTGGTTCTTCCGCATCACCGACTACGCCGACGCGCTGCTGGACGGCCTGGACCAGATCGAGTGGCCCGAGCACGTCAAGGCGATGCAGCGAAACTGGATCGGTCGCAGCGAGGGGGCCGAGGTCGTCTTCCGCTGCTCGGGCTTGGATCCAGCCCACCCGATCGACTACCCGGTCTTCACCACCCGGCCCGACACGCTCTATGGGGCGACGTTCTTCGTCATGGCTCCCGAGCATCCGGACGTGTTCAAGCTCGCGCAGGGGACCGAGCGCGAGCAGGAGGTCCACGAGTACGTCAACCATGCCATCACCGAGTCACTGGAGGACCGGGGTGATGCCGAGAAGCCCAAGACGGGGGTCCCGCTCGGGCGCACCGTGACCAATCCGCTGAGCGGCGAGGAGATCCCGATGTTCGTCTCGGACTACGTGCTGATGGAGTACGGAACCGGGGCCGTCATGGGTGTGCCCGCCCACGACCAGCGCGACTATGAGTTCGCTCGCGCCTTCGACCTGCCGATCCGCCAGGTGATCGCGCCGGCAGACGGATTACAGGCGCCCGAGGGCGAAGCCTTCGTGGCCCATACCGAGTCCGAGGTGCTGGTCAACTCCGGAGAGTTCACCGGCCTGAGCGCCGTCCAGGGTCAGGAGGAGATCGTGGCCTGGCTTGATCGCGAGGGACTGGGCCACGCCTCTGTCAGCTACAAGCTGCGCGACTGGTTGCTCTCCCGCCAGCGCTACTGGGGCTGCCCGATTCCGATCCTGTATTGCGAGACCTGCGGGATGTTGCCTGTCCCCGAGGAGGATCTACCGGTCACGCTGCCTGAGATCAAGGATTACCAGCCTCGCGGCCGCTCGCCGCTGGCCACCGCCGAGGACTGGGTCAACACGAGATGCCCTGAGTGCGGGGGCAAGGCCCGCCGTGAGACCGACACGATGGACACGTTCGTCGACTCGAGCTGGTACTTCCTGCGCTACTGCGATCCCCACAACCAGCAGCGCGCCTGGGACCCCCGGATCCTGTCCGAATGGATGCCGGTCGAGCAGTACATCGGCGGCGTCGAGCACGCGATCCTTCACCTGATGTACTCGCGCTTCTTCGTCAGGGCGCTGGCCGACATGGAGCTGCTCGACTTCGCCGAGCCGTTCGCCGCCCTGTTCACCCAGGGCATGATCCTCGGCCCCGACGGCAACAAGATGTCGAGCTCGAAGGGCAACGTGATCGCTCCGAACGACATCGTCACACGCTACGGCGCCGACGCCGCTCGGGCTTACGTCCTGTTCATCGGACCGGCCGACCAGGACGCCGCGTGGTCAGAGACCGGCGTGGAGGGCGTCTATCGCTTTCTGGCCAGGCTCTGGCGGTTGGGGGAGGAGCTGAGCGCCGCCGGCGCCGGCGCCGGCGCCGCCAACCCTCCACCCGACCCGCAGGGCGACGCCTTAGTCCTCGTCCGTAAGGCCAACTGGGCGATCGAGAAGGTCACCGCCGACATCGGCGGCCGGTTCGCTTTCAACACCGCGATCGCGGCGATCATGGAGCTGGTCAACGAGATCTACCGATACGGAGATGCCGACCCAGACGCTCGGCGATTCGCGACCCTGACGGCGGCCTCGCTCGTGTTTCCGTTCGCTCCGCACCTCGGCTCCGAGGTCTACGAGCTCCTGACGGGCGAGCGCGTGTGGGAGACGCCGTGGCCCGATCCCGATCCCGACATGCTCCAGACCGACACGTTTGAGCTCGTGTGCCAGGTCAACGGCAAGGTGCGCGATCGGGTCATGGCCCCCACCGGCGCGCCGCGAGAGGAATTGGAGCGGCTGTGCATGGAGAGCCGGGGAGTGCGCGCCCATGTGGACGGCGAGCAGATCGCCAAGGTGGTCGTCGTGCCTGACAAGCTGGTCAACGTCGTCGTCCGCTAGCGAAGTCGATGCCGACGTTCAAGCCCGCCTACCTGATTCACGGCGATGATCACGGGCGGATCGCCGAGCGCCGTGCCCGGCTCCGGGCCCTGGCCGAGTCCGAGAGCGGCCCCAACGGGATCGAGCTGCTCGAGGGCGATGCCGCCCACCCGGAGGCCGTGGCCTCCGCGCTGAACGCCATGACCTTTGTCCTGGGTCGCAGATTCATCATCGCCGACGGCGTCGAGCGTTGGAAGGACTCCGAGCTCGGCCCGCTTCAGGCGGCGCTGGCCGACATGCCGCCCGATACCACGGTGGCCTTCTTCGCGCGTGAGGAGGGGCGCCAGAAAGCTCCGGCCAAGCTGCACGCGGCCGTCAAGCAAGCGGGCGGCGACATCAGTGCCGAGGAGAGCGTCAAGCCATGGGAGCTTCCCCGGTGGGTGAGCGAGCGGGCCCGGGCCGCCGGACTGCAGATGGATTCCGAGGCTGCCCGGATGCTGGTCGCGCTGGTGGGCGAGCGCCAGCAGCGGCTCCTGCGCGAGCTCGAAAAGCTGGCCCTGGCCGCGGGCCCCGGGGCTCGAGTCGACGCCACCGCCGTCGAGGAGCTGGCCGCTCCTTCGGCCGAGCTCCGTGCCTGGTCGCTGGCCGACGCGCTCGTCAGTCGCGATGGACCCGCCGCCACGGCCAGCTATCTCGCCCTGCGGGCCCAGGGTGAGCGGCTGAGCGGGCTCGTCTACTGGATGGCCGGGCGCCTGCGCCTGGCCCTCGAGGTCGTCCAGGCACTCGAACGGGGAAGCACACCCTCCCAGGTCAAGCGCGGCCTGAGAATGCCCTCGCGGGCGGCCGATCGGTTGATCGCCGATGCACAGAACTCGGGTGAAGACCGGCTCCGGCGAGCGCTGGAAGAGATCGCCGACCTCGAGCATTCCTCGCGCGGAGGTGCGCGGGGCAGCGCGAGCGAGGACTCCGCGGCGCTGGCGGCGATTCAGCGGATCACTTCGTAGGGAGGGGTGCGGTGCATGCACCCACCCCGGGATCGGCGCATGCGCCGATCCCACGCACCGGCACATGTGCCGGTCCGGGCCGCGGTGCATGCACCGCGGCCACAACAACTACTCGCTAAGGACGGCGAACCCGGGCCGCTCGGGACTTCTTGCGCGCGCCGGTGTTGCGATGGATCGCGCCGCGCTTGACGGCCTTGTCGATCGTCTGGACGAGCACCCGGTGCTCGGCCTCCGCCTGGTCTGAATCGCCGCTGGCCACCGCGCTCTCGAGGCGGTGGAAGTAGGTCCTGATCTTGGACGTGTAGCGGCGGTTCTCGAGCCGTTCGCGCTCGGCCCGCAGGATCCGCTTCTTCTGCGAATGAATGTTGGCCATGGCAGTAAAAACCGCGGCGGATTCTGCCGCGGTGCGTGCGTACTATAGCGGCGGCGTGTCCACCGAGACGACCGTCACCGGCGAGCCCCAGCAGCCGTCGCCGCCGCCTCCGCCCATGCCTCCCCGGCGGCGGCTTGCCGTCAGCACCGCGATCTTCGCGGTGGCCACGGCGGCCTCGCGGATCGCCGGGCTGGGGCGGGAAGTCGTGCAGGCCGCCTTGTTCGGAACCACGGCTGCGGCCTCGGCGTTCACGCTGGCCTCCCAGGTCCCGAACCTGTTCTCGAACCTGTTCTCCCAGGCCGCACTGTCGGCGGCATTTGTGCCCGTATTCACCGAGCTGATGCAGGAGAACCGCAAGCGCGAGGCCTTCAGGCTCGCCTCGACGCTGTTCTGGATCATCCTGGTCGGGCTGGGAGCGCTGACGCTGCTCTGGATCGGCATCGCCGACCTGGTTACTCCGCTCTTCACCCACCGCGGCATCAGCCCAGGCCTCACGGCAGGACTGTCACGGGTGCTGTTCCCGGTCGTGCTGCTGCTCAGCCTGACCGGTCTGCTGGTGGGGATCCTCCAGGCCTATGACCAGTTCACGATTCCCGCGCTGGCCCCCGCCGTCTGGAACCTGGTCATCCTGGCCGGCCTCGTCGGGCTGCACTCCGTCTTCCGTGGCCAGGATGCGATCTACGCCTACGCGATCGCCTGGCTGATCGCGACGGTCGTGCAGCTGGGGATGGTGGGTTGGGCGATGGGCAAGATCGACTTCCGCCTGGCCTTTTCGTTCGATTGGCGCAACCCACGGGTGCGCCAGGTCCTGATCCTGTTCCTCCCGGTGACGATGAGCATCGGGATCGTCAACCTGGACATCTTCATCAACGCCGGCTTCGGTTCGCTCGTGTCCCATCAGGCTCCAGCGGCGATCAACGACGCCTTCCGGATTTACATGCTGCCGCAGGGGATCTTCAGCGTAGCCGTGGCCACCGTCCTATTCCCGACGCTGAGCCGAATGGCCGTGCGCCGCGACCCGGCGGGGATGCGCCGGACGCTGGGCAACGGCATGCGCCAGATCAACCTGCTCCTGATCCCCTCGGCGGCGCTGCTGATCGTGCTCGCCCATCCGATCAGCCGTGTGCTCTACCAGCGTGCGCACTTCACCACCGAGTCGACTCACCTGGTCACGCTCGCCCTCTTCTGGTTCGGCTTCAGCCTCCCGTTCGCCGGACTCAACCTGCTTTTGACGCGAACGTTTTTCGCGCTTCAGAAGCCGTGGATCCCCACCAGGCTGGCTGCCATGAACATGGTGGTGGACATCATCGTCAGCGTCGCCCTGTACAAGCCGTTGGGCATCCAGGGCCTCGTGATCGGCACCGTTTCGGCCAACCTGGTGATGACGATCCTCCAGCTCTACCGCCTGCGGACTGGATTCAACGGCCGGCTCGAGGGCGGACAGACGCTGATGATCACGGCCCGGATCGCTGTGGCCACCGTGATCATGGCCGCCGTGGCCTGGGGGCTGTTCAAGGGCTTCGACAGCCTGCTCGGCACCTCGTTCGTCGGCCAAATCGTGTCTCTGGGCATCGCCGGAGCGGTCGCGTGCGTCCTCTATGCCAAGCTGGCACTGAGGATGCGGATCCCCGAAGCCAGGCAGATCGAGCTGTTGATTCGTCAGCGGCTGGGGAAGGCTCGTACCGCATGAGCTTCTACTCGCGCCATTTCTCCAATCCGCGCCAGGAGCGAGCGTTCCTGAGCGCGCTGGGGTTCACGACGGCATTTGCCACGGCCCGGGGGATCACCCACGCCATCAGGGCCGGCGTCGGCCCCTTCCAGAACATCAGCGCCGGCGGCCGCCACATCCATCACTCGACGTTCGGGATCTTCGGACTCCTGGGCGTGGGCTACGTGTGGGTTTATCGATGGGGCATCGGCCATCCCGGCAACCGCTGGGGCTCGAGGGTGAGCGCCGCGCTCTACGGGATGGCCTCGGCCCTGACACTGGATGAGTTCGCCCTGTGGCTCGACCTTCAGGACGACTACTGGGACAAGCAGGGGCGCAAGTCGATCGATGCCGTCGCTCTGTTTGGTGGCTTGCTGACGATGGGTGTGGCCGGGCGAGGAGCGCTGCAGGAGCTGGGCCTGCTGCCGCGGCTCGGGCAGTCTGCGTCGACCGGCGACGAGCCCTCTGGCGGGGGCGGCAACGGGCAGGTCGTGCTGGAGGGCTGAACGAGCTTCCGTAGGGGACTAGGGCGCTTCGGGGAGCCCCGTAGGCGGCTGGCGCGTTGGGGGCGTGAGTGGCGTGACGCGTGGGGGCGTGAGCGGCTGCCGCGTGGAGGCGTGAGCGGCTTCCGCGTGGAGGCGTGAGCGGCTGGCGCGTGGGGGCGTGAGCGGCTGCCGACCGTGTGCCTACCGTCACAAACGCGTTGGCGATGCTGGAACGGGTGACGTCAGGTGCATATACGCCCCCTTTCGTCACTCGATCGGCGGCGGCCGCGAGAGTTGTGACAGTAGGAACCCGGATGCCTCGATGCGCCACCCCCGCCCATCGCGCACCCCCGCCACCGCCGTCAACCGCGACCTCCGCCCATCGCGTACCCCCGCACCCCTGCCAGCGCCGCGGTCGGCCGGGCTCCGTCCAAATACCCTTGGTGGGTTGTCTGACCAGGCCCACATCCGCAACTTCTCGATCATCGCCCACATCGACCACGGCAAGTCGACGCTGGCCGACCGGATTCTCGAGCTGACCCATACCGTCGACCCCAGGTCGATGCGGGCACAGGTGCTCGACTCGATGGACCTCGAGCGCGAGCGCGGGATCACGATCAAAGCTCAGGCCGTGCGGGTCTTTTATGAGGCCGCCGACGGCCAGACCTACCAGCTCCAGCTGATCGACACGCCCGGCCATGTCGACTTCACCTACGAGGTTTCCCGCTCGATGGCCGCCTGCGAAGGCGCGCTGCTGGTCGTGGACGCCTCCCAGGGGGTCGAGGCCCAGACCGTCGCCAACACGTATCTGGCCATCGATGCCGGGCTCGAGCTGATCCCCTGCCTGAACAAGGTCGACCTCCCCGGCGCCGAGCCCGAGCGGGTGGCGGCTGAGGTCGCCGAGCTCCTGGGCGAGCCGGCCGAAAGCGTGCGCCGGATCAGCGCCAAGACCGGAGAGGGGGTCACCGAGGTCCTCGATGAGCTGATCGCCCGGGTGCCCCCGCCTCAGGGCGACCCGGCGGCACCACCGCGGGCGCTGATCTTCGACTCCGAGTTCGACCAGTACCGCGGGGTGATCGCGTACATCCGGGTGGTCGACGGCACCTTCTCCAAAGGCGAGGGGATCGTGGCCATGCAGGCCGGAACGCGGGCCGATATCGACGACATCGGGTTCTTCACCCCCCAGATGACATCGGCTCAGGCGCTTGGCCCCGGGGAGGTCGGCTACCTCATCACCGGCATCAAGGACGTGACCAGGCTGCGCGTCGGCGACACGCTCACCGCGGTCCGAAATCCAGCCCACGACGCGCTTCCCGGCTACCGCGAGGTCAAGCCGATGGTCTTCTGCGGCCTATTCCCGATCGATTCCGACGATTACCCGGACCTGCGAGACGCGCTGGAAAAGCTCTCGCTCAACGACGCGGCGCTGAGTTGGGAACCCGAGACGTCCGATGCCCTCGGCTTCGGCTTCCGCTGCGGCTTTCTCGGGCTGCTCCACATGGACATCGTGCGCGAACGCCTGGAGCGCGAGTACGACCTCGAGCTGCTGGCCACGATGCCCAGCGTGGAGTACGAGGTGACGCTGACCGACGGCGCGATCCAGGCCGTCCACAGCCCCAACGACATGCCGGATCCGGCTCGAGTCGAGGCCGTCCGCGAGCCCTACATCAGAGCCTCGATCCTGACCCCCAAGGAGTTCATCGGCCAGATCATGGAGCTCTGCCAGGAGCGACGGGGCGATCACACCGGGATGCATTTCCTCTCGCCCCAGCGGGTGCAGCTGAGCTACGACCTTCCGCTGGCCGAGATCGTGCTCGACTTCTTTGATCAGCTCAAATCTCGGACCCGGGGCTACGCCTCGCTGGACTATGAGCTGATCGGGCTGCGGGAGTCCGACCTCGTCAAGCTGGACATCCTGCTGGCCGGCGACCCGATCGACGCCCTGTCGATGCTCGTCCACCGCTCCAAGGCCTACGAAGCCGGCCGCACGCTGACCGAGAAGCTGCGCGAGAAGATCCCGCGCCAGCAGTACGACGTGCCGATCCAGGCGGCGATCGGCTCGCGGATCGTGGCTCGGGAGACGATCAAGGCCTACCGCAAGGACGTGATAGCCAAGTGCTACGGCGGCGACATCACGCGCAAGCGCAAGCTGCTAGAGCAGCAGAAGAAGGGCAAGCAGCGGATGAAGCAGGTGGGGCGGATCGAGGTCCCCCAGGAGGCGTTCCTGGCCGTGCTCGAGCTGGGGGAGAGCCGGTCCTAAAGGGGACCGCGACCGCCTGGGAGGCGGGGAGCGGCTGTTCACGCCCCCGGCCACGATCGCGCGGCGATCCGCGGGTGGCAGGCGCCGGCTAGGGGATTGCAGACGCGGATTTCGGTGCGTTCTGCTCCCGGCGAGCATCCGGCCGAGCACCATCCAGGCCGCTGAGATGAACGCGATCAGCGAGAAGAGCAACGCTGCCGCGGTGGCGGCCGCCAGCACGCCGACGGCGCCGGCCACGCCCAGCGTGGCTCGGGCCCAGATCGGCACCGCCGGCCGCCCGCGGCCGCGGGCCCGGGCAGGTCGGCCACCAGCACGTCGAGCTGACCGTGGGTGCGGGCCGAGAAGGCGGCCGTCAGCCGGTCCTCGAGCTCGGCCGGCAGCAGCCTGCCTTCGCCCGTGGCCTCCCGCAGCCGCTCGGCGACCAGCTCGCGATCCTGGTCTGAGGCCCTGAGCGCGGAACGTCTCGCCATCGTGCTCAGGCTACCGCCGGGGCGGGACGGCAGCAAGCAGTCAGGGCTCGGGATCGAGGTCGACTCGCACAGTGGTGGGATGGGTGGCTCCAGCGCGCAGGACGAGTCCATCAAGCCAGTAGCCGAAGCGTCCCCGGCCCAGCTCGCGGTGCCGAGCCCGGGCGTCGTCGCCGGGCAGCGGTTGAGCGACTCCTGATCGCCAATGCAGCCGTCCGTGGCTGGCCAGCCCGATCCTCACCCGCGGCTCGGCCAGCAGGTTCTGGAAATAGTGGGCGTAAGGTCCGTGAGCCGAGATCAGCCAGAACGTATCGCCGCGCAGCCCGTTCGCCACCGGGGTACGGCGGGTGGCGCCTGTCCTGCGCCCCGTGGTCTCCAGCACGGCCCAGGTCGACCCCAACCGCCCGGCGAACACCGCTCGGCGGGTCAGAGGGTTGACCAGGTGCCGTTCGACCAGCCGGAACAGATAACGCTTGAGGCGGTTGATGCCAGAGTCGGCCATCGAGACCAGCTTTCCCCGACGTGCGCTAACAATCACTTCGTGGACCTCGGGCTAGCCGAACGTGTCTGCGTCGTTACCGGCGCCTCCCGGGGAATCGGCCGGGCTAGCGCCGTGGCGCTGGCAGGCGAGGGCGCGAAGGTCGTGCTCGTCGGGCGCGACGAGTCTGCCTTGGCGGAGGCCGGCGGGGCGTGCGCAGACGCCGGCGGGGCCGCCGAAGTGCTGGCCCTCGATGTGACCGCGCCGGATGCCGGCGAGCGGCTTGTGGACTTCGCCCGTGACCGCTTCGGCCGCGTCGACGTCCTGGTCAACAACGCCGGCACGAGCGCCGTGCGGTCGCTCGAGGAGCTGACCGATCAGGAATGGCAGGATCAGTGGAAGCTGCACGTGATGGCGCCGATGCGCGCGATGCGGGCGGCGGCGCCCGAGATGGCCAGGCAGGGCTGGGGGCGGATCGTCAACGTCGTCGTCCTCCTCGGGCAAGCGTCCATCCGGGACGAACATGGCTTACTCGGTCACCAAGGCGGCTGTGCTCTCGCTGTCCCGCGCGTTTGCCGATCTTTATGCCGCGCGGGGAGTGCTGGTCAACGCCGTGACCCCGGGCCCAGTCGGGGACGAGCTGTGGCTCGCTCCTGGCGGACTGGCTGACCAGGCGGCCAAGGCCCGGGGCGTATCCCGCGAAGAGGTGCTCGAACAGGTGGCTGGCCGGACGCCGGTTGGGCGCCTGGCCTCAGAGGACGAGATCGCCTCCGTGATCGTGTTCCTGTGCTCCGAGGCGGCCTCGAACGTCAGCGGGGCCGCCTGGTCGGTCGACGGCGGCACCGTTCCCGTGATCATCTGAGTGCGGGCACGGGCCGCGTGATCAGCGCTTGCCTGGCCCGCCCACGAACTCCGTCTTGGCCCAGGCCAGTGACTCGACCACCTTCCCCTTCGGGACGTTGTGCCCCCCTGGGCCGGCTCCGGCCAACTCCCGTTGCTGAGCGTCCGCTGGCCGGTCACCTGGAAGGTTCTCGGGTCAAGCAGCAGCTGCTGATCGACGCCGGGGATCCAGAGCGCGATCGCCGGGCGCCCCAGCGCGTCGCGCACTCCTCGCTCGGCGTGGACTCCGGGGATGCTGGCCATGGCGCGAAAGGCACTGGCCTCGGCGTGCGGCGGTGCCACCTGGGCGACATTCCACAGCAGGTCGGCCAGGAAGCCGAACTCGATCCGCGCGCGGGTGGACTTGCCCCGGGCCGCATCCCAGCCCGAGCCCGCGATGCTCGACGCCGGAACGTGACCAGCCACGTCCTCGAGCAGCTGATGCGGCCGGGCCGGCAGCGACGCTAGCGCCTCGTACGCCGTGGCCAATGTGGGGCCTGCCAGGAAGCGCGTGAGCGCGGTGCCTCCGCTTGCGGCTGGAAGCGGTACGCGATGAAGGATCAGCTTCCCGCCCTGGTAGTAGGCCTCCTCGACGACCGTCGAACCTCACCCACCCATCAGAGCGCGTGCGGCCAGAGCCCAGGCTGTAGCCCACCGTCCTGCTGAAGACCCACTGGTGGGGGCGAGGCTTGGTCGCCCTACGCGATCCGGCCTGGAGCGCGGCGGATCGGAGCACCTGATCGGCCAGGCTGAGGCGGACCCGCGCGGCGGGTTGGCGCGGCGCCGAGAGCACCACCACGGCGACCGCGGCCGTCAGCGCGAGGGCCGCGACGGCGCCGCTGACCAGGCGAATTGCCCTGGTTGGCCCGGGCGATCGCCGGTACGTGCGGGACGTTCGCCGGTACGGCGTTGAGATCGAGGCCAGCAGCCGCTCTCGGCCGGCGGCCAGGCGCGTCGCGTCGGGCTCGGTTATTCCGCCCCGAAGGTCGTGCAGCAACTCAAGCTCGTTCATGGCACAGCTCCTGAATCGTCGATGATGGCTCCAGCTGTTGAAGCTCCTCTCGGAGCTGGCGGCGTGCCCGGTTCAGCCGGGACCGCACGGTCCCGACCGGGATCCCGAGCGCCACCGCGACCTCCTCGTAGCTCAGGTCGGCCCAGGCGACGAGCAGCAGCGCGTGACGGTCTCGGACGCTCAATTTGGCCAAGGCGGCCGCCAGCGAGCGTCGATGGGACCGGGCCGCGAGACGATTCTCGGCCCGGCCGAGCTCGTCTGCGGTTCCAGGATCGATTCCTGACCTGGCGATCGCCCGCCACATCCGGACCTCTGCCCGTCGGTGGCGGCCGATCAGCCTCGTCACGATTCCGTACAGCCAGGGTCGCGCATCGAGGCGATCGAGCTGATAGAGGTGACGCCTGCGAAACGCGGCCAGGAATGTCTCGGCCACGAGATCATCCGCCGCGTGCTCGCCGAGCCGGCGAGCCACGAAGCGATGGATCGCGGCGGCGTGCCGGTCGTAGAGGAGGGCGAACGCCTCCGCATCATCCAGCGACTTCGAGATCAGCGCCGCATCGGTCTCACGGCTTTCAGCCATCGGGGTCATTTCATCGCTTATCGCCCGAACGGGCGACGAGAGTTCACGCTGCATTTGAAAGACTCCCGGTCCCCATGGCCGCGAACACGCAAGCGATCGGGAAGACCTATCCGCCGGTTGAGTACGCCGTTGGGCGCGAGAAGATCCGTGAATACGCCTCTGCTGTGGGCGAAACTAACCCGCTGCACTTCGACGTCGAGGCTGCCCGGGAGGCCGGTTATCGCGATGTGGTCGCCCCGCCGATGTTCGCCGTCGTCTATGGCGCCCGAGCCGTGGGTCCGGGCCTGTTCGATCCAGACGTGGGTATCGACTTTGCCCGCATGCTCCACGCCGGGCAGGAGTTCGAATGGGGCCCCGTGGTGGTGGCCGGCGATGAGATCGTGACAACCGCCTCGGTCAAGGACATCTCCGAGCGCGGCGGGATGAACTTCTACGTGTTCGAGTCCGTGTCGGAGAACCAGAACGGCCAGCAGGTTTCTCGCGGAACCTGGACCCAGATCGTGAGAGGCGGATGACGCTCGAACCTGGCCAGACGATCGAGCTCCGTGTCACGCCGGACCCTTATGTGACGGTTCGTTACGCGGGCGCGTCCGGCGATTTCAACCCGATCCACATCGACGAGGAGTTCGCCCGAGGGGTCGGCCTGCCCGGCCGGATCCTGCACGGGCTATGGACGATGGCCCAGGTGGCCCGCGCCCATACCGAGGCGGCAGGAGGACCGGAGAAGCTGAAGCGGCTGTCGGTCCAATTCCGCGGGATCGGCAAGATGGGCGAGGAGCTCGTCGTGAGCGGGAAGCTGACCGGCGTGGACGAGGCGGGTGTGATCACCGTGGAGTCCGAGGCCGAGCAGTCAGGCCAGCGCATCATCCGTAACGGGGTGGCCGAGCTGGAGGGCTGAGGGGGTCGCGGGGGCGGTGTGTGGTGGGGGCCGGCGGGACGCAGGCGTGCCGCGCCGGCCTCGCCGGCGGAAACCGGCATAACGCACATCAGCGCCCGCGGCGAGAGCGTGCGTGCTGCGTTATCCCGGCGCTAGGGGCTCTAACGCACATCGTTGGCCCGGCAGGGTGGAGCTTGTGTGCGTTTTGCCGGCCAAACAAAGCCCACAACCAAACCCCCACCGAACCCCGCCCAACCCGTTCCTAGAATCACCACCATGCTCAGTGACCGGCAGGAGCTCGTGTTGCGCAAGGTCGTCGAGGAGTACCTCGAGGGCGGGGTGCCCGTTGCGTCGAAGCTGCTGGCGACCGAGGTCCAGTGGGGTCCGTCCACGATTCGCAGCGAGCTGGCCAATCTTGAGGAGCAGGGGCTTCTTGCTCATCCGCATACCTCGGCCGGCCGGGTGCCGACCGAGGCGGGGTATCGCTACTTCGTCGATCGGCTGCTGACGGCGGACATCCCGGACACCGCGCCTCGGCTCTCGCTCTCGCTGATGCGGCGCGAGCTGGATGAGGCCATGCGGATGACGACCGAGGCGCTCTCGCAGGTGACGAACCTTCTGGCGATCGTGACCGCGCCGCCGATCGAGACCTCGACGATCAGACACGTCGAGGTCCTCGCGCTCCAGCCCCAGGTCCTGATGGTCGTCGTGATCACCTCCACCGGTGGCGTGACCAAGCGTCTGTTCACCTTCACCCGGCCTGTCGATCCGGGCTTGGTCGACTGGGCGGCCAGCTATTTGAATGAGCGCCTCGTGGGCCTCGGCCTGGGAGCCCGCATCCTCCACCAGCGGCTGCACGATCCCTCGCTTGCCCCTGCCGAATCCGAGTTCCTCCAGTCGCTGGCGCCTGTCTTCACCGACCTCGAGGCCATCTCGCAGGAGTCGCTTTACGTCGATGGCACCGCTCGGCTGCTCCGGGTCGACCGCTTCGGCGACGTGACCGAACTCAACGCGCTGATGGACGTGCTCGAGCGCCGCGTGACGCTGCTGGGCGTGCTCCGGGCGGCTCTCGTCGAGCGAGATGTCGTGGTGCGAATCGGCACGGAGAACGCCGCCCCGCAGCTGCGTTCGGTGGCCCTCGTCGCAGCCGGCTACGGCCTGCCCCAGCGGCGCCTCGGTGCGGTGTCGGTGATCGGTCCGCTGCGGATGGATTACGGCCAGGCCATCAGGTCGGTGCGCGACGCCGCGTCCCAGCTTTCGAGTTTCGTCTCCGAGGTCTACGACGAGCGATGAGTCGGTGAGACGATGAGCGCCACCCGCGACTACTACGACGTCCTCGGCGTCCCGCGCGACGCCGATGAGGCGACGATCAAGAAGGCATTTCGCCGGCTGGCCCGCGAGCTTCACCCTGACGTCAACCGCCACGACCCGCAGGCCGAGGACAAGTTCAAGGAGGCGGCCGAGGCATACGAGGTGCTCTCGGACCCTGACCGCCGAGCCACCTATGACCGCTACGGCCACGAGGGCCTGCGCAGCGGCGGCTACGCCCCGAACTTCGACGCTTTCACCTCTGTGGCAGACATCTTCAACGCCTTCTTCGGGGGCGGCGGCGGAGGCCTCGGCGACATCTTTGGCGGCGGGGGGCGGTCCGGTGGTCCCGTGCAGGGAGGCGACGTCGCCGCGGTGGCAGAGGTCGACCTCGCCGACGTTGCGCGGGGGACCACGGTCGATGTCCGCTACGACGTCGTGGACCTGTGCGAGCGCTGCAAGGGCAACGGCGCGGAGCCCGGAACGCCGATCGAGACCTGCTCGCGCTGCGGCGGCGCGGGCCAGCTACGGGTGGTCTCCCGGACGCCGTTCGGGCAGATGATGCGCACCACCGCCTGCGACGCCTGCGACGGCGATGGGCGGGTGGCTCGCGATCCCTGTCACGAATGTCGCGGGCGCGGACGGAAGGTGGACAAGGTCAAGGTGTCGGTGGATGTGCCCGCCGGGATCGCGGACGGGCAGCGGATGCGGATCGCGGGTCGCGGCCACGCCGGTGAGCGCGGTGGCCCGGCTGGCGATCTGTATGTGCTGATCCGGGTCCGCGAGGATCCTCGCTTTGTCCGTGACGGGAACGACCTGGTCACCGCGGTCGACGTGTCCGCACCGCTGGCTGCGCTTGGCACGACCGTCCAGGTCCCGACGCTCGATGGCTCTACCGACTTGGAGATCCCCGCCGGAACGCAGCCCCACGACACACTGAAGGTGCGAGGCGCCGGACTACCAGCGCTGCGCGGGCGAGCCGGCCGGATGGGAGATCTGCGGGTCATGGTCAACGTGGTTGTGCCCCGGCATCTTGACCGCGATCAGCGCGAGCTGTTCGAGCAGCTCGCTGGGTCGATGACCGAGCACAACCTCCAGTCCGAACAGGGCGTGTTCGCCAAGATCAAGCGCGCCTTGGGCGGATAGCCGCTGGCCCATGCTTCGGCTGGCCGTCCGGGTCCGCCGTAAAGACGCCGAGCTCGTGCTGGCCGAGCTGCTCGAGCTGGCCCCGAGCGGCGTCGAGGAGGTCGAGCTCGACGACGGAAGCGTTGAGTTCGCGGTCTACGGCGCTCCGGGCGAGCTCCCATTCCTGGCCGCGGTCCGGGCTGTGGCCGGGGGAGCGCTCGTCGACATCCACACCCGTGAGGTGGCCGATGACTGGGATGAGCGCTGGCGCCAGTTCCACAAGCCACTCGTGCTCGAGGGCAGGCTGACCGTACGTCCGCCCTGGGAGCCGCCGGCCGACACCCCGCTGGACCTCGTGATCGACCCAGGCCAGGCGTTCGGAACCGGCGCACACGCCACCACGCGGCTGTGCCTCGAGCTGCTGCTCGAGCTGGCCGAACAAGACCGGGCGAGTGGTCCCCTACTCGACCTCGGCTGCGGGTCAGGGGTCCTGGCGATCGCGGCAGCCAAGTTTGGCTTTTCCCCCGTGGAGGCGGTCGACAACGATCCCGCGGCTGTGCAGGCCGCAGCCGAGAACGCCGCGCGCAACGAGGTAACGGTCAACGTCAGCCGCTCTGACATTCGCAGCGGACTGCCAGCGGGAAGGCCCGTGGTGACCGCCAACCTGCTCAGCCCGCTGTTGATCTACTGGGCATCGCAGCTGCTCGAGTCGCCTGACCACGTGCCCGGCCTGATCCTGGCCAGCGGAGTGCTCACGCACGAGGCCGACGCGGTGACGGCTGCCTTCGCCCCGGCCGGGCTGGCCGAGGAGCAGCGGCGGACCCACGGAGACTGGGCGGCGCTGCTGCTCAGGCGCTCGCTACCTTGAGGCTCCGATGAGGACGTTCGCGGTCAAGTTCCTGGGCTGCAAGGTCTCGCAGGCTGACGCCACCGCCGCCCGCCGCGCCCTGCTGGCGGCAGGTCATAGCGAGGTGCCCGAGGATCAGGCCGAGCTCCACGTCATCAACACGTGCTGCATCACCTCTGAGGCGGAGTCCAAATCGCGGTATTCCGTGAGGCGATCGCTGCGGACGGCCAACGAGGTGTACGTCGCGGGCTGCGCCGCCAACCTGAACTCGGCCCAGTTCGCCGAGATCGACCCTCGCGTCAGACCATTTGTGGGCACGGCGGACGACGTGGCCGCCGAGATCGGAGGGTGTGCCGACCTCGACACCAGCGTCGGCACCCGAACGGCGCTCAAGGCCGAGCCGACCCGGACCCGCGGCTTCGTCAAGGTCCAGGACGGCTGCGATTGTCACTGCGCCTACTGCATCATCCCCACCGTGCGGGGAGCAGCGCGCTCGCGGCCGGCCAGCGCCGTCCTCGACGAGGTGCGTCGCCGGGTGGATGAAGGCCAGCCGGAAATGGTCATGACCGGGATCAGTGTGGGCGACTACCGCGATCCCGAGCAGGGTCTGGAGCTCGGTGAGCTGATGGTCGAGGCGGCCCGAGTGCCCGGCGTCGAGCGGGTGCGGCTGTCCAGCGTGGAAGTCATCCACGTACGCGACTCGCTCCTCGCCGCGCTCGCCAACGAGCCCAAGATCTGCCCGCACCTTCACATCCCGATGCAGTCCGGCGACGACCAAGTCCTCCACGACATGGGCCGCCACTACTCGATCGGTGAATACCAGTCGATCGTGGCTGGGCTGCGGCGGGTCGCTCCGAAGGTCAACGTGACCACGGATGTGATCGTGGGCTTTCCGACCGAATCCGAAGAGGCGTTCGATCGCACGCTCCAGGCGGTCGATGACGCAGGCATCACACGTGTCCACACGTTCAGCTACTCGCCGCGGCCCGGCACGGGGGCGGCCGAGCTGGGGGACCGCGTTGCGCCGGTGGAGAAGAAGCGGCGCTCGGCCGTCATGCGGGGGCGCTCCGAGGTGCGCTCTCGCCACCACCGCACGACCAAGCTGGGCAGCCAGGTGGGCGTGCTGGTGGACAAGGTCGCCGAGACGCAGTGCTCGGGATATACCCCCGACTACACGCGCTGCTACCTGGCGCCCGGTGCCGCGCTTAGGGGAGAAGTCGTCACCGTTCGATGCCGCGAGCTGTACGCCGATGGCTTGCGTTGCCAGCGCGTGGGTGACTCGGGCCGGGCAGCGGGCGAGACGTAGGGCAAAGGGCCGGTCATCCTGGGGTCCTAACGCTACCGCTGGCCGCCGCGCCCGCCGGGTCTATCCTCATCAGGGGTGACGGTCACGGACCAGCTTCGCGAGGACATAAATGCCGCCCTGAAGGCTGGCGACACGCGAGCGCGTGGGCGCGCTGCGATTGGTCCTGTCCGAGCTTCAGAAAGCCGACAAGGAGGGCGATGGCGATGAGCTCGCCGTGCTCCGACGCGAGCGCAAGCGCAGACTTGATGCAGCGGGGCAGTTCCGTGACGCTGGCCGCTCGGAGCTGGCCGAGAAAGAGGAATCCGAGGCCGCTCTGATCGCGGGCTACCTCCCCGCCGAGCTCGAGGACTCAGAGCTCCGGACGATGATCTCCCAGGCGATCTCCGAGACCGGCGCTAGCGACCCGAAGGACATGGGTCAGGTGATGAAGGTCGTCATGGCCCGGACGGGTGGGCGCGCCGATGGCCGGCGCGTATCCCAGCAGGTTCGGGAGGCCCTCGGGGCCCGCTGAATGCGCCGGCAGCTCGAGCTCGACAACGCGGTGGCCAGCGAGCTAGCGGGAAGCGGCGACGTCGTCCTGCGCACACTCGAAGCGCATCTGGAGTGTGACGTGTTCCTACGCGGGAACGTCCTCACACTGGACGGCGAAGCAGAGGCGGTCGAGACCGCGGGGGCGGTCGTTCGAGAGCTGGCCGAATTGGTGGAGCAGGGGCACGAGATCGCCCCCGGGACGATCGAGGCCGTGACCGGGGCACTCGACGCGCACGAGTCGCCGGCCAAGATCCTCGAGGACGTGGTCTGGCGCCATCGGGCCACCAAGGTCGCTCCCAAGACGGTCAATCAGAAGCGCTACGTGGACTCGATTCGAGACAACACGATCACGTTCGGCATCGGCCCGGCGGGAACGGGCAAGACGTTCCTGGCCGTGGCGCTGGCCGCCGCCGCCCTCAGCCGCCGTGAGGTCAACCGCATCATCCTGACCCGCCCGGCCGTGGAGGCGGGGGAGCGTCTGGGCTTTCTCCCCGGCGACCTGATGGCCAAGGTCGATCCCTTCCTGCGTCCCCTGTTCGACGCGCTCCACGACATGCTCGAGCCCGACCGCGTGAGCCAGCATCTGGAGCGCGGGGTGATCGAGGTCGCGCCGCTGGCTTTCATGCGGGGGCGCTCCCTGAATGACAGTTTCATCATCCTCGACGAGGCCCAGAACACAAGCCCGGAGCAGATGCAGATGTTCCTGACTCGCCTGGGCTTTAACTCGAAGATGGTCGTCACCGGGGATATCACGCAGATCGACCTCCCTCGGGAGGAGACCTCCGGCCTCGTCGTGGTGGCCGACATCCTTCAGAAGGTCGACGGGATCGAGTTCGTGAACTTCGGCGAGGAGGATGTGGTCCGGCACAAGTTGGTGCGGCGGATCGTCGAGGCCTACGCGGAGCATGCGCAGCGGATCACGCCGGGGCTGCGGTCCCAGCGCAAGCGAGCCTGAGGCGGCGCGGGTGCTCGAGGTCGAGGTGATCGGCATCGAGGGCGTGGCCCCCGGGGGGTCCGAGGGCGACGCCGACGGGCCGACCGTGAACGAGATCGAGGAGCTCTGCGGCCTGGCGCTCGCCAGCGCCGGAATCACCGACGGCCACGCCGCCGTCGAGTTCGTGTCCGAGGAGCGGATCCAGGAGCTCAACCTCCAGTTTCGGGGCATCGACGAGCCGACCGACGTGCTGGCCTTTGGAGTGGACGAGGACGACCCGTCCGCCGAGCCCCGCGAGCTGGGCGACGTCGTCGTGTGCCCGCAGCACACGATCGATGTGCGCGAGGCGATCCTGCACGGCGCTCTGCACCTCACCGGGATGGACCACGAGACAGACGACGGAGAGATGCTGGCGCTCCAGGCCGAGCTGATGCGCTGGGTGCAGTGAAGACCCGCTCTGGCTTCATCGCCTTGGCCGGCCGGCCGAACGTCGGCAAATCCACCCTGGCCAACGCGATCATCGGGGCCAAGGTGGCGATCGTCTCCGACAAGCCGCAGACCACCCGCAGGGCGATCCGCGGGATCGCCACCGGGTCTGACTGGCAGCTCGTGCTGGTCGACCTGCCCGGGATCCAGCGCCCCCGTGACGCCCTCACCGAGCGGATGCAGCGCCGCGTGGAGCACGAGCTCGAGGACGCGGACGGATGCCTGCTCGTGGTGAATGCCGAGGAGGGGATCGGGCCGGGGGACCGCTTCATCGCTCGGTTGCTGCGCGCGGCTCCTGTGCCGGTAGTCATCGCCGCGAACAAGATCGATCGGGCCAGCCGAGCCCAGACCGCACAGACCCTCCAGGCGGCGGCCGAGCTCGAGATCGGCGATGAGGTCTTTCCCGTGTCGGCGCGCACGGGATCGGGCGTGGCGCCTCTGACCGAGCATCTCGTGAGCCTGCTTCCGGAGGGTCCGTTCTACTTCGAGGCGCGAGCAGCACTCCGACCAGAGCGAGCGGGTCCGCCTCGCCGAGCTCGTGCGTGAACAGGTGCTGCGGCGGACCCGCGAGGAGGTGCCGCACGCCGTCGAGGTGCAGGTCGAATCGATCGAGCGCAATTCGCACAGAGCGGATCCGCTGGTCCGAATCGAGGCCGCCGTGTTGACCGAAACGGAGTCCCAGAAGCGGATCCTGATCGGGGCGGGGGGAAGCATGATCAAGTCGATCGGGGTGGCTGCCCGGAGAGTGCTCGAGGACGACCTCGGGCTCCACGTTCACCTCGAACTGCGTGTGCGCGTCCGCCGGCACTGGCGGACCGACGAGCGCGTGCTGGACCGCCTGGGGATCGAATAGCGCAGGGCCCGCCCGCCTACACTCCGGCCATGGCAGACGCGCGCCCCGACGCGGACAGCCTCGCCGATCTGCGCTTCGACGAGCGCGGTCTGGTTCCGTGCGTGGTCCAGGATTGGCGCACCGGCGAAGTTCTGACGCTGGCCTACATGAACGAGGAGGCGCTGGCTCTCACCCGCCGGACGGGCGAGATGCACTTCTTCAGCCGCTCGCGCCAGGAGCTCTGGCACAAGGGCGCCACGTCTGGCCACACCCAGCTCGTCAAGGCGCTTCGGTACGACTGCGACGGCGACGCGCTCCTGGCCCAGGTCGAGCCGCGTGGCCCGGCCTGCCACACGGGCGAGCGGACCTGCTTTCACCGCGGCCAGCTTCAACCCGCCGCTCCATACGAGGCGCTCCCGACGCTCGAGCGGACCATCGCCGAGCGCGACGCCGAGCGACCGGATGGCTCCTACACCGTCCAGCTGCTCGAGGACCCAGAGCTGGCCGGGGCCAAGGTCCGCGAGGAGGCCGAGGAGGTCGCGCGGGCGGCGGCCGAGGAGTCCGACGAGCGAGTGGCCGAGGAGGCCGCCGACGTCCTCTACCACCTGGCCGTGCTGCTGCGCGAGCGCGGGCTGTCGCTGAGCGACGCCGAGCGGGTGCTCGATGGCCGTCGCCGCTGAGAGCGCCTCCGGTGCTCTGCCCGGGCTGGACGAAGTCCGGGCGCTGGCGGCTGAACTTCAATCTGATCGCGGTCCACGAGACGTTCATCGACGATCTGCTGACGCCAGTCTCGGCGTTTCTCAAGCTGCGAGACGACGAGCCCTCATTCCTGCTCGAATCGGCCGAACAGGGGCGGGTGGGCCGCTACTCGTTCATCGGGGTGCGCCCCCACAGCGTGCTGCGCTGGTCGCTGGGCGACGAAGGCGATCCGTACGTCCTGGCGGCGACCGCACTGGGGCGCTTTCGACCGGCCCCGGTCTCCGGCGGGAACCTGCCGATCCCCTTCCTGGGAGGGGCGGTGGGCGTGTTTGCCTACGACCTGGTCCGGACGGTGGAGCCCCTCGGAGCGCCCAACCCAGACCCGGTCGGCGTGCCTGACCTGGCGCTGATGCTGACCGACGTGCTCGTCGTGTTCGACCACCTCAAGCACACCGTGACGATCCTGGCCAACGTCTACCCCGAGGACGATCTCGAAGCCTCCTACCAGGCTGCGGTGGAGAAGATTCGCCGACGCGCGGGCCCGGTTGCGGCGCGGTGCCGCCTGCCCGCGAGACCCGCGGCGAGAGCGGGCAGAAAGCCGGCGCTTCGCCTGCCTCAGAGCAATTTCGATCGAACATGTCCACCGGAACAGTTCGAGGCGATGGTGAGCCGGATCATCGAGTACATCCGGGCCGGCGACGCCTATCAGGTCGTCCCGTCGCAGCGCTGGTCGGCCCCCGTCGAGCTGGACGCCTTCTCCATCTACCGGGGTCTGCGGGCGGTCAACCCGAGCCCGTACATGTACTTCCTCGACTTCGGCGACTTCGAGATAGCGGGCGCGAGCCCCGAGCCTCTGATCACGGTTCAGGGCCAGCGCGTCACGACCCGGCCGATCGCCGGAACCCGGCCACGCGGGGCCACCGCCGAGGAGGACTGGCGGATGGCCGAGGAGCTGCTGGCCGACCCCAAGGAGCGAGCCGAGCACGTGATGCTGGTCGATCTGGGCCGCAACGACCTCGGGAGGGTGTGCCAGTACGGAAGCGTGAGAGTGGACGAGCTGATGGCCGTGGAGAACTACAGCCACGTCATGCACATCGTGTCCAACGTGACCGGGAGCCTGCGCCCGGGTGTCAGCGCCCTGGACGCGCTGCGCTCGGTACTGCCGGCCGGCACCTTGTCTGGAGCGCCCAAGGTCCGGGCCATGCAGATCATCGACGAGCTCGAGCCCGTCAAGCGCGGGGGCTATGGCGGTGCGATCGGTTGGGTCAGTTACACCGGCGACCTGGACACGTGCATTCACATCCGGACGGTCGTGGTCAAGGACGGAGTCGCCCACGTACAGGCGGGGGGTGGGACGGTGGCCGACGCGGTCCCCAAGCGCGAGCTTCAGGAGTCTCAGGACAAGGCCAAGGCCGTCCTGGCGGCGATTGACCTGGCGCTCCGTCAGCCCGATTGGCCTTAGCCGAGCAGCCCGGAGGCGAGCATCCCCAGCATCTTCATCTCATATCGCCGGGAGGACACCGCGGGACACGCGGGCCGGCTGGCCGGGGCGCTGCGCCAGCGCTTTGGCCGCTCACGGGTGTTCATCGACATCGACGACATCAATCCTGGCGAGGACTTTGCCGAGCGGATCGAGCGGGCGCTCGAGGCCTGCCATGTGGCGTTGATACTGATCGGCCCGCGCTGGCTGGCAGCCGCGGGCGATCGGACGAGGCGGATCGACGCGGCCGATGACCTGTTCCGGCAGGAGGTGCGGGCCGCGCTGGCGCACCCCGAGGTCACAGTAGTGCCGGTCCTGGTTGAGGGTGCGTCGATGCCCGAAGCCGACGAGCTCCCAGACGACATCGCTGCAGTGACCAAGCTCAACGCCTTCGAGCTGAGCAACCGCCATTGGGACTACGACCTCGGCCAGCTGGCCGGATTTATCGAGCGCTATGACGATCGCTGGCACCGAGTGCGCCACCGGGCGCCGGGCCTTCTGATCAGGGCGTCCCCGGTCGTGGCGCTGGCCATCGCGGCCGCCGTCGTGGGCATCCTGTCGGGCGGTGGCGGGGCAGGTGCGTCCAGCGGCGGGGGCGCTGGCACCAAACTCGCGCACGAAGCAGCTTGCGAACGGACCCACGGCATGACCAGCTCCCAGGTGGCCAGGCAGCCTCGGCCCGGGGAGTCGCACTTCACGAAATCCGACGTGACGCCCCCGTATGGCGGCCAGCTCGAGTTCCTGCAGACCAGCTACGCGTCGTGCAACTGGCCGCCGCCGCCCGGAGCGGACACCGACGGCTACCGGACGATCATTGTCACGCTCACCAACGGCCCTGGCCAGAGCGATGGCAGCGGCCGAGACTTCGCCGACGTGATCGAGTTCCGCTGCGGCCACCTCCAGTTGACCTACAACGAGGCCATGATGGGCAACCAGGAGCAATGGCAGCCGTTCACCGCTGCTCCTGGCGATATCTGGGCTCCGGCCCCTGCGAGCGGGACCGCGGCGCCGCTGCGCTTTGTGAAGGTGGGTGAACTCGGAGCGCCGTCCGAGCAGGGCCTTCAACTGCCGTTCTATCCAGAGACCGGCGACGTGGTCGTCCTCCACGGCCAGCAGCAGCTCCAGAGCGTGAGCTGCTTGGCCTAGCGCGCGCCCCTGGTTTCCTGTTAATCAAGCCCATGCGAGTCCTGGTCATCGACAACTACGACAGCTTCACGTACAACCTCGTCCAGTATCTGGGGGAACTGAGCCCACCCGGCCAGCCCGCGCCTGAGATCGAGGTGGTCCGTAACGATCACATGACCGTGGACGAGCTCTTGGTGCGGGGGTATGACAGGGCGGTGATCTCGCCCGGACCTTGCACGCCCGACGAGGCGGGCATCTCGATTGAGGCGGCACGCCGTCTGCCCCAATCCGGGCTGCCGACTCTCGGGGTGTGCCTGGGCCACCAGGCGCTGGTCCAAACCTGGGGCGGGAAGGTCGTTCAGCACGAGCCCGTTCATGGAAAGACCGCCGTGATCGAGCACGATGGCAAGACGATCTTCCTGGGCCTGCCGTCCCCGCTCCAGGTGGGTCGCTACCACTCGCTGGTGGCCGATCCCGAGCTTCCGGACTGCCTGGAACGGACCGCGCATGCGGACGGAGTGGTGATGGCCGTCCGGCACCGAGAGCTTCCTGCCGAGGGCGTGCAGTTCCATCCGGAGTCGATCCTCACCGAGGACGGACGAGAGCTGCTGCGCAACTTCCTCTCCGAGGACTGAGCGACGATGGCATCCCCTCAACCCGGTGGCGCCGACACGCTCCGCGACGGAATCGACGCCCTGGCCGCGGGGCGCGACCTGCCTCAGGAGGAGGCGGCGGCCGTTCTGGCCGAGATCATGTCGGGCCGGGCCTCAGAGATCCAGATCGCGGCCGTCCTGATCGCGCTCCGGACAAAAGGTGAGACCGTGGAGGAGATCGCGGGGCTGGCCCAGGCGATGCGCTCGTTCGCCACGCCAGTGCCGGTGTCCCGCGATGACCTGCTGGACACCGCGGGGACGGGTGGCGGCCAGCGGACGTTCAACGTCTCCACCACGGCCGCCCTGATCGCTGCGGGCGCCGGCTGCGCCGTGGCCAAGCATGGCAACCGCTCGGCGACCGGCCTATCGGGGTCGGCGGATCTCCTGGAGGCGCTGGGGGCTCGGATCGATCTGCGTCCAAGCGAAGTAGCCGCGTGCATCGACGAGGTGGGCTTTGGGTTCATGTTCGCCCCCGCTCACCATCAGGCCACCCGCTTTGTCGTGCCCGTCCGGCGTGAGCTGGCGGTCCGGACGATCTTCAACTTTCTCGGACCGCTGACCAATCCGGCCGGGGCCAGCCGCCAGCTGATCGGCGTGTCCGACCCGGCCTACCTCGAGACGATGGCGGGCGCGCTGTTCCGCCTCGGAACCACACACGCCCTGCTCGTCTGCAGCGAGGATGGCCTCGACGAGCTCAGCATCAGCGCAGCCACCACGGTGGTCGAGGTGCGCGAGGGCAAGATCGAGCGCTACTCGGTCACGCCTGAAGCCGTCGGACTGACCCGAGCGCCACTGGAACAGATCCCGGGCGGAGACCCGGAGCAGAATGCTGCCACCGCACGGCGAATCATCGCCGGCGAGACAGGATCGTCCCGCGACCTGGCGGTCCTCAACGCTGGGGCCGCGATCTATGTGGGAGGCAGGACCGAGAGCCTCAGGGACGGAGTCCGGGCCGCCCAGGAGGCGATCGACGGCGGTGCCGCCTCCGCGGCGCTCGAGCGGTTCGTGGCCCGGACCCAGGAACTGGCGCCATGAATCACCTTGAGCGGATCGTGACCGAGACGCGACGGTCGGTGGCGGCGCGGATGGCCGGGGTACCGCAGGCTGACGTCGAGACAGAAGGACGGGCGCGATTGGAGCGAGGAGCTCCGCGCCCGTTCATCGAAGCGCTCTGTGGCCCGGAGATCTCGCTGATAGCCGAGCACAAGCGGCGCTCGCCCTCGGCCGGCGTGATCCGCCAGGACCTGAGCCTCACCGACGTCGTGAGGAGCTACGAGCAGGGCGGCGCAGCCGCCCTGTCGGTCCTGACCGAGGGCCCGAATTTCGGGGGCTCGCTCGACGACCTCCGGGACGCTCGCGAGGCCTCGACGCTCCCGATCCTGCGCAAGGAGTTCATCGTCGAGAACTACCAGCTGCACGAGTCGCTCGCCGCCGGCGCGGACGCCGTGCTGCTGATCGTCGCCGCCCTGAGTGAGCACGATCTGCGAGCGCTCCACGAGCAGACGGCAGAGCTGGGACTGACCGCCCTGGTCGAGGCCCACACCGAGCGCGAGCTCGAGGCCGGGCTCGAAATCGGCGCCCGGCTGGTGGGAATCAACAGCCGTGACCTGGCAACGCTCGAGGTTGATACGCGTCGTACGTTCGCGCTGCGCGGGCGGATTCCCGACGGAGTGGCCACCGTTGCCGAGTCGGGGTTCACCAGCCGCGCCCAGCTGCAAGAGCTGCAGGACGCCGGATTCGACGCCGTGCTGATCGGCGAGGCTCTGATGCGCTCAGCCGATATCGAAGCGGCCTGTCGGGGGTTGGTGGACGTCGGTATGTCCCGGTAAACTGCTTGTCGATGCACTTGGGGCGCTTCCGGGCAACTATGACCGCACTCCTGGGCGTGATGCTGATCCTTTTGCTGTTGGCGTCGGCTGCTTCGGCCAACACTGTCCTGCATGTCAGTGCCACCAAGGGCCACGACACCGGCAACTGCCAGTCGAGCCCCTGCAAGACGCTGGGCTACGCGATCACCCAGGGGCGCGCAGTCCCAGACCTGATCACGATCGAGGCGGGGCCCGGGAGGTACTCAGAAGACCTGGCGCTCGGGTCGGCCGATAGCGGGTTGAGGATTGTCGGCGCGGGCACCTCGACGAATCCCGCCACCAGCACGATCCTTACCGGCGTGTCCGGAAACCCAACCCTGAACGCGGACTCGTCGGGTGCGAGCAGCTCGCTGGGTCTGACCGACCTTAGGATCGTCAACCCGCCTGGCGACGCCGACCCGGTGTTCGTGGGCGACGAGACCGATCTCGAGCTTGACCACGTGAGGATCGACGCGCAGGGCATCGGACCGGGAATCATCGACGGCATCTCCGAGATCAGCCTGATCGACAGCCCGGTCACGCTGGCCAACCCGGCGGATACCAACTTCGCTGTGGGTCCCGGAGGAAGCTCCGTGACGCTGCAGGACTCGCCGATTCTCGTCGCCGGGCAGGGCGCTGGCGTCCAGAACGGTGGCGGTCCAGTTTCGGTGACCAAGAGCGCAATCACGCTCGAGAGCGCCTCTGGCTCGGGCACGGCGATCGACAACGGCGGTGCGCGCGTGACCGTCGTCGGCTCGCCGATCATGGTCAAGGGGGGCGGTTCAGGGATCACTAACGGTGGCGCCCCCGTCACGGTCACCAATAGCCCGATCACGCTGGCCAACGCCTCCGGCTCGGCCAATGCGATTCAGAACGGCGGTAAGCCAGTGACGGTCAGCGGCTCGCCGATCGTGGTCAAGGGGACGGGCGCCGGGATCAGCAACGGCGGCGCGCCCGTGTCGGTGACGGATAGCCCTATCAAGCTCCAGAACGCGGCGTCATCGAGCTCCGGGATCGCCAACGGCGGGCAGTCGGTGACCGTCGTCGGCTCATCGATCACGGTCCAGGGGTCGGGGGATGGGATCAGCAACGGTGGAGCCCCGGTAACCGTTAAACGCAGCCCGATAACGCTCGCGACCGGGTCGGGGACGGGGGATGGGATCTACAACGGCGGGCAGCCGGTGACAATCGCCGGCTCGCCGATCGTGGTCGAAGGAGACGGGAACGGCATCAACAATGGTGGCGCCCCCGTTTCGGTGACGGGCAGCCCGATCACCCTCACGAATAGCTCGGGCTCCGGGGCCGCGATCTACAACCCCGGTTCGAGCGTTACCGCCAGCGGCTCGGCGCTCGTCGTCAAAGGAACCGGCGACGGGATCATCGATGGCGGCGGCTCGGTGACACTGCGCGGCAGCCCGATTTCGCTCAAGAACGCCACCGCCACGAACGTGGCCATCGAAGCCGGAAGCACGGCGATCAGTGCCAATCAGTCATCGCTGGTGGTCGACGGCCTGGGCAACGCAATCTCGAACTCCTTTGGCACCACCGCGCTCAGCCACCTGAGCGTGACGATGAATAACTCCTCCGATTCGGCCCCCGCTATCACGTTGGGCGGACCAAGCTCCCTCTCGGAGGTGACCCTCGGTGGCGCCTGGAGTGGAAGTGCGATCGACGGCTCGGGTTCGCTCGCCGTGGCAGACAGCAAGATCAGCTCGGGCGGATCCCCGAGCGCTCCGCTGCTCACGCTGCAGGACGGCTCCGCTCAAGGCCATGCCGTTTCAATCACGCGCAGCGTGATCCGAGAGCGCTCCTCGGCTCAAAACGGGGTCCTGGCCAGCAACGTTGCCATGGCGGTCGATTCCTCGGCCCTCCTCGGCGGGAGCGGTCTTCTATTCCAGACGAGCTCTGGCGCGGGCCGGACGCTGACCGTCGCCTCCTCGACGATCGACGCCGGCGCCGTCGGCGTGCGGAATGCCGCCCCGGTGAAATCTCTGACCGCCTCGGCGGACAACAGCTCCGGGTCGACGGCGATCGTCAACGTGGAGGGATCGATCCTCGTCGAGCCGCCGGCGGCCGTGCGCTCCGGGACGAACGGCACCGCGGTCGTGAACTGTTCTCACACCGAGGTTCCGAACACCACCCAGACGGCGAGCGCATCGCTCGGGACGATCGAGTGCGCCACCGGCACCCGTGGTAATACGTTCACGCCATCGCTGGCGGCGATCTTCGCCCACCCTGGTTCGGGCATTGGGCTCAATCCGCACTGGAACGGAGTCGACAGCGTGCCCGCGTCGGCCATCTCGCTGCCCGCTCCTTTCACAGACTCCTCCACGGACCTGTTGGGCCACCCGCGAGTCCAGAACGGCCGCGGAACGTGCCAGGCGGCCGTGCGAGACAAGGGCGCGGTCGAACTCACGGGCCACTCTGGAGTCGTGCCGAGTCCGAAGATCAGCGGGCCCTCGGAGGTTCGCGTCCACACCACGGCCGTCTTTACCGCGAGCGCGTCGAATGAGCCCAGCGGGGTCTCGCTGACGGTCAGCTGGCACAGCTCCGACGGGGCGACCGCGACCGGCAAGCAGTTCTCGCATAAGTTCGCCCGCAAGGGGAAGTTCACGGTGAGCGCAACCGTCACCGGCGCGCCCGGATGCAGGGCCAGCGTCTCGAAACAGGTCACGGTCAAGAGCCACTGACGGTGCCCGCCTACGATGTAGGCGATGAGCCCCACCAAGGTCAAGTT
The DNA here is from genome assembly GCA_963785205.1 of uncultured Solirubrobacterales bacterium. Taxonomy (GTDB): domain Bacteria; phylum Actinomycetota; class Thermoleophilia; order Solirubrobacterales; family Solirubrobacteraceae; genus Palsa-465. The sequence continues at coordinate 134,231 of CAWAUJ010000001.1, forward strand.
CTGCGGGTGCACATCCGTCCTGGACGCCGAGCTGGCGGTTAGCTGCGGAGCGTGGGCCGTGGGCGTGATCCTGTGGCCCGGTTCACCCCGCCTCTGTGACCCCGCCACCGCCGCCGAGATTGGTACCGCGCTCAAGCGTCGCGCCGAGGTGGTCGGCGTGTTCGTCGACGAGCGGCTCGATCAGGTCGCCGCAATCGCCGATGCGGCGCAGCTCACGATGCTCCAGTTTCACGGAGATGAGGGCCCGTCCTTCTGCGCCGAGGCGGCTCGCCGCACGGGTTGCCGGGTGATCAAGGCGGCCCGCGTCCGCAGCGGCGCAGACATCCAGGCGGTGTCCGCGTTCCACACCGACTTCCATCTGCTCGATGGCTACGTGTCCGGTCGTCCCGGCGGCACCGGGGCGACGTTCTCCTGGGAGCTCGTCCGGGAACACCGGGGTTCCGCGCCGGTGATCCTGAGCGGCGGCCTCACCCCTGAGAACGTGGGCGAGGCGATCGCGGCCACGAGTCCATTCGCCGTGGACGTGGCCAGCGGCGTTGAGCGCTCGCCTGGCGTGAAGGATCCTGACAAGCTGCGAGCCTTCGCCGCCTCCGTACTGGAGGCCGGGCCGCATGCGGCCCGGCCCGGCCTGGCGCATGCGCCAGGCCGCCGGTCGGCGCATGCGCCGACCGGAACATCTTCAGGATGAGCACCGTCGAACACCGCTTCGGCCGCTATGGCGGGCAGTACGTCCCTGAGACGCTGATGCCCGCGCTGGCCGAACTCGAGCGCGAATGGCTCGCCGCCCGAGCCGACCGGGATTTTCAGGCCAGCCTCGGCGGGCTGTTGCGCGACTACGTCGGGCGTCCCTCGCCGCTGTACGAGGCTCGGCGGCTGAGTGAAGCGGCCGGTCATCCGATTTTCCTCAAGCGCGAGGACCTCAACCACACCGGCGCCCACAAGATCAACAATGCCCTCGGCCAGGCGCTGCTGGCCCAGCGGATGGGCAAGCGCAGGCTCATCGCCGAGACTGGCGCCGGACAGCACGGAGTGGCCACCGCCACGGCGTGCGCGCTGCTCGACCTCGAATGCATCGTCTACATGGGCACCGAGGACATGCGCCGCCAGAAGCCGAACGTCGAGCGGATGGAGCTGCTCGGGACGCGTGTCGAGCCGGTGGAGGCCGGGGCGCGAACGCTCAAGGAAGCCGTGTCGGCGGCGATCCGGGACTGGGTGACCAACATCGCCACCACCCACTACATCATCGGCTCGTGTGTCGGCCCGGCGCCGTACCCCGCGCTCGTGCGGGATCTACAGCGCGTGATCGGGAACGAGGCTCGCCAGCAGATCCAGGAGCAGACGGGGCGCCTGCCCCAGCGGGTGATCGCGTGCGTGGGCGGCGGTTCGAACGCGATCGGGATGTTCACCGCATTCGTCGATGACGAGGAGGTCGAGCTCGTGGGGGTCGAGGCCGCCGGCGAGGGTCTGGACAGCGGGCGCCACGGGGCGCCGCTTACGGCCGGGGGACTTCCCGGGGTACTTCACGGCGCCTTCTCCGCGGTCATGCAGGACGAGGACGGTCAGATCCTGGAGGCGCATTCGATCTCGGCCGGCCTTGACTATCCCGGCACCGGTCCGGAGCACGCCTGGCTCAGGGACTCGGGACGGGCCCGCTATGAGGCCGTATCAGACCAGCAGGCACTCGAGGCGTTTGCCCGGGTCGCACGTCTCGAGGGCATCATCCCGGCGCTGGAGAGCGCCCACGCCCTCGCCTGGGCGATGGAGGCGCCGACCAGCGAACTCGATCTGGTGTGCCTATCGGGCCGGGGGGACAAGGACCTCGAGGAGGCGCTGGCCCTGCTCGCCACAAAGCGGTGAGCGGAACCGACCGGATCGCCGAGGCTTTTGCCCGGGCCCGCGCCGAGGGCCGGCGAGCCGCGCTGATGCCCTATCTGATGGGAGGGTTTCCCGACCTCGAGGCGTCGCGCCGGATTGGGCTGGCCTACGTGAACGCGGGAGCCGATCTGATCGAGCTGGGCGTGCCCTTCTCCGATCCGCTGGCCGACGGCCCGGTCGTCCATCAGGCGGGCACGGTTGCGCTACAGGCCGGGGCGACGGTCGAGGGGGTGCTGGACGTGGGGGCGGTGCTCGCCCGCGAGGTACCGGTCGTCGCCATGTGCTACGCCAATCCGATCTTCGCCCGGGGGGCGGAGCGCTTTCTGGACAGCCTGGCCGCGCGCTCGATCAGCGGGCTGATCGTCCCCGACCTCCCGGGCGAAGAGGGCGACGAGCTGCGGTCGATCTGTGACTCCCACGGAGTGGCGCTCGTGCCGCTGATCGCTCCGACGACGACCGAGGAGCGCCTGGCCCGGATTGGGGCCGAGGCCCGCGGCTTCGTATATGCGGTGTCCGTGACCGGGACCACCGGAGAGCGGGCGAACCTCGCGGAGGCGTTGACCGAGCTGGTCGGCCGGGCGGCGTCCAATACCGAGGTGCCCGTGGCCGTCGGATTTGGGATCGGCACGCCTGAGCAGGTCCGCGCCGCGGCAGACGCCGGCGCCGACGGAGTGATCATCGGCTCGCGGCTGGTCAGGGCGGCCGGTCAGGAGCAGGACCCGGTCGCCGCCACCGAAGAGCTGGTTCGCTCGTTCGCCGCTGCCCTGAGCTAGCATCCTGCGCCGTGGGATTGATCCTCACAGCCACCGCCGGGCTCTGCATCTGGATCGTCCTCTGGGCGCTCGATCTGTTTGGCGGATTTGACTCGATCCTGATCGGCCTGGCCATGGTCCTCGTCGCCATCGGGGTTCGCAACCTGGTCCCGTATCTGCCCGGCCGGCGGGGCTGACCCCAGCTGCGCATGGTTAGGGGCCTGCTGGCACGCGGCCGAGCGGTAAGCGCCTGCCTGTGCGTGGCGGCGGCGGCCGCCCTCGGAGGCTGCGGGACGGCGGGCTCGAGTGCCGTGACCATCAGCGGCACGACCCTCACGATCTACGCAAGCGCGCCGAAGTCTCTGAGCAGTGATCCGCAGGCACAGGATGTGATCGACGCCGAGCTGCTCGCGTTTCACTCGGGATGCACCCTCTCGTCGCCGTGTGCTCCCATTCATATGAGCAGCTTGACGATTGACCTGAAGGTGGTACGTAACGACAAGGTCTCGTCTAACGCCCGGACGGCCATCGAGGACGACAAGGCGGTGGCGTATCTGGGCGAGGTCCAGCCGGGTGCCTCGGTCGGCTCGCTCGGGATCACGAATGCCCAGCAGCTGCTCCAGGTCAGTCCCGCGGAGGGCGCGTCCGTTCCGACGAGCGACTTCGAATCCTTTGGGACGTACAAGCGCACGTTCGCGAGCATGGCCCCGAACCAGGACGCGCAGGCGCTCAACGCGGGATCCGCTGGGAAGGCTTTCGCGCGCGACTTCCGGGGCGCGTTCGGCCATACCCCATCCAGCCAGGCAATCCTCGGATACGCGGCGACGGCAGCGGTGCTGAAGGCCCTCCAGAATGCGGGCTCGGGTGCCACCAACCGCGGCACGATCCGCACCGACTTCTTCGCGCTCAAGAACGTGCCGCTCCGAGTTGGATCGGGCGGTCCCGAGCTCGGCACGTACACCGTCAGCCAGGGTGGCACCGTGACCATCACCCCGGCGCCGGGCTAGCCCCCACCGTAGTCGCGCGGGTATCGTTCCGGCCATCAGTGGGTCACGGGGCATCGCGTGGGCGATTGGGATCGCCACTGCCATCGCGCTGATCGGCGCGCTCGTGCTCGCGCCCGGCTCAAAGCCCCCGGTCAAACACCCGACCGTGCCTGGTGCCGACGGCATTGTCTACGTCGAGTCAAACTCGTCTGCCAAGGACTCAAACCGCGTCCTCGAGTTCCATTACCGCAACGGTGTCCTGAGCCCGCACGGGATCCATAGCTATCTGACCGGTGGTAGTGGCTCCCACGACCTCAGCAACAGTGGGGTGCTCGATTCAGACCAGGAGTTGATCATCAACCCCGAGCGGACGCTGCTGTTCGCCGTCAACTCGAGCTCGGACTCGATCGCGGTCTTTCACATCGAGCGCAGCGGAGCGCTCAGCCCGGTAGGAGGCTCACCGTTTCCCTCCAATGGCACTGCGCCGGCCAGCCTGGGCCTGGCGGGAAACACGTTGATCGTGGCCAACAAGGCGCAGGATGGCGTCCGCGACCTGAGCCAGTTCTTTCCCAACTACACGAGCTTTCACGTGTTTCCCAACGGGACGCTCAGCGCCCCGATCTCGACGATCTTCTCACCCCGGGGGTCATCGCCCCTTCAGGCGTATGTGACCCCGGATCAGAAGGTCTTGATCACCAACCAGGAGTCGGGCGTGTTCAGAGCTTTCCGCATCGGGACGGATGGCTCGCTGACGGAGGGTCCCGACTCGCCGCAGGGCCTCCCTGACGCCGCCTTCGCCGGCGATCGGCGCAAGCCGAATGTCTGGCCCGCCGGCCTGGCGTCGACTCCGGGCCAGAAGATCCTCTACGCCCAGCTGGCCAACGTCTCTCGCACCGTCGTCTACCGCTGGAACGACGACGCCCAGCTTACGTTCGTTCGCTCGATGCCCAACCGCCAGTCGTTCCTCCCCTGCTGGACCGAGGTGAACGCGAGCGGGACTCGCATGTATTCGGCCAACGCGGGCAGCGACAACGTCAGCGTGTTCAACATCGCCGGTCGCGCAGCCGATCCCGCCGAGATCCAGTCCCTGAAACTCAATGCCCCCGGTAACCCCTGGAACTTCCAGATCGACCCGACCGGTCGGGTGCTGTTCTTGCTGGATATGCGGGCGGTCAGTCAGATCCCGGCCGGGAAGGGCAACCAGATCCACTCGCTCCAGATCGCAGCTGACGGCCGCCTGACCGAGGAGCAGGGCTCGCCGGTCAAGATCCCCGTGCCTGTGGGCACGAACCCGTTCGGGCTGGCGGTCGTGCCGGTGAGGTCGTAGGGGCTAACGGCCGGGCAAAACCCCGAACTCCTCGGTCTGGCCGTAGCCCAGCTCGGCGCCTGCGCCCGCCAGACCGCTCCGGCGGGCCTCCAGCGCCACAGCCGATGCGACGGCGGGGGCGACATCGCGGTTGAACACCGAGGGGATGATGTAGTCCTCGCGCAGCTCGTCGTCGGCCACGATCGACGCGATAGCTTGGGCAGCGGCCAGCTTCATCTCCTCGGTGATGCTCACCGAGCGGACATCCAGGGCGCCGCGGAACACTCCGGGGAAACACAGCACGTTGTTGATCTGGTTGGGATAGTCCGAGCGGCCGGTGGCCATGATCCGGGCGTAGGGCGCGGCCTCCTCGGGTGAGACCTCGGGGGTTGGATTGGCCATCGCGAAAACGATCGGATCGGGCGCCATCCGGGCCAGCGCCGAGGCCGGCATCACCTTCGCCCCTGAGAGGCCGATGAACAGATCGACGCCCTCGATCACGTCGACGGGATGGCCAGCGCGGCGCTCGGGATTTCCCGCCTCGGCGAGGGCTCGCTTGACCGGGTGCATTGTCCCGTCGAGGTAGTCCTCGCGGTCGACGCTGAGGGCACCCCTCGAGTCGCAGTCGATCACGTTGGTCGCCCCGGCGGCCATCAGGATCTTCGTGACGGCCACGCCCGCGGCGCCCGTGCCCACGATCAGGATCCGCAGGTCGGAGAGCGCGCGCCCGGTGAGCTTGACGGCGTTCAGCAGTGCCGCGAGCACGACGACCGCCGTCCCGTGCTGGTCGTCGTGAAACACGGGGATGTCAAGGGCCACCTTCAGCCGGTCCTCGATCTCGAAGCAGCGCGGGGCAGAGATGTCCTCCAGGTTGATTCCGCCAAAGCCCGGGGCGATCGCCTTGACCACCGCCACGATCTCATTTGGATCCTGCGTGTCGAGGCAGATCGGAACGGCGTCCACGCCCGCGAACTCCTTGAACAGCATGGCCTTCCCCTCCATCACGGGCATCGCCGCACGGGGGCCGATATTGCCCAGGCCAAGCACGGCCGAGCCGTCTGACACCACGGCCACCGTGTTTCGCTTGATCGTGTACTGGAAGGCCTTGTCGGGGTCCTGGTGGATGACCTCGCAGACCCGGGCCACCCCGGGCGTGTAGACCATCGACAGGTCCTCGCGCGTTTTCAGCGGGCTCTTGTTCTGCATTTCGATCTTGCCTCCAACGTGGAGCTGGAGAGTCCGATCGGTGATGTCGAGCACCCGGGCGCCGTCGAGCGCGTCGACCGCATCGGTCAGGCGTGGCCAGTCGTTGGCGTCGGCCGTTTGCACCGTGATGTCACGCACGGTGTGCTGGCCATCGACCTGGACGAGGTCGATCGCCCCGATCGTCCCGCCGGCGTCGCCGATCGCGCTGGCCACCTGGCCGAGCATCCCCGGTTGGTGGACGATCTCGACCCGCAGGGTCAGGCTGTACTGGGCGCTTGGGCTTCCGGGCATTTACGGGGTCACTCGTCCCATGGGGCGAGATAGCCTGACATGTGGATGCAGAGCACGCTGACCCCGGACGATGAGCTCTTTCTGATCGACGGCAACAGTCTGGCCTATCGGGCCTTTTTTGCCCTCCCAGAATCGATCGCCACCTCGACCGGAGTCCCGACCAACGCGATCTTCGGCTTTGCCTCCATGCTGGTCAAGATCCTCACCGACTACGGCCCGAAGGCGACCGTGGTGGTGTGGGACCGGGGCGACACGGGTCGCCGGGAGATCTACGCGGATTACAAGGCTCAGCGAGCCAGCCGCCCCGATCTGCTCAAGGAGCAGTGGCCGGCCTTTGAGCCGCTGGTGGAGGCGTTCGGTTACAAGAACCTGGCCATCCAGGGCTACGAAGCCGACGACGTGATCGCCTCGATCGTCGAGCGCGCGCGTCAGGTCCAGCCGCCGATCCCGGTGATGGTGGTGACCGGCGACCGCGACGCCTACCAGCTCGTCGACGACGGTCGGGTCAAGATCATGACCACCTCGCGCGGGATCACCGACACCCGCGTGTATGACCGGGAGGGGGTGATCGACCGCTATGGCATTCCCCCGGAGCTGATCCCCGACTTCATCGGGCTGAAGGGCGACACCAGCGACAACATCCCCGGCGTCCCGGGGATCGGGGACAAGACGGCGGCCGAGCTGCTTCAGCGCTTCGGGTCGCTGGAAGAGGTTCTGGCCCACGTCGATGACATCTCCGGGGCCAAGCGCAAGCAGAATCTGATCGAGCACGCGCAGGACGCCCGCACCTCCAAGCAGCTGGCCACGGCCAAGCGTGACATTCCGCTGGACTTCGACCTGGCATCGTTCGTGGTCGCCGCGCCTGACCGATCGAAGCTCCGTGACACCTTTCGCGAGTTCGAGCTGCGCGAGCCCCTGCGACGGCTGGAGGAGGCGCTCGGTTCAGCCGATGCCGCCGCCCCCGCCCCGGCCACGGACTCGATGCTGACGGCTCGGATTCGCAAGACCACGGTCGAGCAACTGGCCGGGCTCCCGCACGGCGAGGCGGCTCTGGCCGTACGCGCTCCCGAGAAGCCCGACGATGCCCTGTTCGCCGCCGATCCGGCCTTCCGGTTCGCCGTGCATCCGAAGGGAACGGACTACGTCTCAGCGGGAGAGGCCGAGGGCCCCGAGGTAGTGGTGCGGGCGCTTGGTCGCCGTCCAGTGGTGGCCCATGACGCCAAGTCTCTGGGCGAGGTCCCGGATGTCCTGGCCCACGACACCGAGATCGGGGCCTACCTGCTCGAGCCCGCCCGGCGAGCCTACCCCTTCCGCGAGCTGTGCGAGGAGCGAGGCCTGGCCGCCGACATGGAGGACGAGATCGGAGCCGATGCTCTCCTCCTCGGGGCGCTGGCCGAATGGCAGCGGGAGCAAATCCGGAGCCGAGGCCTGACCGAGCTGATGCAGGAGGTCGAGATTCCGCTCGTCAAGGTCCTGCGCAAGATGGAGCGAGCGGGCCTGAAGCTCGACACCGAGCGCCTGGCCGCTATCTCGACCAGGGTCAAGGAGGAAGCGGACGCGCTCGAGCTCGACATCTTCGAGCTGTGTGGCGAGGAGTTCACGCTCGGCTCTCCCAAGCAGCTCGAGGAGATTCTGTTCGGGCGGCTTGGACTGTCTCGCAAGCGCCGGGGCAAGACCGGGTACTCAACCGATGCCCGGGTGCTCCAGGCGATCCGGGACGAGCACCCGGTGATTCCGAAGATCGAGCGCTGGCGCGAGCTGACCAAGCTCGCCCAGACCTACCTCGACGCGTTCCCGGCCCTGATCGCGCAGGACGGGCGGATCCACACCACGTTCAATCAGACGGCCGCCACGACGGGGCGGCTGTCCTCCAACAACCCCAATCTCCAGAACATCCCGATCAGGACCGAACTCGGCCGGGAGATCCGGGCCTGCTTCGTGGCCGAGCCCGGAAACCTGCTCGTGTCGGCCGACTACTCGCAGGTCGAGCTGCGGATCCTGGCCCACATCGCCCGGGAGGGTGCTCTGGTCGAAATCTTCGAGAAGGGCGAGGACGTGCATACGGCCACGGCCTGCCGCGTCTTCGGCGTTCAGCCGGACCAGATCGATCCCGGGATGCGCTCCAAGGCCAAGATGATCAATTACGGGATCGTGTACGGCCTTTCGGCCTGGGGCATGGCCGACCGGCTCGACATCCCCCAGGAGGAGGCCGACGAGTTCATCAAGCGATATATGGCCGGATTCCCGGCGGTGGCCCGCTTCATCACGCAGACGATCGAGCAGGGGACCGAACACGGCTATGTCTCGACGCTGTTCGGGCGGCGCCGGCAGGTCCCGGAGTTGCGCGCTCGCCGCTGGGAGATGCGCCGGCAGGGAGAGCGCTTCGCCGTCAACATGGTCATCCAGGGCACGGCGGCGGACATCATGAAGGTGGCCATGGTCCGGTGCGAAGAGGCGCTGGGAGACGCCGGCCTGAGCTCACGCATGGTGCTCCAGATCCACGACGAGCTTTTGTTCGAAGGCCCCGCCGAGGAGGCCGAGGAGGTCCGCCAGCTGGCCTGCCGGCAGATGGCCGAGGCGTTTGAGCTGCACCCCCCGCTGGCCGTGGAGGCGGGCATCGGGCCTGATTGGCTTTCGGCCAAGTGACCTAGACTGAGCCGCGCGGGAGCGGGGCTCAAATCCAAACGGAGGTAACAATGCTCAGGCGCATGAGGGGACGGCTGACGTATGCCAACGTCGCCGCCACGCTGGCGCTGTTCATCGCGCTGGGAGGCACCAGCTACGCGGCGGCGACGCTGCCCGCGAACAGCGTCGGGACCAAGCAGCTCAAGAACCAAGCGGTCACTGCTCAGAAGGTGGCCAACGACACCCTGACCGGCCAGCAGATCAACGTTTCCAAGCTGGGGACGGTGCCCAGTGCGCTCGCCGCCCGAACGGCGACGAATGCGAAAGCTCTGGGAGGGCTCGGCCCGGCCAGCTACTTCCAAGAGTCAGGGGCGGGCAACTCCACACTGGTCGCGGTGAACGGTGGCGCATCAAAGGTACTGACCACGATTCCCGGCTGGGGCGAGCTGAGCGCACAGTGTGATGCGACCTGCGGTGCGCCCACGCTGACCTACACGAACACCACAGGCAAGGCCGAGGCGGTCGATTACTTCACCTGTTCCGGCAGCAACGACTACAACCAGGTGACCGTCCCGGCTCACGGCACGGCGCAGGGAATCACCGTGGGAACGGCCGGCGGCTACCAGGGGCAGGGCCCGTGTGAGTACGGCGTCGATCTGTGGAGCACGTCGACCAGGCAGCAGGCTGAGGCCTTTGGCGGGGCCACCGTCCAGCCGTCCGGCGCGAGCGAATCGGTCTTCTCTACCTCGTGGGAGATCCTCAGCTAAGCCGCCACCATCTGCCTGGAGCGCGCGCCCGCGAAGCGCGGGTGCGCGACCTCCAGGTAGTGGTTGAAGGCCCAGTCGATGAGGCGCTCGTGCTCGATCGAGCGCAGCCCGCGACCCAACATCCACGGTGGGACGCGGGGAATCAGCCGCTGCACGCGGAGCATCCAGCGAAACGGTCTGGCGTGGCCGGCGGAGAAGGCGTGGTAGCGGGCCAGCGCCTGTTCCTTGGTTTGCCGCCCGCTCACGACATCGCGCAGCTCACGCCCGCAGGCCAGTCCGAAGTAAAGAGCGGTCCTGATCCCCTCAGCGGTCAGCGGCAGGCAATGACCGGCTGAGTCGCCGGCGAAGAAGACGCCGTCCTCGGTGGCGTCGCGCAGCGCGTGCGGGATCCAGTTGCCCTGGTAGCGCACCGTTTCGGCCCCGAGATCCTCGGCGAGACGGACGGTTGGCTCTCTGACGTGGAAGCGCGGATCGAACGAGCCCACCCCGATCCGGACCTCGGGTCCAGCCGGGAAGCTCCATCCGTAGCCGGCGGGCACATATGAGCGGTCGATCCAGACCTCCATTTCCTTGCCCGGGCGCAACGGATGGACCTCGAGCCCTCGGGAGAGGAGCGCATCGGGAGGCTGGATGTTCGCCCCTTGGCCGAGCACCCGGCGCCATCCCAGCGCATCGACTATCAAGCCCGCCCGGATGTCGCCGCGGTCGGTGTGGACCGTGCTGGCCGTGCGGCCCTCGACGGCGGCCGTCTCGAACTCGAACGATCCACCCTGCTCGGCCAGCGCCCCGCACAAGGTGCGGTAGTCGAACGTCGAGAAGGACCAGGGAAGGCGGTACCGGGCGGTGGCGTGGGGCGTGTGGATCAGCAGCTCGTCGAATCGCTGCTGGTGGGAATCCATCAGGTCGAGCGCTTCTAACCAGCCTGTCGGGATGCCGCAGGCCGAGGTCTGGCGCTCTCCAATTTCATACCGGTCGAGAATCAGCACATCGGCTCCGCTTCCGGCCAGCTCCCGGGCCACCGCCAGGCCGGCGAAGCTCGCCCCGCAGATCAGGACGTCGCAGTCTCGATCAAGCGGGGTCCGCGCCGCACCGCGCTTAGTGGCTCGACGGGGCATCGCTCCGCATGATAGGGAGCGCCTCCTGGCCTGAACGCGGCTATCCTCCGACGCACGTAATGACTTCAGGTAGCACGCTTACCCCTGAGACGGAGGAGCCACAGGCCAAGGTGGTCGAGGGCTCCGACGGCCTCCTTCTGGAGGTGGACGGAAAGGTCGTTCCCAACTACGACGCCACGATCCATCCATTCCAGGAAGGCGACGTCGTCACCGGCAACGTCGTCCGGATCGACAATGACGAAGTCCTCGTGGACATCGGCTACAAGTCCGAGGGCGTGATCCCGTCCGGTGAGCTGTCGATTCGCAAGTCGGTCGACCCGGGCGATGAGGTCGAGCTCGGCGAGGAGGTGGACGCGCTCGTTCTGACCAAGGAGGACCAGGACGGCCGACTAATCCTGTCCAAGAAGCGCGCCCGTTTCGAACGCGCCTGGCGCCGGATCGAGTCCGCCGCGGACTCGGGTGACCCCGTTACCGGAACGGTCATCGAGGTCGTCAAGGGCGGTCTGATCATCGACCTGGGCGTTCGTGGGTTCCTGCCCGCGTCGCTGGTGGACATCCGCCGCGTCCCCAACCTGGACGAGTACCTCAGCCAGTCGATCGAGTGCAAGGTCATCGAGCTCAACCGGTCTCGCAACAACGTCGTGCTTTCGCGCCGCGCAGTGCTTGAGGAGCAGCGCAAGGAGGACCGCGAGCGGATTCTGGATCGGCTCCAGCCCGGTCAGGTGGTCGAGGGCACGATCTCCAACATCGTCGACTTCGGTGCGTTCGTCGACCTCGACGGCATCGACGGTCTGATCCACATTTCCGAGCTCTCCTGGTCGCACGTGAACCACCCCTCAGAGATCCTCGGCATCGGCGACAAGGTCACGGTCAAGGTCCTGGACATCGATCGGGATCGCCAGCGAATCTCGCTCGGCCTCAAGCAGACGCAGGAGGACCCCTGGCAGCGCGTGGTGGACACGTACAACATCGGCGATGAGCTCGAGGGCACCGTGACCAAGGTCGTCACGTTCGGGGCGTTTGTCGAGATCCTTGACGGTGTCGAGGGCCTGGTCCATATCTCCGAGCTGGCCCAGCACCACGTCGAGAATCCCCGCGAGATCATCCAGCCCGGCGATCAGGTTCGGGTCAAGATCCTGGAGATCGAATCCGACCGCCGGCGCTTGTCGCTGTCGATCAAGCGCGTCGAGGGGCAAGAGCTTCCCGTGAGGCCGATAGTGGCCCCGACCGAGAGCGAGGCCAGCGATCTCGACAACATGCCTGAGCTTGGGCTTTCGGAGGACGTGTTCGCGTCGGAGGACGCGGGCGCGCCTGAGGAGTCCGCTGAGGCGGAGGCGCCTGCTGCTGAGGAGGCGCCCGCTGCTGAGGAGGCGCCCTGCGCGCTGAGGAGGCTCCCGCGGCTGAGGAGGCTCCCGCGCCCGCGGATGAGACGCCTGCCGCCGAGGAGGAGCCCGCGGCTGAGGAGGCGCCTGCCGCGCAGGCCGCGCCCGCCGAGGAACCCGAAGCTTCTGGAGCCGGCGAGGCTTCGCCCGAGCCCACTTCGCCTGAGGACGAGCCGGCCTCGCCCGAGTCCGAGCCGGCCTCGCCCGAGGACGAGTCGGCCTGAGCGTCCCGTACGTCGGTCTGACCGGCGGGCTGGGGGCCGGGAAATCAGCTGCACTCAACGCCCTTGAGCGCCTCGGGGCGGCGGTGCTGTCCACTGACCGCGTCGTACACGATCTCTACGAGGACCCAGAGGTGCGCGACCAGGCGGTCGAGCGCTTCGGGGCGGACGTCGCCCCCGGGGGCCGAATCGATCGGTCTCAGGTGGCGCGGAGAGCTTTCGCCACCGAGAAGGACCGGGAATGGCTCGAGGGGCTGCTCTGGCCCCGCGTCGGGGCCCGCATGGTGCAGTGGCGAGCCGACGTCGAGAAGGCCAGCCCCCGGCCGCGTGCAGCCGTGGTGGAGGTGCCGCTGCTGTTCGAATCCGGATTGGAAGGGCTGTTCGATGCCACGATCGCCGTGGTGGCCGATGAGAAGCTGAGGGCAGAGCGGGCAGGGGCGCGCGGCCACGAGGCTGTCGACGCGAGAGCCGCACGCCAGCTGTCTCAGGATGAGAAACGCGTCCGCGCCACATACGTGGTCGAGAACGACGGCACAATGGGCGAACTTCAGGCGAAGCTATCGGACGTTCTTGTCATGCTTGAGGAGTCATGACTCCACCCGCCGCCACGGCCGCCGTCCGGCGCCGGAGCCAGGCTCGGTATCGCACCGCGGTGCGCCGTCGCCGGCTTGCGGCGGTGGGCGTACTGGCCCTGCTGGCCATAGTCACGCCACTGGTCTGGCCGCTCGCGCAGAAGGCTTACAACGATCTCAGCCTGCCGCTGTCCTACGCGCCGATCATCCGCCAGCAGGCGGCTGACAAGCACCTTGATCCGGCTCTCGTAGCCGCCGTCATCTACGCCGAGACCAAGTTCGATCCGCGGCCATCCTCGGCCGGGGCCGAGGGGCTCATGCAGATCCTTCCCCAGACCGCGGAGTTCCTGGCCCACAGGTCCGGCGCCACGACGTTCCATGTTTCCGACCTGGGCACGCCGGCGGTCAACATTGCCTACGGGAGCTACTACCTGCGGTACCTCCTCAACCGGTACCACGACAGTGAGGTGCTGGCTTTAGCGGCCTATAACGGCGGCGAAACCAACGTCGATGAGTGGTTGGCCGCCGACCGGCGGGCCGGTCGTCAATTCACGGTCTCCCAGATCCCGTTCCCGGAGACCCGCGCCTACGTCGTCAGGGTCATGCAAGCCCAGCAGGATTACCGCCAGACGTACGCGAGACAGCTCGGCTACGGGTAGCGGCCCGCGATACGCGTAACGCTGTGCGCGCTATGACGCGCGTAGCGCTACACGTACGCCTGCATCGCCGAAGCTGATGAGCGTGATGGCCGGTTGTTGGATCGGATTCTCGACGCGAGTGCCAGCCGCTACGCGCCCCAGCCCACGTCGTCGCCGGTCTCGAGCTTTCGCCAGAAGCTGATGCCCGGCTCGCTGGTCACGCCGGAGTCCTGCATCAGCGGCCCGATTCGGTCACTGGCGGCTTCGAAGAACTTCTGGAAGCTCTCCTTATCCGGCCACTCGTCGATCACCATGATCTGTCCGTCCTCGGTGCCGAAGAAGCGGTGAGCGATCAGGCCATTCTGCTTGGCCTCCTCGATGATCGACTGCATCCGCTCTGATTCGCTTCGAGCGCTCTCCTCCAGCTTGTTCGGATCGCCCTTCATCCACAAGGTCACAAGCACCGACATTGATTGCTCCTCCTTAAGCTCGGGGACCCTCGAACCATTCGATCACACCCTGCTCCGGGGGTCAAATCGTCGTCTTGCGCCCCAGGCGGTACATCCTCAGTACGCCGTAATTCTTGGCCGCGGGCATCTGGCCGACGTAGTCGCAGTTGAAATCATCGCCCGTCTCGAGCGCCAGCGCGGCCGCGAACGGCTCCGTCACGTAGACCGCCCCGGGTGGAGTTACCGGCTCGATTCGGGCGGTCCGGCTGACATGCGACCCCATGAAGCCGGGGGCGTCGAGTACCGGGTCGTGGGTCGGAAAAACCGGACCGAAATGGCCTCCAAGCCGAAGCGACAGATCAGGCGGGAGATCGGGGCTCTCCGCTCCGATCGAGTCGGTCGCGCCCTGGAGTTCCAGGGCGCAGGCCGCCGCCCGCGCGACGTTCGAGAGCACCAGATACATCCCGTCACCCCACGTGTTGCGGTGCCATACGTGCTCGCCGTGGCGGGCCAGGACCGACGCGAACGAGCCCAGCACCGATCGGGTGAAGATGGGCAGCTGCTCATCCGTCAGGCGGGTGAACCCCTTCACGTCGGCGAACAGCATCGCCGCGAGCACTCGAGGCGCCACGCCCTCGCGGGGGGTCTCGGCGGCCGGCGCGGGCTCAGGCGGGCCGTTTGAAGGTGGGTCGTCAAGCACGCGCACCTCCGCATCGCCTGGCGAGATCACCGTCACGGGGTGCCCCCGCCGGAGCCAGCGGCCGACGTCGACCGACGTTCCGGCCACGTGCTCGGTGGGTCGACCATCCCAGACGGCCAGCTGGCGGACGTCAGCCTCGAGGTAGCGACCGCGCAGGAGCGCCAGCCCCATCGCAAGTTCGCCCCCGTAGCTGAACAGCACCTCATCGCCCAGAAATGCGTCCTCGGTGGCGTAGTCCACGGCCGTCGCCTTCTCCAGACAGCGGTGCAGACGCTCCACCCAGGATGGACCGGCGGGCGCCACGGACACGCGGATGAACTCGGGCAGTGCGAACGGCAGCACGACGTGGAGCTCGGTTCCCGCAGCCAGCAATGCCTCGGCCCACAGGATGTCGGCTCCGCTGGCCAGCGATCCGTAGGCAAAGCCGGGCGGATCATCCGCCACAACCTCGGCGATCTTCTGGGCCACGGTTGCCGCGGCGGCCAACGGAAACGCCGCGCCAGGCTCCCCGCCGATGCCGTGTCCGCAGAAATGCACCACCGTAGGACCGGTGAGCGGATCCAGCAGCGCGGCGTCGACCCCCAGCGTGGTGCAGAGCATCCGCAGCTGATGCCGCGTGCTGGCGAGTGCTCCCCAGTCACCGCCGTGTAGCTGCGCCGCGCGCGTCAGCGCGGCCCCGGCTTCGTCGATCTGTCCGAGCAGCAGGTGCGCCTCGGCCGCCGTGGCGTGCGAGTAGTAGGTCTCCCGCTGCTCCCGCGTAAGCCGTTCCAGAACCCGGCGTGCGAGCCCCTCTGAACGCGCGGGCTGGTCGGCGAGCAACCACAGCGTGGCCGCGTTCACCCCCGGGTAGTAGCCGTCGGTTCGGGCATAGATCGCCTCGTAGCGCTCCGCCGCGCTCGCGGCCAGCAACCGACGCTCGCGGCCGCGGGCGGCCAAAGCCACGTCTTTGGCGATCCGAGCCCGGAGGGCAGCGATGTCCTCGTCGTCGGACCGGACCAACCCGTACTCGTCAAACCGCCGGGCCGCCTCGACAGTGGCTCCCGCCCGGGCGAGTGCCAGCACGGCCCGGTGCTCGAGCGCCAGGTCTCCCGGGTGCTGGGCCAATCCGCGCTCCGCGAGGTCGAAGGCGGCCAAGAGCTCTCCCCGGCGCTCCTCGTGCTCGACCGTCTCAAGCCACCAGTCGGCCGCGCGTTGCTCGGCATCACTCCAGGACGAGGAGGCGGGAGCGGCCATCGACCCAGTCTGGCGCCTCGGCTAGCCTCAAGGCAAATGCCGAGGTTCGAGCTCGATCCCGCCTTTCGCCCCACCGCCGACCAGCCTGATGCGATCGCCTCGCTGGCCGAGGGCGTCGTTGCCGGCGAACGCTTTCTGACGCTGCTGGGCGCGACCGGGACGGGCAAGACGATGACGATGGCGGGTGTCGTGGAGCAGGTTCAGAAGCCCGCCCTCGTGATCGCCCACAACAAGACCCTGGCCGCCCAGCTGTGCAACGAATTCCGAACCTACTTCCCGGGTAACGCGGTCGAGTACTTCGTCTCCTACTACGACTACTACCAGCCTGAGGCCTACGTCCCCAGCAAGGACCTCTACATCGAGAAGGACTCGGCGATCAACCAGGAGATCGACCGGCTCCGTCATTCGGCCACCGCGGCCCTGTTCGCCCGGCGTGATGTCCTGATCGTGGCGAGCGTCAGCTGTATCTATGGCCTCGGTTCGCCGCAGACCTACGACGAGAACCTCCAGACGCTGCGTAAGAGCGAGTTCGTCGATCGCGACAAGCTGCTGCGCAAGCTCGTCTCAATCCAGTACACGCGTAACGACACCGCGCTGGGCCGGGGGACGTTCCGGGTCCGGGGGGAGACGCTTGAGATCTTTCCCGCGTACGCCGAGACGGCCTATCGGGTGGTGCTGTTCGGCGATGAGGTCGAGCAACTCCAGGAGTTCGACCCGATCACAGGGGAGGTCATCCAGGAGGACATCGAGCACATCGGCATCTGGCCCGCGTCGCACTACAACGTCCGTGAGGGCATGATCGACGACGCGGTGGCGGAGATCGGCCGTGAGCTGAACGAACGCTGCGCTGAGCTCGAGGCCCAGGGCAAGCTGCTCGAGTCACACCGGCTGCGCCAGCGCACGCAGTACGACATGGAGATGCTCCGCGAACTCGGCTTTTGCTCCGGCATCGAGAACTACTCGCGCATCCTGGACGGCCGGGCGCCGGGCGAGCGGCCGTACTGCCTGCTCGATTACTTCCCAGATGACTTTGTGTGCTTCATCGACGAGTCCCACCAGACGGTTCCCCAGATCGGCGCGATGTACGAGGGCGACCGCTCACGTAAGCAGACGCTGGTGGACTACGGCTTTCGCCTGCCGAGCGCGCTTGACAACCGGCCTCAGACGTTCAACGAGTACCTCTCCATCACTCCCCAACTCGTGTTCGTGTCGGCCACGCCCGGCGAGTACGAGCGGGCCAATTCTCACCGGGTCGTCGAGCAGATCGTTCGCCCGACCGGGATCGTCGATCCCGAGGTCGAGGTGCGCCAGACGCGCAACCAGATCGATGATCTGATGAACGAGATCCGCGGCAGAACCGAGCGAGACGAACGTACGCTGGTCACGACGCTGACCAAGAAGATGGCGGAGGACCTGACCGACTACCTGCTCGAGATGGGGTTCAAGGTGCGGTATCTGCACTCCGAGATCGACACGCTCGAGCGGATCCAGATCATCCGGGAGCTGCGCCTGGGGCAGTTCGACGTGCTGGTGGGAGTGAACCTCCTCCGTGAGGGCCTCGATCTGCCCGAGGTGTCGCTGGTGGCGATCTTGGACGCCGACAAGGAGGGGTTCTTGCGCGGCGAGACTTCTCTGATTCAGACGATCGGGCGGGCGGCGCGCAATGTCGAGGGCAAAGTCCTCATGTACGCAGACAAGGAAACGGCGGCCATGCGGGCGGCGATCGAGGAGACCGATCGCCGACGGGAGATCCAGCGCCGCTACAACGAGGAGCACGGCATTACTCCCGAGACGATCGTCAAGGGGATCTCCGACATCGCCGAGTTCCTCCAGTCGGATTCAAAGGTCCCGCGGTCCCGCAGACGGAGGCGCCGCACCGAGATGGCGGGCATGTCGCAGGAGGAGCTCGAGAAGGCAATCGTCGAACTCGAAGAAGAGATGCTTGAGGCGGCCGAGGATCTGCGCTTCGAGTACGCGGCCAAACTGCGCGACGAGATTCGCGACCTCAAGCGCGAGCTCGATCAGGTGGTCGCCGCGGGATGAGATCTCTCATGTAACTGACATTGCAAGGGGGGCACCTGGTTTCCAGATCGTCTAGTCTGCGCAGGCTTGCTCACCGCTTACGGGAGGTAGATGGCCATGGCGCTAGATCGTCAGAGCATTGAGAGAAAAGATTTCCCCATCGGCCGTCGCGGCTATGACCCCGACGCCGTTGATGCGCACCTGAGCTCGATCGCCGAGGAGCTGGAGGACTTCAAGAGCGCCACCCGCCGCCGCGCCGAGTCGCTGGCCGAAACAGCGTCTGAGCAAGTGCGGATGATCGTCGAGGCGGCTGAGAACAGCGCCAATCAGATCCGGTCAGACGCGGAGAAGGAAGCACGAGACATCCGCCGGGAGGCGCGCACCGAGGCCACGCAGACCCGCGAGGAGGCGACTGCACAGGCAGGCGGGTACGTGTCCAATGTGTCTTCGGCAACCTCGTCGACCCTGGAGCGCCTGGACGCGATCGAGTCAGAGCTGGGAGGCATGCTGGACTCGCTTCGCACCAGCGTCACCCGGGCCCGGGAGGACCTCCAGCTGCTCGAGAACCATCTCGTCGAGGTTCGCGACGCCGTCACACCCCGGCCGGAGTTCGAGCTCGAAGCCGAGGAGGAGAGCGCTCCCAACCTGGGAACGCCGCCGCCGTCGGCGGTTGGTGAGCCGCCGCTGGCCGAGTCCGCGCTCGACGAGCCATCCGCCGAGTCTTTCGGCGAGCCATCCTTCGGCGACGAGGCCTCGCTTGACGAGCCCGGCGCGGACGATCTGACGACGGCCACGACGCCGCTCGAGCCGGTGGAGGAAACCACCGCCGAACCGGAGGCGTTCAGCGACGAGAGCGAGTCCCTGACCTACGAGGAGTTCGCGCCCGGGACCGAAACGGCCGCCGAGCCGGCGGCTGGCGAGTTTCAAGACGACACCGAAGGCGCCCGCCTGATCGCCCTCAACATGGCCCTCAACGGGACTCCGCGCGAAGAGGTCGACCGCTACCTGGCGGCCAACTTTGACCTCTCAGACCGCGCGGCGCTGATCGAGGAGGTCTATTCCTCGGTCGAGGGGTAGGCGTATCCGCAAACAGCGGGGTGCAGGAAGGGCGAACGTCCGTTCGCCTCACTAGACTCGTTTATGTGAATCAGCTAGTCGTCGCGGGCGCCCGGGAGCACAACCTCAAAGACATCACGGTGGCGATCCCACGGGGGTCGCTGACTGTGATCACGGGGCTTTCAGGCTCGGGCAAGTCCTCGTTGGCCTTCGACACCATCTACGCCGAGGGTCAGCGCCGGTATGTGGAGTCGCTGTCGGCCTACGCCCGCCAGTTCCTGGGGCAGATGGACAAGCCCGACGTGGATTCGATCGAAGGGCTCTCTCCCGCGATCTCGATCGACCAGAAGACGACCTCACGCAACCCACGCTCCACCGTCGGGACCGTCACCGAGGTCTACGACTACCTGCGGCTGCTCTGGGCACGAATCGGACACCCCCACTGTCACATCTGCGGGCGGCCGATCAGCGGGCAGAGCACCGAGCAGATCATCGACCAGGTCATGGAGCTGCCCGAGGGAACGCGGTTCATGATCCTCGCTCCCGTGGTGCGGGGGCGCAAGGGCGAATACGGCAAGCAGCTGGAGGAGCTTCGAGCAGAGGGGTTCACGCGCGTGAAGGTGGACGGCGAGCTGCGCCGCCTCGAGGAGGAGATCGCGCTGGACAAGAAGTTCAAGCACGACATCGCGGTTGTGGTCGACCGCCTGGTGATGAAGGCCGAGCTGCGAAAGCGCCTGGCCGACTCGATCGAGACCGCCGTGGCTCTGGCCGACGGGCTGGTAGAGATCGAAATGGTGGACGTCGAGAGCGCGGCCGAGCGGACGCTGACCTTCAGCGAGAAGTTCGCCTGCCCGGTCCACGGACCGAGCCTCGTGGAGCTCGAGCCCCGGATCTTCAGCTTCAACTCGCCTCACGGCGCGTGTCCCCGGTGCACGGGCCTCGGCTCGCAGATGGAGATCGATCCTGAGCTGGTCGTTCCGGACCCCACGCTGTCGATCGGCGAGGGGGCGATCGCACCGTGGGCAGCCAGCGCGTCGGAGTACTACGACCAGCTGATCCAGGCGATCGCCGAGCGCTATCAGGTCGATCTAGACGTGCCTTGGGAGGACCTGGCCGACTCATCGCGGGATTTCTTCCTCCACGGCACGAATGGCGACCGCGTTCAGGTCTCCTACCGCAATCGGTTCGGCCGCCGGCGTTCCTATGCCACCACGTTCGACGGCATCATCCCGAACCTCGAGCGGCGCTACCGGGAGACCGACTCGGAGTTCACCCGGGAGCGGATCGAGGAGTACATGACGCTTCGGCCGTGTCCGGAGTGCCACGGAGCCCGCCTGCGCCCGGAGTCTCGCGCGGTGCTCGTCGGCGCCACGCCGATCCACGAGTTCACCCATCTCTCTGCCCGGCGGGCGCTGGGATGGCTCGAGTCGCTGTCTCTGTCAGAGCATGACCGCCGGATCGCGAGGCTCGTCCTGCGGGAAATCGAGGAGCGGCTTCGTTTCCTGGACAACGTCGGCGTCGGCTACCTGTCGATGGATCGCGGCACGGCGACCTTGTCCGGTGGTGAAGCCCAGCGGATTCGGCTGGCCACCCAGATCGGATCCTCGCTCGTGGGGGTGCTGTACATCCTCGATGAGCCGTCGATTGGGCTGCACCAGCGGGACAACGAGAAGCTGATCGTCACCCTCGAGCGGCTGCGTGACCTGGGGAACACCGTGATCGTCGTCGAGCACGATGAGGGCACGATGCGCGCGGCCGACCATCTGGTGGATATGGGCCCGGGAGCCGGCGAGCACGGCGGCTACGTGGTGGCCGAGGGGACGGCCGAGGAGGTCGCGCGGGTGCCCGAGTCGCTCACCGGACAGTTCCTGGCTGGGACGCGGGTGATCGACGTGCCGCGTCGCCGCCGGCGCCCGCGGGGTTACGTGGTGGTCGAGGGAGCCGCCGAGCACAACCTCCGGGAGATCGACGTGCGGCTCCCGCTCGGGGTCATGTGTTGCGTAACCGGTGTGTCCGGATCGGGAAAGTCCACGCTGGTCAACGACGTCATCTACAAGGCGCTGTCGAATCGGCTGCACCGCACGCGCCAGCGCGCGGGGGCCCACCGGCGGATCACCGGCCTCGATCAGCTGGACAAGATCATCTCGGTCGACCAGTCGCCGATTGGCCGCACCCCGCGGTCCAATCCGGCCACCTACATCGGGCTGTTTGACCAGATCCGGGAGCTGTTCTCAAAGACGCAGGAAGCCCGAGCTCGAGGCTATAAGCCGGGTCGTTTTTCGTTCAACGTCAAGGGTGGGCGGTGCGAGGTGTGCCGGGGTGACGGGCAGATCAAGATCGAGATGCACTTTCTGCCCGATGTCTATGTGCCCTGTGAGCAGTGCAACGGCAAGCGGTACAACCGGGAGACGCTCGAGGTTCGCTTCAAGGGTAAGACGATCGCCGACGTGCTCGAGATGCCGGTCGAGGAGGCGCTTGACTTCTTCACCCACATTCCCAAGATCCGCCGGCGGGTGGAGACCCTGAACGACGTCGGGCTCGCGTATATGCGCCTGGGCCAGCCGGCCACCACGCTCTCAGGCGGGGAGGCCCAGCGGGTCAAGCTGGCTGCGGAGCTGTGCAAGGTGGCCACCGGACGCACCCTCTACATCCTGGACGAGCCCACCACCGGGCTGCACTTCGCGGACATCCAGCGACTGCTCGAGGTTCTCCAGCGGCTCGTCGATGCGGGCAACTCGGTCGTGGTGATCGAGCACAACCTGGATGTGATCAAGGTGTCGGACCGGATCATCGATCTCGGGCCAGAGGGCGGAGAGGAGGGCGGCAGCCTGATCGCGAGCGGCACGCCCGAGCAGGTGGCGGCGGTCACCGGCTCCTACACCGGCCAGTTCCTGGCCGAGATCCTGCCCGCCCGCCCCGCGCGGAACGGCCGGCCTGGCGCTCCCCGCCGGCGCTCACCTCAGGCCGCCGCGGCCTGAGCACGCCGCCTGCTGCGCCCCCGCGCGGCAACCACCGCGACAGCGTATCTGCGTAGGCTGCAGTGATGACGGCGGCGCAGATCCGGCTCTGGGTCCAGAAGTGGCGCTGGTACGAGCACAATTCGCTGCCCTGGCACCGAGCCCGGATCCACTGGGAGTTCGCCCGCCGCAGCGCGTTCGTCCGCTGGCCCGTCCATGGGAATGTGCTCGAGGCGTTGCGTGAGGGGCGGCTTGAGATCGGCGCCCACACGCTGCTTGAGCCGAACGTGTGGATCACAGCACCGGGCGAGGCGCGGATCCGGATCGGCTCAGGCACGTTCCTGAACCTCGGCGTGATGGTGGCCGCCCAGGAGCTGGTGGAGATCGGCGATCACTGCATGCTGGCCAACGGCTGCTTTGTCAGTGACGCCTCACACCGCTTCGATGATCCTGATCGCCCGGTTCCGTGGCAGGGCTTCACGAGCAAGGGGCCGACCCGGATCGGCGATAACGTCTGGTGCGGGGCCCATGTTGTCGTCACGAGCGGAGTGTCGGTGGGCGAGCGCTGCGTGATTGGCGCGGGCTCGGTCGTGACGACGGATATCCCAGCCTTCTCGGTGGCGGCCGGGGCACCGGCCAAGGTATTGCGGCAGATCGCGTTCGGCTAGCGGAGTATTGACGCCGTCCCGGAAGCGGGTATATTCGTCGGCGGTGAGGGCAAAGGGCGCGGCTGTCGGGCTGGTGATCGTGACCGTGATCATGCTCGCGCTGGGCGCGGCGCCCGGCCTGGGCAAGAGCCGGGCCCAAGAGCCTCCGGTCATCAACGTTGGCTGCTCGACCGCAGCTCTGGTGACCGCTATCAACCAGGCCAACACCGACGGCGGCGCGGCGCTCATGCTGCCCTCGAAATGCGTTTATGACTTCTCGGCGGTCAACAACTACTGGTACGGGCCGAACGCCCTGCCCCCGATCGCCTCGCGGATCCAGATCCAGGGCCACGGGGCGACGATCGAGCGCGCGCCGGCGAGCGGCACGCCCTTCTTTCGCTTCTTCTTCGTCGCCCCGAACCCCACGGCCCCATTCACGACCGACTTCGTCTCCCCAGCCACCGGATCGGTTTCACTGACGCTTGACAACGTCTCCCTGATCGGCGGCATCGAGCACGGAGGAAACGCCTACCTGGGCGGGGGCGGCGCCGGGATGGGGGGCGCGATCTTCAACATGGCCGCGCTGGGCCTCAACCGGGTGACGATCAGTCATAGCTCAGCCGTCGGGGGCAGCGGGGGTGTCGACAGCGCCGGCGCCGGCGGTGGCGGCATCGGACAGAACTCGGATAGCAGCGGATACGGTGCCGGCTTCGGCGGACCGGTGACCGGTGCGAGCGGAACAAGCTCTGGCGCCCCGGGAGGATCAACCAGTGGGGGTGGCGGCGGCTTTAAGGCGATCGACAACGCCACCGGCGCAGCCGGAGGGGGCACGGACACGGCGCTCGGTGGCCCATCACCGCCCTACGCCGGCGGAGATGGGAGTGGCGCGGGCGCAGAGGAGCGAAGCGGAGACGGCGGTGCCTTCGGAGCCGGTGGCGGCACGAGCAATAACGGCGGAGGGGGAGGAGGCGGCGTTGGGGGCGGTGGAGCGTCCGTAGGCGGGAGTGGCGGATTTGGCGCCGGAGGCGGCTACGGCGGTGTCGGCGGATTTGGCGGCGGCAGCGGAGGGGCGACCAACGTCGCGAACTACGGCGGCGGCGTGGGTTCGTTTAACCTTCCGGGGGCCGGAGGTGGGGGCGCCGGCATGGGCGGCGCCGTGTTCAATCTCTTCGGCCTGGTGGGAGTCGTCAACTCGACCTTCGCTCGCGACGTGGCTTACGGTGGCACGGGCTACACCAGTGGAGAAGGCCTGGGTGGGACCATCTTTAACCTCGATGGTGGAGTGCGCGTCCGGACGTCGACTTTCATGCGCAACGCCGCCAACAACGCAGGTGGCGCGATCTTCAACATCGGCTACGGCCAGAACGAGCCGGCGCGGATGAAGGGCTCGGTGAAGATCAGCGACAGCATCCTGTGGGGAAGCGTCGACACCCTGGCCGGCCATGCCCACTTGGTTCCAGACCTGGACACCGACCACCAGGCTCAACTTGTCTTCGGAGGCTCGAATACGGTCGGGACGAGGGTGACGTTGGTGGGCCCAAATCTAATGAACAGCGTGTCCGCGACGGGGAACGCCTCGATCACCGGGACCCCGACGAGCGGAGCCAACCCTGAGCTGAGCGGCCTCTCCTACCACGGCGGCCCCGGCATGGCCACGATGTTGCCGGCGGCCACCGGCCCGGCGGCTGGGACGGCGACCTGCATCCTGCCGTTTGATGAGCAGGGCGACGCGCGCCCGCATAAAGGCTGCGACCTCGGAGCCGTGGAGGTCAGCTTCGCCCCACACAACACGAAGCGGCCCGCGATCGGTGGGGGCTCCCAACCGGGACAGACTCTGGCCTGTACACACGGAACCTGGACCGGCAACCCCACGAGCTATGCCTACCAGTGGTTCCGGGGTCGCTCAAAGATCGTCGGGGCCACCAATGACTCGTACTCCACCACCGCGAAAGATCACGGCCATCCGGTCTCATGCGCGGTCACCGCCCGCAACGTCCAGGGCATCGCCGTGGCGTTCAGCCATCCGGTAAAGGTGGCTCGGTAGGCCCTCAGCCGCCCGATCTCGCCCCGGCCGGCACTCCACTGGCCGGGGGCGTCGCGGGGAGGCCGGAGTACGGCCTCACGGGGCTCCTGCTCCGTGATGTGGTGACCATCGGCTGGCCGAACAGCGACAGCTGGCCGTCCTCGATCTGACCGAGCTGGGCTCCGCTCAGCCCGCTGTGATCACTGCTGGAGTAGCTGAACGGAACCAGCGCCGGGCCCTTCCAGTTGGCACCGTAGTTGTCGATCCCTGCCACCACGTTCGGGCGGTTGAGGTTCTTGCCTGCGGCGAGCAGCGCCTGCACGGTTGTGTACGCGGTAGCCATCCCGTACTCGATGTTGCTGTCGAAGGGCAGGTTTGAGTCGTATTGGGCATCGACCATCCGGAACAGATGGATCCACGGGTTCGAGGTGTCATCCGGCGAGGGCAGGAAGGCATCCGTGACCGCCCCCTGAAGAAGCTCGTTGCCGTTGACCCGGCCATCTGAGTAGGTGTGGACAAGCCCGCTCACGGTGGTGGGATCGCTGCCTCCGCTCCACACAACCAGATGGGGCCGGTAGCCCAGCTTAAGCGACGTCAGCTGGCCAATCGCCGTGTAAGCGGGCAGGGTGAAGTCGACCAGCACAGCGGCCCGGGCTGCCTTGATGGCTCCGATCTGGTGCAGCAGTGTGGTGTCGCCGATCGTGTAGGACTCCGGCGCGACGACGTGGGAGGCCTCTGCGCGGAGTCCCGCCAGGGCCGCCCGCCCTGAGGCGTCGTCCTCGTAGATGACGCCGACCCGCGACCGGGGGAAGTGGCGCCTGATGTACCAGCCCAGGATCTTGCCTTCGATCGCCGCGGGGGGCTGCCATCCAAACGTGTACGGGTTGGCGGTTCCGTTTTTGAGACAGGGACAGCCGGAGGTGGGGAAGAGGTTGGGGACCTGGTGGACCTCGAGAAACGGCATCACCTGCTGCGGCGTATCCGCCCTCGCCCCTTCAAAGATCCCGAACACGTTGTCGTAGAGCACGAGTTGGTTGACCGCGCTCAAGGCCTGGGTCGGGTTGTAGGCGTCGTTGATCGTCGTCAAATGGATCGAGCGCCCGTACACGCCGCCGTGATCGTTGACGTAGTTGAAGAAGGCCGTCGAGGCAGTGGCGATCTCTTTGTAGCCGGGAGACGCCGGGCCCGTAAGCGGCTGGTCGGTGCCGAGCGTGACGCTGATCGCCGTGACCCCAGGCCCGCTGGCCAGCGGGCGCGGCGATCCGCACGCCCCGATCAGAAGGGATAGGACGAGCAGGCATGCGGCGACGCCTCCGCGTCGGGTCCTCGGATTCCAGGTCTGGGGCGATGCGTTCCTCATCCGGTCGTGGAATATTGGCGAAATGCGCGATCCGGGCCTGGCTGGCGATCAACTGCTGGACCTCGACCAGCGCCACGTCTGGCATCCGTACAGTCCGATGCCGGCCAATCACGCGGCCCTGCCGGTCGTTTCGGCCAGTGGCGTGCGGCTCCGGCTGGCCGACGGGCGCGAGCTCATCGACGGGATGGCATCGTGGTGGTGCGCCATCCACGGCTACCGGCATCCAGCGCTCGATGCGGCCATCCGAGATCAGCTCGAGCGGATGGCGCATGTCATGTTCGGCGGCCTGACCCACGAGCCGGCGGTCAAGCTGGCCGCCCGGCTGGCGCAGCTCACGCCGGAGGGGCTCGAGAAGGTCTTCTTTGTCGACTCCGGCTCGGTGGCCGTGGAGGTGGCAATCAAGATGTGCCTCCAGTACTGGCGGGCTCAGGGAGCTCGGCGGCGGACGCGACTGCTCACGGTCCGCGGGGGCTATCACGGCGACACGTTCGGCGCGATGGCCGTCTGTGACCCAGTCTCAGGGATGCACACGCTGTTCGAAGGCGTCCTGGCCCAACACGTGTTCGCCGACCGTCCACCCGCCGGCTTTGACCTTCCCCTGCCCGAGACCTACGCCGCCCACCTGGAGGAATGCTTCGAGCGCCACAGCGACGAGCTGGCGGCGGTGATCGTGGAGCCTGTCGTACAGGGGGCAGGAGGGATGCATTTCTACAGCCCCACGATCGTCCGCCGCCTGCGGGAGCTCTGCGACCACCACGGGATCCTCCTGATCCTGGATGAGATCGCCACCGGCTTTGGCCGCACCGGGGCGCTGTTCGCAGCCCATTACGCGGACGTCGCGCCCGACGTGATGTGCGTCGGAAAGGCCCTGACCGGCGGCTACTTGTCTCTGGGAGCCACGATCTGCACTCCCGAGGTGGCGCTGACCCTGTCGGCGGGAGAAGGGGGGGCGCTGATGCACGGCCCTACCTTCATGGCCAACCCGCTCGCCTGTGCGGTGGCGCTGGCCAGCACCGACCTGCTCGCCGACGGCGCCTGGCGGGGGCCTGTCCGTGCGATCGAGCAGGGGCTGAGCCAGGGCCTCGCCGGCGCTCAGGCTCTCGATTGCGTCCGGGACGTGCGCGTCCTGGGGGCGATCGGTGTTGTCCAGCTGGACGGGCCGCTGGATATGGCGGCCGCGACCCGCGCGGCCGTGGACCTTGGGGTCTGGCTTCGGCCCTTCAGAGACTTCATCTACGCGATGCCGCCATACGTGGCGAGCGAGCAGGAGGTCGCCCAAATCGCCACGGCGGTGGTCGCGGCCGCCGCGGCAGGAGGCGGAGAGTGAGCCGCGTGCTGGTCGTGGCCGGAACCGACACGGGCGTGGGCAAGACCATCGTCACGGCCGCGCTGGCCGCTCTCGCCCAGGCCACTGGAGCTCGCGTGGCGGTGGTAAAGCCCGTTCAGACCGGCGTCGGGCCGGACGAGCGAGGCGACCTGGACGAGATCCGGCGACTCTCCGGCGTCGACGACGTCCACGAGCTGGCGCGGCTGGCCGACCCGCTGGCGCCCGCCACCGCGGCGCGGCGAGCCGGCGCCGGGCTCCCCTCCGTCCGGCAGCTCGCCGATCAAGTCAGAGCGCTGGCCGACCGGGACCTCGTCCTGGTCGAGGGGGCGGGCGGACTCCTCGTCGAGCTCGACGAGGACGGCCTGACGCTGGCCGATCTGGTGGCCGAGCTCGATGCTCCAGTCCTGGTGGTGGCTCGGGCCGGGCTCGGGACCCTTAACGCCAGCGCGCTCACCTGCGAGGCGCTGCGCCATCGCGGCCTGCCCTGCCTGGGCGTCGTGATCGGCGCCTGGCCGGCCGCCCCGGATCTGGCCGCCCGCTGCAACCTCGACGACCTCCCTCGGTACACGAATAGCCCACTGGTAGGGCGGCTTCCGGAGGGCGCCAGCGCATTGAGCCCCCCGGAGTTCCTGGACGCGGCTCGAACCGGTCTGGGCGCGATCCTGGAACATGTCCCCAACGACTCACTTCTGAAAGGGCATTGAATATGACCAAGGACATCCTGGACGTGGCTCGCGAGCAGGTGCTCGAGCGCGGCACCGGCCTCGACGAGGCCCAGACCCTCGAGGTCCTGGGCCTCCCGACCGAGCGGCTCCCGGATGCCCTCGCCCTGGCTCATGACGTCCGGATGCGCTGGTGCGGTCCCGAGGTCGAGGTCGAGGGAATCGTGAGCGTGAAGACTGGCGGGTGCCCTGAGGACTGCCACTTCTGCTCGCAGTCCGGGCGCTTCGACACCCCCGTCCGCGCGACCCGGCTGGACATCCCCTCGCTCGTCCAAGCCGCTCGGCAGACGGCCGCCACCGGGGCCACCGAGTTCTGTCTGGTCGCCGCCGTGCGCGGTCCGGACGAGCGGCTGCTCGAGCAGGTGCGCCTCGGCATCGAAGCGATCCGGGAGGCGGTCGAGATCAACATCGCGTGCTCGCTGGGAATCCTGACCCGGGCCCAGGCCGAGGAGCTCCGCGAGATGGGAGTTCATCGCTACAACCACAACCTCGAGACGGCACGCTCTCACTTTCCACAGGTCGTTCAGACTCACACCTGGGAGGAGCGCTTCGAGACGCTCGAGCTCGTCCGCGAAATGGGGATGGAGGTGTGCTGCGGCGGCATCCTTGGGATGGGCGAGTCCCTGTCCCAGCGAGCCGAGTTCGCCGCTCAGCTGGCAGAGCTCGAGCCCGACGAGGTTCCACTCAACTTCCTTGACCCCCGGCCGGGGACGCCGTTCGCCGGGCTCGAGGTGACGAGCACCCCGGACGCTCTGCGCGCGATCGCCGCCTTCCGGCTGGCCCTGCCGCGAACGGTGCTGCGCTTCGCCGGCGGACGCGAGCTGACGCTCGGGGATCTCGGCACGAGGGAGGGCCTGCTCGGCGGGATCAACGCGGTGATAGTGGGCAACTATCTGACCACGCTAGGCCGGTCGCCTGACGAGGATCTCGACCTGCTGAGCGAGCTCAAGATGCCGGTCAAGGAGCTGTCGGGGACACTGTGAGCGTCGAGCACTGTCCCGGCTGTGGCCGTCCCAGCGCGGTCGGTGATCACGCCGAGTGCTCGCGGCGCCAGCGGGCCACCGACCCACCGCGCTTCTGTTCGGCCTGCGGACGCAAGCTCGTGGTCCAGGTCCTCCCGGTGGGCTGGCAGGCCCGGTGTGTGAAGTGCGGCCCGCTCTCCTGCGCCGCATGATCGAGCTCGAGGACGCACTGGAGGACCTTCGGGACGCCGGGCTGTATCGGGAGATGCGGGTTGTCGAGAGCGCGCAGGGGCCCCGGGTCCTCCTGGCCGGCGCCGAGGTTCTGCTCCTGTGCTCGAACGACTACCTGGCGTTGGCTGCCCATCCGGCAGTTCGCTCCGCGGCCGCCGAGGCCGCCGAGCGCTGGGGTGCCGGCGCGGGCGCGTCGCGCCTGGTGTCAGGAAACATGGCTGTCCACCAAGAGCTCGAGGAGGAGCTGGCCGAGTTCAAGGGCTACGAGACGTGTCTGCTCCTCGGTTCCGGGTTCCTGGCCAACGCAGGCGTGATCCCCGCGCTGGCCGGGCCCTCCGACGCGATCCTCTCGGATGCGCTGAACCATGCCTCGATCGTCGACGGCTGCCGCCAGTCCCGAGCCCCGACGGTCGTCTATGCCCACGCCGACCTCGACGCTCTTAGGCGTGCGCTCATCAAAACACAGGGCCGTTCCGCGCTGATCGTCACCGATGCGGTGTTCTCGATGGACGGAGACCTCGCCCCGCTCGAGGGGATCGTCGAGCTCGCGGCGCGCTTCGGGGCTCGCGTTCTGGTTGATGAAGCTCACGCCACCGGGGTCGTCGGTCCCGGCGGGCGGGGTCTCGTCCACGCGCTCGGCCTGGAGGAGGAGGTCGATGTGGTGATCGGCACGCTCAGCAAGGCGCTGGGAAGCTACGGCGCGTTCGTCTGCTGCGCGCGGCCGATGGCCGAGCTGCTCGTGAACCGCGTCCGGACGCTGATCTTCTCCACCGCCCTGCCCCCGCCGTCGGTCGCGGCTGCGCTGGCCGCGCTGCGGCTCCTGCGCGAGCAGCCAGAGATCGTCACGCGCCTGTGGAGCAACGCCCGAGTCCTCAGAGGAGAGCTGTCCGCCCAGGGCTTCGACGTCCCGCGGGGCGAGATCCCGGGAGGAGGGGAAATGCCGATCGTCCCGCTGCTCATCGGCGAGCCGCACGACGCGATGGCGCTGTGCGAGGCCGCCCTGGAGCGCGGCGTCTTTGCTCAGGCGATTCGGCCCCCGACCGTACCCGTGGGCACCTCTCGGCTACGCCTGGTCGCTACGGCTGGGCACTCGCAGGAGGATCTCCGCCGGGCCGCGGTGGCGCTTGGGCAGGCGCGCGCGGCTCGATGATCTCGGCCGCTGCGGGCAGCGCTCTGCGCGAGCGGTCGACCAGGACCGGGGCGCCGGGCTCTCCGTCGAGCGCTCCCGGGGTCGCGTCGTCGTCTGCCTGGAGGGCGTGGGCCAAGCTCTGGACGAAGGCGTCGGGCCGGTCGTTCTGGAGGTAGTGGTTGGCCCCAGGGATCACGTAGAGCGCATTGCGCCCCGGCTTCAACATCAGGTGCTCGTGCCACACGTATGTGGCCACGCGGACCGGCGACACCGTGTCCGACAGCCCCCAGATGATCGTCGTGGGGACCGGGTTTGAAGCGAGCGCGTGCAACCACGACTCCTCGTCGACCGAGCGCTCGACGAGGTACTGGATCGTTTCGTGGAGCACCCCAACGCCGTGGGCGTGGGCGAACGTCGCGGCCAGAGCCTGGACGTCTGGATCCTCGGGCGCTCGCGGCGGGCTGAATGTCATCGCGCCCAGGCCGGCCGCCAGCAGCTCCGGAGTGAGCTGCTCCAGCAGCTCAGGCTGGTGGAGCATCAGCCGCTGAGCATCGGTCACGTTCGAGAGCGGCAGGAACATGTTGCCGTTGCACAGGACCAGGTGGTCGAGGCCGACCTGGGCGCGGCCCTCCTGGACGCTGGCGGCCTGCAGTAGAGCAACGCTGTCTCCGCGGTCGTGGGCCACCATCACGACCGACTGGACTCCCGCCACCTCCCCCAGATAGTGGTCGAGGAGTTCGGCGTCGCGCCGAAGGTTGTAGCCCCAGCCCCGGGGCTTGTCGGAGAACCCGTAACCGGGAAAGTCGAGCAGGCAGACCCTGAACCGCGAGCTCAGCCGCTGGGCGACCTCGAACCAGTCGATGCTGGAGGTGGGAAAGCCGTGTACGAAAGCCAGCGCGGGAGCATCGGAGTCGCCCAACTCGAGGTGAAAGACCTCGACCGCCTCGGCGTTCTCGCGGGCCGAGGTCCAGGAGAAGTGGGAGCCGCCGGCTCGCCAGACATCTGCTCGGGAGGCGTTCGCCGTGTCGCTCATCAGCCGCACCCTAACGGGCGCCGGCGTTTCTCAGATCCATCGTTTGCGGCGAAAGAACACGAGCAGGCAGAGCACCGTCACCACCATGCTGCCCACGCCGATGGCCCAGAAGGTCCACGTCGGCGAGATCACGTTGTCGACCATGAAGCGGAAGTTCTGGCCAAAGAACCCGGTAATGAAGGACAGCGGGAGAAACACGGTCGCGATCACGGCCAGCTGCTTCATCACGTCGTTCTGGCGGTTGCTGATCGTCGACAGATAGAGGTCGGTGGCGCCGGAGAGGAGGTCTCGGTAGGAATCGATCAGGTCGCTGATGCGGATCAGATGGTCGTACACGTCCCGGAAGTAATCTCGCTCGTCGACCTGGAGGCCGGGAAGCCGGGCGAGCTGGTCGACCGAACGCACGAACAGATCGCGCTGCGGGGTGATGATCTTGCGCATCAGCACGAGCTCTCGCTTGAGGACGAATAGCCGTCCGAGCTGGCGTTCCCTTGGGTCGGCCAGGATCGCAGCCTCGAGTTCGTCGATCTCGTCATCGAGTTCGGAGAGGATCGGGAAGAAGCTGTCGGCCAGCGCGTCGAAGATCAGATAGAGCAGGAATTGCTCGCTGTGGAGCGCGCGGCCCGTCAGGTGTTCGCGCTGGTCGTCGAGGGGCGGCAACGGGTCGCGATGGACCGTGACCAGGTAATGGCCTGAGATGAACAGGTGGACCTCACGCAGCGGTGCTTCCTCGCTCGGCTCGTGTCTCCAGGCGCCGTAATAGACCATGAACACGTAGTCGCCGTAGTCGTCGAGCTTTGGACGCTGTCCGAAGTGCTCGGTGTCCTCGAGCGCCAGCGGATGAAAATCGAAGATCTCGGCCAGCTGAGCGATCTCAGCGGCGGTGGGCAAGGACAGATCGAGCCAGAAGAAGCGATCGCTGGCCAGGTGATCTTTGATCGCCTGCTCGTCGATCGTCGTCAGGCAGGGCACGACAAGCCGAAAATCGTGGTCCCGCTCCCCTGCCTCGCCGCCGCTCGCCTTTCCAACCGGCATCCGTGGATCTCCTTCGTTGCTGGTGCGATGATTATTCGGCGAAGTGCTGGATCGCCCTGTTTTCGCTCCGAAGATCCCGAGCCGGACGTGCCGCCCCTCTGGGCGGGGCGAGGCGGCTAGCCCTTCGCGGCTTCCAGCGCGGGAGTGGGGGAGTGGGGGACTCGGAGGATCCGGGCCAGCGGTTTGGGGAGCCACCAGTTCCAGCGCCCGAGCAGCGACACCAGCGCCGGAACCAGCAGGGCCCGGACGATCGTGGCATCGAGCAGGATTCCGACACCCAGGCCAGTCGCCAGCACCTTGACATCCGTGTCCGGAGCCGAGGCCAGTGAAGCGAAGGCCAGGAACAGGATCAGGGCAGCGCTCGTGACCAGCCTTCCGGTCCGGCCGAGGCCCTCGACGATCGCCGCGTCGGTCGATCCGGTGCGGTCGTACTCCTCTCTAACCCTGGTGAGGATGAACACCTCGTAGTCCATCGACAGCCCGAACAGGAACGCGAACACCATCAGTGGGATCCAGAACGTGACCGCGCCAGTGGCCGGAATCCCGAAGATCGCCGAGGAGCCATGGCCCTCCTGCCAGAACCAGGTGATGACGCCGAAGGCAGCCGCCATCGAGATCAGGTTGAGGATCACGGCTTTGACCGCGAGCACGATCGAGCGGAAGGCGCGGGCCAGCAGTGCGGTCGTGAGGATGGCAATCACGGCGAACATCAGCGGGAAATTGCCGAACACCGCGTTCTGGTAATCGAGCTCGATCGCGCCGTCGCCGGCAACGCCGACCACTCCGGGCTCTCCATTGACGGCAGCCCGAACCGCCTTCACGGGCTGCAGCGAATTGGCATTGACCGTTTCACTGTGGGGGATCGCCAGGAGCACCGTCGTGCCGGCGCGGTTGCTGTCCGGCGCGGTCGAGCGCGCCACGGTGGCGATGCCAGGAATATGGGAGAGCCTCGCCTGGACCGAGCTGGCGGCGGCGGAGCGGGTGAGGACCTCGATCGGCGTGAGCACGCCGCTCGGTGCTCCGCCCCTCAGCAATTGCTGGTAGGTGTCGTGCGCGCTGCCGGACTTGGCGTATGCGCTGGCCGCGGTCTCACCCGTGGTGAGGCTGAACACCGGGATGATCAGGACGGCCAGCACGATCAGCGCGATCCCCGCAGCAAGGGCGCGCCCGCGGACCACGGTTCGCGTCCAGGCAGTCCAGCCGCGGCTTGCCCGAGCCTCGTGGCGTACGCGCGGCCAGTCCACCCTCGGCCCGATCCCGCCGAGCAGAGCCGGCAGAAGGGTCAACGCGGCTCCCGTCGACACGAGGGGGATCAGCATCCCGCCGTATCCGACGCTACGCAGCCCCGGAACCGGCAGGACGATCAGAGACAGGAGGCCGATCGCCACGGTCAGCCCGGACAGGATCACCGCCCTGCCGGCGGTGGCCATCGCGGCCACGACGGCGTCGTGGTTTTCACGACCCCGCTCGCGCTCCTCCCGCCAGCGAGTCACGATCAGCAGCGAGTAGTCGATCGCGACGCCGAGGCCGACGAGCGAGACCAGGAACAGGACGATGAATGAGACGTTGGCGAACGCGGTGAGGCCCAGCACGACCAGGAGCGTCGTGAGGATCGAGCTGGCGGCGATCAGGAGCGGGACAAACGCGAGCAGCGAGGCGAACACGAACGCCAGGACCGCCAGCGCGCCTCCGGCGCCGATCAACGTTTCCACCAGCACGCCGGGACCCTTCGAGCTGCCGCCGTTGGCCAGCTGGACTAGCCCCGTCAGGCCGACCCGGGTCCCGTGGGGGAGGGCGCCGGCGAGCGCCTGCACGACCTTGGGCGGGATCGTGGGCGTACCGAAGCCCTTCTCGATCGGGGTGAACAGGAGGTCATACGTCGACCGCCCTCCGTCCGTGATGAATCGCGGGTCGTGGGTCGAGGTGTAGTCGACGATCCGGGCGCTGGGGACGGTCGCCCGGCTTTGCGCGACGGCCCTGGCCAGCGCTGCCTGATCGCCGGTCACGGTCTGGCCCGCCGGGAGCCTGACCAGGATGATCGCCGGGTCCGTGTCTCCGCCATTACCGTAGGTGTGGACGATCTTCTGCGCGGTTACGTAGCCGGGCTGGC
The DNA here is from genome assembly GCA_963785205.1 of uncultured Solirubrobacterales bacterium. Lineage (GTDB taxonomy): Bacteria > Actinomycetota > Thermoleophilia > Solirubrobacterales > Solirubrobacteraceae > Palsa-465. Next base: position 168,963 of record CAWAUJ010000001.1, read on the forward strand.
CGGGCAGGGAGAAATCGAGGCTGAGGCGCTTGGATACGTGGCTGGCGCCATAGATTCCCGCCGGAAGGAGAAGCACCCACACGAGCGCGACCAGACGGCGATGGGCGAGGACGAAACGAGCCAGCCGGACCGTCGCACCACGCTGCGGAACCGGATGCAGGCTCGAGGACTCGGATGTGGCGGGCACCATTACCTCCTGCGGAGATTCCAGATAGCTAATGCATAGAATAATTACAGATAAAAATGATTCTGTCAAGTATGATTAAACCATGAACGAGCCCACCCCCACACCGGACCGAGCCGTCAGCGAGCACGTGTCGAGGCCAGAGCAGCCGTTTCGCTCGGTCGGGTTCACCATCTCGACCACCGGCTACGCCTTGGCTCGCCTGTTCCATCAGGTCATGGCCCCGATCGGGCTCGAGCCCCGCGAGTTCGCCCTGCTGCGCGGCGTGGCCGCTTCAGAGGGGGTCACCCAGCAGGCGATCGCGGAGCAGATGGGAGTCGCCCCCAGCCGGATGGTGGCGTTCGTCGACACTCTGGAAGAGCGGGGATTGCTCGAGCGCCGGCAGAATCCGGATGACCGCCGGGCCCGCGCGCTCTTTTTGACGAAGGCCGGTCGCGAGCTGCTCGATCGCGCCTTTGCGACTGCGGTCGAACACGAGCGCCGGCTGACCAGTGACCTGTCGCCGGACGAGCGAAATCAACTCCTGGAGCTTCTGGCTCGGGTCGGTGTCCATGTTGGTATTCCGGCGGACGCACATGCGGGCATGGGTCATTCGGCGCTGGCCGACGAGCTGAAGTAGGCTGTGGGTGCGGATCGTGCGGGGTGCTCCGGTCCGGACGCTGCAACGCCATCGTGCCTGCCGGACATATGTGGGTATGAGCAGGCGAGGGAAGCGGCCAGCCGAGGGACGGGAGCTGGCGGGGACTCTTTTCGAGCGTCTCTATGCCGACCACGGTCGGGCCGTGCTTGCCTACGCCCTTCGGCGCACGAGTGACCCCCAGGATGCCGCGGACGCCGTGGCTGAGACGTTCTTTGTGGCCTGGCGGAGATTGGACGAGGTGCCCTCCGGCGCCGCCCGGTTGTGGCTATACGGCGTCGCCCGGCACGTGCTCGCGAACCAGCGCCGATCCGAGCGCCGTCGCGAGCGGCTGGCCGAGCGTCTGCGCCACGAGCTCCCCGCCGCGCTCCAGGCGGTGCAGCTGGCCCCCGATGAGCCGCAGCCGATCAGGATCGCGCTCGACCAGCTGGGCGGCGAGGATCAGGAGATCCTGCGCCTGGCCGGCTGGGAGGAGCTCAGCCCGCGGGAGATCGCCACCGTGCTGGGGATCAGCCAGGTGGCTGCCCGCAGCCGCCTTCACCGGGCCCGACAGCGGTTGCGTGACGTCCTCGAACGCTCAGCCCATTCTGAAGACACGACCGCCCTGCGCCTCCAGGAGGCCTCATGACCAGCTACGACATTGAAGCGGCGTTCCGAGCCGCCAACCCACTGATCGACGATGCCGCTGCCGCGCTGTCGCTGAACGGCGCGGAGACGGAGATGCTCGAGGGCATCGTCTCGGTCCCGGTCACTCGCCGGGCGCCCGCGCCGCCAGACGTGCGCCAGCGCCCCCGGCGGGCAATGCTCCCAGGCCGCCGGCGGGTGGCGGTGCTCGCGGCCGCCACCGCCGTAATCGTGGCCGTGCTGGCGCTGCTTCCCTCCAGCGAGCGAACCGGCGGCCCGTCGCCCGCGTTCGCTGCCTCACTCGTGCGCTTTGCCAACAACTCCCCGCTCGTGCTGCTCCGCGCCCCCGGGTGGCATGTGGTCTATACCTACGAGCAGCCCGGCGGCTATGGGGAGATGCATTTCGTCCGCGGTCCGGCGACCGCCAACGGAATGCCCCGTGGGGCGTCCGACGCGCACACGACCGTGTCGCACGCCGCGTCCTCCAACAAGCCAAAGCCGATATCGAACACGGCTCCGGCTGCGGGCCGGGTGGCTTCGCTGACCTGGGCACGGGCCGAGGGGTCTGACCGCAAGTACATGGCCGGCGGCCACGAGCATGCCCCCACCGGGTTGGGCGTGAGCGCGCGTCGCTATGTCTACGAGGGTGGCACGAAGAAAGCGTTTGACATCACCGCCTCCTTCATCTACCGAAACCGCGTGCTCAGCTTTCGGGCCACCGTGAGCAGCATGTCGATGTTCCGGGCCGAGCTGCGCGCCCTGACCGCCGTCGACACCACGACGTGGCTGCGGGCGATGCCGCCAAGCGTCGTCGACAGCGCCGATTCAGCCCACGTGGTCCACGCGATGCTCCGCGGGATCCCGCTGCCCAAGGGCTTCGACGCGTCCCGGATTCGCGGGGCCCGGCTGGTCCAGAATCGCTACGACCTCGGCGCCGCCGTGACCGGCACCGTCGCGTGCATGTGGATCGCGGACTGGTTCCAAGCTCGCCGGACGGGCGACAAGGCAATGGTCAGGCGCGCCGTCGCCGCCATGGGCACCTCACCCCACTGGCCCGTCCTGCGCTGGATGGCCAAGCAGGGAGGGTGGTCCCAGGTGCTGATCAGCTACGCGCAGGCGATGCCGCGGGATCACATCGTCGAGGGCAGTGCCCATCCGCTCTTCCCCTCCGATGTCAACTCCGGGCTCGGCTGCAGCCAGTTGGGCGTGAAGATGGGGCGGTAGCCCGAGGCGGGGCGCCTCGGCGCCCAGCTACGTCGTCTTGAACGACCGGTCGGCCCCAAACGTCGGGCTGGAGCCGCTGATGACGAGGAGCCGGTAGTGGTAGACGTGCCCCGGCTTCAGCCGCTTGAGCACCTGGGACGCGTTGACGGTTGCGTTCTTGGACCCCGCCGACTTCAAGGTTGTCTTGTGTCCGTACTTTCTCGTCGGTCCCCACTCGAACTCGTAGAAGCTGGTTACTCCGTAGTCGTCGAGCTTCCCCGTGAGCTTGGCACTTGTGCTCGTGATTGACTGGGCCGGCCCCGTCTTCACCATCGGGGCTCGCGACTGCGACCCGTTGGCACCGGCGCCGAACGCGCCGTCGAGTGAGATCCCCGTGAGGGCGGCGAGAAGCGCGCACCGAGCGAGGATCGGCCTGGTCACAAGCAAGGCGGCGCGATCCTACACCGTCAGCTCCTGGAGCCCGGAGCGAAAGCGCTCGAGCTCGGGCTCGTCGATCGAGTAGACGTGCTCGGGGCCGGGGAACCGATGTGTGCGGACCTCATCGGCGTACTGCCCGACGGCCGACACCATCTCGGTCCTGAGGTCGCAGTAGCGCTTGGCGAAGCGCGGGGCGTGGCCATCGTAGATCCCCAGCAGGTCGTGGAACACGAGCACCTGCCCGTCGGTGGCCGGGCCGGCGCCGATCCCGATCACCGGGATCTCGAGCACCTCCATCAACTCCGTCGCGACCGCCGCCGGGATCGCTTCGAACACGAGCGAGAAGCAGCCGGCCTCTTGCAGCGCGAGCGAGTCGGCGGCGACCTGAAGCGCCCGGTCCGAGGTCCGGGCCTGGGCCCGGTAGCCCCCGAGCGCGGTGGCGGTTTGCGGGGTGAGGCCGACGTGGCCCATGACCGGTATCCCAGCCTGGACGATCGCTCGGGCCCGCTGGGCGCTGGTGCCGCCGCGCTCGAGCTTGACGGCGTCGCAACCCGCCTCCTTGATGAATCGCTGCGCGGTGGCCACCGCTTGCTCGTCAGACGCTTCGTATGAGCCGAACGGCAGATCCCCTACGAGCAGTGGTGTCTCGAGGCCGCGCCGCGTGGCCCTGGCCAGCATCAGCATCTCGTCCAGCGAAACCGGGACGGTCGAGGGGTAGCCCAGAACGGTCATGGCGCCTGAATCGCCCACGAGCACCAGGTCGACGCCGGCCGCCTGAGCCACCTGCGCGGAGGGGTAGTCGTACGCCGTGACCATCACGATCGGCTCGCCGATGCGCTTCTTCTCGGCTAGCCGGGGAAGCGTCATGGGCGCCGGGTCGTCGAGCGTTGGGGGCACGGTCGTATGGGGGGTGGTAGACATGTGAGGCTCCTTTACGCGACGGGAGCTGGGATACGGTGATCCAGCTCTGGTTCAGGGGTGAGCAGCGTGGCCACCTCGGCGTCAGTGGCGACGATCCGGTTGCCCGCGTTCAGCATCGTCCTTCTGATTCAGCGTCTCCTCGTGTGCTGTGCGCGGTCACACCGGCTCCGCGCGTCTGTTCAGGTCTTGAGCTATTCGGCTCAAGGATCAGGTTGTCGATCAGGCGGGTGCTCCCCACTCGGGCAGCGACAACGGCCAGCGTCCGCTCCTCCAAGGACGACGCTGGCGCGAGCGTGTCAACCGACACGAGCTCCAGATACTCCGGCGTAATTCGGTTCAGGGCCAGCTCGGCCAGGGCGCGGCCGCGGGCGACCTCGATGTCGCTCTCGCCGGCGTCGATCGCCTCCTGCAGCACCTTCAGAGCCTGGTAGAGAGCGGCCGCCCGGACTCGGTCAGGCCCCTCGAGGTGCACGTTGCGGCTGGACATGGCGAGCCCGTCGGGCTCGCGGACAGTCGGGCAGACCTCGATCCGCACTGGGATGTTGAGGTCGGCCACAAGCCGCTTGATCACCAGGGCCTGCTGGGCGTCCTTCTGCCCGAAGTAGGCCACGCTGGGGCCGACGATATTCAGCAGCTTGGCCACGATCGTCGCCACTCCGTCGAAGTGGGCCCGGCCTCGATGCGACCCCTCGAGAGTTTCGGACACCCTGGCGACCGACACGGTCGTGGCGAAGCCCTCCGGGTAGAGCTCCGCGGGCGCGGGGGCGAACAGGTAGTCCACCCCCGCCTGGGCGGCCAGCTCGGCATCGCGTCCCTCGTCGCGGGGGTACGCCTGTAGATCACCGGGATCATCGAACTGCGCCGGATTCACGAACAGAGACACGACCACGACGTCGCAGTCCGCGCGGGCGCGCCTGATCAAGGACAGATGCCCCTCGTGGAAGCCACCCATCGTGGGTACAAGCCCGATCGCTGCCGCGGATGAGCGGTGACGAGCGAGGGCCGTCCGGGTCTCGGCCACGGTGCGCAACGTCCTCATGCCGGCTGGGCCTCCATCTGGCCCGCGGCCAGCGATCGCGTGGCCGCCACCAGGGCATCGAACAGCTCGAGCGTCTCGGGCGCCCGTTCGGCGATCGTCTCACGCTGGCGGGCCACGGTCGCCTCGTCGCCGCGCGCCACCGGGCCGGTGAGGGCTCGCTCTGCTCCCAGATCAGCCCAGTTCTCGATCGTCGTCCGGACCAGCGGCACCAGCAGGTCTCGCTCCACGCCGGTCTCGGCCGCCAGCCGCTCGGCAGCGCTCTCGAGAGTGACCAGGAAATTGGAGGCGATCGAGGCGGCGGCATGGTAGAGAGCCCGGTCCTCTGGCGCCACCCGCACTGGCCGCAGGCCGAGGGCCTCTGCCAGCCCCCGGGCAAAGTCCAGCGCCCGGGGGGTGATCCCGTCGACGGCGGCACCTGCGCCGACAAAGCTCGCGCGCTCGCCGGCCACCGTCATCAGCGGGTGCATCGAGAATGCTTCGTGGGGGGCCAGAGGGTCGAGCCCCGTCGCCCCTGAGCAGTGGCCGACTAGCCGACCGGGGGCGATCACCGCCGCGGCCTCCGCGATCTGGGAGTCCGGTACGCACAGCAGGACCGCATCGGCACCGTCCGCGTCCGAGCCGCGGCCGAGGGGCCCGAGGATCGTACAGGCCCCGACCCGGCCGACCCGGCCGTCCCGCAGCGCGCCGGCCAGCGCGCTGCCCATTCGGCCTGAGCCGACGATAGCCAGGCTCGAGCAGAAGGTTTTTTCAGGAATGAAATCCCGTTCCAGTTCCCTCATCGGAGATACCGGTCGGCTTTAGAACGAAAAAAGACGGTGGATGCGAGGTCCGTCCCAGGAGTCCTGGTGATGGCCTTCAGACACGATGATACCCGTCCGAATTCCTGACTACCATCGGCCTGGATGGGGATCAGCGCCCCCGAACGCCGAGAGCTCCTGAAGACCGTCTACGCCCAGGTCCGGGACTGCACTCGGTGCCCCCTCCACGCGACGCGCACGAACGCCGTGTTCGGCGCCGGAAACGCCGACGCCGAGCTGATGTTCATCGGGGAGGCCCCGGGCGCAAACGAGGACAGGTTGGGCCTGCCGTTCGTCGGCGCCGCCGGCAAGCTGCTGGACCGGCTCCTGGAGGAGATCGGGCTAGAGCGCGGCGAGGTCTGGATCGGGAATGTGCTGCGCTGCCGCCCGCCGGATAACCGTGACCCGCAGCCGCGGGAGATCGAGTCCTGCCAGGGCTACCTGTTCGAGCAGGTGAGGCTGATCGAGCCCACGGTGATCTGCACCCTGGGGAACTTCTCGACCAAGCTGTTGCGCGCCGACACGACGGGTATCTCCCGACTCCACGGACGTGAGGAGGTGCGCGTGATCGGCCCGCGCGCGGTGCGCCTGTACCCGCTCTACCACCCGGCCGCCGCGCTGTACACGCCGTCGATGCTTGAGACGCTGCGCGGTGATTTTCATCGCATTCCTGACCTGCTGGCCCAGGGACCGCCGGCCCAGCCCGAGGTCACGGACGAACTGCCGGAGTTCGACGAGCTCTACGAGCACGACGAGGAGGGCCGGGAGGATCCCACGCTGCTCGGCTCTACCCGGGAGCCGGTGGGGACGGCCACCGGGGCTGCGGGGGGCGCCGCAGCTGGCGAGCCGGCCTCCCAGCTCGGGCTTTTCTAACCGATCGGGCCGGCGCGGGGGGGCGCGGCGGACATCAACCCAGACAAGCCGCGCGAGGCCGGAGCGACCCCGATCTACCGGCAAAACGCAGCAAAGCTCGCTATCCCCGGGTGTACGTGCTGCGAAAACGCGCCTATAGCCGGCACAACGCAGCACGTATCCCTCCGCGCGCCGAGCTGGTGTGCGTTTTGCCGGTCCGCCACGATCGCAGTCCGCGTTTTGCCGGGGTCCTGCGCCACCGTCGTCCGCGGTTTGCCAAGGACCGCTCCTACCCCACGCTGCTACAAAGCTCCCGCCCAGTCCTTGGCTGCGCTGGCGGACTGTGGGCTGTGGCCCACACCGTCGCCCGGCCCGGACTCAGCCTCGCCTCCCCGGCCGGCCAGCGATCCCCGATCTGGCCTGAACGCGAGCGCGAGGGCCAGCACCGCCCCGACCACCTGGACGGCCAGCACGACTGTGGCGAAGCCCGCCGGGTGGCGGGAGGCTTGGAGCAGCAGCACGGGCTCGACCGCCGCCACCAGCCCGACTACGAGGAGGAATCGAATCCGCCGCAGGGCCAGCATGTACTGGATCGCCAGGTATGTGGTGGCCAGGACGGCGAAGGCGGCCCCGAGCGGAAGCAGCGACCCCGTCGCCAGCGTGCGCTTGCGGCCGAACGCGATCTCGATCAGAGGATGCGAGGCCAGGGCGTAGATGGCCAGGACGGGAATGGCGCACGCGCCGACGATGGCCAGGGCACGGAGCAGAATCGGCCTCGTGTCCTCTCCCTCCGCGCGCCGCCGGGACACCTCGGGCACCAGGTAGAAGCCCGGCCCCCATGGCCACCCAGATCAGCACCTTGGCCGCGACCGCGCTGGCGGCATATGAACTCGCGACCTTTGAAGGGAAGCGGTGCTTGGCGGCAATCACGTCGATGTTCTGAAGCACGGCGATCACGATCAGCCCCGCGATCGGGGCCCAGGCCCGGCGTACGTGGGACCAGAGGCCGACCGCGCCGCCGACCAGTTGACCCTTGATGTCGCGACCGCCGCCCGGCGGAGCGGGAATCCGCCGCCGCAGCTGCCAGCCGCAGTACACCGACATGGCCACGAACGACCCCAGGGAGCCCAGATAGGCCCCGGTCACCGAGAGCCCGGCCACGGCCAGCCCGGCGCCGAGCGCAAGGCGGCTGGCCTGCTCGGCGATCAGGCTGATACCGACAGCCTTGTAATCCTCGATGCCCTGGAGCGCGCCGCGCAGCAGGGAAAGCTGGAGGTAGAAGCAGCCCGCCGGTAGCCCGGCGGCGGCCGCCCATCCGAAGTGGCGAACCCCGATCAGGCTGGCGATCGGATGCCGGAGGAGGATCGAGATGACGGTCAGGACGGCCGTCACGGCCAGCAGAGACCACGACCAGCGCTTGACCGTGGCGATCAGGCCCTCGCCCACGCCGAGATGACCGAGCACCGCCTCGCGGGCCGTTGCCACCTGCATCGCCTGACCGGCCACCGAGAGGATCAGCAGATAGCTGACCAGGGCCGCCAGCGCCCCATAGTCGTTCACCAGGCGGGAGAACGCGAACGTCGCTCCCAGCGCGATCACGTTGTTGGCGATCATGGCCACCGCCAAGCCGGCCGCCTTGGCCGTGTCCGAGCCCCGTAAGGCCGTCAGGCGCTCCGCTCGGCGGGATGGTGGGGGGACGGGTGGGGGGGTTTCAATTCCCGGTGTGGAATCCGTCATGCGCGCCTGACGGTACCCAATACAGTCACCAGCAATGACGGGATTCCTTGCCAGCGGGGCCCGCGTCTCACGCAGTCCGAAGGAGACCGAGGAGCTGGGCGCCGCGCTCGCGCAGCGCCTGCAGCCGGGCCAGGTCGTGCTGATCGAGGGCGAGCTCGGAGCGGGGAAGACCACGTTCGTCCGCGGCGCCTGCCGGGCGCTGGGGGTGAGCCGGCCGGTCAGGAGCCCCACGTTCTCGATTGGCCACCGGTACACCGGCGCGGTTGAGGTTGCGCACGTTGACCTATTCAGGGTCTCCGACCTCGATGGAGAGGAGCCCGACTTCCTCTCGGAGTATTTCGGCCCCGCCACGATCGCATTCGTGGAATGGCCGCCTCGCGAGCCGGATATCGCTGCCCTGGGGCCCGTCGCGGCGCGCGTTTGCATTGCTCACGCCGGTGGGGATGACCGGAGGGTCGAGATCCAAATCAGTTGAGGATCCTGGCCTTCGATACCGCCACGTCGGCGACCACCGTGGCTCTCAGCGGCCTGCCCGGACGAGGCGGCCAGGGCGGCGAGCGCCCGCTTGAGCTCCGAGATGACCCTCGGACCGGAGAACGCCCGCGTCATGCCACCCGGCTCCTCGGCCTGATCACCGACCTCCTCGACGGGTCCGGCACCGGATGGGAGTCGGTCGACCGGATCGCCGTGGGCGTCGGCCCGGGGACGTTCACGGGGCTGCGGATCGGGATCGCCACCGCCAAGGCCCTGGCCCGAGCCGCCGAGCTGCCGCTCGTCGGCGTCTCGACGCTGCACTCGCTCGCGCTGAATGCCGCCCCGACAAGCGACCATCGGGCCGTGGCCGCGGTTCTGGATGCGCGCCGCGGCGAGGCGTTTGCCGCTGCCTGGGTGCTTGAGGATCTCCCCAGCGTCGACGCGCGCCCGGCTCTGGCCCCCGGAGCATTCTCGCCCGAGGAGCTGGTCGCGGCGCTTGCCAGGGTCGGTCCGGGCCTCGTGGCGATCGGCGACGGGGCACTAGCATTCAGAGAGCAACTGGAGCGGGCCGAGGTAAACGTTCCCGACGACGCCTCAGAGCTTCACCGCGTGACCGCGACCGGGCACTGCCTGCTGGCCCCGCTGCTGCCGGCCACCCCGCCCGACGAGCTCCATCCTGACTACCTGCGACCGCCTGATGCTCGACCCCGAGACCACTGAAAAGACCACGATCCGCTCACTTTCGCTGGCCGACCTTCCCCAGGTGATCGGAATCGAGCGGCGCGCGTTCCCCACCGCGTGGTCGCCGGCGATGTTCGCGCTCGAGCTCTCGAAGCCTTCGACGATCGCCCTGGCGGCCGTGCTGCCCGGAGCGCCGCGGAGCAGGCGGCTGGCCGGATACCTGATCTGCTCGCGCTACGCCGACGTGTGGCACCTGATGAATGTGGCGGTCGATGCTCCGCTCCGCCGGCAGGGGATCGCGGTCGCCCTGATGGCGGCGATGATCGGGCGGGCCGGCCCGGAGGAGTCCTTCACGCTTGAGGTCCGGCCATCCAACACGGCGGCGATCACGCTGTATGAGCGGTTCGGCTTTCGGCGCGTGGGCATGCGCCCTGGGTACTACCGGGACACCGGCGAGGACGCGCTGATCATGTGGCGCACCGCCGGAGGCGGGATCCCGTCGGAGACGTCGCAGTGATCCTGGCAATCGAGACAAGCTGCGATGACACGTGCGCGGCGGTGCTGGGCGACGACGGGGAGCTCCTGGCGAACGTGATCTCGTCCCAGGGCGTCCACGACCGCTATGGCGGGATCGTCCCCGAGATCGCCTCCCGCCACCACCTCGGGCTGATCGGGGTGGTCGTCGACGACGCCCTTGGTCGCGCCGAGGTGCAGCTCGAAGACGTCGATCTCGTCGCCGTGACGCGTGGACCCGGGCTTACCGGCGCGTTGCTCGTGGGCTTCTCGACGGCCAAGGCCCTGGCCGCCGTCCATCGCCTCCCGCTCGCCCCGGTGGATCACCTCCACGGGCACGTGGCGGCCAGCTTCATTGGTCGGGCGCCGTTTGAACCGCCGTTCCTCAGCCTGATCGCCAGCGGCGGGCACACGCTGCTGGCCCACGTTCGCCACCCGGGCCCGGACTTTGAGGTCCTGGGGGAAACGCTCGATGACGCCGCCGGCGAAGCGTTCGACAAGGGAGCCCGGCTGCTCGGCCTCGGTTATCCAGGAGGGCCGGAGCTCGAACGCCTCGCTCGCGATGGCGATCCTGAGGCCTTTCGGTTCCCGACCGCGGCCCGGGTGTCGGGGCTTGACTTCTCGTTCGCCGGCCTGAAGACCTCGCTTCTCTACAAGGTCCGCGAGCTGGGCGAGGCGGAGGCCGAGCGGCGGCGCGCGGACCTGGCGGCGGCCTACCAACGAGCGATCGTCGAGTCACTGCTGATCCGGATACGACGGGGCCTCGCTCGCACCGGGCTTGACCGGCTGGCCCTGGGCGGCGGGGTGGCCGCCAACGGCCCCCTGCGCCAGGCGGCGGCCGAGCTCGACGTGGAGCTCGATGTGCCGCCGCCCGAGCTGTGCACCGACAACGCCGCCATGATCGCCAGCGCGGCCCGGTTCGTGACGCCGCTCGAATTCCCGGACTACCTGGATCTGGACGTCTATGCCTCCGGCGAGTCCGCCGAGGCGGCCTGACGCGTGCACGCCGTGATGCTCTACAGCCGCGACGGCTGCTGCCTGTGCGACGAGGCGCGAGAGGTCCTGATCGGGGTGCGCGAGCGCCATCCGGAGGCTTTCTCGATCCAGGAGCTCGACATCGAGACCGACGAGCGTCTGCTCCGGGCATATCTGGAGCGAATCCCCGTCGTCACGATCGACGGCCATGAGGCATTTGAGCTGTTTGTCGATCAGGCTGAGCTGGAGCGGCGGCTCGGTATTGTGGACTCAAGATGAGCTACACAGCGGGGCGCGAGCACGCGATCTCCCCTGAGGCCGCGGGCACAGAGAGACCAGGCGAGAAGCTCTCCCTCGGAGTGGCGGCTCGGCTATCTCGCTACCTCCAGGTCCTGACCCAGGCCAAGAAGATGGGCAAGGGCACGATCTCCTCTCAGGAGCTGGCCGACTACACCCACGTGAACTCGACCCAGATCCGCCGAGACCTGTCGGGTTTTGGCAAGTTCGGCAAGCGCGGGGTGGGCTACAACGTCGATTCCCTGGTCAGCCAGATCCGCAAGATCCTGCGCACCTCGGGACAGCACAACATCGCCCTGTTCGGCGCCGGGCACCTCGGCACGGCGATCGCCACCTCGGACATCTTTGCTGACCACGGCTTCCGCGTGGTGGCGATGTTCGACACCGACAACGCCAAGGTGGGGACCCACATCGGTGTGCTGGAGGTCAGGCACAACTCCGATCTCCGCCAGGTCGTGGATGACGAGGACATCGTCGTGGCGGTGCTCGCCGTGCCGTCGGCATCGGCGCAGGAGCTGGCCGACGACCTCGTGGAGGCGGGAGTGAAGATCATCTTCAACTACTCCGACGCACTCCTCCACGTCCCGCCCGAGGTGACCGTTCACACCTCGAGCCCGGCCGTCGATCTGCTTTACGCCCTCTACTTCTATCTGACCTAACCCGAGCGTCAGACCTCGCCACGCACGTGGTCCTAGACCCAGACACCGCCCGCGCGGCCTTTGAGCGCTCCGTTGATTTCACGGTCGGGCTCGAGGAGGAGTTCGGGCTGCTCGATCAGGGGCTGGGGCTGACCCCAGCTTATGACGCCATGTGCCAGGCGGCCAAGGCTGACGCCGTCCTGACCGAGTCGATCGCCGGCGAGCTGATCTCGTCCGAGATCGAGATCCGCTCGGGGCGGGGGGAGGACCTGGCGGCGGCGATCGCGGCTCAGCGTGACCATAGGCTCCGGCTGTTCGGCGTGGCCGCCGATCTGGGGGTCGGCCTCGGCTCGACGGGCACCCATCCCTGGTCTGACTATCGCGAGCAGAGAATCATCGACACCGAGCACTACCGCCGGGTCGAGGAGGGCCTCAAGTACGTGGCCTGGCGCAACAACACGTTTTCGCTTCACGTCCACGTCGGGGTCAACGGCGCTGATCGAGCTGTCCGGGTATGCGACCGGCTGCGGCCCGTGCTCCCGCTGCTGCTGGCCATCTCGGCCAGCTCGCCGTTCCTGGACGGCCAGGACTCCGGGCTGGCCAGCGCCCGCTCCCAGACCTTCACGAAGAGCTTTCCGCGCTGCGGGGTCCCGGACGCGTACGGGACTTGGGATGACTTTGCCGACTACGTCGACTTCCTGGCCCGCACGGGCTCGATCGTCGAGTACACCCAGGTCTGGTGGTCGATCCGCCCCCACCCGGCGTTCGGGACTGTCGAGCTGAGGATCTGTGACGCCCAGATCACCGCCCAGGAATCGGAGGGGCTGGCGGCGTTGATCGTGGCCTGCGTGGCCCAGGCGGCGCGCGATGTCGATGAGGGCGTTCCCGGCCAGAACCTTCCCCGCCGGCTGATCGACGAGAACGTCTGGCGGGCGATTCGGTACGGGCTGGATGGCGAGATGATCGACTTCGAGACCGAGACGGTGTTCCCGACGGCGGCGGCACCGGAGCGCCTCATGCGCTGGACCGAGCCGACGCGGACCGAGCTGGGTCTTGAGATCGCCCTCCCGGACCGCAACGGCGCTCAACGCCAGCGCGAGATGCTCCAGTCGGGCGCGAGCCTCGAGGATGTGTACCGGGCGGTGATCACGCAGACGCGAGAGACGTATGCTCCCGCGCTGGAGGCCCAGAGGAGGTGAATCAGTGAGCGAACCCGGACCAGAGACCCCGCCGAGCGAGGAGGAGATCCGCGAGCTCTACGAGCAACAGATCAAGCAGGTCCGGGTGGACCAGCTGGTGTTGGAGAACGTGGTCACGGTCCTGAACCTGGGCATGCGCCGCACAGGGCTGGCTCCCGGGACCGAGGACGAGCGGGATGTCGGCCAGGTCCGGCTGGCGATCGAGTCCGTTCGCGCGCAGCTTTCCCTGCTCGAGGAGTCGGCGCCCCAGCAGGTCGCGCAGATTCGCGATGCCCTCTCGCAACTTCAGATGGCCTTTGTGCGGCTTGGAGGACAGTCGCCGCCCGCTGCGGCCCGCCCTCCGGAGGATCAGTCGCCCGGCGCGCAGCCGACAGCGCCGGAGTCCAAGCAGCCAAACCCCGAGGAGCCCGGCCCAGCCCAGCGGAGTGGGCGGCTCTGGGTTCCGGGACAGTAGGTCTCAACTTTGGAGGGGCCGCATGCGGCCCCTCCTGGGGCGGCACATGTGCCGCCCCACGGACTGGCACATGTGCCAGTCCGGGTGGGCGCGCATGCGCGCCCACCACAGTCACGTTAGAATCGTCGCCTGATTCCGGGCCTCCGCTCCGATTAGTACGGGTGGCGGCCCTTTTTGCCGTTTTCGGGCGCCTGCGGGCTCCCTCGATCAATCAGCTTTCGGAGGACGTTCCTTGTCTAGCTTCCTGACGCACCATGGCGTGTGGATTGCGCTCGTGTGCGCCGCCGCCGCCCTCGTTTACGGCGCTGTGACCTCGCGCTCGCTCCTGGCCCTCTCGCCCGGGAACGAGCGCATGCAATCGATTTCGGCGGCGGTCCAGGAGGGCGCCCGCGCATACCTGAACCGGCAGTACACGATCATCGGCGGTGTCGGCGTGGTCGTGTTCGTGCTCCTGATCCCGCTTCAGAACATCCGCGTGGCGATCGGCTTTGCCGTCGGCGGCATCCTGTCTGCGGCCGCCGGCTACATCGGCATGAACGTGTCCGTGCGGGCCAACGCACGGGTGGCCGAATCGGCCCGCGGAGGCATCTCCAAAGCGCTGTCCACGGCCTTCCGGGGCGGCGCGGTCACAGGACTCCTGGTGGTCGGACTGGCCCTGACGGGCATCGCGGCCTACTACGGGATCCTGACCTGGGTCGTGGGGGAGACCCAGCGCCACGCCGTCGACGCGCTGGTCGGGCTGGGCTTTGGCGGGTCGCTGATCTCGGTCTTCGCCCGGCTCGGAGGCGGCATCTTCACCAAGGCGGCTGACGTCGGCGCCGACCTCGTGGGCAAGATCGAGGCCGGGATCCCCGAGGACGATCCCCGCAACCCGGCCGTGATCGCCGACAACGTGGGCGACAACGTCGGCGACTGCGCCGGCATGGCCGCCGACCTGTTCGAGACCTACGCCGTAACGGCCGTGGCCGTGATGCTCCTGGGCGTACTCCTGTTCACCCAGTCGACCAACGTCGCCCTGTTCCCGCTGGTTCTCGGCGGGATCTCGATCGTGGCCTCGCTGATCGGAACCTTCGCGGTCCGGTCGCGGTCGGGCAACGTCGAGCGCGCGCTCTACCAGGGGCTGGTCCTGTCGGCCATCCTGGCCGCTCTGGCCTTCATTCCCGCGACGTACTACATGATGCGCGGGCTGACGTTCAAGGCCAGCGGTGGTTTTGCTGCCGCGGCTCCGCACTGGTGGAAGTTCTATCTGTGCGCGCTGATCGGCCTCGGGATCACGGGCCTCCTGTTCGTGATCACCGACTACTACACGTCGACCCGCTTCGGCCCCGTCAAGCGGACCGCGCGCGCTTCGATCACGGGTCACGCCACGAACATCATTCAGGGGCTCGCGTCCGGCATGCAGGC
This sequence comes from uncultured Solirubrobacterales bacterium, assembly GCA_963785205.1. Lineage (GTDB taxonomy): Bacteria > Actinomycetota > Thermoleophilia > Solirubrobacterales > Solirubrobacteraceae > Palsa-465. Next base: position 184,030 of record CAWAUJ010000001.1, read on the forward strand.
CACCGCCGCCCCGGCGATCGTGATCGCCCTGGGCATCCTCGGTTCCTGGAAGCTGGCCGGCGGCGGCACCGCGGGGATCTACGGCATCGGCGTCGCCGTGATGGCCCAGCTGTCGCTGATGGGCTTGATCGTCGCTCTGGACGCATTCGGCCCGATCACGGATAACGCCGGCGGCATCGCCGAGATGGCCGATCTCCCCGAGGAGGTCCGGAACGTGACCGACCCGCTCGACGCGGTCGGCAACACCACCAAGGCGGTGACGAAGGGGTATGCGATCGGCTCGGCCGCCCTCGCGGCGCTCGTGCTGTTCGACGCCTTCCAGCGCGAGCTGGCACTCCGGCACACGATCGCAAACTTCACCCTGGGCAACCCGCCGGTGCTGATTGGCCTGCTCGTGGGCGGGATGATGGTGTACCTGTTCGCGTCGCTTTCGATGGAGGCCGTCGGACGGGCCGGCGGGGCGGTGGTCGAGGAGGTCCGGCGCCAGTTCAGGGAGAAGCCGGGGATCATGCAGGGGACCGACACGCCGGAGTACGGAACCGCGGTCAGCCTCGTGACCCGCTCCGCTCAGCGGGAGATGATCCTGCCCGCACTGATCCCGATCGTCGTCACGCTGGTCGTTGGACTGATCAGCGTCGAAGCGCTGGGTGGGCTTTTGATCGGGGTGATCGTCGTCGGTCTGTTCATGGCCATCGCGATGACCTCCGGCGGTGGCGCGTGGGACAACGCCAAGAAGCTGATCGAGGACGGAGAGTTCGGCGGAAAGGGCTCCGAGGCCCATGCCGCGGCGGTGACCGGCGACACGGTGGGTGACCCCTACAAGGACACCGCCGGCCCGGCCATCAACCCGATGATCAAGGTGGCCAACATCGTGGCCATCCTGATAATCCCGATCATCACGTAGCTCCGGTACTGGGCTTCTCAGGGGAGGGCTTCGACGCGTCGCGATGGCGCTGCTCGAATAGCCCTCCACCCCCGCAGCCGCAACCCTTTGCAAATGCCGCACATCCCCCACACCGCAACCGCTAGATTCACGCCCGCATGCTGATCACGATCGTTGGGTGTGGCCGGGTCGGCTCGGCCGTGGCCAAGAAGGCCCTGGATGCCGGGCACGAGGTGACCGTGCTGGACTCCGATCCCCTGTCCCACGAGCGGCTGGATAAGGACCAGACGACCTCGTGGGAGGACGCCGGGGGGCGGTTCACTGTGGGCACGGCGCTCGAGATAGACGCGCTGATCGAGGCGGGGATAGAGCAGGCCGACGTGTTCCTGGCGGCCACCAGCGGCGATAACACCAACCTCGTCATCGCCCAGATCGCCCAGCGGCGCTTCAAGGTGCCGCGCGTGGTCGTCCGCGTGGCCGATCCCGGCCGCGCCACCTGGTACGCCGAGCAGGGGCTGCACACCGTCTGCCCGACGCAGCAGGCGATCGACGAGGCGTCAAACATGGTGCTGTCGCGGTGAGCGCGGGCCTGGATCGAGGCCGAGGGGTCCTGTCATGTACGTGATCGTGGCCGGCGCGGGCAAGGTGGGCTGGAACCTGGCCCGCGAGCTGATCGGCCGTGACCAGGAGGTGACCCTGATCGAGTCAGACCATGCGCGCTTTCGGGTGGTCGAGGAGGAGCTCCGGCACGCGATCCAGTACGGCGACGCCACCGAGCTCTGGGTTCTCGAGCGGGCGGGGATCGGGCGGGCCGACCTGATGATCGCCGTCACCGGCGACGACGAGGACAACATCCTCATCTGCCAGATGGCCAAGGAGAAATACGGCTGCCAGAGGATCGTGGCCCGCGTCAACAACCCCCGCAACCTCCAGCACTTCAGACTGCTGGGCGTGCAGCCGGCCGTGTCGGCCACCGACCTGATCCTCCGGCTGATCGAGCACGAGGTGCCGGAGTACGGTCTGGTCCAGCTGCTGGCCCTGGAGGAGGAGCATCTCGAGATCATCGAGGTCGAGGTGGGGGAGGGCTCTGCGGCCGCGGGGAGCCGCGTCGAGGATGTTCAGCTCCCAACCGGTTCGCTGATCATCTCCGTCCTGCGAGGAGGCGGCGGATTTGTCCCCCAGGGCGACACCGTGATCGAGCCCGGGGATCAGGTGATGCTGATCCTCGACCCAGGGCTCGAGGCCGAGATCACCCCCCAGTTCGCTCCCGCTGCTGCCGGGGCCTCCCGGCGTAAGTGACGTATGGCCCGGTGAGACGGGAGCGATGACCGCGCGCCACGTCGAATACGCGCTCCTGGGCGGCGGCCTCGCCTCAGGAAACTGCGCCCGCTGGCTGCGCGAGGAGGGCGCCGAGGGCTCGATCCTCGTGATTGGTCGCGAGCCCGACCTCCCCTACAACCGCCCCGACTGCTCGAAGGACTACCTCCGCGGCGGGAAGCCGCGCGAGGAGGTGCTGTTCCGTCCACCCGACTGGTACCAGGAGCAGCAGGTCGAGGCGCTGACGCGGGTTTCGGTCTTGGAGATCGACCTGGAGCAGCGCACGCTCAAGCTCTCAAACCGGGACGAGGTCAGGTTTGACAAGGCGCTGCTTGCCACGGGGGCCAACGTGCGCCGGCTGAACGTTCCCGGGTGTGAGCTGAGCGGAATCCACTACCTGCGCACGCTGGGCAACAGTGACGCGATCCGGGAGGACGCCGCGGGCAAGCGGGTGGTACTGATCGGCGGCTCCTACATCGCCGCCGAGGTGGCCGCGTCGCTGACCGAGCTCGGCAGCGCCTGCGAGCTCGTGATGCTCGAGCCGGTCGTCCTCAGCCGCGGCTTCGGCGAGCAGGCCGGCCGCTTTTTCGAAGGCCGGCTGCGCGAGCACGGGATCGGGATCCACGCCAACGACTCCCTGGAGCGTTTCGAGGGCGCCGATGGCCGCGTGCAGAAGGTGATCACCCAGAACGGCTTGGAGCTTGAGGCCGATGCCGTCGTGATCGGCGCCGGCGTCGCGCCCGAGGTCACGCTGGCCCGGGGGGCGGGACTCGAGCTGGGCGAGAGCGGGGGCGTGGTGGTCGACTCGGGCCTCCAGAGCGCGGTGCCGGGTGTCTACGCCGCGGGCGACATCGCGGAATACGAGAGCGTGATCCACGGCCGGCGGCTGCGGATCGAGCACTGGGACGTGGCGTTCAACCAGGGCAAGACGGCCGCCCTGAACATGCTCGGGCGCAATCAGCCCCACGATGTGATCCCGTACTTCTTCTCCGACCTCTCCGACTGGGCGTCGCTCGAGTACGTGGGCCCCGCCTCCGACTGGGACCAGGAAGTCGTCCGAGGCTCGATCGACGACGGCGAGTTCTCCGTCTGGTACCTCGGTGACGGCCGGGTGCTGGCGGCGCTGTCCGTGGGCCGCTCAGACGACCTGGAGCACGCGCGGCGGCTGATCAGCTCCGGCGCGCAGGTGGGCGACCGGGCGGGGGAGCTGGGAGACCTATCGGTGGAACTGGGAGAGATCTGAGGCCCGCGGTTAGCGGCGAGCAGACCGCGATACGCGATTCGGCGGACCGCGACTACGCTATCGTCGGCCCCCGGCTCGAGAGGGTGGACGTGTCACTCTACAGTCGGTCCTACCAATACTCTGGGGATTAGTGTAACGGCAGCACGACTCGCTCTGGACGAGTTAGTCCAGGTTCGAATCCTGGATCCCCAGTTAGATTTCCCCGTCGCTCAGGGCGTCTGCCTTTTGCCCTCGGCCTCTCCTCGCAGGGGCGCCAAGCGGGGGCTGTCTGTCCGGCCGCGGTGCGAACATATGTTCGTGGCCGCTCACAAGTATGACTGGTCAGTGATTCGCGCGTTTCACGATGCTGGTCACTCGGCAGCAGAATGCCGGCAGCGCTTCAATATCTCCAGCGGAGCATGGCATCACGCCGTCGAGCGGGGCGATGTCGACTCCCGGCCGGAAGACGTTCTCCGAGTGCCTCGGGGAGCGACACGCGAGCAGGTCCGCCTGCTGCTTGCCAAGGGGCTTACTGGAGCCGAGATCGCTGAGCGCATCGGGGTTTCTCGTCCCACGGTTTGCTTTCACATGCAACGGCTTGGCGTTCCGGCACGGCGTGAGTTCGCCCAGAGATACGACTGGGGTCAAATCCGGGCTTTCTACCAACAAGGCCACTCGACGAACGAATGCATGCGGCAATTCGGTTTCAGTCGCAACGCGTGGTACGACGCGGTGAAGCGCGGGGTGATCGAGGCGAGGCCGCGGCGCACGCCAACCAAACTGATGCTCGTCGAGGGCAGTAGGTACAACCGGTACCACCTCAAGATGAGACTCCTCAGGGAGGGACTCAAGCCCGAACGATGCGAAGGCTGCGGACTCACCGAGTGGCAGGGCCGACCCCTCTCGTTCGAGTTACATCACATCAACGGCGATGGTCACGACAACCGGATCGAAAATCTTCAGCTGCTGTGCCCGAACTGCCACAGCCAGACCGACACATGGGGTGGCCGGAACAAGGCGCGACGGGGTGGGTTGCGATTGGTCTGACCCTACGTCTCGAACCCATCGATCGCCCGCTCGATCACCGGCCCCTGGCTGGGACCAGTCGGCGGGTGGTGCTGCGCCAACGATTACGGTCGTGGCCTTGGCCCCCGCCACCAAGCACGCGATCTCCACGAAATGGGCATGGATGGTGGTCGCGTATGAGTCCTCCACACAACTTCCCCGACCGGTCCGGAAGTGCAGCCCGGTAGCCGAGGCGAGTTCTCTGACGTGACTGTCTCCCTCCTCACGGTTGTGGTGAAGGCGGAAGGCGGCCCAGCCGGTCAGCTGCTCGGGTCCCTGGCGTGGGGTGATGTTCAGGTAGCCCAGGAACGCGCCTCGACGAGTCAGCAGCGCGGCCGTTGCCGTGCCCGCGTCCCCGTGCTGGGGATGCCAGCTGGCTGGATAGGCCACCGCCGCCCCGGATGGGATCGTCACCTGTCTCCACCCGGTCGGCGGCGGCTGGGGCTTGAGCCAGCTGAAGCTCGAGCGCGGCTTCGAGGGGGGTGAGGTACTGGGCTTCGAGCGGGCCGAGGCGCCGGCCGAGCCATAGGGACCCGGGCCGCCGCAGGCGGCACAGAGGATCACCGTTGCGCTCGCCCCCAGCAGCCGTCTAGAGGTTGCCGTCCCCATCGCTCGGGCCGCCGTGGTTATCCGAGTCGCCATCGCCGGCATTGGCACCCTGCGGGATACCCGAAGCGGACGCTCCGCCGGAGGACGACCCGCCAGAGGATCCTCCGCCAGAAGCGGACGCTCCTCCAGAACCTCCGGAAGACGACCCACCGGAAGACGACCCACCGGAAGACGACCCACCGGAAGACGACCCACCGGAAGACGACCCACCGGAAGACGACCCACTCGAAGAGCCGCTGGACGAGGCTCCGGAGCTGCTGGCGGGCTTAGGTGTGGAGCTATGGGAGGTGTGATGGCTGGGGGACGAGCCGCAACCGGCCGCGACCAGCGCCAGGATCAGAATGGCGCCGGCGGCAAAGCGTCGGACTGGATAAACGGTGGCCGCATTCATGAATCGCTCCTGTTCGGGTGAACTTGTCCTAGGGATCTTGTCCTAGGACTTTAAAGACGCCGCCCGGGGTCAAACCCTTCCTGCGTCCGGCTGGGGCGTCAGCGCTCTACCGCCCTGGCGCTCTGGCACCCTCACCGTGGATCGGGATCGGTGAACTCCGGCGGCTGTTTGGTCATGCCGGCGGTGACGGCGGCCAGCTGGTTGGGTGAGCCGATCAGCTGGCGCTGGAGCTCAGCCTCCAAACGCAGGGTCTCCTCCGCGGGCGCCGTCCACGACTCCTCGAACAGCCGCTTCGCCGCCCGCACCGCATCTGGCGACCGACCCGCGATTTCAAAAGCCAGCTCTTGCGCCGCCGCCAGCGGATCCTCGGCCAGCCGCGTCACGACTCCCAGGCCCAGCGCCTCCTCGCCGTCAAAGATCCGGGCCGTGAACGTCAGCTCCTTGGCCACGTCGATCCCGACCAGGCGAGGCAGGGTGCGGGTGATCGACATGTCGGGGACGAGGCCCCATTTGCCCTCCATCACCGACATCCGCACCGTCGGCGTCGCGATCCGGATGTCGGCTCCGAGTGCGATCTGGAGCCCGCCGCCCAGACAGTTCCCATGGAGGGCCGCGATCACGGGGACGGGCAGCGTGACCCAGTCGTAGGCCACGCGCTGGAAACGGTTTGGGACCGGACCGGTGAGGGCGCTGTTCCCCTCATCGAGCGCTCCAGGCTCGGACATGATGCTGGCGAGGTCAAGGCCTGAGCAGAAGCTCGGACCCTCGCCGTGAAGCACAACGACGCGAACCCCGGGGGTGGTGCGCACCTCGTCCGCGGCCGCGATGATCCCGTCGAACATGGCCAGGTCAAGCGCGTTGTGCTTTTCGGGCCGGGACAGCGTGACCGTGGCCACGTGGTCTGAGACCTCCACCTGGACCCGCTGCTCGACCGCAGCCTGAGCCTCGCTCATGGCAGGGAGCCTATCCCTCCACCGCCACCGGGTCGCCCACCCGGATCATCCCCGGCTCGACGACGCGCCCGTAGACGCCGAATGGCAGCGGCTCGGTGCTCTCGACCTCACGCCGGTATTGGCCCAGGAACTTCAGGGTGGGCGCATCCACGGTGCCGGTGACCGGGTTGCGGGCCGTGATGTTGCATCGCCCCACATGACCGCCAAAGGCCACGAGCGCCTCACCCAGCCGAACCAACGAGCCCACCCAACCGTCCTCATCGTGCGCCTCCAGGCCGTCCACCTCGATCAGCATCCGGAAGCGCCGCGAGTCGATCCCATCGAGCCCGCCCACCGACGCCAGGCGGTCCAGGGAGGCCTGCGAGATGACCGACACCGCTCCGTCTGGTCCGCGGTCGACCGCGCCGTCCTCGTCAGCCTCCACGAGTCGCAGCGACTTGCCCGCCAGCTCACTGATCGCCTCAGACCAGGGCCCCTCGACCAGCCGAGCTGGCTTGGTCAGCGAGTAGAACTTCGTCGCGACCTCAGCTCCCAGCTCCACAGGCCCGTCCACGAGCCGCCCGTCCGGGAGCTCGAGCGTCAACCGACGCTCCTCATCTGAGTACGTCGAGGCGGCCGTATGAAGAGCACCCAGGCGCAGCGAGTTCACCATCTCATCGGCATCGTCGATGAGGAAAAACCGCCGGTTCTCGCGTACGCCGCAGCCGTCGAGTCTGACCTCGGAAACTTCACGCAGCCGTGTCCCCTTGACCGGTGTGATGTTCAGGCGATGGACACTGACCATCGCCTCAGTCTGCCGCAGACCTCAGGCCGCCGCTTGCTCGGCCCAGTCGCGATACAGGCGCCAGTAATGCCCCTCGGCCTCGAGCAGCTCCTCGTGGGTTCCCTGTTCGACGATCTGGCCATGCTCAAGAACAATAATCCTGGATGCCCGGCGGATCGTGGACAGGCGGTGGGCGATCACGATCGCGGTCCGGCTGGCCAGCAGCCGGCGAAGCCCATCCTCAATCAGCGTTTCTGTGTGCACGTCGACGTTTGAGGTGGCCTCGTCCAGCACGAGAATTCGGGGGTCGGCCACGAGCGCGCGCGCGAACGCGAGCAGCTGACGCTGGCCGGCTGAGAGCTTGACCCCGCGCTCACCCACCTGGGTGTCATATCCGTGCTCGAGCGCTTCGATGAAGGAGTGAGCGCCGACCGCGCGGGCGGCGGCTTCGATCTCGTCCTGGGAGGCCGACGGACGGCCGAAGGAGATGTTGTCCCGAATCGTCCCGCTGAACAGGAAGCCTTCCTGCGGGACGATCCCCATCTGGGAGCGCAGCGAGTGCATCGTCACGTCACGAAGATCGTGGCCATCGACGAGGATCCGTCCCACCGTTGGGTCATAGAAGCGCGCCACGAGCTTGGCGAAGGTCGATTTTCCGGCTCCGGTCTCGCCCACCAGCGCAAGCGTCTGGCCGGGCGGGACCACCAGGTCGAGGTCGCGAAGCGCCCAGCCTGCATCGCCCGGGGACCCGCCCGCGTCCTCGGTGTCAAGCGGCGTCTGCTCGCCGCCCGGCTTCCCGCCGTAACGGAAGGAGACGTCGTCAAAGCGGAGCTCACCCCGAATCGTGGCCAGATCCACAGCCTCAGGCGCATCCACCAGCTCGGGCTGCTCGTCCAGCAGCAGGAAGATCTTGTCGAGGGCCGCCATGCCCGACTGGTAGGTCGTGTAGAGCTGCGACAGCTGCTGGATAGGGTCGAAGAAGTTGTTCAGCGCGGCGATGAACGCGAACACGACGCCCGTCGAGGTATGGCCGTCGATGAACTCGATCCCCCCGGCGACCAGGATCTCCACCGTGACCAGCGCGGACAGAAACTCGACCGCCGGGAAGTAGGCCGCGTTCAGCTTGACGGTGGTCATGTTGGCCTCGCGGTTCTCCTCGTTCAGCTCACGGAACTGCCGGATGTGGCGCGGCTCCTGACCGAACGCCCGCACGACCCTGATGCCAGACAGGGTCTCCTGGAGGTAGCCGGTGATCGTCGCGATCTTTTCGCGGGTCAGGCGGTAGGCGTCCGCCGACGCAATCCGGAAGGCCAGCCCGCCGATGGCCAGGATCGGCAGCGCCAGGAAGGTGAGCAGGGCCAGGTGGGTGTCCATGACCAGCAGGATCGCCACCACCCCGATCAGTGTCAGCCCCGACTGGATGAGCGTGGCCAGCCCATCCTCGACCAACTGATCGAGCGCCTCGACGTCGTTGGTGAGCCGCGAGATGATCACGCCAGCCCGGTTACGCGAGTAGAAGCCGATCGAGAGCCGCTGGAGGTGTGCCATCAGCTGCATCCGCAGGTCCTGGAGCGCGCGTTGGCCCACCCAGCCGACGAGGTAGGTCTGGGCATATGTGGCGGCGGCGTAGATCAGCGCCGAGCCCAGAAACGCAGCCACCACCACGTACAGCGTTCCAGTGTCGTGGCGCTCGATTCCGGTGTCGATGGCCAGCTTGGCCAGCGGTGCAGGAGCCAATGCAGCGGCCGTGGCCGCCAACAGCGACACGAACATCGCCAGCACCCGCCACTTGTAGGGGGACAGGATCTGGATCAGACCGCGGAGCTTGCGCCGGCGGCCGGAGGTAGCCCGCAGGCGACGGCGAATCTCGGCGAGGCGCGAGCTCACAGTCCGGCCACCTCCGCCTCCAGCGGCTTGCGGTTGATGAACACCTGATCAGGCATGCCCTTCTCGACGATCTCCCGATACAGAGGGGAGCTCTCGAGCAGCTCGTCGTGAGTGCCCCGCGCCGCCACCGTTCCGGCATCCAGCACGACGATCTCGTCCGCCAGAGCGATCGTCGACAGGCGGTGGGCGATCACGAACGTCGTCCGGCCGGCCATGACATCCCGGAGGGCGAGCTTGATCTCCTGCTCGGTCGAGGCATCGACCGACGACGTGGCGTCGTCCAGGATCAGGATGCGGGGGTCGGCCAGTACCGCCCGCGCGATGGCGATCCGCTGGCGCTGCCCTCCGGAGAGCGTGAGCCCCCGCTCGCCGATCAGCGTGTCATAGCCCTTGGGGAGAGCCTCGATGAACCCGTCCGCCTGGGCTACGCGGGCGGCCCGCTCGACCTCGCCACGCGTGGCTCCGGGCCGCGCGTAGGCGATGTTGTCGTGCACGGTCGCCGAGAACAGGAACGGGTCGTCGGTAACGAGTGCGATCTCCCGGCGGAGGCTCGGCGGGTCGACCTCGTTCACCCGAGCCCCGTCGATGATCACGCTGCCCTCGGTGACGTCGTAAAGCCGTGGGAGAAGGGAGATCAGCGCGGTCTTTCCCGAGCCCATCGCGCCGACCAGGGCGACGGTCTGACCCGGCAGGACCTCGAAATTCACATCGCGCAGCGCCGGGTCGCGACTGCCCGGGAAGGTCAGAGCGACGTGGTCAAAGGAAACGCGACCCTCTCCGGGCGGGAGCCCCGGGGCGCCGGGTGGGACCGTCATCGCCGGAGCCCGATCCAGGATCTGGAAGATCCGGGCGCCCGAGGCGGTGGCCCGCTGGGCCGCGCTGAGCATGTAGCCCAGCGTGCGCATCGGCGAGATCAGCATCAGCAGGTAGGCGTAAAAGGCGGTGAAGGCGCCCAACGTCAGCGTGTGATTGATCACGTCGGTGCCCCCGACGAGCAGCACGACGGCCAGGCCGAGGTTGGGCAGGAAGCTGATCAGCGGCGTGTACCGGGCCTGGATCCGCGTGGCAGTCATCTGCTGGTCGAACACCCGGCCCACCGAACGCCGGAACAGGCTGAGCTGGCGCTGCTCCTGGGCGAAGGCCTTGATCACCCGGATGCCGGAGACGTTCTCCTCCGCGTCGGCCGTCAGCTCGGCGATCCGCTGCTGCGCCTCTTGGAGGGCGGGACGCGAGTGCTTGCCGTACCGGTGCGCGATCAGGATGACGAACGGGACCGGGGCGAGCGACAGCGCCGCCAGCTCAGGCTGGAGGATGAACATTGCCACCGCGGCCAGCAGGATCGTGAGTGCAGATTGCCCGATGAAGATCAGGCCGTAGCCCAGGAAGAACCGCACGCTCTGGAGGTCGACCGTGGCTCGCGACATGAGTTGACCCGTCTGCTGACGGTCGAAGAACGACAGCTCGAGGCGCTGCAGGTGCTCGTAGAGGTGGTTGCGCAGATCCAGCTCAACCCCCAGCGAGACGCGCCCGGCGACCAGCCGCCGCGACGCGCTCAGGCCCAGGCGCAGCACGCCGGCGACCCCGATCGCGATCGCCCATACGATCAGGATGTGCCGGTCGTGATTTCGGATCCCGTTGATCGCTTCGCCGGTCAGCCACGGAATCAGAACGGTGGCGCCCATGGCGAGCCCCGCGAACACAGAGGAAACGATCACCGGCCTGCGGTAGGGACGCAGGAATCCGAGTAGCCGTACGAAGATTTGCATGCTTCAGAAAGTATAGTGTGGAAGGCGGTTTCGCGCCTTCCGAGCGGGGGGCGGCGGGTTTCGCACCCCTTCCGACGTCGGCCGTGAATCGGGCCAACCTGTTGTGCTGGAACGTGGCCGGCCGAGTAACGCGGCTCGAAGAGCAGGTGGCGCGGGTGCGCGATTACCGCTGCGACCTCGTCTGCCTCCAGGAGGTCGCTCCCGCCACCGCGCCGCGCTGGATTGCCGCTCTAACGGAGGACGGGCATGAGTACGTCGACGTGGCGAAGCTCGCACCGCGTGAGGATCCCCCTCGGCGCCCGCTCAGCGTCCTGGTCGCGTCCCGTTGGAAAGCCGGCGAAGTGGCCGTCGGCGAGCTGCCCTGGAGCGAACGGGTGCTGGCCGTCCGGACCAACGGTCTCGAGCTGGTGGGCGTCCACTCTCCCATCAGTCCATCGCCCGGGATGGCCAAGGTACTTACCCACGAGGCCGTTCATCGCCATCTCGCGGCCGGGAGCGGTCCGCGCGTCGTGTGCGGCGATTTGAACACTCCCCGCAAGGAGCACCCCGACGGCCGCGTGTGGACATTCGCCCGGGATCGCTACGGCCGGCTTCGTCAGGACCGCGGCCAACGTTGGGACGATGCCGAGCTGGCGCTGATCAAGGGTCTCGAGCCGTTCGGATTCCGGGACGCCTTCCGAGAGCTGCACGGAGCTGAGGTCCGCGAGATCAGCTGGGAATGGGGACGCTGGCGCGGTGGCTACCGCCTCGATCACCTGATCGCTTCAGCCGAGGTCAGCGTGACCTGGCTCGAATACCTGGATGAGTGGCGAGCCGATGGCCTCTCCGACCACTCGCCTCTGGCGGCGGAGCTCGTCTGGTCTGGCTAGCTCGACTTCTTCCCGCCCTTGCGCCCGGCCGCTGCCTTCTGGGCCTTGTTCCCGCCGCTGCCCGAGCCCGAGCTCTTCCTGCTCTGGGTCGATCCGCTGCTCTTGCCACCCCGGCTCGATGAGCCCGGGGAGTTCGAGATCGCGGCGGCTCGTGACTTGCTCATCCCCTTCTTGCGAAGGCCCTCGTACTGCTTGTCGTTTTTGACGCTCGGACCGTGATCCTTAGCCACGCCGGCACCTCCTAAATGGTGGGGTTTTGCCGCTGCTTTAGATACCCGGCGTGGGTTGCTTCAAGCGTTGGCGGGGTGGCACGAGCCGCGAGTTCGGCCGTGGGGCGTGATCTTCACCCGAATCGTCTTGTAGCCGCCGCAGGAAGCGATCAGCAAGGCGCCGCGGGACTCGCCGGCCACCGAACCGCCAAGGACCTGAACCCCGTAGCGGTGCGCAAACACGAGCGTTGGGACCTCGATCCGCGTGATCGACCCGATCGGAAACCTGCCTCGCCCGGACGCCTTTTGGGTCGTGTAGCTGAAGTGGAAAATCTTCTTCGCGCGATCGAACCCCCAGGCCAGCGGAGTCCCTGAAACGACCTGCGGATAAGGCTCGACGAGGGCGTGGATGATGCTCGGCCTAAGGTTTGACTTCGAGGGGGGCTTGTGGGGATTGAGCACCATCCCCTCGTCGGGCGACCCCGTTGGGTCGCCACACGTGCAGTAGGCCCATTCGGTCCACGGGACCATGTACTTGTCGGCCAGCGAGACGATGTAGTCGTTTCCCTTGGCGCTGGTCGTCGCGCCGTATTCGGTCATGAACGTGCCCTCGTGGGTCTTGGCTACGAACGCGGCGGCGTTCTGCATCGTCTTGGTGTTGCTCGAGCACGGCGAAGTGCCCGTGAGGCAGTAGTCATGCCAGGCGAAAACCGAGTTGCGGTCATCGAGTGAGCCGACGTGATCCGCGTACCCGAAGTTGAACGTCACGTATGGCTCCTGGAAGACCAGGGTGCGGTGGTCAACCGAGCGGATGGCGTGGTCGACCTTGCGCTCCAGCGAGGTGAGCTCGGCGTCAGACGTGGGGCACCCCGCCGGCGAGGCGCAGCGCACGTAATCGCTGCCCGGGAAGGGCTCGTTCATGATCTCGAAGCCAAGGACCGAGGAGTCCTCACGGAAGCGCTTGGCCACGATTTTCCAGGCGGCGGCATAGCGCTCCTGCAGGCCGATGTTCCCCGGGCCAGCGTTATCAGACCAGAAGTTCTCAAACGCGCGCTGGAGCGCTGGGTTTACCTCGTAGCCGTCAGGAAACGCCGTCTTGGTGTTCGGAAGACCGTCGCTCTGAACCGACCATGCGGGGAATCCCTCACCCTCGAACAGCTGGTTGTACTGGTCCTGGTGAAAGTCGAGGATCGACACGATTCCGTACCGAGCGAGTACGTTCACCGTGGCCGCGATGTGGTTGAGGTAGGACTTCTCAAACACGCCGGGTCGCGGCTCGAGCGCCTGCCAGATCACCCCGACTCGCACGGCGTTGAATCCGAGGTGGCGCAGGAAGGCGGCGTCGTCGGCTCCGAAGCCGGTGGCCGCGGGATAGAAGGGCGCCAGCTTGTAGACCATGTTGGTCCCGTGGAACACGACCACATGCCCCCGGGCGTCGGTTATCCAGCGCCCGGCGTGCGAGAGCGGAAGTACCGGCCCGGTGGATGCGGATGCGGTGGCCGGGAGCACACAGGCCCCGGCGACGCCCAGCGCCAGAAGCAGGCGCGCTAGCTGCTTGCGCTTCATGCGGGGAATCTACCTTTGGTCACAACTTTCTCCTCGATTGGCGCTCGCGTGACAAAAAGGGCGTCTTTCGCCCGTTTTGTAACAAACGAATTGACGATCACCGAGTGTTACGGAAGGTCGGCTGTCGCTCGCGGAAGGTCCGCTTTCGTCCGCGCGTACCCACGAATGCGCCGGTGACCGCCATCCCACCGATCGGTTCCCCGTTGTAAGCCGGACCTCGGGCCACATATGATCCGGCCGCTTCCCAGCAGGGCTGTCCGAGAAGCGCGGGAGAGAGGAGAGCGGGTCGGACAGATGGAGGTTGTATTCAGGTACGGCTATTTGCCGCTGCGGGACTTCATCCAGTCCATCGGCGCGATGGTTCTGCTGTTACGCAGGACAGTGGTGGCTGCTCTCACGCCTCCGTACGACTACGGGCCCGAATTCGTCGATCAGTTCCTGTTCGCGCTGCGACTGGGCTGGTTCCCCATGATCGTGGCCTCGCTGGCCTTCACATACGGACCGGCGGGGATCGAGGTAGGGAACTTCCTCAACCTGTTGGGCGCGATGGATCGCCTGGGCGGGATCTTCGTGATCATCGTGATGCGGGAGTTCGCGCCACTGGTCGTGGCGATCGTGATGGCTGGCGTGGCCGGGACGGCAATGACTGCGGACCTCGGGGCGCGGCGGATCCGCGAGGAGCTCGATGCGCTGATGGTGCTCGGCGTGGACCCGATCAAAAGCCTGGTCGTCCCGCGCTTCCTCTCGCTGATGTTGCTGTGCCCGCTGTTCTCGATCTATGCGCTCCTGTTCGGGACGCTCGGCGGGGTGTTCGTGACGCTGTCAAACGGCGCCCAGATCGGCCCGTTCTTCTCCACCTTCTTCGCCCAGGCCAGTACCGCGGAGTTCGAGGCGATGCTGCTCAAGGCCACGATTTTCGGGGGCATGATCGCGATCGTGTGCTGTTACAAGGGGCTGACGGCGTCCGGCGGCGCGGAGGGAGTCGGGCGGGCGGTGAACCAGGCGGTGGTGATCGCGTTTCTCGGGATCGGCGCGATCGACTACACGTTCACCCAGACGCTGCTGGCCACCCACCCGGCCCTGAACGTGCCGCGATGATCGGTCCCCTCGCCTTCCGTGCCCACGGCCGAACGGCGAGCCCCGGGGGGCCACCGGGATGATTGCCGCGCTCTCCGCATTCGGGTCGGCGTCGGCATTCTGCGCTCGCGTGGTGGCCGGGGTGCTGAACGGCCGGGTGCTGCGCTTTATCGGCGAGACGTTGCGGCAGGCGGGCATCCTGATCACGGGCTCGGCGATCATCGTCCTCGGGCTCGTCTTCATCCTGGGGCTTCAGTGCGGAATCGAGGGGGCGTACGCGGCCAAAACCGTCGGCGCGCCGTCCTCGACAGGCGCCATTACGGCCCTGTGCGACCTGCGCGAGGTGATCCCCTACGCCTTCGGCTACATGATGGCCGCCAAGGTGGGCACGGGCTTCGTGGCCGAGCTGGGATCGATGCGGATTTCAGACGAGATCGACGCCCTCGAGGTGATGGGCCTTGATTCGGTGCTCTACCTGGGGGCGACCCGGCTGCTCGGCACGTGGCTGGTGCTCCCGTTCCTGTACATGATCTCGGTAGCCGTCGGCTTCGTGGCCTCATACCTGGCCGACGTGATCGAGCTCGGGCAGGTTTCCAAAGGGGGCTATCTCGAGCTGTTCTGGGAGTACCAGTCGCCGCTTGACTTCCTCTACTCCGGGCTCAAGTGCATGGCCATGGCCACGATGATCGTGCTGGTCTGCATCTACTACGGCTATCACGTGACGGGCGGGCCGGTGGGCGTTGGACGGGCTACGGCCCGATCGATGTTCGTGAACATCCTGGGGATTCACCTGATCGGCCTCGTGGGGACCGCGCTGTTCTGGGGTGGAAACGCCCGGGCCCCAATCGGAGGCTGAAGTCGTGTCCGCGTCTGCGAACGGGAGCAGCGTTACCACCCCGAGCAGCGGCTCGCTGGCCAGAGCCCCGCGCGCCGGTCGCCTGGCCGGCATCGGCGCTCTCGTACTCGCCGTGGTGGCGCTCGCGCTGGTCCTGACCGCCGGCAGTCCAGCCTACGTCCTCCACGCCGACTTCGCGGACGCCGGACAGCTCGTGAGCGGAGACAAGGTGACGATCGGCGGGGTCCAGGTGGGCTCCGTCGGCCCGATCACCCTCACCAACAACGGCCTGGCCGACGTCGAGCTCGATATCTCCGGGAACGCGGCGCCACTGCGCCAGGGCACGATCGCCACGATCGGCGAGCTCAGCCTTACGGGCGTGGCCAACCGGTTCGTATCGCTCAGCCCCGGTACCGGCGCACCGATCCCCAGCGGCGGCGTCCTTCCGCCCACCCAGACCCGCGGGATCGTCGATCTCGACACCCTCCTGAACTCCTTCACACCCCGGGTCCGCTCAGCCGTGGACAAGATCCTGGCGCAGGGTGCCACCCTCGTCTCGCAGCCCACTGCGTCCCAGTTCAACCGAGCCAGCGAGTACCTCTGGCCGGCCGCCAGCCAGCTATCCGGCCTGGGTCAGGAGGTCGTGGCCGACCGTCCGGCGCTGGCCCAGTTGGTTGCCGCCACCGGTCGCCTATCGACAGCGCTGGCTGCCCCCAGCACCCACCTGGGGGGCGCCGTCGATGCCACCGCCTCGGTCCTGCGAGAGGTCGCGGCCAAACGCTCGAGCCTCGCAGACATCTTCTCCCGGGCTCCTTCCGTGCTCCGCCACGCCGACGGGACCCTGTCAAGGGTTCGAACGACCCTCCGGGCCCTCGACCCGGCCCTGGTCCATCTGACGCCCGTGGCCCAGCGGCTTGCTCCGCTGCTCCGAGCACTGATGCCGGCCGCGCAGAACGCGATCCCGACGTTCACCGCGCTCAAGGCCCTGACCGGCCCCGCGGAGGCCGCTCTGGAGCGACTGGCCCCGGTGGTCAGCCAGGCCGACCCGGCCATCAACTCGCTGACCAGCGTGATCAAGCGGATCACGCCGTCGCTGTCGTCTTTCCGGCCCTACGCCCCCGACGTCGTGGGTGGCTTCTTCAATGGAGTGGGCGGAGCCAGCGACGGCACCTACGACGCGAACGGTCACTTTCTCCAGGGAATGGTCACGCTCCAGGGTGGCGGGAGCAGCCTGAGCGGGCTGCTCAATCTGCTCGGACAGAAGTCTGGGCACCTCGGTCCCTTCCACGGTGAGCGCATCAAGCGGACCGCTCCCTGCCCCGGGGGCGGCAACCCACCCGCGGCGGACCACTCCAACCCCTGGCCGCGGCCCGACCTGCTTCCCGGCGCGACGCTGGGCCAAGCCACGATCTGCCTGACCCAGGACGATCAGCGGTGAGGCGGCTGGTGACGATCGTGGTCGTGGTGGCCGCCGCGGTCGGGGCCGGATATGGCGTGTGGCGGACCCAGGCCGGTGGCGCTTCGACGCAGGCCCGCTTCGACGTCATCTTCGACGACGCGCGAGGGCTCGTGTCTGGCCAGCTCGTCAAGGTGGCCGGCGCCACGGCGGGGTCGATCGACAACGTCGTGGTCACGCCTCAGTTCAAGGCGCGGATCGAAGCCACCATCGAGCGCCGCTTCATGCCCCTGCACCGGGACGCCACGTGCACGATCCGGCCAGAGGGACTGATCGCCGAGAACTACCTGGAGTGTGACCCGGGAAGCCGGTCGAGTCCGCTCCTGCGGGGCACCGGCGGAAACCCGCCCACGATCCCGGTCACGCACACGACCGAGCCGGTCAGCCTCGAGGACCTGTTCAACACCTTCGACCTACCGACGCAGCAGCGGGTGGAGGTGCTGCTGGACGAGCTTGGGATCACCACCGCCGCCCGGGGCCAGGATCTCAACCAGATCCTGCTCCGAGCCAACCCCACGCTCGCGCTCGCTCAGCAGGTCATCGCGATCTTGCGGCGGCAGCGCTCAGCGCTTGGATCAATCCTGGACAGCACGAACACGCTGGCGGCCCAGGTGGCCGCACACATCCCGGCGCTGAAGGACTTTGTCAACCGCAGTGCCGGACTCACCACGCTGCTGGCCGCCCACCGTGGGCCCTTGGCTGCGGACATCGCCCGCCTGCCGAGCCTGCTCGCAGCCCTTCACCCGGCTCTCCAGCAGGTCGACAGCGTGGCCATCAATGGCACGCCGCTGCTCCAGCAGCTCGATGCCGCGGCGCCCTCGCTCGATCGGGTGGAGAAGGATCTCGGTCCGCTGGTCAGCGCGGCCGCGCCGGCACTTCCCAAGTTCGCGCACGCGATCAAGGTCGCGATCCCCGCGATCCGGACAGCCACTCCGCTGATCGACACGGTCACGAACTACGCCCAGCGCTCGCTGGCCAGTACTCAGCTGACCTCGCAGCTGTACGAGAACCTGGAGCGCCACGGCTTCTCGGAGTACTTCCTGTCGGTCCTCTATTACGTCGCCACGTCGCTGTCCCGGTACGACTCGACCTCCCACGTCCTGCCGCTCAAGCTGATCGCACCGAAGGGCGGTGCGTGTGGCAACTACGCCACCAAGCCGGTCGCCGGCTGCAGCGCCCGTTACGGCTCCCATCCCGCCTACCACGCCGACGCGCCGGAGGGTCTCCAGGCCCTGGTCGGTTACCTGCTGCGATGAGGAGCAACCGAAGCGCCAACGGACTGCGCTTTGGGAGCCCGATGCTCGTGGGCACCCTGACGATCCTTGTGCTTGGGCTGGCCGTGTACCTGTCCTACATCTCGGTCAACGGCCTCCCGTTCGTCCGGTACTACGAGGTCAACGTTCAGGTCGCCAACGCCGACGAGTTGTCCAAGAACTCCGACGTGCGCGTCGGCGGCGCCCGGGTCGGCCAGATCCTCGACGTCACGTCGGAGCCGGCCAGCCGGTCCTGGCCCCATCCGTACGCGTCACTGCGACTCCAGCTCGAGACGAGCCTCTATCCGCTCTCCTCGCGCACTCGTTACCGGATCCGTCTGGCCTCAGTGCTCGGGGCCAAGTACCTGGAGCTGATCCCGGGGACCGGCGGCCACAAGGTGGCTGACGGCGGAACGCTCACGCTCAGCCAGAACCCGCGCTCCAGCCACGAGCTCCCGTTCGTCGATCTCGACACGGCCCTGCGGACATTCGCTCCATCCACGCAACGCGCCTTCCGGGCCGCGACCGCCGAGCTGGCCGACACCCTGGCGGGGAGGGGAGCGGAGATCAACGACATCCTCTACTCCACCGAGCGCCTGCTCGGACCGCTCCAGGGAGTTTTGGGGACGCTGGCCGACCCGGCCACCCAGCTCGCGCGCTTCCTCAGGGCCACGGCCGGAACGACCACCGTCCTGGCTTCCGTGGCCGGTAGGGCCACCCATCTCCTGACCGCCGGCGCGGTCACCTTCGGGACGCTCAATCGACCCGCGCTGGGGCAGGGGATCGATCAGTTGGCCCCCACCGAGTCGCTGGCCACCGGTGTCCTGAGACGCTCCACCCCCGAGCTGGCCCGGATCGCCCGCTTGGCCGCGGCTCTGCGACCCGCCGCCGGTTACTTGCCCACGGCGGCTCGGCGCCTCGATGACATCGTCACCGCCGCGACCCCGGTGTTCAAGCCGATCCCCAAGGTGGCCTCCGCGCTCCAGACAGCGCTCTCGGCTGTCCAGAGCGTGGCCAGCGACCCGGCCTCGATCGAGGCCTTCCGCCTGCTCGGTCGCAACGACCTGGCCACGTTCGGGGCGTCGGCGTTCGTCGGGCTCGGCGCGGTGCTTCGAGCCGCCGCCCGGGCCCAGCTGTCGTGCAACGCCACCGCGCTCTGGCTGCGCAACTTCGCCTCCGCGCTGAGCGAGGGCGATCACACCGGTCCGTGGCTGCGGGTGATGCCCGTGCTCGCCAACCAGCAGGAGTTCGAGCGGCCCAATCCCGCTGCGGATCTGCATATCGACTACTACCCGCAGGAGAACTCCTCGGAATGCCAGGCGGGGAACGAGCCGTATCGCGGCAGCCAGCGGATCGGATCGCCCGGCCAGACCTCAACCGTGGTCGACAACACAGCTCCTCCGCCCGGAGTGCTGGCCGAGGGTCGCAAGGCGGGGCTGGTGCCGTGAGCGTCGTGACCCCCAGACGCCCGCGAGGTGGCCGGCGGAGGCGGGCTCGAATCCACCCCGTGGTGGTGGCATTGATGGTGATCGCCGCTGCGGCGGTGATCACGTTTTACGCCTTCAACCGCAGCCTGCCGTTTGGTCACCAGTTCACCGCCTACGCCGTGGTTTCAAACAGCGTCAACGTGCGCTCCGGCGACCCAGTCAGGATCGACGGGGTCGACGTCGGCCAGGTCACAGGCGTGACCCGCCAGGGCAACGGCGCCAAGATCGCATTCACGCTCGGCTCTCAGGCATTCCCGGTGCATCGGGACGCCACCGTCTGGATCCGAGACCGCCTATTCCTCGAGGGGAGCTATTACCTCGAACTGGAGCCGGGCACCCCGGGCTCGCCGGACCTGCACGATGGCGCCACGATCCCGTTGTCGCGGACGACCAGCCCGGTGCAGTTCTACCAGGTGCTGTCGGTGCTGAATTCGGCCACCCGGACCAACCTGGCCAACACCGTGGAGGCCCTGGCCCAGGGCCTCGGCTCGGCTCCTGAGCACCCGGGAGCGACCGGCACAGCCGGGCTCAAGGCCGCCGCGCCGCACTTCGCTCCAGTGCTGTCGGACACGGCCGTCATCTCCCGGGCGCTGCGCGGCACCTCCCCCGGGGATCTGACCCGCCTTCTGTCCTCTGGCGCCTCGGTCACCAGCGCGCTGGCCGCCAGCTCGGCACAGCTGTCCGGGCTGGTGGACGGGCTATACCGCACGTCGAGCGCGCTCGCCGCGACCGACGGCAAGCTTGGCCAGACGGTGTCCGGGCTCGATCAGACCCTGCGGGCCGCGCCACCGGCCTTGACCGCCATCGATCGAGCGCCTGCCTCCAGTTACGCGACTGGCGGGAACGCTCAGCCCCTCGCTGGCCGCGGCGCCACCGTTGCTTGATCGCCTCACCCCGATCGTCCGCCGGCTGGCCGCCGTGCTCGCGCCTGGGTCACGGGGACCGCTGCTCGACGCGCTGACCGCCACCTTCCAGCAGCTCCCCTCGATCTTGGCTCAGCTGGCCAGCGCGTTCCCAGTCAGCAAGCAGATCACGGACTGCCTGCGCACTCACGTCCTCGGTGTCCTGACCAAGGACGTCCCTGACGGATCGCTCTCGACGGGCCGGCCGGTGCTCCAGGACTTCCTGCACTTCCTGCCCAGCCTGGCCGGCGCGTCAGGCAGCTTCGACGGCGATGGCCCCTACACCCGGTTTTTGGCCGGCGCGGGTCCCAACACCCTGTCGGGCAGCGCCCTGGGACAGAAGCTGGTGGGCACAGCTCCCCCGGGAACGAAGACACTCGTGGGAGCGCGACCCCACTGGGTGGGCGATCTCACGGCCCGCGATTTTCGACCGGACGTGCCATGCACGAGCCAGCCCGTCCCGAGCTTGGCGGCCCGCTCCGTGCCACCCGACTTCAAGTCGACCGGGAACGCCCCATGAGCAAGCGCTCCCGACTCGCCATCCGCCGATATGGCCGCCACTTCCTGGCGCTGGTTCTGCTGATCGTGGTGGGCGGCGCCTGCGGCTTCTTCATCCTCCTCAACCAGCGGCTGCCCAACCCCTTCCAGCAGTACTACGACGTCAATGCGGCGTTCCCCACCGCCGCCGGAGTCCAGCCCGGCCTGGGCGAGCCGGTCAATGTGGCCGGCGTGCGAGTGGGGGAGATCTCAGGGGTCTCGCTCTCAGGCGGCGAGGCGATCATTCACATGCAGATCGACCCGACCAAGGTCTCGCGCTTCTTCCGGGACGCCCATGCCGAGCTCGTTCCTCGCACACCGCTCCAGGACATGCAGGTCAACATCTGGCCCGGCGATCGCTCGGCCGGACCGCTCAGGTCCGGAGCCACCATCCCCGTGGGCCAGAC
Source organism: uncultured Solirubrobacterales bacterium (assembly GCA_963785205.1). Lineage (GTDB taxonomy): Bacteria > Actinomycetota > Thermoleophilia > Solirubrobacterales > Solirubrobacteraceae > Palsa-465. The sequence continues at coordinate 205,484 of CAWAUJ010000001.1, forward strand.
GGTCGTGCCGGTTAGCGCCGACGAGGTACTGCGCTCGCTTGACACCGACACGCGGACGTGGCTGGCCAGCCTGATCACCTCGCTCGGGCAGGCCACCAGCGGACGAGGCCAGGACATTCGGAACCTGCTCCGGGCCCTGGGACCGACCACCTCTCAGCTTCAGCAGGTCAGCCAGCTACTGAGCGCCCGTCACCGCGAGCTGTCCCAGATCGTTCACAACCTGGGCCGGGTGGCCCAGGCGGGCGCCCAGGAGAACGGCCAGCTCCGGACGCTGATTCAGACCGGAGACGTCACGGTGAAGGCGCTCGCCGGGCAGGACGCCGCCCTGCGGCAATCGATCGAGGCCCTTCCCGGCGCCCTCCAGCAGACGCGCACGACGCTCGGACACGTCACGACCTTCGCCAATGCCCTCGGTCCGACCGCCCGCGCTCTCGAGCCGACCGCCCGGTCGCTTCCCACGACTCTCAGGCGCACCCGAGTCCTCTTCAAGGGCGCGGTGCTCCTGCCGCTGAACCGGATCCCAGCGTTTGTGCACGCGGTCGGACCGGTGGCCCGCGAGCTGCCTGGACTGGCCAACAACCTCACGGTGGAGGTGCCCGAACTCGTCGACGCGCTCAAGGTTCTGGCCTATTCGACCAACGAACTCGCATACGACCCCGGGCACGGCAACCCGGGCTTCCTGTACTGGCTCGCCTGGTTCGCCCACAACGCGGACTCCTTCGTGTCCGCCTCTGACGCCAATGGACCGGTGTGGCGGACGATCCTCGTCACGAGCTGCCAGACACTGCGCTCGCTGCCCGCAGGAAAGCTGCTGCGCCAGATCCTGGGAAATACGTTCGGGTGCAAGCCGTGAGACGGGAGCGGCGAGCATGACGACCCAGGCACCGAGGCGCGGGGCCGTGATGGTGGCCGTGGCCTTCACGCTCTCCTGCATCGGGCTGATCGCCTTCGTGTGGACGCAGTTCGGCGGGACGGTCCCGTTCGCCCCGAAGGGCTATGAGGTCCAAGCCCTTTTCCCGGAGAGCGGCTTGCTCGAGCCTGGGGCCGATGTCCGGATCTCCGGCGTGAACGTCGGCCGGGTAAGCGCGCTGTCCAACCAGGGCCGCGAGGCACGGGTGACGATGGACCTCGCGGCGCGCTACGCCCCGATCCCGGCGGACACGCGAGCCATCCTGCGCCAGAAGACGCTGCTCGGAGAGGCGTACGTGGAGCTGTCTCCCGGCAACAGGGCGGGACCCAAGCTCCGGGATGGCGGCCTGATTCCGCGCATCCCAGGTGGCTCCAGTACAGCAACTCGATGAGGTTCTGGCCACCTTTGGACCTTCCGCCCAACAGGACCTCCAGAGGTTCCTCCAGGGGAGCGCGGCGTCGCTCGCCGGCCGAGCCGGGCAGCTCAGCCAGGCCGTGGCCAACCTGGACCCGGCCGTGACCGATCTGGAAACGATCTCGCAGTCGCTCGATCAGCAACGCGGCAACCTCGAGCGCCTGATCCGGGAGACTGGCGATGTCTTCTCCACGCTCAACCAGCGCTCGAGCCAGGTGCGCTCGCTGATCGTGGCTGGAGACGAGGTGCTCTCCGCCACGGCGGCCCGCAACCGTGCGCTGGGTGCGACCGTCGATGCCCTTCCGCCCTTCCTGGCCGGGCTGCGGAGCACATTGCGCCAGGCTGACACCTCGCTGCGACTGGCCAACCCGTCCGTGAATGCGTTGCTTCCGGTGGCGCCGCTCCTGCGCCCCGTGCTCTCAGACGTGGTCGCGCTCGCGCCCTCGGCGGTCTCGCTGCTCCACGCGGCGCCCCGGCTCCTGCACGACGCCCTCGTGGCCCTTCCGGCGGTGACCCGGTTCAGCCGGGCCTTTCATCCCGCGCTCGACGCGCTCGTGCCGGCGCTGGACCAGATCGCTCCCGTCATCAACTTCATCGGTCTCTATCACCGGGAGATCGTGGCCGCGATGGGGAACCTGGCCGCCAGCCTCGAAGCCACCTCCAACGCCCACACCACCGGCTGGCCGGACCACCCGGGCACGGCCAGCTACCTCCGGGCCCTGTCGGCGATCGGAGACGAGACGCCGTTCGGTCAGTCGGTCCGCGAGCCGACCAACCGCGACAACTCGTATTTCTCTCCGGGCGAGCTGGCTTTCCTCAGCCGAGGACTGTTCTCGGCCAGCTGCGCCAACACGAGCAATCCCTCGCAGTCACATCTCTCCTTCAAGAACGTCCCCTGCCGGGTGCAGCCGGGCTTCCGTTGGAACAAGCTGGTTCGCTACTTCCCGCACGTGACTTCCGGGTCGACGCAGTAGATACCGCGTCACAATTCGGGGACTCCGCCCGAATAGGAAACAGAATGAGCGAGGCGCGCCTGCGTGATGATCGTGAGCTGCTGGCAGCGGTGGCTACGAGATCCTGATGCCTTCGCCACCTTCTACCGCCGGCATGTCGATGCCGTGCTGGCGTATGTTGCGCGTCACGCCGGATCCAGCGAGGCTCCTGACCTGGTGGCCGAGACGTTTGCGGCCGCGCTCGTGCATCGCCGGCGGTTCGATCCCGCGCGCGGCGACGCCGGTGCATGGCTGACCGGAATCGCGCGCCACAAGATCGCCGACGCCCGCCGACGCGGAGCAGTCGACGCGCGCCTGTGCCGGCGGCTGGGCATCAGGCTCCCGGCCCACAGCGTCGATGCGCCGACGGTCGATGAACGAGACGAGCTTCTGGCCGGACTCTCTCCGGGCCAGCGCCGGATTGTCGAAGCGAGGGTGATCGACGATCAGAGCTACGCCGAGATCGCGCGGCAGGAGTCGGTGTCTGAGCAGGTGGTGCGCAAGCGCTTGAGCCGCGCGCTGGCCGCGCTGCGAGCCAGATCTCAGGAGGAGACATGAACACAAGCGAATTCATCGATGGCCTCGAGCACGAGCTCCGGCTGGCCAGTCAGCGGCGACTGCGATTGGCTGCCGCACGGCTGCCGCGACCGCCGGCTGGTGCGGTGGCGTTCACGGTCGTGCTGGCGGTGTGCGCGGCGGTGGCGGTGCCGTTACTGGCGACGCGGTCGGACGTCGGCACAGGGCACCGAGTGGCCGGAGGCGGTCCGGGGCAGGCCGGGAGCGGAGTCGTCGTGAGTTGTTCGCAGACCGTCTCCGGTCAGCTGGCCCACGGTTGGCGCAACGCTCGCACCGGCACCGTCACGGTCGGGCCGCTCGCCTGGGTCTATCTGCGCCACGCCAACCCGGCCGCCATCAATCGGAGCCATTTCATTCAGGCTCTCGCCGTCGTCGACCCCGGTCACGCGGTGACAGTGAGCATCCCTCGCGGCGAGCGTACGCGCCTCTCGCTTGACTACACCAGCGTCGCACCCCGCTCACGCTTCTACCTGCGCCAGGGTTCCGGCTCGGTCACTTTCAGGCCCTGCTCAGGGTCGCCAGGTCAGGTCCAGTTCAACGGAGGCTTCATCGTTTCCTACGCCCAGTGCGCCGAGGTCGACGTCCAAGTCGCCGGTGAGAAGACAACCATCCGCCGGGACATCCCCCTGGGACGACCGTGCTCAAACGGAGGAACCAGGGTCCTGACGGGCAATGGCATCGGCCATGCGACATTCGGTCAAACGCCAAGCACGGCTACCCGCCGCATCGACGTGCTCCTCGGAGAGCCACCCAGCAAGCCGTACTCCAGGGCGAGCGCTTGCCGCATTGACCACACAGCGGCATGGCCGGGCTTGGAGGTCTACTTCGAGCACGGGCGGTTTGTCGGCTATGCCTACAGCCTTCGCTACCAGCAGGCCAGCCCCTCAACGAAGATTCTGGCCACACGCCTTGGGCTGCGCGTCGGAGACCCTGTTGCCGCAGGCAAGCGTCTGTACGGCTCGGCTTTTCACACCAGCACAGCTCAGGGCGGGAGCTGGCTGGTCAAGACCCGACCGGGGCGGATCGACGGCTATCTGTCGGCCCCGACCGGTTCCCATAGGTGGATTGCGTCGATCGAGGCCGGCTACGTCGGGTGTCCCGCGATGACACCCTGACGCCTGCCCAAACCGCTTCTTCAGGGACCTCTTGCCGCGCGGCATACGTAAGAGAGAGACGATGCATGGTGCAGATGTCCAGACCCAGTGAGTCGGCGCCGGCTGTCGGGAAAGCCGTGGCGCTCAGCACTCCGCGGTTGCGAGTGCGAGCCGCCAGGACACGCAGCGAGCGTTCGCTGATCCGCGGCGCGCTGGCTGGATCCGAGGCGGATCTCGAACAGCTGTTTCGCCGCCATTGGCCGCGTGCCTACCGGGCTGCGTTCCTGATCGTCCACGATCACGCCGCGGCCGAGGACATCGCGCAGGAGGCGTTCGTGGCCGCCGTTCGCCGGCTTGATCGGTTTGACCGCCGGCGTCCGTTCGCCCCCTGGTTGGGGGCGATCGTGGCCAATCGAGCGATTGACTGGGTGAGGGCGCGGGCATCGAGGCGTGAGATCGCCGGCGAGGTCGCTGAGCAGGGCTCGATGCCGGAGGGGCGCGGTGGTGGCTGCTATTCAGACGAGGTGATGGCGGCGCTGGCGGAGCTGGGTCCGGAGCAGCGCGCGGTCGTGGTGATGCGCTTTGTCCTCGAGTACACCCCCGGGGAGATCGCCCGAGCTTTGGAGCTGCCACGTGGGACGGTGAACTCCCGGCTGCGGCGGGGCCTGGACGCACTCGAGATCCGGTTGCGGGAGGCGGGGCGGTGAGGGCCGAGCGCGTGCTGCGCAGCTTCCGGGCACCGGATGAACGTCCCGCTCAGGATCGGGCCTGGGAGGTCGTACGCAGCGCTTACCAGCCGCGGTCTGCGCTGGCTCGCCGGCCGCTTTACCGTCGCCGGGTGGCCGCGCTCGCTGTTGGGGTGGCGTTGGTGGGCGGGTTCGCGCTTTCCCCGGCCGGCGCGACCGTCGGACGGCTGATTACGCGGGCATTGGGCGTTCAACCCTCGGCGCGCGCGTTGTTCGCCCTTCCCGCCCCGGGGCGCCTACTCGTCTCGGGGCGGGCCGGGACCTGGACGGTCGCCTCTGATGGCGCGGTCCGGCGAATTGGCCGCTGGACTCAGGCCAGCTGGTCCCCCCATGGCCTGTATCTGGCGGCGGCGACGTCCGACGAGCTCGCGGCGGTGAATCCACGGGGAACGGTCGAGTGGCTACTGCGTCGGCCGCGGATCAGCGATCCACGGTGGTATTCGCCGACCGGCTACCGGCTGGCCTATCTGTCAGGCCGGGATCTGCGGGTGGTGGCCGGCGACGGCAGTGCCGACCATTTCCTGGCGGGACCGGTGGCCCCGGTCGCGCCGGCGTGGCGACCGGATCATTCGTTCCAGCTCGCGTATATGTCAGCGGGTGGAGTGCTGACCGTCCGGGACGGCGACTCCGGGCAAATGATCTGGTCGACGAGGCCTCGGGCAGTCATCAAAGCGCTCGCCTGGTCGGCCGATGGTCAGCGCCTGCTGGCCATGTCCCCCTCGGCGGCGTTCATCTACAACGCCAGCGGCCGGCTCCTGTCAAGACGGGCCGCGCCCCCCGGCGCCCCGATCGTGGATGCGATGCTCTCGCCCGATGGGAGCAGGCTTGCGCTCGTCCTGGGCGGGAGCGGCGGCGCCGTCGTAACCGAGAATGCGGCGGCTCGACATCCGGCGGCACGCCGCGAGCTGTCCGGGGTTGGCCTCGGCCAGGTCGCCTGGTCCCCCGACGGGCGGTGGCTGCTGGTCAGCTGGCCCGCCGCCAACCAGTGGGTGTTCATCAGGGTGTTGGGCGCGCCTCGCATCTCGGCTGTGTCCCGGATCACCCAGCAGTTCTCGTCCGGTACTCGCGGACGGTTACCAGGGCTTGAGGGATGGTGCTGCACCGCCGCGGGCGCGGCGGGATGAGGCATCGCCGGGCGGTCATCATGCTTGGACTCGTGGGCCTGCTGGCCGCGTGCGGCGGAGGCCAGACCGCCAAGCGGACGACGTCAAGCTCTGGTGCGCTCATGCGGACGACGTCAGGCGGGACAGCTACCTCGTCGGTCCGGCCGTCGCCCCTGCTGCCTCAGGCGCTGGTCACCGACGAGGCTCAAAATCAGCTGGTGGTGGTCGATCTCCCCATCGGGCGGATCGCCCGGCGCATCCAGTTGCCGCCGGATCCGGAGGACATCGCGAGCACCCCCAACGACGGTGAGGTTGTGGTGGTCAGCTCACGTGCCGGGAAGGTGACCGTGCTCCGACGCTCCTCGCTGAGTCCGATCAAGACGTTCGGCGGCTTTGACGAGCCGCATATCGTGACGCTTTCGCCCGACTTGCGATACGCGTACGTCACGGACGACACCCGGGGCACGGTCACGGTGATCCGGTTGTTGGACATGAAGGTGATGAGCACCGTCGCCGTGGGGCCGGGGGCCCATCACCTCAGCTTCAGCCCGGACGGGCACCAGCTGTGGATCGCGCTCGGCGAGTCCGCAAGCCAGATCGCCATCCTCGATACGTGGGATCCAAACCATCCCGTGATCACTGGACGTTTCGATCCGGGCTTCCCCGCCCACGACCTCGCGTTCAGCCCGGATGGACATGAGGTCTTGGTCAGCTCGTCTGCCGGCCCTGACGTCACGGCCTTTGATCCGCGAACCCACAAGGTCCTATATCGAGTTCCGGTCGGGCGTCCTCCGCAGCACATCGCCTTCGATGGCCCGTATGCGTATCTCACCAGTGGCTACGGCGACACGATCGAGAAGGTGGATGCGAGTACGGGGCGCGTGCTGGCCCGGGCGGCCGCGCCTCACGGGTCCTTCGAACTCGCCGCTGGCGACGGCTTCGTCGCGACGGCCTCGCTCCTGCGCGGCACGCTCGCCATCTACAACCTCGCGCTCAAGCCGCTGGGCGTGGTGAAGGTCGGCCCGGCCACCCGTGAGGTGGCGATCTCACGGCCGTAGGAGGCTCGGGAGCGGCGCCGGCGGTGGCGCGAGCCTCCCGTCTCTGACAGGGTTAGATCGATGCGGTGGGTCTACGACTTCTCCGAGGGGTCCAAGGAGATGCGCGAACTGCTGGGGGGAAAGGGGGCAGGCGTGGCCGAGATGACCCGCGTGCTCGGCCCGGATCTCGTGCCGCCCGGGTTCACGATCACCACGGAAGCCTGTGTGAGAGTACATGCGAGCGGGCGGAGCGGAGCCCGAGGGCCTTCAGGAGCAGGTCGCGGAGGCGCTGAGACGGCTCGAGGAGCGGGCGGGGAAGCGCTTTGGCGATGACGAGGACCCACTGCTCGTCTCGGTGCGCAGCGGCGCGCGCGAGTCGATGCCGGGAATGCTCGACACGATCCTCAACCTCGGTCTGAACGATCGCGCGGTGGAAGGTCTGGCGGCAGTGACCGAGAACGAGCGCTTCGCCTGGGATTCATACCGCCGCCTGGTGCAGATGTTCGGCAACGTGGCCTACGGCGTACCCGGCGAGCAGTTCGAGGACGCGATCAAGGAGGCCAAGGCTCGGCACGACGCGTCGAGCGATGCCGAGTTGCCGGTTGCGGCGCTTAGGGAGCTGGTCGAGCGCTTTCAGGGCTTCTACGAGTTCCCCCAGGACCCACGGGAGCAGTTGCGCCGGGCGATCCGGGCGGTGTTCGACTCCTGGACCGGTGAGCGCGCCGTCCAGTACCGCCGGATCAACCACATCCCGGATGACTGGGGCACGGCCGTCAACGTCCAGCAGATGGTGTTCGGCAACAAGGGCGATACCTCCGCCACCGGGGTGGCCTTCAGCCGCGACGAGGTGACCGGCGCGCCCGAACCCTCGGGGGATTTCCTGATCAACGCTCAGGGGGAGGACGTCGTCTCCGGGGTGCGCACCCCGCGAGATCTGGCCGAGCTGGCCGACGTGATGCCTGAGGCTCACCAGACGCTGATGGAGATCCTGCGCACGCTCGAGTCCGCTTACAAGGACATGCAGGACGTGGAGTTCACGGTCGAGGAGGGGCGGCTGTACATGCTCCAGACTCGGAATGCCAAGCGTCCGGCGCAGGCGGCCGTTCGGTTTGCCGTCGACGCAACCGAGGAGGGCCTGCTCAGCCGCGAGCAAGCGCTGGCCACGATCGACGCCGGCGCGCTCGAGGCGCTGCTGCACCCCACGTTCGATCGCGGCGAGGGGTATATCGTCCTGGCCCAAGGCGTGGCCGCCTCGCCTGGCGCGGCCTCAGGAAAGATCGTCTTCAGCGCGGCCGACGCGGTTCAGGCCGCCTCGGAGGGGACGGACGTGGTGCTGGTGCGGCCGTTCACCGAGGCCGAGGACGTCGCTGGGTTCCACGTGGCCAAGGGGATCCTGACCTCTGAGGGTGGTAAGGCGTCCCACGCCGCACTCGTGGCCAGGGGGATGGGCGTGCCGGCCGTGACGGGGGCGGCAGTGGCCATCGATGCCCAGGCCGAAGAGCTGCGGATCGACGGGCGGGTGTTTCACGCCGGCGATGAAATCGGCGTCGACGGCAGCGAAGGGGCTGTCGTCGAGCCGGGCGCCCGGCTGCTCGTGCCCACGATCGACGAGCGCTTTGAGCAGGTGCTGAGCTGGGCCGACGAGATCAGGCGCCTCCGTGTCAGAGCGAACGCCGACACGCCGCGGGATGCCTCTCGGGCCAGGGAACTGGGCGCGGAAGGAATCGGGCTGTGCCGGACCGAGCACATGTTCATGGCCGAGGACCGGCAGCAGAAGATGCGCGCCATGATCATGGCGGCCGACACCCAGGGGCGCCGGAAGGCTTTGGAGGCGCTTTTGCCGCTTCAGCAGGCGGATTTCACCGGCATCTTCCGGGCCATGCAGGGCCTTCCGGTCACTATCCGGCTGCTCGATCCGCCGCTGCACGAGTTCCTGCCCAACCTGGCCGAGCTGAGCGCCCAGGTTGAACGAGCAAGGCTGGAGGAGGACTCGGAGCTCGACGAGCTGGAGCGCCTCCTGGCCCGCGTCGAGGAGATCCACGAGGGCAACCCGATGCTGGGCACTCGCGGGTGCCGGCTGGCGATCCTCTATCCCGAGATCTACGAGATGCAGGTCGAGGCCATCTTCAGGGCCGTGGGCGCGGTCTCGCCGCCGCCCCACCCGGAGATCATGATCCCACTGGTGGCCTACGAGCACGAGCTCGAGATCTTGCGCAACATGGTGATCGAGGTCGGCGAGCACCACGGCTTGAGCCAGCGCCAGGACTACACGGTCGGGACGATGATCGAACTGCCCCGTGCCTGTTTCGTCGCAGACCGGATCGCCCGGCATGCCGATTTCTTCTCTTTCGGCACCAATGACCTGACTCAGACGGCGATCGGTCTCTCACGAGACGACGCCGAGTCGAAATTCATGCCGGTCTACATCGAGCAGAAGATCATCGACCGCTCGCCGTTTGAGACGATCGACCGCCCAGGCGTGGGGTGGCTTGTCCGCCTGGCCGCGTGGGTCGGACGTGAAGCGCACCCCCAGTTGAAGCTCGGCATCTGCGGCGAGCATGGCGGGGATCCGGAGTCAATCGCCTTCTTCGACGCCGCCGGGCTGGACTACGTGTCGTGCTCTCCACCTCGCGTCCCGATCGCTCGCGTGGCCGCGGCGCAATCGGCGATCGCGGCGTCAGACGGTTAGCCGGCTCGCGGCTTCAGGCCCGCCCTCGGCGGTACGTAGCTGGGAACACCGCGCTCTGCGGTGGCCAGCCTGAGAAGAGCCATGTTCGACCGGTTCTGATCCAGGTAGGCCTGGTTGGCGACGATCAGGTTTGTCCCGGACCACGCCAGGCCGGAGGGCGTGTCGAACGGAATCGGGGAGTTCTCAGAGCCCGTGTACTGCTGGCCGAATCGGGCCAGCTGGTGTCCCTTTGAGCTCAGCTCGACGATCTGGTTCGACGCCCCGGCGAGCGCGATGTAGATATGCCCTGCCCGGGACAGGGCGCAGCCGTCGGGCGCGTCCGCGGCCCCGCTCTGCCAGAGCTTCTTCAGGCGGCCCGGCTTGCCGCTGCGCTCGATTGGAACCTCGTAGAGCTTGCCCGCCTGCGGGCTCGTCCCCGCGCCCTGGACGCCGCCGTTTGACGCTTGGTCAAAGAGCAATGTGCGATGGTCGGGCATGAGCAGGATGCAGGCGGTGCCGAACATCCCGCCGTCGAGCCTGGGACTGACCAGCCAGATGCGAGCCTTGCCGCCACCGGGCGGGATCCGCCAGATGACGGCCTGCTGGTAATCCGTCACGTACAGGCTTCCACCCGGACCCCAGGCGGCATAGTCGGGCATGGGGGCGAGGTTCTGGGTCTCCGGGGAGCACGGCTTACCGGCGCCCACCGTTGTGCAGAGCGGCAGATTAGGGACACGCGAATACAGCGTCTGCGCTCCGGATCGAGGGTTCAGGCGGATGATGCGCCCGCTCGTCTTGTCGAGGAGCAGGAGGCGCCCGCGTGAGTCGTTGGCCGCGACCTGGACCCCGTGGGGCTGACCCAGATTCTGGCCACGGACCGTCCAGGAGTGGAGCAGCTTGCCTGTGGCGGTGTACTCGAAGACCCGCGACGGCACGTGGTTGCCGGCTGGGTCGTCGTACGTGCCCTCGAAGATGTGATTGCCGATGACGTGGGGCAGGGCCGGAAATCCGGGCGCCGGGATCCGGGCCAGGACCTTCACGGTGCCGCGCTTGCCCGCGCTCGTGGACTCGGCCAGAGCCGACCCGGCAGCGATGGCCAGGCAGATCACTGCCGCCAGAAGGCGGGGCATGGTCATCGCCCCCAAGTGGCGAGGGACGCTCCTCGGCGATCGGCGGATACGAGCGATCATCCACCCTTGCCGAGCCGCTGCACGATGTATGCACGCATCATTACCTTGGCCTCGGCCAGGAGTGCGTCATCGCCGGAGAGGTCTCGGCGAAATGCCTCGCGCAGCAGGCCATCGCCGGCCAGAACCACCATCTCGGCGGCGAGCTGCCGGGTCTGGGCTGGCGCCGAGGACCAGTGGCTGGCAAAGATCTCCTCGATCGATCCGGCGATTGCCTGACGGGCGTCCCGGGTCCGATCGCGGACCTGTTCGGTGCGCAGGCCGCCGTACCACAGCGCCAGAAAGCCCGGCCGTGCCCGAAAACCGGCCGCCAGCACGCGATAGAACCGACTCGACCGGGTCGTCGAGGGGCTCGAGCGCGTCGGCCTCGGCCACGCCCGCCACCAGGTCGGCGAAGTCGCTCCAGTAGCGGATGGCCAGCGCTTCGACAATGGCCTGCTTATCCGGAAAGAAGCGGTACACCGTACCCACCGACACGCCGGCGGCCTTGGCCACGGCGGTCGTGGTGAAGCCTCCGGCTCCGGATTGCTCGAGGACAGCCTCGGCGGCGTCCAGTACCCGGCCCAGACGGGCGCGGCTCCGGGCCTGGAGGGGGGTGTTGCGGAGGCTCAGGTCGGGCGGTTGGTCGGTCAACGCTTTCCCTCGTCTATCAGCATCATCGCGATCCCGCCAAAGTCAGGCAAATAATCCCGCCTTAGCTGGACAAAATCAGCACGCAACGGAAAAGCTGAGGCTGGTTTCATGTTATCGTCGAGTAATGGAAGCCGCAAGCGGCGGTGGCGCAGCTGGCGCCGTTAGCCACACCAGTGCCGGAGGGGTGGATACCGCGAGCTCGATGCTCGAGGCCCGCGAGCGGGTGGCCCAGGCATCCCGACGGCTGGCGGACGAAGGCCTCGTGCTCGGGACTGCCGGCAACGTGTCCGAGCGACTGGCCAGGCTGGTCGCGGTCACGCCGACCGGTGCAGTCTTGGAACAGCTGACCGCCGACCAGGTGGCGGTCATGGATCTGGGTGGGCAACAGGTCGATGGTGAGCTCGAGCCGACGTCTGAGCTGGCGCTCCACCTGGGCGTGTACCGCCGATTCGGGGCGGGTGCCGTCGTCCACACGCATGCCCCGATGGCCACCGCCATCTCGTGCGTGCTGGACGAGCTCCCGGTCGTCCACTACAACCAGCTGGCCCTTGGGGGATCGGTCAGAGTGGCCCGGTATGAGACCTTCGGCACCGAGGAGTTGGCCGAAGTCACACTCGACGCGTTCGAAGGCCGCCAGGCTGTGCTGATGGCTAACCACGGCGCTATCGCATCGGGCGCATGACCTGACCGCCGCGGTCGAGAACGCCCTTTTGCTGGAGTGGCTCTGCGGCGTGTACTGGCACGCCGCGGCGCTCGGAACTCCGAGAACGCTGTCCGCCGAGCAATGCCGGGCGGTCATCGAGGCGGCCGTCGACCGCCAGTACGGACAGACGCACAAGCGTTCGAGCACGGAGTGAACACGGTGCCGTCCGGCGAGGCGACCGACGCGATGACCGTTGTCACGCTGGGAGTGCACGTCGTCGACGTGCTTGTGCGCCCGGTCGAGGAGATTCCGGAGGGCCAGGGCGGAGCGCTGGTGGAACAGATTCGCATCACGCCCGCCGGCTCGGCCGGCGGGACGGCGATCACCCTGGCCAAGCTCGGGGCCCGAGTCCGTAGTGCCGGCGCGATCGGACAGGACAAGCTGGGCGATGTCCTGCTGGAGCTCTTGGATGGTTTTGGCGTGGATACTTCGCTGCTCGTGCGTCGCCCGGACGTTCAGACCTCGGCAAGCGTGCTGCCGATCCGTCCGGACGGGTCACGCCCGGCCTTTCACGTCGTGGGAGCCAACGCGACGTACGCCTCGGCCGACGCTCCGTGGGATGCCATCGCCGACGCTGACTTCGTTCATCTGGGGGCACCCGAGTTCATGGGCGGGGAAGAGGCCGCCAAGATCCTGCGCTTTGCCCGGGAACACGGAACCGTGACTTCGGCCGATCTGCTCGCCCCGGGTGAACAGGCAGCGGCCATCGCCGACTGGGTCGGACCCGCCCTTGAGCACATCGACTATCTGCTTCCGAACGAAGAACAGGTCACCGGTCTCACGGGCAGCGACGACCTGGTGGAGGGCTGCCGGGAGCTCCTGCGGCGCGGCGTCGGATGCGTCGCGGCGACGTGTGGTGCCGAGGGCGCCGTCGTCGCCAGCGCCGATGGCGAGGAGCGTGTGCCGGCGCTAGGCGCCGAGGTGGTTGACACCACGGGCTGCGGCGACGCATTTTCCGCCGGCTTCTTGAGGGGTCTATCGCTGGGCCGGTCAGAGCGCGAGTGCGCATTGCTCGGGTCGGCGGCGGCCGCGATGGTGGCCGGCGGGCTGGGATCGGATTACGGAGACTTCGACCTGGCCGCCGTCGAGCGGCTAGCCACAGAGGGGAGCATCACGAGATGAGCGATCAGCAGCAACCTCGGTCTGGCCGGCTGACCCGCCGGAAGTTTGTCGCCGGCACGCTGGTCGGAGGGGCGGCCGCTGCCGTTCCAGCCGGCGCCCAAGCAGCCGCGGCTCGGCACCCGGGGAGCGGCCCCAGCGGGGCCGGCCATCGCGGTCCTCGTCATGCCGATGTGGTCGTTGTCGGAGCCGGATTTGCCGGCCTGACCACCGCTCGCGCGATCGCCAAGGCGGGACACTCGGTGGTCGTCCTCGAGGCGCGCGATCGAGTGGGAGGGCGGGTGTGGAACCACCACCTGGCAAATGGAGTGATCTCCGAGCGGGGTGGGACGTTCGTCGGCCCGACCCAGACACAGGTGATCGCGTTGGCCGACCAGCTCGGGGTCAAGCGTTTCAAGACCTACGACCAGGGCCTCGATGTCTTCTACACCAATGGCTCGCGGACGACCTACAGCGACAAGAGCGCACTGGGTACCGCTCCACCCGGCATCTCGACGCCCGAGGTGATCGCCAACGTCGAGCGACTCGACCTGATGTCAAAGCAGGTGCCGGTGGACGCTCCATGGAAGGCGGCCAACGCGGCGCAGTGGGAGACCTACACGCTCGACCGCTGGGCCCAGGAGAACAGCAAGACCCAGCAGTTCCGGGAGCTCGTGCGCTTGGCCACCAGGCCGATCTTCGGTGCCGAGCCGCGGGAGCTCTCGCTGCTGTTCGTGCTCTTCTACATCGCGTCCTCGGGCGACCAGGGTCATCCCGGGACGTTCGAGCGCAACTTCGACACGCGGGGCGGGGCCCAGCAGTGGCGGTTTGTCGGAGGCTCGCAGACGATTGCGATCAAGATGGCCAAGCAACTCGGCTCCCGGGTGATCCTGAACTCGCCGGTGCGCCGGATCGAGCAGGACAGGAGCGGCGTCACGGTCATCTCCGACCGCGCGACGGTCAAGGCCAAACGGGTGGTCGTCGCGGTGCCGCCCACGCTGGCCGGCCGGATCTATTACGACCCGCTCCTGCCCTTCCAGCGTGATCAGCTCACTCAGCGCTTCGGTCAGGGCACGCTGACAAAGGTGGCCGCGGTCTACGACCGTCCTTTCTGGCGGGCTAAGGGCCTGACGGGCACTGCAGTCAGCACCAGCGGACCCGTTTCGGCCACGTTCGATGACTCGCCTCCGCAGGCCTCGCTCACCAAGGGGCCGGGGATCATCTTCGGATTCGTGGGCGGCGATGACGCCCGCAGTTACGCCACGCGCTCCCCGGGCGCCCGCCGGGCGGCGGTCCTCAAGCAGTACAGCCAGTTCTTTGGCGCGGAGGCGCTCAAGGCGACCGCGTTCTTTGAAACGCCCTGGTCAGGCCAGGAGTGGACGCGCGGATGCCCGGTTGGCATTCCGAGCACCGGAACGCTCCTGGCGTACGGCCCGTGGCTGCGCCGGCCGGTGGGCCTGATCCATTGGGCTGGCACCGAGACCTCGGGCTACTGGAACGGATACATGGACGGCGCTGTCCGCTCAGGCGAGCGGGCAGCGGGCGAGGTGCTCCACCACCTGTGAGCGAACAGCCCGGCCTGCGAGAGCAGGCTGAACTCCTCTCGGATGGCTCGGTCTCGTCCGTCGAACTGGTCGAGCAAGCGCTGGAAGCGATCGAGGCCACGCAACCGACACTCAACGCGTTTCGGTGCGTACGGACCGATGATGCGCTGGCGGAGGCGGCGGAGGCCGACCGCCGGCTGGCCTCAGGCGAGCGAGCGCCGCTGCTGGGCGTTCCGGTCGCGGTCAAGGACGACACCGACGTGGCCGGGCAGATCACGGCTTTCGGCTGCGCGGGCGAATTTGAGCCCAAGACGGAGGATGCCGAGGCGGTGCGGCGGCTGAAGGCCGCAGGCGCGGTGATCGTGGGCAAGACGACGACCCCCGAGCTTGGCCAGTGGCCGATCACCGAAGGACCGTCGTTCGGGATCACGCGCAACCCGTGGAGCCTTCGTCATACGCCGGGTGGTTCATCGGGCGGATCCGCGGCGGCGGTGGCCGCCGGTCTGGTGGCCGCGGCGGTGGGGTCCGACGGCCTGGGGTCGGTCCGAATTCCCGCGGCCTGGACGCATCTCGTGGGCATCAAGCCTCAGCGCGGGCGGATCTCCACCTGGCCCCACGTTGACGCCTTCGCGGGTCTGGCCTGCCTCGGCCCGCTGGCGCGGACTGTCGAGGACGCCGCTGTCCTGCTCGACGCCCTGACGGGCAACCACCCCGCGGATCGGGACCGTCCGCCGCCGCCCGTGGAGCCGTTTGCCGCGGCCGCCCGGCGCGCTGATCCTGGCCGCCGGCTGCGGATCGCTGTCTCGTTCAAGATCCCGTATTCCCTGGCGCCGGTACGGCTCGATCCCGAAGTACGGATCGCGGTGGAACGGCTGGCGCAGGTCATGGTCCGGATGGGTCACGATGTGCGGCGCGCCGAGCCGGTCTATGGAATCGTCGGCCTGGGAGTGCTGCCGCGCGCGATCGGCGGGCTGAGCCCCTGGCTGCGCGCGCTCCCCGATCACTCACAGCTCGACCCTCGGACCCGCGAGGCGGCCCGCGTAGCGCGCTTCATGGGGGGACCGGTGGCCCGCGTGGCCCGGGTACTCGAGCGACCCGCGAGCTGGCAGGTGGGCTCGATCTTTCGACGCTTCGACGTCGTCATCGCGCCCACGACGGCCCGGCCGCCGATGCCCGTGGGGTCGCTCGACGGACTTTCGGGCTGGCAGAGCGACCAGCGCATGGTCGCCTACTGCCCCTACACATGGCCGTGGAACGTGCTCGGCTGGCCGGCGGTGAACGTTCCGGCAGGCTTCGTCCAGGCAGAACCCAATGGAAGCGGCTCCCCCGAGGCTCCGGTGGAGCTGCCGGTCGGCGCCCAGCTT
The DNA here is from genome assembly GCA_963785205.1 of uncultured Solirubrobacterales bacterium. GTDB lineage: Bacteria > Actinomycetota > Thermoleophilia > Solirubrobacterales > Solirubrobacteraceae > Palsa-465. Next base: position 221,553 of record CAWAUJ010000001.1, read on the forward strand.
CTCGGTCCGGCCAACTCTGAACCCCTGCTGATCGCGCTCGCGGCCGCGCTCGAGCAGCACGAGCGCTGGCATGAGCGCCGTCCGTCGGTTCCGGCACGGATTCCAGTTGCCGGTGCCTGAGCCCTCGGCGGCGCCCCCTCGCCCACCCGTCGGCCTGTGCGACTCATGCGTGCACCAGCAGCTCGTCCACACCACCCGTGGCTCAGAGTTCTCCCTGTGCCGCCGCTCCCGAGCCGAGCCTGACCGCTACCCCCGCTACCCCAGGCTGCCGGTGACTGAGTGCGAGGGGTGGGAGGAGCGCCAGGGCTGACCGCGGAGCTGTTACTGCGGCGGCGTCGGCGTGAGCAGGACCACCGAGCTGCCGTCCTGTCCTTGCTCGACGTGGGCCTGGAAGAGGCCATGCGCCGTCAGGATGCTCACGAGCTCGGCCTCGCTTGAAGTCGGCATCTGCGACACGGTGGGCGGCAGCACCTCAGGAAAGATGAAGCTCAGGGGCCGGGTAAGCCAAGGCTGGAGCTCGGAGTTGAGAAAAACAAGGCCGAGGTTGGAAGCCGTGAACTTCGCGGCTGTGTGGGGGTGGGGGCAGATGCCCGTGCACCCCGCGGGTGTCCGGCCCGGCGGAAGCAGCGCCACCACGTAGTTCGCGCCAGAGATGTATTTGAACGTGTACAGGGCCAGCTCGAGCGCCTCGCGCTTGAGCAGCAACAGCCGTGCGGAGGAGGGGTGACCGACGCCGATCGAGCAGTTCTGGCCTCCCACGCCGCACAGGTTGTAGACGATCGTGCTGTTGGCTGGGAGCGGTACCAGTGAGCCCTTCGAGCCGCTGGCCGGAACGGCGACCTCGATCGGGCGTTTCGGGTCGTTGAGGTTGACCGCGGTCACCACCGCCAGCTGGGTGGAGGGAGAGGCTCGGTAGTACGGGGCCACATAGTCGGCGATCTCCTGGGCTCCAGCCAGGCCCTGATCGGTCGGCTGCCAGCTCGACCAGTCCCCACGCGCGGGCGTCGCTCGACCACCGGTGGCGAGGCCGAGGGCGACGCCGAGGGCGACCAGACCGATCACCGCCAGGGCGACGATCCCCAGGCGGAAGCGGCGCAGGTGGGGGACCGCCGCGGGCTCCCTCCGCGACCCGGTCGAGCCAAATTTCTGCACGCGGGCCGTGGCCACGCCGCTGGATTCATCGCGGCTCATACCTGGGGCCATGTCGCGTCGTCCATCAGGTCGAGCGCCGGGCGCTTGAGTCCGACGCTGTCGAGCAGGGCGGTGACCTCATCGCCATAGATCTCCTTGCGGTCGACAAGGACATCGGCGATCTTGTCGAGCGCTTCGCGGTTGGCGGCCATCAACGCGTAGGCGCTGACGTACGCCTGGCCGAGCAGCTGGGCTGCCGCCCGGCGCTTGTCCTGGTTGCGCAGGACTGCGGCCACCGGATCCTCTGACATGACGGTTGCGCCTGAGGTGCGGTTCATGATCGTGTTGCCGATCCGCTCAAGCCGCTTGAGGATGCGTTCACGGTCGTCGTCCGGGTCGAGGCTGCCGCTGATGTGGATCGGATCCGCGCCCATGCCCCACATGCCCACCATGAGCGCTGCGCCAACGGTCGCGCTGTACACATCCCCGCCCACGCCCTGAGAGTTCTCGCCGTAGAAGACGTGCTCGGCGGCCATCGCGCCCAGCGTCACGATCAGCTCGCCCAGCACCCGGCTGCGGAACTGCGAGAAGCGCTCGTCCTTCTCCATGCTCTGGTAGTGCCCCAGCGACCCGCCGCGCTTGCGGATCGACAGCCGGGTGGACAGTACTTCCTCCTCGAGGTACACGTGCCCGGCGGCGGCATGCCCGGCCTCATGGATGGCCACGGCGCGGGTTTCCTCAGGGATGTACTCGATGTTCTGGGCCGTGCCGCTCTCCACCGTGGTCATGGCCTCGACGATGTCTGTCCAACCGAACGACTGTCGTCCGTCAGCGTGCGAGTAGGTGAGGGCCATCGAGCAGACCTGTTCGATCATGGCCGGGGAGTAGCCGTTGGTGATTCGGGCCAACTCGTCTCGCCGCCGGTCGCGTGTCAAGGTCCGCTTGGTGGTCGACCTTGCCCAGGTACAGGTTGAACACGTCCTTGCGGTCCTCGAACGTGGGCGTCCGGAACCAGACGTGGCGTCCCATCCGACCTGGCCGGATCAGCGCCGGATCGAGCCGGTCGATCGGCACATTGGTGGCTCCGATGAAGAACACCTGCTCCGCTGCCGGCTTCGGCGGGGGGAGGCGCAGCGACACTCCCCGCACCCTTCGTGGGATCAGGTAGGAGGCATCGAGGATCGTGTTGACGCGGTTGGTGAAGAAGCGGCGCATGAACGGCGCCTCATCGATCCCGTCCATCTGGACCAGGAGCTGATTCAGGGCCAGGCCACCGCCCATGCCGCCGAACATGCCTGGGAACATGATCCGGTTGATCCACTGAGCAGGCTTGGCGAAGATGGCCGGGATGGCCGGGGCGCGCGGCTCCTGGCGAGAGGCGAACAGCTTCTCTCGCCAGGCTCGGGTCTCCACGATCACGTCCCCGGAGGGGGTCAGCGAGCCCCACGGACCGAAGAAGCAGTAGTCCTCAATGTTCTGAATCTCCACGGTCTGGCTGCCCATGACGCCGGCGCCAGCCCCACCCAGCGCGGCCCGCCTCATCCCGACCGCGTCGATCTCGTCGATGAACACGATGCACTGCCCGCCCCATTTGCGGGCCAGCTTCTTGGCCTTGCGGATCAGATACATCACGACGATCACGTCGATCCCGATGAACGTCGCGGCAAACCCGGATCCGGGGATGGTTACGAACGGGCAATTGAAGTTGGTGGCGATCGCTTTCGCCAGCATCGTCTTTCCTGTGCCTGGCGCGCCAAGGAACAGCAGCCCACGTTCACGCTTTCCTCCAGCGCGCTCGAACTCCTCGCCGGATTGCCAGAGTTGGACGACCCGAGCGACCTCCTGCTTGGGCTCGGCCTGCCCGCGAACGTCGTCCACCTTCACACCCCAGTTGGCATCGCCGGGCTCGTAGCCGCGAACCTGTCTCAGGTTGGCAGCGAGCAGGGGGCCGAACAGGATCAGGACGTTGATCAGGCCGTAGAAGACCACGATGAACGCGAGCGTCGGGAGATAGCCGCCGATCAGCCCGAAGACGTGGAAGATCCTGGTGACGCCGCCCCAGTAGGAGTGGTGGCCCGCCAGAGCAACGATCGCCCCCACCACGGCCAGGAAGATCGCGACGAAGACGACCTTGCGGTAGATCGAGCGCCAGAACCAAGTGCGGCGTCGCGCCACCACGTCCTCCTCGGCGATCGTCGCATCGGCGCCGTACATGCTCGGCCAGGGCAGGAGCCGGCGGGCCGTCACGTCGACGAGTCCGCGGAAGGCAATCACGGCGCCGACGGTGATCGCCAGCGATGCGGGCAGCGATAGCCCGGCGCGGTCGTACAGGACCACGAAGAACATCGGGCTGGTGAAGACGGCAACGGCGGTGGCCGCCTGACGGAGCCGGCGCCACTCACCGGCCAGCAGCTTGGAGTCCACGCGCGGGCCAGCGAGCGGCCGCGTCGGTCCGCCGCCGGCTACGGCGGCTGTGGTCGCCTCGCGGCCCGCCGCAGCGGTCGCCTCGCGGCCCGCCGCACTCCGTGCCTCGTCAGCGCCCGGCCCCTGGCTTCCGGTGCTCTCCTCCACTTCCGCCATTTGTCACATTCACGATACAGATGGAGGGGGGGAATTCGGGCCGGTCCAGGCTCTATGTGATGTGGGGAAAAACACGCACATATGGCGACAAATCACCAAGATCGCCGCCCAACAGCACGGCAACATCAACCGGCAGGACCTACTCGCCGTCGGACTGGGTCATGACGGCATCTACTACGCGGTCAAAGCCGGCCGCCTGCACCGCGTCTTCCGCGGCGTCTACGCGGTCGGCCGCCGTCCGACTACGCCGATCGAGCGGGCGGCGGCGGCCGTGATGGCGTGTGGCTCGCGAGCGGCCCTCAGCCACGGCTCGGCGATGACGCTCTGGGGCTTCTGGCAGCGATGGGGCGAGCCGTTCGAAGTGATCGTCGTCATCGATCGAAGGCCGATGGGCATCCGCATCCATCGCTCGAGCACCCTGCTACGCCGGGACGTAACGCACATTCAGGGCATTCAGGTCACGAGCGCGGCCAGGACGCTGCTCGACATGGCGCCCCGGATCTCACCGAAATCGCTCACTCGGAGGATCAACGACTCTCGGCGCAGCAGTCTCCTGACGCTGGATGACCTAGCTGACGTGGCTGCCAGAAACGCAACCCATTCTGGAGCACCGCTTCTAAGAGCTCATCTAGACAGTCCGCACAACCCCACGCGATCCGGGTTTGAGGATGACTTCGTGGCCTTCTGCGAGCGCTACGCCCTACCCACTCCGCTCATCAACGCGGACGTCCATGACTTCGAGGTCGACGCGTACTTCCCAATTGAGAAGGTCATCGTCGAGGTCGACGGCTGGCCATACCACCGGTACCGAAGCTCATTCGAGGACGACCGGGAGCGGGATGCAACGATGCTGCTGCACGAAATCGTCACGGTCAGGATCACCGAAAAACGGCTCGAGCACAGCCCCGCCAAGGAGGCCGAACGGCTACACGAGATTCTTCGGTCGAGGCGATCGCCCTGAAGGCCAACGCCGGGGCCTGAAGCCCTGCCCTAGAAAGGCCAGTGGCGCGACCTGGGCGTCTTCAACACCTGCTTGCCGCATTCGCTGTCCGTAAAGGGCTGACCCATATCCCGGAAGATCTGATGACGAAAACAGGCAAGCGCGTACACCGAGTGGCGTTCGTACACTGTGGCCTTGGCGATCAGCTGGGCACTCCCCGTCCCACCGGATCCGTGCAGATGGAGTCGGCTGACGGCCACTCGCCGATAGGGCCCCGCGGGAACTTGGCCAGATAGACGCGCGGGGCGCGCTCGGGATCGAATGTGCCTCTGAGCCGTATCGTCATCTGTAGCTGAGTCCGGCCGTAGATGATCGAATTGGTGCTCAGGTGTACCTCGATGATCGGGTGGGCCGGAGTCGTGAACGCGTCCTGCTTCGTTGCGCTGATATAGCCTCGTGAGTTGCTGGCATACAGCGTGATCATGTACGAGACGCCGGGCCGGAGATTCTTGAGCTGCGTACTGACGCGTCTGGTCGAATAGCCGCGTGGAAGGCTCTTGGTCGGCGTCTGAAACGGCAGGGCTTGGGCGTGGTCTGGTAGGTCCAGTAGTAACTCGTCGCCGCCCCCTCCGGATCGATCGTGCCGTTCAGGGTCGCGCTCCGGGCCCGAATGTCCGTCGTCGGCAAAGAATACGGTGCTACGAATCCCGGCCGGCCGAACCCCGGCCGACTACCTAGACCACTGCCCCGAGAAGCTGCCGTTGCGGCGCGCCTCCCGCGCCTCCTGCGCCAGCCCCGACGCCGGCCGCCAACAGTCCAGTGTCGGGATCCAGAACGGCGGCGGTCGCCTCAGCCCGGGAGGAGACGCCGAGCTTGCGGAAGCTTGAGGAGAGGTGGGTCTTGACGGTGCTTTCGGACAGGTAGAGATGGCGGGCGATCTCATTGTTGGTCAGGCCATCGGCCACGAGTCCGAGCACCTGGCGTTCGCGGGTGGAGAAACTCGCCCAACTAGCGTGCCGGCGCAGGCTCTGGGGGACCGACAGCTGCCCGGCGAGTACTGCCCAAACGCTGGCGCCCAGCGCAACATCGGCCAGCGCGTGGGGAACGACGCCATCCACTCCGAGCCGCAGCGCCTTGCGAATCAGCGACCGCTGGTCGCTCGGAACCACGAGCACGATGCGACAGTCCGGATGGCGGTGGCGGAGCAGCTCGACCGCGCCGCCCCGCTCCAGCAGCTCCTCGTCTCCCGCCAGGACGATCAGCTCAACTGGACGTTCTGCCCCTTCGAGCACCGCCGACGCCGAGTGGCCACACGAAACGATCTCGAACTCGGTCTCGAGCCCTGCCTCGAGCCGGCGGGCGGTCAGCGGGTCGGCCACGAGGCCGATGCACGGACGCCTGTGAAGGTCGAATCGCGCGACTTCAGGGATGCTTACGGTAGCCACTGTCTTAACTCCATCTATGGATCGGAAGCCGTCAGAGAACTAACGGCGGGCGCTCAGCAAACTTGCGTGCAGCTCACGCCGCGGCGGTCATTGGCGTGGCGCCGGCCTCCGAGAGCGCCTGCTTCAGCGTTCGCCGCGCACGGTGGTGAAGACCGTGGACCGAATCCTCGGTACGCCCCAGGCGCTCGGCGATCTCACCCGGAGACAGGCCGCCGAAATGACGCAGCACGACGATCTCACGCTGCACCTCCGGAAGCTCGGCCAATGCGTCCCGAAGGGCTCCGCGGAGTTGGCCTGCCTCGAACTCCGAGCGCTCCGTTGCGACCGCGAACTCCGGCTCGTCGCACACGGGCATCCGGCGCCGCAGATAGTCGATCGCCATGTTGTGGGTGATGCGAAGCAGCCAAGCCGAGAACGGCACCGAGCGCTGCTCGTAGTTCTGTATTGCCGTGAGCATCCGTGTGAACACCTGCTGCACGACGTCCTCAGCATCGTGATCGTTGCGGACGATCGACCGGGCGTATCCGTAGATGTTCCCGGAATACCGCAGATACAGAAAGCGGATCGCTGCCCGATCGCCCTGCTTGGCCCGGGTCACTGCTCGGGACACTTCGCCCGGCCGAGCTTCCGGCTCCATCGTTCGCTTGCCCTGAAAGCAACCTTGCGACATGTATGTCTCCTCGTCCTGTGGTGAGGTCCCGAAGGACCTTGTCCTTTTGGGGGTGGCCGAGGAACGTCGCGCTTCCCTGCCAGGGCTCGGCGTTCCTAGAGGCCGATGTCCGCGGGCGCTGAACCAAATTCAGGTTCGGCTTCGCGGATAGCAGGAAGCTAGGAAGAGCCGGTCCCTAACAGATTAGAATCCGTGTTAGGCTGAAATTAGTACAGTTTTCGGCCAGACTTTTTGACGATTTGGGGGTCGGATTGGCCGTCGAGCAGAAGAATCTCGGGAGTTCTGGCCTCCAGCCGGAGCCCGTCGCCGAGGCGATCTTCGACCAGCTGCCCTACGGGCTGGTGGTGGCGGATGAGCAGGGCAACGTCCTGAGCGCGAACGCTGCGGCCGTTGAGATGGGCTGGCGAGGAGGCGAATCGGACCCGCCCACCGCCTGTCACGAGATGTTCGACTGCCGCCGGCCTGACGGCCCGTGCCAGCACGGCTGTCTCGCGGGGCGAGCCACGCAGACCGGCCAGACCCTGCCCGAAATCCGCATCGATACCCGGACGGGCAGCGCGGTCAGCGCCGTCTGGGTCACCACCACTCCGTTGGGGTTGGGCACGGGCGTGCTCTTCCACCTGCGTCCCGGCGACTCCCGGGATCGGCGCCGCCGCTCGGAGACGCACTGGATCAAGGGGCCAGAGCTCACGATCAAGGCCCTGGGCAGGATCAGGGTCGACAGCCGGGAAGGTCCGCTGGGCGGCAACTGGCTCCAGCAGCGGCCCGGCCAGATTCTCAAGTACCTGATCTGCGAGCGGGACCGGGTCGTCCAGGCCGAGGAGATCGCAGAGGCCCTGTGGCCTTTCTCGGGGCGCCAGGCGCTGTCCAGCGTTCGACACTTCATCCACGGTCTGCGGGACAAGCTCGAGCCTGGCCGTACCAAGCGCGGCGGGACGCCCTTCATCGTGACGGTCCGTGGCGGCTATGCGATCAACCGCCGCCACGTGCGAGTTGATGCCGATGTGTTCACGGAGGCGGTGCGTAACGGACTCGGTGCCGCCCAGCGGGGAGAGGACATCGTCGCGGCTGAGTTACTCGAGCTGGCGATCTCGGTCTACCGCGGAGACCTGCTCGAGGATGAGCCGTATGCCGAGTGGGCCATGGCCGAGCGGGACCGTCTGCGAGCCATGGCGACCGATGCGCTCCGAGCCCTCAGTCGCATCGCCTTGCGGCGGGAGGACCACGCAACGGCCGCACGCCATCTAGACCGCCTGGCCGACTTTGATCCGTTCGACTCCGACGTACACCGGGAGTTGCTTCGCGTACTGCTGATCTCCGGCCGGCGCAGCGAGGCGATGCGGCGCTACTCCACGTTCCGCGCGCGCCTGGCCAAGGAGTTCAAGGCCGAGCCGGGGTTTGTGCTGGCGGACCTGCAGGACAGCTGAGCACCCGTACCCTTCCTCGCCGAGTGGTTGTCCGATGAGCATCCTGATCATTGGCGCGGGCCCGTGTGGCCTGGCCTGCGGGCGCGAGCTCGATCGTCTGGGACATCGGGATTGGCTCATTCTGGAGCGGGAGGACCACGCGGGAGGACTGGCCTCCTCGGTGGTCGACCCCGCGGGATTCACCTGGGATTTGGGGGGACACGTCGTCTTCAGCCACTTCGGCGAGTTCGACGCTCTTCTGGCCGAGGCGATGGGAGACGACGTTCTTGACCACGATCGCTCGTCATACGTGCGCTTCGACGGCCGGTGGGTGCCCTACCCGTTCCAGAACAACCTCCGTCACCTGCCCGAGGAGGTGACCCGGGAATGCCTCGAGGGTCTGGCTGCCGCCTCAGGGGGATCGACCACGATGGACTTCCGGACCTGGATGCTGGCCACCTTTGGCCAGGGCATCACCCGATATTTCATGGAGCCGTACAACTTCAAGGTCTGGGCCACCCCACCCGACTGGATGGCCGCCCACTGGATCGGCGAGCGCGTCTCGGTGATCGACTATGAGCGGGCGCTGCGCAGCGTCACCGAAGGCTACGACGATCTCGCCTGGGGTCCCAACAACCGATTCGTGTTTCCAGCTGTTGGGGGAACCGGTGAGATTTACCGGCGCCTGGCCGCCACGCTCGAGGATCGGATTCGGTATCGAGCGACGGTCACGAGCGTCGACGCCGAGCGGCACGTACTCCACCTAAACGGGAACGAATTCAGGTATGAGGCGCTGGTCTCGACGATGCCGCTCGACCAGCTCGTGGCGGCGGTAGCCGACTCGCCAGCCGAGGTGCGCAGCGCGGCGGGGCAGTTGCGGCACAACAGCGTCTACATGGTCGGCGTCGGATACGAGGCCCCCCTGGTCGACGAGAAATCCTGGATGTACTTCCCACAATCGCACGCGCCCTTCTACCGGGCCACGAACTTCGCCAAGTACTCACCCGCCAATGTCCCGGATGGCGACACCTCCCGCTATTGCGCGTACATGACCGAAACGGCTCATTCCCCTGAGAAGCCGGAGCCGAGAGAGGGCCTTGAGTCCCGCGTCGAAGAGGGCCTGCGCGCCAGCGGCGTCGTGGCGGGCCAGCCGGCGGTCGCCTCGATCCACGTGGAGAACATCAACTACGCCTACCCGGTGCCCACGCTTGAGCGGGATCCTGCGCTGGAGGTCATCCAGCCTTGGCTGATGGGGCACAAGATCCTCTCCCGCGGACGTTTTGGCTCCTGGCGTTACGAGATCGGGAACATGGATCACGCGGTGAAGATGGGCATCGACGCGGCCCGGAAAATCATCCGCGGTGAGAAAGAGGAGCTCTTTGGCTGACCGCCCGGCGTACCGGGGCTAGCCCGGCGAGTACTCAAACGACAGCTCGTCCTTCACTTCCCGCAGCAGCGGGGCCCTGGCATCACGCTCTGAGGGGGTCAGCTCCAGCCCCGCCGGCCAGTCGATACCGACGTCAGGATCGTCGTATCTGATCCCTCGGTCGGTGTCCGGCGAGTAGTAGGCGCTCTGCTTGTAGAGCACGTCGACTTCGTCGGTCAGTGCGCAGAAGCCGTGGGCGAAGCCGATCGGGCAGTAGGCAAGGTGCATGTTCTCCTCGTCGAGCGAGAAGGCCTCCCACTGGCCGAAGGCGGGGGAGCCAGGCCGGATGTCCACCACCACGTCGAGGATCGCCCCGCGGGCGCAGCGCACGAGCTTGGCCGTGCCCTGCCCGATCTGGAAATGCATCCCACGCACGACCCCGCGCTGGGAGCGCGAATGGTTGTCCTGGATCATCTCTTCGGCGACCCCCAGCTCGGCCAGGGCGCTCCGGCGATAGGTCTCACAGAAGAACCCCCGTGCGTCTTTGAAGACCGTTGGCTCAATCAGCTTTGGGCCTTCCAGGCGCGTCTCGAGCAGTCGCATCGGGCCCAAACGGTAATACTGCGGAGGCCGACACGGGATGCTCGGCCATCGGGGCGCCGATAGCAAAAGATTTTCCGGCTCTTGTCCGAAGTCGGCAAAAGCAGAAGCTGTCCTCGAACGTTTGCTTAATGTGGCGATGCTCAACGGGTTGATACTGGCGGCTACGTCCTCGCCGGAGGACGATCTGGCGCACCGGCTTCAGGGCCGGACCCGGTACGCGCTGCCCCTGGCCAACCGGGTGCTGGTCCGGTATGCCGCAGAGGCGCTGGTGGCCGTGGGGGTAGAGGACGTGGCGGTGGCGGTCTCGCCCACGACCGCCTCCGACGTGAAGGACCTGATCGGGGACGGAAGCCGCTTTGGCGCCCGCTTCAGGTATCTGGAGGTTGGCGAGAACGCCAACCCGATCGAGGTCCTGGCGGTGACTCGGGAGGAGTTCGCCGATCGGGACGTGGTCGTTCATTCCGGCGATGCTTTGCTCACCGGCGGCCTGCGCGAGGTAGTGACCGAGTTCGACCGTGTGCGCCCGCAGGCTCTGTTGATCTCTAAGCACGCCCAGGTCTACCCCGAGCCCGCAAGGTCCGGAGTCAGAGGCACTGAGCGGCGCAGCCAGCCGATGGACGCGCTCGACCACATCGTCCCGGTGGCGGTGGTTGCGTCCAGCACGTTGCGGGAGCTCGACGGTATTTCGGCTGAGGGCGCCAGTTTGGGCGGGTCGATGGCCGCTTTGGCCGAGGCGGGCGTGGAGGTATCAGGTCGCTCGCTCGGCGGCTGCTGGTGTTACACGCCTGACTGCGATCACCTCTTGGAGGCCAACCGCATGATCCTGGATGAGCTGCCGCACATCCCGCCGGAGGCTGGGGCGGAGACGGTCCGGATCGACGGGCGTGTGGCCATCCACCCCACCGCCCGGCTGGAGCGGACCACGATCCGTGGTCCGGTCGTCATTGGCGGTGGCGCCGAGGTCCTCGACACGTTCATCGGTCCGTACACCTCGATCGCTGCCGACGCGCGACTGGAGGGTGCGGAGATCGAGCATTCGATCGTGCTGGACGGCGCCTCGATTCATCACGTCGGCCAGCGCATCGAGGCCAGTCTGATCGGCTCCGGCGCCGTCATCACGCGTGACTTCGGGATGCCGAGCGCCCTGCGGCTGCGGGTCGGTCGCAGCTCCGCGGTCACGCTCGCGTAAGCGTCCAAGTCGGTCGCAGTCACCCTCAAATTCGCGCCGTGTCAACGCGCGCGTAGTAAGCTGCCGCCCAACAGCCGGCGGGTCCTTTACAGCCGCCGCAGGGGCCAAAATCCGAAAAAATGTGGGGCACGCGAACCACTTTGATCCTGGCGCTCATCGCGGCGACGATGGCGGCGCCGGTGGCCGCGATCGCCTCCGGCTCGTCGCGCTCGAGCAGCCCTCCGTCGTCGACCCGTGCCTACACGATCTGGACGGTCGCCGGGAACGGTCATCAGTGCACCACGCCCCCGTCCTGCTCTCCGAACGGGACGGGCACAGGCGCGCTGATGACTTTTCCCGAGGCGGTCGCCGTGGCACGGGACGGCAGTGTCTACATCGCGGACTACGGCGACAACGAGGTCCGGGAGGTCACCCCTGACGGCAAGATCACCCTGATCGCCGGGACCGGTGCGCCGTGTGACACAGCTCCGAAGTGCAGCGACGGGCAGCCCGCCCTGGACGCGCCCCTGACCGCGCCTGACGGCGTCGCGGTGGACAACAAAGGCGACGTATACATCGCCGACACGGGCGACAACGAGGTTCGGATGGTGTCGACGAAAGGGATCATCAGCCGGATCGCCGGTACCGGATCGGCCTGCGCCAAGCCGCCCACGTGCGGTGACGGTGCGCTGGCCACCAGCGCGAAGCTAACCGCCCCTACCGGGATCGCCCTTGATAGGCACGGCAACCTTTACATCGCCGATACGGGCGACAACGAGATTCGCGTGGTCGGGGCCAGCGGCAAGATCTCACGAGTGGCTGGTACCGGCGCCATCTGCTCCAAGCCCAGCGCCTGCGGGAATGGCGGTTCCGCGGCCAGCGCGCGCCTCAACTTCCCCGAAGGGGTGGCCGTGAACACCTCCGGTCTCTACATCGCCGACACCGGCGATCAGGAGGTGCGCAAGGTGTCCAAGGGGTCGATCACGCTCGTTGCCGGGACCGGCGTGGCCTGCTCCCGCGCCCCATCGTGTGGCGATCGGGGTCCGGCGACCAAAGCAGAGCTGAATTTCCCGGACAGCGTGGCTGTCGGGGCGTCAGGCAGCCTCGTCATCGCCGACTCAGCCGATAACGAGGTCCGCCTGGTGTCTGGAAAGGGAATCATCGCCCGCGTGGGCGGCAGCGGGCATAGCTGCGCCACGCCACCGAGCTGCGGCGACAACGGAACCGCGACCTCGGCCGAGTTGAGTTACCCGGCTGGCGTCGCCGTCGATGGGCGCGGCGATATCTACGTGGGTGACGCCAACAACAACGAGGTGCGCTGGCTTTCTCGGGCCGGCGTAGCCCATATCTCGGCCCACGGGGCCTCGATCGCGCTGGCCGAGTTTGCGGCTGCCGTCAAGCACTCGGCTGTTGTCGTGCGTTTCGTCACCGGAGCGCGAGGGTCGGTCAGCTTGACTGTCAGCGGTGGCAGCCATACCGCCGTCGTGGCTCACCACAGCGCGACGGCCGGGCTGGGAAGGATCACGTGGAACCGCCGCCTGGGCGGTACGTCCGCTCCCTCAGGGCGCTACAAGCTAACGCTCACGGAAAAGATCGGCGGGCACTCGGGCTCGGTCGTCTTCCACGTGCACCTGAGCTAGCTCAGCGCGGCTCGGATCCGCCGATCCTCGGCCGAAGCGATCTTGGCCGCGTCGTCGATCGAATACTTGCCGCCAGGCCCATCGAGCTCGACGTAGGACAGGACGTTCTGCTCCCGGAATTCGTACCGGTAGCTCATGTCTCCGGCCCCATAGGTCTGGGTCGATGCCTGTTGCTGCTCCCCTGGGGCGCCCGGCGGGAGGCCGGCCGACCCGTTCAGGCGGTTGCTGGCCAGAAACGTGGAGGACAGCGATTGCGCACCCGCCAGGGTCTTGAACACGAATACCTGGGCGTAAACACTCCTCCCGGAGGGCCCGACGGCATCAAACTCCGCGGCGCCCTGGAGCAGCTTCATGGCCGTAGGAGTGTCGGAGCCGAAGGACGGGTTGAGCGTCGTCGTGCTGAGCGCCTGAGGGTCCCGGTTCGACGCCGCCGTAGGGCTGAAAAGGCCCTTAACATCGGCGGTTGTTGGCAGCAGCGTGACCGCGCCCGCGTGCACAGTGCCCTTTGGTTCATTGCTGGCGCCGCAGCCGGTCACCAGGACACCGGCTGCCAGCGTGCCGGCTAGCAGCAGCGGCCTACGGGCGAACATGCGTCGCCATCCTAGCCGCCGTCGGCGGCCGAAACCGGCGCGCCTCGCCAGCGTGTGGAGGTCCGTGAACCTGCTATCAACCTCCCGGAGGATGTCGAGCCGTAGCGGGGCGTACACGAGAAGGCTGGCGGGCGGCTGTGCTGTCGTTCTGCTGTTCGCACTGGCGATGTTGCCCACCGTGGCCATGGCCAGCGACCGCGTGCGGCTGGCTCCGGCCAAGGTCCAGAGCCCTGCCACGCTCCTGCGGCTGCTGCGCTCCGGCAAGGTTCAGTTCCCGAGAGCGCCGGCTCCACCACCGAGGGTGGACGGAGGCCTGTCTAGGCAGCGAGCGCAGATTGCGCAGACCTTCCCCGGGTTGGGGACTGCACGCGTCCCGTGGTGGCCTGCGGATCCGGGCCAGTTCGCCTTCGCCGCCAACACAGGGCCGCAAAAGCCATTCCCGATCGGGTCCGACGGCTACCTGCCGGCACACAAGTACATGGCCAGCGTCGGCCGCCTGTACGGCCTGCGTCCGGATGGCAACAGCTGGGACCTGTGCACCGCCGCCGTTGTGGCGCCAAACATCGTGATGACGGCAGCCCATTGTGTGTTCGACCTCGAGAGCGGGCAGGAGAACCGGGGCTGGGCGTTCGTTCCCAAGATGCGGGGGAGGGCCAAGCAGTCTGAGATCTGGATCGGCCGGCGGGCCGCTTACTGGCAGCAGTTCGCCTCCAGCCCGAACACGGCGCTGGACTACGCATTCATCAAGTTCAAGCATCGCGGCGGCCACAGTCTCGGGTCGCAGACGGGCGTCAACCGCATCCTGGAGTACGCCTCACCGAAGCACATCGAGATGCAGGGTTATCCCGCCAGCGGTCCCTTTGCCCGCCGGTGCACATTCATGTCCTGCTACGTCTGGTACTGCTCTTCGCCGCTCGGAGGTACCTACCACGATCCCGACGGCGAGGAGCTCGGAATGGGCTGCAAGACCGGTGAGGGCTCAAGCGGCGGTCCCTGGTTCATGCGTTACAAGAAGGGCTGGGCCATCGGGTCTGTGGTCTCGACCGGGAAGTTCTTCGGTAGTCAGGACTACGCGCGGAACATCTGGGGCCCGCGATTCACCAAGAAGCTCAACAAGCTCCTGAAATTCGCCGAGCGATAGCGATCGAGGGTGCGGGTTCGCCCCGTGTCCGCTGATTCTGCTGGCCGGCGGCCTGTCGGCGGGGCTTGACACGTGAGCGAACATATGTTCGATGACGAGCGAAGGCTCTGCCTACACCCGCTTCAAGCGTGCGTTGGGCACCGGCAATCTCAACCTGATCAGGGCTGCCGCAGCCGAGCTGCCGCGGGTGAGCCTTCCCGATGCACTCGAGGTCTGCCTGCTTCTCCGTGACCACGACCCCGGACGGTTCGAGAAGGCGGCCGTGCGCTGGCTCGGTCGGTTTTCGCTCGAGGCCAAGGGCGTGACCATCTCCGCGATCGAGACAGCGGCCGCCGCGCTTCGCGTACTGCCCGAGCGTCCGGAGCTCTCGATGGAGATCCTGTCGAGCCTGTGCCTCCAGCACGGCGTCGACCACTAGATGACTGATTCCGTTTTCACGGGTTCGGTGGTCGTAGTTGATGAAGTGGCGGCCGGGTGTGTCGATGAGGCGTGCTTCCCAGAGTTGCCAGCTGTGCCAGACGCCGGCGACGAGGGCAAGTACGCGTTGGCATACGCGGGTCCAGACGCCTTCGGGGATGTGACCACCGTGCAGTTCGAGCGAGAGCTGGCTCTTGGGGGTGTTGATGATCGACTCGATCCATTGAACCGCGCGTGTAAACGCCTACAGGTTCACCGCCACGTACTTCGTCTCAAGGTATTCCTCGAGTCCCTCAGGGCCACCCTCGCGTCCGAAGCCTGATTGCTTGATTCCTCCGAACGGGGCGGCGGCGTTCGACACCATGCCCTGATTGAGGCCGACCATTCCGGTCTCCAGGCGCTCGACCACGCGCAGGGCGCGCTTCAGGTCACTGGTGTACACGTAGGCCACGAGTCCGTACTCGGTGTCGTTGGCGGCGGCGATCGCTTCGTCCTCGTCGGCGAAGCCCTTTACGGGGGCCACGGGACCGAAGATCTCCTCTCGCAACAGCTCGGCTTCGTCGGGGATGTCGGTCAGGACAGTCGGGTCGTAGAAGTAGCCGGCCCCATCTCGCGCCTGGCCTCCGACCACTACCTGCGCCCCGTGGCTTCGAGCATCCTCGACCAGCTCAGACACCTTCGCGCGCTGCTTGTCGTCAATCAACGGCCCAACCTCGACGCCGTCCTCGGTCCCCCGACCGACCTTCATCGCACCCATCCGCTCGGCCAGCTTCTCCGCGAATTCGTCGGCCACCGCGTCGGCCACGTGGAATCGGTTGGCCGCGGTGCAGGCCTCGCCGATGTTGCGCATCTTGGCGATCATCGCCCCCTGGACGGCGTCATCGACGTCGGCATCGTCGAACACGAGGAACGGCGCGTTCCCGCCCAGCTCCATCGATAGCCGCAGCAGGTTGCCCGACGCTTGCTCCATCAGCCTGCGCCCGACCTCGGTAGATCCGGTGAAGGACATCTTGCGGAGGCGGTGGTCATCGATCAGCGGACCCGTGGTCTCGCTGGCCGAGGACGCGGTGATCAGGTTCAGAACGCCACCTGGCAGCCCGGCCTCCTCGAGGATCTGGGCCAGCATCAGCATCGAGAGCGGCGTCTGTTGGGCCGGCTTGACGACCATCGTGCAACCGGCGGCGATCGCGGGCCCGACCTTTCGAGTCCCCATGGCCAAAGGGAAATTCCAAGGAGTGATGAGCAGGCACGGGCCGACGGGCTGCTTCATCGTGAGCAGCCGTCCCTGGCCGTTGGGAGCAACCGCATAGCGGCCGTCGATCCGGACCGCCTGCTCGGAGAACCAACGGAAAAACTCGGCGCCATACGTGATCTCGGCCTTCGACTCCGTCAGCGGCTTGCCCATCTCAAGCGTCATCAGCAAGGCGAGCTCGTCGGTCCGGCTGACGATCGCTTCAAACGCGCGGCGCAGGATCTCGCCGCGCTCCCGGGGCGCGTGTTGGGCCCATTCGGGCCCGGCCCCGACGGCGGCATCGAGCGCCGCCTTGGCATCGTCGCTCGAGGCATCAGCCACGTCGCACAGCGACTCCCCGGTGGAGGGATCTTCCACGGACAGCGTGCCCTTGCTGCCGTCCTGCCACCTCCCGCCGATGTACAGCTGCTTGGGGACCTGCTCTAGGACTCGTTGCTCTTGGGTGGCGGTGATGGTGGTCATGGGATGAATCTACCCGCGCCGAAACGCCCGGGGCCGTCAGCTCATACGCTAACCGTCGAGCTCATACGCTAAGCCGCAGCCACCTTCGCCGGCTCTAACGCCACGCCCAGCACCTCGTCGATCGTCATCGCGAAGTGGAACTTCATGGCTTCGCGGACCTCTTCGGGCACCTCGTCCAGATCGCCCCGGTTGCGCTCGGGCAGGATCACGTCGGTCAGTCCGGCCGCATGGGCGGCCAGCACCTTCTGCTTGACCCCACCGATGGGGAGGACTCGGCCCTGGAGCGTGACCTCGCCGGTCATACCCACGGTATGCCGGACCGGCCGTTCGCTCAGAAGCGAGGCCAGCGCCGTCGTCATCGTGACCCCCGCGCTGGGGCCGTCCTTGGGGATCGCTCCCGCGGGAACATGGACGTGGAAGGAGCGGTCATCGAAGCCCGCCGCGTCGATCCCCAGCTCGTCGGCGTGTCCGCGCACATACGACAGAGCGATCTGGACGGACTCCTTCATCACATCACCCAGCTGTCCAGTGAGCGTAAGTCCGCCGTTGGCTGATTTGCCCGTCATGGCCGTGGCCTCGATGAACAGGACCTCGCCGCCCGCGCCGGTCACGGCCAGCCCGGTGGCCACGCCCGGGACGGCTGTCCGGATGGCCGACTCCTGGAAGTGTCGCTGGCGTCCGAGCGCCTCGCGCACCGCGTCGAGATCGATGACAATCGGCGCCTCACCACCGCCTGAGGCGATCTTGGTCGCTGTCTTGCGCAGCAGCGTCCCGAGGTCACGCTCGAGCTGGCGGACCCCCGCCTCGCGCGTGTACTCCACGGTGACCTGCCGCAGCATGTCGTCTGAGATCTCGACCTCCTCAGGCCGCAGGCCGTTTCGCTCAACCTGCCGGGGCCACAGATAGCCGCGGGCGATGGCAACCTTCTCCGAGGTGGTGTATCCGTCGAAGCGGATCACCTCCATCCGGTCAAGCAGGGGCCCGGGGATTGTGTCGGCCACGTTCCCGGTGGCGATGAACAGCACGCCGCTCAGGTCGAGCTCGACGTCGAGGTAGTGATCGCGGAAGCTGTGGTTCTGGGCCGGGTCGAGGACCTCGAGCAAAGCCGCGCTCGGGTCACCGCGCCAATCGGCGCCAACCTTGTCGACCTCGTCCAGCATGATCACCGGGTTCATGGTCCCCGCGTCTCGCAGGGCGCGCACCAGTCGGCCTGGCAGGGCGCCGATGTACGTCCGTCGGTGACCGCGGATCTCGGCCTCGTCACGCACTCCGCCCAGAGACATCCTCACGAACTCCCTGCCGGTGGCCCGGGCGATCGATTCCCCGATTGAAGTCTTGCCGGTGCCGGGGGGACCGATCAGGGTGAGGATCGCGCCCTCGCCCCGCCTGCGGGCCCGACCTTCCTGGGCGTCGGCCTCCTCCAGGCCACGCTCCTCCCGGAGCTTCTTGACCGCGATGTACTCGACGATCCGTTTCTTTACGTCCTCAAGTCCGGCGTGGTCGGCGTCCAGAACCTCCTGAGCGTGCTCGGGATCAAGCCGCTCGTCTGAGCGCTTGCTCCAGGGCACGGCGATCAGCCAGTCCAGGTAGGTGCGGATCACGCTTGACTCGGCCGTCTGCTCGCCCAGGCGCTCGAACCGACCGAGCTCCTTCTCGGCCTGCTCACGGACCTGCTCGGGCATCCCGGCTTCCTCGATCTTGGTCCGGTACTCCTCGGCCACCGAGGCGTCGTCATCGCCCAGCTCCTTGCGGATCGACTCCATCTGTTTGCGCAGGAAGTACTCGCGCTGCTGCTTCTCGGCGCCTGACTCGACGTCCTCACGGATCCGCTTGCGGACCTGAAGTTCAGCCAGCCGCTCACGTTGTAAGCCCAGTGCCAGCTCGAGTCGCTCGGTGACGTCGAGCGTCTGGAGTAGCTGGATCTTTTGGTCGAACGTGAGATCGGGGCTGTAGCCGCTGGTGTCGGCCAGGGCGCCCGGCTCGGTGATGCTGCGCACGAACGCGGCAACGCGACCGTCGTCGCCCCGCAGCTCGAGGATCTCCTCCACGAGAGCCCGGTACTCGCGTTCCAGGTTCCGGGTGCGGCCGTCGACCGGCGTGTCGTCAGGGTGCTCTTCGGCCTCGACAAACAGCCGTCCGTCAGGGAGCGTCTGAGCTGCGCCGGCCACCCCGCGGTGGAGTCCCTGGAGCGTGACTGCCCGCGCTCCTCCGGGCAGTCGGACGCGATCTGAGACCTCGGCAATCGTGCCGACGGAGGCGAATTCTTGCTCGTGCCGGGGGACGAGGAACACCCGCTCCTCGTCGCCCGCGTCCACGGCAAGCGTGAGAGACATGCCCGGGAAGACGACGGCATCGTCCATCGGGACCAGAAGAAGACGAGTGGGCACTATTCCTTCACTTTCAGTAGTTGCTTATCGACAATAAGAAGGATACCAGGCAGAGCCGGGAAGATCTAAGTCTAGATGGCTTAGATTATGACTCACCCGGTTCGAGCGCCCGGGTGCAGGGAGCCGAGCGCCCGAAGGCCGTCGACGTATGGGATCATCAATCTCATGCCGGACGCACCTCAGCGCTCCGCCGCGGAATCCCCGCACGACATCCTCGCCGCAGAAGCGTTCGCTGTCCCGGCGCCCGATCCCCGGCTGCGTCACGAGCTCGTGCTTCCCGGCGATCCGGCCGGCATCGCCGAGCCCCACGACATCCTGGCCGCCGAGGAGTTCGCGATGCCGGCGCCCGAGGGGGGCGAACACGCCCGGAGCGCCGCCGCATCCGCCGGCAGCCTGATCGGCCGCTGGCTGGCTCTGCCGGCGGCAGGCCTGCTGGCGGCCCGAGCGCTCCGGCGCCGCAGCCGGTGAGCACTCCGCGCTAGGCCACTAACGCGGCCGAGTCCGGCGCGGGGCGAGCAGGTCCGTGATCGTCCCGAGCCCGAGCTCGGCGGCGAAGCCCACGGTCTCAGACAGCGTCGGGTGGGGGTGGATCGTCAGAGCCAGATCCTCGAGGTCGGCGCCCATTTCGAGCGCGTGAACCGTCTCCGCGATCAGCTCGCCGGCCCCCACGCCGGTGATTCCAGCACCCAGCAGCCGCCGGGTCCCCGGCTCGAACAGCAGCTTCGTCAGCCCGTCGTCACGGCCCAACCCCAGCGCACGTCCTGACGCCCCCCAGGGAAACAGCGCCTTCTCGTACTCGACTCCCTCGGCTCGAGCCGACGCTTCGGTCAGTCCCATCCAGGCGATCTCCGGATCGGTGTAGGCCACGGAGGGCACGGCCCGGGGGTCAAACACGACGTCCTGGCCGGCGATCACTTCGGCCGCCAGTTTGCCCTCATGGGTTGCCTTGTGGGCCAGGAGCGGCTCGCCGGCGACATCGCCGACGGCGAACACATGCGCGGCGCTCGTGCGCATCTGCGAATCCACCGGAATGAATCCTCGATCGTCCACATCCACGCCGGCCCGGTCGGCGTCAAGGGCAGAGCCGTTCGGCCTTCTCCCTACGGCCACCAGGATGCGATCAAACTTGGCCGACGAGCCGTCCGAGAGCGTGACCCTCAGCCCGTTCTTCTGAGCGCTCACTTCATCGACCTTGGTCCCGAGCCGGATGGCCTCGTACCGTTTCGAGATCCGCTGCTTGAGCGGGGCCACAAGGTCGGGGTCACAGCCCGGTATCAGCTCGTCGAGGAGTTCGACCACCGTGACCTCAGCGCCCAGCGCGTCGTACACCGAGGCCATCTCGAGGCCGATCACCCCGCCGCCGATCACCAGCAGGCGCTTGGGGACGTTGGTCAGCTCGAGCGCGCCGGTCGAGTCGACGATTCGCTCGTCTTCGGGCAGCCCCGGGATCCGGCTCGCCTCAGACCCGGCCGCGATGATGCAGTGCTCAAAGGAGATCGAGCGCTCGCCCACCGACACGGAGTGGGGCCCGGTGAAGCGGCCAACCCCATGCACGACCTCGACCTTACGCTGCTTGGCCAGCCGTCCGAGGCCTCCGGTGAGCCGCCCCACCACGGAGTCTTTCCATCTGCGCAGGGCGTCCAGGTCGATCTCCGGCGCCCCGAATCGCACTCCACGGCTTGCCATCTCCTCGGCCTCGGCCACCACACGCGCGGCGTGCAGCAGTGCTTTAGAGGGAATGCAGCCCACGTTCAGGCACACCCCTCCGAGCACCTCGTAGCGCTCGACCAGGACGGTCCTAAGCCCCAGGTCGGCGGCCCGGAAGGCGGCGGTGTAGCCCCCCGGCCCCGAGCCGATCACGACCACCTGGGCGTCATGGCCGCCCGAGGCATCCTGAGCCGGAGGAGGAGGCTCTCGGGTAACAGCGGTTGAGGGGGAATGGGGTCCCACCCGCCCCGGCCCTGCGGGGGCCGCCCCGTCTTTTTCGAGCGTCAGGAGGACGCTGCCCTCCGAGACGCGGTCGCCGATCTTGACCTGGAGCTGCCTGACCGTCCCGCCCAGCGGGGCCGGGACATCCATCGTGGCCTTATCCGACTCGAGCGTGACCAGCGGGTCCTCAGGCGAGACCTCGTCGCCCGGGGAGACGTGGATCTCGATCACCGGGACATCAGTGAAGTCCCCGATGTCCGGGACCCTGACCTCCGTGGCGGTGCTCATAGCAGCGCGCGGCGCAGGTCGCCCAGCACGCCGGTCAGGAAGACCATGAAGCGGGCCGCGGCCGCCCCGTCGATCACGCGGTGGTCGTAGGACAGGCTGAGCGGCAGGATCAGCCGGGGAACGAACTGCTCGCCGTCCCACACCGGGCGCATGGCAGACCGTGTCACCCCGAGGATGGCCACCTCCGGAGCGTTGACGATCGGGGTAAAGCCTGTTCCCCCGATGCCTCCGAGCGAGGAGATCGTG
This sequence comes from uncultured Solirubrobacterales bacterium, assembly GCA_963785205.1. Lineage (GTDB taxonomy): Bacteria > Actinomycetota > Thermoleophilia > Solirubrobacterales > Solirubrobacteraceae > Palsa-465. Next base: position 243,214 of record CAWAUJ010000001.1, read on the forward strand.
AACGTGCTGGCGCTCATCTCGGCCGGCGTGAGCTTGCCTTCGCGCGCCTTGCTCGAAAGCTCGCCTAGCTCGCGGGCGACGGCGAGCAGGCCCCTCTGGTCCGCTGCCTTGATCACCGGGACGACCAGCCCGGCCGGGGTGTCGGCGGCAAAGCCGATGTTGTAGTAGCGCTTGACGATCAGGTCCTCACCGTCGAGCGAGGAGTTGAACTGAGGAAATTCCTTGAGGGTGGCCACGCAGGCCAGGACCAGGAAGGAAACCATCGTCACCTTGACCCCAGCGCGGGCCGCCTCCGAAGAATTCAGCTCGCGGCGCCAGGCCTCGAGCTCGGTGATGTCGGCCTCGTCGTGATGAGTGACGTGCGGGATCATCACCCAGTTGCGGGCCAGGTTCGGGCCAGAGATGCGCTGAATCCGGGAGCGCTCGACCCGCTCGACGGGACCCTGCTTGGAGAAGTCAAGCGACGGCCACGGAGGCAGCGAGATCCCGGATAAGGAAGCCACCAGGCCCGTCGGCGCAGCCGTGCCGAGGGGCCGGGTGGGTGGGTGGGAACCCGTTAACCCCTCGACGTCCTCTCGCGTGATGCGGCCCTTCCGACCGCTTCCTTGAACGCTCCGGAGATCGACCCCCATCTCTCTCGCCAGCCGGCGGACCGATGGGCTCGCGTAGGTGGTCGGATGGCCATCGGCGGCGGGAGGAGGTGCCGGCGGATCGGACGGCCCGGCGCCCAGCTCGGCCTGCGTGGCGCTGGCCACCGCCTCCGGCGCGTGGGCCTCAACGGGCGCCCCTTCGGAGGCAATGGCGGCCGCCCTGCTGCCCCCCGGGTCACCACCGTTTGATGGAGCCATCGTCAGCAGCAGGGTGCCCTGGGAGACTCGGTCACCGACTCCGACGTGGAGCTCTTTGATCACGCCGGCGGAGGGCGCCGGAACGTCCATCGTCGCCTTGTCTGACTCGAGCGTGAGGAGCGGATCGTCAGGGGCGACCGAGTCTCCCGGGGAGACGAGGACCTCGATCACGGGCACATCGGTGAAGTCGCCGATGTCGGGGACCTCGACCTGGAGCAGATCGGTGGCTGTCATACGGTCGTGGGCATCGGCGCTTCAGGGTCGATCTGGTAGCGCTCGATCGCCTGGCTTACGGTTGCACGTTCGACGGCGCCCTGCTCGGCCAGCTCGCGCAGCGCCGCCACGGCGACGTAGTGGCGGTCCACCTCGAAGAACCGGCGCAGCGCGGCTCGGTAGTCGCTGCGACCGAAGCCATCGGTCCCGAGCACGCGGTACGAGCCGGGGACCCACTGACGGATCTGGTCGGCGAAGCTCCGGATGTAATCCGTCGAGGCCACTACCGGACCATCGCGGTCGGACAGCGACTGGGCGACGAACGGCTTTCGCGGCTCCTGATCAGGATGGAGCATGTTCCAGCGCTCGGCGTCGACGCCCTCACGCCGCAGCTCGGTGAACGAGGTCACGCTCCAGACGTCGGCGGCCACGCCGAAATCCCCCTCAAGCAGCTCTGCCGCGGCCAGCACCTCGAGCAGGATCGCGCCTGACCCCAACAGCTGCACCCGTGGGCCCTTGGCCGACGACTCTCGCAGCAGGTACATCCCGCGGAGAATCCCCTCCTGGGCCCCCTCCGGGATCGCCGGGTGGTGATAGTTCTCGTTCATCAGCGTGATGTAGTAGAAGACGTCCTCCTGGTCGCCCAGCATCCGGCGCAGCCCGTCCTGGATGATCACCGCGAGCTCGTAGCTGAAGGTGGGGTCATAGGCGCGGCAGTTCGGCACGACCGAGAACAGGACATGACTGTGGCCATCCTCGTGCTGGAGCCCCTCGCCATTCAGCGTCGTCCGGCCCGCGGTGCCCCCGAGCAGGAAGCCGCGGCTGCGGCCGTCGGCCGCCGCCCACACCAGGTCGCCCACGCGCTGGTAGCCGAACATCGAGTAGTAGATGTAGAACGGGATCATCGGAACGCCGTGGGCCGAGTACGAGGTCCCGGCCGCGATGAACGAGGAGATCGACCCGGCCTCGGTGATCCCCTCCTCAAGGATCTGGCCGTGGGCGTCCTCCTTGTAGAACATGAGCTGCTCGGAGTCCTGGGGTTGGTAGAGCTGCCCGAAGGGGGCGTAGATCCCGATCTGCCGAAACAGGCCCTCCATTCCGAAGGTCCGTGACTCGTCCGGGACGATCGGTACGACGTGACGGCTCAGCCGCTTGTCGCGCAAGAGCGCGGCCAGGATCCGGACGAAGGCCATCGTGCTCGAGATCTGGCGCTCGCCGGTGTCCTCAAGCTGATTTGCGAACAGCTCGAGCTCGGGGACGGGAAGGGGGTCGGCCTGGCGGCGGCGGATTGGAAGGCTCCCGCCCAGCCTCGCCCGGGCCCCAAGGAGGAGCTGCATCTCTGGGGAATCCTCGGGCGGCTTGTAGTACTCGGCCCGACGCACTTGCTCGTCGGTTAACGGGAGCTCGAAGCGGTCACGGAAAGCCAACAGGGCGTCCTCGGTCATCTTCTTGGCCTGGTGCGTGATCATCTGTCCTTCGCCCGAGGTGCCCATCCCGTAGCCCTTGATCGTCTTGGCCAGGATCACCGTCGGCTGGCCGCGATGGCGCGCCGCCTCGTGGTAGGCGGCGTAAACCTTCTGCTGGTCGAGCCCGCCGCGGTTGAGCAGCCAGATCTCCTCATCTGACATGTGTGAGACGCGTTCGAGCAGAACAGGGTCCTTGCCGAAGAACCGCTCCCGTACGTAGGCGCCATCCCGTGACTTATAGGTCTGGTACTCACCGTCGACCGAATCCTCCATCACGCGCAGCAACCGGCCGTCGGTGTCGGCGGTCAATAGTGGGTCCCAGCGCGAGCCCCACACGACCTTGATCACGTTCCAGCCCGCTCCACGGAAGTCGGATTCGAGCTCTTGGATGATCTTCCCGTTGCCCCGGACGGGGCCGTCGAGCCGTTGGAGGTTGCAGTTGATGACCCAGATCAGGTTGTCCAGGCGCTCGCGTCCGGCCAGACCGATCGAGCCCATCGTCTCCGGCTCGTCCACCTCACCATCGCCGATGAAGGCCCATACCTTGCGCTCGGCGTCGGCGTCCCCGGCCAGGCCTCGCGCCAGCAGGTACCTCATGAAGCGAGCCTGATAGATCGACGTGATCGCCCCCAGGCCGAGCGACACCGTGGTGAACTGCCAGAAGTCAGGCATCAGCCAGGGGTGGGGGTAGGAGCTCAGCCCGCCCGGGCGCGACACCTCCTGGCGAAACGCGTCCAGCTGCTCCTCGGACAGGCGGCCCTCCAGATACGCGCGCGCGTAGTTGCCCGGTGAGGAGTGGCCCTGGAAGTACACGAGATCAGCGCCGGCGGGGTGGTCCGGACCGTGCCAGAAGTGGTTGAAACCAACCTCGTAGAGCGTGGCCAGCGACTGATAGCTGGCGATATGGCCTCCAAGCTCCGAGGAGGTCTTGTTCGCCCTGACCACCATCGCCATCGCGTTCCACCGGATGATCGACCGCAGGCGCCGCTCGACCGCGGGGTCACCGGGCAGCTTGGCCTCGCGCTCGGGCGGGATCGTGTTCACGTAGGGCGTGTTGAGGGAGGCGACCTCGCCGGCCCCGGCGTGTTGGGCGCGCTCGACGACTCGGCGCAGGAGATCGCGCGCGCGCTCCGGTCCGTCGTGCTCGACGACAGCGTCTATCGCCTCAAGCCACTCGGCGGTCTCGATCGCGTCAAGGTCAGGGCCGGACCCGTTTTCGCTGACGGCGCCGGGGGCTTGAGCGCGGTCGTTCATGTATATGCGATGGTACGCGCGTGGCCACGGCCGTTGAAGAGCTTGCATTCTCAGGCCCCGTCGCGCTGGCCGAGCTCGTTCGCTCCCGGGAGGTTCATCCCCGCGAGCTGGTCGAATTGTGCCTCGACCGGATCGAGGCGCTGAATCCGCGCTTGAACGCGTTCCGCGTGGTGATGGCTGAGGAGGCTTTGAGGGCCGCCGACGAGGCGGCCGACTCGGACGGCTCGCTGGCTGGGGTGCCGATCGCGGTCAAGGACGATACGCCCGTCGCTGGTCAGGCCACGACGCGCGGGTCGCGGTCATACGGCCCTCCTGCGGCGGCGGACTCCGAGGTTGTGCGGCGCCTGCGGGCCGCCGGCGCGATCCCAATCGGGATAACCAACGTGCCCGAGCTGATGATCTGGCCCTGGACGGCGAGCGAGGCCAACGGGATCACCCGCAACCCATGGGATCTCTCGAGAACGCCCGGCGGATCTTCAGGGGGCTCGGCGGCGGCCGTGGCGGCTGGACTCGTCCCGTTCGCCACGGGCTCCGACGGCGGGGGCTCGATCCGCATCCCGGCCGCCTGTTGCGGGCTGGTCGGGATGAAGCCAACCCGCGGGCGGGTCTCGACCCGGCCGGCCGATGAGCACTGGCTCGGGCTGAGCACCTACGGTCCGCTCGCCCGTACCGTGGCCGACAGTGCCCTTCTGCTCGATGTCATGAAGGGCACGACGGCGGCCGACCGCTACACAATCGCCCAGCCCGCCGTTAGCTATCTGGAGGCCGCTGGCTCTCCCCCCAGGCCGCTCCGGGTCGCCGTCTCGCGCAAGATTCCGGGGGGCCTTCCAGTGCCACTCTCAGCCGACCAGCGTGGGGCGTGGGAGCGCATGGGTCAGCTGCTGAGTGAGCTCGGACACGAGGTTGTCGAGCGAGACCCGCCCTACCGCCTGGCCTCGATCGAATTCACCCAGACCTGGATGCGGGGGATCTACGAGGACTCGTTGCAGGTTCCCGATCGGTCGAAGCTCGAGCGCTTGACCCGGCAGCTGGCAGCCGCTGGGCGCACGCTCGTCCCGAACCGGCGCGCAGAGAAGCTGCGGCTCCAGCGCGGAGCTTCCGCGGCTCGGATCCTCGGGCTGTGGGAGGAGGTCGACGTGTTGCTCACACCCGGTCTGGCCTCCACGCCACTTCCCGCCGAGGGAGGCTTCGGCCGGCCCGCGCCAATCGCCGTCAACATGGCCGCCATCTTCACACCCTGGACACCACCGATGAACCTCACGGGCCAGCCGGCGGTCAGCCTTCCGGCCGGATTGAGCCCGGACGGCCTGCCGCTGGCCGTGCAGCTCATCGGCCGGCTGGGCGACGAGCAAACGCTGTACTCGCTGGCCGGGCAGATAGAAGCGGCGCAGCCCTGGGTCGATCGCCGGCCGTCGATAAGCTGACCGCGTGGGGCGTTTGAGGTCCATTACCGCGGGGGCGCTGATCGCGACCGTGCTTGCCGGGCTGATCGGCGCGGGTTCGGCCTGGGCGTCTGCAAACGTGAGCGACACGGGCCGGATCGTGGGGGGAAGGACCGCCTCGACTGGCCAGTTCCCGTTCATGGCGTTCGTCGCGTACTTCGACAAGCACGGCAACCCCGTCTTCATCTGCTCCGGCACGCTCGTTTCCTCGAACGTCGTCCTTACGGCCGGCCACTGCACCGAGAATTTGGAAACCCACATGCTCTACCGGGCCGGCGGCTACCGCATCGTGACCGGCACGAACAACTGGACCTCCGCGGCTCATCGGACGATCAGCAAGGTCTTACGGGTGAGGGTCGATCCCGGCTTTGACCCCCACGGCCCCAAGAACGACGCCGGCCTGCTCGTTCTCTCCAAGCCCGTGAAACAGCCGGCGGTGGCGCTCTGGCAGTCCGGGCAGATCGCTGGCGGCACGGCCGCCCGGATAGTCGGATGGGGGGAGACGTTCTCCGGATCGGGCCCCCCGAAGCACCTGCGCTGGGCAGCGACCGTCGTGCAGAGCGACTCCTACTGCGGCCGCTTCGCCGCAAGCAACTTCACCTTCGATCCGGCCAGCATGCTGTGCGCCCAGGACAGACCGGCCAACAGCACCGCCACCTGCAGCGGCGACAGTGGCGGACCGTTGCTGGTCACAGAGAGCGACGGAACCGTAATTGAGGCCGGAGTGACGAGCGTCGGACCCGCCGGCTGCCCCACCAATCAACCGGATTTCTATACCGCGGTCCGGCCGATCTACCCGTGGGTCAGCTCTCAGATCAAGGCCTTCGCGCCATGAGCTGGGGGGCGGTATGGCGCTGATTCACGTGTCGGCCGAAGGGGGCGTCGGGGCGCCCGCTGAGCGGGTGTATGACTACCTGGCCGACATGCGCGAGCATCACCCCCACTTCCTGCCCCCGGCGTTTGAAGGCTTCGAGGTCGAGACGGGTGGGCGGGGCGCGGGAACGATCTTCCGCTTCCGGATGAACGCCGGCGGCCGCTCACGCTCCTACCGGATGCAGGTCGCCGAGCCTGACCCCGGCCGGGTCATGACGGAGTCAGACACGGAGTCGAGTCTCGTGACGACGTTCACGGTCGAGCCCGACGGGGCGAATGCGAGCCGGGTCAGGATCGAGAGCGGGTGGGACGGCGCCGGCGGAATCGGCGGCTTCTTCGAGCGCCTGTTCGCACCCCGAGTGCTGCGCAGGCTCTACGCCGATGAGCTGCGGCGGCTAGACGCGTACGCGCGCGAGCGGGGGTAGCGCGGGGGCCCCTCTTCGATCCCCCCGTAACCCGTCAAAGGCACGCCCCATCTCTCAGCCCGTCGACGCCCGGCTCTCCTCAGCCCCGCCCTCGCGGCTCTCCTCAGCCCCGCCTTCGCTGCTCCTCCGGTCGCCCGGCCGTCGCAGGCGCCGCGCACGACTAGCGGCGAATATTGGCTGGAGCTGACGATGGGCGATCAGGCCCGGCGTGGCGGCCAGCAGGAAGTTGAACAGGCGATAGGCGACGACCGCGCCCAGGGCCGGAGCCAGCGGCTCACGGACCCAGTACAGCGAGTAGGTCATGAGCACTTCGGTGATCCCGGCGCCACCCAGCGGGAGTGACCTCCGCGTGGCGGCGTAGCCGGTCGCGTAAGCGATGATCACCTTGCCGGCGCCGGGGTCGAGGCCGAACGTGCGCAGGCCGCCGTAAAAGGCAGTGATGTCAGCCGCCCAGTAGAGAGAGGTCCCGAGCCAGGCCGCTGCGTACCGCCGGGGCTCGCGCACGAGTGTGCGCAGGACGCCGACCCCCTCCAGGAGGTCGGAAAGCATCGTGCTGCACCGTCCTGCTAACCGGCACAGCCGCTCGGCGCGCGGGGGTACGCTCGCCCACAGCGCCGCTCCCAGTCCCAGCGGCGCGAGGACCGCCCAGGGCCAGAGGAGCGAGGGGAGAATGTTCGCCCCGGTGGCCAGCAGCACGATCGACGTCACCGCGCCCGTCGGGGCCAGCACCGCCCATTCGAGCACGCCTAGGGCCAGGACCCGGACCCGAGCACTGTGCTCATCCTCGTGCAGGGCGTGGAGCGCCTGCTTGTCGATCCCGAACCCACCGCCAATCGAGAAGGGACCGAAGCCGGCGACGACAACCCGGGTCACGAGCGGCAGGGTCAGTGGGGCGTGGCCGTGTACGGAGGCAATCGCACGGTAGGCCAGGATGTACGCCGGGTAGGCCAGCAGCTCAGCGCCGGCGATGAGCCCGATCCAGCCTGGCTCGACGTGCTCAAACGCCCGGCCGACGGCGTCCGCGCCGGTGACCCGTGCGATCACCAGCACAGCGACTGCCGCGATCGCTGTGGCCAGCGCGGCCAGGAACACCGGCCGCATTCGGAACCGGCCTGTCACTGCCCCGACCTTACTCGCGACCAGTTGGCGAGGCCCCGCCGGTTTGCCGATCCGTCAAATTAGGCATCATCCTCGGCAAGCCTGGCTGCCGGAGGAGATCGTGCCCGGACCTCTCGGCCCTTGCGATCACCGATGATCGCCGCGTTCTTCTCCACCCACACGCTCCGGCACCTTCTCGGCCAATACGGCTACCTGGCCGTGTTCCTGTTCGTGATGGTCGAGAGCCTCGGAATCCCGTTTCCCGGGGAGACGATGGTGATCGCGGCCGCGGTGTACGCGGGCGCGACCCATTCCCTATCGGTGTGGGGCATCTGGCTGGTGGCGGCCGCCGCCGCGATCGTGGGAGACAACATCGGCTTCGGGATCGGCCACTGGGGCGGCTACCGCCTGCTCAGGCGCTACGGATCGAAGGTCCGCCTGGATGAGGCGAAGCTCAAGGTGGGCCGCCTGATCTTCGATCGTCACGGCGGAAAGGTCGTTTTCTTCGGCCGATTTGTCTCAATCCTCCGTACCTACGCGGCTTTCCTGGCCGGCACAAACCGGATGCAGTACGTCCGTTTTTTGGCGTTCAACGCGAGCGGGGGCATCCTGTGGTCGGCTGTTTACTCGTTTGGGTTCTATTACCTCGGAGCCCAGCTCAAGAACGCTCGCGGGCCGGTCGACTACGGCTTGGGTGCGGCAGCGTTTGTGATCGTTGTGGCGTTCATCATCTGGTTGCGGCGGCATGAGAAGCGACTTGAGGCGGAAGCCGAGGTTGCATATCCCGGTCCGCTGGACGAGCACATGCAACGTCGCTCCAGCGAAGCATCAACGGCTGAGTCCGAGGCGGCCGACGGACACCCGGAGGCTCCAGAGCCGGAGCCAGAGCCAGAGCGTCCCGAGGCAGCCGCGCGTCAGCCCGAGCCGCCGGCGCCGCCCGAGTCCAAGCCTCCGCCGCCGGCCGAACCACCACCCCCCCCAGAGCCCGAACAGCCACACCCGCCCCCCGAGTCCGAGCCCCCACCCCCGCCGCCGGAGCCGGAACCTCCGCCCGTTCCGCCTTCAGATCACGCCCGTAAGGACGAGGCCGCCGATGACGACGAGTACGAGCGCGGTGAAGGCGTTACCCCAGCGCTCGAGCCAGACGCCCCGGATCTCGTAGCCCCCGCGGGCGGCAGCGAGGGTGAGCCCGACGATCGTCCCGATCGTGACGAGGGAGAAGATGGCCAGCGAGCCGACGGCAGTGGCGACGCCCGCAGTGGCGGCAGCGAGGAACACGGGGAGGATGGTGAGGTCGGGTGACGCGGCGGCGCCGAACGGGACCATCACGGCCGCCAGTCTGCTGATCCGGCGCGGCTCATGGGGGTGGTGGTGAGTCTCGAGCCCATCATGGTCATGGCTATGCGGATGACTGTGACCGCGGCCGGTTAGCTCGAGGACTACAAAGCCGACGCCCGTGGCGATCAGGAGGCCCCCGACGATCGCTCCCTCGGCGCTTTGAATCTCGGATCGGAACTGCAGGCCGACCGCGATGATGATCGCGCCTAGAAGGATCGAGACCAGAACATGGGCGAGTCCGGCCAGACCTGAGAGACGGGCCACCCGAGACAGGGGATACCGCCGCGTCCGGCCGACGACGGCAAGCGGGACCCAGTGATCGGGCAGAATCGCGTGGCCGAACCCGACGCCGGCCGCTGCGGCGAGCAGCGCTGGGCCGTCAGCAGTCATACCTCGGCGACCTCCCTGATCGGGACGTCGTCGGCAACCGCGGGGACGGCGGCCAGGCCGAGCCGTAGATGCTCGGTGTGCGACAAGGCCTCGGTCAGCAGCGCCCTGACGTGGTCGTCGTGAAGGGCGTAGATGACCTGCCGCCCGTCACGTTCCCCCACGACCAAGCCCAAATGGCGCAGCATCCGGAGCTGCTGAGACACGGCGGACTGTTCCATCTGAACCTCCCGCGCGAGCTTTCCGACGGAACAAGGCTCTGCGGCCAGCCGGCTGAGAATCCGCACTCGGCTCGGTGTGGCCAGCGCCTGCATCATCTGGGCAACCGAGCGAGCGGTGTCCGCCGAAAGAAAGGACAGGTCGGGATCGAGGCCGTGAGTCATGCACTAATTATCGCATGAACATCTGCTCAGATATGCGCCGCCACCTCCGGCTCGTTGGATAGGTTCCAGCGATGGGGCGAGTTCGGCGCCGGACGCTGATCCTGGGAATCGGGGCCGCGGTCCTGATCCTCGCGATCGTTGCGTATCTGCTTGTCGCGCTGCTGCGCAAGGTTCCGGCACCGACGATGACGGCGGCCCCGCTGCCCACCGCATTCGCGGGCCATCTTTCGGGCGTCGGCTGGCCGGGGGTGGGGGAGAGCGCTCTGGCCGTTGAGGGAGTCGGGTTGATCGGCAGCCGCGGTGGCAACCGGCCTGAGGCGATCGCCAGCGTGGCCAAGATCATGACCGCGTTCATCGTTTTGCGTGACCACCCACTCAAGCCCGGCGAGGACGGACCGTCGCTCGTCATCACTCCGGCAGATGTCGCGCTTTACAAATTCGACATTGCGCTCGGGGAGTCGACCGTTGAGGTGAAGGCCGGCGAGGTGCTCACAGAGCGCCAGGCTCTCGAAGCGATGCTGCTCCCGTCGGCGAACAACATCGCCACGCGCCTGGCCGAGTGGGACGCCGGCAGCCTGAACGCATTCGTCTCCAAGATGAACGCCACCGCGCGGGCGCTTGGGATGGCCAAGACCCACTATGCCGACGCCAGCGGCTTTGACCCCGCGACGGTCAGCACCGCCAGGAACCAGGTGCGGCTCGCGATGGCGGCGATGGGCGTCCCAGCCTTCGCCAGCCTGGTCGCGACGAGACAAGTGATTCTGCCGGTCGGTGGTCTGCAGCGAAACCTCGATTCCCTGCTCGGGAGCGACGGCATCATCGGAATCAAGACAGGAACGACCGACACCGCCGGAGGCTGCTTCGTCCTGGCCGCGCGCGTTCGGGTCGGCCGCCGGACCGTTACAGTGGCCGGGGCGGTCATGGGGCAGCCCGCCTCGCCCACTGAGCCCACGATCCTGGTCGCTGCCCTTCATGCCGCCGGCGTGCTGGCCAAGAGCGTGCCGCATGTGCTCCGGAGCTTCAAGGCGCTGGCCAACGGCCGGGCGTTCGCGTGGATTCGGAGTGCCTGGGCTCGGGAGGTGCCGGTCCGGCCAGCGAGGCTTCCGTCGTTCGTGGGCTGGTCGGGGCTGCCCGTGCGGATCACGATCGTGCCCCAGCCTCACCTGAAGGCACCGATCAGACGAGGACAGCAGGTGGGATACGCAACGGTCCGGGTGGGGCACCAACACGCTCAACTCGTGTTATTGGCTGTTCGTCCACTACCGCTACCTTCGCTCGGCTGGCGGGTATTACACCCGTAACGGGCCGCGCGCAGCGGCGTCTCGACCCCAGAAGTTGGCGCCGAGGTGCGCGCTATCGTGGCCGTCGCCGACCGGGGGCAGATGAGTAGTCAGGTCGTTTGCATGCAGGCAGATCGAGAGGTAGCGCGATGACGGCGAGCAAGATCAGGTCAGTCGGGATAGTCGTGTGCGTGCTGATGGCGAGCCTGTGGGGTACGTCCCTCACGTTGGCCTCTCCCCAGCGAGCTGGGCACGCCGGTTCAGCGGCCGTCCAGAGCGCCCCCCGCTCACATGCCAGGCACGCAGGCTGGTCGGCTCCCGTCCCGATGGATCCTGCCGCCTTCCTGGCCAACTCGGTCTCCTGCCCGTCTCAGTCGTTCTGCATGACGGTGGGTGGGGGCCTGTACCGCGAGTTCAACGGGAAGGGTTGGACCAGTCCGGCAGCGGTCACGGGAGCGTCTGGGCTGACCTCGGTGTCCTGCGGCACGACCTCATCCTGCATCGCCGTAGACAGTGCCGGTCGGGCGCTGACCTATGCCGGGAGATGGGCCCCGGCGCAGACGGTCGACCGCAATGGCGGTCTGATCGCGATTTCGTGCACCAGCGCAGCCTTCTGCATGGCCATCGACAGTCACGGGGACGCGGTCGAGAACCTCGGCGGAAAATGGACAGCCCCCCAGAGGATCGATGGACATGGGACCCTGGTCTCGCTGTCGTGCGCCTCTGAGCAGCTGTGCGTTGCGGTCGACAGCGCGGGCTACGCCACCGAGTACCGCGGTCGCTGGGCGTCGCCGCAGAGGATCGATAGCAGGGGCGGCGTGACCTCGGTGTCCTGCGAGCCCAATTCATCCAACTGCGATGCCGTCGACGATCACGGCTACGTAGTCGCTTTGACTGGCGGAAAGTGGAAGGCACCGCTGTCGATCGATCCTGACGGCTTGGGGCTGTCGGCGGTCGGGTGCACGATCTCGTCGGCCAAGAAGCTTCTCTGTGCCGCCACCGATGGTAAGGGTGAGCCAGTCGAACAGATCAAGGGCAAGTGGTACATCAGGCCTGTCCACACCTACGGCGGCCTGATGTCAGTCTCGTGCGCGCCCAACGCCTTGTTCTGCATCGCGGTCGGCGGCGGCGGCGGTTCGCTGGAGTTCAACAACTACAACTGGGGGCCCATCAACGTTGGCGAAGGCGTGTCATGGGTCTCGTGTGCGTCGAGTGCGTTCTGCGTCGCGGTGGACAAGGGCGGACACGCCGTCATCGATCAACACGGCAAGTGGGGCGTGCCTCAGACGATCGACCCCGGCGGCTCTCTGACCTCGATTTCGTGCGCCTCGACGCGGTTCTGCGCAACCGTCGACAAGCGAGGCCGGGCGATGATGCGCATCGGCACCAAGTGGACGGCGCCCAAGGCGATTGACGCCGGAGGTGCCGGACTCAACTCGGTCTCGTGCGCACCGGGATCCACGTTCTGCGTCACGGTTGACACTGACAATCGAGCCCTCGTCTACAACCACGGTGTGTGGAGCAAACCGCACAAGATCGACAAGGGCGGTGGGGTGCTCGACTTTGGCCTGAATGGGGTGTCATGCGCCACGCCACGGTTCTGCGCTGCCATCAATCAGCACGACGGGATCGAGTACAACGGCAAGGGGTGGACCAAGCCGCACGTCGTTGACGCGAAGGCTGGATTCATGGCCGCGGTCTCATGCTCATCGGCCAAGTTCTGCATGGAGGTCGATTTCGAGGGCGACGACCACACGTACAACAACGGCGTCTGGAGCCCGCCGCGAGGCCCGAACGCGGGTGGTGAGTTCAACTCGGTCTCGTGCAAGTCGGGCACTTTCTGCATTGGGGTTGGTCTGCACGACTGGCTTCGGTACAAGGGCGGGAAGGGGCAGGGGAGCTGGACCAAGGCGGCCCCGGTCGATCGGGGTGGGGTGTTCAGCGCCGTGTCGTGTGCCTCGACATCGTTCTGCCTCGCCGTCGACCTCAACGCTCGGGCGCTGACGTACCGCTGAGCGGCTTGAGGTTCGGCTCTCGCCGCCCGGACGAGGGCCGCGTCAGGATCGGTCGCATTGCCGCGGGCCAGCGGTGCGTCGGCAAGTGTATTCACGTCCATGACGAGCTCATCCTTTCTCACCATCCTCTCCGTCGTCCGCCCAGGGACGGGGAAGCGCCGATTTCGTTACACATGGCCGGGCGTTGTCGTCGCCGGTCTGTCGCCTAGGATTGATCCTCTGATGCTCGAGTTCCTCGTCCGGCCGCTGCGGTCGGCCCTCGGCGTGGCCGAGCATGAGGTCGTGACCCCGGTTGGAAGGGTCGAGCACGATATGGCTGACGCGGTCAATGCCGTCCATCGCGCCGCTGAGGCGATCGAACACCACATCGAGGTCGTCGAAGGATTGGCCACAGCTGTCGGGCCGCTGGCCGAATCGGTGAACCAGCTCACCGACACGATGGGCGATCTCGTCAAGCTGCTCGCGCCGATGGCAGTCGCGGAGCATGACGTGGAGAGGGTCGAGCGCGTGTTTGGGTTTCGTCGGCGGCGCAACCAGGTCGCTCCGGAAGAGCCGCCTCCGCCCGCGGCGGCGTAACCTAGCGCCGCCGCGGCCCGATGCGAGACGCTGTCCCGTCATGTAACGCGTTCGCCCGCGCGGAACTTCCAGGACTGTCAGCTCAGGATTCGTAGCGGGGGGAGCGGGTCAGTCCTCGGTGCGGGAGCTTCGTCGGGGCGGACATCACGGCCGACGCCCCACCGACCACGAGCAGAATCCCTACGACGATCAGCCCGCCATGGCCAGCTCCGATCACCACCGCGACCACGCCGCCGGCGACCACGGCCAGTCCGAGGGCGATCCGGAGCGTGGGGTGGGTTTGGATCGCTCCGACGATTCGTAGTGCCAGCGCCATGAGCACCGCCCAATTGTGGATGAGCGGAGGCGCGGTCGGCGACGGGCGGCTAACGCCTTGAGATCCCGAGATACAAATACCCGGGCTCGTGCGAGATTGGAAATCACTACGACGCCAGCGTGGGACAGCGAGCGATGCTGGGCGGGCGGAGCCAGACGCTCCCGGTGTCTCGCCGTGGACCGTAGCTAGGCAATGGACCCGGATTGGCGTCACGGGGTTCGGTGGTCCGCCGGCGCACATCGCGCTTCTGCGCGCGCTCGTCGTCGATCGGATGCAATGGATGGACGCCCGCGAATTCCAGGATGCGAACGCCGCCTGCGGCCTATTACCGGGTCCCGCGTCCACGCAGCTGGCCATCTTCTGCGCCTATCGAGTCGCGGGACCTGCCGGTGCGATCGTCGGCGGCCTGGGGTTCATTCTGCCCGCGGTCGTCCTGATCATCGCGCTGTCGCTGTTGTTTCTTGCCGGCTCACCACCCCGGTGGGTCAGGGGCGCGGGTGCCGGAGCCGGCTCAGCGGTTGCCATCGTGGCGCTCCACGCCGCACGAGGTTTGATCGGGCCGAGCTTCAGGCAGGCTCAGGGGACACTCCGGATTGGCCGCTGGATTGCGTACGTGGCGGCCGGCATCGCCTCGGCAGCGCTTCTCGGTCCGTACCTGGTGATCGCGCTATTGGCGTGTGGACTGGTCGAGCTCGTGATTCGCCACCGGCCAAAGATCGGCGGGCCGGCTTCGCTGCTGCTCCCCGCAACGGTGTCGGTCGGCGGGATCGGCGCGCTGGCCTGGACCGCATTTAAGGTCGGTGCGCTGTCTTTCGGCGGCGGGTTCGTGATCGTCCCGCTGATGCAGGGGGACGCTGTCCACACCTACCACTGGATGACCAACGCCCAGTTTCTGAACGCCGTTGCCCTCGGACAGGTCACCCCCGGGCCGGTCGTGGCCACCGTTGCCGCCGTCGGCTATGCCGCGCACGGCATCGCCGGGGGCCTACTAGCCGCTCTGGTCGCGTTCACGCCGTCCTTCTCCTTCATCCTTCTCGCCGGGGGCCGCTTCCAGCGCCTGCGCACCAACAGCAACGCCCGGGCATTCCTCGATGGCGCCGGGCCGGCCGCGATCGGCGCGATCATGGGCGCGGCGATCCTGCTCGCGCGCGCGCTCAGCGAGACGTGGCAATTCGGGATCCTCGCGCTGGCCGCGCTCGCGCTCCTGATCCTGAGACGTGGCGTGGTCGAAACGCTGATCGCTGCCGGTGCACTCGGCGTGATTGCAGCGATCGTCGGGGCAGCACTCCCACACTGAGTCAAGCGCCGCTCAGGCCGAGCTCACGACTCCGGCCCGAGCTCCGATCATCGGCGTCTGTGCCCAGGAGGAGATCTCGTGAGTTTGGACCTGGATCCCGAATGGAAGAGGGCGAGGTAGCTGCGGAAACCAGCCACGGTGCCGCCGTGTTCCAGGATGACGCGAGCGAGGGGCTGCCCGGAGGACAATTGCGCGGCCAGCTCGGGTGTGGGCACCCGGAGGTAGGCGCTGAGAATCTGGAGCTCGAGCGTGCTTAGGCCAGACGCCGACTGCGTCGGTGACGTCGGTCGCGTGGCGGCGAGCGCTGCCGCGCTCGGCAGGACTAAGTCGGTGTGCGGATGGAGGGGGAGGAACATCGGGGGTCGCGGAGCTTGGTTGAAGTTGAAGTCGTTGACGAGGTTGCCCAGGATGGGTTCGTCCTCACGTATGTCGGGGCGGAGGTCGGGACGTCCGTCGGTCTTGGGATCGATCCGCTGGCCATTCAAGAAGTCGTCCTCGATGAATTTCAGGTACGCGTCGAAGCTGAGAGTCTGGTGGTCGATGTAGCCCTGCTTGGCATACGGGCTGATCACTAGCCCGGGGACGCGGATGCCGTAGCCCAGGGCGTCGACGTGCGGGGGTATGACGTGGTCGTAGAAGCCGCCCCAGTCATCCCAGGCCAGGAAGATCGCAGTGCTGTTCCAGTCCGGGCTGTGCATGATCGCGTTGATAAGTCCGGTCACGTACGTCTGACCGGCGGTGACCAGCCCGGGAGGATGTTCGGAGACGGTGCTGTTGGGGGTGATCCAGGACACCGCCGGCAATGTCCCGGTTTTGGCCGCGGTGAAGAAGTGCGAGAGCGACTGGATGTTGCCGAGCTGGCTGTCCTGCCGGACCGTGTCGAAGTAGGGGAGGGGGTTCCAGATCCCCGGGGTGCGGGCCTTCTGAGGAATGGGCGAGCAGATGATCTGGGAATCCTGCTCGCAGTCCGGCTGATTTCCCTTGAAGACGTAGTAGTTCCAGCTAATGCCGTACTTGTGCAGCAGCCAGGTGAGGTCGGTCCAGGCGTAGTCCGGGAGTGTCGGGTTCTGGATCCCTTCGTGCCGCGCGAAATCCGGGGTCAATTGGGGGTTCTTGCTCGTGTGGCAGCTCATCGCGTCGTGGGGGACCGAGCAGCGGGCCACCCACCCCGAAACCATCGCGAGGTGGGAAGGCAGGCTCCAGGTGTTCACCGGTTCGAACATGTGGTCCTGGAGCACGAAGTGCTTGGCGTAGGACCAGTAGTTCGGGATATCCGACCCGTCGTGATAGCCCATTGCGTCGTGCGAGTTGCGCCTAAGACTGCAATACGGGTTGAACACCTGCTTGCAGGTCTTGGTGCCGTGCTCCTGGGCGGCCACGAACCCGTCCATGAATCCGCCACCCACGTCTAGCTCGGAGGCCCGCTGGCTGTGGGGTCCACCGACGTTCTGATCCTGGCGATCGTGGTAGGGCTGGATGCAGCCACCTGTGTTCGGATCAGGAACGCATGGGATCTGTCCCGGATTACCGGCCAGCCCGGGGATCCCGTCCGCCCCGGGGTAGGTGCCGAAGTAGGAGTCGAATGACCGGTTCTCCTGCATGATGATCACGACGTGCCGGATCTTGTGGATCCCCGTCAGTGGGTACTGCACATGCAAATGGGTTACCGGGGGCGGGGCCGACGATGACGAACCGCCGCAGCCACCGGCGATCAACGCAGCGGCCAGGCAGCAGCTCACTAACGCGGCGCGTCCCATCCGGCGGATCGTATGGTCGTTCATAAACGCGAGCCCAGGACCTCCGAAGAGATTCATTACCCGGGGAAGCGTTGTTGCTGCGTTACGTTGACGGCAGTTCCACGCGGCGCGGATCGGACGCGGACGGTGCCATGCCGCAGCTTCTTTTAGGGGGTCTCGCCGATGCCGAGCCTTCGGGCGACTGGATCGGTGGCGATCTCTCGTTGCCCGAGCGCGGTCGATCAGGCTTTCAAGCAAGCAAGCCGAGAGAGTGTCGGTGGGCGCCCCTAGTGGCTCTGCTGCTTCTTGGCGGCGACCTGATCCAGCTCATGTCCGCGCCTGACGAGGAATGTTCCCATCGCCCCGGCGAGGCTAGCGATGACTGTGATGGCATAGACCTCCATCGCGACGTCGAGGAGGCGCCCGGGGGTCGAGATCGGATTCTGGATCGATGATGAGACGGTTAGAAGTTGGGTGGAGGTCCAGAACAATGCGCTGCCGAAGGTCGTGATCTGTGTCTGGTCCGCATGGTGCTCAAACACCCACGCCAGCACGGCACAGATGAGATCGATGCCGATCGTGGCAAGCGCAATGCCGACCAAACTGTCTCGAAGGCGCGCGTGGGTCGGGGTGCGGGCGCGCACGACGTCGCGGACTTCCCCAGCGATACCGCCCATCACGCGCACCACGTACATGCGAGAGGATTCGGTGATGCCGGGCAACCTCCTGTTAAGGAGACCCGGACGGCGTCACGAGCGCACGCCAGGCTGCTGGCGGCGTTCAGACTTGGCGAGACTCGTAGCAGCCAGGGTCAGCCATACGAAGAGCACGCCTCAGCGCGAAAGGGCGAATCTCGAGTCCGGAACGCTGTGGCGCTGGAAGCGCCACCACCTGACCCGGTGGCGACGTAGGACGTCTGGAGCTGAGGGGTAACTTTGACGATCGAGCCCGTAGCGGCTGGAGAAATCTTGAGAATCAAACCGCCGGCATTGGCGATTTCGGCACACGCGGCTGACGTTTGGGGATGAAATCGGTCTCTGACCTCAGAGTCCCGGCCGGACACGGCTGTTGAGCTACAGACTCGGATCTCAAATGCCGAGAACACGCGAGGATGCACGATGAGCTTCGTCTGCGCGCCCGGATGATCGACGCCGGGGTCTGGCTCAGCGTTTTGCTGCTTCTCGCCGTGTCAGGTTGGATCGTTGCCACGTGGGGGCGCCCGCACCGTGGCGGCCTCGCCGCGATGGTGGTCGGTGCCGCTCTGGCCACCACGATCGTCGCCGTCTTGCCTCGCGAGCGCATCCTTGCCGGACGGCTGCGCGAGCCGTTCTTTCTAACTTGGAGTCTCTCGCTGATCGTTTTCATCACCGTGGCCGCAGGGCTGGATGCCGGCGTGCGGAGTCCGGTGGTGCTGATGCTGTTCCTGACCCTCGTCTACGCCGCGCTGTCCTACCCGCGGTGGCTGGTCGCGGTGGTGTCCGTCGTGTCGTTGATCGCAGTCCTGGTCCTCAGCCAGGTGGCGGGATCGCGGGGTGGCGGGCCCACTGATCCCGTGTACCTCGTGGGGCTGATGCTGACATTGGCGCTGACCGGCGTGATGTGCATCTACCAGGCTCGCATTCAAGAGGAGGCGCGCTCAGAGCTTGGTCGACTGTCGCGCTGTGATCACCTCACCGGCTGTCTAAATCGCCTCGGGTTCGGAGAGCGACTGGCCGCCGAGCTCTCGCGGGCATCGCGCAGCGGCGGAGTGGTCTCGCTGGCGGTGCTTGACTTCGATGACTTCAAGGCAGTTAACGACCACGAGGGACACTCCGCTGGGGACGAGTTGCTGTGCTGGGCCACGCGAGCGATGAGTTCAGCGCTGCGGCCGGGCGATGCCATGGGCCGGCTCGGCGGCGATGAGTTCGCAGTATTGCTGCCCGACACTGACGCCGAGCAGGCCAACTATGTAGCCGACCGGCTGCGTTTTGCTCTGTCTGCGCGCAGCTCGGTCTCCACCGGCGTGGCATGCACGCGCGAGGACGGGCTCGACGTGGACGCTCTGTATCACTGCGCTGATACGCGCCTATACCAAGCCAAACGTCAGAGCCCCCGAGTCCGCGGCGAGTACCTCCTGCACCGCCCCGGGCCTTCACTGCCTCGGTAGAACCTCCTGAAAGTTCAGCTGATTTGGGGCGGGCCGCTTCCGCGAGCCGTTTCAGGTGGCTCCAGCTGCAGCTGCGGCGTCGCGTGTTGCGGGCGACCTTGCGCTTCTGGTGTCGATCGGACCTGGTGATTGTGACTCGGGCTCGATCACCTCGATGAGTGTTTGGACGATCTTCGGGTCGAGCTGGGTTCCGGCGGCTCGGAGCAGCTCTTCTACGGCCAACTCATAGGAGAGAGCACTGCGGTAAGGCCGGTCGGTGCGCATCGCGTTCCAGGTGTCACAGCAGGCGATGATCCGGGCCTCGAGCGGGATGGCCTCCGCTGCCACCCCGTCCGGATAGCCGGCCCCATCCCAGCGTTCGTGGTGCGAGCGGACGATCAGACCCACCTCGCGCATGAATCCGCCTACGCGGTCAAGCATCTTCTGGCCCTCGATCGTGTGGGTCTTGATAAGCGTCCATTCCTGGGGGTCCAGCTTCCCCGGCTTGTGGATGATCTCCTTCGGTATCGCGATCTTCCCGACGTCGTGGAGCAACGCGCCGAACTCGAGGTTCCGTCGGCGCAAGGGGTCAAGTTCCAGGCGCTCAGCAATCTCGATGCACAGCGCGACGACGCTCTTGCAGTGCTCGCCCGTGTACCCGTCGTCAGCTTCGACGACGTCGCCCAGTACGAGCGCAGTCCCCCGATAGGCATTGTTCAGCTCCAGTAGGCCTTCCAGGTGGCGATGGCGCTCACGGGCGAAGGTGGCCAGGACGGCGAGCAATGGGAGCGGAGCCAGGGCCGCAACGGTGGCTCGCTGCATCTCTTCCGCGATCACTAGGCCCACGCAGGCGAGCGCAGCGTCCACGCCGTAGATCCAAGAGTCCCGGGTTTGTCGTGACAGGCTCGCGGTGCCCTCTATTGCGTCACGCATCATCGTGCCCAGGAAGTCTCCTGCGAACAGCGCGAGCAAAGCCAGGACCAGTACAGCGGCGCCGGCGTTCACTGGTCTGACTCCGGCGATGGCAAACACGATCACCGGCCCAAGCGAAAACGCCGCATCGGCAATCGTGTTCAGCAGTCGCTCGGGCGTCATCTGACGTGTGAGGACCGTGGGAACGCGCCGGATCACGAGCGCGACCGCCACTGCGGGAGGGACCAAAGCGAGCGGCACGGCGAACAGGAGCGGGACGAAGGCTAGGTCCGTCGGAGCTGTGAATCCCACCGGGGTTTCAAACCTCACGCCGGCGGCCAGGACAAGGACCACGAGTGAGATCGCCGCAGGAAGGACGTCGAAAGTGTGGGGCGGCCGTGCGGACCACACCGCGGCGCTAACTACCACCAGTGCGCAGATGGCAGTTAAGGCGCTGAGCCGCTCGCGCCAGGTCATCGCCTCCGACTTGCGGTGGAACGTATCAGCCAGTAGCAGCTGCTCCTCAGTCGTAAGCTCGAGCCCCACACCCCCTTATCGGCACGCCCGGGTCTTGGCGTTAAGCAGGCCGAGGAGGGCTCAATCCCACATCCGTCCAGCATTCTCAAGCACACCGAAAAATGGTCCGATAACGAGGCTGAAACGAACTGAACAGGGCAAACCCGGCGTGAGCCGGGGACGCAAAGCTAGAGGTCTCGCACAACGGCGAGATAGCTCGGCCGCCAGTGAAGACCTGGAGAATCTGCAATGACGAAGCCCCTTTTCAGTCGTCCGACCCTCGGCCTCGCGACGGTCCTTGCCGCATTTGTCGCGCTGCCGGTTGCCACCGCTTTGGCGGCCACGCCCTCCGGCTCCGCGGGTGCGGGGGGCATGTCGTCCTCTTCCTGTCCGAGCACCCTGCTCACGCAGCCATTCCTCTCCTACCACGACCGGCACTGGTACACGCTGGCGCCCGGGGAAAGCAGTGACAGCTTCGACGGCGACGCCTGGACGCTCAGTGGCGGGGCGACCGTTGTGACCGAGACGCTCGCCGACGGTCAAACGGGCTCGGTCCTCGATCTACCGCCGGGCTCATCGGCTACCAGCCCCATGATGTGCGTCCGCAGCGGCATGCCGCAGGCCCGGATGATCACCCAGACGGTCGGAAGTCACACGAGCAGCACTACAACCTTCCAGGTCTGGAACACGAACGGCACCCAAGCCCGCCCCCCCAAACGCATCCTCGGAAAGACGAGCTGGGATCTATCGCCTCCGGTGATCGTCGCGCCCGGGAACTTCGCCGGCATCAAGCAGGTCTACTTCACCTTCACATCACATGCCAAGACCGGCGACCTGCAGCTCTACAACTTCTACGTCGACCCCCACATGCGGGGCTAGACGGGCGCCGTTCTCTACTTCCCTACCCGGGTCCGCGACCGCCCGCTGAGGCGTAGCCGACTCCACCGCTCGTTTATCGCCGTCAGGCCCGGCTGAGTTGCGCTGGTTGCGGGCTGTAGTTGGTGAAGGTATGGTTGTTGAATTGGCTTGGGCGGGGGCGCGAAGGGCGATCGCGAAGGGCACTGGATTTGGGTTCGGTTGAGACGGTGACGGCGTTAATCACTCATTTGGTCGTCAGCTGAGGAGCTGCGCATTACGCTCCTAACGGGCTGCTCTGGCGGTCGGAATGGCGGGGTCACTTGGTCGGCAGCGCTGCTCGCGCTGCTGGTCGCGCACGTGGCGGGTGACGTGCTGTTGCAGACCGAGTGGCAGGCGCGGCACAAGGCGGGGGGGCTTAGCGACGCGGCCGCCAGGCCGGCGCTCGCTCGCCACCTGGCCAGCTACTCCGTGGCGTTTGGGCCGGTCTTGGTCTGGGTTGGCCTGCGGCAGGGTGCCGCTCGCGCACTGACGGTGTGGGGCCTGGTGGCCGGCCCGCATCTGCTGATCGACGACGGACGACTCGTGCGAGCGTGGCTTTCGCGGGTCAAGCGCGCCCGCGGTCCCGGGCCGGCGCTGCTGGTTGCGGTTGATCAGAGCTTTCATCTGTTGTCGTTGGCGGCTGCTGCGATGGTGGTCGCGCGGTGACCCGGACTGCCGCGTTTCTGCGCCACGTCCCGGTGCTGGCCGGGCTTTCGGATGCGCTGCTGGAGCGGCTGGCCGGCCAGGTCGAGGAGATCGAAGTACGCGCCGGCGATTGGATCCTCCGTGAGGGCGAGGCCGCCGAGAGCGTTTTTATCGTCCGCAGCGGTCGCGTGGAGGTCGTTGACGAGGGGCCGCCAGAGGCGTTGATCCGAGTTCTTCGTCGTGGCGATGTGCTTGGCGAGCTCGCGCTGCTGCGGGAGGGAACGCGTTCGATGTCGGCGCGCGCGCGGCGGGATGTCGAGCTGCTAGAGCTGGGGCGGGGACCGTTCGAGGCGCTGATTCAGGAGGCGCCGAGCTTCGCGCTTGGATTGACGCGCGCGATGGGAGCCCAGCTCGCGGCCAGCCGAACGCCGGTCGTCGCGACCACGCCCCCGCAGACGATCGCGGTCGTCGGACTCGATCCCGCTGTCCCTGTCCAGGATGTCGCCGAGCGCCTTGCAACGGCACTGGCCGCGCACGGCTCTGTGGCGCGGCTAACCACCGGCGATCTCGCGATGATCGACAGGGCCGAGAGCGACGCCGAGCGTGTGATCTTGTGTGGCGGTACGGATCCCAGTGAGGAGTGGACAGCGGTGTGTGTGCGCGAGGCGCACGTGGTCCTCGCTGTGACCTCCGGCTCGCCAGATCCGGCCTGGATGGCGCGAGCGACCGCGTTGCAGGGTTGTGAGCTGCTGGTGTTCGGTCCGGCGGTACCCAGCGGAGTGATCGTCCAGCTCCAGCCTCGCGAGGTGCAGGTGGTCGCTGAGGAGGCCCAGCGTCAGGCGGCGCTCGAGGCCACCGCTCGGCGGCTGGTGGGCCGGGCGCTGGGGATAGTGCTGTCGGGCGGAGGCGCCCGCGCTCTGGCCCATCTCGGAGTGATCGAGGAGCTGCACGCGGCGGGACTGCGGTTTGATCGGGTCGCCGGCGTGAGCTTCGGCTCGATAGTGGCGGCGGCATTGGCGACCGGGCTCGAGCCAGCCGCTGCATTCGAGTTGTTCGAGCGCGACTTCGTCTCGACCAATCCGACGAGCGATTTCACGATTCCCGCGTTCTCTCTGCTGCGGGGCGGAAAGGCGCGGAGGCTGCTCGAGCAGGGCCTGGGCCCGCGGCGGATCGAGGAGCTGCCGTTGCGTTTCTTCTGTGTGAGCTGCGATCTGGTTGCACGCGAGCCCGTGGTGCACCGAACTGGCCTTCTGGCCGAGGCGGTGTGGGCGAGCGTGGCAATTCCGGGCGTGTTCCCGCCCGTGGTCACCACGGACGGCCAGCTCCTGGTCGACGGCGGCGTCCTGGACAACCTCCCGGTGGCGACGATGGCGCGCACGGGCGAGGGGCCGGTGATCGCAGTCGATGTGACCGGCCGGATGGGACCGTTCGCCCGGCCGCGACGGCCGGGCATGGAGCGGGTCGGACGGCCCCTGCGGCGCGCGCTGACCGGGAACGACGCGCCGCTCCCCCGCCTGGGCGAGACGATCGTGCGGACGCTAACGGTTGGGAGCATCGACACCGTTGCGGCGGCCCGGCTACACGCTCATTTGATGATTACGCCCGAGGTGGAGGGCATCGGCCTAATGGAGTGGCGCTCGTTGGATCGGGTGCGTGAGCTCGGGCGCGTCGCGGCCCGCCATGCGCTCGCCGCGAACCCGGACCTATCGGAGCGACTGGCGAGCTAGCGGATTTGGGGGGCAGAATGTCCAGAATCACCTTCCCCAGCGGGAGGGCCACCGAATCGGTCCTCGGCGCGCCGGAAGTGCCCGTGCGCCGTCGGCCTTCCCCGCGACGTGTGCTGGCCATCGCCTCGCTCGGCGCGGCGGTCGCGTTCGTCGACGCGACGATTGTCAACATCGCTTTCCCGAACATCGCCGTCTCGTTCAAGGGCACGTCGATCTCGTCGCTGTCGTGGGTGCTGAATGCCTACAACATCGTGTTCGCAGCGTTTCTGGTGGCTGCCGGGAGGATCGCCGATGTGCTCGGGCGAAGGCGCGTGTTCGTGCTCGGGCTAGAGGTATTCACCGTCGCCTCGCTGTTGTGCGCACTGGCGCCGTCTCCTGGCGCCCTGATCGCCTTCCGTGTCATCCAAGCCCTCGGCGCGGCGCTGCTCGTGCCCTCTTCGCTGGCACTGGTGATGAACGCGTTCCCCGTCGACCACAGGGCGCATGGCGTGGCGCTGTTGTCGGCGGTGGCAGCGGTGGCCGCCGGTCTCGGACCGTCGCTGGGCGGGCTGCTGGTGGCCGCTGACAACTGGCGGTTGGTGTTCCTCGTGAATCTGCCGATCGGCGGGGCGGCGGTCGTATTCGCCCGCCGGCAGCTGATCGAGAGTCGCACTCCGGGCCGCCGGCGGCTGCCGGACCTACCCGGAGCTCTGCTGCTGGCGCTGGCAGTCGCTGCCCTCGTACTAGGAGTGGTCAAAGGCCAGGAGTGGGGCTGGGGAAGCGTACGGATCGTCCTGTCCTTCGCCGTGGCCCTGGCACTCGGCGCCGTTTTCGCCTGGCGGTGCACGTGGCATCGCTCACCTCTGATCGATCTGGGGCTTCTGCGGTTGCGGACGTTCGGTGTGGCCAATGCCATGACGGTCACCGCGTCGGCCGGGTTCTATGGCTACACGTTATGCAACGTGCTGTTCCTGACAGGCGTGTGGCGGTACTCGGTGCTACAGGCCGGGCTCGCCCTGACGCCGGGGCCGTTCGTCGCGGCCGCCGTCGCCGGTCCGACCAGTCGGCTTGTCGAGCGGATCGGTCCGCGTCCCGTGCTCGTCGCGGGCGGGCTGATCTGGGGCGGTGCGGTCCTGT
The DNA here is from genome assembly GCA_963785205.1 of uncultured Solirubrobacterales bacterium. Taxonomy (GTDB): domain Bacteria; phylum Actinomycetota; class Thermoleophilia; order Solirubrobacterales; family Solirubrobacteraceae; genus Palsa-465. Next base: position 268,099 of record CAWAUJ010000001.1, read on the forward strand.
GGCTGGTCGAACGAGTGGGCACTACACCTGCGTTTCTCACCCAGTGGCTCCCGGGAATAGTGCTGCTTGGGGTGGGCGCGGGAACGCTGTTTCCGAACCTCAGCGGCACGGCGGTGGCCGCGGCGCCGGGCGAGAGTTTCGCGACAGCCACCGGACTGAACTCGGTGTCCCGACAGGTCGGCGCGGCGCTCGGGGTCGCCCTCGTGATCGCGATCATCGGGACGCCATCGCCGCTGACCGCGCATGCCGCGTTCGACCACGCCTGGAGCTTCGGCGCCGCCTGCCTGTTCGCCGCTGGGATCGGCTGCCTGCTTGTGGGTAAGGTGGCGAGCGAGCGGGCTCCCACGCTGGCGGATGCCGCCAGGCTCGTGCTGAGCAAGCCGGCTAAGGAGATCGTGCCGCGGCCCCGTGTCCCCCGCGCGCGGCGGGCGATCACGGTCGACAGGGCCGGCACCGGTCCGCACCGCGCCAGTTCGCTGGTCGAGTTTCTCGGCCAGGTTCCCCTGTTCGCCAAGCTGGAGCCATCGCTGCTTGAGACCGTGGCGGCCAGAGCCGGTGCGGTGCACCTAGGCGCGGGCGACTGGTTGTTCCACGAGGGCGATCCCGGCGAGGCGATGTACGTCCTGCGGGCCGGACGTCTGGAGGTGGTCGACGAATCAGCGGACGCGGTAATTCGAGAGCTGGGCCGCGGCGACGCCGTCGGCGAGCTTGCGCTTTTGTCCTCTACGCCGCGCTCGGCGTCGGTCCGGGCAGCGCGGGCCAGCGATCTCGTTGTGATTGACCGGCTCGAATTCGAGCAGCTGCTACAGAGCACGCCGGCGCTGTCACTCGCGCTCAACCGCACGCTTTCGGAGCAGCTGCGCGCCAACCGGGCCCCGGTGCCGACCACGCGGCCGCGGCCGGCGACTATTGCATTGGTTGCGCTCGATGAGCTCACCCCGCTGTCCGACCTGGCCCGGGAACTCGAGACCCACTTGCAGCGTCACGTCTCAGTCGTGCTGCTCGATGGGGCCGAGACGGGAGCCGGAGGCGCCCAGGATCCGATCGCGACCTACGGCCCACTGCTCGACCGTGCGGAGGGGGTACACGATCTCGTGGTGCTGGACGCTGGCGTGCTGGAGGCCACGGCGCCCTGGACCGAGTTCTGCCTACAGCAGGCCGACCGGGTCCTCGCCATCAGCGCGGGCGAGCCTCTCACGGAAGGGATGCGACAGCGACGTGAGCTCCGCAACTGTGACCTGGTCGGTTACGAGATCGTTCCCGGGTCCGGACGCATGGCGGAGGCTGCGCGCGTGCTCGAGCCGATCGAGTCGCACGCTGTCCGTCAGCTGCACCGCGAATCAGACCTGCAACGGATGGCGAGGCGGCTGACCGGCAGCTCGATCGGGGTCGTACTTTCGGGTGGGGGCGCGCGGGCGTTCTCGCACATCGGCGTGCTCGAGGAGCTCACCACGGCGGGTGTGACGGTCGATCGGGTGCTCGGCGTGAGTATGGGCGCGTTCGTCGGCGCTTTGTTTGCCATGGGCCTCGACGCAGATGAGATCGACGCGCGCTGCTTCGAGGAGTGGGTGCAGCGCCGCCCGCTCGGCGATTACACGTTGCCTCGGTATGCACTCGTCCGCGGCGAGCGGGCACGAGCCATGCTCGAACGCACCTTCAGGCACGTCGCGATCGAGGAGCTCCCGATCAGCTTCATGTCCGGTTACGCCGAGCTGCGAAGTGGCCAGCTGATGATGTCGCGGTCCGGTCCGCTGCATGAGGCAGTCGGCTTCAGCATGTGCATGCCGGTGATCGTCCCGCCGCAGGTCAGAGGGCGCGAGCTGTTGATCGACGGCTCGCTGGTGGACAACCTGCCGGCCCGAGTGATGGCCGACCTCGGCGAGGGACCGATCATCGCCGTCGACGTCAAAACCGCGTTCGATCGCCCCGACGCGGTGCATTCGCGGATCGCGACGCCCGACGGCACCGGCCGGACGCCTCGCTCCGAGCGTCTGCCGGGTCTCGGCGAGACGCTCACCCGCGTCCTGCTGCTGGCCAGCGAGAACACCTCCGACTCCGCCCGCCGCCACGCCAACCTGATCGTCAAGCCGCGGGTAGGGGGCATTGGTCTGCTCGAGTTCCACCAGCTGGACGCTGCACGAGAAGCCGGCCGGATGGCGGCCCGCGAGGCACTCGCTCAGGCCGACACAGCAAAGCTCACATGATCCCTGTCTGCGATTGCCTGGACATGGGAGGCGGAGCCGGGCATACTCTTCCGCGGGAAGCCTTGGTCAAGGTACGCCGAGGCGCGGGGCTGGCCGGGCCACCTCTCTATGCCGTCCATTGAGACAGCCGCGATCCTGATCTCCGACCTCGTCGGATCAACTCGCCTGGAGACAACTGTCGGTCCTGAGCGCGCCGACGAGCTGCGGCGTGAACATTTCGAGGTCCTGCGGCAGGCGATCGCTGACAACGGTGGTCGCGAGGTCAAGAACACCGGTGACGGCCTGATGGTCGCGTTCAACACGGCGTCGAATGCGGTGGCGTGTGCGAAGGCCATGCATCAGCGGATCGACCGGCGCAACCGGGACGCCGATGCCGAGTTGCACATTCGGATCGGGATCGGGATGGGCGAGTCGACGGTCGAGGACGGCGACTACTTCGGCATGCCCTCGATCGAGGCGGCGCGGCTGTGCGCCCAGGCGCCCGACGACGGCATCTTGACCGGCGAGCTCGTGCGGCTGATGGCCGCCCGGGGTGACCGGGAGGCTTTCACGCCGGTGGGTGAGCTCGAGCTGAAGGGAATCCCAGAACCAGTTCAGGCCTATGCGGTCGCGTGGGAGCCCGTGGACGCCTGGGTCTCGAAGATCCCGCTTCCAGCTCCTCTGCGCACGATCCCCACGATTGCGTACGTCGGGCGGGTGAGAGAGCGCGAGCTGCTGGCATCCGCCTGGACGCAGGTTCAGCAAGGCGCTCGGAGGATGGTGTTGATATCCGGCGAGCCCGGGATCGGCAAGACGCGGCTGGCCTCGCATGCCGCGATCACCGTGCACGGCGAGGGAGCCACGGTGCTGTGGGGGGCGGCCTCGCAGGATCTTGGCGCGCCGTACGGCCCGTGGATCGAGGCGCTGGGTCGGTATGTCAAAGGAGCCCCCGAGGAGGTCCTCACCGAGCATGTTGCGGGGCACGGCGGCGAGATCGCGCGTCTGGCCAGCACGCTGGCGCAGCGCGTCCCCGACGTCCCGGCGCCGCAGCAGTCGGACTCGGAGACCGAGCGCTATCTGCTCTTCAATGCCGTCGCCGGACTGCTCGAGACCGCCGCCGAGACCGGACCGATCACGATCGTGCTGGATGACTTCCAATGGGCAGACAGGCAGTCCCTTACGCTGCTGCGGCACGTCACCAAGACGATCGAGGGTGCCCCGCTGTTGCTGCTTGTGACCTACCGGGACTCCGAGCTGGATCGTGAGCATCCGATGACCGACATCCTGGCCGATCTTCGCAGGGTCGCGGGCGTACAGCGAATCGCGCTGGACGGGCTGGCGTCGGAGGAGGTCGCGGAGGTGATGACCGCCGCCGCCGGGCACGACATTGGCGACGTCGGTTCGGAGCTGGCGGCTGAAATCGCCCAGGAGACGGATGGCAATCCCTTCTTCGTGGGGGAGGTCCTCCAGCATCTGACGGAGAGCGGGGCGTTGACGGTGGATGAGCAGGGGCGCTGGCGGCTTCAGAAGTCGATAGCCGAACTCGGCCTGCCGCAGAGTGTGCGGGACGTCGTGAGCCGGCGGATCGAACGCCTGGGCGACGAGCTGTGCCACATCCTGACCGTCGCCTCGGTGATCGGTCGCACGTTCGATCTCGAGCTGCTGACCCGGTTGCTCGATGAGGGAGAAGACGAGATCCTGGACGTTCTCGACACGGCGCTGAAGGCCTCAGTGCTGACCGAATCACCCGAGCGTGTGGGTCGCTTCAGCTTCTCGCACGCCCTGATCAACACCACGCTCTACGAGCAGCTGAGCGCCACCCGGCGAGCGCGCACGCACAGTCGCATCGCCGAAGCGCTCGAGGAGCTCTATGGCCCGGATCCCGGCGACCGGCTGCCGGAGTTGGCCAACCACTTCTCACGCGCCGTGGTTGCGGCCGACCACACCAAGGCGCTGGACTACGCTCGCCGGGCGGGAGACCGGGCGCTCGAGCAGCTCGCTCCGGATCAGGCGCTGCGTTGGTTCAACCAGGCGCTGGAACTGATGGGGCAAGATGCGGAGGAAAGCGAGCGTTGCGAGCTGCTCATCGGCGTCGGAATCGCGCAGCGCGATCTCGGCGATCCGGCATTCCGGACCACGCTGCTGGAGGCGGCGGCAATCGCGCGCCGAGTCGGCAACGTATCCCAGCTTGTGCGCGCGACGCTCGCCAACACGCGCGGGTGGGTGTTGGGCACGGGGGCCGTGGATTGGGAGCGCGTGGGCGAACTGGAGGCAGCGATCGCCGCCGTCGACCCTGACTCGTCAGATCGCCCGATTCTGCTCGCCCTGCTCGCGGGTGAGGTGACCTTCTCAGGTGACCTCGAGCGGGTCAAATCGCTGGCCGACGAGGCGCTGGCCAGTGCCCGGAGCTTTGAGGACCCTCGTCCTCTGGTGCAAGCTCTCAACCACATCTGTAGTGCCCGGTTTTATGGCGCTGCCGACGCCGCGCACACGTTATGGGAACTCAGCGGCGAGCTCGAAGCGCGGGCACAAGAGCTGGCGGATCCGTTCTTGCTCTGCCGTGCATTCCAGTGGCGGTTCGTGGCCGCGCTGCAGTTCGGCGATCCGCTCGAGATGGATCGTGCGCTGACGCGTGCCCGGGAGTTCGCCAACCAGATTGGCCAGCCAGCGCTCCACTGGCTCAACGCCTATCTCGGATCCTCCAGAGAGCAGTTCGACGGACGGCTGGAAGCGGCTGAAGCACTGGCGCTCCAGGCGGCCGGACTGGGGCACGAGTCAGGACAAGCCGACGCGCTGATGATCGTCGGGGTGCAGCTGTTCACGATCCGGACCGAACAGGGACGGCTGGACGAGCTGATCGGTCTGCTCGAACAGCGGGTGGCCGAGAGCCCAGGACTGCCGGCGCTGCAGGCGACACTCGCCTTCGCGTACAGCGAACTCGGACGGATGGACGAGGCCAAGGCGATCTTCGATCGCGCTGCTGCCACCGACTTTTCCTCGCTTCCCTTCGACATCGGCTGGATCAGCGGGATGGCTCGTTACGCCGAGATCGCCGCGCGACTTCGTGCGACCGCGCCGGCGGCGAGCATCTACGACAGGCTGCTTCCCTACCGAGACCAGATCGTGAATTCCGCCATCACGGTCGTCGGCTCTGTGGAGCGGACGCTGGGCGTGCTGGCTGCCACGCTCGAACGCTGGGAGGACGCCGAGCAGCACTTCGCCGCCGCGGCAGAGCTGCATGAGCGGGTGGGTGCAAAGCTCTTCCTGGCCCGAACGTGGCTGAACCACGGTCGCATGTTGCTTGATCGGGGCCAGGAGTCCGACCGCGAGCGCGGCGTCGGTCAAGTCCAGCGGGCGGCGGAGCTGGCCCGCGAGCTCGGCGGCGGCGCGATCGTTCGCGATGCCGAGGCGCTGATCGGCGAGCGCGCCGCGGTCTGAGGCGCCTGGCCCGGACCGAGCGACATCGAGCCACGCCGCCTGACTGGGGCTGGCTGGACATCGGGTCCCAGCGTGTTCATACTCAGGCGGGGACCTGGCCGAGCCTGGCTGGGCATGAGGGGACGTGGAGAGAAGTCTTTCTATGCCGTCGATCGAAACCGCCGCCATCCTGATCTCTGATCTGGTCGGATCCACACGCCTGGAGACGACGGTGGGTCCAGAGCGGGCGGATGAGTTGCGCCACGAGCATTTCGAGGTCCTGCGGCAGGCGATCGCTGACAACGGTGGTCGCGAGGTCAAGAACACCGGTGACGGCCTGATGGTCGCCTTCAACACCGCCTCCAGCGCGGTGGCGTGTGCCAAGGCCATGCATCAGCGGATCGACCGGCGCAACCGGGAGGCCGATGCCGAGTTGCACATTCGGATCGGGATCGGGATGGGCGAGTCGACGGTCGAGGACGGCGACTACTTCGGCATGCCCTCGATCGAGGCGGCGCGGCTGTGCGCCCAGGCGCCCGACGACGGCATCTTGACCGGCGAGCTCGTGCGGCTGATGGCCGCCCGGGGTGACCGGGAGGCTTTCACGCCGGTGGGTGAGCTCGAGCTGAAGGGAATCCCAGAACCAGTTCAGGCCTATGCGGTCGCGTGGGAGCCCGTGGACGCCTGGGTCTCGAAGATCCCGCTTCCGGGGCCCCTGCGGGCTGTGCCGAGGATCGCGTACGTCGGGCGGGTGAGAGAGCGCGAGCTGCTGGCATCCGCCTGGACGCAGGTTCAGCAAGGCGCTCGGAGGATGGTGTTGATATCCGGTGAGGCCGGGATCGGCAAGACGCGGCTGGCCTCGCATGCCGCGATCACCGTGCACGGCGAGGGAGCCACGGTGCTGTGGGGGGCGGCCTCGCAGGATCTTGGCGCGCCGTACGGCCCGTGGATCGAGGCGCTGGGTCGGTATGTCAAAGGAGCCCCCGAGGAGGTCCTTACCGACCATGTTGCGGGGCACGGGGGCGAGATCGCGCGCTTGGCGAACTCGATTGGGCAGCGCGTCCGTGATGTCCCTGAGCCTCGGGAGTCGGACTCGGAGACCGAGCGCTATCTGCTCTTCAATGCCGTCGCCGGACTGCTCGAGACCGCCGCCGAGAACGGACCGATCACGCTCGTACTGGACGACTTCCAATGGGCAGACAAGCAGTCCCTTACGCTGCTGCGGCACGTCACCAAGACGATCGAGGGTGCCCCGCTGTTGCTGCTTGTGACCTACCGGGACTCCGAGCTGGATCGTGAGCATCCGATGACCGACATCCTGGCCGATCTGCGCCGCGTCGAGGGCGTGGAGCGGATCGCGTTGGACGGACTGGGACCCGAGGAAGTGGCGGAGGTGATGACGGCCGCGGCCGGGCACGACATCGGGGACGTGGGGAGGAAGCTGGCGGCTGAAATCGCCCAGGAGACGGATGGCAATCCCTTCTTCGTGGGGGAGATCCTCCAGCATCTGACGGAGAGCGGGGCGCTGACGGTTGATGAGCAGGGACGTTGGCGGCTTCAGAAGTCGACAGCCGAACTGGGCCTGCCTCAGAGCGTGCGCGACGTGGTGGGGCGGCGGATCGAACGCCTGGGCGACGAGCTGCGCCACATCCTGACGATCGCCTCGGTGATCGGCCGCACGTTTGACCTTGAGCTCCTGACCCGGGTACTAGAGGAGGGCGAGGACAAGATCCTCGATGCCATGGACACGGCACTCGAGGCCGCGGTGGTGACCGAGTCGCCTGACCGTGTGGGTCGCTTCAGCTTCTCCCATGCGTTGATCAACGCCACGCTCTACGAGCAGCTGAGCGCCACCAGGCGCGCCCGCATGCACCGGCAGATCGCCGAGGCGCTCGAGGAGCTCTACGGCGCCGACCCCGGCGAGCGGCTGCCCGAACTGGCCAATCACTTCTCGCGCGCCGTTGTGGCGGCCGATCACGCCAAGGCGCTGGACTACGCCCGGCGCGCCGGAGAACGGGCGCTCGAGCAGCTGGCGCCGGATCAGGCGCTGCGCTGGTTCAACCAGGCGCTGGAGCTGCTGGGGCAGGACGCTGCGGAGAGCGAGCGCTGTGAGCTGCTGATCGGGGTCGGCACGGCGCAAAAGCATCTGGGCGACGCGGCGTTCCGGGCCACTCTGCTGGCGGCGGCTGCGATCGCCCGCCAGACCGGGAACGTCTCACAGCTCGTCCGGGCGACGCTCGAGAACACACGGGGCTGGCACACCGCCGCGGGCATTGTGGACTCAGAGCGCGTCGAGGGATTGGAGGCGGCGATTGCGGCCGTCGACGAGGATTCCACAGACCGTCCGATACTGCTCGCCCTGCTCGCGGCCGAGCTGACGTTCTCGGGAGACTTCGAGCGCGTGAGGGCGCTGGTTGACGAAGCCCTGGCCGCGGCTCGGACCTTCGAGGATCGTCGTCCGTTGGCGCGCGTCCTCTACTACGCCGGCAATGCTCAACTTGGCTCCGCCGACACCGCACGCAGGCTCTGGGAGCTGAGCGGCGAGTTGACGGAGCTGGCCGAGGAACTGGCTGATCCGCTCTTGGTTTGGGGTGCCTGCCAGTGGCGCGCCACGGCCGCTCTGCAACTCGGCGAGACCGGCGAAATGGACCGCACCATCTCTCGATTCATCGAGATCGGCGAGGAGGTCGGCCAGCCGACGTTACGCTGGGCGGCCACCTACTACGAAAGCTCTCGGCAGCAGTTCTACGGAAACGTTGAGCAGGCCGAGACGCTTGCCCTTCAAGCCGCCGGTCTGGGTCACGAGTCAGGACAGGCGGACGCGCTGATGATCGTCGGGGTGCAGCTGTTCGCGATCCGCACCGAACAGGGACGGCTGGAGGAGCTGATCGGGCTGCTCGAACAGCGCGTGGCCGAGACCCCGGGGCTCCCGACGCTCCAGGCGACGCTGGCCTTCGCCTACAGCGAACTGGGACGGATGAAGGAGGGCGAGGAGATCTTTCTCCGGTCTGCGGCCGACGACTTCGCCTCGCTTCCGTTCGACGTCGGCTGGATCAACGGGTTGGCCCGCTATGCCGAGATCGCCGCGCGCCTGGGCGCGAGCGGACCGGCCGCCGTCATCTACGAAAAGCTGCTCCCGTTCCGTGACCAAATCGTGACCTCGGTGTTCACCGTCACCGGCTCCGTCGAGCGGACCCTGGGCGTGTTGGCCACTACGCTCGAGCGCTGGGAAGACGCCGAGCAGCACTTCGCCGCCGCGGCTGAGGTCCACGAGCGGCTGGGTGCGAAGCTGTTCCTGGCCAGGACGTGGCTGAATTGGGGAGGCGCGCTGCTCGCTCGCGGGGAGGAGGCCGACTCGGAGCGTGCCCTGGAGCTGATCCAGCGGGCAGTCAGGCAAGGACGTGAGCACGGCAGCGGCGCGATCGTTCGCGACGCCGAGGCGCTGATCGGCGAGCGCGCCGGCGTGTAGGCGTCCGGGCGGAACCTAAGACTCCAGGGAGGCTTCGGCGGCGAGGCAAAGCCGTCCGACTGCCAGTTGCTTGTGCCAGAGATCGGCGGCGGCCCCGCGCGCTGCTCCTCGCCGGTCACAGCCGTGCTCGTAGTTCGTGAACATCAAGTCCCGCCAGTTGCAGGGCCCTGGGCACCCGGCCCTGTTCGGCACCGAGAACCCCGAGCAAGAGATTCGCTGCTGTGATCCGTCGCTGGCCGCGCTTGGCAGTGACAGTCAGGGCGCGGTGAATGGCGAGCTTGGCTGGGGCGCCGAGCTTGGCGCTATCTGCTCGTCGAGCGGAGACCGGGACGTCGTAGCCCGCCAGATCGATGCCGACGACGGCGAGACTGTGTTTTCCCTCGGTCGCGAGTGCATCGGCGATCTGGTCGTGAGCTAGACCCAGCTTTCGGATTCAGGCGTGAGGCTGAGGCCAGCAAGAGATGCTCCGCCTCAACTGAGGCTTGGCCGTCCGCCCGGGCCTCTTCCCAGGCTGCCCCGACGATCTGTCGTGCGTCTGCTGCGAACCTCTCGAACATCTCAGCTCCTTGTGGTTTGGCCGGCGAGCCGCCGAGCGTGCTTCTTGTGGACCGCCTGCTTTGTGACCCCGAGCGCCTCGCCAATCTCGGAGAAGGTCCAGCCCGCGGCTAGAGCCTGTTCAACAGCGGCATCCTCCACCCGGTTGGCGAGGCGACGGAGCGCGCCCACTGCTGCGAGCGCGTCGGCGGGGTCTTCTGGGAGCGTGGAAGGAGCCGCGAGCATGCGTCAACTTTAGTTGACGCACCCGCATCCTGTCAACTTGCGTTGACGACATCCTCTGCGACGCAGTCTGGCCCCGGACCGGCGGCCCGCATGGACCGCCGGTCCGGAGGTGCTCAACTACTTAGTGCACTTGACCTTGGCGCGCGCGGTGATCGGTGGCTGGCTGAACCAGTTCTGGATCGTGAACGAGAAAGGCCAGCTGCCGTGGCAGCTGGTCACATTCGACAGATAGGGCTTGGCGGCCGTCCCACCGGAGACCGAGAGCTTGACGTGCTGAATGGTGAAGCTCCCGGGCGTGACTCCCGGCTTCTTTGGCTTGGCCACATTCTCGATCAGCGTTACGCCGCCACTGGGAGACTTGTGGATGTAGAAGGCAAGCGTGGAGTTGACGTGGATCGACGTCTGGGCGTACAGGAACACGGCCCTGGCACCCTTGGGGTGACCGCCAGAGCCGTTGTCGTTAACGCCGTTGTAGAGCGTCACGGTGCCGGTGATCGGCTGTTTGATGGTCGGGGCAGCATTGATGACGACCGTGCCTGAGCCAACCCGCGTGTTGGCCGGGCAACCGGATGTCTTGCCGCCGGCCGCGATGTTCGAGCTCAGCTTGCACGCCGGCACCGCTGAGGGGTGAAGCCTGTACTGCCCGGTAAAGATGACGTTCTTTGTGTTCTCGGACGGCTGCTGGCCGGGGTGCTTCGGGTTGGTGTACGAGACGTTCAGGTCGAGGGTCACGGGTTTGGCCCCAGCCTTGGCTGGGCTAACGCTCGCCTTGATCTGAAGCTTTTGATCGCCTGACGTGGTGGGCGGGCCCGCCACGGCGACCGCCGGCGCCAGCATCCCGCCGAGGGCCACCGCCCATAGCCCTCGCCTCAATCTACGACGGGTCATCAATGCCTCCCTTCTGCTCCAGGTACGAGGAGCCTGTCCCGGAGCATCGCTCGACTCGAGTGGATGGAGTTGGACTGCCCGCTGACAGGGGTCAGACGGGGACATCGATCGCAGGTCTACCCAGTGTGCTTGGTGCCAACTCGGCTTTCGGACGCTGCATCCCGCCAGGCTGTCGTCCTCCGTCTCCCCGAGGCCGGGACCACTAGCAACGGGCTCCGCGACCCCGCCGGTGTGCCGGGCTCACGTTGCCGGCAGCAGCTCGAGCAGGACGGAGAACAGTGGCGTGATGATGCGCGAGTGCGGATACACGCGGTAGGTGTTGTAAGCAGCGCCGTCACGCATCGCAAACACGCTCCACCCTGCGCTCACCGAAACGGCCGACTTGAGGTCCGGCGCCCCGACCTCCTCGCCGTAGTCGCGCAGCCATTGCGGCGCCTCCCGGAGGAGCTGACCCATGTCGAACTCCTCACGAACGATGCCTGACATGTCCTCGCGACGGAACGCGAAGCCGTAGTCGAACTGGAACTCGCTCTCGTGGGCGGACACCCACGGCACCGTCAAACCTTGACGCTCCTTCTCGGCGATGACGTTCTTGAGGGGGGCCTGCGACATGCACGTCAGTGTGGCGTCGCGATTGTTCAGGTGGCGGAGGATCCCCTCGCTCAGCCCGTCGGCGAGCGACGAGCAGCCCGGGCATGCCACCTGCCAGCCGTCACCGAACATCAGGTGGTAGATGAGCAGCTGCGAGCGCCCCTCGAACAGCTCCGGCAATGATTTGGGCCCCTCTTCGGTGGCGAACGTGTACTCGTTCTCGACGGGGACCCATGGCAGCTCCTGCCGCTGCTTCTCGACCCGATGGGCGTACTGCTCGAGCTCTCGCTCGGCGGCGAGCAGCTCCTTGCGAGCCGACTGCCAATCCTGCTCCGTCCCGACCCTCATCGGACCCTCCTTCATGTTGAGCTGTCAGCTTGCGTGTGGTCGCTGTATAGTGCACTGATCGGTGCACTATACGCCAACCCTCGATCGCACGTTCTTCGCCCTCTCGGACCCGACGCGCCGCAGGATCCTCGAGCTGCTCGCGGCTCATCCCGCCACCATCGGTGAACTCGCGGAACCATTCGGCCTGACCCTCAACGGCGTCAGGAAACACGTGCAGGTGCTGGAGGCAGCCGATCTGGTGATCACACAGAAGGTGGGACGGGTGCGCGAGTGCTCCCTAGGACCGGCGCAACTCCAAGACGCCGCGCGATGGATCGATCAATATCGCCAGGCCTGGCAGGGCCGGCTCGACAGATTCGCAGCCCACGTCGAACAGACCAAGGCGCGGCGACGATGAGCCAGGACCTCGAGGTGGCACGTCTGATCGACGCCACCCCCGAGGAGGTCTTCGACGCCTTCACCAATCCCGCGGGCCAGGAGGCGATGTATGGCCAAGACGACCCCGGCTGGATCGTTCGCTCACAATGCGACCTGCGCGTGGGAGGCGTGTGGACGGTTGACTTCGGATCATCGCCACGCGAGCTCTATCGGCACCGCCACGTGTTCAAGCTCATTGACCGCGCGCGACGCGTGTTGCTCTCGACGACCGAAACGCGACTGGACGGCTCGACCCTGCGATTCGAGACCGATTTCAGGTTCGAGGCGAGAGACCAGAAGACGCTCATGACGATGACGCAAAGAGGAATCCCCACCGCCGAACTCCGCGAAGAGCACCGGCGCGGAGTTCCCAACGCCCTCGCCCGCTTAGAGAGGCTGATCCGTATTCAGCGGGCTGCGCGTTGCGAGTAGTGGCGTCGAAGCTCGTTGGCGTACGAACGGCCAAGCGCGCCTGCTTGCTCGTTTAGCCACTCGCTGAACGCGATGCGTCCGAGCGGGAGGTCATCGGACACTAGAAGTCCGGCGGTCAAGCCCTTGATCTCATCGGTGGTGAGAACGACATCCTGGAGCAGGAGGCCGAGGGCGCGGGCGACGACTGCCATCGCGAGCGGCGGTACGTGGACGATTGGCGCCCGGGCACCAGTGGCGCGACGAATCGCCCGGACCAGCTCCTCGAAGGTCATGGTCTCGGGTCCGGCTGCGTCCAGGATCTCGCTCCCGTCGGCGTCAGCGGCGTCCAAGCAGATCTGCGCAAAATCGTCGACATGGATCGGTTGGACGGCGTAGCGGCCGTTGCCTGGGATCGGAAAGATCGGCGCGTGTCGCAGGATCCAGGCGATGTTGTTAGCCAGGATCTCGTGATCGCCGCCGAAGATCCATGTCGGTCTGACGATCGAGTACGGCAGGCCGACGGTCTCCAGAGCGCGTTCGACCAGCGCTTTGCCTCGGTAGTAGGGGAGCGGCGAATCGATCGAAGGGTTGGCAATGCTCACGTGAACAATTCGCGCCACGCCAGCCCGACGGGCAGCCTCAAACAACGCCTGTGAGTTGGCTACCGCCTCAGTAAATGTCGTGGCGCCGTGGTTGAAGCGAACCCAGTAGGTGTTGTAGAGCGTGACGACGCCCTCGAGCGCGCGGGCGAGCGCCGGCGGATCGGCGAAGCTATAGGGAAACGCTTGAACGCGTGCGTGCAGTGGGTGCGGACGGTCGGGATGAAATGTGAAGGTTCTGACGAGCCTGCCTCGCGCCAGGAGTCGCTCGGCGATATGCGAGCCGGAGTAGCTAAACGCTCCGGTCACCAGGTCCAGGTTCATCTCAGCTCCCATCACGGTGGCCGCTCCGGGTCACGCGTTCGAGAAACCGCCCGACGAGTGGCATGTCCGCTGAACGCCATACATCTCGTTCGTCGAGGGGCCAGGCGTAGATTGGGCTGCCATCACGAACGAACTCGAGCAGCTGCGGCTCCCCGAGCTCCTCGGCGGACCATTCATACAGCGCCTGCAGCCGTGTCACGATCACCGCATAATCGAGCAGCCGGCCCAGACGATGCTCGGCGGCGATGTAGCGCTGGACGTCGCCGGCGAGCGGATAGCGGTCTGGGAGCACACGGCCGAGTGAGAGGAATGCCCCTGCCATGCCAAGGCGGGGATCGCCCAGCAGGCGGCCGAGGACAGCACAGCGCCCTAGTGCCAGCCGCGGCCTCGCGTTGAGCGCGTGCGCGTAGAGCACGCGCCCCAGGGCTACGTTCATGAAGAACCGCTCCGCCGCACTCTCCGCTTCCGCGAGTCCCCGATGCTCAATGTAGGCACCCACGATGCTGGCGTTGTGCGCGCGATACCAGTTGCGCCCGGTCGGTTTGGCGATGAACTGAAGCCAGAGCCGCACGGCCTGCGACGATGGCTCCCCGGCGAGACGGCCAGCGAGTGCCACTGATTCGCATCCGTCCCGCAGCAGCCGCTCGTTCACCGCCCGCCACCACCCGCTGCCGGGCGTCGTCGCGCCAGGGGGATTGAGCACACCACGCTCCGCCTGCCAGCGCATGAACGACAGCGCCGCCCGTCGGAACGGCAAATGTCTCTGTGCGACACCGGGCGGACCGCGGTAGGTCCACGAAAGCAAAGCCACACGCCTGGCGGGATCGTCCCGTGCGGCCGCCACCTGCGCCTCGGCCCACGCGAGCGCTTCCGAGTAGTGACTCATCGCCCAAGTGTTAGTCAGAGTCCAAAACGGCGCAACCTCGTCGTCAGAGCGGCCATGATGGGGGTGGTGTTGTGGCGCGCGGCTGAGCATGAGGAGATGACCGAGCGAGCATGGAACGAGCGTCATGCTCGTGACGCGCTCGAGGCGATCGTGTCCGATGCCGAGGCGCAAGAGCGAAATGGGGTCTGGCCGGGTCATCCCGGCGATGACGTTGCCGAGCGCGAACGCCTCTGCTCCCTCTATCTCGGGGGCGCGGGAATGATTTGGGCGCTGTGGACGCTCGGTTCCTCGATTGATGCGTCAGGCGCGGTCGCTGCAGCTATCGAGCGATACCGCTCCTCGCCAGATTTCGGGGACCAGGCGCACGCGCCCAGTCTGTGGATGGGTGAGACGGGCCTGTTGGTGGTGGCGGCCGAGGTTGGATCGGCGGCAGCTGATCCCGAGCGGTTACGCGAGTTGGTGCATCAGAATCGCGAGCATCCAACCTGGGAGTTGATGTGGGGTTCCGCTGGGACGATGCTGGCCGCGGGTGCCTGCGACCTGCGGGATGTGGGGGAGGACAGCGCGCGAGCTCTCTGGGCCGAGTGGGACGCCGGGTCGCACCTCTGGACTCAGCATCTATATGGCCAGGTCAAGCAGTACCTGGGACCCGCTCATGGGTTTGCAGGAAACGCCCACGCGCTCCGCGGCTATGTGAGCGAAGACGTTCTTCGGGTTCGTGTGACGAAACTGCTCGAGCAGACAGCTCTGCGCGAGAACGGATTAATCAACTGGCCGCCCTCGCTGAACGAGCCTGCGTCGAGGATTCGGGTGCAATGGTGCCACGGAGCCCCGGGGATCATCACCACTCTCGGCGACTTGATCCCGGAGGGGCTGTCTCTCGGCGCAGGGGAGTTGGTCTGGCGAGCGGGTCCGCTTCGCAAGGGGCCGGGACTCTGCCACGGGACCGCAGGTAACGGATTCGCCTTCCTAAAGCTTCACAAGCTCACCGGTGAGGACCGCTGGCTTGATCGCGCGCGACGGTTCGCGATGCACGCGATCCAGCAGGTCGAGCGCGAGCGCCGCGAGGTCGGTCGTGGCCGCTACACCCTCTGGACCGGCGACATCGGTGTCGCCCTATACCTCCGGGCGTGCATCGACTCCGAAGCTGCGTTCCCGACAATCGACACGTTCTAGGCTCCGGTTGAGCCGAGACGCTGCCCCTACCAGAGCAGGGGCTAGTTTGGACAAGGAAGAAGACCCGTTGTCGGTCTGCGCGGTCTGCGCGCCATTCGGATCTGAGTTCGGTGCGCAGGCGATGAGTTTCGCGGCTCTCGTTGGTCCTATCCGGTGAGGCCAATCAATGAGACGGTCGTCTTGAGTCCACCCACGGGAATTTCGAGGATCGCAGGGTCACCGTTCCGTCCGTCGAGTTGTTCAACTCGCTCCGATGCGTGCGGGTGGGTGGCTTGCTGGCGAGATCCCCCAATCCGATCAACGGAGGCAGTCATGGGCAGAGCGTCACCGAAGTCGAACTCGACGAGCCGAATCACGCACATCCGCCTCGTCATGTGCGCGCTGATCGCGGTTGCCCTGACGGCATCCGCATGCAGCACCAGCAGCCCAGCCAGTTCAAAGGCGGCCAAGCCGTTCGGCGAGTGGCCCTACCCGAACGCTGACCTGGCCAACGACAGGGTCGCACCTGCCTCGGTGATCTCGTCGGCGAACATCCGCAAGCTGAAGGAAGCCTGGACGCTGAAGCTGGCTGGAAAGGGCGCGACGAACGTCGACGGTGCCGGCTCGTTCGCCGCGAACCCAGTAGTCGTGAACGGCGTCGTGTACATCCAGGATCTCGAGGCGGACGTGTACGCCGTGGACCTTGCCACCGGGAAGCTCAAGTGGGAGTACCCAGTGAACATCCCTGAAGCCAGCGGGCCAGGGCCGGATGGCGTCGCGGTCGCGGACGGGACTGTGTATGGGGACAGCTCGACGGCGGTTTTCGCACTCAGCGCCGCGACCGGCAAGCCAGTCTGGGTTGACAGCCATCTGCTCAGCAGAGGAGACGGCAAGTTCGAGATCCAGCCGCAAGCGGCGAACGGCCGGGTGTACATCTCCAGTGCCTATGGCGACGGGCCCGGCGGTGGTGTGGTGATGGCGCTGGATGCCACGACCGGGAAACGGCTGTGGAGCTTCAACACGATTCGCACCCCGGATCAGGCCGTGCAGGCCATCGGCGCGGGCGAGGGCGGCGCCTGGGAGACACCTCTGATCGGCTCGGACGGCTCGGTCACCTTCGGCATCGGCAATCCGTACCAGTCGCTCAGCACTGCGGTATCTCATCCAGCTGCGCAGCTGTACACCGACAGCGAGGTGAACCTGGACGCGGCGACCGGCCAGCTGCGCTGGTACTACCAGGCCGTGCCCAATGACTTCTACGACCACGACATCCAGGATTCGCCGATTGCGGCCAGCATCAACGGAGCGCCCGTGATCGTCGGCGGCGGCAAGCTGGGGTTCGTCTACGCGTGGAACGCCCGTACCGGCAAGCTGGTTTGGAAGACCTCCGTGGGTGAGCACGACGGCCATGACAGCGACTCGGTCCTGGCGCTTGAGCACAAGCTCACGTTGCAGACGCCGTACACCTATGAGCCCGGCGGGTACGGCGGTGTGCTGACCGACATGGCCCTCGCCGCCGGGACTGTCTACGTTGCCACCGTCGACCTGCCGTTCAAGGAAACCAGTGCGAGGACCCTGGCCCCACTCCCGGAGAACTCAGGTGCCGGCGAGCTCGAGGCGCTGAGCCTGGCTACCGGGAAGGTCGAGTGGGACACGAAGGTGCCGCAGATGCCGCTCGGCGCCGCAACGATCTCCAATGACCTGGTGATCAGCACGTTATTGCATGGCGAGCTCATAGCACTGAACCGCGCCACTGGCGCAATCGTCTACCAGCACAAGCTGCCGACCACGACGAACGCGCCGATCGCCATCGCCGGCAACGCGGTGATCATCCCGGCGGGAGGACCGCTGACCAATGGCAGGCACACCGGCGGCAGCCCGCAGCTCATCGCCTACACCGTGCCTTGAGACGCTGACGACGAATGGCCATGACCTCGCAAACTGAGGGACGCGCTGGCGGTGGCCTTGGAGCCGGACCGTCTCCCCAGGCGTGCCGCGGGCGTTGGGCGCCTGCGCCCGAACGGGGCGGCACGAATCACGGAGCGTACCTCGCGCTCGGCCTCGTTTAGGTCCACCCCCCGCGTGGGGCGGGCAGCTTGGATGCCGGCTCGGCCGGGAGACTACGCGCCAGGCCGAAGCGTCACAACACCGGCAGTTCCTACTCGGCGCGCAACCGCTTCACCCGCGTTGTCCGCTCAGTCGACAACGACGGCGTCATGGCCTTGGTCGAGATCGAGGCCGGACCGTTCCTAGTGACCG
This sequence comes from uncultured Solirubrobacterales bacterium, assembly GCA_963785205.1. Lineage (GTDB taxonomy): Bacteria > Actinomycetota > Thermoleophilia > Solirubrobacterales > Solirubrobacteraceae > Palsa-465. Next base: position 285,826 of record CAWAUJ010000001.1, read on the forward strand.
CAGCGATCACGCGCGACGCGATGGAGGAACTCGCACTCGCCCCCTGCAGGTTGCGCAGGTCGCCTTGGAGCGGCCGGACGGATTGTGGCTGTTAGGGCTGGAGGCTGAATGGTGGGTAGCGGTCGGTGATGAGCAGGAGGGCGTAGGCGCCGACGCGGTTGTGCCAGCGGATCACGCCTTCGATGAAATTGAACAGCGGGCGTGGGTAGCGGCCGGTGAACAGGACTGCGAACCAGGCGATGATGGCGGCGAGGAACGCGGCTATTGTTAGGAAGATCAGCACGATGTAGTGGGGGATCGCCAGGAGCCACTTGATGAGCGGCAGGCCGCGGCTGAGGTCGTGGTCGGCGTCGGGGTAGGGAAAGTCGAGGTGGACGGATTGCTGCTCGTCGGTGGATGGGTAGCGGTCGTCCATCAATGCGAAGTAGACGGCGATTCGGTTGCTGAAGCGGGCGAGCTGCAGGTTCCAGTCGTACCACCAGCGGGGGTACTTCCTGCGGAAGAGAAGCATCAGGACGACGGGAATAACGAGGACTCCGATACCGCCGGCGGCGTAGCGGGCGCCGGAGCCTCCGGCGGTTGTGGCGAAGCTCCCGCCCTCTATGAATGCGCCGAGGATCGCAATCGGGATGATCGTGAGGATGCGAAACGCGGTGCTGAGCCGATTGAGCGGCCGGTCGGGATAGTCGACGGAAAACGTCAGCGGATAGTCGCCGCCGTCGCTCGTTGTGCTGCTGGGTGTGGATATTGCGGTCATGGTTGGGGCTCCTTAGAGCGTAGGTCTGGCAATGATCTGGCCGCCGGGAGTGCTCACGGCGCAGCCATGGCAGGGGTGGTAAGGGTGCCCCCGTTTGCTTCGGCCCCGTGCGCTCCGGTCGGGTGGGCGTCGAGGACCGGCGAGGACGTCTTGAAGCCTTTGACGATGAGGTAGATGCCGAGCGAGAGCTCCCAGGCGAACTCGGGGACGGTCAGGATGCCTGCTGTCCCAGAGGTCTGTGTGTAGGCGCCGAACAGAACGGCGACGTCTGAGGCGAGGAGCAGGGGGCCGCCGATGAGGCCAAGTAGGGCCATTCGGCGTGGCACGAGTTTTGAGTGGTAGAGCACGTAGCCGAGCAGGAGCCCGTTTCCGACGCCAGCGCAGACGCCGGGTCCGAGCAGGAACGTCCACTTGTGGATGGCGACCAGCGACTTGCCGGCGACGAGCAGCGAGGAGGGATCTGCGCCTGCCACACCCGCGAACTCCTTGCGCAATGTCACGACCGAGAGCACGCTGATGATGCCGACGGCGATGACGGCGGATTCGAAAATGCGCGAGGCGAGGAAGCCGAGGGCGAGGCTTTCGTTGTGCCGCTTGATGATGGGAAACATCGTGACCGCGGTCCCGATCCCGGCGATCGCGAGGATGACCTCCAGCAACGCGCCGATCTCGATGCGAGTGTCGACCCCGGCTCCGAGGACATAGTGGGCGTGATTGAGCACGGGGGCGTAGAGAATCAGCGCGGGTATCGAAGCCACGAAGGTGATGACCCAGAACACGCCCGCGATCAGCGCGAGCTTTTTCTGCGATGTCGAGGACATGGGGATACCTGCTCCTTCGGTTCGGAGTCTGGGCAGCGCCAAGGCCGCAGGTCAAGCGGGCGGCCTCCGAAACCCCGATAGTCGCGCTCGCCGAGCCCACGAAGCGAGTACGGACGACCCTACTCCGAACTCACGAAATTAGCAACCTATTTCTAGAAATTATGTTTCGGATAGGTAGGGTTGCGTAATGGCGGAGTGGAGCTTTCTCACTAACCACGCCCGCGTGCTCGTGTGCATCGCGCGTGATCCCGGTGTCCGCCTGCGCGAGATCGCTGCCGTGCTGGGCGTCACCGAGCGCCGCGCGTTCGGGATCGTCAACGACCTAGCCGAGGGCGGCTACGTCGTCAAAGAAAAGGACGGCCGCCGCAGCCGCTACCGGATCCAGCATCACTTGCCCCTGCGAGCGGGGGTCGACCGAGAGGTCACGATCGGCGAAGTTCTGGGGGTGCTCGTCGACGGAAGCGGGGGTGAGACCGGACGGATGGCAGAGCGCGAGGACGGGTCGCGCCAGCGAAGCCGAGGCGCAGCCGGGCACCGGACCAGGCCCTCGAAGCGGGGGTAAGCGGGCTGCGCCTGTCGCCGGTGCAACGGTTAGGAGATGCCGCTCCGTACTGCTTGGACGGCTGCCTGGATGCGGTTCTCAAGGTGGAGCTTGGCGAGGATGCTGGCGATGTGGTTGGCGAAGGTGTTCGTGCTGATCGAGTGGTGCGCGATCTGGTGGCTGCTGTGGCCGCTGGCAAGTTGGGAAAAGATCTGGAACTCTCGCTCAGTAAGCCAGCGCGGATCGCTCTCGCGGTGCTATCGCTCGTGTGGATGGGGAGGTCTAGCGCGCGGATGCGCTGCAAGGAGCGTCCCGGCGACCTGCGGGGAGAGCGCGGAGTCTCCAGAAGCGGTGTGCCAAGGAGCTTCTTCGTGACGGCGAGGACGTCCTCGGGGCGCTCGCTCCCGGCGTACCGGGCCGAGCGCCCCGATTTGAAATACGGCTAGGCCGTTGCAACAGCCATTTCGGGCGAGACGCCCAGCTGCTGCAGCAACGCGGCGGCGTTCCAGAAGTTGCCGGCGCGGTGGATGAGCCCATCGTCGCCGAATTCGGCCGTCCCGCAACCGTAGGTGGTCGCGCTCTTGCCGGTCGGCGGTATGCCCATCAGCTCACCGTCGTTGGTTCCGGTGACCTTGAACTCTTGGGCCGTCCGGTTGCCATAGACGATCGGCTTACGCACATCGACGTGAAGATCCGAAAAGGCGGCGAGATAGCCCGCCACGGAGTCGCGGATGGCCGCGCGTCCGTGCACGCTGTCAGGCAGCCCGACGTCGTAGAGCACGGCGTCCTCGGCGTAGCAGGCAGCAACGCCATCAGCGTCGTGTGCGTTCCAGGCTTCTGTTTCCCGCTTGAGCGCCTGAGTGATCTCAGGAAATTCCATGGGTGTCTCCTATCTGTAGACCAGCGACGATAGCACAGAAATTCTAGATATATGGATCAAACGTTTGTCTGATGGAGTGGGAACGCCGTCTTCCTGGCGCAGGGGCGCGGGAACCGCGGCGAGCGAGCCGGCAGCGATGGGGAACGTCGGAAACTCCCGCCATGGTTCCGTGCGCTGTGCACGCGAGTCCCAGGCCTGCGTAGTTCCAGCGACAATAGACAGGCTAACTCAATCTAGAACTAGTAATCTTGATGTAGATGACTAGCGATAAGAAAAACGGTCCCACCTGGTCGTTTCTGACGAACCATGCCGGGGTGCTGCTGTGCATCGCCGATGACCCTGGCATCCGCCTACGCGAGATCGGCGACACAATTGGGATCACCGAGCGCGCCGCGCACCGGATCGTCAGCGAGCTCACCGAGGCTGGCTACCTCACCCGCCAGCGCAACGGCCGCCGCAACCAGTACGAGATCCAGTCCGAGCTATGCCTACCTGACCCGCTCGCTCGCGGCAGGAAAGTCGGCGACCTCCTCGCCATCCTCGCCGAACAGACCTAGCTGCCAGCCACGGGTCGCGCCGTCGGCCCTCCGCGCAATCCATTCGACGAGCTCTGCGAGTCCGAATGAGGACCCGGTGCGGCACGCTTGCCGCCGAGAGCAGCCATGATGGACACGCGACCGCTCCAGCCGTGGTCTGGCAGCACCCGGAGGATCACGGGCGACTGCCCGTTCTGCACGTGGTAGGTGCCCGAGCCAGCGTCACGTGTTGGGCACCTGCATGGCTTGGCAAGGCGCCTCGGCTGGGTTGAGCACGAAGATCTCGATTGCGAGGTCGGGGTCGATGTGGTTCTGGCTCATGAACGCGATCACCTCGCGATGGAGCTCTCGCTCGACGAGTCCTACAAGGTCGTCACGCATGGCGGCCTGGTAGTCGCAGCGGACTTGAAGGACGCGGTCGGCGTGGCCGTGATCCACGAGCGTGCGCTCGCCCGTCGTGAGTGTGTCCGCGAGCAGAATGGTCACTACGGTCTCGTCGATGGTGGTTTTCGCCTTCGTCGGTCCTCGACCGGTGTACTCGTGAAGTAGCTGAACTGCCGAGGTGGCGATCCTCGCCGAGGGGCTTTGGGTTTCGTGCTGCTGGTCCATGGCACGCCTTCCAGCGCATCCTCGGGCGGGTGTCAGGCACCACGAGAGGGAGAGGAAGCGTTGGAGCCCCGCAGGCAGCGTTCCTACAGCCTACTCCTCGGGAGCTGCGTGTCGGAGGTTATTTTTGTCGGCAAATTGCGCGCTCCGGGGTGGCGGAGGCGACCGATCTGTGGTAACCCACTCGTTGATCGAGCGGGACCGCGGGCTGCACGTTAAGGACAGCGCCGCGGGACCAAGGAAAGGAGGCGCGGCCATGATACGGAGCGCGCCACTCGGCTTCGACCAAAGCCAAGAGCGGGTCGAGGTTATGATGGAGCAGGGCACGACGTTCTCGGACGTAGAGGACGTGATCGACGCCAGCGAGCTCTCGACCGTGCACAAGGCCGCGCTGTGGCTGCTCGCCTGGTCGCTGCGCGATGCCGAGGAGCAACGCCACGACGCTCGGCTTACGCTGGCCGCCGTCGGCGCCGGACAGCTTGGAGGCTGGTGATGCAATCGTCTCGGGGACAAGCCAACGGTGGGCGTCGGCGGCGCTTGAGAGTCGTACGGAGCGAGTTGCGATCGCGCCGATCGGGTGGCGGCCGCGAGCGCGGACGTCGTCCGCCCGCGCACCCACTCGAATTCGACGAGTACGGTCTGCCGATCGCCCAGCCGCCGCTGACCACCGCCGAGCGATTGGGGAGGATCCTCCCCGGCTGACTGGCGAGCCGGGGAGAACCCACGCGGTACGGGGTGCAGGCCTCGCCCTGCAGGGCCGCTCGGCATCGGATCCATGAGTACAGAAAGACCCCACGGGTCCGCGCAACAACGCCTGGCCGCCCTCGAGCGCGCCAATCGCGTTCGGCTGACCCGCGCCACGCTCAAACGACGACTGCGGGCAGGAGAGGTCGCGGCGGCTGATGCGATCCTGCGCAGCTCCCGCGACACGGACACGATGACCGTCGCCGAACTATTACTAAGCCAGCGCGGTTGGGGGCCGGCCCGTTCGGCAAAAATGTTGCGTTCGGTTTCGCTGTCGGAGAAAAAGACGCTCGGATCGCTCACCCAACGCCAGCGAGTGATGCTCGCGGCAGTGCTCGGCAGCCACGAGAACAGCGAGCGCACGGTCCCGCCGAGCTGATACTTCCAAGGGTCCCGTAGAGCGGCGCGGAACTGAAGCCGTTGCCAACGCCGGTTAGACCCGAACCCTGATTCCAACGATCTGCTGCTGTGTTTGCGCGCGCATCGCGCCGCGCTACGGTCCCTCAGCGCCGATACCCGCATGCGGAAGACGGTCGCTTCGACTCCCGGCGATCCCCCTGCGCGTGAGCGCGATCGCCCTGCGCGACGGGGCGGTCGAGCTTCGCGGTTCTGGCGAGATGCGCCTTCTGGCGACGAGTTCTGGGACTCGCGCACATCAGCGCCACAATCGGAGTACTGTCGGTGGTGGCGCTGGCCCTGCAGCCAGAATTCTCAGCCCAGACCCGAATGCCACCAACGGCGCGATCCGCGCCACGAGGCGGGAGGCCTAGGTAAGTGATTTTGACTGTGGGGCCGGTGGGGGGCACCTCCCGGACGCTGCGCTCCCCTGAGCCAAAAGGCCGATTGCCTGCCAAACGGGCGGCGTGGGCGCACGACCGGTGCTGTGCTAGCGCCGCGCTGTCTGAGCAGCATGAACCCCGCGGCCAGCGCGCACCGGATTGCCAGTGTCGGGCGAGCAGAACGTCCGGGCGTCGCCGCCCGGCGGGCCTCAGCTAAGCCTGTGCCGGGACGACCGGCGGCGTGACGATGGGCGCCACCGCAGGCGGTGCCGTGAGAGTACGACGGCGGGTGACGATTCGGTCGAAGATCGCCCACACGGCGAAGATAAGCGAGCCGATTATCCCGGTGACCGTCACCAGCACGCCGGCGGCGGCAGTCGCAGCGACACCGTGGGCGCCGAGAATGAGGACGGTGGCGGCCGGACCGGTGCTCGGGCCGATCGGTAGCTGTCCAACCGTGAACATGACGATCAGCAGCGCCATCGAGTCGAGGATGGAGACTGGCACGCCGATCGCTCGGAGCATCAGCCAGTTGCGCAGCACCTGGGCGCACACAGCCAACAGCGCGAAAGTGATTAGGCGGCCGCGGCTCTTCATGCGAATGACGGCGAGCCCCGCTCCAAGCCCGGTCCGGTGGCGGTCCGAGACACGCCGCAGCACGGCGACGAGGCCGGCCATCAACGCGATGATGAGCGCCGGCACCCACAGCGGGACGCCGAGCGGCGCCACGAGCGTGAACGAGAAGATCGCCACCAGGGCAAGCTCGACGGTGATAATCGGTATCTCGGCGGCCACTAGGGCCGGTGCCCGCGGCGAGGTCTGCGGGGCCGCCCGACGCACCGATGCGATCCGCACCGCCATTCCGACCGATCCATTGACGATGCTCGCGAGGCACCCGAACGCGGCCGAGCGGAACAGCACGCGGCGGTTGACCGTGCCGCCTGCGGCCCGTACGCAGATCGTCCACGCCTCGGTGCGGGTCACCAACGCGCCGATCTGGAGCAGCACCGAAAGCGCGACGAGCGCGATCGGGGCCTTCCCCAGGGCCGCGCTGAACTGCGCGCCCCGCCCGGCAAGCACGTAGGCCAGGAGGGCGGCGACCACGATAGCTCCGCCGACGCTGATCGCGACTCGGCGGCGCATCGATGCGACGCGGAAACCGCCCTCACCGACGTCATCAGGCATCTTGTCCGGCGGGTGCGGCTTGAGGTCCACGGTGCGGCCTTTGCGGTAGCGGTTCAGATTCCGGTGACTGAGCGCGTTGCCTCAGGCCGTCGCTCTCTAACATCGGCGTACGAGCGCCGATCTAAAGTAGAGCATGCGTGTGCAGCGCCGCGAAGCGCTCCGCTATGAGCCGGTGATCGCGTTCGTGCAATCGTGCCGGGGCGGGGCCGCCGCCGGCGCGCCGTGGGCCCTGGCACCGCGCGTGGTCGTCAGCTTGCGCGCTGGCGAGTCCCAGCGCGACCAGCACGGTAGACGCGTTGCGAAGTCGCTTCTCGCCGGCGGCGGTAAGGGGCTTCGGCGGTGGATATCCGATCCGGGCGATGGTGGCCGAGGTCCATCCCATCCACCATCCTCCGCACTCCGAGACCCGCATCGCTCCCGCTGCGATGCTCGGCAGCAGTCCGGATGCCTACTTCGCGCGGCGCCCGGTGAAATCGGCACGAGCTATGTGGGCTCGTAGGTGCCGAAGTTCCACCGGTTGCCTTCGAGGTCGCGTACCGCGAAGTCGCGGGAACCGTATTCCTGGTCGGTCAGCTCCATGGTGATCTCTGCCCCGGCTGCCCTGGCGCGCGCGTACAGCGCGTCGGGGCCATCGCAGCTGGCGTACACCCAGCCCTGTCCGATGCGATCGCCATAGTGATCCTCGCGCGCGGTGCCGAACATAATCAGGTCGCTGCCCCAGCGCATCTCGGCATGGGCAACATTGCCGTTGTCGTCCTCGTACAGGGCGACAGGCTCGAAGCCGAAGGCCTCCTGGAGCCACTGATAGGCGGCCTTGGCGTCTTTGTAACGGAGCGATGGGTAGAGCTTCATGACAGAAGCTTCTCAGGTAGCAATCAGGTTGTCTTGAACGAATGGGAACTGCGATGGCGTGCAGCCAACCAGCGCGCGGAACTCGCGGCTGAAATGGGCCTGGTCTGAATACCCGGCTCCGTAGGCGATGTCGGCCAGCTCGTCGCCGGCGCGCACCCGCTGCGCCGCGTGCTCCACGCGGAGCAGGCGCCCGACTGCCTTTGGAGGTAGCCCGACCGCCTCGCGGAAGCGGGCGGCGAGATACCGCCTGCTCCAACCAACCTCCCCAGCCAGCGTCTCGACCCGTGCCGCCCCGCGCGTAGACCGCAGGCGCTCTAGCACGTAGGACACTTCCCATGGCGGCGCTTGGTCGCCAGACATGCGGCCGGCGAGCAGCCGCTGCGCGGTGGCATGGCGCTCCTGCGCGCAGGGTGCATCCGCCAAACGCTCCCCCAACTCGCCCGCGAACTCCCCAACGACGTCCTCGAGAGCGACCAGCCGGTTGGCCAGCTCGCCCGCAGGAACTCCGAGGAGACGCCGCGCGGCGAGCACATCCAGGTAGAGCTGGTAGCCGGCCTGCTCACCGTAATGGCCAGTGACCGTGGGACGGTCCCATATCCCTGCCACGAACGAGCCGACAGTGCGGCCGTCGATCTCCATGTCTGGGCCCAAGCTGACGACCAACACCACGCCGACCAGCGGGCCCTCGAGCCGCCGAAGCGGCGCAGACCGCTCATGGAAGTCCACCGCGCGCTGGACGACGCCACCCAGTGCCGGTACAGGATCAAACTCTTCGAACACAAGGCCCACCGGCGCAGGATAAATCGCGCGGCATGACCCCGCCAGTGCCGTGGGGATGGCGCCGATCGCTGCCGCCCACAGCCGGCCCGCCGGAGACCTGCTCCTCTCGCCGCACGGGCGCCTCGGCGACCCGCGACGAGCACCCGCAACGCGCGGATACGAGGGCGGGCGCCTTGAGCCTCGCGCTGAGCGCCGCCGCTAGCCGCGATCCGAATTCGGGAGTCTGGGTCGCTGCGCGCGCGAGCCGCCTCCGATTCGTCCGCAACTTCAACTCGGTCGCAGAGCCACGGTGCTTATCCAAACAGCGTGTGCGAGGACCGGTTGAGCCTAGGCGGTACACGAGCTTTGACTACACACAGGTCCTGGATGATCGCCGGGTGCTGCAGTCGATCGGCTCCGTCGGCGATGCCTACGACAACGCGATGGCCGAAAGCTTCGTCGGCAGCTTCAAGACCGAGCTGATCGCCGACCGAGTCTGGCGGACTAGATCACAGCTCGAGCTGGCCGTGGTTGAGTACATCGCCTGGTTTAACACCACCCGGTTGCACTCTGCCCTGGGTGACCTGCCACCCGCCGAATACGAGGCTCTCTGCGCTCCCATGTTCGAGACCCTCGCTGGAACATGAAAGAAAATAGGAACCTACAAAAACAGCCTCCGTCAAACCCGGGGCGGCCCGCTCTCGCGTTTTCGCCACAAGCACGTCCCCGGTCGGCCGCTGCGTTGTGTCGAAGGAGCCGCGGCCCCGGCTCAGCGGCGGCCATCGCCTTCGCGTGGTTGCGGGATTCATCCTTGCCGGGATGCGTACGATCCGGGGATCGTGAGTGTTCCTCCCGGCCTGGACGGTGTCCGCCACGAGTACGTCACGGCCGGAGGGTTGCGCATGCATGTTGCCGTAGCTGGCCCCGAGGACGCTCCACCGATCTTGCTGGTGCACGGCTGGCCGCAGAATTGGTGGGCGTGGCGTCGGGTGATACCAGGCCTGGCTGAGCGTTTTAGAGTGATCGCGCCTGATCTGCGCGGCCACGGCTGGACCGAGACGACCGCCGCCGGCTATGAGAAGGAACAGCTGGCCTCGGACCTACTAGCCGCTCTCGATGAGCTGGGGATAGAGCGGGTGACCTGGGTTGGTCATGATTGGGGTGGGTGGGCAGGCGTGCTGGCGGCGCTTCGCGCTCCGGAGCGCTTTGACCGAATGCTGATGGTGTGTATCCCACATCTGTGGGTTAAGCCGACCCTGGGCCGGCTAGTGGTGGGGCTCAGCTATCAGGGGCCGATCAGCCTGCCGTTCGTTGGGCCAAGGATCAGCAACCCCATGGTTCGCAGGATCCTTCAGGTCGGTCGCGGAGGTGATCCTCTCGAAGAGGCGGACGTCGACGTGTTCGCCGATCACATTCCGGCGAGCGTGACTGTGGCGATGTACCGGACGTTCCTCACCCGTGAGCTGGGGCCGATAGTCCGCGGCAGGTACGCCGATGCTGTACTTCACGTGCGAACGACGATGCTCTTGGGGAGACGTGACCAAGTCACAGGTGGCATCCCGGCGGGCCCCGTAGACGGGCAACCGCAGCTACACGTAAAGACGCTCGATGGTGTCGCACATTGGGTGCCCGAGCAGCGATCCCAGGCAATCATCGACTGGAGCAACGGCGGCTGAAGCGACCGGGGCGGGCTCGCGACCGCTTCCGCCCCGACGGAGCTGCAAGCAGCCGCTCGGGTCTCTCAGCTCGTATCGCGTGAAAGCAAGGCGTGGCCGCGCTGGCGTTGGCCGCGGGAAGGCAAGACGGCCCGGCAGTTATGCGGCAAGCCGGTATTCCTCAATGATCCGCGCGTCGCTCCTGGGGACGAATCCCGCCGCCGACGCGATCCCGCGTCGAAATCGCGCTGAGCAGGGAAATAGCCGCGGTGTTGATTCGCGGGCGCCCGATTCGACACCCGCGACCCACGCCAGCACCCCGCTTGCAGGAGCGTAGCCTCAGCGTCAGAGCACGTGCACGAGCGAGTAGATTGCAGCCGCGATCACCCAAGCGGCGATGAAGCCCTTGACAATCGGATAGGTGCCCCCCCTTTGACGTTGGTGCCGCCGTCGCTGTTGCGGCTGCTGGTGTCGGCACCGATGCTGTTCGTGCTGTCGTGGATGAAGTCTGGGATGAAGTAGTCGACCCGGGATCCTTGGATGAGGTCGCCGGTGAAGGCTCGAATTTTGTTCTCGACGGTGCACTTGGCTCCACGCTGGCGTGGTTCGCCTGAGTGGCGGTCTGAGCGCGCGTGCTCATTGCGTCTAGGGCTTCGGCCTCAGTGAGCGGGAGCCCGCAGTACCAGCACTCCCACTCCCCCGGGGTGGGCTCATACGGATCATGTCCATGCACTGCACAGAACTTGCCACGCCTGTGGGAGCGGACAGACATCGCCGTCACGACGTAAACGATCGCGCCGATCAGTATCCACCCGGACCAGTTGCGAACCCCAACTGCGACCACGGCCGCCGTTATGACCACGAAATCTAATCGCTAAAGAGATGCCATCTAGTTGGCTCCCTCGGTCCGGCGGTCCGACGGCGACGGCGACCTCCGCCATACAACGAGAATGGGCCCACACGAACCCCCACACGTCCACGCGACGACGCACGAAATGGACCAGCACGCAACCAGAAACTCACCGGTCGAGATTCCCGTAAATCAGCAGCCACGATGCCACAGCAGCAAACCCGCGGGCGCGCGAGGAATATTGCCTTTGCCCAGCCTCAAATCATGAGCTGTCCGCTCACCCCGAGGACCCTAGCGGGCCCCACCACTATTTGGCCTGGCTTGCAATCCGTCGGCAGCTCAGAAGAAGTGTCGTCGCCCGCCGACGGCGCGGCCCGTCGAGCCAAGCAGAAAGAGGATCGCTCCGACGACCACGAGGATGACTCCGATCGTCCAGATGATGGCGACCTTGGCGATGAATCCGACGATCAGCAGGATGATGCCGAGGATGATCACTTGTGCTCCTTATTGTGCGTTTCGTCACGTAGGGACGTGCTGATGCGACGCTACCCCGAGAGCTCTGACTGCACGCATATGCCGCAGGCGCGATCGCCCGGGGCCGTCGCTGCTGCCTCAGCGTGGGACAGCGTCGGTCCGTGAGACGGCCGACATTGCCCAGGGAGACGCGCGGGCACGGCCGCCCATCCCGCGGTCGGTCAGCGTTATGGTCTTGTGGATGGTCAGCCGGCTCGCCGTGATCGAGTTTCCTGCCGATGATCCAGACCGCGCGCGGCGATTCTGGTCGGACCTGCTCGGCGTCGAGCTGGCCGAGCGCAGCGAGGCCGAGGGCCGCGGCTGGCAGACACACACTGGGGATCCCGCAGTTGGTATCCACGCGCGCGGCACCGGTCCCGGCGACACGGTCTCGCTGCCCTACTTCACGATCGCTGACATGGGCGCCGCACTCGGCCAGGTCAGGGCGCTGGGCGGGAGCGTTATCCATTCCGGGTCGCGGTGGGCGGTCTGTCGGGACTCGGAGGGAAGCCCGTTCGGCCTGGCCCACGACTCCGACCCCCCGTAGCGCTGTCGGGCGAATCCAGGTGGGCCGCGCGCTCGGGCGGCTCGACCGCGTGATCCCTTCGTCGCCAAGGCAGTCCCGAGCTCGTGGCGGCTCAAACAGCGAAGAGCCAGCGGCTGGCTCCATCTGCCTGATCCGCGATCATCCGTGTATGCCCAAGCCAAGCGCCCCGCGCAGCGTAAAAATCGACTCCGATGAGCGGACCGGATGGTCCTCAGAGCGCCCGCGCCGTGACGGTGAGGCGCCACGGCCGGTCGACGTGTCGGTGCGAGCAAGCGTCCTCCGTCCGTCGGATCGTCTTCGCTACTCGCCCGGGAGCCTGCTGCTGGTCGTCGGCGCTGCGGCCTCGGAGCCCGACCGATTTGCCGAGCGCGTGGTCGAGGAACAAGGCGCGGTTCTGTCGCTTGCCACAGTCCACGCCCTGCTTGCTGGCCGGGTCGCTGCCGACGAGATCGAGGCGCGTTCACGGGAGCTGCTCGACACGGCGATCGTGAACCGACTCAAGGCGGGTCGCAGCGCTGTCGTCGCGATACCGGGTTTCGACGCGTCCGAGCGCGAACGCCTTGTCCGGCGCGCGCACGGCGAAGGGCGCCCGCGGCACCTGATCCTGATCGAGACCTCGCGCGATCGGGTTCTCGAGAACGAGCGGCCGGGACTCGACGAGCTCCGCCGCGCCCTCGACGCCGGAGAGCTCGGCCGCGAAGGCTTCCAGACGGTCCTACGGCTCGGCGGCAAGAGCCTCAGCGAGCTCAAACGGATCGTGTTCCAGCGACCGCCGCGCGAACACTGAACGCCACGGCCCCATCTTCCTCAGACGATTCGTTTCGTCGCCTCGGCGCAACGCGGCGCGTGATCGCAACGCGACAAAGGAGCCGTGACGCTGGCGGCGCCGCGGACGTCTCGTTTCGCGTGCGACGAACCGCCCTGCTTTCCGCGCGATGCGGGGCGGCCCGGTGATCGACCGTTGAGTACCGCGCGAACGTGTAAACGGGTTTCGGCCAGTCTCAGCTGACGGGTGATCGGCGCGAGACCGCCTTCTACGTCTTCATGGCGATTCGGTTGTGGGGTTCGCGGTCGCGGTCAGGCCGGCCCGCAAGATGATGAAGAGGCGGGGGAGAAGATCTGTCGGTACTGCGCCGGGGTCAAAGGCGCGCTCGATAGCCAGGCCGTTGACCAGTGCCGCGAGCACGAGGCCGAGCTCGTCGTGGGACAAGAGCTCGCTTTCTGGAATCCCGAGGCTGCGGGCGGCATTGGCGGGCGCCGCTCGTGCGGGGCGCAAGAAGTGCTCGGTGATCTCGGCCTTTGCCGCCGAATCGCGGCTGCCGTAGGCGAGGAACTCGAGCAGCAGTGGCAGCCAGCGTGGATCGCTGTTGATCCGTCGCAGGAAAGTCTCGATCGCGGCGCCGAGGTGCCTGCTCTCGGTGCCGCGCTCGGCGACGACTGCGTCAATATCGCTGAGCCCCGCCCCGAGACGATCCTCCAGCAGGGCGAGGAACAGCTGCTCCTTGGAGGGAAAGTAGTGATACAGCGCCCCCTTGGACACGCCGGCATCAGCGGCCACGGCCTCCAGGGTCGCCCCGTGGAAGCCGTGCTCGGCGAACACGCGTCCGGCGGCGCGCAGCAGCGCCGCGCGCGTCCGCGCCCGGCGCTCGCGCTGGGGGGTTCGCGCGGCGGGAGCCATGGAATAAATATACCGGCCAGCCGGTTTGAGCTTTGATCCCGACGGGCAACATAACGATGCTCGGCTGTCGTTCATCGCGACGCGGTGATGCGGACGGCGAGCATCGGATCCAGGTCGCACATCGAGAGGGAGGTCCAGTGATACGCACCACCAGGACGCGAGCCGCGGCGCTCGCGCTCGGCATCGTCCTGATCTGCGTGGGACAGGCGCGCGCCGATCGAGCGGCGCCTGGCCACGATGCAAACACCTTCAGCGGGAGCTGCAAGCTCTCAGGCACAGCCGTCTTTGATCCGCCACTCACGAGTACGGCCCAAGCAGCTACGTGGCACGTGGAAGCTACAGGCACATGCTCGGGCACATTCACCGGTCACAACGGCCGAGCCCATCAGCTGAACGATTCCCGTGTCAGCTGGCACACGACGGAGACCACGGCGGGTACTTCCTGCATTGCCGGGACTAACTCCGGCAGCGGGAAGATCACCTTCCAATACGGCACGATCCGAATCACGATCTCCGAAACCACAGGGCCCGGCGTGGCCGCGTTCACGCTGCAGGGCGCAGCGGGCGGCTCAGGGGCCGGACAGGTCAACATCAGCCCTAGCGCTAACCCGGTCGCGATCACGCAAGCATGCGCGGGCGCCGGAATCAGCGAAGCGCCGGTCGACATCCAGGTGGTAACGACGCCGGCTATCTCTGGCTGACCCGCGGCACCGCTTCTGCAAGCCCGACCGGAGCAGCACCGCGGTTAAGGAAATGCGGGTCTCCCGTCGACGCCGACAGGAGACCCGCATATCGCCAAAAGCAGGTCCCCGGCGGACGGCTGCTTTGTTCTGAACGAGCCGGCATTCGGGACGCGCCCCGCGCCATCGCTTTCGCGTGAGGTTGTCGCGTAAAGGTCTGGCGGGTGGGAGGGATTGCTCCCCGCTGGGAAGGTCCTTGGTGCTGTGCCCGCTGGGTAGGCGGGTGGAGCTGGTGGGGGCGGCTTTAGGCCGCCAGGATGGCTATCTGGTGGCTGTGGAGCTTGGTCAGGTTGTGGGTCATCATCTGTAGTCGCCATTCGGTCCGTACCGCTTTGCGGCCTCTTCGGTGAAACCGAGTGAACTTCCGGTTGTGCTTGGTGTGCCCGATCACCGGCTCGACTGTCTGTTTGCGTAATCGGTAAAGCTCCCGACCGAGTTCGCCTTCGAGTACGTGACGCATGAATGAGTAACGGCCGCCGGTCCAGCCGGGGCGCTCTCCTTTGCGTTTGCTGGAGTCAGGCGGGATCAGCACCGGGATGCCGTGCTCGCCGGTGACATGGTCCATGTGCTGCTCGTTCCAGTAGCCGGCGTCGGCCACCGCGACCTGCGGCTTATCGGGAACCCCAGCGTGCTCGAGCTCTCTGAGCGTGGCTTCGACCATCGGCCCCAGGTGCGAGAAGTCGCCCGACTCGGTCGTGATCTCGGCTGCGAGCACGATGTGCTGGTCGTTGACGGCGGCCTGCGCGTTGTATCCCTGGACGTAGCCGCGGAAGGCCTTCATCACCCGGGCGTCGGGGTCGGTCAGGTTGACCTCTCCCTGGGGCGAGGCCGCTGGCTGATACGACTTCGGTGCGCTGCTGCTGCTCAGCCGCCGGCCGAGCTTGTCCCGGCCCTCAGCCCGATAGGCCTCATGAGCGTCGTTTGCCCGGCGCTCTGCCGCCAGGTCCTCCTCCAGGCGATTGCCCGCCTCGACCAGGCGCTCTGACCGCGACCGCGGGACCGGGCCCGCCTCCCGCCAGCGGGCCTGCTCGACCTGGCGCTTGCCCTCGCGCAACCAGCCCTCGCGGCCCTGGCCCCGCGCCACGATCCGCTCGGCATCAAACTCATGCTCGGGTTCGGGCTCGACCGTCTGCTCTGCATCCTCACCCTTGGCCACACGCTCCTGCTCGAGGTGACGAGCCAGCCACTCCCGCCTGCCCTCCTCGGTCTGAAGCTCGGGCGGCAGCTCATCACCACGCGCTTCCCCGTGACACTCATCCTCGGCCTCGTCGGTGGCGATCCCCTCGGCGATGATCTCCTTGGCGATCCGGTCATAGGCAAAGTTCGAATCCCGGCTGGCGTTGGCGTGCAACTTCGTCCCATCGATCGCCACGATCCCGGACCCCACCAACCCCGCCCTCGCGCACAGCCCCAGCACCGAGGAGAACAATTCACTCAGCTCCTGTTCGTGCCGGCAGATGAACCGCGCGATCGTGGCGTGGTCAGGAACCAGATTGGCGGTAATCACCCGGTAGGCAATGTCCTGGCGACAGTGACGCTCGATCCCGCGCGAGGAACGCTCACCCGTCGATACGCGTACAGGATCAGCGCCGCCATCATCCGCGGGTCATACGCCGCCCGCCCATGCCCATCCTCGCGATAGCCCGATAGAAACTCACCAGACCCAGCTGCTCAACGACCTGAATCACGAACCGCGCCAATGGTCCTCCGGGAGCCAGTCCCGCACATCCGGCGGCAGCAAATACCCCTGCTCACGATCACAATCAATGAAGTTCTGAGCCATACCGGTATTCCATTAACCGGCCCGGACGGAACCCCCCTTTACGCGACAGCCTCGCGTGTTTGGGATGGTGACCGGATCACGAAGTGGTTCTAGAGGACGAAGCCCCTCGGCTTGCTGGCCAGCCTCCGTCGCGCGAGAAGTCGCGAGGCGCGGGGCGTTACATAGATCGGCCATCGTGGCCTCGTCCGGCCGGTGTGATCGCGTCCGGCTCGATGTTGTCGGGAACCTCGGAGCCTTCCGCCCGACGCGAGCGCCTGCCGTTTGGAACGGCATCCGGTCGCTCCAAACGGCAGCCAGATGGGTGGGTTTGGGGAACGACCACACGATCAGGGCCAAGATCTCTCAGGACCGGGGGTCCGATGACAACCCGTTGAGGGCTGAGTCCGTTCTCTCGTTGGACCGTACGTTGGACCGTTTTGTCAGCCGACAGGCGGTTTCTAGCGGTTTGCAGCGGTCGGGCCCTTACTGCCCAGAAACGCCGCAAACCACCACCAGCACTGAGAATCCGCGCCTTTCCGGCGATGCCGGAGGAGGTGTGCGATTTCAGGACATCGTGGACTGATGTGTCGGGACATCCTGGACATCTTGAGAAAGGGGTGTTCGGATGGGCTTGGCTGTGTTTGTCGTGGAGGCGGTGGTGGTGGAGGGGCGCAGTGCGCGTGAGGTGGCTTTGGCGCATGGGGTTTCTAAGAGCTGGATCTACGAGCTCGTGGCTCGCTATAAACGGGGCGGCCTAGAGGCGCTTGAACCTCGATCCCGGCGTCCTCGCTGCTGTCCCCATGCCACCCCTGATGAGCTGGTCAAGGAGATCGTCAGGCTCCGCAAGCGCCTCGAGCGCCAGGGCCATGACAGCGGCGCTCAGAGCATTCAGAGCTACCTGGCGCGCGAGCACGAGTCGGTTCCTTCGGTCTCAACGATCTGGCGGGTGCTCAGACGCCAGGGGCAGATCACACCGCAGCCCAAAAAGCGGCCTCGCTCGTCGATGATCCGCTTCGAGGCGCAGTTGCCCAACGAGATGTGGCAGGTCGACATCACCCAGTGGCCGCTGGCCTGTGGCCCCGAGGTGCAGATCATCAACATGATCGACGATCACTCCCGGCTGCTGATCGCCTCCCGGGCGTTTTTGATCGTGAAGGCCCCCGACGTCGTTCAGGTGTTCCGCAAAGCCGCGCGCTATCACGGGCTGCCGGCCTCGCTGCTCTCAGACAACGCCGCGGTGTTCACCGGCTACTACCGCTACGGCAAAGTCATGCTCGAGTCAGAACTCCAGCGCCTAGGCATCGAGTTCAAGAACTCCCGGCCCTATCACCCCCAGACCTGCGGCAAGGTCGAGCGCCTACACCAAACCCTCAAGCGCTACCTGGCCAAACAAAAGCCCGCTCGGACCCTGCCAGAGCTCCAGCGTCAGCTCGACGCTTTCCGCCGGCACTACAACCACATCCGCCCACACCGCGCCCTCAGCGGCCGGCCACCACTACAGGCCTACAGCGCTCGCGTCAAAGCCCGCCCACAAGCAACGCCAACACCCGCCCACTTCCGCGTCCGCCACGACAAGGTCGACAAGGCCGGCAAAGTCACCCTGCGCTACCACAGCCACCTCTACAAGATCACCGTCGGCCGAGCCCACAAAGGCCAGCCCATCAAGCTCCTCGTCGCCGACACACACATCCGCATCATCGACCAACACGGCCAGCTGCTGCGCCAACTCACACTCGACCCCACCCGCACCTACCAGCCCCTAAAACCACCAGCTACCGTCCAGAATCACCCGCGACACATGTCCGGGATCACCTGAGACATCACAACGATGCCGGAGGAGGGACTCGAACCCCCGACACGCGGATTATGATTCCGCTGCTCTAACCGACTGAGCTACTCCGGCGCGGGGGCGAGTCTAGCGATGGGGTCGGGGTGGTCGGAACTGCGATCAAGCCACCGATCCGCTCAGCCTCCATATGATCGAGTCGATGCCGAATCTCGGTCCTGCGGTCAATACGGTGGTCCGGCGCTGTCTGGACATCAAGGAGGGAGAGGACGTGCTGATCGTCTGTGACCCAGGGACACGCCGGATCGCCGAGACGCTCCGGGACGCCGCCGCAGAACTGGGGGCGGATGCGGTGCTGGCGCTGATGGACGAGCGAGAGATCGACGGCACCGAGCCACCGCGGCCGATCGCCGCCGCACTCAGCGGGTGCGATGTGTTCATCGCCCCTACCACGCGCTCTCTCAGTCACACGCGTGCGCGCAAGGCCGCGTCTGAGGCCGGTGCACGCGGGGCGACGATGCCCGGTGTGACCGAGGACATGCTGGCTCGCGTGATGGCCGTCGACTTCGACGCGATGGGGGCCCGTTCCGCCATCGTGGCCGAGCTGCTCGACGGCGCGACCGAAGCTCGCCTGACCTGTCCCCGCGGCTCTGACCTTCGCCTCGAGCTCGCTCACCGGCAGGGCATCTCCGATGACGGCAGGCTCACCGAGCCGGGGGCTTTCGGCAACCTTCCGTGCGGAGAAGGGTTCATCGCCCCGCAATCAGGCGAGGGAATCATGGTCGCCTCGAGTCTGGCCTCGATCGGCCTGACCGCCGAGCCGACCACGCTCACCGTCAAAGCCGGTCACATCGTCGGGGCCGAGGGAGGGGCGGGTCCTGACTTCTACGCGCGTCTAACTAACCACGGTCAGCCTGGAACCAATTTGGCTGAGCTGGGTGTGGGCACCAACGACCGGGCGCAGCTGACCGGCGAGATTCTTGAAGACGAGAAGATTCTCGGAACGGTTCATGTCGCGTTCGGCGCCAGCGCCGGGATCGGCGGCACAGTGGCGGTGCCGATTCATCTCGATGCGGTCGTTCTCGATGCGACGTTGACGATCGACGGTCAGCCGGTGCTAGATGAAGGTCGTTACGTGCTGGACACCGCTGCCTAACCCTCCTAGGGGATGACGGCGCCCATTCTTCTGGCCGTCCCGAACGTGTCGGAGGGGGCCGACATCGAGGCGATCGAGCGGATCGGCGCTGCCTTCACCGCTGCCAGCCGGGACGTTCGCCTGCTCGACACCCACAGCGACCCGGATCACCACCGCAGCGTCTACACGCTCTCGGGCCCGCCCGGGACACTCTCGGCCGCCCTCAGCGACGGAGCCAAAGAGGCGATCGCTCGCATCGATCTGCGAGAGCATGAAGGCGAGCATCCGCGGATTGGAGCCCTCGATGTCGCGCCGATCGCCTACCTCGATCAAAACGATCAAGGCGCCGCCTGCGCCGAGGCGCTCGTCCTGGGGGACATGCTCGGAGACGAGCTCGAGCTGCCGGTGTTCTTGTATGGAGCGTTGGCTGAGGGTCGGACGCGCGCTGAAATTCGTCGTCTCGGACTCGCCGGGCTAAACGAGCGCCTCCAAACCGGCGAGCTGTTGCCTGACTTCGGGCCGGCTCGTCTTCATCCCACGGCCGGAGCGGTCCTCGTGGCCGCGCGACCGCCGCTTGTCGCCTTCAACGTGGAGCTGGCGGCCCCGGCCACGCTCGAGGACGCCAAGCGGATAGCTGCTGCTATCCGGGAGGGAGGCCCGGAGGGACTGCCGTCGGTCCGCGCCCTCGGCCTGTGGCTGAGCGGACGCGGCGTTGCCCAGGTCTCGATGAACGTTGAGGATCACGCCGCCGTGCCCCTGGCACGAATCGTCGAGGTGATTGCCCGTCATGCCCACCCTGCCCGAGCCGAGGTGGTGGGACTGGCCCCGCGCCGCGCGCTCGACGGGTTCCCGGAAAACGTCCCGCTAGAGCTCTCCGCGACGATCGAGGACGCGCTGGGAAAGCCAGGGCCAGAGAACGTCTAAGCTCCAGGAAATGGCGCAGACCAAGCGGAAACGGCGTACCAAGCACCGCGGCACGCCGGCCGGGACGATCTCGACGAGGGGCCGGACGGGTCGGCCTCTCAGCCCTGAAGAGAAGAAGCGCCAAGCGCGCGTTGACGCCCGGGAGAAGCGGCTAAACACGCCTCCGACCTGGAAGTCCTCTGCCATCCGCGCGGTGATCGCCGGCCTGCTCGTGTTCGTGTTCATCCTGGTCACCTCGAAGGGCAAGGACAAGGTCGTCACGGCGCTCGCTTTCACCGCGATCGCGATCGTCTTCTACATCCCGGCCGGCTACTACCTGGAGCTGACGCTCTTCCGCCGCCGCCAGCGTAAGCAGGCCGCCGCCCGACAGGCCGGACGATGATCGACGTTCGGATGTTCACGGTCGGACCCGTGCAGGAGAACTGCTTCATCGTCCGCCAGCCGGAGGCCGGCACGGCGCTGATCGTCGATCCGGGAGATGAGCCCGAGCGGCTCCTCGGGGCGCTGGAAGCCCTCGCGATCGAGAAGGTCGACGCGATTCTCGTGACGCACACCCACTTCGACCACGTGGGCGCCGTTTCTCCGGTGGCGAAGGCCACCGGAGCCCCCGTCTACTGCCCGGAGCTCGAGACAAAGGTGCTGGCCAACATCATGGACTACGTGCCCTGGCCTGAGCTGGGGTCATTCGAGAGCTATCAGGCAGATGAAACGGTGGCGGGCGGCGAGCGTCTTGAGTTGGCCGGCTTGGAGATCGATGTGGTCTTCACCCCCGGCCACAGCCCCGGTCACGTGACCTACGCGATCCCGGCCGAGGACGCCCTCTTCTCTGGCGACGTGCTGTTCCAGGGGTCGGTGGGCAGGGTCGATCTACCTGGCGGTGACTGGCCCACGCTGCTGACATCGATCGAGACGCTGATGGACAACTATCCGCCTGAGACGACCGTGTACCCCGGTCATATGGCGATCACAACGCTCGGCCGCGAGCGGGCCACGAACCCTTTCCTGCGCGAGCTGACGTAACACCGTTGAGCTCTCAGGTCCAGGCTCCGCGTGGCACCTTCGACGTGCTCCCAGAGGACGCCGCGCGTCGTGACGCGCTCGAGGCACACGCCCGGCGCATTCTGAGCGCCGCGGGCTATCAGAGGGTCGAAACGCCTGCCTTCGAGTCCACGGAGCTGTTCGTCCGGACCGTCGGGGAGACGTCGGACATCGTCCAGAAGGAGATGTACACGTTCACCGACGCAGGTGGCAGGTCGCTCACGCTTCGTCCCGAGGGGACGGCGCCGGTCTGCCGGGCCTACCTCGAACACGGCATGCACAAGCTGCCCCAACCGGTGAAGCTCTGGTACCTGTCGAGCATCTTCCGCGCCGAGACGCCCCAACGGGGGCGCTACCGCCAGTTCTGGCAGATCGGGGCGGAGGTGATTGGCTCGGCCGCTCCCGAGGTCGATGCTGAGCTGATCGTGCTCCTCGGCGAACTTGTCGCCGCAGCCGGGGCCAGGGAGGTGGAGCTTCACCTCTCGAGCCTCGGCACGCCGGCCACGCGGGCCACCTACCGAGAGGAGCTGGTCGATTACCTGCGCGCCCACCTGGACGAGATCTCAGCCGACGTTCGTGATCGGTTCGAGGCCAATCCCCTGCGGGCGTTCGACGCCAAGGACCCCGAGACCATCAAGACGATGCAGAACGCTCCCAAGCTGCTGGACTATCTCACGAGCGAAGACGCAGACCACTTCGCGGCAGTCCGGAGTCTGCTCGACGAAGCGGGCCTTACGTACACGATCGACCCCACCCTGGTGCGCGGGCTCGACTATTACACGCGCACGGTGTTCGAGTTCAAGAGCGCGGTGCTCGGCTCGCAGTCCACGATCGGGGCCGGCGGACGCTACGACGGGTTGATCGAAGCGCTCGGCGGGGCAGACACGCCAGGCTGCGGCTGGGCGGCCGGTGTGGAGCGGATCCTGCTGGCCACGAACGAGCTGCCGGTGGCTCCGCTGCTCGTTGACCTGTACGTGGCTCTGGCCGACGAGACGGCGGGCGAGCGCGGCTTCCAGCTGGCTCGGGAAGCCCGACGAGCGGGGTTGAACGCCCATCTTGAGCTCTCCAGAAGGGCGCTGAGGCGGCAGCTCAGTCAGGCCGATCGTCTGGGGGCCAGGTATGTGGCGATCGTGGCCGGCGAGGACCCGACGAGCCTCAAGGAGATGGACAGCGGCGATCAGCGCGAGATGGCCGTGGCCCAGGTGATCCCAACGATCCTGCGGAGCAGGCTCTGATGAGAGATGCACCTCGCCCCAACATCTACCGGGACACCTGGTGTGGGCAGATCGACGCCGGCCGGGCGGGTACATCGGCCCAGGTTGCCGGCTGGGTGCACCGTCGGCGGGATCACGGCGGGCTGATCTTCATCGATCTGCGGGATCGCTCCGGGCTCCTCCAGCTGGTCTTTCACCCGGAAACGGCGCCCGAGGCCCACCAGGGGGCACACGCGCTGCGCAGCGAGGACGTGATCAGCGTGTCTGGAGCCGTGGCCCGGCGCGACCCGGAGAACGTAAACCCCAATCTGACCACCGGCGAGGTGGAACTCGCCGTGAGTGCGTTGACGGTGCTGGCCGACGCCGAAACGCCCCCCTTCCAGCTCGAGGACGGCGAGGCGGTCGACGAGGCTCTGCGTCTGCGCCATCGCGCCCTGGATCTGCGCCGAGCCGAGATGCAGGACGCGCTCGCGCTGCGCCACCGGGTTATCGCCACGATGCGGGAGGTTCTCAACGAGCGCGACTTTCTGGAGATCGAGACGCCGAACCTCACGCGCTCGACGCCGGAGGGCGCCCGCGATTACCTCGTGCCGGCCCGCATCCAGCCGGGATCGTTCTACGCCCTTCCGCAATCGCCCCAGCTTTTCAAGCAGCTTTTGATGATCGCTGGGTTCGAGCGCTACTACCAGATCGCTCGGTGCTTTCGAGATGAGGACACCCGGGCCGACCGCCAGCCCGAGTTCACGCAGCTCGACTTGGAGATGGCGTTCGTCGAAGAGGACGACGTGATCGAGTGCATGGAGGCGGTGATGGCGGCGGTATTCGAGCGGGCGGGGTTCGGCGTCGCGCCACCCCCATGGCCCCGGATGACCTTTGCCGAGGCCGTCTCCCGCTATGGCGTTGATCGCCCAGACACGCGATTTGGCCTCGAGCTGAAGGACCTCGGAGAGCCTCTCGCTGCCACGGAGTTCAAAGTCTTTGCCGCCGTCCTGGCCGGCGGGGGCGTGGTTAGGGGCATCAACGCCGGGGCGCGAGAGCTCGCCCGCTCAGATCTCGACGCTTTGACCGAACTGGCCAAGCAGCACGGCGCCAAGGGCCTGGTCTGGGCATTCGTCGAAGACGGCGGGAGCTGGCGCTCGCCGATCGCCAAGTTCTTGAGCCAAGCAGAGATCGAGTCGGTCACCTCCAGGCTCGAGGCCGCCCCAGGCGACCTGCTGCTGATCGTCGCCGACGAGCTGACCACGACCGGTCAGGCACTGAGCGCGCTGCGACTCCAGATCGCCGAGCGCTTTGACCTGATCGACCGATCCCGGCACGACATCCTGTGGGTCGTCCAGTTTCCGGCCTTCTTCTGGGACTCCGAGCGCCAGCGCTGGGATGCGGCACACCATCCCTTCACCGCTCCCGACGGGCCGCTCGACGCGCCGGGGCAGGTGCTCTCACGCGCCTACGACCTCGTCCTGGACGGGCAGGAAATCGGTGGTGGATCGATCCGCATCCATCGCCGGGAGGTCCAGGAGAAGGTGTTCGAGCTGCTGGGAATCGGCGCTGCGGAGGCACGGGCCCGGTTTGGCTTTCTGCTCGATGCGCTGCGCTACGGCGCTCCGCCCCACGGCGGTATCGCGATGGGACTCGATCGCATCGTGGCCGCCCTGGCCGGAACCGAGTCGATCCGGGACGTGATCGCGTTTCCGAAGGCAGCCAGCGGCGCCGACCCGCTCACCGGTGCCCCGGCCCCGGTCGATCCGGCGCAGCTCCGGGAGCTGGGACTGAGGCTGACCTAAACAGGTCCGCGCCCCAAACGGGGGCAGGCCCGAACGGATACGCGTTGGGACGCTGCGCCGAGGGCTCATGTTGAGCGCTCGTTCTGTCGATCTTGCCCGCGTGAGTTCTGTTCCTCGTCCTTTTATGATCGCGCTGCTCGGAGCGCTGGTGATCGTGGCTGCCCTGTACACCCTGGAGCTGAAGCCGGCCTCCTCCGGTAGCGGTGGGGGGGCCAAGGGGACAAACTCCTACCAGTCGGCGATCAACAAGGCCAAGGGTGTCCAGGGTTTGGTCAACGGGAGCGCGAAGCGGGACGGCGGTACTCCTGGAGCAACCCTGAGCCCAACGTCCCCCTCCAGCCGGACGCCAACAACGACCACGACCAGCCCGGCGGCTGGCAACCCCGGCCGCCCCGGGACGCAGACCCACACCACCGCCCCAAACAGCACCACGCCGCCGACTCAGCCCACGATCGGATCGTTGTCGACCGTGGGCGCCGTCATTGGTGGGATCGCTCCGGCGCCAGCCTCCCCCTCGGTCCAGTTGACCGCCGCGCAACGCTTCCACGTCGCTCAGGTCGCCCTGCAGCAGCACAAGGTGCTGGCGCTCTTGTTCTTCAACCCCGCCTCACCCGACGACCGCGCCGTCGCGGCCGAGCTCGCGTCGATCTCCACCCATGGTCACGCGGTGGTCAGGCTGGCCGTGCCGCTCCAGGAAATGTCGGCCTACTCGAGCCTGCTCGCGCAGGTACCGGTCAATTTCTCACCCACGCTGGTGGTCATCAATCACCAGCGCCAGGCCACCGAGATCGCTGGGTTCGCCGACTCGTTCGAGATCAACCAGCGGGTCGACGGCGCGATTCACTCGTAGGCGGGGCCGGCTCATTGCGAGCCGGTGATCAGCCTCTCGCGGTCAAACAGCGCCGAGACGAAGCGCCAGCCCAGCCGATCGATAACCAACAGCCCTGCGCCCAGGCCGAACGCCAGACCGGCCGTGGCGTGGATCACGTTGAAGGCGATCATGGAGGTGAGGATCACGAGCGGGAGGTTGGCCAGGACGCACAGCTGCTGAGCGGCTCGGACGTCGCTCATCCGAGTGGAGATCGCGATACCGACCCAGATCGACCACAGGGCGATGAGCGGGGTGAACACGATCTGGGCCAAGACTTGAGAGCCGGGCAGGAGCACGGGTGCGACGCCAGTCTTGGCGAACAGCTCGATGACCACCACGCACAGCCCATAGATCAGATACGAGGCGATGACCCCTGGGACGAACGGAGCGATCGCTTTGGCCAGAACGAATTCTTCGCGTCGGATCGGAGTCGTGAGGACCGGCTCGAGCGTGGCCTGCTGGCGCTCCAGGACCACCGAGGACGCGGCGATCACGGCCGGGGTGAGCGCCGGAATCCCGAGTAGGTACAGGAGCTCGTGACGGCGGCTGAGCGGAACGGCCGCCGCGGCCGGGAGGTTGAGGATGGAGATCAGCGGCTGGAGCAGAAAGATCACCGGAATCAGGACCATCGTGAACAGGATGTACCGGTTGCGTCGGTAGTCCCGAAACTCCTTGCGGACCATGGCCAGGACACGCGTGCGGCTCATGCTGCCCTCCTGGCTGCAGGCTCGCTCTCGTCGATCAGCTCCAGGTAGACATCCTCGAGCGAATGGTGTGATTGCCCGATCGACAACACGTCGGCTTCCGCCTTCACCAGCGCCCGGGTGATGTAGGGCGCGGCCGCAGCCGGATCGGACACCGCTAGGACGTACTTCCCTGACGCCTCCTGATGCCAGCTCTCCACGCCGGGAACTTCGGCAAACACCTCGTCCGGCTTAGCCAGGGAGGCGACCGTCGTTACCGTGAGGCTCTTGGCAAACAGCCGGTCGCGCAGCTCCTCCGGCCGTCCGATCATGCGCAGAGTCGTGTTGAGGATCGCGACGCGGTCGCACAGGCGCTCAGCCTCCTCCAGGCGGTGCGTGGTCAGAAAGATCGTCACCCCGCTATGGCCGAGTTCAGTGATCAGCTCGTGCACATCCCGGGAGGCGACCGGATCCAGGCCCGAGGTTGGCTCGTCCAGAAACAGGATCTGAGGCTCAGGCAACAGCGCTCGAGCCAGCGCCACGCGCTGACGCAGGCCCTTGGAGAGCGAACCGCACGAGTCGTCGGCGCGGTCGGTTAGGTGGACGGCCTGGAGCGCGCGTTCGATCCGACCCCGGACGTCGGACATCTCGTACAGCCCGGCGAAGCACTCGAGGTTTTCCGACACAGTCAGGCGGAGATACAGCCCCGGCGACTCGGGCATGATCGAGATTCGTCGGCGGAGCTCGACGCCGTTCTCAGCGCTCAAGGGGATGCCGGCGACGGTGGCCGCGCCCGACGTGGGCGAGATCAGGGTCCCGAGCGTGCGGACCGTGGTCGTCTTGCCGGCGCCGTTGGGGCCGAGGAAGCCGAACACCTCTCCGTAGCCGATCTCAAACGAGAGATCTTCATAGGCCACGCGGCTGCCGAAGCGCTTGCCCAGCTTCTCGACAGTTAGCGCCCAATCTCCCACCGAGCCAAAAGCTAGCGCCTTGGGCCCATTGCACCAATCGCGGCCGCATCGCCCCGCTCTATCCTCGCCCGCATGGACCGATTGGCGTTCGAACACCATCTGCTTTCCCCTCAGGGCCAGAACCGTGTTCCGGCTGGCGCTCCGGCGGTAACCGCCGGGGGTCACGCCTGCTGTGACGAGATCCGCATGGGGGTGCTTCTGGACGAAAGCCGAATCGTGGACATCGGCTTCGTGGCCAGCGGCTGCGGCGCGGCCACTGCCGCGGCCAGCGCTGCGGTGACCTTGGTCAGGGGCAGCGAGCTGTTCGCCGCGGCGCGCATCGGTCCTGACCAGATCACGGCCGAGCTGGGAGGCCTCAGCCCAGCCAAGCGGCATGCCGCCGATTTGGCCGCCGATGCGCTGGCGCGGGCGCTCGGAGCGGCGGCGCGAGAGAGCGTCGCGCTGGCAGCGCCGGCCACCGGCGAGCGGGCTTTGGTGGCCATGAGCGGTGGCGTCGACAGTGCAGTGGCCGCGCTCCGCTGTGCCCAGGACGGCGAGACGGTGGCAGTGACGCTCGAGCTGTGGGCCGATTCCGAGAACGATGGCGAACGCAGCTGCTGCTCTGCTTCGGCTGTGGCGCAGGCGCGCGCCCTGGCGCACTCGCTCGGACTGGCGCACTTCACGCTCGACCTCCGTGAGGAGTTCCGGGCCGGCGTGGTCGAGCCGTTCATCGCCGGGTACGCCGGCGGGGAGACGCCCAACCCATGCGTGGGTTGCAACGGTCACGTCCGCCTGGACGCGATGCTGGAGCTCGCCGACCGGCTGGGCTGCCGGTGGCTGGCGACAGGCCACTACGCGCGGGTGAGTGCCGACGGCCTGCTCCGGCTCGCTGCCGACCCGGCCAAGGACCAGACGTACATGCTGGCCGCTCTGGCGCCGAGATCGCTGGCCCGGATGCGCTTCCCATTGGGCAATCTGACCAAGCCCGAGGTCCGCGAGATGGCTAGCCGGGCCGGGCTGCCCGTCGCCGGCAAGGCTGATTCGCAGGACCTCTGCTTCCTGGCCGGCACCGACCGGCGCCGTTTTCTGGCTCGCCACGGCGGGCCGGTTGATCGTCCCGGACAGCTGATCGACTCCGCCGGCACGGTCGTCGGCCACCACAATGGCCAGCACAACTTCACCGTCGGTCAGCGCCGCGGCCTCGGGATGTCAGGTCCCGAACCGCTGTACGTGCTCGAAAAGAACGGTCCGGAAAACACGGTGCGGATCGGACCGAGGTCGGCGCTCCTGAGTGATCGTGTGGCGCTCCGCGGCGTCCGGCTTCACCGGCCAGGCGACCAGGTCGACCGGGTGAAGCTGCGCTATCGCTCGAGGATGCTTCCGGCCCGGCTGGTGGGTTGCCCTGAGCCGGGGTGGTATCGGGGAGCCGAGCTGGCCTTGGCCGCTCCCGCCGACGCCGTTGCTCCGGGCCAGCTGGCCTGCCTCATGCACGGAGACGTGGTGGTCGGAACGGGAACGATTACGGTGCTTCCGTCCGTGATTAGACCGGCATCCGAAACGTCGGCGAGCGAGCGAGCGGCATGACCACCGACGAGATCAGGCGCACGTACATCGAGTTCTTCGAGAGCAGAGACCATCTG
The DNA here is from genome assembly GCA_963785205.1 of uncultured Solirubrobacterales bacterium. Classification (GTDB taxonomy): domain Bacteria; phylum Actinomycetota; class Thermoleophilia; order Solirubrobacterales; family Solirubrobacteraceae; genus Palsa-465. Next base: position 314,056 of record CAWAUJ010000001.1, read on the forward strand.
CGGCTGCCCTCCGCGCCCCTGATCCCGGCTGAGTACGACCCCTCGGCGCTGTTCACGGTGGCCGGCATGCATCCGCTCAAGTCGTATTTCCTGGGCATCGAAAAGCCGCCGCATCCGCGGGCCACGAGCTGCCAGAAGACGTTCCGGACGGTCGACATCGACATCATCGGCACGACCAGCCGGCACCTCACCTTCTTCGAGATGCTGGGGAACTTTTCGTTCGGGGATTACTTCAAGCGGGAGGCGGCTCAGTACGCATGGGAGCTCTCGCTCGACGGGTTCGGCTTCGACCCCAATGACGTCTGGGCCACGGTCTTCGCGGGCGACGACGAGCTCGGCCTGGGCCCCGACCAAGCGGCCATCGATGCCTGGCTTGAGATAGGCGTTCCCCGTGAGCGGATCGTCGAGTGCCCCCGCTCGGAGAACTTCTGGCAGGCCGGGCCTACCGGTCCGTGCGGACCCTGCTCGGAGCTTTACCTGGATCGTGGAGTCGAGTTCGGGCGGCCAGATGACCTTCCCGGGGGCGAGAACGAACGCTTCGTGGAGTACTGGAACCTCGTTTTTATGCAGTTCGATCAGAACCCGATCAACCAGCTAACTCCGCTCCCCGCCCAGAACATCGATACGGGGCTGGGACTCAACCGGATGGCGACTCTTCTCCAGGGCAAACCGACGATCTTCGAGACCGATCAATTCGCGCCGCTGATCGAGCTCGGACAGGAGCTGTCCGGCCGGCACTACGGTCAGGACGAGCCGGTCGACCGGGCGCTGCGTATCCTCGCGGACCACAGCCGCGCGATGACCTTCCTGATCGCCGACGGCGTCGTGCCCTCGAACGAGGACCGGGGATACGTCTTGCGCCGGATCATGCGCCGAGCGATTCAGCGCGGGCGCGCGCTCGAGCTCGAGCCTCGCTTCCTCGAGCGCTACGCGGAACGCGTGCGCGAGCTGATGGGTGGCGAGTACCCGGAGCTTCACGACCGGCGGGACGACATCGACCGCTGGCTGAGAGCCGAGGAGGAAAGCTTCTCCCGCACGCTCGAGCAGGGCTCGCGGCTGCTGGAGCAGCTGTTCACCCGCGCGCTCGACGAGGGCGAGGAGGGCATCTCGGCGAATGATGCGTTCATGCTCCACGACACCTACGGCTTTCCGATCGAGATGACTCGGGAGCTGTCAGCTGAACGTGGCCTCGGCGTAGACGAGGAGGGCTTCGAAGCGCTGATGAACCAGCAACGCGAGCGGGCTCGTGCCTACTCGGGCCGCACCCGTGAGGGCGAGCAACTGCGCGAGCAGGCGATCGCCCTCGCCAACCACGCGGGTTTTCAGACCGACTTCGTCGGCTATCGCACGACCGAGCAGGACACGACGATCGCGGCCGTGGGCTCCGAGGACGGAAGAGTGCTGGTCAAGCTGGTCGAGTCTCCGTTCTATGCCACGGGCGGCGGTCAGGTTGCCGATATTGGCTATGTCGAGTGCGCCGAGGGCGACTGCCTGGCTCGGGTCGACGACGTGCTCCGGATCGGCGAGGACCAGGTGGTCGCTCTGATCCCGGAACGAGGTGAGGTCAAGCAGGGCGAGCGCGTCCACGCCCACGTCGACCGCGCCGCTCGCCACGCCACCGAGTGCAATCACACGGCCACACATCTTCTGCACGCCGCTCTGCGCATGCGCCTGGGTACCCATGTGCGACAGGCCGGATCGTATGTGGGCCCGGACAAGCTTCGCTTCGACTTCACGCACGGCCATGCCCTGTCCGAGGGTGAGCTCCACGATGTGGAGGAAACGGTCAACGGCTGGATCCTGGCCGACCACCCTGTCCACGCTCTGACCACAACGCTCCAGGAGGCTCGGCGTCAGGGGGCGATGGCTCTATTCGGTGAGAAGTACGGCGACGTGGTGCGCATGGTCGAGGTCGGTGATGGTTCGTTTTCCCGCGAGCTGTGCGGCGGTACCCACGTGCGTTTCACCGCCGAGGTAGGGCTTTTCAAAGTTCTGAGTGAAAGCTCCAGCGCGGCCAACGTGCGACGGATCGAGGCTCTCACCGGCCCGGTCGCGGTCGAGCTGTTACGTCGCCACGATCGGGCGCTGTCCAAAACGGCACAGACACTTCGTACCCAACCCGAGCAGGTGCCCGAAGATGTGTCTGAGCTGCGCAGGCGCCTTCGTCAGCTGGAGAAACAGGGTGCCCAGCCGTCAGCGACCGACGTCGATGTCGATGGGCTTTTGGCGGCCGCTCAGGAGCAGGACGGGGCTCGCGTGCTGGTGAGCGCCGTATCTGTGCCGGATGGCAAGGCGCTGCTCGAGCTGACCGACCGGCTCAAGGGCAAGCTCGGCGAGAGTGTGATCGTCCTGGGTCGCGCCGGCGGGGGCCGCGTCGACCTGATCGCCAGCGTGGCGCCGTCGCTCGTTGGACGGGGCCTGCGGGCCAACGAGATCATCGGCGTGGCCGCCGAGCAGGTCGGTGGCGGAGGCGGGGGACGCGAGACTCTGGCCCGCGCCGGCGGCAAGCACGGGGAGAAGCTCCCCGAGGCCCTCGATGCGGCGAGGGCCGCCATCCAGACGGCGTTGGACGGGAACCACTAACTTCCGTGAGAGTTCTCGCCCTCGACTATGGCAGCGCTCGCTGTGGGTGTGCCATCAGCGATCCGACCGGGACTTTGGCTACACCACTTGACTCTGTGAGCGCTCCATCCTCACGGCGCGGGTTGGCCACGCTGCGAACGCTCGTGGCCGAACAGGAGGCCGGACGGGTCGTGGTTGGATTGCCGCTTTCCCTATCGGGTGGCGACTCGGACCAGACCGCGCGGACGCGAGAGTTCGCCCGCCGCCTCGCGGCCGAGCTGACGGTTCCTGTCGAGCTTTACGACGAGCGCCTGACGACACGGCTGGCCGAGCGGATCGGCGGCCGGGCCAGCGAAGACTCGCGCGCGGCGGCGCACCTGCTCGAGACGTGGCTGGCCGCCCAGGCGGGAGCTGGTCGTGGCTGAGCGAAGCGCCGAGGAGCGTGAGGCGGCCAGGCGGGCGCGCGAGCAGCGTCGGGCCCGGGTGCAGGGAGACGACGACGGAATGGCTTCTCCCGGCGGGGAGCCTCGCGCCGCCCCGCCCGAGCCTCGCGCCGCCCCGCCTCGTGTGGCCTCGCAGGCACGGGTAATCTCGCAGCCCCGGGTGGCGCCGCGCCCGAGGGTGGCTCCACCGGTCGATGCCTTCGACCCGGACGAGCGGTTAGATCCCGACGAGCGGTTCGCTGTGCCGGAGCGACCCGCTCCGCCGGCGGAACCACGCCGCCCGCGCCGACGGCATTCGCGGGCCGGACGCCTGATGGCGATCGCGGCCCTGCTCGTTGTCGTCCTGGTCCTGTGGTTCCTCGAGGCTCTGTTCGAGCCCTTCGCCGGCTCGGGGCACGGAAGTGTCAGTGTGACGATCCCGCCGCGCTCCAGTACGGGACAGATCGCGGGCATCCTGGAGCGCAAGGGCGTCATCGGGTGCGCGTTTCCCGACTGCACGCTGTTGTTCAAGCTCCGGGCGGCGCTGGCAGGCGACAGCGGCCATCTCCTCCCAGGGACCTACCCGCTGAAGCGGGACATGACGTTCTCGAGCGTCCTGTCCGCCCTGTCCACTGCTCCGCCCGCGGCCCACGTGACCAACGTGACGATCATCCCGGGGAAGACCCGCTCGCAACTCGATCAGCTGCTCCACAGCCAGGGCGTCTCCGGCAGCTACCTGGCTGAAACTCGCCACTCCTCGCTGCTCAATCCCGTTTCCTACGGCGCTCCGCGGAGCACCCCGTCGCTGGAAGGCTTTCTGTTCCCGGACACCTTCCAGCTCCGCAGTCCGGTCAGTATCTCGGCTCTGGTGGCCGACCAGCTCCGTGACTTCAAGCGCCACTTCTCAAGCGTGAGCCTGGCTTACGCCCGCAGCCACCACCTGACTGCATACGACATCTTGATCGTCGCCTCGCTGGTGGAGGGCGAAGCGGCGACAGCTCAGGATCGTCCCCTGGTGGCCTCGGTCATCTACAACCGGCTGACGCAGCACATGCCACTCCAGATCGACGCCACGGTTCGGTACGCGGTCAACAACTACACGAGCCCGATCACCGAGTCTCAGCTTCACTCGAGCTCACCCTGGAACACCTACACCCACACCGGGCTCCCACCGACTCCGATCGACAGCCCAAGTCTCGCGTCGATGCAGGCGGCGGCAAGGCCGGCGAACACCAACTATCTGTACTTCGTGGTCAAGCCGTGCGGTAACGGCGCCGAGGTGTTTGCCTCGAGCTACGCGCAGTTCCTTCACGACGAGCAGCAGTACGCGTCGGCCCGGGCGCGATTGGGCGGGCGCTCGCCCGCTCACTGCCCGGCCGGCGGAGGGTGAGCAGAGGCAGCCGGCTCGGCGTCCTCGGCTGGCCGGTCAGCCATAGCCGCTCTCCCCAGATGCACAACGCGGCGCTGCGGGCCGTTGGCCTGAGCGACTGGCGCTATCAGCTCCTCCCAGTTCCACCGGCGCTATTCGAGGCCGCTGTCCGGGCGCTCCCCGCGGCGGGCTTTCGCGGCGTCAATGTCACGATCCCCCACAAGGAGACCGCTCGGGCGCTGGCCGACCGCGTCGATCCCTCGACGAGCGCAATCGGAGCCGCCAACCTTCTTCTCTTCGAAGATGACGGCTCGATCTGTGCCGAGAACACCGATGCGCTCGCCCTGATCGAACTCCTGCCCTCATCTCTGGATGGGTCAACCGCCCTGGTTTTGGGCGCCGGAGGCAGCGCCCGAGCCGCGGCCTGGGCCCTGCGGCACGCGGGCAGCGAGGTCAGGGTGTGCAATCGCACTCCAGAGCGGGCGCAGGCGCTGGCCGAGGACCTCGGCGTCACAGCCGTGACAGCGCTCGTTCCAGCTGATTTTCTGGTCAATTGCACGCCCGTCGGCCTTCTCCCCCGGGACGGAGGGCTAAAGCAGGCGCCTGTGCAAGCCGATGAAATCGCGATGTTTGGGTCCGTAATCGACCTTGCCTACTCGCGTTTTGCGGGAGAAACGGCGCTAGTGGCTGCGGCCAAAAGGGCGGGCAAGCCGACAGTAGATGGCTTGGAGGTGCTCATCGCCCAAGGAGCCCTCAGCTTCGAGCGCTTTACCGGCCGGACGGCTCCGCGTGATCGGATGCGTGCGGCCGCTCGTGACGGTGAGAGCTAAGGGGCTGGGATGGCCGACGCCACACTCCGCCTGCCCGCGGTGAACGGTAACGATGACCCATTGAACGGGGAGGCCAGTCGCGCCCTGTCCGGGGTCACCCCACCCCGACGCCGGGGGAGCTCAGGACGCTTCCTGACCGATGTACTCCTTGAGCTTGGCCTCTGTGCCCCCGAGGCTGTTCAGAAGGCGACCGACGAGGCTCGCGTCTCAGGCATGGCGCCCGAGCGGCTCCTGCTCGATCAGAAGGCGATCACCCATGAGCAGCTTTCCCGGGCGATCGCCGAGCGCTACGGCCTGGATCACATCGACCTGAACCTGTTCAAGGTCGACATGGCCGCGGCCAACCTCCTCAGCGCCTCCTCAGCCAAGCGCTACGGCGCCGTTCCGGTGTCGTTCGTGGACGAGCACACGATCCTCGTTGCGATGGCGGATCCAGCCAATGTGATCGCAGTGGACGACATCGGGCTCCTCACGAGGCTCGACGTCAGGCCCGCGGTGGCCTCCGAGGAGGACATCAGTGCGCTGATCGGGCGCATGAACCGCTTCGAGGATGCCGTCCAGGAGGCGGTCGACGAGAGCGATGCCGGCTCCACTCCGATGGAGATCGTCGACTTGCGCGAGTCGGCCGAGGACGCCCCTGTGATCAAGCTCGTGCACTCGATCATCGCCCAGGCGGCCGAGCGAGGGGCATCGGACATCCATCTCGAGCCCGCCTCGGAGACCGGGCAGCACATCTCCGAGCTCCGAGTGAGGATGCGCATCGACGGCGTCCTGTCAGACGAGGCCTCGGTACCCAAGCGAATGGTTTCGGGGGTCGTCTCCCGCATCAAGATCATGAGTGACCTCGACATCTCCGAGCGCCGGATACCGCAGGACGGGCGCGTCGGGCTGACGATCGATGGTCGCCATGTGGACGTACGAGTGGTCACGCTGCCGACCGTCCACGGCGAGTCGGTCGTGCTGCGAATCCTGGATAAGGACAACATCCGTCTCGACCTGCAGCAACTGGGGATGCAGCGCGCGGAATTGAGTCGCTTCCGGCATGCCTTCCAGAAACCACACGGAGCCGTGCTGGTCACCGGCCCGACGGGCTCGGGCAAGTCGACCTCGCTCTATGCCGCTCTCAGCGAGCTCAACAATCCGGAAAAGAGCATCGTGACGATCGAGGATCCGGTCGAGTACCAGCTGGACGGCATCACCCAGCTCCAGATCCACCCCAGGGCCGGGCTGAGCTTCGCCACGGGACTTCGCTCGATGATGAGGGCCGACCCGGACATCCTGATGGTGGGGGAGATCCGGGACCGTGAGACCGCGCAGGTCGCGATCGAGGGTGCACTCACGGGGCACATGGTTCTCTCCACCCTGCACACCAACGACGCCCCGGCCGCGATCACGCGCCTGATCGAAATGGGGATCGAGCCCTTCCTGATCGCTTCGGCAATCGACTGTGTGATGGCCCAGCGGCTGGCCCGGACACTGTGCACGAACTGCAAGAAGCAAATCACGCTTCCGGCCGAGGTCGTGCGGGACCATGGTTTCGCGGCGGATGCCGACATCGAGGCGTTCGAGCCAGTTGGCTGCGGTCGGTGCGCCGGTTCCGGCTACCGCGGACGCGTCGGGATCTACGAGGTCATGACCGTGTCCGAGGGGATCCGGGCACTGACGCTGAGCCGAGCGGCGTCCGAGCAGATCGGATCCGTGGCCGTCAGCGAGGGAATGCGCCGGCTGCGGGAGGACGGCCTGGACAAGGTCAAGGCCGGCCTGACCTCGATCGCCGAGGTCTCACGGATCACGGGCGGCTGAGCGCCCGATCCGGCACGCCCAGTCGTCCACCACAAATTGCAGCTTCTAAGAGACGCGCCCGGGTTGCCGATAGCTAAAGCAATGGACCTTGATTTCGCTGATCTTCTGCTCGAGGTCGTCGACCGCCGAGCCTCCGACCTGCACCTGACCGCAGGCGCTCCGCCGATGGTGCGCGTCCGAGGCCGGATCACCCCGCTCGAGGGCTATCCGGTGCTGAACCAGACCGATACGCGAGAGATCGTGTACTCGATCCTCACCGGCGCGCAGCGCCAGAAGCTGGAGACAAACTGGCAGCTGGACTTCGCCTACCAGATGCCAGGAAAGGCGCGCTTCCGCGTCAACGCCTACTTCCAACGCGCGGCAATCGGAGCCGCGTTCCGCCTCATTCCCTTCGAGGTCGTGCCGCTGGAGACGCTCGGTCTCCCTCCCGTTGTGGCCGATTTCGCCACCAGGCCGCGCGGGCTGGTCTTGGTCACGGGCCCGACCGGGTCAGGAAAGTCGACCACGCTGGCCTCGTTGATCGACATCATCAACGCCACCCGCGAAGAGCACATCATGACGATCGAGGATCCGATCGAGTTCCTGCACCGCCACAAGAAGTGCATCGTCAACCAGCGGGAGCTCGGATCGGACGCCACCAGCTTCGCCGACGCGCTGAAGGCGGCCCTGCGCCAGGACCCCGACGTGATCCTCGTGGGCGAGATGCGGGACCTCGAGACGATCTCGACCGCGATCACGGCGGCTGAGACGGGGCACCTCGTTTTTGCCACGCTGCACACGCAGGACGCGCCTCAGACGATCGACCGGATCATCGACGTGTTCCCGTCGGCCCAGCAGGGGCAGATCCGCTCTCAGCTCGCCGTCGCCCTCCAGGGCATCATGACCCAGACCCTGCTTCCCACCGCTGACGGGTCCGGACGCTGTGTTGCGGTCGAGGTCCTCGTCCCCACCGCCGCGGTGCGCAACCTGATTCGAGAGGGCAAGAGCCATCAGATCTACTCGGTGCTCCAAACCGGGGGTGCCCACGGGATGCAAACGATGGATGCCTCCCTGGCCCAGCTCGTGCGGGCGGGGAAGATCACCCGAACCCTCGCCGAGTCCCGCGCCCACGCTCCCGAAGAGCTGCGCCGGCTCGTGGACAGCCAGGCGACCGGGCAGATGGCGGCCTAGCCCGACCATGACCGGGTTTTAGACCGCGGAGCGCTAGCGATGCCCACATACACCTTCAAGGCGATGGACCTGGCCGGCGTGACCGCGCAGGGGGAGGTTGACGCTCTCACCAAGCAGGATGTGGCAGACCAGCTCAAACAGCGCGGTCTGGTCGTCCTGGACATCGCCAGCAAGTACCGCTCGCGCGAGCTGAACGTCGAGTTCATGGCCCGGGTCAAGCCCGCCGAGCTGGCGGTGGCCACCCGGCAGCTCTCGACGATGGTGTCCTCGGGCGTGACGATCCTGAGAGCGCTGCATGTGTTGGAGGTCCAGAGCGAGAACAGACTCCTTCAGAACACGATCGCCGCGGTACGCAAAGACGTCGAGGCAGGCCTGCTGCTATCCGCGGCTCTCGAGCGTCATCCCAAGATCTTCAGCCCTCTCTTTGTGTCCATGGTCAGGGCAGGCGAGGCCGGGGGCGTGCTGGAGGGCGCACTGATACGGGTGGCCGATCAGCTCGAGAAGGACGCTGCGCTCCGGCGTCAGGTGCGGGCGGCCATGATCTACCCCGCGCTGGTGATCAGCTTCGCGATCATCGTGCTGCTGGCGCTCGTGACGTTCCTCATCCCCGTGTTCGAGAACGTGTTCAAGCAGTTCGGCGGAAACCTACCCACGCTCACGCAGTTCATGGTCAACTTCTCGAACATCATCCGGGGTCAGTGGTACGTGGTTATTCTGGTCGTGATCGTCACCGTGGCCAGCTTCATCTTCTGGAAGCGATCCGACCGGGGCCGAGGCCAGTGGGACGCGTTCAAGCTCCGGATCCCGCTGAAAATCGGCGATGTGGTGCAGAAGGTGGCCATCGCCCGCTGGTCGCGGACGCTCTCCTCGCTCGTCTCCGCCGGCGTGCCGATCATGCAGGCGCTCGAGATCACAGGCCGCACGGCCGGCAACATGGTGATGGAGCGCTCGATGGACTCGGTGATCGCGTCGGTCAAGGCTGGCGGGACGATCAACCACCCCCTCCGCCAGTCACGGGCCTTCCCGCCGATGGTCTCGCACATGGTCGGAGTGGGCGAGGAGACAGGTGCGCTGGACGCGATGCTGAGCAAGCTGGCCGAGTTCTACGAGGAGGAGGTGTCCGCGGCGATCAAGGCCCTGACATCGATCCTGGAGCCGGCCATGATCATCATGGTGGGCGGCATCGTCGGCGTGATCGTGATCTCGATGTACCTGCCGCTGTTCAACGTCTACAACCAGATCCACTAGGCACCGCCGCTGGCGCCGGATGGCTCCCGGCAGGTATGGTCCGCCGCACCGATGCCCAATGGCGCCCAGGCACTGATCCGGACGCTCGTCACCTCGGGGGTGACGACGTGCTTTACCAATCCCGGGACCTCCGAGATGCACTTCGTGGCGGCGCTGGACTCCGTACCGGAGATGAGGGCAGTGCTGGCGCTGTTCGAAGGGGTGGCCACCGGCGCCGCTGACGGGTACGCCCGGATGGCGGACCGTCCCGCGGCCACTCTCCTACATCTCGGTCCGGGGCTGGGCAACGGGCTGGCCAACCTCCACAACGCCCGCCGGGCCAAGACCCCGGTGGTCAACATCGTCGGCGACCACGCGACCTACCACACGCAGTACGACGCCCAGCTTCAGTCCGACATCGAGACCGTGGCGCGCAACTGCTCGACCTGGGTGCGCACGACCAAGAGCACTGCCGAGGTGGCCCAGGACGCGGCCCAGGCCGTGGCGGCGGCGGTGGGACCCCCGGGGCAGGTAGCCACGCTGATCCTTCCCGCCGACGTGTCCTGGAGCGACGGCGCGGAGGCCAAGGGACCGCCCCCGGCGCCCTCGCCGCAAGCGGCGCCGGCGGCTGCCGTCGAGGCCGCGGCTAAGGCGATCAGAGGCGGAGGCCGCACGGCGCTCCTGCTCGGCGGAATCGCCCTGCGTGAACCGGGACTGCGGGCGGCCGGACGGGTCGCGGCCGCCACCGGGGCGACGCTCCTGGCCGAGACCTTCCCCGCCCGCCTCGAGCGGGGCGCCGGCCTGGTGGCCCCCGAGCGGATCGCATACGTCCCCGAGCTGGCCCAGGTCCAGCTCGACGGGCTGTCGAACCTGATCCTGATCGACGCTAAGCCGCCCGTGTCGTTCTTCGCCTACCCCGGGAAGAAGAGCTATCTCGTTCCGGACGGGTGCGAGGTGATCGAGCTCGCCGGGCCCGAGTCCGACCTAACCGCCAGTCTCGAGGCGCTGGCCGAAGCCGTCGGCGCGAGCACGGCCGAGCCTTCGCTCCAAGCTTCCGGGCGCCCGGACCCGCCAACTGGGCCGCTGACGGCCGAGAAGGTGTGCCAGGCGATCGGGCTGGTCATGCCTGAGAACGCGATCGTCTCTGATGAATCGGTCACCTCGGGCACGACCCTGCCCGTCCACACGGCCGGCGCCCCTCGCCACGACTGGCTGACGCTGACCGGCGGAGCAATCGGGCAAGGGCTCCCGCTGGCTGTCGGCGCCGCCGTGGCCTGCCCCGAGCGTCCGGTGCTGGCTCTGGAGGCCGACGGCTCGTCGATGTACACGATCCAGGCGCTGTGGACGATGGCTCGGGAAGGCCTTGATGTCACCGTCGTGCTGTTCAACAACCGCTCGTATTCGATCCTGAACGTCGAGCTGGCCCGCGTTCGAGCCAAGGGCGAGGGCCCCAAGGCCAACGCCCAGCTCGATCTGGGCACCCCGGATCTCGATTTCACCCAGGTGGCCACCGGCCTCGGTGTGCCAGCGCGGAGGGTTGATGACTCCGAGCAGCTGGTCCAGGCGCTGAAGAAGGCGATCGCCGAGCCGGGGCCGCACCTGATCGAGGTCGTTGTCTCGCCGGTGTTCAGCGCGCGCCAGCTCCGAGCGATGCCGTTCGCGCTGAGGGCCCTCGGCGTCCTGCCCCGCCCAATGGCGTCGGCGGTCAAGCGACGTCTCAATCCATAATGAGCTCATGATCGTCACCGAAGCCGTGGAGAGCTATCTCTCGCAACTGCGTGAGGAGCCGGATCCCGTCTTGGCCGAGATGGAAGCGCAGGGAGCAGCCGAAGGGATCCCCATTGTCGTGCCCTCGACGGGTGCCTTGCTCGCAGTGCTGGCTCGCGCGTGCGGCGCGCGCCGGGTTCTCGAGGTGGGCACGGCGATCGGTGTCTCGACGCTCTACCTGGCCCGGGCGCTCCCGCCGGACGGCAAGGTGATCTCGTTTGAAATCGACGAGACTCGGCATTTAGCGGCCCAGAGCTATCTCGAGCGCGCGGGCGTCATCGATCGCGTTGAGCTTCGGCTCCAGGATGCCCGCGAGGGGCTGGCCACGCTGGAAGGCGGATTTGACCTGGCCTTCATCGACGGGGTCAAAGCTCAGTACGGCCAGTACCTCGAGGCGGCACTCCCACTGCTGCGCTCGGGTGGGGTCCTCGCGGTCGACAATGTTCTGATGAGCGGAACGGTGGCCGAGGAGCGCAGCGATGGGCACTGGACCGAAGACCAAATCGAAGCCATGCGGGACATGAACAGGCGCTTGCTCGAAGACGACCAGCTCCTCGGCACGGTCACCCCGGTCGGCGACGGCGTGCTGGTGGGAGTGCGGCTCTGAGCGTCGATCGCGGCCGTGGTGAGGTCGAGGGTCAGGGCCGAACGATCTGCACTCCGTGCCGAGGGACCGGCCGCCTGATCTCGAACCTCGGCGGCGAGGCCCACGAGGTCACCTGTTCCTGGTGCGAGGGAAGCGGCCAGTTCGTCGCCGGGCGCGACGCCCAGGAGGCTCCGGCCGAACAGGGAGGTCAGGCCGCTTCGGCTCCGCCCGCCGAGGACACATAACTCTGCCGGGCGGATTCACGGGCGTGCGCCGTTACCCCTGCCGCCTCCACACGAAACGTCAATAAACAGCGCGGGATACGAGGATCGTCCAGTTTCGAGGGTGATGTGCTGCACCCGGGGAGGAAGTGCCGATACGTTGGCTGCCAGAGCCAAAGGTGCTAAAGGCAAACCGTCTGTGAAGGCGGGACGCAAAGCCACGGATCTCCGGTCTGGAGCAAGCCGGGCTGCCACCACAGGCTCAGCTGAGCCCCTGATGGCGAGGACCGAGGGATCTGGCGCGTTCCAGTCAACGATCCCAGGAGGATCCATGCTTCACAAGCTAAGCCGTCGCGCTCAGGACGAGAAGGGATTCACCCTGATCGAGCTCTTGGTCGTCATTTTGATCATCGGCATCCTGGCTGCGATCGCGATCCCTGCGTTCCTCAACCAGCGTCAGAAGGCTTATGACGCCGCGGCGAAGTCGCAGCTCAAGTCGGCTCAGACGGCCGAGGAGACCTACGCCACCGATAACAACGGTAGCTACGCCTCCGACACGCTCACGTCTACGGACACGGGCTCGCTGGCCACGATTGAGCCCACGTTGAAGAACTCGCCGTTTGTCACGGCCACCGGAAACAGCACCACGGGTTACACGCTCGTGGCGACGGCGGCCAGCAGCGGTGACGTGTACACGCTGTCTGACTCCAACGGGTTTGTCACCCGCACGTGCTCCAACGGAAGTGGAAGCACGGCCTGCGCGGGAGGCACCTGGTAGTCCGAGGTTCCAAGACGTTTCTCGTCCAAGGAGGGCGGGGCTGGTGCCCCGCCCTCTTTTGTTTACCCATAGGCATTTTGCTGCCGATATGCACTTCATGCGCCCCCGCCTGAGCGGTCTTCGCCTAAAAGCAATGATCACTGCGCTCGTGGTGATCGGCTTCGCGCTCGGCAGTCCCGCGCTCGCGGCGGCTGCTGCGCCGCCGGCAAGCAGGTTGCTGCTCATCTATCAGGGGACACCGATGGCCAGGGTGCTGTCCAACAGCAGCGTCCCTGAGCACTTCAGCTCCAGCGCCGAGCAGGCCATGAAGGTGGCCGAGGGCAACTCGGCGATTCAGTCGGTGCACAGGCGCATGCACCCGTTGAGGGTCACTCCGTTCGTGTGGCGCTCGGTGCACCCGTACTGGTATGTGGTGTTCACCTACCACGGCCTGATCGTTGCTGACGCGGCGATCAGCCCGGCGGGGAAGCTGATCGGCGCCTGGACCGGGCCGGAGGCGAGGGCCCCGTACACCCACGGCCACTACCCCTCGATCCTCGACAGCTGGCTCGTGCTGCTGCCGTTCTCGCTGCTGTTCCTGGTTCCGTTCTTTGACCCCAAGCGCCTGCGCCGGCTCCTTCATCTCGATGCGCTGGTCGTGGTGGCCTTCGTGCTCCCCTATCTGCTCCTGGCGCACGAGTACCTCGAGCCGGCGGTGTGGCTGGCCTATCCGCCGCTTCTCTACCTGCTCTTCCGGCTGCTCTGGGTGGGCCGGCGGGAACGCTCGATTCCGGGGCGGCTGGCTCCGCTGCTCAGCATGCGCACGCTGGTCGTGGGGCTCCCTGTGCTCCTGATCGCGCGGACGCTCCTGTCGCTTTTCGGACACCAGGAGATGGACGTCGGCTACGAGTCGGTCATCGGCGCGTATCACATCCTGCACCACCTGCCGCTGTACTGGGCTGATCCCAACCACGGCGACACCTACGGGCCGATCACCTACCTGACGTACGTGCCGTTCGAGCTGATCTGGCCGTGGACAAACAGCCTCAGCAATCTCCACGCCGCGGATGCGGCGGCGATCTTCTTTGACCTCGGCACCGTGGTCGCGCTGTTCTTCTTGGGACGGCGGCTTCGGCCGGGCGCCGAGGGAACACGCCTGGGGCTGATCTTCGGCTGGGGCTGGGCGGCCTGCCCGTTCACCGCGATCGCGGTGATCGTCCACACCAATGACGCCCTGATCGCGCTCCTGAGCGTCCTCGTCCTGCTCGCGGTTGCCTCGCCGGCTCTCAGTGGCGCCCTGCTCGGTCTCGCCACCGCGGCCAAGTTCTCTCCGGCAGGTCTTTTGCCGCTGCTGGCCGCTCCGCGCCGGCGCGGTGTCAAGGGCGCGGTCGTCTGCACCGCTTCCTTCGCGGTGGTCGTGGCCGCGGCGATCTTCTCGTGGCTTCCCCCCGGCGGGCTGGCCTACTTCTGGAAGCGGACCCTTGACTTTCAGATGACCAGGCCAGACGTGCTGTCGCCCTGGGCGCTCCACCCCGGGCTTCACCCCCTTCAGATCGCGATCGAGGTGCTGGCCGTATTGCTGGCGGCGGCCGTGGCCTTCGTCCCTCGGGAGCGGTCGCTCACACAACTCGCCGCTCTGGCTGGTGCAGTCACGATCGCGATCCAGCTCCCGGCCGTTCACTGGTTCTACTACTACATCCTCTGGTTCCTGCCGTTCATGCTCGTGGCCCTGCTCGTCCCTGGGCGGTCCGCCCCGCCCTCGACTCGCGACGAGCACGTCGATGATGCTCCGCTGAGCATCACCGACCAAAGAGCTGAGCAACATCCTGCCCTCGTGGGGGCGTGATGCCCGTAGCGCTGGCCACGATCTTCGGCGCGGCGATCGGCTCCTTCTTGAACGTCGTCGCTTACCGGCTTCCGCGGCGCGAATCGCTGTCCTTCCCGCCGTCGCACTGCCCGCGGTGCGCGACCCCGATCCGGGCCCGAGACAACATCCCGGTGCTCGGCTGGCTCGCGCTTCGCGGCCGCTGCCGGCACTGCCGAGAGCCGATCGCGATTCGCTATCCGCTCGTCGAGGCGTTGAGCGCGGCCCTGGCCGTGGGCGTGGTGCTCGTCCGACACTCACCGCATGACCTGGCTCTCGGGCTGACGCTGGTCGTCGTCCTGATTCCTGTCGCGCTGATCGACCTAGACCACCACATCATCCCCAACCGGATCACGGTCCCGGCCGCGGTTGGGGCGGTGCTCATCGGCCTGGTCACGAGGCCATCCGGCGTCCCCACCCAGCTGGCCTCCGGGGCGGCAGCGGCAGCGTTTCTGCTCATATTCGTGCTCGCCTACCCGGCCGGCATGGGTATGGGCGACGTCAAGCTCGCCGGGGTACTCGGGCTCTTCCTAGGCCCGTCGGTCGCCGTGGCCGTCCTCGTCGCTGTGCTGGCGGGAAGCCTGACGGGTGGTGTCCTCCTGGCCCGCCACGGGATCAAGAAGGGCCGCAAGGCCGGCATTCCGTTCGGGCCTTACCTCGCCCTGGGCGGAGTCGTCGCCTTATTTGTCGGTCCGGCTGTCATCCACTGGTACCTGCACGGCGGCCTATGAGAGCTTGGCGTCCGATCAGGCGCCACCCGGCGCTCGCGGTCGCGCTGCTCGTGTTCGCTGTGGCCGCGGCCGCGCTCGGCTTTTCAGCGCACCAGGCGACTCTGGCCGTGCCGCGGCAGGTGGCGATCAGGGCGGCCGTGCACAGCCGGCTGACCGAGCAGGCGCTTGGCGGGGGCGCGCTGGTCCAGTATCACGATCAGTCCGATCGACCGGACGCTGACCCGGGTGAGCTTCTTCGAACACGGGCAGATCGTCGCCCAGGTCGCCGTGACCAGGCAGGCCCGGGTCGTGCGAGAGGAGGGTTTTGCCCACCGAGCGGTTCCCTACGGCGACTGGATCGCCTACCAGCCCGGACTGCTGATCGGCCTGTCGTTCCTGTTCGTGCTGTTGGCCGGGGTGGCGCCCTGGCGGCGGCTGCGCAACCTCGACGTGGCGATGGCGCTGACGCTCGTCGCGCCGGCTGTGTTGCTCCAGCACCGCTATGTCGACGCGAGCGTCATCTCCGCGTTTCCGGGCCTGGCCTACCTGCTCGTGCGCTGCGCCGGCACCGGGCTGGGGCTCGTCGGCGCTCCGGCGCATTCGGTCCCGCTGCTTGACGCCCTCACACCGCATTGGGATGCCCGGCGCCGCGTTCGCCTGCTCCGGCTGATGCTCGGTGCGATGGCGGCGATCTTCGCCCTGGTGACCATCAGTTCTCCCGTAGCGGTCGACGTCGTGTACGCGGTGATGGAAGGCGCAACAAAGGTGGTGGGCGGGGTCCTGCCCTACGGTCACCTCCCGGGCGACATCATTCACGGAGACACCTATCCGCTGCTCAGCTTCGTGCTGTACGCACCGCTGGCCTGGGCCGCTCCGGTCCAGTCGGTGTGGAATTCGGTCGACGCTGCGCTGGCGGCAGCCGTGGTGGCCGCGCTCCTCGTCTGCTGGGCCGTTTTTAGAGCGGTGGCTGGGCGTCGAACGAGCCGAAGCGAGCGCCCGCCCGAGGTCGAAGCCGCTGGGCTCAGAGCGGCGCTGATCTGGCTGGCCTTCCCGCCGGTGCTGGCCGCGGTCTCCAGCGGCACGACCGACGTGGTGCTGGCTGTGATGCTCATCTTCGCCGTGCTGCTTTGGCGCCGGCCCGGTCTCTCGACCGGCCTGCTGGTGGCCGGAGCCTGGTTCAAGTTGGCTCCGCTCGCCCTCCTTCCGGTCCGGCTCGCTCCGCTCCGAGGCCGAGCCCTGGGTCGCGGCCTCCTCGCTATCGTGGCCGTCTCGCTGCCGCTGATCGTGTTGCTGGTCGCGCTAGGAGGCCTTGGCGGTCCGGCGGCCATGGTCCATGCCGTCGCGTTTCAGTTCTCTCGCGGCTCGCCGCAGTCGATCTGGTCCTCGCTGGGAATCCCATCCCTTCAGCCCGTGGGCGAAGCGGCCGCGCTCGGCTTGATCGCCGGGGCCGCCATCCGGTTCCGCGCTCGACCCGAGCTAGTCGACGATCGGACACGAGTGGCTGCGCTGTCAGGGGCGATCCTGATCTCGCTCGAGCTGGCCGCCGGCTACTGGGCGTTCCTGTATCTGCTGTGGGTGGTTCCGCTACTCGCGGTCTCGGTACTGAGCCCGCAGGCCAGCGCGCTTGAGGTCTCCGAGCCGGCGCGGCCCCCGATGGGCGCTCGAGCGCCAGGCGTGGCGGTGGCGTGATGACCAGCCTCCGGGAAAGCATCTCCCTCAAAGACATCCGGGTCAGCCGTCGGCACTCGCCGGAGTCGCCCCGGCCCTCGGACGGAGGGAACGGCCGTTCTCCGGCGATGGGTGCTCTCACCGGCCATCGAGCGATCTCGCTGATGGCGGCGCTGGGTCTTTTCTGGCCGCTGGCCAAAGCGTGGAACGACATCGTGGCCGTGCCCTCGGCCGGGCTGGCGGTCGTCGCACTGACCGGAGGCGTCCTGTGGCTGGTCATTGCGATTGCCACCGCCAAGACCGAGCTCCAGCTGGAACGCCTCGATCGGTGGCTGCTGCTCGTGGCGGTGCTGGTTCTCGTCGCCTGGCTGGCTTCGATCCTTCAGACCGAGACTTTTTACGCCACCGACGAAGCCTCCTTTGAGCAAGGGGCGGCCAATCTCTTGCTCCACGGCCACAACCCCTACGGGGTCAACCTGTCCAGCTACCTGGCCGCGTTCAGCACGCCCAGCCGCTATCTGACGTACACGATGACGGGCGGGACCGTGTCGACGTTCGGGTATCCCGCCCTCCCGCTCCTGGTGGCTGCTCCGTTCGTCCAACTGACGGGCGGAGGGCAGGCCGTCCCGATCGCCGACATAGTCGTGCTCGTGGCGGCCACCGTGGTGGCTTTCAAGCTGCTCCCGAAAGAGCGCCGCGGAGCAGCCGTGATGCTGTGCGTGGCGTTCCCGATCCTGGGCGAGTTCGCCCTGTCCGGGTTGAACGTCGTGTTGGCGATGGCGGCGCTCCTGCCCACGGCGGCGCGCTGGACGACGACAGGCGAGCGCGGATCGCTCAGCCGCGGCGACCGCTTCGCCGCCGCCTGCCTGGGCCTGGCGCTGGCCACCAATCAGCTCGTCTGGTTCATCGCACCTTTTCCACTGCTGGGGATGTATCTGATCCGGTCTGGCTCGCTCGGAGCGCGTCAGGCCCGACGGGTCATGCTGGGGTTTCTGGGCTGGAGCCTGGCGGTATTCGCCGTCGTCAACGCCCCGTTTTTCGTGTCCGATCCAGGGGCGTGGCTGAGCGGCGTCGCGGCCCCGCTGACTCAGCATGCGATTCCCTACGGACAGGGCGTCGTGGGTCTCACCCTGTTCTTGAGGATGGGCGGCGGAGCCCTCTACGCCTATGACTACGCGGCGGCGCTGCTGTATGTGGCTCTGCTGATCCTGTACGCCGTCCGCTTTCGAATGCTCGCTCGGGCCGCCTTCGCGCTGCCGATTCTCGCGCTCTTCATCTCAGGCCGGTCGCTGGCGGAGTACTGGATGGCGCCGGTCGTGGTGATCGCCCTCAGCATCCTCGCCGCGGACGATCAGGCGATTGCCCGAGCCGCCCAGCTCGGGCCGCGAGGCCGCCGCCTCAGCAACCCCTCGGCGCAACGCGCGGCCTTGGCCGGGCTACTTTTCCCGGCGGCGGTGTGCCTGGGGATTGCCCTGGCCACCCCGCAGCCGCTCACTGTCCGGATCCTCAGCGCCCAGAGCTCTCGTTCGCTGGACAGCGTGCGGGCGGTTCAGGTCCTCGTCCGCAACGGCTCGGGTCGGGCACTGCGGCCGCACTTCGCGACCAACGTGAGCGGACAGGCGGTGGTATGGGGGGCCACCAGCGGTCCGGCCGTGCTGCCCCCCGGCGGTGCAGCCACCTACTGGCTGGTCGCGCCAGACGGATCCTCGATGCCGCCGAACGGAACCCCGTTCGTGGTCGAGGCGCTGACCGGCTCGCCGAGCACGATCAGCTCAAGCGCCTCGTTCGTGCAGCGGGGACAGGTTCCCGGCTCCTGGTAGTCGCCGGCCGGCCTCAGCGGCGGCGGCCAAACCGGACATCCTATACACCAGATTCCAGGCGTCCAGAAGATCCTGGACGTTTTTCAACTCGCCACTCTGCGCCGCCGATCAGTGCAGGGATGAAGCACGCGGGCAGGAATGTCGTTGGCCTGGACATCGAGCCAGGCTATGTCGCAGCCGTCCAAGGCGGCGCCGGCCGGGTGGCCGTGCAGCGCGCTGCCAGCGCGGCGCTGATCCCCGGTGCCGTGCGGGATGGCGAGGTCGTGGATGTAGAAGCGCTCGCCGATGCGCTGCGCGCCCTGTTCAGTGAGCACAAGCTGGGCAAGCGCGTGCGCCTTGGTGTGGCCAACCAGCGGATTGTCATGCGCGCGATCGATCTTCCTCCGCTGACCGACGACAAGCAGATCTCCTCGGCCATCCGCTTCCAGGCTCAGGACCACATCCCGATGCCACTCGAGCAGGCAGTGATCGAGCACCAGGTGCTGGGGACGATCGACACACCCGAGGGACTGCGCACGCGCGTCCTCGTCGTCGCGGCTCGGCGGGACATGATCGACCGCCTGCTTGAGGCGGTCCGGCGGGCCGGGCTCTCGCCGCAGGGAATCGACCTCTCCGCGTTCGCGATGATCCGCGCGCTTCACCGCCCGGGCCGGACCTTTCCGGTCGTGTACGTGAGCGTGGGCGGAATGACCAACCTGGCCGTGGCCGAGGGGGTCATGTGCAGCTTCACCCGGACGATTCCCTACGGAACGGAGTCGATTGCCTCCGAGCTCTCCGAGCGCCGCAGCCTGACGCTTGAGCACGCCCACGGTTGGATGTCCCACGTCGGCCTCCAGGAGCCCCTGGAAAACGTGAGCGGTGACGCGGAGATCGTCGCCGAGACGCGCGCGGTGCTCACGGACGGAGCACGTCGGGTGGGCCAGGAGGTGCGTAACTCGCTTGATTTCCACACCGGCCGCGAGGGGACGAACCCCCTCGAGCGCATGGTCCTCACCGGGCCCGCGGTCGCGATCGCCGGATTCGCCGATGAGGTCGCGGCCCAGGTCGGACTGCCGCTCGAGCTCGGCCTGGTGGAGGAGGCGGCACCCGGCGGCTTCGGTGGAGTCGACCCCGGACGGCTGGCTGTCGCCGCAGGGCTCACCGTCAGCGAGGTGGCGGCATGAAGGCCGTCAACCTGATCCCCGCGGATACGCGACGGAGCTCTCTGGACGCTCAGTCGCTTCGCGGTCCCGGCCCTGCCGTGATCGGCATCCTGGTGGTCGCACTCGCGCTCGTCACGGTGTATGTGCTGACGTCCAACAGCATCTCGCAGCGCCGCGCGGAGCTGGCCAGCCTGCGCCAGCAGCTCGCCCAGACGCAGGCGGCGAGCGGCGAGCTGACCAAGTACTCGCAGTTCGCCCAGCTGGCAGACGCCCGCGCTACGACCGTGCGGGAGATTGCGAGCAGTCGCTTTAACTGGGCCAAGGCGCTGCAGGAACTCTCCGAGGTCGTCCCCTCCAACACGACGCTGCAGTCGCTTTCGGCCACCTTGAGTCCGAGCGCCACAGCCGGCTCGACTTCCTCCGGCGGCGGAAACCTCCGCGGCGATATCGACTCACCGGCGTTCGAGATGGTGGGCTGCACGTCGACCCAGGACGACGTCGCCCGGCTCATGTCTCGCCTGCGCCTGATCTCAGATGTGACCCGCGTCACCCTGGCGGATTCCGTGAAGAATGCATCGGCTGCCGCAGGCGCCGCGGTCTCCGCCACGGGCGCTGCCGGATGCGGTGCAAACGCCCCGTCGTTTGACGTCATCGTCTTCTTCCAAGGCCCTGCTGGGACGGCCCCAAGCACCTCCTCGCCGGCGACGACGACCCCCGCGCCGACGACGACGACTTCGACGACGGCCGCGCCGACCACGACCACGACTTCGACCACCAGTACGTCCACGACGACGGCGGCGCCCACCAGCACAACCTCCACATCCACAACCCCGACGACGGGCGGCACCCAATGACCGGTCGCGACCGTACGGTGATCATCGTCGTGGCCGTGGTGGCCGTCCTCGCGGCTGCCTGGCTACTCGTGATCTCTCCCAAACGGGATCAGGCATCTGCGCTTCAGAGCCAGATCAACAGCGCGCAGTCGGCGCTGAACTCAGCCCGGACACAGATGACGCAGGGCGAGCGGCTCGCCAAGCGTTCCGCCGGAGCTACGCCACGCTGGTGCGGCTAGGCGAGGCGGTACCGACAGACGACGACGTGCCCTCGCTGATCTATCAGCTCCAGACAGCCGCCAGCAAGGCGGGGGTGGACTTCCAGGGCGTGTCGGTGAATCCGACCGGCGTCAGCGCCGCCCCCAACGTGCCCGCGCCGGCGACCAGCGTCGACGACTCCAGGCGCCACTACTTCGACGACGCCGGCGTCGACGACGCCGGCCTCGACGACGGCACCGGCCCCGGGGACAACGTCGGCGACCACGACGCTTCCACCCGGCGCGGTGATCGGTCCCGCCAACTTCCCGGTCGAGCCCTTCACCTTCAACTTCGAGGGCAACTTCTTCCACCTCTCCAACTTCTTCGCGCGTCTCCAGCGCTTCGTGGTCTCCACCGCGCAGCGGCTCGCCATCAATGGCCGTCTCATGAACCTCGAGGCCATCAATCTCGTGCCCGCAGCCGGAGGGTTCCCCAAGATCGACGCCACCGTTTCGGCCACCACCTACCTGCTTCCTGCATCGAGGGGCTCGTAGATGGCGCCACGCCCTCAGGGCCTGCGGCGGCTGACTCCCCAGGAGGCATCGACTCCGGGCTCCTCGGTGGCGGCGCCGGTCGCCGTCGTGACACCAGGCGGAGGTGGATGACCATGCTCAAGCGCTTGACTGGCGGTGACGGGCCCCTCGGCGGGTTGAACTCCGATTTTGATGGCGAGGCCCTGAAGGCGGCGCTCCAGACCGTCTGGCAGGACCTCCGGGCCAAGCGGCTGTTGCCGGTCGCCGCGCTGCTGCTGGTCGGTCTGATCGCCGTGCCGGTGCTCCTGTCGTCTTCGCCCAGCAGTTCCGCTCAGACGACACCGGTGGTCGCCGTGCCACCGCCGGTCCCTGGCCTCCCCGCCGTGACGCAGCGATTGGTGCCGGCCGCCGAGCTACGTCACACCGGCCACGACCCATTCGCCCCGCAGCCTGGCACGTCGACGACCGCGGCGACCTCGACGCCGTCTGGCGGTACGAGCACAGGCCCGGTCAGCACCGGCGCGGGTAACGCCGTCTCCACGACTGGAAGCGGGACCACCCCGCCCGGGAGCGGCTCGTCTCGGCTCTGGCTCCTCATGGCGGCTTCAGGCGGCAACGGTTCCGGCGGCAACGGTTCCGGCGGCAACGGCTCCGGCGGCAAGGGTTCCGGCGGCAAGGGATCCGGCGGCAAGGGATCCGGCGGTTCGCCGCCCTCGGACGGCGAACTTGGGCCCCGGCAGTCCTACGCGGTCAAGCTTGCGATCACCACCACCGGAGGTGGAATCACCACCTTTGATCCGCTGACGCGCCTCAGCGTGCTCCCCAGCCCCCAGCAGCCATTGATGGTCGAGCTCGGGGTACTGAAGGGCGGCCAGAAGGTTCTCTTCGCTCTCGAACCGGGCACGATCGTCTCCGGCAAGGGACAGTGCATTCCTGGGCCGATCGACTGCCAGATCGTTGCATTGGGTCGCAACCAGGTCGAGGACCTGGCAGTGAAGAGCTCCACGGGTATCACGTCGGTGGCCCTGTTCGCCGTCACGGGCATCTCGGTCGTGACGCACGACACCGCCTCGGAGGCCCAGACCGGCCCGCCGGGACGAGTCGGCGGCCGGTCGGGCCCTCCTGGACCGGACGAACCTGAGCGCGCTGTCGCTCTTCCAGTACGAGCCGAGCATCGGCGCTGTCGTGGATAAGCGCAACCTGACCTTCGGAGTGAACTCATGAGGCGAGCACTGATAGCCATGTTCAGCTTCACAGCGTGCCTGGCCCTTGGGGCCGGCGTTGCCCAGGCCGTGGTCGTGGACGTGCAACGCGATCGGCCAGAGCTACGTCCAGCAGCCGGCGGTCCGAGCGGGGCCCCGTACGTCACCTACCCGACCGACCAGGCCAACTACATCGGCGTGGCGCATGGTGCCCGGGAACGCGAAGCACGCTGGCCACCGACAACGTGCCCTACGTATCTACCACGGCTAGTGCAAGGATCCGGCGCTCGCGCCGCTATCTGTTCTCCCGACACCGGAATCTGCTACCACGGCGGGCCGGTCATGCACGCCAACGAGACGTTCGCGCTGACATGGGACCCGCTGCGGCGCTACTGGGCGCAGACCCGGGGCTACGTCGAGCAGTTCCTGAGCAACGTCGCGGGCGCCAGCAACACCTTGACCTCGCCCTATGCGGTGGCCACTCAGTACACCGACTCCACCGGGCGCGCCGAGCAACGTCTCGAAGTACGGTGGCGGCTGCATTGACTACGGCAACCCGACCAACTCCGCCAACAAGAACACGACCTGCTCGTTCGACAGCTCCACGCAGACGGGACCGGGCCACAACTACCCCGACTACCCGTACAGCCAAGACGCCGGACTGCACCCCTAGCGGCACCTCCTACACGTTCTTCAACGCGGGAACCAACGACGTCTGCCTGACGGACGCCCAGGTCCGCACTGAGGTGCATGACGTGGTGGTCCAGACCGGGATGCTCGGACCGTACCCAGCCGCATTACACGCCGCTGGTTGTCGTGCTGCTGCCGCCCAAGATCGAGGTCTGCCTGGACGCGAACGCGGCAGCCTCTGCTCGGCCAACAGCAACGTGCAGGCCCAGTTCTGCTCCTATCACGCTCGCCTATCCGTCAAGACCGCCTTCTGGTTCGCGCGAGGTCGACGTACCTCGTCCAGCCCTGGACGGCCAAGACGAGCTGCGATGAGCCTGACGCCCCGACGATCCCGACCAACCCCGACCCGTCCGTGCTGGGCCAGGACGTCGGGATCAGGCTGGTCAGCCCGATCAGCCAGGCGCAGATCGCCTCGATGACGAATCCCGGCCTGAACGGCTGGTTCGCTCTCGATGGGTCGGAGATCAACGACAACGACGGATGCGTGCCCGAGGGCAACGGCCTGGACACGGCAACCGTGGGAACGGCAGCCAGGACCCCTACCTGCTCCAGCGTGAGTTCAACAACGCCGGCGTGATCGAGAGCGATCCGGCCAGCACTACTTCGGCTGCGCGCCAAACGTCCTGCTGCACGCCGAGCTTCGTCCTGCCCAGCGCCGTCGATCAGAACGACGTCGTGGAGTTCGACGGCTCAACCAGCGTCTCCACGCTGCTCGTCCCGAACGATGACTATCACTGGACCTTCGGCGACGGAACCACAGCCTCCGGCCCGAGCGTCACGCACTCGTATTCCAAGGCCGGTAACTACCGGGTCACGCTCACCGTGACCGACCGCGGCGGGAACGTCCGCAGCCTGAGCCAGACGATCGAGGTGCTCGGGTCGGGCGGCAAGCCCGGCGGCGGTGGCGGCTCAGGCGGATCGTCGCACCTGCATGTGCAGCTCCAGCTGTTGCCCCAGAGCTATTCATCGGTCCTGCACCAGGGTCTCGCCGTGCGCGTGACATCCAACGAGGCGGCTGACGGGTTCGCCACCTTGATGATCGGGCGAGACGCCGCACGCCGCGCCCACATCCCGACCGGAAAGGGGCCGATGGTGGTCATCGGCCGGGGAACGGTCTCCGGGGTCAAGAGCGGGACGACCGGATTCCGTGTCCACATGGATTCATCGATGGCCAAGAAGCTGGCCGGCTTGAAGAACGTGACGTTCACCCTCCGGCTCGAGCTGGTCGGAGCGGACAACAGTCACGTGACGATCGATTCCGCCGGGCACTACTAGAGCTGGCGACCGGCGATCCATCGAGAGGCGGGCGGGGCGGGTCCGTAACCTTCAGCGCCCATGGCGCTGCGCCTCATCACCGCGGGTGAATCCCACGGGCCCGGTCTGACCTGCATCATCGAAGGGATGCCGGCCGGGCTGACGCTCGACCGAGACTCCCTCAACCGCGATTTAGCCCGGCGCCAGCTCGGCTACGGGCGGGGGGGCCGGATGAAGATCGAGCGGGATCAGGTCGAGGTCACCGGCGGAGTCCGTCACGGCCGCACGCTGGGTGGCCCGATCGCGCTCCAGGTGGCCAACCGGGACTACGCCAACTGGGAGGAGCGGATGAACCCGTGGCCGGTCTCAAGCCCGCCGGCGGAGGTTCACCTCCCGCGACCGGGCCACGCCGACCTGGTCGGGACGCAGAAGTTCGGCCTGTCCGACGTCCGGGACATCCTCGAGCGGGCGAGCGCACGGGAGACGGCAGCCCGCGTGGCGGGCGGTGCGGTGGCGAAGGCGTTGCTGGGAGCGCTGGGTGTCCAGGTGCGCTCGCACGTGATCCAGATCGCCTCGGTAGAGGCGCCGCGAGTACCCGAGCTGCGCCTTGAGGACTTCGAGGGCGTCGACGAGTCCCCGGTCCGGTGTCTGGATCAGGCGGCGTCCGAGGCGATGGTGGCCGAGATCGATCGCCTGCGCAGGGCGAACGAGTCGCTGGGCGGGGTCTTCGAGGTGCACGCCTTCGGGCTTGTTCCAGGTCTGGGGTCGCACGTGTCATGGGAGGAACGCCTTGACGGGCTCCTCGGTCAGGCCATGCTCTCGATCCAGGCGATCAAGGGCGCCGCGATCGGTGACGGCGTCGAGGTGGCGGGCCTGCCCGGGTCGCAGGCCCACGATGAGATCTTCTGGGACGGGGAGCGCGGTTACCACCGCCAGACCAACCGCTCGGGTGGGCTGGAAGGTGGCATGACCACGGGTGAGCCGCTCGTGGTGCGCGGCTGGATGAAGCCGCTTCCCACGCTGACCAAGCCGCTGCGCTCCGTCGATACCGAGACCCACGAGCCCACGCAGGCGTTACGAGAGCGGACCGACTCGTGCACGGTCCCCGCGGCCGGCGTGGTTGGGGAGGCGATGGTCGCGTTCGTCCTGGCCGACGCGTATCGCCGCAAGTTTGGGGGTGACCATCTCGAACGACATGCTGGCGTCGCTGGAGGCCTACGGGCGGAGGATCGGCTGGCCCGCGGGCTCCGGCTGAGAACGATGGCTCCCACGGGCAAGCTTGTGGTCGTCGGCTTCATGTGCGCCGGCAAG
This sequence comes from uncultured Solirubrobacterales bacterium, assembly GCA_963785205.1. Classification (GTDB taxonomy): domain Bacteria; phylum Actinomycetota; class Thermoleophilia; order Solirubrobacterales; family Solirubrobacteraceae; genus Palsa-465. The sequence goes on from CAWAUJ010000001.1 coordinate 339,995, forward strand.
TCGACCGCCGCCCGAGCGGCGGCTCGGGTCCTGGGGGTCCCAGCCATCGACCTTGACGAAGCAGGTCGAGCAGCGGCTCGGGAAGCCGATCGGTCAGGTGTTCGACGAGGACGGGGAGGCGGTTTTCCGGGCCGCCGAGGAGGCGGCGGCGCTCGAGCTTCTCGGCGGGCCGGGGGAAGAGGTGATCTCGCTCGGCGGCGGGACCGTGGGACACGAGCGCGTCCGAGCTGCTTTGAAAGGGCATCGGGTGCTCTGGCTCGACGTCGACGTCGAGACGGCCTGGGGGCGCGCTCGCGGCTCTGACCGGCCCGCTGTCCCGCGACCGGGGCGAGTTCGAGCGGCGATTCGTGGCGCGTGAACCGCTGTATGCCTCTGTGGCCGACGCGATCGTGCCCGCCGAGCGCTCGGAGCGGCTTGGCCCGGTGCTTGACGCGCTGCGCGGGCTGCCCGCGAGCGCCCAACTGCTGTGGGCGACGAGCGCATCGCGTGATTACCCCGTGTATGCCGGGGCTGGGCTGCTGGCCAGCGGGTTCTGGCCAGAGAGCCTGAGGGGCGCCCGCTTTCTGGTCACAGACGAGCACGTCGATCCGCTCTATGGCGCAGGGCTTGAGCCGCTCGTGGGGCGAAGCTCGATCGCCGCGGGGGAGGGGTCGAAGACCCTGGAGCAGGCGACGGTTATCTGGAGCGAGCTGGCTCGAGCCGGGAATGACGCGGCGGGACTTGGTGGTGGCGCTGGGGGGAGGAGTCGTGGGAGATCTGGCCGGCTTCTGCGCGGCCACCTACCAGCGGGGGATCGGATACGTGCAGGTCCCGACGACGCTCGTGGCCCAGGTCGACTCGGCGTACGGGGGCAAGACGGGCGTCGACCTGCCAGAGGCCAAGAATTACGTCGGGGCCTACCACCAGCCCGCCGCGGTGATCACCGATCCGGCTGCCCTGCGGTCGCTCCCGGAGCCCGAGGTCGCTGCGGGCTACGCCGAGGTGGTCAAGACCGCGCTGATCGCCGGCGGGGAGCTATGGCGCCAGGTCAGCTCGGGAGCGGATCCGATCGATCCCGAGATCATCGTGGCCTGCGCCCGCGTCAAGCTGCGGATCGTGGCCCGGGACGAGCGCGACGCCGGGCTTCGCCAGGTCCTCAACCTGGGCCACACGGTGGGGCATGCGATCGAGACCGTCAGTGGCTACACCCGCTATCGCCACGGGGAGGCGGTCGGTCTGGGGCTGCTGGCGGCGCTTCGGCTGTCCGATCAGGAGGCCCTCCGTCACGAGGTGAGCGGCCTGCTCGCCGCGACAGGAGCCTGCCCACGAGCCTGGACGGCATCGATCCCGACGCGATCGTCGAGGCTACGGCCCGAGACAAGAAACGCGTGGGCTCAGCGCCGGTGCCGTTCGTCCTCCTGGACGGTCCGGGCCGGCCGCGGCCCGGGCAGCCCGTGGATGCCCACGCGCTGAGAGCAGCCGTGCGAGAGTTGACGACCGGATGAATATCCGCAATCGGATCGAGGTCCTGCACGGGGTCAATCTCGACCAGCTCGGACGCCGGGATCCCGACCACTACGGCGGCCTGACGCTGGACGAGCTCGAGGTCCGAATCAAGGCCGCCGCGGATGAGCTCGGGCTGCAGACGCGCTTCTTCCACACCAACCACGAGGGCGAATTCGTCGACCACCTGCACCGCCTGGCAGGTATCGCGGACGGCCTCGTGCTCAACCCGGGCGCCTGGACCCACTACTCGTACGCCATCCGGGATGCTCTGGAGCTCACGGGCCTGCCCGCGGTCGAGGTCCACCTGTCAGACATCGAGAATCGCGAGCCCTGGCGGCGCCGGTCTGTGATCTCCGAGCTGTGCGTCGCCCGAGTCGTTGGCAAAGGCCCCGCGGGATACCGCGATGCCCTGGAGTGCCTGCGCGAGGAGCTGGACGGGGTAACGCGTCGCTAACCTCAGCCGACGTGATCAGCACCAACCAATTCCGGAACGGCACCCATATCGACGTCGAGGGCACGATCTTCAAGATCGTGGAGTTTCAGCACGTCAAGCCGGGAAAGGGTGGGGCTTTCGTGCGCACCAAGCTCCGGCGGGCCAGCGATGGCGCCGTGATCGACCGGACGTTCCGGGCCGGCGAGAAGTTTCGGCCGGTCCGCACTGAGGCCCGGCGGATGCAGTACCTCTACCAGGACGACACCGACGCCCACTTCATGGACTCCGAGAGCTACGAGCAGCTGACGATCTCCGTGTCCTCCGTGGCCCAGGCGCTCCAGTGGATGAAGGAGTCAAGCGAGGTCGACGTGCTGTACATCGACGACCGGCCGGCTGAAATTCAGCTGCCCAGCGCCACCGACCTGGCCGTGGCTGAGACCGAGCCCGGTGTCCGGGGAGATACCGCCTCGGGCGGTGGCACCAAGCCGGCCGTGCTGGAGACCGGAGCCAAGATCCAGGTCCCCCTGTTCGTCGATGTCGGTGACCGCGTCCGCGTCGACACTCGCTCCGGCGAGTACGTCTCCCGCGCCTGATTCTGGTGAGCCGAGCCTGACGTGCGCCGGAGCGACCAGCGCCGGGCCGCGATCTGGGCCCTCTACCAGAGCGACCTCCTGGGTCTTCCGCTGGAGCAGACCTTCGCTCGGGACGCGCACGTCTTCACCCGCGCCCTGGCCGAGCTCGTCGCGTCCCACCAAGAGGAGCTCGACACCTTGATCAGGGGCCACGCCAGCGGGTGGACGCTTGACCGGATCGCTCCACTTGAGCGGTCGATCCTGCGGGTGGGGCTGGCCGAACTGCTTTATCCCGAAGCCGTGCCGGGCGATCAAGAGATTCCGCCCGAGGGGGCGATCGACGAGGCGGTGGAGACGGCCAAGCGCTTCTGCGGCGCGGACGCCCCCGGTTTCATCAACGGGATTCTGGGCGCGGTGCTGCGGGAGCGCCAGGCCGGAGCCCAGCGCTGAGATGCGGCCGATCTTCGACGGCCACAATGACGCGATCACGCGGGATGACCACGCCCTGATCGTCAAGGGGCGGCCGGCGGGAGACCTCGATCTTCCCCGCATGCGCCAGGCGGGAGTTCGCGGGGCCATTTTCGCCGTGTTCACTCCTTCACCGAACCCCCTCGACGAGCTGGTGCCGCGCTCCGACGGTGTGACCGAGTTCGCATACGCGCCTTCGGTCAGCCACGAGCTGGCCGCTTCATACGCCACGGCGGCCGCCGGTCGCCTCCTGGCGCTCGAGCGGGCCGGACATCTGAGGGTCGCCCGCGCCACCGGCGACCTGGATCGAGCCCACGCCGGGGAGGGTCCCCCCGTGGCCGTCCTCCACCTCGAAGGCGCGGAGGCGATCGACCCCGGGCTCGAGGGGCTTGAGCTTTGGTATCAGGCGGGGTTGCGATCGCTCGGGCCGGTCTGGAGCCGGGCCAACGCGTTCGCCCACGGCGTGCCCTTCATCTCTCCCTCCTCGCCGGATCTTGGCCCTGGGCTGACGCAGAGGGGAGAGGCGCTGGTCCGCCGCTGTGCCGAGCTCGGCATCGTCGTGGATGTCAGCCACCTCAACGAGGCCGGCTTCTGGGATGTGGCGAAGCTGGCTGCTGGGCCGATCGTGGCCAGTCACTCGGCCGCGCACGCCCTGTCTCAAGCGTCGCGCAACCTGACCGATGCTCAGCTTGACGCCGTCGGGAGCTCAGGCGGGGTCGTGGGGATCGTCTTTGCCTGCCCGTTTCTGAGGCCCGATTTCGCCGATGATCCCGACACCCCGCTGGAGCTGGTCGTCCAGCACGCCCGTTATGTGGCCGAGCGCATCGGAGTCGAGCACGTGGCGCTCGGGTCGGACTTCGATGGCGCCACGATGCCCAAGGCCCTGGGCGGGATCCAGGGGGTGCCGCGGCTTTTGGAGGCCCTGGCCGCCGCCGGGTTTACCGACGCCGAGCTGGATTCGATCGCCTGGGGGAACTGGCGCAGAGTGCTCGGGGCGTGGTGGAGCGAGTAGGCCTCCGACCGGTCACTCCGGCTGCGTCCTCAACACAGCGGCCGCGGCGTAGCCGGGTAAGACAGATACATCGAAGAGCAGCCAGCCCGCTGGGAGCGCGGCGTTGGGATCCAGGCCGACGTACTCGCTCGCCAGACCGTGGGCGAGCCCGGTTCCCCTCGCCTTCAGGTATGCCTCCTTCCTGACCCATAGCCTGGCGAAGCTTTCAGCCTGGCCGTCGGGACCAACGGACTCGAGCTCCTCGCGCTCCCGCAAATGAAGGAGCGAGGCCACTTCCTCGCTCACACCGGCTTCAGGGATCGCTTCGATGTCTACGCCCACAGGAGTGCCGGCCAGCCCCACGAGCACCAAGCCAGCGCTGCGGGCCAGTGAGAACTGAACCGCAGCACCTGGATCGGCCAGCACCGGCCGGCCGTTGGGGCCGCCACAGACCGGACATGCTTCGCGGGAATACGCGATCTGGGCCGCGTCGCGGCCGAGCCGCTCGCTCACAAGCTCCCGCAGCAGCAGCCGTCCCGCCACATAGTCCCGCCGCGCTCGAGCTTGCCTCAGCGCCCCCGCGCGCCGCTGCTCCTCGTCACTCAGTCCTGAGCAGTCGAGCTCAGCGAGCCCCAGCTCTGCCGCTGGTAGCAGCCACAGCTCTAGTGGGGCGTCGTGGGCTGCTGGCCCCACCTTGTGGGCGAGCTCGAGCGTGGGAGTCCTCTAGCTCGGTGCTCGCTGAGCGCCCTGGAGCTCCTGCGAGTTCCCCAGACCGGCGGCGATCGTGGCGGCGGCGATCCTGGCGCTGAACACACAGCCTCCAAGGAACGTTCCCTCCAGGGAGCGGCGCCCATGCATCCCGCCACCGCCGAAGCCGGCTGCTTCACCGGCGGCATAAAGACCGGGGATCGGACTGCCCTGGGCGTCCAGGGCCCTGGACTCGAGGTCGGTTTGGATTCCGCCGAGGCTCTTGCGGGCCAGGACCGTCATCCGGATGGCGATCAGCGGACCGGCGCCGGTGTCCTCGATCGCCTGAAACGGACAGGTCCGTAGCCGGTCGCCCCGCCAGCGGCGGAGTTGATCGATCCGCCTGAGCTGATCATCGTTGAACAGCGGGCGGCCGCGCGCGACCGTGGCGTCGTAACTGCGCACCTCGCGCTTCATCTGTTCAATGTCGAGCGTCTCGTCGCCCGTCACGGCCTGCATGCGCGTCCCGAGTTCGTCGAGCGAGGTCGCGCTGACGAAATCTGGGCAGTGTTCGACGAAGTGCCGGACCAGGGTGGGCTTCCCCAGCAGCACCGAGACGAGGAAGCGAAGCAGGTGCTTCTGGCGGATCTGGGGGTTGTGCTCGGACCCCGAGACGTCGAGCTCGCGGCGGGCGATTTTCCAGTTGCAAACCATCCAGTAGTAGCCGCGCGGGTCCTCGCACATCCGCTGGAGCGCGTAGTGAGCATCGAACGTCGGCATCAGGGGGATCGGACCGTATCGGCGACCCGTCGGGTCGAGCACCAGGCCCGAGCGCGGCGGGATCAGCTTGACCCCGTGAAGCGGGCGGCGGGGATGCGGATGGCGCACGGCATCGGCGTAGTTCCACATCCGCGATATGTGGGTGACGTTCGCCCCCACCCGCTTGGCCTCCTCGTGCATCGCGCCGTCGGCGTAGTAGTGGGACCCCATCAGGATCTCCGGAGGCGCCGGCCCCAGTTCGGCGGGCCACTCCCGCCGTACGAGGTCCAGATTGCCGCCCACGCCGCCGGCTGTGATCACCACGTTCTCGGCCCGGACCTCCCGTGGCGGCGCGGCGTCATCGGCCTCAGGCACGACCAGGCAGCCTGTGACGCGATCGCCTTCGGTCACTAGCTCTGAGACTCGCGAGCGGAAGCGGACCTCGAGGCGGCTGCGCTTTGGGTGACTCTCGATCGCTCCCCAGACCGAGTCGACCAGCGCCTGGCCGCAGCCCCAGGTGAGGTGGAAGCGGGGCACCGAGTTGCCGTCCCCGTACACGCCTCGCTCGGCCCAGTTGACCACCGGAAAGAACTTGACTCCGTGGCGCTTGAGCCATCCGCCCACCTCGTCGCGCGCCCGGGCCACGTATTCCTCGGCCCAGCGCCGGGGCCAGACGTCCTCGGGCTCGAATCCCGCCACCCGTGACCAGTCCTCGAAGGCAAGCTCGGCGCTGTCGTGAATCCCCGAACGACGCTGCTCAGGGGTGTCGACCATGAACATGCCCCCGAATGCTTCCCGGGCAAGTCCTCCAACCTCCTCGGGGTGGCAGCGGTCGATGAGCAGGATCCTCGACGGTCCGTGCGGTTCCTCCAGCAGTGCCAGCGTGGTCACGAGGCCCGCGATGCCGGCCCCGATAACGATCACTGTGACGCGGTCGGTGTCCTGCACCGGCGGGACGGTACCGTCTGCGGCGTGCTCGGGTTGCCCGACGGCGTGCGCGCCTGCCTGTTTGACCTGGACGGAGTCCTGACCAAGACAGCGGTCGTTCACGCCGCGGCGTGGAAGCAGATGTTCGACGAGTACCTTCAGGCCCGGTCGGAGCGCTCCGGCGAGCCGTTTGTGCCCTTCGACAAGGTCGCCGACTATGACCGTTACGTCGACGGTAAGCCGAGATACGACGGGGTCCGCTCGTTCCTGGAGGCGCGGGACATTCACCTGCCGGAAGGAAGCTCTCAAGACCCGCCGGACGCCGAGACGATCGATGGCCTCGGGAACCGCAAGAACGAGCTCGTGCTGGCCATGATCCGCGACCAGGGAGTCGAGGCTTACGAGGGGTCGGTCCGGTATGTCAAGCGCCGTGCGGGACGCTGGGCTCCGACGTGCCGTCGTGTCCTCAAGCGCCAACTGCAAGGACGTACTGGCGGCAGCCGAGATTGCCGATCTGTTCGAGGCGGTAGTGGATGGCAACGTGGCCGAACAGGAGACCCTGAAGGGCAAGCCGGCGCCGGATACCTTCTTGGCCGGCGCCCGCCGGCTGGGCGTCGAGCCCGGCCAGGCGGTCGTTTTTGAGGACGCCCTGGCCGGCGTCGAGGCCGGTCGCGCCGGGAGCTTCGGCTTCGTCGTCGGGGTGGATCGAGCTGGCCAGGCCCAGGAACTGCGCGACCACGGCGCCGACGTCGTCGTCGATGACCTCGCCGCGCTGCTGGAGCACGCGTCGTGATTCGCGGCCAGGCGTTCGCGGTCGAGCCGTGGGCGGTCCGGGAGACCGAACTCCAGCTGGACGCGCTTGCTCAGACCGAGTCGGTGTTCGCGCTGGCCAACGGTCATATCGGCTTGCGCGGAAACCTGGATGAAGGCGAGCCCGCCGGAATCCCCGGTAGCTACCTGAACGGCTTCTATGAATCACGGGAGCTGCCCTACGCTGAGGCGGGCTTTGGATATCCGGAGGCGGGGCAGACGATCGTCAACGTCACGAACGGCAAGATCATCCGCCTATTCGTGGAGGATGAGCCGTTCGACATCCGGTACGGCCGTCTGCTCAGCCACGAGCGCGTGCTCGACTTTCGCCAGGGCGTCCTGCGCCGGTGCGTGGAGTGGGAGTCCCCAACCGGTCGGCGGGTCCGCGTCCGCTCCACCCGTCTCGTGTCCTTCACCCATCGCGCGGTAGCAGCATTCCTGTATGAGGTCGAGCCACTGGACGGCAGCCTGCCGCTGGTCCTTCAATCCGAACTGATCGCCAATGAGGCACTGCCGGAGATAACCGGCGATCCTCGGGCGGCCACCGTTCTGGGGCCGCCGCTATGCCCGGACTTTGCGGCTCAACTGGATAACCGAGCAATTCTGGTCCACACCACGAAGTCCAGCCAGCTCACCGTGGCCGCCGCCATGGACCACATCTGCGAGTCCTCGGCCGACGTCGAGGCCACCGGCGAGGCAACCGATGACGTGGGCCGGGTGATGTTCAGCTGCGAGGCCCAGCCCGATGAGCCGGTCCGGTTGATCAAGTTGCTGGCCTACGGTTGGTCGGCGCAGCGCTCGGTCCCGGCGCTCCGTGACCAGGTGGCGGCCGCCCTGGCTGGCGCCCGCCACACCGGCTGGGATGGGCTGATGGATGCCCAGCGCAAGTACCTCGACGAGTTCTGGGACCGCGCTGATGTCGAGCTCGACGGCGACACCGAGCTCCAGCAGGCGGTTCGGTTCGGTCTCTTTCACACACTTCAGGCTGGCGCCAGGGGCGAGCAGCGGGCGATCGCCGCCAAGGGCCTGACCGGTCCCGGCTACGACGGACACACGTTCTGGGACACCGAGTCCTACGTGCTCCCGGTTCTCACCTACACCGTTCCCCACGCCGCGGCCGACGCGCTGCGCTGGCGTCACCGGACGCTTCCGCTGGCCCAGGAGCGAGCCAAGCTCCTCGGGCTGAGCGGGGCGTCGTTCCCCTGGCGGACGATCGCCGGCGAAGAATGCTCGAGCTACTGGCCCGCCGGCACGGCCGCCTTCCACATCAATGCCGACATCGCAGACGCCGTCCTGAGATACGTGGGGGCGGTTCCCGACGAGGACTTCGAACGCGAGGTGGCGCTGGAGCTGCTCGTGGAGACGGCCAGGCTCTGGCGCTCCCTGGGCCACCACGACGCCGCCGGGCATTTCCGGATCGACGGCGTTACCGGACCCGATGAGTACAGCGCAGTGGCGGACAACAACGTGTACACGAATCTGATGGCCCAGCGAAATCTGCGGGGCGCCGCTCAGCTGGCTGAGCGCCATCCGCGGCGCGCCCGGGACCTCGGCGTCGGGGATGAGGAGACCGCCGCCTGGCGTGATGCCGCCGACGCAATGCTGATCCCGTTTGACTCCACACTCGGTGTCCACCCCCAAGCTGAGAGCTTCACCGAGCACCAGCGGTGGGACTTCGAGTCAACCCCTCCGGAGAGCTATCCGCTGCTGCTCCACTATCCGTACTTCGACCTTTACCGCAAGCAGGTGGTCAAGCAGGCGGACCTGGTTTTGGCCATGTTCACCTGTGGCGAAGCCTTCACAGCCGCGCAGAAGGCGCGCAACTTCGCTTATTACGAGCAGGTCACCGTCCGCGATTCGTCGTTGTCCGCCTGCATCCAGGCGGTGATGGCCGCTGAGGTCGGACAGCTCGAGCTGGCGTACGACTATTTCGCTGAGGCGGCGCTGCTGGATCTGGAAGACCGTGAGCACAACACTCGGGACGGCGTTCACATAGCCGCCCTCACCGGGGCCTGGGTGGCCGCCGTGGCCGGCTTTGGTGGATTGCGTCACTCAGCCGGTGGGCTCACGTTCGCCCCTCGCCTGCCGTCCGAGCTGACCGCGATGTCGTTTCGACTCTGGTTCCAGAGCCGGCGGCTGCTCGTCCGGGTCACGCAGGTGCAAGCCACGTACTCGTTGCTAGATGGCGAGCCGCTCCAGATCGCCCACCACGGCCGCAAGCTCACCCTCAAGAAGGGCAAGCCCGCATCACGGAAGATTCCCGCGACTCGGACCACCGACCGGCCCGAGCAGCCGCCGGGTCGCGGGCCAGACCGGCGCCGGAAAGCGTCCTAGGGGTCACCAGAGCTACCCGGTGAAGCCGCGCCGATGCTTGCGCTTTGGTCGCTTGGCCGGCGGGGGGTGATGGTGCTTGACCGGCGGGGGTTTGTGATGATGATGATGATGCGTCGGAGACGGCGGCTTTACGCCCGCGGTGCACTTCGCGACCGCCTCGATCGCCGGGCCTGACACCTGATTGGCCACCCGCATGAAGTCAAGCTTCGGCTTCGGGTTCGAGTCGTCGGCGTAAGCGATGTGTCCACACCCCGTCGTGGGATCGACCGTCTCCGAGATGAAGTCGAGCAGGTTGCGGTTCGACAGCCCCGGCGTGCAGAAGATGCCGAGATTGCAGATGTCGCCTACGTGCATTGGCTTCAGCGTCGCCTTCGTGAGCGTGAACTTCGCTTTCCCGGGCCGCTGACTGAGGTTGAGCGACTGCCCGCTGAGCAGGTTCCACCTGCACGTCGGGGGATAGAAGGGTGGCACCGGCGTGGCGGCCGTCGATCCTGCGCAGCCGCCCGGATCGAACTTGCCCAGCGGATCGGTCGGCTCGATCTCGTTGGTCTGCAGCCAGGCGACGTCTACCTTCCCCGGATTGCCGGCCGCGATCGCCGGGAAGACATCGGTCTGCGGCTTCTTCGACGGGTCGACCTCATAAGCGGTCTTGGCGCTCCCGGGAATCAGCCCGCCACCGCCATCCCAGGTCTTGCCGCCATTCTTCGACCAGACCACCCACATGTGGTACGCGCAGCTCGCGTCCTTCTGGACGCTGCCCGCACTCGACTCGGCGGCGCACCTGGCTGGGTTGTCGCTCGGGGCGGGCGTCGCAAAGGCCAGGTACGGATTGCCCTTGTTGTCGAGCGTGAACGATGTGAATGGCGTCGAGGCGTCGTGGCCGATGCCTGCGTCATAGGCCAGGGCGAGCCTCCAGGACTTACCGCGATCATCCGACCAGGCCACGAACAGGTTGTGGAACGACTGGACCATGGTCACGTTGCAACCCGTGACCGGGCTCTCAGGATCAGAGGCGATCCAGGCCACGTAGATTCGGCCTGGATGGGGGCCTGTCTTCTCGATCCGGGCCCCAGCCGGAACGGTGTTACAGGCCGAGTCGGCCAGCGACACCACGCCCGCCGGACCGCTCCTGGCAATCCCTTTGGCGAAGATGTTCGTCGAGGGCCCGAAAGTCTTGCCGCCGTCGGTCGAGAGGTTGAACCAGATCGAGTCAGCACCGTAGAAGTCGTGGTAAGCCAGCACGACCACGGCGTTGTTGGTCGTCTTGCCCTTGGGGATGTAGGCGTCGGTCCACTGCCGGTCCACGCCGAACGGCTGGCAACTCGTCCCGCAGACGTTGGCCCCCTTGTCGTCGACGTTGGTTCCGTACATCCATGTTCGGCCGCCGTTGAGCGATTTCCAGACATCGGCTTGGAGCGGAGCCGTCGACTTGCTTCCCGCCAGGTTGCATTCGTATACCGCGCCCGATTGATCGGTGACCACGCAGTCGTCCCCGCTGGCCGGGTCGGCCGTTGTCATCTGGGTCCAGGACTTGCCTCGGTCGGTTGACCTATAGAGGATCGTCCCGCCGCTGGGCGTGGTGTCGTACAGCACGCCGGTGGGGCTCGCGGCGATCGTCGGCTCCCCGCCGAACGGCCCGACAGTGACCAGTTTGTAGCCCGGCGGCGAGGCGGCTGCGGCGGCGGCTGAGATGAGCCCCGTCACGGCGCCCACCAGGAACAGGCTGACCAGCAGCTTCCCGGCACGGCTTGGCATTGAATCAATCCTCCCTACGCGCGGATCGCAGACCGAGATGGTTTCTTTGAAGGAACGGTTGTGAGCACGATTTCTTTCCCGTGGACCTCGGACTGCTCACACACGTAGAGTCCGGCCGGTGCAGCCACGCCCTCCTTCTGACTCCCGTTCGGTCCTAACCAAATGGATGGGAATCGAGGACGCCAACACCGCCGGTTACGTACACGGCGGAATGATCATGCGCCTGTGTGACGAGGTGGCGGGGATCGCCGCCATCCGCCACTGCGGAGTGCGGGTGGTGACGGCCGGGGTCGACCGCATGACGTTCCTCTATCCCGTCCACGTGGGCCAGCTGGTGACCGTGCGGGCCACGGTGAATGCTGCCTGGCGTACATCGATGGAGGTGGGGGTGCGCGTCGAGTCAGAGCATGTGCGCACCGGGGAGGTCCTCCACACCTCGGCCGCTTACCTCACGATGGTCGCGCTCGATGACGAGGGGCGACCGACCCCGGTGCCCCCGCTCGAGCCAGAAACGCCCGAGGAGCGTCGCCGAGAGCAGGAGGCCCAGTTGCGTCGCAACAACCGACTCGCAGAGAGAGAGGCCATCCTGCGCGGCCGAGCCGCCAGCGGCTAGACGGCTGAGCTGGTCAGGGAACGCGGGCGTCGCGGTGTTTGCGCGCCATCCGTCGCTCCGTCCTGCTCAGATCAGCTTCCAGGACCGGCGTGACCACCGTCCAGTGATGACCCACGGGGCAGCGCTGGAACCGCCACCAGCCCAGCCGAAGCGATTTGACGGACGCCGCCGGAATCCAGATCGTGGTGAACAGATGCCCCTCGCGGCAGCGGACGATGAGGTTGCCCCCCAGGCGATGACTGCGCATCCAGGTGGCCAGCGTCTCGCCGAGCACCGCGCCTGCGATCGCCACGCCCACGCGGCGGACGACGCTGCGCTTCTGATCGCGTGGTTGTTCGGGCGGGGACATCTACGGCGTTTGTACCACGATGCGGGAGGGGCGGGAGATTTTGCTCGCTCTATGAGTCTTATATCCCATGGCTCCCTCATTGCGGAGCGTTATCTGCGCCTCCGAGGCACAGGGCGGCTCGCCTGTCACATCGTCTCGCAAGCGGCCCATGCCCGCACGGGGCAACGTCGCGTAACCGCCTAAGGCCCGAAGCCGTCAAATCACCTCCCTTATCCCGATGTGGGGGAGGGGGTCTTAGTCCACCATCGATATCAGACGCTCGTCGTTCGAGATTCGACCCGAAAGGAGACACGATGAGCACGCTTGCCTATCCAGTAGTCCCCGAGCAGAGCCGGCGTCGCACTGCGCACCTCGCTCCTGTGGCCTCACGTCCTGAGCCCAGGTGGGGTCCCGTGGTCATTCGTTTGGCCACCGCCGGCGATCGTTCGTCGCTGGAGCGACTGGCCCAGCTGGACTCCAGCACCAGTCCTTCCGGCGAAACCGTCATCGGCGAGCTCCACGGACGGCCGGTGGTGGCGATCTCGCTCACGGACGGAACCGTGATCGCGGATCCATTTGTGGCCACGGGCGATGTTCTAGAGCTCGTCCGCCTGCGGGCGCGCCAGCTCACCGCCTAAGGCCCAAAAAGCGCCAGCTAAGTGCATCGAGGCGGAAATCCTCTCCGTTATCCCGATGTGCCGCCGGCCCTCGCAGCTCAATCTTTAGACAGCGTGAATTTCGAAGAAGACAGGAGCACACCATGCATCCCACACTCACCGCAGCCCTCGCCGCCTCTCGGATCGCCGAGCTCACTGGGCGGACATCCGGCACCCCAGGGCGCCTCGACTCGCTCACTGCCTACCGCATCGAGCGCCGGTCGTCTCGCCTGGGGCTCCGTCGGGTGGCGTTCTGGCGATACTTCCATCGTGGCCCGGAGGCTGACCAGCGACCAGTTCATAGGACGCACGGCAGAGCTGCAAGAGCTCGAGCTGGCCGCGGAGGTCTCCGCCGGCCAGCAGCCTGTTCTGGTCCTGCTCGGCGGTGACTCGGGCGTCGGCAAGACCCGCCTGATCCGGGAGTTCGAACGGCTGCTGATATCCCGCGACGTGCTCGTGCTCCGCGGCGAGGCCGTGGAGCAGGAGGATGGCGAGCTTCCCTACACCCCCTTGACGAGCGCGTTGCGGCCGCTGGCTCGGGCCTGTGATCCAGCATTCGGTGAGCTCGGCCGGGGTAGCCGCGCCCAGTTGGCGGCGCTGCTGCCGGGACTCGATGAGCTTGAGAGCTCTCCCGCAGCCCTTGATGCCTCCGCCCAGGTCCGCTTGTTCGAGGCACTGCTTGAGCTCCTTGAGGTTCTGACCGAGCGCCAGCAGGTAGCGCTCATCCTTGAGGATCTGCACTGGGCCGATCGCTCGACCCGGACGTTCGTGTCGTTTCTGGCCCGAAGCCTCCGTCAAGAGCGACTGCTCGTGATCCTCACCTATCGGCTGGACGAACTACATCGCCGCCACCCGTTGCGGCCGCTGCTCTCGGAGTTGGCTCGCCTGGAGGGGGTACGGCGAATCGAGCTGCCGGCGTTCAGCCGGAATGAGGTGACCGAAGTTCTGGCCGACATCCTGGGCGAGGATCCCGATGAACGGCTCGTGAACCGGCTCTATGACCGCGGCGAGGGAAACGCCCTCTACACCGAGGAGCTACTGGCCGCCGGACTCGATGGCCGAGGCGCTCCGCCTGAGAACTTGCGAGACGCGTTCATGCTGCGGATCGAACGGCTCTCACCTGAGGCGCAGCGGGCGGCCCGATGGATCGCAGTCGGCCGCCGCCTGGAGGAGGAGCTGATCGCCGAGCTGAATGGGGCCGACCTATCCGTCCTACAGGAGTCGCTGCGTGAGGCGGTGGCCGAGCATGTCCTGGTCACAGGTTCCGACGCGCGCCTTCGCTTTCGCCACGCGCTTTTGCGAGAAGTGGTCTATGACGACCTGCTCCCCGGTGAACGCGGGGAGCTCCATCTGGCGCTCGCCCGCGCTCTCGAGGCTCGGATGGGGCAGAGCCAGGAGCAGGAGGCCGAGTTGGCCGGGGCAGTGGCCGGTCACTATGCCGCGGCCGGCGACCAGCCGGCGGCGCTCAGGGCCTCCGTCCAGGCAGCGCTCGCCGCTCAAGCGCTCCACGCCTACGGCGAAGCGGCTGAGCTGGCCGAGCGCGCACTCGACCTCTGGCCGCGGGTGCCCGGCGCCGAGCGGCAGATCCCGCTGAACCGCGTGGACCTGCTCAGGCTGGCCGCCTCCGCGCATTCGGTTGCGGGCGATCGCGACCGGGCCGAGGTTCTGCTTATCCGGGCGCTCGAAAGCGTTGACAAGAGCAGTGAGGTCGAGCTCTATGCCGGTCTGGAGGCCCAGCTGTCGAGGCTTCAGTGGTCGCTGAATCGAGGCACCGAGGCGGTTGAGACGGCAGAGCACGCGCTGTCGCTGCTTCCCGGGGACGTCCCCAGCCGGGAGCGGGCCGGGCTGATGGCCTGGCTCGCTCGCACACGGGTGCTCCGCGGGCGGTTTCGCGACGCGATCGCCGACGCCGAGCCGACGCTGGAAGCTGCGGTGCAACTGGGCGACCAGCATGTCGAGGGAGAGGTGCTCAACACGTTGGGCATGGCCGAGATTGGCCTGGGACGGGTGGACGAAGGCGTGGCGCTGCTGGAACGCGCGATCGTGCTCTCCAGGGATACCGACGATCTCGACAACCTCGGCTACGCCTATTCCAACCTGGCCGACATGCTCCACCTGGCGGGCCGGACCCGGGAGGCACTCGAGAAGGCCCGCGAAGGCTTGACCGTGATCCCCCGGCGTTTTGCCCGGTTGCACGATTGGCTGATGCTGACCGTCGCTCAGCTCGCATTCGAAGCCGGGGAGTGGGACCTGATGCGCGCCAATCTGGGTCGGTCAGTTGTGCCGCGGGACGGCCGCTCGATCTATCGGCTGATGGTTGAGGCGGAGGTGGCCTTGGGGGAGGGTGACGAGGAGTGCGCCGCCGAGCGACTGCGTGACGCCGAGCCGCTCGTGGTCGGGTCAAACGAGCCCCAGTGGATCGGCTGGTTCGGGGCGCTCGAGGGCGAGCTTCGACGCCGACGCTTCGATCTGATGGGAGCTCGATCGGTGGTCGAGCACGCACTCGGCCGCCTGGACGTCTGTACCGACGACGTAATGCGGATCGCCCGCGCCAGTGCCGTGGGCGCCCGCGTGGAGGCCGAAATTGTTCGCCGGGCCAGGGACCTACGAGAAGCTGCCGAGGAGAAGGAGGCGCTGGCGCGGTTGCGCATCCACCTCAGCCGCCTCGATGCCGCCGCCCAGGAGGGCGGCCCGGTGGAAGCCGCCTGGCACGAGTCAGGAAAGGCGGAGATGGCCTCGGCCCAGGGGCAGGACAGTGTCTCGCTGTGGCGCGAGGCGGCCCGCGAATGGGAGGCGATGGAGCGCCCGTATTACGCGGCGATCATGCGTTGGCGCGAGGCCGAAGCGGCCGTCGAGGTCGGCGAGCGAGACGACGCCGAGGAGCCGGCCCGGGCCGCGCTCCAAACAGCCCGCGACCTCGGGTCGCTCTGGCTGTCGGGCGAGGTCGAGGGGCTGGCGCGCCGTGCCCGGATTGACCTCGACGACGCTGAGCCGGTGGCGTCCGATTCGTCGACCAGAGCCGCCGAGGATGAGGACACCCCGTTCGGCCTAACCCCCCGCGAGCTTCAGGTTCTCCGGCTGCTTGCCGAGGGGGCGACCAACCGACAGATCGGCACAGCGCTTTTTATGGCTGAGAAGACCGCCAGCGTTCATGTCTCCCGGATCCTGAGCAAGCTCGACGTGTCAAGCCGCACCCAGGCCGCCGCCGTGGCCCATCGGCTGCACCTCGTGTAACTGGGTGCGGCGCCCGCGTTCCGAGACCGCCGGCCCTTCAGCTAGAACGTGTTAAAGCAGCCGTAGATGGTGTAGAGCGGGTTGACGATGCTCTTACCCTGGGCGTCCTTCATCAGCTGCTGGCCGATGAACACCGGCGGCGATTGGGCCTTGTAACAGCCGTCTGACTGGACGCTCACGTCATACGTGACCGGCGTCTCCTGGAACGGCGTCGCTCCGCCCGCCTGTGGGATGAACACGTCCATCGTGCACGCCCAGTCACCCGGGCCTGAGGGCGTGCTTCCCCTCCGGCTGCACAGCGGCACAACGTTGAGCCGCGCGCCTGCTGGGACATGCCGCCCCAGTTCCCGCTGTTGGAGGATCGTCAGGTTGTTGAACGAGGCCGCCAGGTTGCGCTGAAGCCGGGATTGGGTCACTCCCGTCGGTCCAAGGTTTCCGGCGATGGCCAGGAGGGCGATGACTGCGGCCAGCGCCACCGAGACGCGCAATGGCATCACCCAGCCCTGCCTCCGAGAAACAGGGGTGCCGGCGAAGTCACGCCGTCGCAGGAGCCGCCAGGAGATCCACAGGGAGACCGACGTCCACACGACACTCACGCCGACCCCAATCAGGATCTGCCCGAAGAAGGGCTTCGCGTTGAACAGCGCCGGCCAGGTGAGGGTCGCTGACCCGACGAGGGCCATGTGCATGATGAACCCCGACCCCACCAGCGCCAGGAGCGCCATCGCCAGGGCGCACAGCGGGGGTCCGATCACGCCCACGATCCCGTTGCGCGTGGCGATCGAGAACAGGATGCCCAAGCTGGCATAAGCCAGCATCGGGAATATGCACAGCAGCCAGCTGGCGACGACCAACCCGAGGGAACGGCCCGGGGAGAACAGGGTCCCGGTCAGGCTCACGATCGACTGGTCGCCCACGAGCAGGACCCCGGCCACGAGCGTTGCGGCCGCGGACAGCAGGAGGAGGCCGACCGAGAACACGATCGCCGCGAGCAGCTTGCCCACGAACAGGTCTCGGCGCGTGGCCGAGCGGGTCAACACCAGCTTCCAGGTGCCGTATCTGTCTTCGGCCGAGAACAAGTCGCCGGCCACGATGCCGGCGATTATCGGAAAGCCCCACGAGCCGGCGAAGGCGAGGAAGACGAGCGACAGGGCAAATCCCGAAGAGTGGACCCAGATGCCAAAAAGCGTGTCCGTCGGACTGCCGCTCTGGATCTTCAGGATGCCCGCGAACACGAATGGTCCGAGCACGCAGATGACGGCCAGGATCCGAACCGCCAGCTGCGAGGACAGCTTGCGCCGCTCGATGCGGAACACCTGGCGTACGCCCGAGGGGCGGCGCGGTTCGGCGATCAGCTCCCCGCGGAGAGGCTCGTGGCGCTCATGTTTCGGCAGGCGCTCTTTCGGGCTGGCGGCTGACCTCCTGACCGGGCTGCGGCTCGCCGGTCAGCGCGAAGAACATCGTCTCCACGGGGCTGGCGAGGAGCTCGAGTCGCCGGATCGCCACCTCAGCCGATCCGAGCGCGAGCACGTAGGCGTCGAGCCGGCCTTCTTCCACCGTGAGTTCGAGTCCGCCTCCTTCGGCCGCCAGCGCGCCGACCCCGGGATGGCGTTCGGCCACCGCCAGCGCACGATCATCGTTGCTCGTCAGCATTCGATACGCCGAAGCCGGGGCCTGAGCCCGCAGGGCCGACGCGGTCCCATCCCAGACGATGCCCCCCTTGCGCAGGACGGTGAAGGAGTGACAGATGTCCTCGACCTCGACGATCTGGTGGCTTGACAGCAGTACCGTCACGCCGTCGGCGGCCAGCTCGCGGACCAGGGACCCGACCTCTCGAACGCCACCGGGGTCGAGTCCGGCCGTCGGCTCGTCGAGGAGCAGAAGCCGTGGCGAGCGCAGCAGCGCCGCCGCGATGCCCAGGCGCTGCTTCATTCCCGTCGAGTAGCCGTTGACCCGATCCCCGCCGCGAGCGCCCAGTCCAACCCGCTCGAGCACCTCATCCACGCGCCCGGCATTCGGGCCGCCGTCGAGCTCGGCCAGCAGCTCGAGGTTCACGCGGCCCGAGAGATACGGATAGAAGCTCGGATTCTCGACGAATCCGGACACGTTTTCGAGAGCGGCCGGAGATGAGATATCGAGCTGACGGCCGAATAGCTCGACCGAGCCGGCGTCGGGCCGGATGAGGCCGAACAGGATCCTCAGCAGCGTGGTCTTGCCCGCCCCGTTGGGGCCGAGCAGGCCGCGGACCTCGCCCTCGTCCACGACCATGTCAACGGCTTCGAGCGCACGCGTCTGCTCAAAGCGCTTCGAGACACCTTGGACCCGGATCGCGGCCACATCGGGCAACTATAAGCGCCCCCAGTGGCGCGGTCGGCGGTTCTTACTGGGTCTTAAGCCGAGCGATCAGGCGTCTCGAAACAGGCGAGAAGCAGGGCCCGCTTCTCGGTGGGGCTCGGGGGCCGCCTGCTCTGAGAAGTGCTTGCTCAGCATCGTCTCCTGCCCCTGGTAGTTGGAGCCGACGTCACTTCCGTAGAGCCGGTCAGGTGCAGCGAGCATGTGCTCGAACGCGAGCTTGCAGATCGGCTGGCGGTGCTCGACCATGAAGGGCACATCCCGAGCGCGGACCTCGAGCGCCGCGCGCGAGCCGAAGCGCTGGCCGGAGGGATCAAACCCGAACCCAGGGTCGAAGAATCCGGCGTAGTGGGTGCGGAGCTCGCCGGCCGTGGGGTCGTAGGCCATCATCTCGGCCGCGTAGTCCGGCGGGACGCAGACCCCCTCGGCGGAGATGAGCAGATAGAACACCTCGGGGTCGAGCACGATTCGGCCCTTGGCCTCAGGCATGACCGGCTCCCAGTAGTCGCGCCAGCGGTACTGGTGGACTGTCGCCATGTCCAGCCGGTAGCTGTTCTTCTTGGCCCGATACCCGACGACCCGATTGTGTGGGCCGCTCAGGTCGACGCTCAGAAAGAGCCCGTCCGAGATCGAAAGATCGCCGCTGGGAAGGGCGTGCTGGTCGATGTACAGGAGCGGGAACTCGTCGTGGATGCGAGCGAGCTCGCGGTCGCCGACTCGAGGATCGCCTGCAGCCAGCCTCAGCTGATTGAGGCTCAGTCGCTGCTGGACCCGCACTGCGAAGGATCGGGGGACGACCTCGAGGTAGAGGCGGCCCTGGTAACCGGCCGGAATCTCGTCGAAGCGATGGTTGCCATCGGTGATGACGCGGGTGAACACGTCGAGCCGGCCTGTCGAGCTCTTCGGGTTTGCCTTGGCGCGGACGTGGGGGGGAAGCGCCAGCTCCTCCAAAAGCGGAATCAGGTAGGGACGATCACGCTCGAGCGTGGCCCCGTCTCGCAGGTCGAGCCGATCCAGGGCCAGATCCTCGACCCGGTCCATGACCGACGTTCCGGAGCTGGGCAGGAAGCTGCAGCGCAGGGCCCAGGCGTGATCGGCGAGCCGCAGGTCCAGGCTTGCCGGCTGGATGCTCTCCGGCCGGATCCGGTAATCGCCCGAGGAGATCCATCCCTCGTCAATCGCCTGGACAAGCCCCTGCGAGGGCACGACGCCGGAGACCAGCTCGGGGTCGAGCCGCTCGGTCTCGCTAGTTGTTGGTTGGGGTTCCCAGGTCATGCCATGGATGAAAGGATTTGGTCAGAGAGCTTGTCAGACAGTCCGGACCCCGCCGCCAGACTCGAGATCAGGGAGACCGATCCCGAGCACCCCGATGCCGAGCACTGCTTGGCGTCAAGTTCCACCGCGACGCCCCGGCCGAAATCAAGCGGATGTGGCTCGAGCCGTTCGCCGACCACTGGTTTGAGAAGGAGCTCGGCTAGGTGCGACGTGCGCCCAGAAGCTCGGGGCCCATGGATCTCCGCTCAGGTCTCCGCAATCATCAACGTCGCTCCGCCGCTGGCAAACGTCGGCACATCGGCGGCCGCCGCCTGACCCTCATCACTTCCCATCGCGGCCTGGAGATCATCGACCGAGTCGAATGACAACTCGGCGATGAAGTAGTACGGCGCGGTCGATCCGTCGGCCGTCCCAAGCACCTTGCCCGCCTCGAAGCGGCGGAGGTTCGGGATCTTCTGCGCCAGCGGCGCGTGCGTCTCCGCATAGTGCTGGTCAAAGGCCGCGGGATCGTCCGGCGGGCCGTATGCGACTACAAGCTTGACCATCTGAGGCTCCCTTCGATCGAGGTCCCGCCGACAAGTTAGAACACGGGGGCGGCTGACGAACGATCGGCGTTTGCGCACCGGTAGCGGCGGGCTGAGGCCGCTCCGCTGACCCTTTGCTATAAAATCAATTGACTTAGTGACGTAATGCCCCGCCTGGACCTTCACCAACACATCTGGACAGAACCGCTCCTGAGCCGGCTGGCCGCCCGGCGCAGCCCGCCGATGGTTCGGCTGGGCAGCCAGGAGGCGGTTCTCTTCGTGCCGGGGGAGAGGCCGAGCGTTCTCGACCTCTCGACCGAAACCCTCGATCGCCGCGCCGCTTGGGTCGAGCACGACGGCTTGGATCTGGCGCTGATCGCGCTCTCGAGCCCCCTCGGAATCGAAGCGCTTCCGCGTGAGAACGCACTCGAGCTGATCGACGCCCACCTGCGCGGAGTGGCCTGCCTCCCGGAAAGGTTTGCGGCCTGGGGGCCCGTGGCCCTCGACTTTGTCGACGAGGACGACGTCGATGATCTTCTGGCCCGCGGCTGCGTCGGCATCTCGCTACCTGCTGGTGCGCTCGCAGGTCCGGATCGGCTTGACCGCGTCGGCGTGATCCTCGAGCGAACGGCCGCACGCCAGGTTCCGCTGTTTGTCCATCCCGGCCCTGCCCCCGGCACGTGGCGTCACGACGTGTCGGTTGGGGAGCCGGTGTGGTGGCCTGCGCTCACCGACTACGTGTCGCAGATGCAAGCCGCCTGGCTGACCTTCGCGGCATTCGGGCGAGACCAGCATCCCGAGCTCACGGTCGTCTTCGCCATGCTCGCGGGTGCCGCGCCGCTGCTCAGTGAGCGCCTGGCCAGCCGCGGAGGGCCTGCGATCGAGCTGGGGGACCCCGGGGTCTTCTACGAAACCTCGAGCTACGGCCCGTCGGCAGTGGAGATGATGGCTTCGGTGGTGGGCGACGCACAGCTGGTCTATGGATCGGATCGCCCCGTGGTCGAGCCCAGGACGACCGGCCGCGACGTGAGCCTCCAGGTTCGGGCCGCATCTCTCCTAACCGGCGCCTTGGTTCCCGCATGACGCTCTCGAAAGCTGAGCTCGAACGATTCGTCGAAGAGCTGGCCGCTCGACCGGACCTGTGGCGTCACACCATTACCCACGGAAGTGACGAGCGCCTCTACGAGCAGATTTGGGACGAGGAGAATGTGAACGCGTGGGTGATCTGCTGGAGCCCCGGTAATGACACGGGATTTCACGACCACGACGACTCGGCCGCGGCCATCCTGGTCATGGAGGGACACATCCGAGAAGAGCGGTTGCGCCTGGGCGCCGACCCCGCCTCGCGCATTCTCGGACCCGGGAGGGCTTCGTTCGTTCCCGCCACGGCGATCCACCGCGTCCGGCACACCGGCGCGGGTCCGGCGGTCACCATTCACGCGTACTCTCCGCCGCTGACCCGGACCGGCACCTACACGGTGGGCCCCGACGGTCAGCTTGAGCGGGTCGCGGGGTCCTCCGAGCGCGAGCTGCGCGCCGAGATCGCGCTGGCGGAGCTAGCCTCCTAAACGAGCGCGCGCCCTCCGTCCGGTGCGGGCCACGTACGACTGCAATCCCTCCCCCTGCGCACTTGGCCGCTCCGTCCTGTCCTAGGATTCGCGGTACGTCCACCCGTGAGCTCGACGAAATACGCGCGGATCTAGACCACGAGGTCGCTGTGACTCTCGCGGCGCTCCACGACGCTGCCTCCGCGTCAGAGGATCCCGTGAGCCAACTCGACGAGCACCGCGAGCTCCTCAGGCAGCTGGGCGCGTTGCGCGATCGGGTGGCGCGGGCGCCGACGGAGATCAGCGAGCGGCGGGAGCTGCGGGCCGAGCTGGACACCTTGCTCTCGTTCGCGAAGATGCTGCGGGCAGACGCCGAGCTACTCGGCGCCAGACGGCGTGAGGAGGTAGCAGAGGTTGTGCGGCGGGAATCTGAGGCGCTGCATCAGCGGAAGATGGTGGCCGCCGTCCGCCAGGAGGCTCTGCGGCGCCGGGACGCACTTCAGGCAAAGATCGTTCGGACCGCCCAGGGAATCGCGAAGGGCGATCCGACCGAGTGCCGCGGGACGGTGCCGGTCGTCACGTTCGACACAGGCGTGACCGTGTGTTCGATGGGCGTCGCGAGTCCCAAGCGAAGGTTTCGATCCCGGCGTTTCTGGCTCGTCACGCTTACTGATGCGTGGGACGACGTGCTGGTCCGGCCTACCTAGTCCGGGGGCGCTGAGCGCCTCAGCCCTCGGCGCCGGTGGGGGTCACGAGGCCGTTGTCATACGCAAAGACCACTATCTGCACGCGGTCGCGCAGGCAGAGCTTGGCCAGAATCCGGCCGACATGCGTCTTGACGGTCGCCTCCGCCAGGATCAGCGTGTCGGCGATCTCGGCGTTCGACAGGCCGCGTGAGACAGCGAGCATGACCTCGCGCTCGCGGGGGGTGAGCTGCTCGAGCGCGGGCCGGGCCTCTGGGGTGTCGCTTGGGGGCTCGGGTAGGCGGTGGACGACGCTGGCCAGCAGCCGGCGCGTCGTGCTCGGCGCCACGACCGCGTCACCGCTGGCCACCGCACGGATCGCCGAGACCAGATCGCCAGGCGGGGCGTCCTTGAGTAGGAACCCGCTGGCGCCCGCCCGCAGGGCGGAATACGCGTACTCGTCCAGGTCGAAGGTGGTCAGGATGATCACGCGTGACGTGCAGCCGGCGTCGACGATCCGTCGGGTGGCCTCGACGCCGTCCACGCCGGGCATGCGGACATCCATGAGCACGACGTCAGGAGGGTCGGCGAGGACGAACTCGACCGCCTGCTCGCCGCTTCCCACCTCGCCGACGACCTCGAGGTCTGGCTCTGAGTCGAGCACCATCCGAAACCCCATCCGCAGCAGCTCCTGATCGTCGGCGAGCAGGATCCTGATGGGTGTCAATGGCCCGCCGCCACAGGCGTCGCGGCGAGCACGAACGAGGTCGCCACCTTCCACCCGCCTCCGGGCAACGGTCCGGCGTACAGGACTCCGCCGTATACCGCCGCGCGCTCTCGCATTCCGCGCAGGCCGGCGCCCCCACCACTCGTCGCCCCCTCGCTCTGCCCGTTGTCCCGGATCTCGACCGTGATTCGGTCCACCTCTGAGGTCAGCATCACCGCGGCGTCGATCCCCGGACCGGCGTGCTTCAGCGTGTTGGTGAGCGCTTCCTGGACGATCCGGTAGATCGTGAGCTCCATCCCGGGTGGAAGACCGCTGGGATCGCCCGCCAACGTGTACTTGACCGACACGCCCGCCGCCCTGATCAGCTCGATCAGGTTCTCGATCTCACGGATCCCCGGAAGCGGAGCCAGGTCGTGCTCCTGTCCCTGCTCGCGCAGGACTCCGAGCAGCTGGCGCATCTCAGCCAGTGCCTGTCGACCCGTTCCCGCTGCTTGCTCGAGCGCCTCCTCGACCCGTTCAGGGGAGTCGTGCACATGCAGGCCGGCTCCGTCACAGAGGGCAACCATCACCGAAACGTTGTGAGCGATCACATCGTGCATGTCTCGCGCGATGCGGCCTCGTTCGGTTGCCCGCGCGAGCGCCACTTCCCGCTCGCGTCCGAGCTCGAGTTGTTCCGCGCGCTCGCGTAGCCCGTTGACGGTTGCTCGCCGGTTGCGGACATTCAGCCCGAGAACGCCTGCTGCGGTGGCCAGCCCGGAGAGTCCAATGAACACCTTCTCGAACTCGTCGGATCCCTTGGACCAACCGAGCGCGGCGGCAAGCACGCCGAGCTCGAGGACCAGTGCCAGGGCGATCGTCACGCGGCTATCGGCCGTGCTGGCCACGGTGTAGAAGGCGATCAGCAGAGCGGCATCGGACACCGACGGCCTTTCGATCACCCCCTGGGCCGCGGCCAGCACCCAGATCACGCTAAACACCGCGACCGGGGCGCGCCGTCGCCAGACAAGCGGAAGCACGATTGCCACATCGAGCGTGTAGGCAAGGGGGCTCCCGCCGTGTGTGTGAATCAGGCTGAGGGCCAGCATCGCCAGCATCAGCACCACGTCCAACCGCGTGGAGCTCCCGCCTCGGATCCTGGCCGCCTGGCTAACCGCCCGATAAGTGCTGGAAGCCACGACCTTCACGGTACTCCCCGTCTAGTCAGGCATCACGGCGCATCATGATCAGCGCGCCACCCGCCACAGCGATCAGCGCATATCCGCAAAAGAGTGCGAAACCTCCCCAGACCGTCAGGTGAAAGGGGCCATCGAACGAATGGCTGGCCACGGTCGTCCCGGCGTTCAGGGGCAGGTACTTCGAGATCGAATTATTCACGCTCGTCGGGAGGATCGCGGAGATGCCGGGGAGCACGAATAGCAAGCCGACAAACAACGCAATCCCCCCGGCTGTATTGCGCAGGATGGTCCCGAACCCGAGACACATGATCCCGAGCACCGTCAGGTACAGCGCTGCCCCGATCACCGTCCGGAGCACTCCCGGGTCGCCGATCGAGTGCTGGACATGGTGCTGGGTGACGATCGCCTGCACGGCGAAGAACGAGATCAGCGACGCGATCAGCATCAGCACGAAGGTCACGGCCGCGAACACCAGGACCTTGCCCCACAGCACCGGCAGGCGGGTCGGAACGGCCATCGTGCTTGAGCGGATCATTCCGGTCGTGTACTCGCCTGAGATCACCAGCACCCCGAGTACGCCAACGGCCAGCTGAGCCAGGTGGTCTCCGGCGACCGCGGCGTGCATCGAGTCGTAACCGATATGGCCGTGACCGAGCTGATTCCACCGTGACATCTGGACTGCGGCGACCAGGGGTCCCAGGCCCGCCATTGCTATGAACGAAGCGAGCAGCGACCACCGCGTCGAACGCAGCGACCACAGCTTGGTCCACTCGGAGCGCAGCACATTCAGCTGCGTCACCCGGCCCGCGGAGGGCACCGTCGGCCTGGTGTAATGCTTCTCGGCTGTAGCGGTCGCGCTCATGCGGTCTCCTTTACGGGCTCGGTCTCCTGGCCAAGCAGCTCGGTGTGGAACTCCACCTGTTCACCGGTCAGGCTCATGAACGCCTGCTCGAGTGAGGCCTTTTGCGGAATCAGCTCGTGGAGCACGATTCCGTGTTTGGCCGCCGCCTCGCCGACGTTCGCGCTCGTCAGGCCGCTTACCTCGAGCACGTCGCGTTCGACGCTGCCGATCGTGACCCCCTGACCCATCAAGGCTTCGCGCAGCCGCCCTGCATCCGGGGTGCGCACCACCACCGACGCGCCGTGCGAGGCCTCGGCCACGATCTCCGCAACGGTGGTGTCGGCGATCAGCCGACCCCGGCCGATCACGATCAGGTGGTCAGCGGTCTGGGCCATCTCGGCCATCTGATGCGAGGAGAGAAAGATCGTCCGGCCTTCGGCGGCCAGCCCCTTGAGCAGCGTGCGAATCCACAGGATCCCCTCAGGATCGAGCCCATTGGCCGGCTCGTCGAGGATCAGCGTCGCGGGATCGCCCAGCAGTGCGGAGGCGATCCCGAGCCGCTGGCCCATCCCCAGCGAGAATCCGCCTGCCCGCTTCTTGGCCACCTCCGCCAGACCCACCAGCTCGATCACCTCATCGACGCGCTTGCGGCCGATGCCGTGGGTCTGGGCCATGGCCAGCAGGTGGTTGTATGCCGAGCGCCCGGTGTGGATGGCGCGGGCTTCGAGCAGCGCGCCGACCTGGTGGAGCGGCGCGGTCAGCCCGCTGTAGGCCTGACCATTCACGGTGGCTGTGCCTTGGTTCGGGCGGTCAAGGCCCAGGATCACCCGCA
The DNA here is from genome assembly GCA_963785205.1 of uncultured Solirubrobacterales bacterium. Taxonomy (GTDB): domain Bacteria; phylum Actinomycetota; class Thermoleophilia; order Solirubrobacterales; family Solirubrobacteraceae; genus Palsa-465. The sequence continues at coordinate 366,003 of CAWAUJ010000001.1, forward strand.
TCGTGGTCGACTTGCCGGCGCCGTTCGGGCCTAGGAACCCTGTGACGACGCCAGGCTTGACGGTGAAAGTGAGGTCGTCTACCGCGACCTTCTCCCCGTAGCGCTTCGTGACGTGCTCGATTTCAATCATGGTCCGAATTGTCGGGCCACGGCGCCGCCTACACAATCGCGCGCGAGGATGAACTTCGCCCCGTGAGGCGTCAGCTTGAGGTCTGACGTGTCCTTCTCAGGTCGTACGAGCTCGGTTCACACGCTGAGAGGCGGAGGTCAGCATTCCTCGTTAGCCTCGCCGGAGTGGACTCGAAAATCGAGTTGCAGGGGCTCGTCAAGACCTATCGTGGGGGCCCGCAGGGCCCCGTTCATGCGGTGCGGGGAATTGACGTCTCGATCGCTCGCGGGGAGACGGTCGCGTTGCTGGGGCCAAACGGGGCGGGCAAGTCGACCACGATCGACATGATGCTCGGGCTGACCCGGCCCGATTCTGGTCAAGTGGAGGTGTTCGGCAAATCGCCCCGCGAGGCGGTGGATGCCGGGATGGTGGGCGCGATGCTTCAGACCGGTGAGCTGATTCGGGACCTGTCGGTCCGGGAGCTGATCTCGCTCGTTGCCTCTCTTTACGAGGAGGCGTTGGGCGTGGATGAGGTGCTCGAGGTGGCCGGCCTGACGGAGGTGGCTTCTCAGCGGACCCAGAAGTTGTCCGGCGGACAGACCCAGCGTGTGCGCTTCGCCGTCGCCCTCGTGCCAGATCCTGAGCTGTTGGTTCTGGATGAGCCCACATCGGCGATGGATGCCCAGGGCCGGCGCGATTTCTGGGTTGCCATGCGCGAATACGCCGCCAGTGGTCGCACCGTTCTGTTCGCCACCCATTACCTCGAGGAGGCCGACGCCAATGCCGACCGGGCGGTACTGATCGCCCAGGGACGGATCGTGGCCGACGGACCGACGACCGAGATAAAAGCTCGGGTCGGGACACGGACGATCCGGGCGACGCTGCCAGAGGCTCAAGTGGATGGGTTGGAAGACCTCGCCGGCGTCACGAGCGCCGAACGCCATGGAGAAACCGTGATCCTGCGCTGCGCCGATTCTGACGCGGCCATCCGAGCGCTCCTGGGGGACTATCCCTCGGCGCGGGACATCGAAATCATCGGAGCCGGGCTGGAAGAGGCCTTCCTGGAGCTGATCGCGGAAAGCGACGAGCAGCTCGTGGGAAGCTCAGCGGGGAGGAGCGTGCGATGAAGGGCGTTTTGTACATGCGCTTTGAATTGAAGCGGGCGTTCCGAAACCGGCGCTTCTTCATGTTCTCCTTCGGTTTTCCACTGGTCCTCTATTACCTGATCGCCGCCCCCCAGAAGAACACCCACAGCCTCGCCGGTAGCGGGATCTCGGCGCCGCTGTACTACATGGCGGGGCTGGCTGCGTTCGGGACGATGGCCTCGATGATCTCAGCCGGCGGGCGGATCGCTGCCGAGCGCCAGGCCGGCTGGACTCGCCAGCTTCGGATCACGCCGCTCACGACTCGGGAGTACTTCCGTGCCAAGGTGGTGTCGGCCTATGCGATGGCGATCACCAGCCTGCTCTTGCTCTATCTAGCCGGAGCGAGCCTGGGGGTGAGCCTTCCGGCTCACGAGTGGCTGGCCATGACCGGGCTCACGCTGGTCGGCCTGATCCCGTTGGCGGCGCTGGGAATCACCCTTGGCCACCTGATGAACGTCGACTCGATCGGCCCTCTAACCGGCGGGTTGGTGGCGATTCTCGCCTTTCTCGCGGGTACCTGGTTTCCACTCACCCACGGATTCCTCTACGACGTGGGCCAGTATCTCCCCGGCTACTGGATCGTCCGGGCCAGCCACATTGCGTTGCACGGAGCCGGCTGGAGCACCAAGGGGTGGGTCGTGATAATCGTGTGGACGGTCGTGCTGGTCTTCCTGGCGCGGCTCGCCTATCGGCGGGATACACAGCGCGTCTAGCCCTGTTGGCGCAGCGGCGGGCTGCCTAGAGACCCGGCGCCTTCGGTTGACTAAGGCTCCATTTGATGGTAGAAGAGGTGGACCACTCCCAGCGCGGTACCGGGTGGCGCACGATCTACGGGCTGGGTCCTAATCAATGGAGGAGTAATGAGCATTCATCGTCGTCTCGTCATCGTGGCCGTCGCGGTCCTTGCCTGTGCTGCCGCTGGCGGTGGCCTCGCGATTGCTCATAGCGGGGGTAACAGCGCGAAACGTGGCGGCCTGAGCCTGAGAAGCCACAAGCGCGGAGCTGGATCTGGTGCTGCCTCGAGTCAAAATTCGAGTTCCAGCGCGAACCATCGTCGCCGCGGTGGCGCGGGTGCGCGCAATGACAGGCATGGCGCTGGGGCGGCTGACCGCCGGCGCGGCGAACGCTCCGAGAGCCGCCGGGCCTGCGACGGCGATGGCGACGCCGACGACCGCACCGGCGACGGCAATAATGATCGCGCCTCTCGCGCCTCCCGCGCCTCCCGCCATGTTCGTGATCGCGACGACTGCGGCACTAGCAGCCAGGAGCAGGAGCAGCAAACGGCGCCAGCGGCCAGCTCGAGCACGGCGCAAGCAAACTTCGCCGGCTAGCGCGTGATGGCCGCCGCCCGCCGAGGCGGCGGCCACCCGCAACGACATGAAGTAGATGGATAGACGGGTTTACGAGATAGCCCGAGAGCAGGGGCTCACGTCCAAGGAGCTGCTGGCTCGGCTCCGGGCGGCGGGCGTCGAGGTCGCGACACACGCCTCAAACGTCGATGACGAGTTGGCGCTGCGCGTGGTTGCGAACGGTGACGGCGGCCCGGATGCGAAGAAGCAGACGAAGTCTGCCGCCACCGAGGCGAGCTCGTCCAAGACGTCCGAGGGCAATTGGTTCTCGAATTCGGTAGGGCTCTCCTTCGTAGCCACCCTCGTCCTGGTCGTGGCGTTTTCAGGCCTCGTGGGCTGGGCTCTTTCGGAGGCCTTCAGCACGACTCCATACTCGCCTCCTGGTGGTGGGGCCGCTTCGCGGTCCTCCTCAGCCTTCAGGCAGCGCGGATGGAGCTCGGTGGCCGTCGCGCGGTACGCAGAGCTCGTCATCTACCGGCATTCGCAAGGGCGAGGAAAGCTGCTCATACTGCCCAATCCCACGCCCACGCATGCCCGGCTCACCCTCTTGGTGAAGCGGCAGAAGGGAGGCTGGGTTCAGGCCTACTTACCGAATCGACCCAACGGATCGCTCGGATGGGTTCGGCGCGGCGGGATCCGGCTCCTCAAGGACCCCTGGGCGGTCACCATCGGGTTGCGATCGCATCGCCTGGTGCTGAGGCGAGCCGATCAGGTGGTTCGCACGTTCCCAATCGCGGTCGGCAAGCCGTCGACTCCCACTCCGACGGGCCACTTCTACCTCACGGAGCTCCTAAAGCAACCGGATCCCGCCGGGGCCTACGGACCGTACGCGTTTGGCACGTCAGCCTACTCCGACGTACTGCTGCATTTCGGGACAGGGAACGGGCAGATCGGCATTCATGGCACGGACCAGCCATGGGTGATCGGCACGAGCGCCAGCCACGGGTGCGTCCGTCTCTATAACCGGGACATCGTCTGGCTTGCCCAGCGCCTTCCGCTCGGAACCCCGGTTCGCATCTTGGGCTGAGTACAGCCAGCGACGCGGCTGATCGCGTCTGAGTCCTCACGCGGCACCGCCCGACGAGGCTTACGCTTGTCCGGATGGCCCACGGCACACACGACTTCGAAGACGATCCTCGCAACGCGGGCATCCTTGTCTGGGTCAACGGCGAGCTGGTGCCGCGTGACCGCGCGGTCGTATCGGTATTTGACGCGGGGTTTGTCCTCGGCGACGGCGTGTGGGAAGGCCTGCGCGTTCAGGCTGGGCACCCGGCATTCGTCGAACGCCATCTTGACCGTCTGCTCGCCGGTGCGCAGACGATCATGCTCGACGTCGGTCTCAGCCGTGATCAGCTGGCTCATGCCATCTACTCCACGCTGCGGGCCAACGACATGACCGATGGCGTGCACGTCCGCCTGATGGTGACCCGCGGGGTCAAGCGCACCCCGTACCAGGATCCGCGCCTGACGGTCGGTCCCGCCACGGTCGTGATCATCGCCGAGCACAAGGAACCGCTTCCGGCCACGGTTCATGACGGCATCACTCTTTTTACGAGCCATGTACGCCGGGCCGCGCCTGACACGCTCGATCCCAAGCTCAATGTCCATTCCAAGCTCGGCGACATCATGGCCTGCATTCAGGCCTACAGCGCGGGCGCGGACGAGGCGTTGATGCTCGATCCGCACGGGTTCGTGGCGACCTGCAACTCCACGCATTTCTTCATCGTCGTCGGTCCCGAACAGGCGCCGGTGGTAATGACCTCCGACGGGCGCTACTGCCTGGCGGGGATCACTCGCGCCAACGTGCTCGAACTCTGCGAGTCCCATGGCATCTCAGTACGGGAGACCACATTCAGCCTCACCGACGTCTACTCCGCCCGAGAGGCCTTTGTCACCGGTACCTTCGCCGGCGTTGTGCCCGTGCGCTCCGTCGACGGGCGCACGATCGGCGAAGGGCGCCGGGGCCCGGTGGTGCAGCGCCTCCAGCAGCTCTACCGCGAGCTCCTCGACAGTGACGTGGCGGCGCGCACCGCACCATGAGTGAGGACGTCCGCGTGGCCATGTGGTCCGGCCCGCGGAACATCTCGACGGCGATGATGCGCGCGTTCGAGAACCGGGGTGACACTGTCGTTGTCGATGAGCCTCTGTACGCCGCGTACCTCTGGCGGACCGACATCGACCACCCCGCGCGTAAGGAGGTGATGGCCTCGCAGCCGACCGATCTGGACACCGCGGTCGCTGGCCTGTCCGCGCCGCTGCCGGCCGGGCGGCACGTCCATTACGCCAAGCACATGGCCCACCACGTTTCACGTGACATGGACCTGGCCTGGACGCTGGACTTCCGAAACGTGCTCCTGATCCGCGATCCGCTCGAGGTTGTCGCCTCCTACGTTCGCTCTCGTGAAACCTGCGAGCCCGATGACATCGGGCTGCCCCAGCAGGTCTGGCTCTGGCAAATGTGGGAGGCGCACGAGCTCGAGGTGCCCATCCTTGACGCCCGGGATTTCCTGCTCTGCCCCGAGGCCCATCTGCGTTGGCTGTGCGACTGGCTCGGGATCGCCTTCACGGCTCGGATGCTGTCCTGGCCACCCGGCCCGCGGCCGACTGACGGCGTCTGGGCCCCGCATTGGTACACCTCGGTCTGGGCGTCGACCGGGTTTGAGCCTTGGCGCCCGCGTGATACGAGCCTCTCCGACCACGACGCCGCTGTCGCCGAGGCGTGCCGCCCGGTCTATGCGGAGCTGCACGCCCGGCGAGTGAAGGTCTGACGGCCGCAGCCGGCTCGCCGGGATGTAACGACGCGCCTGCGTCGGTGCTAGGTGTTGAGATGGCCGCCACTGCTGAGCCTCCGGCCCGGCTCCCCTGGGAGCCGACCGAAGCCCTGGGCCTGTTTGTCCAGCTCCTGTCCGAGGTCGAGACCGCCACCCCTACCTCGGCCGAATTCTACAACCGTCTGTGCGAGGCCACCTGCCGTCTGGCTCATCTCCGCCGGGCCGTGATCTTCCTCTGGGACGACGCCAGGCGAGAGGTCCGCGCGGTCGGATCCAGGAGCGTGCCGCTCGATGTCTTCTCGGTGACCTACGTGAGCACGGAGAACGTCCCGATCGCGCGTGCCGCGCTGGCCGATGACCGTGTCGTGGAGGCCCACGAGCACTTCGAGGAGTACATGCCGGCCGAGTTGGTGAAGCTGCTGCGACCACGTAACCTGGTGTGTACGCCAATGTCGGCGGGTGGCCAGTGGTTTGGCGCGCTGGTGGCCGAGAGAGAGTCGGCGCAACCGTTGAGCGAAGCCGAGCGCCAGACGCTGTGGACGCTCGGGAAGGTCGCTGCGCTGGCTTCGTGCGCCCGGATCGCCACTCGCCAGCAGGAGCGCGCTCGGTGGCTCAGCGAACGGATCGACCTCGCGCGCGAGGTTCACCAGAACGTGATCCAGCGGTTGTTTGGCGTCGGGATGGTTCTCGGCGCCGACGGCGAGCTGTCCGCAACGGATCGCCGGCGATGCTCGGAGGAGGTGGGGGAGGCCGTGCAGGAGTTGCGAGCCGTCGTTCAGCGTCCGCTGAACAGAGCACCTCAGGTCAGCGGTTTCACGCTCGCGCAGACGCTGGCCCGTCTGACGGACGAGCACCCTGATCTCGGGCTGCGCGTTCAGTGGGAGCCCGGGGCCACGGTACCTGAGCGGTTCGAGGCGCTAGCTCAGAACGTGCTCGCGGAGGCGGTCCGGAACGCTCGCAAGCACGCCCAGTCCACGGCGATCGACATCGTCCTGGCCCAGGACCGGGAGGCGTTGATCCTCCAGATCGTGAACGATGGCGCCCGGGCCCCTGGCGAGCACTCCGGCATGGGTCTGCAACTGGCTGCCCTGGAGGCGCTCCACAATGGCGCGCTCGTCGAGTTCGGGCCCGAGGGCTCGGGCCGCTGGCGGGTGCGTCTGGTGATGCCACTGGAGCTGACTTGAGCCAGCCAGGACTCCGGCTGTTGGTCGTCGATGATCACGACGTGGTCCATTGGGGATTGCGCGCCCTGCTCGGAGCCCAGCCGTGGGTAGAGCGGTGCTTGTCGGCGCGGGACACCGCTGAAGCCCTCGAGCTGACCCGCCGCTACGAGCCGCACGTGGCGCTGGTCGACCTGTTCGTAGGGGCCGAGTCCGGAACCGAGATCTGTGAACGCGTGCGCGGCATCTCGCCCGGCACCCGGGTGCTGCTCGTGTCAGGCGCCGGCCGGATCTCGGCCGCAGCCGCGCGCGCCGCTGGAGCCAGCGGATTTGTCTCCAAGGAGTGGGCCGCCCAGGAGGTCGTCGGCGCCGTCCGGACGGTTGCGAACGGCGGTACCGTGTTCGGCCCCGTCGACGATCCGCTGCCCGCGGGATTGTCGGCTAGAGAGCGTGAGGTCCTGGAGCTGATCGCCACCGGCGCCTCAAACGCCGAGATCGCCAAGCGGTTGTTCCTGTCTCCGCACACCGTCAAGGAGCACACCAGCGCCCTGTACCGCAAGCTCGGTGTCCGCAACCGGGCGGAAGCTGTCCAGCGGGGACAACGCATCGGTTTGACGGCCTGAGGGCGTCGCAAAACCACCCCCCGGACGGGGGGTATTCGGCTTGGATCCTGTCGCCGTTGCCTCGGGTGAGGGTTGGTGCTGTGTGTGACCATCGTTCTGCCCTCAGACGAGCAGGCGCAGGCGGACCCCGGCTTCCTGCCTCGGACCGCTTGCGTGCTCGGTTGCGGGACGGCGCTTCCCCCTCGAGCGGTCTCTAGCGCCGCGATCGCCGATCGGCTCGGCGTGGAGGAGGAGTGGATCGTCGCTCGGACCGGGATCCGATCGCGCCGCTATCTGTCCCCTGGCGAGCGTCTGTCCGATCTGGCGGCGTCGGCCGGCCAGGTCGCCCTGACCAGGGCGGCCGTCGAGGCCACGGCGCTCGACATGGTCCTGGTGGCGACCGTTGGCGCTGATGACATCACGCCCAATGCGGGGCCGCTCGTCGCCGCCCGGCTCGGCGCCGTGCGTGCGGGCGCCCTGGATGTCGGCGCCGCCTGCACCGGTTTCCTGACGGCGTTGGCCCTGGGGGCCGCCTGCATCGAATCTGGCCGCGCCGAGCGGGTACTGGTCATCGGTGCCGAGGCGATGTCCCGGTTCACAAACCCCGAGGACAAGCGGACGGCCGCCCTTTTCGGAGATGGCGCCGGGGCGGTGGTGCTCGGGGCAGGCCACGGCGGCGGCCTGGGCCCGGTCCTGCTCAAGCAGGACGGCGCCAATGCGGGGCTGATCGTTGCCCCGCGGACCACGGGGCTGATCGAGATGGACGGCCTGACCACGTTCAGGCACGCCGTCAACCGGCTCGTCGAGGTCTCCGCCGAGGCGGCCGAGGCGGCCGGCATTTCGCTGGCGGAGATCGATCTTTTCGTCTACCACCAGGCCAACGCCCGCATCACGAGGGCGGTTGGCGCCCGGCTGGATCTCGACCCCTCACGGGTCGTCGAATGCATCGCCGAGCAAGGCAACACCTCGGCGGCCACGATCCCGATGGCCCTGGCTGAGGCCGAGGCGAAGGGACGTTTGCGGCCTGGAATGAGAGTCCTTCTGGCGGCCTTCGGGGCCGGGCTGACGTGGGGGGGAGCGGTGCTTGAATGGTGAGCCCGAGACGCCGTCGATGAGCGCGCTGGTACAAGCGGAGCGGCTCGATCCGCGGGCGCCGCTTGCTCAGCTCGAGGCGCTATGTGATCCCGGAACGCTCAGGCGCCTGCGGAGCTCGGTGCGCTCCACGGCGCTGGGCGACCGAGCGGTCGACGGGGACGGAGTGATCGCCGCCTCGGGACTGGTCGGCGGCCGCCCGGTGCTCTGTTACGCCCAGGACCCGACATTCCTCGGCGGCTCGCTCGGCGCCCAGCACGCCGCCAGCATCGTCGACCTTCTGCGCCTGGCCGAGCGCGGCATGCGGCCGGTGGTTGCATTTGTGTCCTCGGGCGGCGCGCGGCTCCAGGAGGGGCTGGCCGCCCTGGGCGGCTACGGCGAGATCTTTGTCGCCATGACGAGGTTGTCAGGCCTGGTCCCCCAAATCTCGGTGGTTAGCGGCACGAGCGCCGGCGGCGGGGCTTACTCACCGGCTCTGGGCGACATCGTGATCATGACCCGGGACGCCAGCATGTTCCTCACGGGACCGGGGGTCGTGGCCGAGGTAACCGGGGAGGAGGTCGACGCCCAGGCACTCGGCGGAGCCCGCGTCCAGGCAGCCAACGGCGTGGCCCATTTCGTGGTCGACGATCCTCCGGCCGGCGCGGCCCTCGTCCGTGAGCTGCTCGGCCTTCTGCCCGCCTCGGCCGCCGATGGCCCGCAGCTGGCGCCTCCGGCGCCTCCGATCGCGGGGGACCCAGGGGAACAGGTCCCCTCCGACCAGCGTCAGGTCTACGACGTTCGTGATGTCATCGCGCGCCTGGTCGACGACGGCCGGCTGCTCGAGTACGGCGAGCGCTGGGCTCGCAACATGGTCTGTGGCTGGGCCAGGATCAGCGGGCGACCCGTGGGCGTTGTGGCCAACCAGCCGCGATACCTAGGCGGGGTCCTGGATAGCCAGTCGGCCCAGAAGGCGGCCAGGTTCGTCCGGACCTGTCATCTCTTCGGCGTACCGCTGGTCGCGCTCGTGGACACGCCCGGGTTCCTGCCGGGAACCGCCCAGGAGGCCTCCGGAGTGATCCGTCATGGCGCCAAGCTCGTGCACTCCTTCGCCGAGGCCCGTGTCCCCAAGCTCACGGTCGTCCTGCGCAAGAGCTTCGGGGGAGCCCACATCGCGATGAATTCCAAGCAGCTCGGGGCGGACCTTGTGCTGGCCTGGCCGACGGCCACCCTCGGCGTGATGGGCGCCGAGCAGGCGGTCGGCGTGATCCACCGTCGCCGCCTCGTGGCCGTGGCAAATCCTGCTGGTGAACGCGCACATCTGGCCCAGCAATACGCCGACCTTCACCTCAACGTCCGCCACGCAGCTGAGCTTGGCTTCGTTGACGAGGTGATCGAGCCGGCCACGACACGCGACCGCCTGATCCAGGCGCTGGAGCTACTGGATCGCCCGCCGCAGGGCCAGTCGCGCGCCGGCAACGTGCCGCTCTGAGGCCGGGCGACGTCAGAGCGGGTCCTGCTCGTGCCCTAGCGCGGTCCCCGGCGGACCCGCCGCTTCATCACAGGCAACGCGTGAAGATGCGGTGACCGAAGCGGCCACGGGTCGCGAGGATCGATTCGAGGGTCTGGAGGTCTTGTGCTTGCATCGCGGCTAGGTCGCGCCGACGCGCGTTTGGCTACCGGTCCACTCTCGGTCGCGCAACACGAACTTCTGGACCTTGCCAGTGGAGGTCTTCGGAAGTGGGCCGAACTCGATCGCGTCGGGGCACTTGAAGTGTGCGAGCCGCTCGCGGCAGAACGCGATGATCTCCTCGGCGCTTGCGCTTGCGTCAGTGTTGAGCGTCACGAATGCCTTCGGTCGCTCTCCCCAGCGCTCGTGGCGGATCCCGATCACCGCACACTCCAGCACGGCCGGATGGGCGCAGATGGTCTGCTCGACCTCGATGCTCGAGATGTTCTCTCCACCGGAGATGATGATGTCCTTGCTCCGGTCGCGCAGCTCGATGTTTCCATCGCGGTGCCAGATCGCCAGGTCACCGGAGTGAAACCATCCGCCGCGAAACGCCTTCTCAGTGGCCGCCTCGTCGGCGAAATAGCCACTCATGACGTTGTTGCCGCGCATCACAACTTCGCCGATCACCGCTGAGTCCTGCGGGATGTCGTTCAAGTCCTCGTCGACGACGCGGACCAGATCGGCCGAGGGATAGGCCTGGCCCTGGCGGGCCAGGAGCGTTGCCCGCTCCTCGACCGGGAGCTCGGCCCACCCCTCCCCAGTGGGACAGACCGTGATTGGGCCATAGGTCTCGGTCAGCCCGTAGACGTGGACGATCCGGAAATTGAGTTCGGCCATCCGACCTAGCAGCGTCGGCGATGGGGGCGACGCGGCAACCATCGCAGTCACCGGCCGCGCGAGGCGGTGAGCCTTGGCGTGGTTGATGATCATCAGATGAACGGTGGGCGCGCCGTTGTAGTGGGTCACGCCCTCCTCGTCGATCAGATCCCAGATCACTTCAGGATCCACCGCGCGCAGGGCCACGTGCCGGGCTCCGACCGCCGTTACGGCCCACGGGAAGCACCAGCCATTGCAGTGAAACATCGGCAGCGTCCAGAGATAGACACACTCGGGGCTCATCCCGGCGACTATCACCTCATTCAGCGCGTTCAGGTACGCGCCCCGGTACGTGTACTGAACTCCCTTTGGCTGGCCCGTGGTGCCCGAGGTGTAGTTGATGGAGATCGTTTCCTCCTCGTCCTCGAGCCAGCTCTCCGGCGTCTCACTCGAGGCGGCCGCCAAGAAGTGCTCGTATTCGCTGTCCCGCTCACCGTGGTCCCACCGAATCACGGTCACATCGGGGAGCGCCAGCGATGCGATCAGCGGCTCGAGCTCGGCGTCGAGCAGAAGGAAGCGGGCGCCGCTGTGCTCAAGGATGTATCCGACCTCGGCGCTGGCGAGCCGGTTGTTGATCGCAACGAGGACCCCGCCGGCCGCCGGGACCCCGAAATGGGCCTCGAGCATCGGCGAGGAGTTGAACAGCAGCGTGGCCACACGATCGCCCTTGCGCAATCTCGCCGATCTGAGCGCGTTGGCCAGCCGCCATGCCCTGTTCGCCAGCTCGCTGTATGAATAGCGGCGCTCTCGATCGACCACTGCCACTTTCTCGGGGTATACGTACGCGGCCCGCCGGAGGAAATCGACCGGGTTCAGCTCGGTGCGAAACACCTTCTCCGGCGTGGCACCTGGCGAGGACGCCGCTTCGGTCGCCGTCAGCGCGTCAGTCATGCCGTTCTCCTTCACTCGAATTTCGTCCGCCGCCGGGCGGCTAAAGCGCCTCCCGCTCGATTATCTCGCCTCGATCGACGCCAGCCAAGGGCGGATGGAAGCCTTGGCTTGTGCCTCCACCAGCACCGGAGTACGTTGTCCTTGATGGCCTCGCCGCCTGACACTGCTTACAGGAATCTGCTCGTCGCCCAGGAGGGGGCTGCTGCGCGGATCGTGCTCAACCGTCCCGACAAACGCAATGCACTATCGCTGGAGCTCCTGGAGGAGGTGATCGCTGCCCTGCAGGAGGCGTCGGCATGGCCAGACACCCGCGCGATCGTGATCGAGGGGGCGGGGCCGGCCTTCTCGGCCGGACACGACCTCTCAGAGATGATCGGCCGCGAGCGAGACTTTCTGGCTCATCTATTCGAGCGTTGCAGCGTGATGATGCAGATGCTTCACAACGCTCCCAAGCCCGTGATCGCAAAGGTCCATGGCATCGCCACCGCCGCCGGTTGCCAGCTCGTCGCCGCCTGCGATTTGGCCATTGCGGCGGAGGGCACCCGCTTCGCCACCCCAGGGGTCAAGATCGGCTTGTTCTGTTCAACCCCGATGGTGCCTGTGTCCCGCGCGGTGGGCCGCAAGCGGGCAATGCAGATGCTGCTCACGGGTGAGCCGATCGATGCACCGACAGCCCTTGATTGGGGGCTGATCAACCGCGTGGTGCCTTCCGACGCGCTGGAGCCGGCCGTCCAGGAGCTCGTCGAAGCGATCGCGAGATCCAGTGCTTACACGGTTGCCACGGGCAAGCACGCCTTCTACTCCCAGATCGATCGTGCCGAGGAGGACGCCTACGCGCGCTCCGAGCTCGTCATGACCGAAAACGCGCTCGCCCACGATGCCCAGGAGGGGATGTCCGCGTTCCTGGAAAAGCGCTCCCCTGTCTGGCGCGGCGAGTAGAAAGCCACAGGGTCCACGGCTCGATCGAGTCGATCGCGAGCAGGCTGCCATCCCATGGGTCGGCGGCCAGCCGAGCACGAAGCCCTCTCTCATCCTGATCTTGCATCACGAGCAGCGCTCGATGCTCGTCCAACGGTCCGCCGACACGGACGACCCCCTGCAAGACCAGCGCATCCATGAACGCGGCGTGCGCATCCCAGCCGTCCTGCCGGCGCCGCTGCTTATTGCGCTGCCAGGCTGGCCCTGGGCTGTACCAAACGAGGAACAGCGTCCTGTCCGTCGCGACCTCGATGCGGTCGTCACCGCCGAGCCAGATCGTCCAGGGCTCGATGGCGAGGATTTGAAGCACATCAGCGCTCGTCCACGGATCGGGCGCAAAGCGCTCCCTGATCGTCGTCTCGTCGGCGGCGTCTACGACCAGAACGACCCTGTTCTCGTTCCCGGCAGGTCCGCCAAAGGCGATGAAGCCTTCTTCGGCCAGCGAATCCATGAAGGCTGCATGCGCGTCCCACCCCGGCTGCTCCCGGGTGGCCGAGTTCGGATCCCAGGCTGGCCCCGGTGCTCGGGTGACGACGAAGCGTGGCATCGCCCGAGGTTACTTTCCAGCCCAGGGCAAATCACAGCACGAATGGGATGAGCATCTTCGTCCGGGCCTGGTAGCGCGGGTAGGACTCGGGGAACTGCTCGGCCAGCGTGCGCTCCTCGATGGTTGCGCTGTAGATGAAGTAGCCGCCCATCACCGTGGCCACGACGAGCCAGGCGATGCTCACGGCCAGCGCCGTGCCGACCGTGGCCAGAATCAGTCCCGAGTAGATCGGGTGCCGGATCGAGGCGTAGGGACCGGCGGTAATGAGCTCAGGCTCGTCCTTTTGGGTCATCGGCATTCCCCAATTTCGCCCCAGGATGACCCGCGCCCACACGGCCGTCGCCAGGCCGCATACCACCAGGGCGGCGCCAACGGCTCGGACCGGCGGTGAGTGAACCACGAGACCGTTGGGGCCACCCGGTCGTAACGCATGGATCACGACATCCCCGATCAGAATGATCAACAGCGCGACGGGTCGAGCGCCCCGGCGACGCCGGACAGTCGGCTTGGCCGAGAAGGCGGACACGAGCCATCCGAGCCAGAACACGAGCCAGACGACCAGGATCGCAGTGTCCACTGTCGCCAATCATGGCGCGTCCCGCCGAGGCGGAGGGATCGCGAGGGGTAGGGTGGTCGCCGTGATGACGCCCGAGCCGGAACAGCGATCCGCCGCCTTTGTCTCCTCGTCGGTCCCGGAGGGCTATCAGCGCTTCCTCGCCCCGGTCCTCTTCGGACCCTGGGCAGAGGTCCTGCTGGACGCCGTGGGGGTCGAACCCGGCGCCGAGGTGCTTGACGTGGCCAGCGGCACCGGGGTCGCGGCGCGGTTAGCGGCCGCGCGCGCAGGCAGCTCGGGCCGGGTGGTGGCCAGCGACGTGAGCGGCGCGATGCTCGCGCACGCTGCGACCGTCCCTGTCACCGACGGGAGTGCACCGATCGAGTACCGGGAGGCGTCCGTGACCGAGTTGCCGTTCGACGAGTCGAGCTTCGACGTCGTCCTTTGCCAGCAGGGCATGCCGTTCTTTACCGACCGGGCCGGCGCCGCCCGTGAGATGCTCCGCGTCCTGCGCCCCGGAGGCACGCTGGGTCTTTCGGTCTGGCTGAGGGGGCGGCCGCTCGCGCCGTTTGACCAGTACATCGAGGCGCTCGTCGAAGCAGGCGGAGACCCACCTTTTCCCGGAGCATTTGAGCCAGGGAGCTTCCAGATGACCGAGGAGGAGGTCAGGGACGTCCTCGGGACGGGTGGGTGCGCATCGCTCGATGTCCACATGGTCGAGCACGAAGTCGTCTGGCCCGACGCCCGCGCGGCTGCGCTCGGCATCCTCGGCACGCCGTTCGCGCCACTGCTGGACGCACTGCCGGCCGATCGGCGCGCCGAACTTGAGTCCGATCTCCTCCGGCGCTTCGCTCCGTCCGCTCCCGGAGACCCTGTCCGGCGCACAACCGTCGCGGTGATCGCTCGAGCGACGGCCACGACATAGAACTGACCGACGCTCGGTGACGCGACTCGTCAACCGCCGAGTTCGAGCACGCTTCGAATCCCGTCCTGCCGGTGCATGAGTTCGAACCCTTCATTGACCTGATCCAGGGTCAGCCGGTGCGAGATAAAGGAGTCAACGTCGATGTCTCCGGCGAGATAGCGATCGACCAGCTTGGGGACCTGCTCCCGGCCCTTGACGCCACCGAACGATGCGCCCATCACCTGGCGACCGGTGATCAGATAGCGGGGGACGATGTCGAGCGTTTCTCCCATGCCGGCCACGCCCATCATGCAGGCCTTGCCCCATCCCATCCGCGCCGCCTCGACTGCTTGCCTCATCACCGCGACATTGCCAGTCGCCTCGAAGGTGTAATCGGCGCCCAAACCGCTGGTCTCCTCCAGGACCCGTTGAACCACATTGTCCCCGCCGAGCCACGTATCGGTGGCACCATGGTGGCGGGCGAGCTCGAGGCGCTGCTCGGATAGATCGACGGCGATGATGCGCGCGGCGCCTTCGAGGCGGGCACCGGCGACGGCACCGAGGCCGACCATGCCGGCGCCAAACACCACGACCGTTGCCCCGGGCTCGACCCGAGCCCGGAACATGGCCGCCCCGAGCCCGGTCGACAGTCCACAGGCAAACAGACAGGCCGCTTCGAACGACGCTTCCGGTGAAATCTTGGCGAGGGCGATCTCAGGCATGACCGTTGCCTCCGCGAACGTCGAGCAGCCCATGAAATGACGGAGCGGAGCCCCGTCGCGTGACAGACGCGTCGTCCCATCGGGCAGGTACCCCGCGTTCTGCTGCTCGCGAATGGCCAGGCAGATATTCGTCTTGCCGCTGCGGCAGTTCACGCACTGCCCGCACTGAGGGCTGAACAGCGTGACCACGTGATCGCCCGCCCTGAGAGAGGACACCTCCTCGCCGACGGCTTCCACCACGCCGGCTCCCTCGTGCCCGAGGACGCAGGGCACGTATCCGGAGGGGTCGGCGCCCGACGCTGAGTACATGTCGGTGTGGCAGATGCCACAGGCCTGAAGGCGGACCAGAACCTCGCCCCGGCTCGGCGCACCGAGGTCAACTTCCTGCACGACCAACGGGGCTGCGAACTGCTCGAGTACCGCGGCACGGACCTTCATGGCCGTAGCCTCGCAGATCGGCGAGGGACCCTACATTGGGTATGTCGCGGATCGCCGCTGTCCTCGGTTTGTGCCTGGCCTTGCCGGCGTGCGGTGGGGCGGGCCGCTACGTGCGGTTGGGACCGTGATTTGCGAAGGTACGCTCGTGTCTGGTCAAGCGTCACCTGCGGGTGACTGGCGGTCCGCTGGCACCAGGTGAGGATTCGGCTAGCAGCCCGGACGGCGAGCTCATCGTCGTCAGCGCGGCTGAGGCATGATCGCTTTCTATACCGACGCCGCCAGGGCGGGCCCACCCCCAAGCCAGCTGGGCGACGCTGTCCTGGCGTGCACGGGCAGCTAGCGCGTCCGGCGCCCGGTCACGTACACGAGCGTGAGGTTGGGCAACGATCCGATCGTCACTGCGAACTGGCGGGCGCTGCGCTCGGTGAAGCCGCCCTGGATGTCTGCGCGCTCCGTTCCCGGGATGCCGAAGGGGTTCTGGGTGTAGTCGATGTACGGGATCGTTATGAGCTGGGTGCCAAGCGCAACGGCGAAATGCTGGAACAGTTGGCGGCCCAGCCCGCTGAGGAGCGAGCCCCGTTTGGCGATTTGAGCAGTGACCCGTTGAAAGGCGGAGGCCCCTTCTGAGGTGAACCCGAACGTAACGTCGGGATTGCCCGCCGGGTCGTGACCGGGTTCCGGGTTTGTGATCGCGTCCCCGGAGAGGGCTACGTTGTCGCGTAGGACGAAGAACTGGGCTGACGGATCGCTCAGTGGGGGTGATTGGTCGAAGCCGTAGGCGGCCTCGAGCACGACCCACCCCCGGTTGATCTTGAAGACGCGCTGGTGCGTAGCCGATATACCGGGGGGCAGGGCGCGGGTTAGCTCCGACCTCGTCTCCGTCGGACCAGCCAGATAGCACGGCCGACCCGGTGCTGGTCCGATGTGGAAGGCGCGGGCTGCTTCCTTGCAGGCTCGACTCCCGGCTCGCCCGAACATGAAGTACTCGGGGCTGGGTCGGCTGTTGCTCTCAGAGACGTAGGGCGCCTGCTTGGAGGCGAGTTTGACCGCCTGGTAAAGCGACCTGCTTTCTGCGCCCGGAGCTCCCGCGCCGATGGTGCGGCTGCCCTGGCTGAGTGCGATCGCGCCTCGGTCGTTGCTCTCCAGGAGCGCGGCCGCCGTCTTCCCGCTCGGCGTCAGCACATTCGCTTCCCAGTCGTAAAAGAGGAGCTGGTCGACACTTTCGGTGCCTTGCACCAGGGACTTGACCTCGGCGATGTTCACATGAGTGCCGCCGGCCGGCCGCACCACGAGCTGATCGCCATCGCTGGACACCCGAGTGCCGACTGATGCGCCCGCCAGTGCCAGTCGCTGCTGGACGAGTCTTGCCGTTCGCGCCATCTCCTGCGGAGTCACATGCTGGGATCCCAGCGCCGGGGTGGCCCGAAATACGAGCTCGAGCGATCCTCGGCCTGCTCCGGTGCTCAGCGGTTGTGAGCGCAGGCTCAGGAACACCGTCACGACGGCGGCCACGATCAGAACGCTTAGCGCGAGGACGACACCGCCCGGACGCGGGGTCCAGCGGAGCTGTGGTCTCCGCCGGGCCCGTGGGGGGGTGCCGATGGCCGCATCGAGAGCCGCTCGCGCTCGGGCCCTGGTCTGCTCATCGGCGGGGGCGATCTCAGGGCGAACGTTCTTGACCAGTTCCAGCTCGTCAACCATCAGGCCACCTCCGGCGCGCCTTCGACTGAGTCATGCAGTGCGGGCTGCAACCGCGCTCGTGCGCGCGCCAGGCGCGAGCGCACCGTCCCGATCGGAATTTCGAGCGCTTCTGCGATCTGTTCATATGACAGCTCCTCCCAGGCGTGGAGCAGGAGCACATCTCGCTGCCCCGGATCCAGGGCGGCGAGGAGGCGACCGATGTGCGCAAGATCTCCTGTTCCGCTCGGATCAACCGTGACTCCAGACACGTCCACCGATCCCACCGCGGCCAGCGCCCGTCTTTCGGCCCGCCGCTCCGCTCGCAAGAGGTTCGTCGCGATTCCGAACAACCACGGCCGGGCCGACGTGGCATCCCGGCGAAAGCCATTCCTTCGCTCGAAGGCGACTGTGAACGTGGCCGAGGCCAGATCCTCCGCCGCGCTGCGGCCGGTTCGCCGAGCCAGATAGCCGAAGACCGCATCGAAGTGGCGATCGAAGATCACGCCAAACCAATCCGGCTCATGCATCGAGCGTTCGATTACCGCGGCGTCCGCGATACCTCCCGGACCTGGCAGCTCGCTCACCACAACGGACTATTGTCCTGGCGGGCGCTTTAAGTTCCCGAGTGACGTTGTTCCGTCGCCCCAGCTGACTCTGTTTAGCCGGCCCAGCTGACGCGGCCGTGGGGTTGCGCGTTAGGGGAGAACCGGACTGCGACAAGATGCGCGGAATCCGGAATCGAGAATGCCACGCAGCCGCTGCGGGCCTCGCCGGGACCCATCTCGTTGTCCCAGTCACGCAACGGCGTCTGGCACTGGCCGCTGGGCGCGAACACGGGCATCGTGGCCCCAGAGGAGGAAACGATTGAGAAGTCGCCGGTGGAGGAGCTGTTGTAGTCACCGGGGCCGTCGTCCACGATCTCCGCCATCACTCCGACGGCGTGGGCTCCATGCGTGAGGAGTGCGCCCGAGCCGCGCAGTGGATTGATCACTTTCTGGATCGTCACCGACAAGGTCGTGCCCGCTGCTCGGACACGGACCGTCCGGCCGACCGGAGGGAGCTTCGCGTCGGCCCGCCGTTTTGGATGCGAGCGAGGTCGCGTTCGTCCGACCGCGTGGGGGGGAGGGGGGCCTCGCCGGGGATGATGTGTCGGCGTGCTTGTGGTGGACGTACTCGAGCCGCAACCGGCGAGGAGAAGCACGGTCAGAGCGGTCGCCGACCAGACGGCCGACCCTGTCATTGATCGGATTGAACTCATCGCCATCGCAGATTAGGACGGCCGCTGACGCGGTCTACGACCAATTAACGGCAGTGCGGCTGTGACCTTGAGGATCCGGCTAAGCGTTCACGCTCGCTCGCCGCGTCACGGTCTTCCCGCTTCTGAACCTTGCCTTGTACTCCTCGAAGTCCCAGGAGGCGAGGAACCGGTCCGCGGCGTTCTTGCCCGAGTTGAACAGCGCTTCGGCCTCGGCGGATGGGATGTCGAATTCGGTCGTCTTCACACCGAGCGTGGGAACCGGAATGGTGCGGGCGTAGTTCGCCTGCTCGACGTAGAAGCGGTCATGGGCCTCCATCATCGTCTCGGCGATCGCCTCGAGGAAATCGATGTCGGAGCGCAGCGGCTTCACGGGTGTATCGGGAGGCGTTGGCACGAGCGGCGCGGCCTGGTCGGGTGCCACTAACAGCAGGCCGAAGGTCGGGAAGGCCGGTGTCTGGTCGGTATCGAAGAGCCAGATCGGAAAGTTTGAGAGCAGGCCACCGTCCACGATCTGGTGACCGTTCGCCGTCACCGGCTTGAAGAACACCGGGATTGACATGCTCATGCGAACCGCCCTGGCGACCTCGAGACCATCCGCGTCGAACCCGAGCCGGTCGGCGTCCTGGGGGAGAACGAGCATGCTGCGAGCCGAGAGGTCCGACGCAATCACTTGAAGCCTGTACTTGCGCTTGGGATCACTCTCACCGACGTTGCGTAGGTCGCCGAAGGTGGTGATGTTCTTAGCGGCGAGCAGCTGTGTGATCCAGCCCAGGAAGTAGTCACCGCTGTGCATCCCCCGCGAGATCACAAACTGCGCGAGGTCGCCGACCACGGGAACACGATCAAGCAGCGTCTGGTCGGCGAACTTCGTGAAGTCCATCTGGTTCAGGACGATGTTCTGGAGCTCCGGACCGGTGTACCCCGCGGCCACCAGTGAGGCCATGATCGCCCCCGCCGACGTCCCCGCAACACACTGTGGTTGGTAGCCGTGCTCGGTGAGTGACAAGAATGCGCCCGCGAGGCCGATTCCCTTCACTCCGCCCCCCTCGAACACGAGGTCAGCCTTCAGTGGCTCCATTGGAGAGCATGCTAAGGGCTTGCTCTTGGCTTGTGGGTAGGCGATGCTTCGAATGACATCGAGCGAGAGGAGCTGGCAATGGCGATCACGACCCCGAAGCCGCAAGTTGGCGACGACAGCGCGGCGATCGAGGAGCTGCATTCTGCGTTCGCCGCTCAGAAGGCAGCTTTCCTGAAGGACACATACCCGAGCGTGGCGGACCGGCGATCGCGGTTGGAGGCGCTGGTGGGAATGGTCGCCTCAAACCGTGGTCGAATCCACGAGGCGCTTCGATCGGACTTCGCCAATCACCCAGACGCCCAGTCGGACATGGCCGAGGTCCTGACCGTGATGGGACGCGCCGCGTTCACTCATGAGCGGCTGGAGCAATGGATGGCTCCCGATTCCCGGGAAACCGATCCCAATCTCCACGGCACCGCGCGGGCTGCAATCAGCTATCAGCCCAAGGGCGTGGTGGGGAACATTTCACCTTGGAACTTTCCGTTCGACCTGTCGCTCGGTCCGCTGGTCGACATGCTCGCTGCTGGGAATCGGGCGATCATCAAGCCCTCGGAGTACACCCCGGCGTGCTCGGAGCTCCTTCAGGAGATGGTCTCCGCGACGTTCGACCGCGATCTCGTGGCGGTCGTGATCGGCGGCCTTGAGCTCGCAAAGGTGTTCCCGACTTTGCGCTGGGACCACCTGCTGTACACGGGCAACACCGAGGTCGGCCGTCTGATCGCCAAGGCGGCGGCCGAAAACCTAGTCCCGGTCACGCTCGAGCTTGGAGGCAAGAGCCCCGTGTTCGTGCTTGACGACAGCGTCGATGAGAACGCGGTCGGAAACATCATCGGCACGAAGATGATCAAGAACGGTCAGATGTGCATCGCCCCGGACTACTGCTTGGTCCCTCGCGAGCACGTCGACGAGTTCGTGGAGCTGGCAAAGCGCCACTACCGCGAACAGACCCCGGACTATGCGAACAGCGCTGACTGCACTGGGATCATCTCGGAGCGTCACCTCGAGCGCGTGCGTGGACTGCTCCAGGAGGCACGGGATCGCGGCGCCTCTGTGGTGGAGCTCGGTCTTGAGGACGGTGATAACGCGACCCGCAGGATGCCGATGTCGCTCGTGATCGATCCGGACGATTCCCTCGGGGTTATGCGCGAGGAGATCTTTGGCCCGATCCTGCCGGTCAAGCCGTACGACTCCCTCGATGAGGCGATCGACTATGTGAACGCAGGCGAGCGGCCGCTGGGCCTCTATGTGTTCGCCGGCGACGAGCAGGCCGCTCAGGCGGTCCTCGACCGCACCGTTTCGGGCGGGGCGTCAGTCGGAGCCTGCGCGGCCCAGGGCGCGCTCCCCTCCCTCGGTTTCGGCGGCATTGGCTACAGCGGCTCGGGCCGACATCACGGCGTCGACGGTTTTCGCGAATTCTCCAACCCCCGCGGCGTCGTGTTCCGCGGCGAGGGAGGAGTGCTCGAGGCGTTCCTCCCGCCATACGGCGAGCAGACGGACGCGCTGCTGCGCGGCATCTTTGGGGGCTGAGCAGCGATCGTCAAATTCTCTGGCTGAGATCCCGGGTAGACGGATGGGATACCCACCGACCTTCAGGAGGACGTCATGAGCCGCAGAATCACTTCTCGGGGCCGATGGATCAGCACAGCGTTTACCGGTGCCAGCGTGACGGGGGTAAAGGTCATCGGCGCTCGGCTGCTCGGCCCATCGGCGACGGGTCCGCTGTCAGTTGCGGTCTGTGCCATTGGTGCGCTTGCTATCGGTCGCGTGGCCATTGCGAATGCCGTGATTCGCAAACTCAATGCCGGAGAGGTCACGATCGGATCACTGAAGGTAGGCGAGCTCGAGGTCGCCGGTAGTCGCTGGCCAGAGCCAGCAACCGGATAGCTCAGCGGCGCAGTAGCGAGCGCGAGCGCGTTGGTCCAGCAACGTCGCTGCGCGTGACGGCTGGACAGGCGCGTCGTAGTGTTCGGTGACCGTGGCAGGCAGGGCTCGACGACGGGTGATTCGCCTAGGCAGGGCTGTGCCGCTCCGCTGCTCAGATATGAGACGGGTTCTTCCCGCGGTGGCTGGTGTTGGCGCGCTGGTCGTTCTGGCGGGTTGCGGGTCCGGGGCACCGCGCGATGCTCACGTGTCTGGATGGCTCGAGGTGTGCTCGGCGACCGACGCTCCATGTGCCCCTGGGAATGGGTCCATATACGCGGTGAACGCCAAGCACCGCGTGGTCGCAAGCGAGCGCATCAGCCACGGACAGTTCTCGCTCTCATTGCTCCCAGGGGACTACATGCTCCACGCGAATCAGCGATCCGGGTTCTGCCATCGCTATGACTCGTGCAACGTGTACCGCGCGGTGCTGGCGGTCGCGCACCACCAGCAGACCGTTGAGCTCGACGTCCCTCCGCCGCCGTGCATTACCGCGAGGGGCAGGGGCACGATCAGCGGCCCAGGGGCGCGTGTACAGCGTCGTCGTGGAATCGGCCTTGTGATCGCGACCGACTCGGAAACCGGGCTCCCTGGCGAATCGCGCGGCTATATCAAAATGCCTCCGCTGCCCTCCCCGGATCAATGCGGGTGGAGCGTCGGCAGCGCCCTCGCGGGTCAGCCGCACATCGAAACCCTCTGGTTCAGAGGCAATCACAAGCTCTTCATCGCGAGCGTGAAGGTCGGTGCGAGTGCCACCGGGGCGGACGGGGCGACCGTCGACCGGATTATCCACTCGCTCCACTTCCAGTCCGCCCGCCACTGAGTGGCTGGGGGATGGTCAGGGACCAGGCGCGCGCCTTAAGAAGAAAATGCGGCTCGGTGGCGGTGACCGTGCCTGCTCTCGCGCGTAGCCTGCGCGCGGGATAAGCCTGTCGTTCGCCTTCAAGAGCCGCTGCGCTTGGCTTTCGCGAGCTGTGCTCTTTCCCGAACCGCACGCGGGAACCTACTCAAACCCCAAGCACTGCACAACCCGCGATCCCGCACTTTGGCAGAAAAACCCCCCCGCCGTGCACTGTTTCATCGAGATGCAGGACAACCCGCTGAGCTGCGCGTGCTCCAGGCCGTTACCGCCATCGTGGCCCGGCGAACTGGTGTCGGCCAGCGACGCCCCCCCGGGCATGAACACGACGACGCCGAGCACGACAGCGGGGCGGCGGCGCTCGACAACGAGGTTCCGCAAGGTTGCGCCAGACGTCGAGCCATAGTTGGCCTGTGGACACATTGCACCGATAGCGCGAGAATGGCGAGGTGCTTCATGCCGGTGGGTCGAGGCGAAGGATCGCTCGGCGACTGTCTGCGGCGTATGCCGGCGGACTTCTCAGCGAGCAGACGTTCGTCTGGCGCCTGGATCAACTGCTCGGGTCGCGGCTGATCGACCCGCTACCGCTGATAGGCGACCTGAACTTCCGGCGAGGAACTCGATCAAAAGCTGCATGGCTCCGTGGCCTCGTCAATCAGTGGATCTCGCGTCGTTTTGGGCACGCCGAGGAGCCGTCGCTAACCCTGCTCGCGCTCGACTGGAGCGGCCTGAGCAACGAGCTGCTGATCGGGCGGCATCATGCCTGCGACGTTGTGCTGGCCGACCCCACCGTCTCACGGCACCATGCCCGTCTTGTCTTCCGCGATGCGAAGTGGATCGTCCACGACCTCGCCTCGACCAATGGCACCTCAATCAATGGGACCTACGTCGGGCGCTGTGAGCTTCGGCCGGGTGACCGCTTGAGGCTCGGGGACGAATTCCTCGCGATCGACTAATCGCCTTGCCGACTCGGTAACCGGTGCGGATCCTCGGTCGAGCTGTCGGCCGAGATCACCGGGGGTGGGGGGGAGCGGGCGGGCTAGCTGAGGGGGTGGGGTCCGGGGTGATCCTCAGCGCCGGCTCCCGGGAAGCGCCCCGGTCGCCCGAGCGCGCAGAGAGCAGGACCTGCGCAGCACGACGGCGCTTGTGGCCGCATCGCGGAAGGTACCCACCGGGCCGGACGTTCACCCGCCGTCAAGGGGTTTCGCCCCGGGATCGTCTGACGCGCTGGCCTGGCGGGCGGGTCGTTAAAGAGAAATGCGGCCCGGGGGCGGTGACCATGCCTGCTCTCGCGCGTAGCCTGCGCGCGGGATAAGCCTGTCGTTCGCCTTCAAGAGCCGCTGCGCTTGGCTTTCGCGAGCTGTGCTCTTTCCCGAACCGCACGCGGGAACCTACTCAAACCCCAAGCACTGCACAACCCGCGACTCCGCACTTTGGGAGAAAAACCGCCTGCCGCCTAACCGCGCGATGCGCGGGCGAGCTTTACGCGCCCGACGCCCGACAGCACCATTTTGCGCAGGCGAACATTGTCAGGCGTGACCTCAACGCACTCGTCGTCGCGGATGAACTCAAGGGCTTGGTCGAGCGACAGTTGACGGTGTGGAGGGAGCTTCACGGTCGCCTCTGCAGTCGATGAGCGCATGTTCGTTAGCTGCTTCTCGCGTACTGCGTTGACGTCCAAATCCTCGGCACGCGAGTTCTCC
Organism: uncultured Solirubrobacterales bacterium; assembly: GCA_963785205.1. Lineage (GTDB taxonomy): Bacteria > Actinomycetota > Thermoleophilia > Solirubrobacterales > Solirubrobacteraceae > Palsa-465. The sequence continues at coordinate 390,130 of CAWAUJ010000001.1, forward strand.
CCGACGATCATCCCCTCGTAGACCGTGGTGCCGGGCGCGATGAACAGTGCGCCCCGGTCCTGCAGCTTCAGCAGGGCGTAGGTGCCGGTGCTTCCGGCTCGGTCGGCCACGAGCGACCCGGTCGGGCGGCTCTTGATCTCGCCAAACCACGGCTCGTAGCCCTCGAAAACAGAGTGCATGATCCCGGTGCCACGCGTCTCGGTGAGGAACTCAGTGCGAAAGCCAATCAGCCCGCGGGCCGGGACCAGGTACTCCAGGCGGACCCAGCCGGTTCCATGGTTGACCATCTGCGCCATTCGGCCTTTGCGCAGCGCCATCATCTGCGTGACCTGACCGAGAAAGTCTTCGGGCACGTCGATTGAGAGGCGTTCAACGGGCTCATGCAGCCTGCCGTCGATCTCACGGGTTACGACCTGCGGCTTGCCGACCGTCAGCTCGAAGCCTTCCCGACGCATCGTCTCAACCAGCACCGCGAGCTGTAGCTCGCCTCGGCCCTGAACCTCCCAGGTGTCGGGCCGGTCCGTGTCTTCGATGCGGATGGACACGTTGCCGACGAGTTCGGCGTCGAGCCGATCCTTGACCATGCGCGCGGTCAGCTTCGAGCCGGACTCACCGGCCAGGGGAGAAGTGTTGATGCCGATCGTCATCGAGAGCGCGGGCTCGTCGACGGCGATGAGCGGCAGCGGAAGCGGCTTCTCCGGATCGGCGATCGTCTCGCCGATGGTGATCTCGGGGATCCCGGCGACGGCAACGATCTCTCCGGCAAAGGCCTCCTCGGCTTCGGTCCGCTGCATCCCGTCGGTCAGATACAGCTCGCTGACGCGCGCCCGCTCGACGCTGCCATCCCTCTTGCACCACGCGATCTCACCCCTGCGTAACGTCCCGTTGTACACGCGGCAGAGCGCTATGCGGCCCACGTACGGGGAGGCATCGAGATTGGTGACGAGCGCCTGTAGGCGCTCGGCGTCGTCGTAGCTAGGACCGGGGACGCGCTCGATGATGAGCTCGAACAGCGGTCGCAGGTCGGCGCCCTCCACTCCCGCAACGCGCGACGCCCAGCCGGCCTTGGCGTTGGTATAGAGAACGGGGAACTCGATCTGCTCCTCAGTAGCGTCCAGGTCGAGGAACAGCTCAAGCACCTCGTCCTCCACCTGCGAGATGCGGGCGTCTGGCCTGTCCACCTTGTTTACGACAAGGATGATCGGCAGCCCGCGGGACAGGGCTTTGCGGAGCACGAACCGGGTCTGGGGTAATGGACCCTCGGAGGCGTCCACCAGCAGCAGAGCGCCGTCGACCATGGTCAGCGCCCGCTCCACTTCGCCGCCGAAGTCGGCGTGACCAGGTGTGTCGACGATATTTAGCTTCACCTCGCCATAGCGCACCGATGCGTTCTTGGCGAGGATGGTGATTCCGCGCTCGCGCTCCTGATCCATCGAATCCATGACGCGCTCGACCATCTCCTCGTGCGCAGCGAACACGCCGGACTGGCGAAGCATGGCGTCGACCAGGCTCGTCTTCCCGTGGTCGACGTGCGCGATGATGGCGATATTGCGGATGTCCTCCCGCTGGGGCACCCCAGCGATGTTAGGCGCGGGCCTGAAGCTCGGATCTGGAACGGCAGAGCCGCGCTTGGAGGTTCTTCAGTCCTGCGGGATGTCTGCACGCGGCCGCGAGTGTCTCAAAGAAGGCAACAGGAACAGTCCGCACCGGTGGGCGTCCGGCGAGACGAGCTCTTACCCGTAGCGGTCTGAGAATGCCGTCAGCGGAGGATTGATCCTGCCGGTGGCCATGCAGGCCGTGGCGGAGGCGCACGAAACCGCGCGGAGCGCGGCGTTACTGCTCACACCTGGCGTCGATTGGATCGTCCACTTACGGCCGTTCCAACTGGCCGCCAACCTCTTGTCGGCCAGGTTACCCACCGCGGTGCAGTGCTTTGTGGACGTGCACGACACGGCGCGGAGGCGGCTGGACCCGCCCGGTTGAGGCAGCGGCAGCGTCACCCAGTTGTGGCCGTCCCAGCGCTCCGCCAACGCCTTCCCGCCGGAGGGCTGCCCGACCGCGACGCACGCGTTCGGGGAGGTGCACGAGACCCCGTAGAGCACACCGTGCACGGACTTGCGGGGCGGCGGCTGGATCGTCCATGCGTGGCCGTTCCAGCGCTCGGCCAACGTTCGTTTGCTACTCGCGATCTGTCCTACGGCGATGCACGCCTTCGTGGAGGTGCATGAGACCCCGTCGAGGTAGGCGCCGCTTGGGACGCTGGGCATCGGCTGGATCCGCCAGATGTGGCCGTTCCAGACTTCCGCGAGCGTGGTCGTGCCGGTGTCACCGACCGCGATGCAGTCACTGGCGGACACACATGAGACCGCGTTTAGGTTGCTACTGGCGCTGAGGTTAGGTGTCGGCAGGATCGCCCATGTGCTGCCGTTCCAGCGTTCCGCCAACGTCTTATCTGTGAAATGGCATGCCGGCGTGCATGTGGTGGTGATCCCGAGCACGCCGGCGGCGATGCAGGTAGTTGCGGAACTGCACGAGACGCCAGCGAGAATGACGTAGCCCCCGCTGCTCTGGGGCGGGTTGGGGGTGGATTGGATCGTCCAGTCATGGCCATTCCAGCGCTCTGCCAACGTTCCGTTGAGGCTGTAACCAACGGCGGTGCAGGCGCTGGCGGAGCTGCAGAAGACCCCAACCAGGTTGCTACCGGTCGGCTGCTTCGGCATCGGCTCGACCGTCCATTTCGCCCTTGTGCCGGCCTGCGCGACCGCCGACACGCCAAGGAGCACGAGAACCGATACGACCAACGCCAACCGCTGCATGTCTACCTCCCGCTCATCCGCCTGCCGAGCCCGTCACTACGGTAGCCGAAAAGGGATATCCGCTTCGTGGCCCCTTGGGCCGTGGGGAGGGGCGGCCCTGACGTCGGACCGGCCGCCCCGCTGGACCCCGGCGATCCGTGGCCCAGCGTGAGGCGGCGTGTGGCCAGTGTGGTTATTGCTTGACGACCGCCCGGACGAGCATTTCGCAGGCGTCAACGCCCGCACTCTTCTCGAACCCGCTACCGACGGCCAGGGGCGGATCGAACAGGAGCTGGCCCGGAGTGGAGTCCGAGCAAATCTCGGCGGTGTTGCTGGTGGTGTTGATGGCGATCTCCTGCCCCTTGTTTACCTTCAGGTGCACAAGCACCGTGTCGATCGGAAAGTCCTGATCGGACTCCTCCGTCGGGGTCGGGCCGGCCAGGGTGATCTTTCGGCTGATTGCGATCGCCTGCGCCTGGCCACTTGTGAGCTGCGGTGAGAGCTTCCGGACGTTGACTACCTCAGCCGTGAACGTCATCGGACCCTCGGGCTCGACCTTCAGCGCGATGATCGTGCCCGTGATCGGCGACTTAGCCCGTCCGGAGGTTCCGGGGTAATCGGAACCAACGTGCGTGCAAACGTCGCCCGGTTGACCGACACCGTCCTGTGAGCATGTCGATCCAGCGTTTCCGGGCGCATGATTAAGGCTTGAGCCAAACCACGTGTTGGAAGCCAGCGCCGTCGCCGGCGTGAGTGCGAAGCCAGCCACGACGACCAGCCCTGACAACGTCCGTGAGCGTTTGACGACTCTATTTTTGTTGAGTGACATGGTCACTTCCTTTGGGTAGGTGTTTGCGGGTCGCGGCCAGTCCACTTGCGGCCGCAATTGCGGGTGCCCAGGTCACGGCTTCGACGACCCGGTCAAGCTGCAATGCCGCTCGCGTCACCGCGACCTGCACCGCCTCGATCGAGTCCGCGCGATAGAGGTGAATGCAGGTCTCGTCCTCGGGGATGAAGATCGAATGGACGACCTGCACCAGGGTCCCCCTGCGAGTCAGTTGTTCGGCGGCTCTCCGCGCCGCGTCGGCGTTGCGTGCGGCTGCCCCGATCGCTTCGGCGGAGATGTACTGCTCGGCCACGAACTCTCGCATGGCGGCAAAGCTACGGCGGGTCGGCGGCCAATGAAATAACGGAAACCCTGACTCTTTAGGGGCTCCTCAACGGGGCGAGTGCAACTATCCATCGATGCAAACTCACTGGCTTAAAGCCGTCGGTCACGCGCGTGGCCCGCTTCCCGCCCGCTGGATCGAAGAGGGGCGGACGGGCGTTCTGCGCGAGGGCGGTTTCCCGCGGGCCCCGCGCGTGACCGAGGATGACCGGCTCGTGCTGTACGCCAGCGTGTGGCGACGCGTGTTCGGCATCGTGGTGGCGATCGGGCAGGTCTACCGAGTCGAGCACCCGCGCTGGCCCTGGCGAATCGCGCTCGAGCCGCTGCTGGTCGTGCCGGATCTCGAGCTTGCACCGCCGATCGAGGCAATCGGCGTCGCAGCACGCTCGATGTCACAGCAGTCCCACATCCGGCTTGAACCACTCCATTACATGAGGGCCGTCGAGGCGCTCAGCTCGATCGCACTCTGAGACGCCGGCTCGGATGGGTTTCGATCATGCCGACCGTGCAGGCCGAGCCTGCTACGGCTTCTCGGCAAGCCGCTTGGCCAGCTGCGCCCGGGAGTGCACTCCGAGCTTCGCGTAAGCGCGCGCGAGATGCACCTCGACGGTGTTCACGGTTACGTACAGCGACGCTGCAATGCTCTTGTTGGACAGCCCCTGCGCCGCCAGCTCGACTGCGCGCCGCTCGCTCGGAGTCAGCTTGCCGTCGGCCCGCCGGCGGCCGCCCACCCGGTCGAGCTCGGACTGCGCCCGTTGCGCCCAGCCCTCGGCTCCGAGCGCTCCAAAGGCCGTGATCGCCCGTTCGAGCGTCTCGCGCGCTCCGCGCCACTGCTTGAAGCGCCGTTGCTCGCGGCCCAGCGCGAGCAGGCAGCGGGCATGGTCGAAGAGCAGGCCGAGCTCTCGGTACTCCTCAGCCGCCTGCCACAGCTGGCGGCCGGCGCACTGGTCGTAGCCGGACGCCAGCTCGAGCATCGCCGAGCAGCGCTTTGCGGTGACGCGTCCCCAAGGGTGTCTCTGCTTGTCGGCCAGGCGTCGTAATCGCGTGACGACGGCCCGTGCCTCTTTCGGCTCGCCGACCTCGATCAGGGATTCGACGAGCTCGGGCGCTACCGGGAACACGCCTGGCTCGTCCACTCCCTCCCGCACCGTGTGCTCCCAGACGGTGCGGAGACTCTCGACCGCCGTCGCGGAGTCGTGCCCCAGCAGTGCGGCGATCCCACGCGCCCGAAGCGCCTCAAGCCAATCCCATTGTGTGCCCGCAGCCTCCGCCTTAGCGATTGTTTCCTGGGCCCAGGTCTCCGCTTCCTCCGGCAAGCCGCGACCCGCTGCCAGTAGGGCACGACACCGTTCAAGGGCGGGGGGCACGAGCAGCTCTCCCTCCGACGTTTGCACCCATTCGTCGAGCACGCGCGCCGCCGCTGCCCAGTTGCCGATCCGTAGCTCGAGTTCGCAGAGGTGAAGTTGAGCCCAGGCGTATGAGGGCAATTCACCACGCTCGTCGGCCAGGATCCTCAGCCGTTCGAATGACGCCCGAGCCTGCTCGAGCTCCCCGCGCCAGACCAGGCGCTGCCCCGCCACCCGCTCCGGAGACTTCGCCAGGTAGCCAGCGTCGTCGGACACCGCGGCAAACCGCTCGCACAGATCATCAACCGAAAGTCCCCGCAGACCCCGGGCCCAGGCGAGCGCGAACAGCACTGCGCGCTCGACCTCCGGCCCCGCCTCCTGTGCGATCGACAGAACATCGAGCGCGCTTGCTTCTGCCTCGCGGATGCGTTCGACCGCGATGACCGCACTCGACATCTGCGCGACGACACGCGCCCGCAACGCCGGATCGCCCCGAGCCTCCTCTAGCGCCTGCTCGAGATGCCCCCGGTACTGGTCCACATGCTCGATATGCGCACCCTCAGCCAGGAGTAGCCACGCGCGGGCCCGGCACGAGCCGGGTGGCATGGAAGGGAGCTCGGCGGTGAGTACATCGGTCACGCGCTGGTGCTCCCCGGCCGTCTCCAGATAGGACGCCAACTCGAGAACCCGCTCCACCCGCTCGGCCGAGGCCGCCGGCGTCAACTGCAGCGAGTACTCCCCGAGCTCGACCGCCGCGCGGCGGGCACCACGAGCGCTCGCAGCGACGGCAGCCGCCGCGATCCTTTCTGCGACAGCCTGGTCGGGCATGGTCGTGGCAAGCGCCAAATGACGGGCACGCAGCTGATCGTCAGCCGCCACCTCCACCAGTTCGAGATGGAGCTCCCGTCGCTCGCGCGCCTTGGATCGTTTCCTCGCTGCCGCCGCGAGCAACGGGTGGGACGCACGTACACGATCGCCCTCGAGCGCGAGCACCTCGGCCTCGACGGCTTCCTCCACGGCGTCGAGGTCGATCGATCGGGGCAGGCGAGAGATGCGCAGGTCGCCCGTCAAGGCAACGGCCAGCAGCAACCGGCGCACACGCGGGGCAAGCTGCGCCACCCGGACCTCCAGCAGATGCTCCACGCTATTCGGCACGGAGAGCTCCTCGTCCAACCTGGGAACTCCGTCCTCGATTAGCGATCGGCCGAGTTCGAGCGCGAACAGCGGATTGCCTAAGGTCGAGTCAACCAGCCGGCGCAACGCGTGCCGAGGCAGGCTCAAGCCAAGCCGCTCGAACAGAAGAACGCGGACCGCCCCCAGGCTGAGCGGGCCAACGTCGATACGCAGGCCGGGTCGGCTAACCGCTTGCTCCAGGTCGGTAGCGTCGCCCGGTCTCCTGGCGAGGAGGAACACGACCGATTCGGACTCAACCCGGCGCATCGCGAAGGCGAGCACCTCTCGTGACGGCGAGTCCAGCCACTGGAGATCGTCCACGGCAATCAGGACCACCCCGCCACTGGACAGCGCTCGAACGGCGTTCAGAAAACCGAGCGCGATCGCCCGGGCTGAGGGCGCCTGGCTCCCCGGCTCGGCGCGAAGGAGCGCCACCTCGAGCGCTCGCAGCTGCGGGACCGACAGGGTTTGGAGCGATTGGAGCTCGATCCCGTCCAGCAGATCCGTCAACGCTGCAAAGGACAGCTGGCTCTCCGCGGAGCTCGCCCGCGCCGTGAGCACCCGAACACCGCTCTCCCGCGCCGCGGCGATCCCGGCTTCCCACAAGGTCGTCTTGCCGATCCCAGGACCGCCGGTTAGAACGACAGTGCGCGGGCCCCTCGGGCGGTCGAACAGCTCACGCAGGGCGGCCAGCTCCCCCTCGCGACCGACGAGCCGCTGTTCGATCTCGGCGCTCCTTATCCGAGGCGCACCCACGGCCCCGGAGCTTACGCGCCGTTCGCCCTGTAGCGGGCAATCTGATTGTGGGGCTGCGCGCGCGAGCGAAACGGGTATTCCCGCTGACCACCGGGTAGATAGTTAGCGTGGTTGCGAAGTCTCAGGTGCTGCGTCCCGTCGAGCCCGTCCTGCTTCTGGACGCGGATCCCAGTCTTGGTTCCGGATTAAGCGATGAGGAGCTTTCTGTCGCTCGTCGCTACGCCGTGGCGGAAGCTGTCTCGCTGGCGCGTGGCACGCACGACCCGAGCGGTCTATTCGAAGCGGATGGCTTGCTCGGGCTTCTGGTCCTAGACGGCCTCCTCATCCGCCGGGTCGCGGTCGGGGACCGCAACTGCGGGGAGCTCGTGGGTCCGGGAGCCGTGCTCCGGCCCTGGGACGACTTCGGTCAGGTCGCCCCGCTTCCCTTCGAGGTGAGTTGGCGGGTGCTCGAGGAGACCCGTCTGGCGCAGCTCGACCGACGGTTCCTGGCCACCATCGTTCACTGGCCCGTCCTGATCGAAACTTTTACTGCGCGCTCCACCGAACGCGCTCACACGCTCGCTTTCAACGTGGCCATCCATTGTCTGCGTCACGTGGATCTGCGGCTGCAGGCGCTGCTGTGGCATCTGGCCGACCGCTTTGGCCGGGTGACGCCCGAGGGGACGCACGTTCCGCTCCCGCTGTCCCACGCTGATCTCGCGGAGCTGGTGGGTGCGCAGCGACCTTCCGTGTCGGTCGCGCTCAAGCGCCTGGCGGACGCGGGACTTGTCCGCCGAGCGCCTGACAACACTTGGTTACTGAGTCACGACCCGCCGGAGGAGCTCCGTGACATGCGCACGCGCAGCAGATCAGCCATCGCGGCTAGCCACGAGGAGGGGGCCGACGAAGATCCCGCGGACGACGAAGGTCTGCAACAGTTAGCCCGGAGCGGCTAGATCTCTTCCGTCTGCCGGCGATCGGCCGTAGGAAGGGGTTGCTGGGGGCTCTCTAAGCCGACTCGAGTCCGGTTAGCCCCGTAACGGGGGTCGGTCGGGTCGAGGATCGGCTGGCTGAGCTCCGGACGCAATGTCACCCTGCCGGCACTTGTACCAGCGGTAGGGTCGGTCACGGCTGCCTTGACCATGGTTACTCCTTTCGCGAATCTGGTGTCACTCCTCGGGGTACCACCACAGCGCGATCCTCCCCCGCCAGGCGTCATCGCATGGACGGGTCCGAGCAGCGCGTAGTAATCGTGCTGACGAGATTCACGCGCGCCCGACGCAACGCGAAGGACACATCGGACGGTGGTATGCGCGCTGACCGCCTCATCGTTACTCGGCTCCAAGCTGGGTATCGCGACTAGGAGTTCCAGCGTCGAGTGAAGCGGAGGAAGCCATGGCTCGCAGCCAAACGGCCTCAGACCAACTAGTTGAGCGCCTGATTGAGTGGGGCATCGACACCGTGTTCGGCCTTCCCGGAGATGGCATTAACGGCGTGATGGAGGCTTTGCGAACCCACTCCGACCAGATCCGGTTCCTCCATGTCCGCCACGAGGAAACGGCGGCGCTGGCGGCGTGCGCATACGGAAAGTTCACCGGCCGCCCGGCGGCGTGCCTGTCAACAGCAGCACCAGGAGCGGTGCACCTGATGAACGGTCTCTACGACGCCCGCATCGATCAGGCGCCGGTGGTGGCGATCACCGGCATGACTTACCACGACGTGATCGGGACCCATTACCTCCAGGACATCGATCACGACGCCATGCTGCGGGATCCGTGTGTGTACAGCCAGCGGGTCATGGGCGAGGCCCACGTGCTGCCAGTGGTCGACATGGCGGTGCGTTCGGCGATCGCCCATCGGGGGCCAGCGGCGATCGCGATCCCGATCGACATCCAATCAGGCGAGGCGGTCACCGGCGACCGTTCGATAAAGAACATCGAGGGGCATTCGGCGGTTACCGCGATCGACGGCCAGCGAGTGCCGCCCCGCGCCCGGCTGGAGCAGGCAGCCAAGGCGCTATCCGGTGGTTCGCGCACGGTGATCTTCGTCGGGGCCGGGGGACGTGGCGCCGGCGATGAGCTGGAGGCGGTAGCCGAGAAGCTCGGAGCGCCGATCGTCAAGGCGATGCTCGGCAAGGATGCAGTCCCCGATGACAGCCCATATTGCTTGGGGGGATACGCGCTGGTCGGCACCCGACCGGCGCAAAACGCGCTCCAGGGGTGCGACACGATCATGATCGTCGGCTCCTCGAGCCCATATATCGAGTTTCTCCCATCTCCGGGTCAGGCCGTCGGGGTGCAGATCGACGACAAGCCCGAGCGAATCGGCCTGCGCTATCCGGTGCAGGTCGGCTTGGCGGGCGACGCCCGCCTTACGCTTCGAGAGCTTGAGCCGCTCCTGGAGCGTCGCGCTGACCGGTCCTTCCTGGAGGGGGCTCAGGCCGAGATGGAGAACTGGCGCGCGCTTCAGGCCAACCGCGCAGAGCCGGTCGAAGGCAACCCGATCAAGCCAGACGCGATCCCCTTCCATCTCGGGCGTTGCCTGGCCGATCGTGCCATCCTGTGCGGTGATTCCGGAACCGTGACAACCTGGGCCGCACGCACCGAGTTGCGCCGCGGCCAGCTGTTCTCCTTCAGCGGAACGATGTGCTCGATGATGGCGGCGCTGCCGTACGCCATCGGCGCCCAGGCCGCCTACCCGGACCGGCAGGTGGTGGCCCTGACCGGCGACGGGTCGCTCACGATGATGATGGGCGAGCTGGCCACGCTCGCCCAGCACGAGCTCCCGGTCAAGGTGGTGGTCATGCGCAACAACGTGCTCGGGCTGATCAAGTGGGAACAGATGGCCTTCCTCGGCAACCCCCAATATGGCGTCGAGTTGTCACCCGTCGACTTCGCCAAAGTCGCTGACGCATGTGGCATCCGTGGTGTGCGGATCGAGGATCCTGGCCGGGTGGGGGAGGAGCTCGAGGAGGCCTTGGCAGCCGACGGGCCGGCCGTAATCGAAGCCATTGTCGACCCAAATGACATGCCGATGACGCCGGTGATCAATCCCGAACACGCAAAAGGACTGGCCCGGGGCCTGGCCCGCGGCGAGCCCAACCGGGACCGGATCGCACTGACCATGTCGCGGGTGCTGGCTCGGGAGGTGAGCTACGAGACAAGCCCCGCCGGAGTGCTCGCCCGCGTCGCCGACAAGCTGCCGGGTGGGGGGGACGGACACCCGGACTGAGCGCTCGGGTCACACGAGAGACCATGGCACTGACGATCCGTGAGCCAACCACCCGTGCGCGTGCGGGCGGCGAGATCGATGCCCGTGCGCTGGCCGGTGAGCTGACCCGCCAGGTGAGGGGCGAAGTGCGCTTCTCGCCGGGGAGCCGCGCCCTTTATGCCAACGACGCCTCCGTCTATCGCCAGCTGCCAATCGGCGTGGTGGTCCCGCGCGACGCCCACGACGTGATTGCGGCGACGGAGATCTGCCGCGGCTTCGGCGCGCCGGTCGGAGCACGAGGCTGCGGCACCGGACTGGCGGGCCAGACGGTCAACGAGGCGGTCCTGTTCGACTTCTCCAAGTACATGCACGCGATCGTCGAACTTGACGCCGCTCGGCGTTTCGCACGTGTACAGCCGGGCCTTGTTCTCGACCGCCTGCGCGACGCGGCCGAAGAGCACCATCTCACCTTCGGGCCGGACCCGGCGACCCATAGCCGCTGCACCCTTGGCGGCATGATCGGGAACAACTCCTGCGGTACGCATTCGATCATGGCCGGCGTCACGGCAGACAACATCGAGGCACTCGACGTGCTGCTCTACGACGGCACGCGGCTGACCCTTCCCAACGCTGTTTCCGACGACGAGCTTGAAACGACGATCGCTGCCGGCGGAAGGGTGGGCGCGATCTACGCCGAATTGCGCGACCTGCGCGACCGTTACGCCCAGCGGATCCGTGACGGCTATCCACAGATCCCGCGCCGGATCTCGGGCTACAACCTCGACCGGCTCCTGCCGGAGCAGGGCTTCAACCTGGCGGCCGCAATGGTTGGCACCGAGGCAACCTGTGGTCTCGTCCTCGAGGCGCGTTGCAAGCTGATCGACAGCCCGCAGCAGCGCTCGCTCGTCCTCGTCGGATACGAGGACTGCCCAGCTGCCGCCGACCAGGTGCCCTGGGTGGCGGAGTTCGAGCCGATCGCGCTCGAGACCTTCGACCAGCGGCTAGTCGAGAACGAGCGCAAGCTCGGCCGCAAACGCCGAACCGAACTGCTGCCCGACGGCGGCGGCTGGCTGTTGGTCGAGTTCGGGGCCGATTCCGCGGCGGAGTCCGATGAGCAAGCGGAGCGATTCGCCGAGGCGGTACGCGACCGCGGCGGCCACCTCGGCGTGAAGCTCTACGAGGACGCCGAGGAGATCTCAGAGGTGTGGGAGATCCGCGAGGGCGGGGTCGGGCACAGCAAGATTCCGGGTGAGCATCCCGGCTGGCCGTCGTGGGAAGACGCAGCGGTCGCGCCTGAGCAGATCGGCGACTACCTGCGTCACCTTGAGAGGTTGTGCACCAGGCATGGTCGTCGGATCTCGTGCATGTTCGGCCACGTTGGCCACGGCTGTGTACACACGCGGATCGACTGGGACTTTCTCACGCCAGAAGGGGTGCGCAACTATCGGGCGTTTATGGAGGACGCCGGGGATTTGATCGCGAGCTATCGCGGATCACTCTCGGGCGAGCATGGCGACGGTCACGCGCGGGCGGAGCTGCTCCCGAAGATGTTCGGCCCCGAATTGGTGGCTGCGTTTCGTGAGTTCAAGTCGATCTGGGACCCCGATTGGAAGATGAACCCCGGCAAGGTCGTCGACCCTTACCCGCTCGACACCCACCTCCGAATGGATCCCGCCTACCACACACGGCCGGTGATAACAGAGTTCTCCTTCCCAAAGGATGAGGGCAGCTTCGCGGCCGCCGCCGAGCGCTGCTTCGGCGTTGGGGCGTGTCGAGACATGGAAGGCGTGATGTGTCCGAGCTATCAGGCGACGCTGGAAGAGAAGCACTCAACTCGTGGGCGAGCGCGGATGCTGTTCGAGATGATGCGAGGCGACTCGCCGCTCGGGGACGCGGGCTGGCGCAGCGACGAGGTCCGGGAGTCGCTTGAGCTCTGCCTCTCCTGCAAAGGCTGTCTGCATGAATGCCCCGTACGCGTCGACATGGCCACATACAAGGCCGAGTTCCTCTCCCACCACTACAAGGGGCGGCTGCGCCCTCGGCAAGCCTATGCGCTTGGTTTGATCCGCTGGGAGGCGCAGCTCGCCGCCCGCGCCCCACGCCTGGCGAACCTGCTGACCCAGCGTCAGCCTTTCGCATCGCTGGGAAAGCGCCTCGCAGGAATCGCTCCTGAGCGGAGCATGCCCGCGTTTGCGCCGACGACCTTCAAGCAATGGCTTGCGAAACGTCCCGCCGGGGAGACGCAGCTCGTGTCGGGCAAGGACTCGGTGCCGAAAGAGCCCGGCGATGTGACCCGCCGGGTGCTGCTCTGGCCAGACACATTCAATGACCATTTCCATCCAGAGGTTGCGATCGCCGCCACCGAGGTGCTCGAGGCCGCCGGGTTTGAGGTGGTCGTGCCACAGCGCCCGTTGTGTTGCGGCCGGCCGCTCTACGACTACGGGATGCTGAAGCTGGCTCGGCGGCTGCTGGGGCAAGTCCTCGACGGGCTGCGCGACGAGATCCGCGCCGGAACTCCGCTGGTCGCGGTCGAGCCCAGTTGCGGTGCGGTTTTCCGCGATGAGCTGACCAACATGCTGCCGCAGGACGAGGACGCGAAGCGCCTATCCCGTCAGACGTACACGCTGGGCGAGTTCCTGGCCCAGCACGCCGCGCACTGGGAGATCCCCCGCCTCGAGCGCACCGCGCTGGTCCACTTCCATTGCCATCAGCGCGCGACAAGCGACACAGACTGCGACCGCGGCGTGCTCGACCGCTTGGGACTCGACTACGAGGTGCTCAGCACCGGATGCTGTGGAATGGCCGGTTCGTTTGGCTACGAGGCCGGCGAGCGATATGAGGTGTCCATCCGGGTCGGCGAGCAAAAGCTACTTCCCGCCGTCCGCGACGCCTCGCCTTACACCCTGCTGATCACTGACGGCTTCAGCTGTGCCTCTCAGATCGAGCAATTGACGGATCGGCGCGCGCTTCACCTCGCTCAGGTGATCCAGATGGCGCTGCGCGAGGGACCCAACGGGCCGGCTGCCCCAAGGCCAGAGTCCCTCTACACGCAGATCCCACCACCCAACAGCCGATCGGTGAAGCAAGACCACGCGCGCGGATCTGGCGCGCTTAGGTAACTAAACGAACAGCCAACAGGCGGGCGTCTGTTAGCTGGAAAACGGAGCCAGAAGGGACCGCCTCGATGCGCGGTAGTCAAAGAGTGATGGATCCACACGGATCACAACACACCACCGCGAAGGAGGTTTGACATGAGCACAGGCACCCAACCCGCTGCTCGGACGACATCAAACGGGGCGTCGGGCGAGCTCGGCCTATGGCGTGAGCACACGCGCGTGTTTCTGCAACCAATCGCCGCGCCGTCGATCCTCGGGCTATTCGGATTCGCGTGCGCGACCTTCATGGTCACCGCCTACCAGGTCGGCTGGTACGGAAAGGCGACATCACCGCTTCTGATCTTCCCGTTTGCGACCGCTGCGGGTGGTATCGCCCAAGGCGCGGCGGCGCTCTGGGCATACAAAGCCAGGGATGGGCTGGCTACCGCCATCCACGGGATCTGGGCAGCGTTCTGGCTCGGCTACGGGTTCCTGAACTTCATGATCGCGCTGAAGCTGATTCCGGCCCCCGCGCCGCATGCCGCCGTCCCCGAGCTTGGCTATTGGTTCTTCGTCCTTGCGGCCGTCACGTTCGTAGGGATGCTCGCCTCACTGGGCGAAAGCCTCGCTATCACGGCGGTCCTGGCACCACTTTCGGTTGGCGCCGCCCTGTTAGGTGTCTTTTTCCTGGTCGGAGGAACCGGCTGGGAGAAGGCCGGCGGCTACGTCACGATGGCTTCCGCGTTCACCGCGTTCTACACGGCCAGCGCGATGATGCTGGCGAGCACGTTCGGCCGGGTGATCCTCCCGCTGGGCAAGTACCGCCGCGACGCCAACACCCCAGGCGGCCAACACACCTACCCGATCCAATTCGAGCTGGGCGAGCCCGGCGTGAAACAGGGTCAGTAACGAGGCGAATCTCGTCGGCGGTAACCCACCGCCGGCGAGATCACCCTAACCAACCAGCAGCGCGCGGCCTGGCAAGCCGTTAAACCGCGAACGCCTACGCCGCGCCGTTCTCAATCGGAGGATTGGCACGGGCATCGGCTCTCAACCCGACCGGCGGCGGGTACCTGTACGGGGTCTCGTGCGTGTCGCCGGGCGACTGCACAGCCGTCGGCCGCTCCTCCAAAGGGACCCTGGTCGAGCGCTGGAACGGCACTGAATGGGCAAAGAAGGCCGCCCCAACCCGCCGCACGGGGCAAGCCCGCCGAGCGGCTAGATTGGATACGTGGCGGTTCAACGGATGGATAACGTGGGCATCGTCGTCGACGATCTACCGGCGACGATCGCGTTCTTTCGCGAGCTCGGCCTCGAGCTCGAAGGCCAAGCCACGATCGAGGGGGACTGGGCAGAACGCGTCACTGGGTTGGGTGACATGCGGGTCGAGATCGCGATGATGCGTACGCCGGATGGTCACGGCCGGCTCGAGATCTCGCGATTCCTCACGCCCTCGGTAGTCGCCGATCACCGGAATGCCCCCGTGAACGCGTTTGGCTATCTGCGTGTGATGTTCGCTGTGGACGACATTGACGAGACGCTCGCCCGCCTTCGTGAGCACGGCGCGGAGCTTCTCAGCAGCGAAGTGGTCCAGTACGAAGACGCCAGTCGCCTCTGCTATATCCGCGGGCCCGAGGGACTTCTCATCGGGCTCGCCGAAGAACTCGGCTAAGCACCGGACCGGCCGGAGCCGGCGGCGCTGACGCGTATCTCGCCGCTGGGCCGCCCTTCGGGCCGACGGCCAGGCGCCGGGAACCCGAGTCGGGACTCCGTCGGCTGCGTGAGCCGTATAACGAACATGAAAAGGGTCGCGCTCGTCGGCGTTGTCCTCATTGTTGGCGCAGCATTGGCTGGGCTCGAGGACTCGCCGACCCGCCGGCTTTCGACCTCCGGTCTCCGCCTGGCGGTTCCGGCCGGATGGGACGCCAGAGTCGCGAAGACACCTCAGTGTGATCCCGAACGCTGGATTGTCGCCTCGTCTGGCCGACTCCAGGTGACCGCAAGTGGCCGGCTGGCGTCTCCGCGACCGGGCGAGGTTATCGTCCTCTTATTGGAGGATCGGCTAAGTCAGGATCGGCCTATCGGCAACCTGCGCCGTCCGCGCCATTTCACGGTTGACTGGTCCGACCTGCGCCGGGTTGAACCCGATGGGTTCTGCGGAAACCCACGAGGACCAGCAGCGATGCACTACGTGAAGATCCGCCGCCGCTATCTCGGCTTCATCGTCTTTCCAGGCGCTCACGCTCGGCCGTCGACGCGAGCGAAGGCGCTTGCCCTCATGGACAGCCTGCGCGTGACGTCATAGGACAGGTCGTTCGGGCAAATCACCAGGGCTCACCACCGAGCTTGCCGAGGGGGCTGGCTGCGGATCCCCAGGGTGCTCGCCCCGTCCGGCCTGGTGCTCGAAGAGCGCTGTGGCCCACGCCGGGTCGACCGGTGCGATAAGCGACTCACGAATCGCCTCGTCAAGGTCTTGGAACCCGCTGGCGCGCAGCTCGTCTGCTGCCACCGGGACGTCATAGCGGGTTTCGCGCAGCTCCGGCCTGCGGTCGGTCACCATCATCCAGAAGGCACCGGGACGGCCCTCATATGGCAGGCCGACGCTGCCAGCATTGGCCACGACCCGGCCATCCGGGAGCGTTCGCATGAACTGCTGGTGGGTGTGGCCGCCGATGATCAGATCGGCGGACGTCCCAGCGACCGCGGCAGCGAGTGCCTCCGGCGGCGTCGCGCGTGTCAGGATCTCGTCATCGGCACGCGGGCTGCCGTGACAGAAGCACACGCCGTCGAGCTCCAACGCGATCGGCCACGACGCCATTCGATCGCGCCACCCGCGGTCGAGTTCCCGCGCCGTCCACGGCGCCCACTCGCTGGTCGCGTCCGCTAGGTCGCTGCCGTCAAAGCACGCCAGGGTTTCACGCTCGCCATTACCTTGCACCCAATGCACAGGCTCGGGCCGGGTAGCGAGCATCTCCAGCGACTGGGTCACGAGCGGACCGGCCGCGGTGTCACCGCAGACGACAACGGCGTCCGCATGCTCGGAGTCGATCTGCGCCAGCGTGACACGCAGCGCCGGTACGTTCCCATGGATGTCCGCGACTACGGCGATTCTCATCCCCAGCCAGCCTAGCCGTACCCCACCGCTGCGAACGCCTGCGGTGCCTGGGGCGCGGCTTGGCCCCGGTGCCTCGCGGGGTCAAGATCAGCCGGTCGTGGAACCTGGCGCAGTGCTGGTAGTCGTTGTTGGCGGGGCGGTAGGGGTGATCTGGTAGATGGGGGTTCCGTTGCTTGTAGTGCCGGTCCTCTGCATCTTGTAGACGGTGGTCGGGAAGCAGCTCGGAACAGGCGGCCTGATCGCCTCTACGGCGATCGCGACCTCGCCGTTGGGGAGCTGCTCAGCGGCCACCACACCGGTGTAGCCCGGATCCAGATATTTGTGACCCGGGGCGAACGTGAGCGTGTCGCTCGCGGTTGCCTGTGGGTCGGCAAACAGGTCCAGCGAGGCTCCCGAGGTGGTGCTGCTTGGGCAGTTCGCCTCGACGGGGACAACCCTCTCGTCGATCCCCATCGACGCGAACTTTGCGTTTAGTGCTGGCGCCGCGGTTTCAACGTCGTTGATCGTCACAGTCACCGTGCCGTCTGGGTTCTGTGTCAGCGCGTAGGCTGGCTGAGTCGCGGGGCTTGCCAGCAGCACGGCAGCTACCGCCGCGCCGGCGAGCACTGCGCCGGAGCTGATCAGCGGGACCGGACGCCGCAGCAGCGCCAGTCTCGATTTGCGCGCCCACCGCTGGTGGCGAGATCGTCGGCTGCCGACGGTTGTCTCCTCGACGGCGAAAGCGTTGCTGAGCTCATCGCGCAGCTCGTTGAGGATGGGCAGATCCTCGAAGGAGGTTCGGCTCTCAGGCATGGTGAAGGCTCCTTTCAGAGTCACAGGTGTGATCAGGGTCAGCGAGAGTGGCGCGCAGCGCACGCAGTCCACGGCTGACTCGGGCGCGCGCGGTGCCCTGGCTGATGCCGAGGAGCGTCGCGATCCGCTCATAAGGCTCTTCGTCGACCAGCCGCAACCGAACGGCTTCCTGCTGATCGTCGGGCAGCTGCTTGACCTGGTCGGCGACCAAATCCCGCAGCTGCTCGGTGCCGGCGAGCTCCTCGATGCGCTCATACTCATTTTCGGTCAGCTCGCGGCGCTGTACGCCGAGTCGCGTGATCGCGCGATCCTCGGCGTGCTCAGAGCGGTAGTGGTCGGCGAGCTGGTGGCGAGCGATGGCATAAAGCCAAGCGCGCTTTGACGCCTCATTGCGGCCGCGAAACCGACCACGATCCTCAAAGGCGGTCGCGAACGTCTCAGCGAGAATCTCAATCGCGGCCTCTGGATCGGAGGTGCGTCGGGCCAGGAACGCGAGAATCTCCCGCGCATGGCGGTCATAGAGCGCGGTCAACTGTTCGGCGTTCAATGCCACGGCGACGGCGACTGTCGCGCATCCGGCTCGTTCATGCCTTAGTAGGCGGATGAGCGCCCGAAGTTGTGACAGAGCGCCGTTCGGCGAATCTCGCGTCCCTTGTCACGCGAGCGGCGGGCTTACATTCAGGCCACTGCCGGGTCTGGCCGATGCCCCGGCCCCGTCACGCTGCTACCTGTGATGGGTCCAGGAGATCAACGGAGTCGCTCGATCACGTGCCGAAGGCCGGAATCAAAGTCACGGAACTGCTCGCGAGATCCTCGCGTGTGACGAATCCCGTCGACTCCAGGCCGTCGACGAGCGCGGTCATCCCCGCCCTCCGTGCCGCCCGCCTCTCACCCACGCAAGCCCTCTGGTCCATCTGGCCGCGGGTATGGTCCCGCTTTCACGTCACGGCGCGCTCGACGCTGTGAAGGCGAACCGCGCATCTTTCGACCGGTTGTCGCGTTATAACGGTCGAGCAGCAGTTAGAACGGAGAAGGGCGAAGGAGGCAGAGCGATGAGGCGGTTGGCGCTGGTCCTGGTGGCTCTCGGGATGCTCGGAGTCGTGCCCGCTGGGGCACGGGCCGGAGCGTGTCACCCGTCCGGCACCGTGATGTTGCAGCGGGATGGTGTAGTCGTCTGGAACGCCAGCGGGAATGTCTACATCTGCGCCAGCCGGTCGTACCGGCCGCGCAAACTGGCCTCGGGAGCGAGCGGCCCGACCGTCACCGGATCGCAGTTCGAGGGCCACTACGTCGGTTTCTTCTTGACTACAAATAAAGAGGTCTACTGGCGGTACCTCGTCGTGTTCGACCGGCAGCGCGGGCAGGTCAGCGTCAAGGATCTGACCTCCTGCCAGGGCAACGACGAATGCGGCTCGGACACGCCGGTCCTGAAACGCTTCTGGCTCTCGCGCGACGGCTGGGTCGCGGAGCGCTGGGACGGCATCTTCAACTCGACCCAGGGGACGGAGCCCGGGTCGAGCCTACCCGGGTCGGTACTTCTGGCGACGAGCGCCGGCATGAGCCACTATCAGCTCGACGTCGCGAAGATCTCGAACGTGAAGTTGCGCAACTACGTGCTGTACTGGCACAGCGACGTCGGCGGCGCCTCCTCGGTAAGGCTCGACAATACGGTCGTGCCCTCGGCGTCACCCCGGTCGCTGGCTGCCTGCCAGCTACTTACCGCGCGCGACCTCGCGCCCGTGCTTGGCGCGAGTTCGTCATCTGGCTCATCGGGAAGCTGCACGTACAGCAGCACCGGCGGCTCCGGGTGGACGCTGACGCTCAACGTCACGACCGGGCTAACCGCACCGCAGGTCAGCTCCCGCGAGAGCGCGCTATCCAGTGCCGGCTGGGGGGACTACACCTGCTGCGAAATCGTTGGGTGGCCGAACGATGTCCTCCCCTGGGACATGGACAACCAGGTGAAGCAGTCAAGCGTGTGGCACGACCACTGGGCCGGCTTCGTCAACGGTGCCGAGGTGATGCTCGATCTCTCGCTGCCGGGCGCCAGCGCCACGCAAGTGAACGAGGGCACGGCGCAGGCCGCCCACCTCGGCACGGTAGGGCTCGACCGACTGTTCGCCGTGAACGTCAGCCGGCAGAACTGAACTCAGATCATCGGATCTCGTCGCTCGGTGTTGGAGGACCGAGTACGGAGGTTGTGAGTTGCGCTCTTTGGGCGCGCGTAGGTCAGTCGTCGATGAGGTTCTCAGCGCCTGTGCGCTTGAGCTCGTCGAGATGCTGGCGTCTGGCTTTGAGCTTTTCGGGCGAGTGCCCTACCCAGTCCGCAAGTTCTCCAACGACCCGCACGGGATTCTTAGTGCGGTAGGACTTCGTTGGGTTACCCGGGAACTTCCTGTCCGTCACGTTGGGATCGTCTTCGAGAGTCCCCAGTGGCTCGACGAAGTAGATCCGGCCGCGGCCATCACCCACCGCGAGCTCCGCTCCCCAGGTCGCAGCATCCAGGGTGGCAGTGACGTAGATGTGATTCGCCGTCCTCCCGGCGGCATAGTTCGACAGGCGACCGGGCACCAGTAGATCTCCCACCTTCAGATCGGCTTTCGTGCCGTGCAGCAACCGCCCGGACTCGTGGACCTCGAAAGGCGTTGGTTCGTTAGTCGGCTCGCTCGTCACACCCGCACCCAGCCCGGTCCCGATGCCCAGATGAAAGCATCTGACGCAGGTCCATACCCCTACGCCGACGTCGACTGACGGAGGGGGCCCATCGGTTGGTCGGCGTGCAGCAGATTTCGCTGCCCGCGGTCCTTGAGCACTTGCACGTGCTCGAAAGCAGCGGAGTGGTGAGCTCGCGCAAGGTCGGCCGTTCCGGCATGAGGAAAGCGCCGTGCAAGTGCTCGTCGACGGCGTGCCCGGCGTCGAGCGGGTCGATCTGGATGTCTTCAGTCGGCGTCTGCGACTATCGAGCCGACTCGTTCTCCGATCGTTCGGTCGCGCATGTAGACGATCGCTCCCCAGATGAGCGCCGCAACGACGACGCCGGCTGCGATCGCGGGGTAGTGGTCAAACGGCGCGGGCTGCCCCGGCTTGACCAGCTCATACAGCGGGTAGCCGATCGCCGCCGCACCCAGTAGCGGCAGCGCCAGATGCTTGATGAATGAGAAGCTCTGGCGCTCGAAGCGGTGGTAGTAGATCGGCAGCGCCAGGTTGGCGACCAGGTAGGTGAGAGCGATCAGAATCGTGCCCAGCGTCGCGATCTCGCCGAAGAAGACCACTGGCGTCGTGTTCCAGCCGAACACGTAGCACAGCCCCAGGGCCAGCACCATGTACACCAAGAACGCCACCCACGGTGTGCGACGAGTGCGTGTTAGTCGCGCGAAAATCGGCGGCAGCAGCCCTTCACGGCCGGAGTTGAAGATGATTCTTGCCTGAGAGTTAGTCGCCGCGATCAGGCAAGAACAGATCGAGGTAAAGCCCGCCAGATACGCGACGAACATAAGGCCGCTGGCGACCCCACCGGCCGCTGTGATGAACGGCACCGAGGCGCTGCTCAGAGCCGCGGCGTTGTTGTTGAAACCGACCACCGTCGCATAGGAAAGAAATACGTACAGCGCGCCGACAACGGCGATGCTCGAAAACACGGCTCGCGTGACGCCCCTCCGCGGGTCGCGGTGCTCCTCGGCAAGCGCGGCCGAGTTCTCCCAGCCCACGAACAGATAGATCGCGAGCGGGAAGCCCAGCGACAGGCCGGAGAAGCCACGATGCAGGTGAGACGGATCGAACGGCGACGCATTGATATGGCCGGAGTGCTGGATCAACAGCGCGATCGACACCACGATCAGCAGCGCGACCTGGAACGCGAACAGGGCGGCCGCAACCCTGGTTGAGGGCTTGGCTCCGCTCACGATCAGCGCAAACGCGCCGATTGACAGCACAGCGCTACTTGCCTGCCAAGGGATGGTGATGCTCAGGTAGTGCTTCAAGATCGTCTCCAGCAAGCCGCCGGAGATCACAACCACCGCGGCGACCGCGATGATGTATCCGACGCACAGCACCACCGCTGTCACAACCGCGCTGTAGCCGCCGAAGGCTCTGCCGATGAACGTCACGAACGAGCCAGTCGATGGCCGCGAGCGCGAGAACTGGCTGATCGTGTTACCCAGCAGCGCGATCGCGATCGTCGCAGCGATCACCGTCAACGGCGCGGCGATCCCAGCGGTAGCCACGATCGTCGCGAACGAGAAGAAGAAACTCATCGCCGGCGCCATGTCGGCCAATGTCAGGGCGGCGATATCGATGTCGTTGAGGACCCCTCGCGCCAACCGGCCGTCGTCTGCCGCGGACGGGCCTACCCCCTCCTTGGCACCAACGCCGATGATCGCCATGAGCTATCCCTCCTCCAACGGACGTGCTGAAGCTCGCAACATATACCCATCGCCAGCCTTTGGATGAGTTCTTGGCGCCCTGCTCGCGTAGCCACCTCACGAGCGCCTCGCGTCCTGTGTCCGCGGCGCCCTCGGCGGCGTCCAAGGGGGTGTCATCACCCCATGACGGAGCGCCGTTGATCGGCGCCGAGGGCGAGAAGACGCTCGGCCATTCGGCGCTCACCGCCGTGGCAGGCCTGCCAGAACGCGTCGGTGTTGAGGTTCGTTTGCAGTGTCGGGTCAGGTTGTCTCGCGCCGGGCAACCCTGGCGGGCAACCCTCCTGTCGTTTGCACGGGAAGTTTTGCGTTGTCGGCCGGAGTTCTGCCCCGACGGCGTCGGTGCGCGGGACTGGCTCGCAGGTCTTGCGCTTGGGGTGCGAGCAGCTTCATCCTTTCTCGGGGTAATCGCGGGGATGCTCCTCTTCCTCGAAGGCGAGCCCGCGGTCCAGGATTTCGTGAAGCACGGCGCGTTTGACTCGCACGCGGCGGCCGATCCTCAATGCGGAGATTGCCCCGACGTCAATCCAGTTGCGAATCGTCTGCTGGTTGAGCTTGAGGATCTTGGCGACCTCTGCGACCGTATAGACCTCATCCGTCAGAGCTGGGGAGTGCTCTCGATTTGTCGACTTGTCTGTGATAAGGACAGCTTATTGGTGGGGTCGGATGGAGCTAGGGTTCCGGCATGGAAGAGGAGCTCGCGGGGCTGGCGGAGCTTGCCGGCATCCTTGAGGTAACTAGGCGATCGGCCCAGCGGTACACCAAGCGCGCTGGGTTTCCAAAGCCGATAGCAACTCTCGCTGCCACGCCGGTTTGGCGGGCAAAAGACATCCGGGAGTGGAAGCGGGCAACCCTTCCGCTCCCGCGCGATCCCCGCAGCGGTGCTCACCGCGACTGAGGGGAACCGCCGTTACTACACGCGGGTCGCCCAGTCCAGCTGGTGCAGTCGTACCTCGGGAGCTCGTGCCCGGCCCCACGCCACGGCTTAGTTCACGCGGTAGGAGCCGTACGGCGCAAGTTGGGTGCGGCCGCCCCTTTGCGGCGGAAGGACCCGCTAGTCCACGCACTCCTTATGGGAGTCAGAGACCAGTCTCACGGCGGACTTACACCCGCATGCGACCTTTAGCCGGCAATGAGAGATCCCATTTCTGAGCGCTCCGACGGCCGAGGCCGGGGGACTCGCGTGGCGGCATCGGCCGCCGTCGCAGCGAGCACGTTCGCACTGGCGCTGCCTGTGGCGCTCCCCACGATCGCGCGGGCGCACGCATCAGGTAGACGCGGCGCGGCGTCTCACCCGATCGCGCTGCATGCGGCCACATTGAGCTCGCACGGACACCACATCTCGGGTTCCTATCCGGCCGATCTGACCGCGTTCGCGACAAGCATCGAGTTCTCGGTCAACACGCTCAGCGCAGCCTCAGCGATACACCCACGCGAGCGCCTGACACCCACGGCCTCAGCTCGCGGCCCGCCTGACGTCGCCGACAATCCCTCAATCAGCTGGCGGGGCGGCTCTCTGCCGCCCCGCCTCCATCAATGACTACGACAAGACCCGCTTCGACGCGAGCTCCGGCTGAGCTAGCAAAGGAGCGGCACGACGCGTCAGGCGCGACGCCGCTCCTACCGCGTGCGACCGGCCGCGTCTCGCCACCCGTCGGCTGCGGTCGGCGCTACACGCGATTGCGACGACGAGCCCGAGCGGTCGCTAACTGCTGCTCGCTCGGCAGCCCGGAATAGGGGCGACCGCTGCTTGACGTGGCGGAGCGACGGTCTCGCTCGACCTCACCTTCGTGATGCCGTCGACCGCTGAATCGCCAGGCGGATCCAGCGGCGCGTCGCTCGCCTCGGCGCCGATGCTAGTAGCCCGATCCGACAGCGACCTCCCGGGCGTTTGCCACGGTGCTGGTTGTGCGTTGTGACAGATGGGTTGCCGGGTCGTAGTGTGTGTGCAGACATGATCGAATTTCGTTCGCGGAGGGTCCTGGGGCTGGCGTGTGCCGGTGGTCTGGTTGTCGTGGCCGGGCTGTCGTTTGGCCTGGTTCAGGCTGCATCGTCGCCTCCGAGGGCCGATGTCATGGCGAGCGCCGCCAGTTGCGTCGGGTGGACGCCAGCGCAAGCGTTCAAAGCGGCTCGAGTTGTTCTAGTCGGCGTGATGCTGCCGGGTCGCTCGGAGCAAGCCGGTGAGCTGATCTCGCCAGCGAAGGTCCGAGTTATCCGGTTCTTGAAGGGCCACGGTCCTTCGACGGTCGGAGTCCAAACCGCCATCCAGCGGTCAGGCAATGGCTATCTAGAGAATGCCGATGGGATCGACCCCCATGCCGGACAGCGCTGGAAGATCTACTCCGACTCCGAGCAGCAGCCGTACTCCACCTCGGTTTGCGACGGCAGTAGAAGGATCGCTAACCGCCGCCATTCGTCCTGGCCGTTTGCGCCGGAGGGCTCAGTAACGCACCAGTCCAGCGCGGACCGCATCCCGCAGCGGGCCGTCGTACTAAAGATCTCGTGGATAGGCGCCAAACGACGCCCGATCATCATCACTCACCGGTTGCGTGTTCAGCGAGTCGCGCACGTCCTAGCTGAGCTTCCCAAAGAGCTGCCCGGAGAATGCTCACAAGGCCTTACCTTCGGGCCACCAACGATCAGGTTTACGTTCCGCAGCGGCGACGGCCAAATCCTCGCTACCGCCGCGCAGGCCGCCCTCCAGAACTTCGGGATCGCATGGTGCCTGCCGACCAAGTTGTCGGTAGGAGCGCGCGCACCGATTCGGCTAGAGGGCGGCAGCTACCTGCTCGCCCAGGCCGGGACGATCCTGGGGCGCAACCTCACGCTCCCAAGACAGGACCAACGCCTCCCTTCGTATTGAAGCGGCCGCTTCGGTCTGATCGACAAGGGACAGCGCCGCGTATAGCTTAAGGCGGAAGCCAGGCGGGGCCGCCGCAGAGCGAGCAGGGTGGGGGGTGTTCGTTTCCGCAGCGCCGTCGTCCGGAGGCGGCGGGATCCTTCAATGGTCCACTACGATCCGTGTCGTGAGGCGTCTCCTGGCGCTGACTGGTGTCGCGCTCTTCCTAACCGCGTGTGGGGGTGGCAGTGCGACCGGCGTTGTTACGGGCGAGATCCGCTTTGTCGGTGGCATCACTCCGCGGGGCGGGGTCGGTCCAAAACCTGGCCGCGTGATCGTCTTCACGAGTTCCGGACGGGTCGTGGCTCACCAGCGAGTAGCCGTCGCGAACCGATTGCACTACCGCTTCGTGCTTCGGCCAGGCGATTACCAAGTGAATGCAGGCTCGCTCGTGGGATTCCGCTACCCGCGGAACTGCCGTCCGCAGCATGCGCGCGTGCGGGCCGGAGGCACGACCGAGATCACTGTGTTCGAGGGCTGCGGCATCCAGTAGGCCAGCCGGGAGCCGCTGCTGGGTTGATCGACCGATGAAAGTCAAGTCTTTTCGTCGGTCTTTGCGGTTGGTGTTGATGGTGGGGTCTTGTCAGGCTGGCCTGGGCCTCCTAGGTTTTTGGGTGGCGCGAGTGATGACGGGTCAAAGAGCAGGTGCTGGAGCTTTGCCTGCCGCGTGACTGTCCTCGATTGAGTGACTTGAGAATGCGCGCTCCGGTGTCACGCTCGCGCCGACCTTTCTCCGCGGGGCACCCGCTGCTTGGTCCTGGACCATGCGCTTGTATGACGCCTCGGCCTGGAGCGCGAGTTCGCGTTCGGCTTGGCGCATGAGGAGGTTCGTCGACCAGGTGCCTGCGGCACGTCGGGTGTTTTTCGGGGCGCCGGCGGTGATCTCCAGGCGT
This sequence comes from uncultured Solirubrobacterales bacterium, assembly GCA_963785205.1. GTDB lineage: Bacteria > Actinomycetota > Thermoleophilia > Solirubrobacterales > Solirubrobacteraceae > Palsa-465. The sequence continues at coordinate 415,769 of CAWAUJ010000001.1, forward strand.
TGGAGCTTCTTGCGGGTCAGGGTGGGCTGTTGGTGGGCGTAGTCCTCGCCACGGGTGAGCATGCACCAGAACAGGACCGCGAGCTTGCGGGCGGTGGCCACGATCGCTTTGCCGTGCCCGCGACGGTTCTTGGTGCGCTCATAGAACGCGCGCATCGGGCCGGGTTGCAGCACCACGCTCCAGCAGGTTTCCACCAGCGCCCAACGGGCCGATGCTGACCCGCGCTTTGAGATCCTGCCGCTGTGTGCCGGCTCATCGCCTGACTGCTTGACCCGGGGATCCAGGCCGAGATAGGCCACGAGCTTGCGGCTGGTCAGGAACCGGTTGGCGTTCCCCACCGCGGCGAGGAACGACGCGGCGAGAGGTCCTTGCCCTCTCGGGGCTCGGTCGGTTCGAGGGATACTGCCCACGTGGTGGGGCTTCGTGGACACTGAGATTCATTCCTGGCGACGTCGCTACCGAGACGATCTCCTATCGGGTCGGGGCAGGGGCCCGTCGCACGGTGACCCCCGCTCCAGGCAAGACGGTCACCTTCCGCCTCGTCCCTGGCGCAGCGAGAGTCCACGAGCCCGCCTTCGGGCCGCCTCGCGGCCAGCCGAGTGGCCTGACAGGGGCGAGGACCGCGGCGACTACCGCTCCGCTACAGGCCACGATCTACCAGGCCACCGAGCCCCAAACTTTGCGGGCTGCCGTTCATCTCGGGCTAACCGCCGGTGACGCGCCTGGTCAATGTGTCCTGGTCGGCACCACCGTCAACGCTTACAGTTACTCCAACTCTCGTGGCCCAAAGCGGTACTGACCGCTACCGCTGTGAGCGATGTGCAGCGCTGTCGCGGCTCGATCATTGCGGAAGCTTCCTGGTAGCTCGCTGATTTATGCGAGCATCGGCCGCGTCAGGGCTGTTGGTAGCAGGCGGCAGGCTAGTATGGTCGGTGTCGTCCATGCGCCTCCGGATTCTGAGCGCTGCTGCCGTCGCAGTACTAGTCCTTTCAGCCACGGCACTTGCGGCCGTCACAGGCAGGTACACAGGCACGAACAGCCAGAGCTTCGCCCTCCACTTGAAGCTCTACCACAAGGGTTCCAAGCTCTACGCGGACGGGTCCACAAAGTTCAAGTTCAAGTGCCCCTCCGGCCCGACGACCCAGCCCACAACCTTTAGCGACATCCTCGTTACACATCAAGGCAACGGGTACTCCATCTCCTTAGCCGAGTCCGGCGCCGGGTCAGACTGGTCCTGGCAGATCAATGGGAAGAAGCTTTCAGGCTCCGCCACGACATGGTTCGAGGCCTCGGGTGGCGGAGAGTGCCGCTCCGGGAAGGTCACCTTCACCGCCACTCGTTGAACTAGGGGCGCGCAAGAGCCGTCTACGCTGCCGTCAGACTTCCCCCTTGGGCTCCATACAACGCTGGTGGATCTCGATCAACTCGACACCGTCGGGGGCGCCCGCCAGGCTGCGGCAGGGCCGGGGGCATGGTCCCGGGGTGGACCCCCTGCCCGTTCCGGTTCCATCCTGGCCACACAGACCAGAATCGCCGGTCATGGCGACGAATCGCAGCCTGCGCTCAGGTGAAGCGTGTAGGACTGATTCAAACCCTGGTTCGTCACCTTCGCCCGGGTGTAGTAAGAAGCACCCTTGCATCCCGCCCGGATGCGGGACAGCTCGAGAAGGCCCGGGTATGAGCGCTGTCCACCTTGACTGGGATTCCGGTAGTCGACTCGGGCGTAGGCGACGGGCTTGGATTTGCCCCATTCCGACCAATGCGCACGTCGGAAATCAGCGCGGTTAGCGGGGGTTTCAGGTTCACCCTGAAGGTCACACCGACTCGGGTGCTGCTGGGCTTGAAACGCAACCGGTGAGGTGCCAGCCCCGGTTGGCAGACAATTAACAAAGACAGTGGCGCGCGCCGATCGGGCTGACCGGGCGTCTGCGGGCAGGACGCCGATCAGGAACAGGACCGAGCCCGCGCCGGCAACGCACGCGAGGCAGGCGAGGAATGGCCTGGCCACCAACCTCACCCTAAGAACGCTCCCTGTCCCAAAAATGCTGCCGACACTGTCCGATCCACCCGCACATGTCCTCGCGTGCGAACGTACCACCGACCGAGCGGGCAAGTCAAGCGTGTGAGACCTAGCCAGGGCGCTCCTGCCGACGCTGCTCCGTTGCGCTATTTCCAGCGCTGCTACTTCTCGATCTTTGCGACAGCCGGCTAGGCGTGCGCTCTCAGTCCCCCGGTCGTCTAGGCTCGGCGCCATGGATGAGGAGGTCGTGCCGGTTCTCCGCGTGGAAGATGCTGGTCGTGCTGTCGAGTGGTACGAGCGCCTCGGGTTCCGGAGGGAGTGGGAGCATCAATTTGAGCCAGGGTTCCCGTGGTTCGTGTCCGTAACCCGCGGGCGCGTCCGGCTTTACCTCTCGGAGCACACTGGCGACGCACCTCCCAACAGCCTGGTTCACCTCTACGTGGACGACATCGACGCCGTATCAGAAGAGTTCAGGACCCCGGTTGATGAAGAGGGCCTCGCTGGTCGCGAGTGTGACCTGGAAGACCCTGACGGCAACAGATTGCGGGTCGCAACTCGTCGCTCCTGACAGACAAGTTCCGAGTGCCTGCTCAGGCTGCTGGGTGTCGATCAGACCGGGAGCGGAGACTGCTGGCTCAGATCGAGCTCGACGAGCAGCCCGGCCGAATACAGGTCTGTGTACGCGGCGAGGGAAGGCGGTGCTTCGTCAAGCGCCGCCAGGCTCCAAGTATTTCCACCGCGTGGGGAGTCGGCCTCATCGGAGGTCTCTTGCGGGATCGCGACGTAGATCGAGCGCACGATCCCATCGACCGGCGTGGAGATCGGCGGGTTGAAAAAGTCTGCGGTCAGGCCGGCGGTGATCCGAAAGCGAGACCCGGTCGGGGAAGCCCCTCCCCAGCACACGACCAACTCATCTGTCCGTGCAACGAGGGTCGGGCGTGCGACGTCCTCCAGCGCCACGATTTCGACGTCCGTCTCCACGAGAAACGCAGCCGGCCAGCCGGCCGCGACTCCGTCGACCATCACGACGTCCCAAGTGACCGCCTGGCCAAGATGCAACGCACACCCAGCGTCCTCATGCATAGGCCGCCAGACGAAGACCGGCCACCTAGTCATCGCGGCAGCACACTACCCGAGCATCGCTCTGCGCAGCGAATCAGCACGCCCACGGACAACCACCCCGGAGCCAGCCCCAGCGCTGGTGGAACTCGATCAACTGGAAGTGGGGTAGAGGATTGGGGGACGCTCAGGAGCCCCCGCCGCCACCACCTGAACCGAAGCTGGTTGGTGCCGGTCCGCTCGTGATGTCAGGGAACCTCGCAGTTTCGCTGCCGCCCGACGATGGAAGTGCACGATCAGAGACGCCCATGCCGGTCTGCGCACGCTCCGCGCTCCACCAGCTGGCTCGCAGTCCCCGGGAGTCGACCACGTTGATCGCCAAGCCCTCGGACGGTGCGGTCGGGCCTCCCACCAGCCCAGTTCCCAGCCCGCACACCAGGTCGCCTTCGTAGTGCCGCAGTGATGCCAGGTGAGCGACCTTCAGGTTAATCTCGAACGCATAGTCGTCGGCGCGGGCATTGACGCTGATGACTTTCTGCTGGGACGCGATCACCGTTCCAGACGGGAGCGCGCGCTTCAGGATTCGAACGTTGGAGCGCAGCTGCTTTGTCAGTGTGCTCCGCGGCACGGTGCCGATGTTGCGGAATGGCTGATATTCGCTCGCGCCCGCATACAGCCGAAGCTGTCCGCTCAAGTAGTTCTCCTGGAACGGCGTGAAGCGATGCCGCCGCTCGGTCAGCCGGTAGTAGACGATTCTCCTATCGCCGACACCCGCAAGGCCAGCCGCAACGGCTGCCTTCCAACCGAGCTCCCCAGCAATAACGTCCGCTCCTTCGCGAGCCGGAGGCGCGGGCGCCGACAGCTTGGCCGCTCCAGCTCCCGGCAATCTCGCCAACCTATCGGGCACGGCGATCCACAGGGTGCCTCCGCTCAGACGGCTCGCCGCCCCCGGCAACACCGAGGAGACAACGCTCGACACACCCTTGGGGACGCTGCTTGGACTAGCGGCGGCCACGCCCCCTGGACAAACAGCCAGAAGCAGCCCAGACCCCACGCAGCGGCCAACCCTCCGCTTCCACATGCGCCAAGGCTACCGCTCGCTCCCCCTTCGGGCTACGAGCAGCAGGCAGGCCCGAGACCCCGACCGGACGGAGCTGGACCGAATGGTGCTGGCTTCCCCTTCTCGATCGTTGGAGCAGCCAAGGGCGGAAGCAGTTTTAGTTATGGCAATAGCATTCCTCTATGCGCTCGCGATGCCTTTCTGCTGGGTTTGTCGTTGCGGTATTGATTGCCGGGTGCGCGTCCTCGTCCACGCCGAAGACCTCGTCGACTGGCCTCTTTGCTGCCGTCCGATCGGTGTCGGCGTCGACGCTCGAAGCGTCGATGAAGGGCATCCTGATCACCCGGTACAAGGCACCCCAGCCGGTGACGGTCCAGTGCAGCCCCGGGACCGTCCGCTTCCGGCAGCTGCTGGAGTGCGACGTGATCTCGAGCGCGGGTCAGGGCTACCGAGTGCAAACGCATCTGCCGTGCTGGGCGGCGACTTTCAACGGCAAAATCATCGAGGGCCCCGGTTTCTTGCCCGCCGGTCAGCGCCCCAAGGGACCGATCGCGACCGGCCCAGACAACCTTCCGAACAAATTCTCTGGCTGCGTCAAGCCATGAGACGGACCTAAGCACCAGGACTCGCCAGGGCCACCCCGGCTCCGCTTCCGGGTCATATCGAGCCGATCTGGCCAAGCAGAAAGGGCTAACCGCTCGGCATGCTAGTTCTCGATCAACCCGGCAGGCATGCCAGTCCTGACTCTGTCGACATGTGAAGCGACTCGTCGCGCTCAGGGAGCAACGGCTCAAAAATTCGCGGGCGATGGCCAGCCGAGCACGTTTTGCACGATGTAGATGAGCCCGAACAGGAGTACCGCCAGGGTGACAGCAGCCAGGAGCCCGCGGCGACCGCCGCCCCAGTGTTCGACCCACCGCGTGCTGGCCCACCTATCCTTCGCGCTCGCCCGCCTGCCGCCCAGGGGACGGTGCTGATCGTCCTTTAGGCTCACAAGCCCAGTTTAGGCTCGGGAATGCATCTCGGCAATTAGATACCCGCTCGGCTTCCGGAAGTCGATCTTTGCGATAACGGGCCGGTGGGCAGCGACGGCGTTCAGCCCGACCACGCCCGTCCGCTTCGGCCGCCTCGGGGCCTGTGTCTGGGTGCCACGAATGTGGCAGCCGCGCTGTTGGGTCGTAATGTTTCAAGCGACGATGTTTCCGGGCGATCCGCGCCGCTATTTCGCCCTCGCGGCGGTTCTGGGATTTGTCGCTGCCTGCACCCTCGCCGGGTGTTCCTCGGGGACAGCGGGCTCGTCAAGTGAGTCCAGTGTGCCGGTGACACCGAATCAGCCGCTCACGAACGGCAAGCGGGTCAGCTTGGCCAGGGCGCAGGCCGGTGTCGCGTTTCGGTTTGCCGTGCCTGACAGTGCCGCGGCAAACTCCGGCAATCTCACGAGCGTTTGGCTGGATCGACGAAGCGACATCGCGGCGATGGTGTTCGGCGGCGGCGACATAGCGGTGATGATGTCCCGCTGGGCATACAAAGAGGATCCCGCGCAAAGATTTGCGACGTTCATCGCACAGAATGACGCCACGGTGAATCTGGCGCGGGTGGACGGCAACGTCACGTTGGTGATCGCGCCGCACACCGATGCTGATCACTCCAACCCCGCTTGGGTCGAGGTCGACCTGCATGGCGTCGACGTCAACATCGTCAGCCTTCATGAGAGCACCGCCACCCTTCTCGATGTAGCGACCAACATGGCCAAGCAGCAACAGACGAACTGCGCGACATGCACCGCCGAGGGCTAAGCGCAGGTCGCACACTGGCTAGTCGGGCTCCTGGAGGTCGATCTAACGGGGAGCCCGCGTCGGTCATCCAAGCCGGTTGCAGACCGTGACGCCTGGCGCTCGCAGGCGTAGTCTGGGCACGTGGCCCGGCGTTCGCGTTTGAGGGTGGTTGGCCTTGCGGCAGGGACCGCTGTGGCGCTGGTCGTCGTCGGCTTTCTTGTCACCAACGGATCAGCGCACCCGAACCCGTCAGCTTGCAAGCCCATCCATGTCTTCTCTCACCCGCCTGCGGGCTTTGATCCCGCGACGGCGACGGACGCGCAGCTAGGGAAGTATGGCTTCCCCCCGCGGCCCCCGGGGGCCAGCCCGCACTCCCCTGCGTATAAGGCTTGGCTCAAGGCCGTGGAGAGCGCGACGACCTTTGTGCCCCCGCATCCGGTTTGTGGAACCAGATCACATGGCCGCGGCGGTAACGAGGGGTCATTGGTCGGCGCGATCTACAGGGTGGGCGGCCTCGCAACTGTCCGGCCTCAACCTCCGGAAGCTGGCGAGGTCAGTGTCTTTACGGCACGGGGGCGTCTGGTCGCGCGCCAACAGGTTCACCAGGGACACCGCTTCGACTTCCAGCTTGGGCCGGGCCGCTACCAGGTGAACGGAGGGTGGAGACTCCACCCAATGAGCGGTGCGCCGCAATACGACTGCCAACCGGTGAAAGCGCTGGTCCGGGCCGACCGAACAACCCACAAAAACGTGGGCTACGGCTGCAGCTGGAAGTAACCTAAGCCAGCCAGGCTTGGCTGCTGGAGTTCGATCAACCCAACAGCCGTGCGGGCCTATGCTGGAGAGGTGCAAACGGACGAGCGCGAGAAATTCCGGGCTGTAAATCGCCGGTGGGAGGTCGTCACGTGGGTCGCGATTCTCGTCCTCTGCGTCGGAGTGGGATTCGGTGTTGGGAAAGCATGGACGTTCGTGTTCAGCATCCCGGCTGCGATCGTGCTCGCCTCCTTTGCGGTCCCGTTGCAGAACCGGCTTTCAACGAGAGATGGATTAGGCGCTTCCCTGAGCTACAGGCTCAAGACGTAGTTTGGATTCCCCGCCGCTAATCGATCACATCGGCAGCGGTGCTGGAGCTTTCAGGTCTTGCCGTTCCAGCGTTCGATCACGTTTCGGGTGCACTGGTAGCCGGCGCACGACCCGTCTGGGCCGACGGTGCCGACCGCCCAGGCGTTGGTGGCGGATGTCGCCATCACGTCATCGAGGTTGTTGGAGCAGCGATAACACCCGCCAAAGCTGGGGCTGGGCGCAACCTTCCAAGCCTGGCCGTTCCAGTGCTCGATCAGAGGCTGCCCGCTCGGGTTGCTGTTGGTGCTGAAGCTGCCGACCGCCCACGCATTGGACACCGAGGTTGCCGACACTGCGGAGAATCGGTAGCTGCCGCCGGGGTTCTGGCTGGGGACAAGCTTCCAGGCCTGGCCGTCCCAATGCTCGATCAGGGCTTCGTGGCTGCCGCCGCCGACAACCCACGCGTCGGTCGGGGATATGGCAGCCACGCCCTGTAGCGCAGAGGTACTGCCAGGGTTCGGGCTGGCCACGATCTCCCATGCCTGTCCGTTCCAGTGCTCAATGAAGCCGTGGTCCACGTGAAGACTTTGGGAGGAGGTGCCGACCACCCAGACGTCATTAGCAGAAACCGCCGCGACACCATACAACGTGTTGTACGAGCCGCCGGGATTCGGGCTGGGCACAACCTTCCAGGCCTGGCCATCCCAGTGCTCGATCAAGGTATGCAGCTGCGTTCCGGTGGCGCTCCGGGAGTAGTCGCCGACCGCCCAGGCGTCGGTGGGCGAAATTGCCACCACCTTTTCCAGGTAGGTTCCAATTCCGTGCAAGCCGCCAGGTTGCGGGCTAGGCACAAACTTCCAGGCCTTGCCGTTCCAGTGCTCGACCGCCGCTCGGTTGGTGGATGATTTTGGGGTGTACCCGCCGACCACCCAGGCGTCACTGGCGGAAGTCGCCGCCACGCCCGTGAGCAAACCTCCGGAGCCGCCAAGCGTCGGGGCGGGCAGCTTCGTCCACGCCTTGCCATTCCAGTGCACGATCAAGCTTCGTTGGCCTTTGTTGCTCTGGTACGAGCCGACCGCCCAGGCGTCAGTCGCGGAAGTCGCCACCACCCCGAACAGGGACGTGAAGACGCCGCCCCTGTAGCGAGGGTTCGGGCTGGGCACAACCTTCCAAGCCGAGGAAACAACAGCCGCTGAAGCCGACACCCCAACGCAGGCCAACACAGCGACCGCGGCCCCGACCCGAAACCCGCGAGCGCGAGAAAGCGAACGCACGGCTCCCCAAAGGCTCTCGGCCATCCACGTGATTCTCGCTCGAGCGTCCACCAACGTCAAGAACCAGCCGACCCAACGCGGCCGCACCCGGACGGCTCTCAGACGGCGCTCACTCTCGCAACGGGCTACTTGCGACAGCGAGCCATCACGCCCGGTGGGCCCATCCGGTCGGCGCGCCGCGTCCACGAAATCAGTCAACGCGAACAGCACGCATCGCCCTTTCACGGCGGTCGCGGTACTTGCCCCTACGGACTCGAGTCACGCTCGCATAATGCGACGAGCCGATACGTACGCACCGCGTGTTGCGGCTGCTGGCACGCGAAAGCGATGGCGCGGGGCGCGTCCCGAATGCCGGCTCGTTCAGAACAAAGCAGCCGTCCGCCGGGGACCTCCTTTTTGGCGATTTGGAGGGGAAGGCTCGGATACGGGAACGAGACCTCCTTTGATCGAGCCACGGTCGTTAGTAAGCGCTGTCCATATTCCGCGACGCTCGTCGACGAGTTTGTGGTGACGGGCGTTGCCGGTGTCCGGTGCTTCGTGAGGATCGGTTGGTCAGCGAACCTAGCCGGGAAAGCTGCCAGCGTGTCGGGCGAACACGATGCCGATGTGGACGGCAGCTGCCGGGATGGAGGTCTTTTGAACGATGCCGGTCCATCTCCCGCCCGGATTTCCCCCTGCGGCGAAATGCAGCAAACAGTTGGTGTGCCCGGCCTTTGTGTGGCAGCTCGAGTCACTGAGTGTGTTCACGGTCCAACCGGCTGCGGGGCTGATTGCTCGATCGTTGGCGACGGCTGGGATCTTCATGGTCAAGACGATGGCCGATGCTGCCGGAGCAACCACGGTCACGTCGTATGCGTGTGCGGCCGGAGCGTTGATCGTCAATGTTGCAGTCGAGCGTCCGCGCGGTAGCCGCCGCGTGGAGCCCCTTATCAACGCTGCGCCGCCATTAGCGATGGAAGCTCCGCCGTGCCCACTGCCCCCACCTCCGCCGCTGCTAAGAAATCCGATCAGGGCGGCCACGGCAACCACGAGCAATAAGGTCACGCCCAGTCGGCGGTGGCGCCGCTGTCGTGAGCGGGCTTCCTCGATCACCCCCGCGTCGGGTGATCTCGCCAGATGGCTCGATCGTGGCGGGGGGCTCTCAGTGATCATTTGATGAGCTACTATGACTGGCACAATGCTGGGTGTCAAGGTAGACCGCGACGACCCGGCTCTCCTGCACCAGCAGGTCGCCGCGCAGATCCGTCGAGCGATCGCCGACGGCGAAGCCAAACCAGGCGACCGACTCCCCCCCGCGCGTCACCTCGCCGCCGTCATGCAGGTCAACACCAACACCGTCCTTCGTGCGTTGAGACTGCTGCGCGACGAGGGCCTGCTGGAACTCCGCCAAGGACACGGAATCCGCGTCACCGGTATCCCCACGAGCAGTACCGTCCGCGCGAAAGTGGCCGAGCTAGTGCAACTCGGCCGCCAGAATGGCTACACCCGCACCGAGCTAGCGCGGATGATCGAGAGCGCGCCACAACAAACGAACTGAAGGATGCCGGCGCCTGGACTGCAGGCGTGCGGTCGCCCGGGCGGCCAGACCTCCTTTGGTGCCCGGACGAGCCTGTCCAGGTACCGCTCAGCGGGCCCGCTCTGCCGCGGATCTTCCTTGGCCGCTGGACTCTCAGGTCGGGTCAGAAGATCTCTTCCGAGCGCTGGAAGGATGCGCGCATTCAGGCGTGGCGAGGCAAGTAGCTCGACGACCCGGTACGCCTGCGCCACAACGGGCGCAAGTCACTGTGGTGGTTCCGCGATCGCTTCTACTGGGACGCTGACCATCTCTCTGCCGATGACGTGAAAGCGCTTGCGGTGCAACGGCTGGGACGCGAAGACTGGTTACTGAAATCAGCGCATGCGCTGATGAGAGGGGAGAAGAACGGTCGGTCGGTGCGCGCCCCGATACCGACGGAGGTGGTCCGCGCAGTGGTCGAAAGAGACGGACGCCGCTGTGTGCAGTGCGGGTCGGATGAGGATCTTCAGTTCGACCACATCTTGCCCGTCTCACTCGGTGGCGCGACAAGCGTGCAAAACCTGCAGATCCTCTGCGGGGCGTGCAACCGAGCCAAGAGCGACGCGCTGTAGGCGTCACCAGGCGAGCTGGCGTGCTCACGATCGCTTTGCGCTTACCCACCTCGCCGAGCTGACGATCGAGTTGGCGACATAGGATCGCTACTGCCAGAGAGGTTGGGCGCCGTGTCCGTGATCGTGTTCACGCGCGAACGTAGCCGCGCCGAACGCGATCGTGGCCGCTGTTGGACGGATCTGGCAGTCCGACTGCGTGGGTCAGCTCGCGGCGCGATCATATGCCGCCTGCAGGGCTTCCTTGAGGACGCCAAGATCGCCAGTCGTTCGGAGATGGAAGCGGAATGTTCCATTCGCGTCGACCTTCACCTGCTCGGGCGCCGATAGCCGCCCCCCCTTGAACCATTGAATGTCGTCGTCGAACCTGTCGGACCACCAGCAGAATGCCCACCTCTTCGCCAAGTAACCCTGAGCGCGTGACTTGCCAAGGAAGCGCACGCGCCAGTTGCCGTTGCCTGGTATGGCGAAGGTCACGTCGGGGTGAAACGGCAACTCATCGCTCAAGGCCTGAAGGGCCGGGATGTACTGCCTCACGGTGTCGTCGTCAACGTAAGCAGTGAGTTCGTCCAATGTGCGATAAGCAGGGCCTGTTGGCGGCGAGCTCGGCCGACCCGCTGGCATCCCTCCGACCGCTCGCCGAAGAATCAGATCGTCCCCCTGCGGCGACTTGAAGTATTGAAATTCGTGACCCTCCACGCTCAGACTATGATCTGAGAGGAAGCCCATCACCCTCTGGATCTCGTCCCCGATCTCCGTGGCTACGAGAACGATCCGAGGGTTCGCGTTGAAGCCGGCGAGGAACTCCTGATCGGTCGGGAGCGCCGGCTCGTCCTCCTCTGACGCACCTTCCACCGTGCTCGCGGGAAAGCGCTTGTAGAAGGCCTCTTTGAGGCTCAAGGGCCTTTCCGACTCAGGCAGCCTTGCGAAGAACTGCGCAGCGACGGCGTTGAGCACCTCGTACGGCTGCTCTGCGATCCACGCGGCGTAATTGAGCGTCTGGTAGATGATGTCTTCGGGTGCGTGGTCACGCTTGAATTCGATGACAACGACGTTCCGGTCGCCGTCGAGCGCGAGGAGGTCGGGGCGGCGAGCGTTGGGCGCTCTATAACCGGACTGCTGAGCGAACAGGGCAAGCTCACCCAATACCGGGACGTCACTCAACATGCTGGTCTTGACCCATCCCTCGATATCTCGCTCGAGGTTGCTCTCCGCGAACAGCGCAGGCGAGGCAAATGGCTTCAGGCGCTTGTTGTCGCCGTCCCCCTCGACGAGGAATAGTGCTGGTAGGTCGTCAGTCATCCGGTATCAGGGTCTCATGTTTCGGGAGCCGAGCGTGACGCTCAGGGTCCCGGTGGGCGGCTCCGGTCCAGGCTTGCGCTGCACGGACGTCGGCCAACTCCCGGACGATCGCATTTCACCCTTCCTGGCGTCTCCAACGTGCGATCGCATCGGCGACATTGAGGAGCCACTCATGCTCGACAGAGAAGCGCCTGCTCAGAGCGTGCGATCTGCCTCGAACATCACAACAGCCGTCTGAAACACGGCCCGCCGGCCGTCCTCGGGCGTTAGCGACTCGCCCTCCCGTTGGCCGGCATGCTCCTGCCGCTGAATCAGATTCTCTGTTGCGCTCCAGTACCCAAACAGCGCGTCCAAGATTTCGGACTTGCGTTCCCCGAGCCCGGCACGGCGACTATTGACGACAGCGGAGAACCGATCGCGTGTCTTTGCCTTGTCAGGGTTCGCGTCCTGCACGCCGTGGAGTTCGAGGAGCGATGTCGCAAACTCCTGCATCGCCTCACGGCATTTGTGCCCGATGGTGGAAAGCTCCTGCTCTGAGTCCTCACCCCACAGCAGCCACCGCAGCCTCGTGCCAGCGGGAGTGCGCGTCGGGATAGCGTGCTCGAAATCGCTCGGAGTCCAGGTAGCGAGTGATCTGATCCTCGACGTCAGCGACAGGCTCAACGCGCGACGCTTTCCACTCCTGGTACATCGCTATCGACCGCGCAGGAATCGTGAAGGTGTCGCCATTGAAGCTGATGAGGCCCTCCGTGCGCAACGCCTCCACGTCGCCGTCCGGGACGTTCCCCTTGTTGATGCCATTCCCCTGAATCACGTTCTGTTCCATCAGTTGGATGTAGATGAACGGTTGACGCTGATCCCGCGGGGTTACCCGCCACGCCTCCAACAGCTCCTCGAACAGCGCCAGTTGCTCGGGCTCAAGGTAGATGGTCATAGGAACCCCCATGCCTGTAGAAGCGGTGCGAACATGGTCCGCACCACTCTAGGCCGGTGTGGTTCCCCAGAACCGGAAGGTCCCTACGTCGCCAACGCGAATCGCACGGCATGACGGTTTAAGGGATGATCGCGATCGTCCGGTCGCTGGCGGCGGCCTCGTCGAGATCGGGCAGGCCGCGGAGCGGTGCTTGAGATCAGGCCGTGTGCGGGGCATGCCACGCCGCGCAGGGCATGCCCGGGCCGCGGCGAACCCTAGGGCGATGCCTGAGGCATTGGTGTATCTGCTGCGCTGCCGCGACGGGTCGCTCTACACGGGCTGGACGGTCGAGCTCGATCGCAGGCTTGCGCATCATCGATCCGGCGCTGGGAGCCGCTACACCGCCAGCCGGCTGCCCGTCGAGCTCGAACTCGCGATCCCGATGGCCGACCGCACCACGGCCCGCCGCGAGGAGGCACGTATCAAGCGTCTGCCGCGGCCAGCAAAGCTCGTGCTGCTGGCCTGCGCCCGGGCCCCGGCGTGAGCTCGTCGGGCAAGCCGTCACGCCACCCGGTTCTGAACGCCCCGGGCGCGTGCTGGCGCGCGTTCAAGCGTCTGACCCAGCTCAGCTTCCCGCGGTCCTATCCGATCGTACAGTTCCCGAACGCGCCGCTGATTCTCGCGTTCGTGTCGGGGCTGCTCGCCCACTACACCCACGGACGCCCGCACTCGTACGCCCAAGCCATCTCTTACCTGGCGATGGCCATCTGGGCCTACCTCGAACTGTTTCAGGGCGTCAACGCGTTCCGACGGCTGCTCGGGCTGGCCTACACGATCTCGACCGCGGTACACCTCGCCAACGCACTGCACCACTAGATTCGCCGCTGGGACGCCCACACCCGGTGATCGCAATGGCGACGACACGGTGGTGACGACCCTGCTGGGACCTCCGTCCTAGGTTTGTTGACGGCCCCGTCTCACGGCCACCGGGCGCCGCTCGTTAAAAACCCCAGGTCCATACGACGAAAGGATTTACGCATGACCGACAAGGGCGGAGCTCGCTCCCGGTTTCTTGACCTGCATTTCTCGCAGCAGCCACTGCTGCTCCCCAACCCGTGGGATCTCGGATCGGCCAAGCTGCTCGCGGCGATGGGCTTCAAGGCGCTCGCAACGACCAGCGGTGGCTTCGCGGGATCCCTGGGCCGGCTCGACGGTAACGTCACCCGCGAGGAGGCGATCGCGCACGCCGTGGCCATCGCCGCGGCGACGGGGCTGCCCGTGAATGGCGACTTCGAGAACTGCTTTGCCGATGACCCCGGTGGCGTCGCTGAAACAGTCCGGCTGGCGGCGGCCGCCGGGGTGGAGGGCTGCTCGGTGGAGGACTGGAGCGGCACCGAGATCTACGACGTCGGGCTCGCAGCCGAACGGGTGAGGGCCGCCGCCGAGGCGGCACATGCCGGTTCGGCGCCGCTAGTCCTCACGGCGCGAGCGGAGAACCAGCTTCGCCGCGAACACGACCTTCACGACACGATCTCGCGATTGCAGCATTACCAGGAGGCCGGGGCAGATGTCCTATACGCGCCAGCGCTGCGCAGCATGGAGGAGGTTCGGGCGGTTCTGGATTCCGTGGACCGCCCGATTAACGTCCTCGCGGTGCCGGGACTCCCGCCGGTCACCGAGCTCGCCAAGGCGGGAGTCAGCCGCGTATCGATCGGGAGCGCGTTCGCATACAACGCCTTCGGTGCGCTGATTCAGGCGGCCACCGAGTTTCGCGATGCCGGCACCTACGGTTTCTTCGATCGGGCTGTCAACGCCTACCGCGACCTGGCCCGCGAGGCGTTCGCCGCATAAGTCCGGCTTGACATGCCACGGGCATCCTCGCGCGACCGCTATCGCAATCGGGGCGCTCTCAAACCGGGCGATCGCATCGGCTACCTTCCGCACGTCTGACCTCCTACGGCCGGGCTCAACAGCTAGGGTCCGCGACACCCGTGACGATTCGTTGTCCAACCGAGGAGATCGCATGTCCCGTTTTGCGAAGGTCAACCTGCTTGAGCTCGAGGACTCCGTCGCGGGACGGGTAGAAGGACTCGAGGGCCGCTTTGGTCGCAAGCACCTGGACTCCCGCGATCTTGGGGTGAGTCTCTTTCGGTACGCCCCGAACCTGCGCAGCCCGATGGCGCACAGCCACAAGGAGCAGGAGGAGGCTTACGTCGTCGTTGCTGGCTCCGGTCGGATCCTGCTCGACGACGAGACCCAGGAGCTCCGGACCTGGGATGTCATCCGTGTCGCGCCCGAGGTCGTCCGAGCATTCGAGGCTGGTCCTGACGGGCTCGACGTCATCGCCGTTGGCGGTCCTAAGCCCGAGGAGGGCGATGGCGTCCGCGCCACAGCGACGTGGCCCGGCACGGATTAGTCAGACTGTCGGGTTCAGCCGTCGACCTGACGGTCGAGCAGGTGTCCCAGCGCCCGACGATCTCCTAGGGATCGAGCGATCGCTTTCTTCTTTCCGACCCGTGCGACCCCCACGAGTGCATCGGCGACAAAGCGGTGGTCTCCTGCAGCCTGCTCGGCGCCTGTGCTTTCGCGTGGATTCTCTAGCCCCGCTTTCCGCGCAAAGCGAGACCGCCAGCGTGTGCGCCGACAGGTACGTCGCACCATGAAAGGGGGTCCGGCTCGGGACGATCGCTCGCGTGGCAAAGGGGTTATGCGGTTGGGCGGTGCCGGGTGACCGCTTCTTCGATCGGGATTTTGAGGTCGTCGGCTGGAACGCATGGAAATCGATCACGCGGATTACCTGATCGTGAGCATCTCGACGGACGATGCCCGAGAGGGGGCCGGTCGGGAGTACTGTGCGGCAACGATGAACTGGGATCTTCGACACCGGAAGTCATCGCTGGTGATCCGGCTGCTGCTGGCTGTTTGGATCACCGTCGTCGTTGTTGTGCTTTGCGCCACGGGACGCTGGTGGGGCCTGGTGTTCGTCGTCCCCCTGGTCCTTGATCTGTACCTGCTTCGCCGGATCTTGGCGGCCGGCTCGGGCCGGTAGCGCGGCGTCAGCGGAGTTCGGGTCCTCAAAGGCTGCGGGGCGGAGCATCGGTGCGCTGGTTTTGGAACCCCGGTTCTCGCAAACGACTGCTTACCAATCTGGGCTCGTTAGACGGAATGGCGCGCCAGGGAAGGACACATCGATTCCCGCAAGATGTTCAGCGAGGTGCGGCAGCGTACGATTGCAGGCCGGCGGACCCAGCCTCGTCGAGCCCATCCGCCCAGCCCCCGTCTCGCGCTCTTGATGGGTTGCCCTCCTCCGCGCTTAGGAAACGTACCCACGATCTGCCACACACATCCCGAGTCCTCCGGCGAACCCGCCGGGCGATCGGTCTTGCGCGAAAATGCTGGCGTGACGCCGGCGGGCCTCCACGAGTTTTTTCTGGCTGGCGCGGGCGTCGCCGGAGCGTTGATCGGGCTGTTGTTCGTCGCGATTTCGGTGTCGCAGGAGCGGCTCGCTAAGAGCGAACACATACAGATCCACCGGGTTCGGGCGTCAGCGGCGCTGGTGGCGTTCACCAACGCGCTAGCGGTGTCGCTGTTCGCTTTGATCCCCGGAGACAAGGTGGGCTGGGCTGCGCTGGTGGTGGCGATCCTCGGGCTGATGTTCCTTACTGCGTCAGTTCTTTCGCTGTTCCGTTTTCGGCGGCGGGGTTGGCGAGATGCCCGAGAGGCGGCATTCCTGCTGGGTCTCGCGGCAACGTTCGTGGTCCAGCTAATCGCGGCGCTGGAACTGATCGCTCATTCCGCTGACTCAGGTGAGGTGCGAACCATCTCGGTTCTGGTCGTTGTCTGTTTCTTGATCGGCATCGCGCGGGCATGGGAGCTGATCGGTGGCCCGTCGATTGGACTCCGGCACGAGGTCGTCGCGCTCGTGCGAAAGCACGGGGGGGAGTCGAACACCCCCGAGGTGGACGACTGAGTCGATCAAACCGGCAACAAGCCGGGAAACCGGCCCTGCGATGGGGGCACGTCTTCATGCAAGGCTTTTGGAGTGCGAGCACTCGCAAACACAGCTCATCAGGGCGCGGCCGGCACGAGAGCGTCGGACCTGCTTGTCGCCAACCGCGAGTTCGACGACCGCGCCCGGCCCGAGGCGTGACGCGAGCGGCTCCCATATCCGCGCTAAGCGGGGACGGCCGACGTAGCGCGAAGATGCGTGACTACTCGGCAAAGCGGGTCCTGCCGACCCGAGTTCCTGGCTCCTTCGGAAGGTCCGCGTTAGAAGTGGCCGTTGACGCGGGCTGCTGAGATGAGTCGGTTGTCTTCGGGGGCGGGGCGGAGGATGAGCACTTCGGCGGGAACGCTGTCGAGCAGCCATTCGAGGTCGTTGCTGCTGAGCCCGATGTTGGGGCTGTCGGTGGCGGAGACGATCACTCGGTCGAAGTGCTCCTGATCGAGGAGCCGCCCAAGGGCGTGGCGGTAGAGCGTCCGTAGCCGATCCGCGAGTCGACGGGGATGCCTTGGCTGGTGACGCGCTGCTCGATCGTCTCGAGCAGCGGCATGCCCTGTTCGCACTGGCGTGGGAGCGGCGATTGCCTGCGAGGATGACTCGGGCGCCGAAGAGGGAGAGCATTCCGTCGGCGTCTTTGGGCCAGCGCCGGCGGGCTCATGGAAATGGGACAAGGCTTCGCGCTCGTCGGCCGCCAAGTCCAGCTGCGCATACCCGGCCAGGAGACGGGCCAAGACCAAGAGTTCTACCTCGACCTGCTCTTCTACAACTACATCCTGCGGCGCTTCATCGTCATCGACCTGAAAATCGAGGACTTCAAACCAGAGTTCGCCGGCAAGATGAACTTTTACCTCAACGCCCTCGACACACTCCACCGCGACCAAGGCCACCAACCCTCCATCGGCCTCGTTCTCTGCCCCGGTCGAAACAAGACCGTCACCGAATGGGCACTACGAGGCATCCAGACGCCGGTCGCCGTAGCCAGATACACCACCGCAGACATCGCTCTCACAAAGACCGTCCCCGCCGAGCTCAGGCCAGCGCTACCCGACCTACCCCAGCTCGAAGAAGAGCTCGCCGTCAAAATCGAAACCGCCGACGCCATCTACGACGACGTCCTCAACCTCCCCTCGACGGAAGACGACCGAACCGCATAGGCCAATCGTGCAACGATCCATTGCACAACTCCACGTCAGCATGGACGCCGGCACGCGACAACGGTCGCTGCCGCTTTAGCCCGACCAGGCTCGCTCAGTGTTACTGAGCGCGCCCCTCAGCGGGCTGGCTGCTTGTACTGATTGAGGACCCGCATCCGTGCCCGGACCTCGGCCTGCGGCACGCCGGAAGACTCCAGCTGGATCCGTATCGCACGGAGTTCCGCGGCCGTGTAACCAGTACGACCTTGCTGCTTCAACACCGCCTGCGCGCTCGCGTGGCGCTGTTGGATGTCGCGAGCCTGCTGCTTCGCCGCCCGCGCCCTGGTGGCTTGCGCCCGTCGTTGCCGTGCGCGCTTCCTGTCGTACTTGTTGTAGAAGCTGTTGTAGTCCCACAACAAACGTCCGAGTCCCACTTCAGTTCCCCCTTGGGCTTGTTCCGTCACACGCTGTCAGTTGCGTCTAGCGCCGCTGTTGTGATCGTGTCATTCCGGTACTTCTCCCGTCAAGGGTTCTCACGCTCCGGGTCTACGCCGACGAGGCCGCCGGGCCGAGCGTTCTCATTGAGGCCGTGCTACCCCATGCCGATCCGTCGCGGTACCGATGTGGAGTCCCACGGTCAGAGTGCTCGTCCGCGACCACCCTGAGATCCGGCGCAGGGCTCGACTTCGCTTCGGTCCCCCGAGGGTCATTTGATGCCCAATCGTGACTCGCGATGGGACCACCGGCACATCGACAACAAAAAACCCCGGACTACTGGGGCTTTCCTAAAAGCGGCTGAAGGGACTCGAACCCTCGACCTTCTGCATGGCAAGCAGACGCTCTAGCCAACTGAGCTACAGCCGCGCTGGCGGCCCATTATAGGCGCGTGGTACTGGTGCTCTGGTGGGTCTCAGGGCTGCATCGAGCGGTGCTCTTTGGTCTCGACTGACTCCGTGAGGCGGCGCCGCTAGCGTAGGGTGGATGCGGGTCGCTACCTGGAACGTCAATTCGGTCAAGCAGCGTGTGCCGCGGCTGCTTCCGTGGCTTGACGAGCGCCGACCGGATGTCGTCTGCCTTCAGGAGACGAAGTGCCCGGATGACGCGTTCACCGACCTCCTGGGGCGAGAGTTGTCAGATCGCGGGTATGAGGTCGCGCTTCATGGCGAGGCCACATGGAATGGGGTGGCCATTCTCTCCCGTGTCGGGCTGGACGAGGTCCGACAAGGGATTCCCGGCGCCCCCGGGTTTCCCGATCCGGAAGCTCGTGCCGTGTCGGCCACGTGCGGCGGGATCCGAGTGGTCTCGGTCTACGTCCCCAATGGCCGGGTGCCCGACTCCGATCATTACCGTTACAAGCTGGCCTGGATGGCATCGCTCAGAGACTTCGTCGCCGCCGGCCCGGACGACCAGATCGTGTGCGGCGACATGAACATCGCGCCCACGGACGAGGATGTCTTCAATCCCGAGGCCTACGAGGGCCACACGCACGTAACGCCGGCCGAGCGGGCCGCGCTCGCCGAGCTTGAGGACCTGGGGCTCCACGACGTGGTCCGGGACCGGTGGCCGAGCGAGCGCGTGTTCACCTATTGGGACTACCGCGCGGGCATGTTTCACCAGGACCTGGGGATGAGGATCGACCTGGTTCTGGCCAGTAGTCCGGTGGCGGAGCGCGTTCAGGCCGCCTGGGTGGATCGGCAGGCCCGCAAGGGGAGCGGTCCCAGCGATCACGCCCCAGTGATGATCGACCTCGATGAGGCCCCGGACGGGAACATCGGACCGGTCGTTCCGCCGCCGTCGGCTCCCGCGCCTCGCCACGCCCGGCCAAAGCTCCCTCAGGGCGACCTGACGCCGGAAGGCGCCTGATTCAGCGCTGGCGATCCCGGTCACGAGACGGCTGGACCCGCTTCGGCTCGCCCGGCATCTTTGGATAGTCCGGTGGATAGGGCATGTCCTCCTTGCCCTGCGCTTCGTCGCGCTCGTACATCTCGAGCAGCGGCTCGAGCGAGTGGGACACCTCATTGATCGCGGCGTGGCGGTCGCCGACTGCGGCAAAGCGCGCTGGCATCGTGGCCACCGTGAAGTCCTCCGGGGTGCACTCGCCGAGCTCCTCCCAGGCCAGTGGGGCCGACACGGGGGCACCCGGCTTGGGCCTCACGCTGTAGGCCGAGGCGATCGTGCGATCTCGCGCGTTCTGGTTGTAGTCCACGAAGATGCGCTCGCCGCGCTCTTCCTTCCACCACTTGGTCGTGACCTGGCCGGGCAGGCGGCGCTCGAGTTCACGACCGAACGCGATTGCCGCATGGCGAACATCGGTAAAGGTCCAGCGTGGCTCGATCCGGACGTAGATATGAACTCCCCGCCCTCCCGAGGTCTTGGGGAAGCCGACGTATCCGAGGTCGTCCAGCAGCGCCCGCGCCTCGCCCGCTACCCGCACCGCATCGGCGTAATCGGTGCCGGGCTGGGGATCGAGATCGATTCTCAGCTCGTCGGGGTGGTCGACGTCTTCCCGGCGAACGGGCCAGGGGTGAAACGTGATCGTGCCCATCTGAGCCGCCCAGGCCACGACAGCGATCTCGGTCGGGCAGATCTCATCCGCCGTCCGCCCAGACGGGAACTCGATCCGGCACGTCTCGAGGTAGTCGGGCGCGCCCTTCGGCACCCGTTTCTGAAAGAAGGCATCGCCACCGCCACGCTCGCGGGTGGACACGACGACATCTGGATGGACACCCTTGGTCCATCGTTCGAGCGTCGTCGGTCGCCGCTCCAGCGCCCGCATGATGCCGTCGGCCACCGCGAGGTAATGGTTGACGACGTCAAGTTTGCTGACCGGAGCGGTGCGTTCGGTCTCAGGGAAGATCACGCGGTCGGGGTTTGAGACGCGGACCTCGCGACCGCCGGCTTCGACGACGGTGGCCTCAGATGACGGCATGCCCCCAAGTTCTACGCCACCGAGCGCTCACCTACCCACGAAGCGCGATCGCTACGTGGGCAGGTGACCGTGCATGAGAGCGCTGTCCCGGACCGTCCGGCTATCGAACCGCCGGGTGGTGTTCGGCTCCGTCCGCGTCCAGCAGTGCCCACCCGATGCGCTCGATGAGTTGGGCGGCGAAGTGATCGCTGTCCAGGTCGGTGGTCACGATCCGCTCGTCCAGTAACACCGAGGTCTCGGACGCGGGGACCTTAGGCTCTGCGGTGACGACGATTCTTGGCATTTCACTTTCTCCTGAGAGTGGTCGATGTGAGGCGGACACCGCGGCGTCGCCCGGTGTCCGAGGGCAGTGGTTAGAACTGCTCGCGACAACATCGCTCACTCCGGCCGCTGCGAGTTCGAGCCGGAGGAGTCTTCAGGTCCGCTACATACAGATTGCCCACAGGCGGAATAGTACACAGAATCAATTGATTTACAAGACTATTTTCCAATTGACGAATGGCGAGAGCGGGGAGGAGCGCGAATGGCGGGATCGGAAACGCAAATGACCGGAGGGAGCGGAATGAATAAGGCTGCCGTGGTGCTCGGCGCCCGAAACCTGGGCGGGGCGATCATCGATCACTTTCTCGAGCTGGGCTGGAACGTCGCGGGCGTGGCCCGCAGCGAGGAGACGCTGGACCGGGTGCGCCAGAAGGGGGCGCTGGCGCTCGACGCCGATGCCGCCGACGCGGCCTCGCTGGGCGAGGCGCTGAACAGCGCCCGTGATGAGCTGGGACCGCTGGGAGCGGTCGTCAACGCGGTCTCCGCGGCGCGGGCCACATCCGGTGACTTCGGCGGAGGTCCGCTGGCCTCGGCCGATCTCGCCGCCTTCCAGGGGTGGACCGTGGCCGTGGCCGAGCAGGCGTTCGTCTTTCTTTCGGCCGGCGCGGCGGCGCTGCGCGGCGACGGTGGCGGCGCGCTCATCCAGGTCACGGGCGGCTCGTCGCGGCGGGCAATGCCTGGGCGGGGGCTATGGGCGGCGGGCGCATTCGCCACCCGAGCGCTGGTCCAGGCTGCCGCCCAGGAGCTTCGCGAGGAGGGCATCCATGTCGCCCTGCTGGCGGTGGACGCGACCATAGAGTCTCCGAAGACTGAAGCCTTCACGCGTGAGACCCCGGGCGCGGCGCTGGCTGACATGAGTCAGATCGCCGCAGCCGTTTTGTTCCTGGTGACCCAGGAGTTTCGAGCCCTCACGCACGAGCTCGTGGTCACCCCGGCGGGCGAGCGCTGGGTGCCCTGATCCGCCCTCTGAATAGGAAAGGAGCCCTGCGATGAGCGCTCTCAGTGGTTCGGTCGGCACCCACGTCGATGAGGACGTCCTGATGCGAGGGGTCAAGAGCGTGAGGCATCCCCTCACTCGCGCGCTGCTCGTGCTCACCTTCAGTACCGGCTTGGTCGATGCCGTTAGCTACCTGGCTCTGGGGCACGTCTTTACCGCCAACATGACCGGAAACGTTGTGCTCCTGGGGTTTGGTCTGGCGGGAAGCGGCGGGCTGCCGGTGGTGGCGCCCACGGTGTCGCTGGCGGCGTTTCTCCTGGGGTCGATGGGAGGGGGCGTGCTCGTGAAGCACTCCGACAAGCGTCATCCGACGCTGGTGGCGCGAGCATTGGCGATCGAGACCTCCCTGGTCGGCTTGGCGGCGGTCCTGGGCGTGGCGACGACGGTCCGGCCAGGAAGCGTGAGCGCCTATCTGATGATCGTCGCGCTTGCCCTGGCCATGGGCGTGCGCAACGCCGTATCCCGGCGAATCGGCGTGCCCGATCTGACGACCACAGTGCTGACCGGGACGCTCACCGCATTGGCTGCTCAGTCACCCCTGAGCGGAGGGTCTGGTCAGGATGCGATTCGCCGCGTCGCCACGGTGCTGGCGATGCTCGTCGGGGCACTTAGCGGCGCGCTGTTGTTGAAGACCGAGCTCTACCTGCCGCTCGTAATCGCGGCGGCGCTCGCCCTGACCACCTGGCTCGTGTACGTGCCGGCCGCGGTACGACTCGGCCGGAGCTAGCCGTCGACCACGAGACCATCGAGCGCACCGATGAGCCGCCCGGCGCGATAGGAGCTGGCTGAAAGCTCCACCAGGCGGTGGGTGCGGGGCTGCCCGCGCCCGGCGCGCTCCAGCTGCTCGTGCGCGGTGGGTCGCCACAGCCTGTCGATCACCTCGGCGGGGTGCCCGTCGATTTCCTCGATCGGACAGCTCAGGTGCTCGCTCCACAGCCGCAGCCGGGTATCACGAGCCAGGCGCTCGTCGTGGGTGACGATGTTCGCCTCGGTGTCGTTGAACAACCCGCGAGCGTTGAGGTTGGCCGAGCCGATCGTCAGCCAGCGGTCGTCCACGATCGCCACTTTGGCGTGGACGTACACCCGCTCCACGGTGTCGTTCCCGACAGCCGAGATCGTGCTGGCGGCAAAGCGCCCGGCTCCGCGATCGGCGTCGAGGAGCAGTTGAAGCATCCCGCGCGTGTCCTCCTGGCCCTGATTGGCCCGCGAAGGCAGAACGACCACGAGACGAAAGTCCGGGCTGGGTGGCTGTCTGAGCTTGTCTGCCAGCAGCCGCACGATCTCGGGGGCCCACAGAAACTGATTCTCGATGTAGATCAGGTTCTGGGCCGAGCGAAGGGCCCGCAGATACGACTCGAGGATCCGGAACTCTCCCTGGGGCGCGAACGAGTACACGCCCTCTGGCACCGTGCGGACAAACTGAGCCTCTACGTTTCCGGCCGGGGCCAGCTCAGGCGGTCCGGCGAGGTGCTCGCCGGTTACAGTCCGCCAGCGATCCAGGAAATGGCTAGCCACGTCGGCCAACAGGGGCCCTCGGATGCGGAAGGCCAGGTCGTGCCACCCGAGCTTGCCCCGGTTGGGATGGTCTCGGTCGTCATACCGGTCTCCGTCGCGGTCGGTCAGGTCTAGCCCGCCGACGAACCCGATGTCGTCGTCCACGACGATGATCTTCTCGTGATGGCAGTGGATCAGATGCTCGCGTGGATCGAGTGCCACGCGCACACCAGACCGCTCGAGCAGGGCGGCCCTGTCCCGGCGGACATCTCGCCGGTCGGGCCGGACAACCGGGAACGGAGCACCCGCCCAGAGGAGGACCCGCACTTCGGCTTGACGGGCCACCTCAGCCAGGAGAGCGTGCACCGATGAGGCATCTGGCCCGCGGGAGAGCGCGAATTCCGGACTGATCGACCAGCCGGCGATGTGGACGTGACTGCGGGCTCGTCGGATCGCGCGTGCGATCGCGGGCAGAACCTCCTCGCCGTCAATCAGCACCTCGAGTGAATTACCCCGCCGGGGTGGAGGATCGCCGGAGGCCCATAGGCCGTGCCCAGGCGAGAAGCTCTCCTGGTGCCCGAGCTTGCTGAGGCGATGGCGATGGCGGGCCAGAATTCTCCCCTCGACGAGATTGCCGAGCACCCGGTCCCCGCGGCGCATCGCTCCTTCGATCACACCACGATCATCACCGCGGGGGCGCGCGGGCAAACAGATGCCGGCGGTCAGCTCGTAGACGGTGTGCCGGCGCCCTTCCCAGCAGCTGCGGGCGCCTCGCTCCTTTGCGGATTCGGGTCCGCTGCCGTTTGCTGAGTCGAGAGCTCGTGGATGTAGGCGGCCACGACGGCCTCGGTGACCAGGTTCAAGGTAACTGGAGTGCTCATGCGGCCTCCCTTTCAAATTGGAGCTCGGTCGCGGCAACCCGCTCGGGCGTTGCGTCCGGAGCTTCGATGACGTGGAGTTTGGGCTCGGCGCTTCGGGTGCGCAGCAGCACGATCGCGACCACGATCCCGATCCCGATGGCGCCCGCCCCCACCAGGAAAGCGAGGTGGTAGCCGCCGAGCAGAGACGACGTGAGTGTGTGGTGTGCTGCCAGCAGGGCTTTCGACTGGTTGCTGGCGACGGTGCTCAGGACGGCCAGCCCGAGTGCGGCGCTGATCTGCTGCGAGACATTCGTGATGCCCGACCCCAGGCCGGCGTCGGCTGCCGGCACGTCGGCCATGGCGAGCGTCAGCAGGGGCATGAAGGCATTTCCGATCCCGAAACCGACCGCCAGCGCGGCCAGGAAGAAGGTGGGGAAGAAGGCTGTGTGCGGACCGACCGTCGTCAGCAACAGCAGCCCCCCGATCACGGTCGTCATCCCGGAGAGCAGAACCCGCAGCGGCCCGTATGTTGCGACCAATTTCGCCGTTATTCCAAGCGATAGGACCGCCACCGTCAGCGTCCAGGGCAGGAATGCAGCGCCGGTCTGGAGCGCCGAGTAGTGGAGCACATGCTCCAGGTAGAGCGTCCCCAGGAAGAACGTTGAGTACATCCCGGTCACGAGGAAACCCCGGACCAGGCTCGCGCTGACCAGGCCTCGCAGCGCCAGGATCCGCAGCGGCATGATCGGGTTCTGGATCCGTGCCTCGAGCCTCAAGAACGACGCCATCAGCACGACGCCGAGCCCGGCGAATCCGATCACCTGGGGGGAGCCCCAGCCGTGGGCCCCCGCCTGGACGATCGCGTAGATGACGCTCATCAACGACAGGGTGACGAGCAGTGAGCCGAGCCAATCGATCGTGTGGCCGAGCCCGAGACCGCGGTCACGCGGAAGCAGCACGGAAGCGGAAGCCATTGTGGCCAGGCCGATCGGGAGGTTGACGAAGAAGATCCAGTGCCAGCTCAGGGACTGGGTCAGCAATCCGCCTGCCAGCAGCCCAAGGGAGCCACCCGCCACTGATACGAACACGTACGCACTCATGGCCCGAGCGCGCTCGCTAGCTTGCGGGAACTCGGTCACGATGATGGCCAGGATCACCGATGCCTGCATGGCGGCGCCGACACCCTGGATAAAGCGAGCCACGATCATGGCGGCCTGGGTCGGAGCGAGGCCGCAAGCGACGGAAGCGGCGGTGAACACCGTCAAGCCGGCCAGGAACACGCGCCGGCGACCGACTAGGTCGCCGAGCCGGCCGGCCAGGAGCAGCAGGCTGCCAAAGCTGACCAGGAACGCGTTGATGACCCAAGTCAGGTTTGACTGCGTGAAGTGGAGATCGCGCTGGATCGACGGGAGGGCGACGTTCACGATCGTGACGTCAAGAACGATCATCAGCTGCGCCAGGCAGACGATGCCCAGGGTGAGCAGGCGCCGACGGTCGAAGGAGGGGGAGAGGCGGAGAGCGAAATTCATACAAATCCCAACTGTTGAAGCGGATACGACTCGGTGGTAAACTGGAGGGCGCCTCCAGAATATGTGGAGGAACCCTCCGGAACTATACGGAGGAGCCCTCCACTTGTCAAGCGAAAATTTGCCAAGACACGCATGAGCGCTACCGAGACACCCTCTGAAACGCTGTTGGCCCGGCCGAAGCGGGCGGACGCTCAGCGCAACTACGACAAGGTGGTCTCGGCCGCGCACGATGCGTTTGCCGAACGCGGCGCTTCGACCTCGCTGGAGGAGATCGCCCGGCGAGCGGGTGTCGGAATTGGCACCCTCTACCGCCACTTTCCGACCCGTCAGGCGCTGCTTGAGGCGGTCTACGCGCGTGAGGTCGAGGAGCTCTGTGAGAAGGCCGTCGACCTCGACCAGGCCTCCCCCTGGGAGGCCCTCGATAGCTGGCTACGGCGCTTCGTGGCTTACATGGTCACCAAGCAAGCGCTGGCCCACGAGCTGCTCGACTACATGGACAAAGAGGCGCCGCTATTTAAGACCTGCCGCGCCTCGATCGGGACGGCCGGCGAGCCGCTGCTAAAGCGCGCCCAGGAGGCCGGTGTGGTCCGCCGCGACATCGAGTTCCCTGAGATCATCCAACTGGTGGGCGGGATCGCCAAGATCCAGGCCACCGATCCCGAGCAGATCGATCACATCCTCGGGATCGCGCTCGACGGCCTGCGCTTCCAGGGTTAGCGAAACCTCAGCGGCGGTCCTGGGGCACTCGCGAGGCTCAGGCCACCTGGCGAAGCTCGCGCCCGCGGGCATATTCGAGCGCCAGCGTCCCTGCCTCGATCGCGCTGGCGATCGAGACTTCCGCCAGGCATCCCGGGGCCGCCACCTGGTCTCCACACAGGAAGACGCCGTCGGCGCGGTCGACCGCGGGTCTGTCCCGCCAAGTCGTGCCCGGTAGGTCGAGCGCGCCGCTGCGACCGTCCATCACCTGACGGCGACGCCACGTCACCCGGTCGCGCCAGCCCTCGAAAGAGGCATCGATGATCGCTTCCAGCCGAGCAGCGGCCCCCTCGGCATCCTCGTGGGGCCGGATCGGCATCTGGGCCTGCATGAGGTGCTCCCCGGAGGGCACGAGTGACTGATCCTGGGCCGAGTAGCGCTCGACCCAGCCCGAGCTCTCCAGGTCGGAAATGATCCACGGGTCGCCGCGGTGCTCCTCGAGCCCGAGGTCCAAGCACACGGTCTTGCCGCTGGGCCAATGGAGGGTCTCATCGCCCAGCAACTGGCGTGCGTCGCAGAGCTCCAGGGCAACGACTACGGGCGCCGCCGGCAGGTCGTCGACCCGCTCCCCGGTCACGATCCTCACCCCGAGCGACCGGGCATGGCTCGCCAGGGCGGCGATCAGCGTCGTCCAGCCGCCGATGATGAACCGGGCAGGCGGCTTGGGGGTGAGCAGCAGCCGCTGGGTGCGCTCCCAGACGAAGGCCGCTGACAACTCACCGGGGTCGTGGTAGAAGGTGTAAACGCCGGCGAGGCTGGACAGGAAGTCGGCCGTGCGCGCGTCGCTGTGGTCGGTGACCCATGATCTGAACGACTGGTCTGTCGGCGCCATGCGTCCTCGCAGCCGCAGCCCCGGAGGGATCAGGCTGAGCGGGGGCGTGCGATGGATACCCCCCTCGTAGTGAAAGCGAACGCCCGTGAGCAATGGGCGCGCAAGCGCCGGCAACAGGTCCCGGGCCTTCAGCCACTCCGAGAGGACGCCTCCATAGATGGCGTGGGGGCCGAGGTTCGCCTTGTACTGGCCGTCCGCACTACGCCCCCGTCCTCCGAGGGTCTCGTGCGCCTCAAACAACTGCACGTCGGCGCCGTTCTCTGCGCATGTGATGGCCGCGGTAAGGCCCGCGACCCCGCCTCCGATGACTGTGATCTCGTTCATGGCGCGAACCTTACGGCGCTGCTGGACTGACGTACAGTTCCAGTTATGGGGATTAAAAAAGGGCCAGTTGACTTTCTGGTCGAACTCGACCGCAGCGGGGACGCGCCGTTGTATGAGCAGCTTGAGCACACCCTTCGGGATGCCATCCGGGAGGGACGGCTCGAAGCGGGGGCGTGGCTGCCTTCGAGTCGTGGCCTGGCCGCCGAACTCGGCATCTCGCGTGGCGTGGTGACCTCGGCCTACGACCAACTGGTCGCCGAGGGGTATCTGGAGACTCGGCAGGGAGCCCCCGTCCGGGTCGCCCCTGGCATGCGGGCCCACCCGCCGCGCCCGCCATCGCCGCCCCTGGTGCTGAAGTTCGCCTACGACTTCAGCCCAGGCTTGCCTGATCTCATCGGCTTCCCGCGGGATCGGTGGCTGCGCTCGCTGCGCCGGGCCTGGAGCTCCTCGGCGCTGGATGCGGTGGGTTATGGCGATCCCCGCGGAGTGCCCGAACTGCGAGAGGCGCTGGCCGACTATCTGGGCCGGGTCCGGAGCACCGTCGCCGACCCTGAGCACCTGCTCGTCGCCACGGGATTTCGGCAGGGGCTGGCTCTGACGTGTCGGTGGTTGCACGCCAGCGGCATCGAGGAGGTCGCGCTGGAGGAGCCGGGCTGGCACGCCCAGCGGTTGATTGTCGAGGAGGCGGGCCTGGCGGTGAGGCCGATCCCCGTCGATCCGGAGGGGATCGACGTGGCGGCACTCGAGCGCAGCTCGGCCGAGGCGGTGGTGGTCACCCCGGCGCACCAGTTCCCGACGGGTGGCGTGCTCAGCGCCCGCCGGCGCGCCGAGCTCATCGACTGGGCCGAGCGCGGCGACCGCCTCATCATCGAGGACGACTATGACGCTGAGCTGTGCCGTGATCGCGTGGGCTCGCTCCAGGGCCTCGCTCCGGATCGGGTTCTGTACATCGGCTCGGCCAGCAAGCGTCTGACGCCGGGGATGCGGCTCGGCTGGATGCTGCTGCCATCGTGGCTCTCATGGGCCCTGATCTCGGCCAAGGCGATCGAGGACGCGGGATCAGAGGTGACCGGCCAGCTCGCGCTGGCCGACTTCATCGCACGCGGCGAGCTCGAGCGGCATCTGCGCCGGATGCGCCTGCGCTACGCGGAAGGACGCGCCGCTCTGCTGCTTGCGCTGAGCCGCGAGCTGCCGAGCTGGCGGCCATCGCCGGTGGCTGACGCCCTCCACATCGTCGTGTTCCTGCCCGATGACGTCGACGAGGCCGGGCTGATCGCCAGGGCGGCCCGGGTTGGAGTCGGGATCGAGGGACTATCGCTCCACAGCTACACAGGATCGGCTCCACCGGGCCTGGTGCTCGGGTGTGGCTCGATGGTCCAGGATGCGATCGACCGGGGCGTCCGGTTGCTGGCCGATGTGCACCGCCACCGGACACGTGGCCGCGACTGACAACGAAACGGACGAGCGGTGTTCAGGCTTGGCGCCGCCGGCTGTCAGCCGAGTCGCCACTGGATCGGGCCGAGTCCCGGGAAGTGGAGCGCCTCGGCAGTCGCCCCGGTGAGATCCCAGGTTCGACCCGCCACGTATGGGCCACGGTCGATCACCGGCACCCGGATCGCCCTCCCCTTGTAAAGGAAGATCACCTCGGTGCCGCAGGGCAGAGTCTTATTGGCCACGCCGAGCTCCGGCACATGGAGGACTCCGCCGCAGGCAATCGGCTTCCCGTAGTCCGTGTAAACCGAGGCGATGCTGACGTTCCACTGCGTGTATGGCAGTGACGCCGGGTTGAGCAAGTCCGAGGAGAAGTTGAGTCGGTCGAGGTGGTAGCGGCCGATGGCGAGCTGGAACCGGGCGATCGCGGCCTTCACCTGGGCGTTGGTCGGAGCGCCCTTGGCCGGAGCGCTGGTGACCGAAGCCGGTCCAGTTGGGGGCGGGGCTCCCGTCGGGAGACCCGGTGCGGTGGGGTTGGCGGCAGGTGTCCTCGGAATGGCGCCGGCGACCGGCTGGACGGCGTGTGGATGGACCTTCGGAATTGCGGCCAGCTGCGTCGTCGTCGACTGGCGGGTGGTCGTGCCCGCGGACGCGGACCCGCATCCGGCGATGGCTAGGGCAAGGATGGCTGTCGCTGCTCGCGGCCTGATCGCCCTACGGTACCTGCTGCGTGCCTACCGGCCGGGAGGTCCGCCCTTCAGCCGGGCTGCCGGCGGCGGAGGGCCGCCCATCATCCATTGCAAGAACGGCGGGCCGCTGGCCGACCGGATGATGACATTGCCCGGAACGGGGACCTGTACGCCGGCGCTGCCGGGAAGGACCTGTACGCGGGCATTGGCCGCGCGGAGCGGCAGCGGCAGCGATAGCGCGAACGGCCGCCCGCTCGTGCCGCGCGTGGTGACGATGGTTTGGACCCACTTGCGCAGCGCGGCCTGGAGCTTTTGCTCCATCGCCCCCGGCATGTGTCCGGCCGCGCCTGTCTTCTGCAGGAAAGACTTGAAGGCGCCGATCAAGGCCTGCTCGAGCCCACTCTTGCTCTTGCCCCGGGCCTGAGCAATTTGTGCCAACGTTTTCCCAGACTTCAGCTCCTTCATGAGCGCAGACACGGTAAGGCCGAGATATTTTGCGGCTGCCGGCAGGACGGCCGGCGGACCGAAGAACCCTGGGGCTTTCATGACCTGGCCGAAGGCCAAAGCGGGAGGCAATGGCGGAGCTCCGAACGCGAGCGGGCCGAACGGGAAGCCGAAGCCGTGGACGAGCCGTTGCTTGATGGCGTTGGCCTGCGCTGCGGTCAGGTGGCCAGCCTTGACCTGGGCGTTGACCTGGTCGACGGCTGCTCCCTTCAGAGCGGCCGTGAGGCGGGCCGGTGTGACGTGGAGTCGCTTGGCCACGTCGTTGATGAAAGAGTGCTCGGCGCCAGCAATCTGCGCGGGCACTGCTATGAGACCTGGGGTGGATCGGGTCGCCGCGTAGGCGCCACCGGCTAGACCCGCCACAGCTAGGACGGAGAGAGAGATGATCATCGTTCGTTTGCGCATGACGACCACTGTGGCACTCCACCGATAACGAGGGCGTAACAGCCGGCTGCCGTTCTTATGTTCGGCTGGGCAGCCAGGTCACGTCTTTGGGGTGGGCGGCCCGGTCACGATCGACCCCAGCGCCGCCGATCGGGCGGCAGTGTGCTTGGGCCGACGTGCTCGTCCAGCCAACTCGTGACCGGCGCGGATGCCCGCCACGTCCTAGCCACGAACCGAAGTGCGTCCTGACGGCCGATGCCGCGGCCCGCCTTCAGCATCGCGCCCAGCGTGAGGCTCTTGCGGCGGAGCAGGTCGATGCGCTCGTGGTCCTTTGGGTAACCGCGCGGGGCGGTGGCCAGGCTTGTTCCCCACAGCTCGAGCCCAGCTTTCTGCGCCTTTGTGGCTGCCGCCACCAGCTTCGGGCCGAAGATTGGGTCGTCGACGTGGTCGCGGTAGCGCTCCAGCTGATCGCGCGCCATCACGTAGTAGCCGCTTCCAGCCATCAGGCCGCGTGCCGAGATCGAGGCGTAAAGGCCTTGGTGGGCGAGCTCCGACCCGTAGAGGATGCCGTAGGTGTTCGTCTTGTAGGGCGACTTGTCGGGGGAGAAGCGGACATCTCGGTTCTGACGGAACATCTTCACCTCACCGCGGAACTTTTCGCTCAGCTCGGTGAGAAGAGCCTCCATCTGGCCGTGGACCGACTCCTCGAAAAAGGCTCGACGGGCCGCGAAGTACTCCTTGCTGTTGTCCTCCTCGAGGCCCTTGAACCACCTGGCCACGGCAGGGGTGAAGCCGTCGAATCTGGTCATCGGCGCCGTCTGGAGGCGAGATCGAGTTCGTCCGGCGTGACCTCGTGACCGGCGGCGCACCGGAGCTCGACAGCCACCGGCTCTCCGCAATCGCGATGGCGGAGCTCGACCGGGCCGCCTCGGTCATCGAGCCAGCGGTCGCCCCAGCGCATCATCGCCACAAGGACGGGAAACAGGTCAGCGCCCTTGTCGGTCAGGCGGTAGCCCTGGCGGGTCCGCTGACCGGGCTCGCGGTAGTCCTCACGCTCCAGCAACCCGTTGTCCACCAGCTCCCTCAGCCTGGCAGCGGCTACCGGCGGGCTTATTCCGACGCGCTGGGCGAAGTCGTCGAACCGCGTGGTCCCGTAGAAGGCCTCACGAAGGATGAGGAAGGCCGAGCGGGTGGGGATTACCTCGAGTGCCCTGGCGATCGTGCACCGGTCCGCGGTCCAACCCTCTCGGGGGTCCAACCGGCCGGTCATTCGGAGCGCGTGTTCCACGAGGAACAGGATAGCTGACTTTGGCCGGGCTTAGTCAGTGTGATAGAGTCGCTGGCTATGGCAGTCCTAAGTCAGCCTGTGGGCTGCGTGGAACAAGATGCGGCGGATCGCACCGAGCCCTCGGGAAACCCCCGCCTCGTGCTGCCGATCGTCTGCGCCGGGGTGGTCCTCGCAAGCCTCGACCTGTTCATCGTCAACGTCGCGCTCCCGCAGATCGGGAGGGACTTCCACCTCCGGGGCACTGCTCTGTCGGATCTGTCGTGGGTTCTCAACGCCTATGCGATCGTCTACGCGGCCTTCCTCGTTCTATTCGGTCGGATCGCCGAGCGCTACTGGCGGGAGCGAGCCTTCCTGCTGGGCGTGGCGATCTTCGTGGTCGCGTCGGCCGCCTGTGGCGCGGCCCCCGACGTTGGGATGCTGATCATTTTTCGCGTCATCCAGGCTGCGGGCGCAGCGCTCCTGACGCCGACCTCGCTCGGGCTGATCCTGGCCACGTCTGCGCCGGAACGTCGCCATACCAACGTTCGAACGTGGACCGCGGTGGGCGGTCTCGCCGCCGCCGCAGGACCGGTTGTCGGCGGGCTGCTCGTGGTAGCCAGCTGGCGCTGGGTGTTCTACGTCAATGTGCCCATCGGGCTGCTCGCTCTCGTCGTGGGCTGGCGAGGCCTGCCCCGGGTACCGGGCCATCGAGTTCCGATGCCCGACCCGCTGGCGGCCTTTGTGATCACCGGGGGAGTCGGGGCCCTGACTCTCGGGCTGGTCAGGGGCGGCACGTGGGGGTGGGGCGACGCCAGGACGGTTACGGCCCTGGCGGCCTCGCTGGCGGCGCTCCTGCTGTTTGCCCTCCGATGCGCTCGCGCGCGCAATCCCCTGATCGACCGCGAGCTGTGGAGCTTGCGAGAGCTGTGGGGGGCGTCTGCCGTGGCCCTCGTTTTCATGATCTCGTTCAGCGGGATGCTGTTGTCCCGTGTCCTCTGGGCCCAGGACGTCTGGCATTGGTCGCCCTTAAGCACCGGGCTCGCGATCGCTCCGGGACCGCTGATGGTCCCTGTGTTCTCGTTCCTGGTGGCTGGACGGCTGATAAGCCGCTTTGGGCCGGGCCCGGTGATCGCCGCCGGATGCACCGTCTTTGCCGCGGGGGTCGCCTGGTGGGCGCTGGCGATGGGGCTGAAACCCGATTATGCGGGCGCGATGCTGGGCGGCATGCTCCTCACTGGCGCCGGCGTCGGACTTACGCTTCCCACCTTCATGGCCACTGGCGCCTCGGCGCTCCCTGCGCATTCTTTCGCCACCGGGTCGGCGGTGATCAACATGCTCCGTCAGATCGGCCTAGCCATTGGGGTGGCGGTGCTGATCGCCGTGCTTGGCTCACCCCACTCTCTGGGTGCGACGCTCGAGATGTACAGGCGCGCGACCTGGATCATCGCGGCGGTGGCGCTCTTCGCCGGATTGATCGGGCTCACTCTGCTCACGCCAAGGCGCGATCTGAAGTCGCTATAGCGCTGAGATCGCAGCGGGCACCTGGTTGCCCAGGGCCGCCAGCTGGCCGGGATCCGACTCGGCTGAGTCAGACCCCTGACCAGACATCAGATATCGGCGAATGCATCCGCGGGGCGTTTGGCGGGTAACCAGTGGTGGTACCGACTCGCCTATCCGTGAGGAGAAGGAAATGACCATCGTTTTGATCATCGTGTGTGTCCTGTTCTGCGTCGGCATCGTGGTTGCGATCGTGGGACACCTGGGCAGTGCGATCCCGGCCGATAGAGGCTGGCGCGCGCGCATCCAACGTCACCACTTGACCAGGCGCCGGCGCGGGCGCGACCTGCGCGTCTGAGCGCATCCGTCCTGGTCGGAGCCTGAAAGTTCCGGCTGGGGCGGCTACTAACCTCCGGCGCCGTGACGTATGGCTCGGAGGAGGAGCCCCTGCCCGACCATCCCCCGCCCGGCCGCCAGCGGGGCTCCTCGGGGTTCTCGCGCGGGGGCGCGGCGCTGGTCCATCGGGCAAGCCGAGTTACCTACTGGCCGGCTCAGTTGTGTGTCCTTGCCGCGATCCTGCTGCAGGTGCGACTTCCGGGCAAGCTCACGGTCGGGCCGGACTGGCTTCTGCCCTCGCTTGAGGGCGTTCTGCTCGTCGGCTTGGCGGCCACAACGCCGCGCGGGCGCATCGATGTCGATCATCCTCTTCGCCGTCGGGCAGCGATCTGCCTGATCGCCCTGGTCAACGTGGCCAATGCAGTGTCGCTGTACCTGCTCACGCACGAGCTTCTCCACAAGAGCGTTGACAACGGTCGCGCTTTGATCCTGTCCGGGATCGCGATCTGGCTGACCAACGTCTTAATCTTCGCTCTCTGGTACTGGCAGCTTGACCGTGGCGGTCCGGCCAACAGAATCCGGCATCCCGACCCGACGACGCCCGAGGGGCACCCCGACTTCGTCTTTCCTGAGATGGACGGCGGAGCGCCGTACACACCGGCTTCCTGGCTGCCCGGATTCGTCGATTACCTGTCGCTGGCGTTCACCACCGCGTTCGCTTTCAGCGCAACCGATGCCATGCCGAACTCACAGCGGGCCAAGGCCTTGATGAATGTCCAGGGACTCATCTCACTGGTCACGCTCGGGCTGATCATCTCGCGGGCAGTCGGCATTCTTCAGTGATATCGCCGCCACTGCATCCCGCGGCCAACAACGAGGAGGCGCGTCATGGGCTTTGAGACCATCAGCTACAGCACCGCTGGCCCCGTGGCCACGATTACCCTAGACCGGCCCGATCGCCTGAACACGATCGTCCCGCCGATGCCGGACGAGTTCGAAACGGCGATCCGCCAGGCGACTGTCGATCCCGAAATAAGAGTGATCGTCGTCCGGGGGGCGGGGCGAGCGTTCTGTGCGGGCTACGACTTCGGCGGCGGCTTTCACCACTGGGACGACACGATGACCACCGACGGGCGCTGGGATCCCGGCAAGGACTTTGTCTGGGCCGGGGCCTTCGGTCCAACGCAGAAATTCATGAGCATGTGGCGTACGCCCAAGCCCGTGATCGCGCAAGTTCACGGATGGTGCGTGGGTGGGGGAAGCGACATGGCCTTGTGCGCAGATCTTGTGATCGCGTCCGAGGACGCCCAGATCGGAACTCCCTACTCGAGGATCTGGGGGTGCTACCTGTCCGGAATGTGGATCTACCGCCTCGGTCTCACGAAGGCGAAAGAGCACGCGCTGACGGGCAAGCCCCTGTCTGGCCGCCAGGCGGCGGATATCGAGCTGATCAACGCGGCCGTGCCATTCGAGGAGCTCGAGGGCGCGGTGGCCGAGCAGGCGGCCCAGCTCGCGCGGCTGCCGATGTCGCAGCTGGCCGCGATGAAGCTGATCGTCAACCAGACCTACGAGAACATGGGGCTGGCATCAACTCAGACCCTCGGCCCGATCCTGGACGGGTTGATGCGCAACACGCCTGAGGCCCAGGGCTTCATCCAGACGGCTTCCAGCGAAGGTGCCGGGGCGGCGGCCAGGCAGCGTGATGCTCCATTCGGTGACTACAGCGCCGCTTCGCCGGAGGGACGGCCCGACTCCGCGCACGTCATCACCGACGGATGACACCGCGCGACCACCCGCGGGCGCGCAACCACGGGAGTTACTCGCAGCGCAGCGATGGGAAGTTCGACCCCGAGCCCCGTCCTTGGGGGGTCATGTCAAGGACATTCCACAACGGGGTAGTCACAAAGCGGTAGTCCTCAGGAACGACACCGCCGAGCGGAAGGTCTCGGCCTTGGGCGGCGACCCGTTCGACAGCCCGGCGAAGCTCGATCTCCGCTTCCAATAGGCGGTTGCGCTCGCGGCGGTAGTCCGCGGACTCGCCTGGGAATCGGCCTCGGGATCCGTTGACACGGGCCGCGCGGAGTCTAATCCGGCGGCGATGAGTTCGGGGCCGGAAGTCGGTCTTAACGTAGGTATGGATGGCACTCTCGTGCCGAGCTATGTTGAGCGCCGACGAAGGAGGTAGACATGTCAGAGCAGAGAATCGGTACCCGCGACGAATGGCAGTCCGCACGCGCTGAGCTGGCCAAGCTGGAGGCCGAATACGCCGAGCTCGGCCAGAGGGTCACCGAGCAGCGCCGCCAGCTTCCGTGGGTGCCGATCGAGAAGGAGTACGAGTTCGACACCGAAGACGGCAAGAAGACGCTGGCTGAGCTCTTTGACGGTCGCACGCAGCTGCTCGCCTACAACATCATGTTCGGGCCTGACTACGAGCTCGGGGCGTGCCCCGGCTGCACCAGCTTGGGCGACGAGTTCGACGGCACGCTTGTACACCTCGCTCACCAGGACGTGACGATGATCTGTTTCTCTCGCGCCCCCATCGACCGACTGCTCGCCTATAAGCGGCGCATGGGGTGGCGGTTTCCCTACGTGTCGACGTACGGGACCGATTTCCCGTTCGACTTCGGGCTGGCGCTCCGCCCTGAGCAGGCGCGGGAGATGCCGGAGATCAAGGGGCTGATCGACGATCCGCCCGAGTGGCTCGATGGCTGGGCGGCCGAGATCGGCGCCAAGCTCGAGGACGGGCTCCGCGAAGGCCCCGGCTTCATCGCGTTCGCCCGCGACGATGGCCGGGTGTACCACACCTACACGGTGATGGCACCCGATCCGTTCGTGGCGCCGTATCACTCCTTCCTGCTCAGGCGCACGCCCAAGCCTGAGTCTGACTTGCCCGGGGCCGGGCTCCGGCGCAAAGACGAGTACGAGGACTGATCGCCTGGACGAGGAGGCATATCCGGCGCTAGGCTGCGATACGTGAAGGGCCGCCATCTGGCTGCCGTCGTGCTTGCCCTCGCCGCCGGTGGTTGGGTAGCGATCTCGGTGGCCCAAGGGGATCTGGGCGGCGGCACCGGCACGGGCACTGGCATCGGCACGAATTGCCAACCGTGCGCGAAACACGCTCATCATGGCGATGGAGCGGGTCGTGGTTCCGGACGCCGCACGCCCCAACCGGCGGGCGCTCAAAGGCGTCGGCGCCATTTCAAAAAGCCGAACACCTCAGGCGGATTCGGCGCATCGTCGAATCGATCCGGACGGACATCCGGGGGCTGTCCGGGCGGCGCCGGCGCCGTCAGCAATCCGCACACGGCGCTGGCGCTGTCTGGTGGTGCGATCGCCCCGGCCGTGAGCGCCGCTCTCCAGTTCTCAGACCAGCAGGACCGAAACGAAGCGCAAGGCGCTCGCGCCTACCGCGCCCGACTCGCCCTCTCGCCGCACCGCGTCGCCGGCGAGCCGGGCCAGGTCCTGCGCTTGTGCGGGAGCGGCCTGGCCAGCCGGACCGTGGTCGTGAACCTGTTCTTCCCGGATGCCCGTCCAGGTGCTGGCGCCTACAGCGAGGTGTGGGTGTCACGGTTCGCGCCCGACGTCTATCGCGTCTGGCACGTGGTCCCCTGAGCGTGAACGGCTAAGGCGAGGCCGGCTCTCGGCTTGGTGGATGCACGCTGAGCCGCTGCTCGCCGACGGGGGCAGGCAGGCCTCGGGCGCGACGGCAGCCCGAGCCTCCGCCAACCGGCCTGCTCAGGACGAGGCCCGGAGTGCGAGTGCGGACGAACTCGGTGCAGGGCGTCAAGGAGCATGTCGGCACGCCCCCAGCGCTGACGAAGCACGAGCCGTCCGAGTCAGAGGGGACCATCACGGTCCGAACGTCGGCTTCGCGATGAGCCCGGACCGTCGCTGCGGACCCGCAGCCCGCGGTAAGAAGCGAACCGGCCAGCGCGACGGCTATCAGAGGGCGACCCATGTCTTTGAGTTACTACGTACGTGCCAGCCTGTCATCACAGACGCTGGTTCATGTCCCGACGCAGGCGCCAAGCCTGCAACTTGACACCTGTGAGCCCGATGCATATAATTCCGATGTATGCAGGGGCTAAGCTTCCAGGGGCAGCTCGAAGGTCTGATCCTCGCCGTCCTCGGCAACGGCCCGCTGCACGGCTATGCCATCGCTTTGGAGCTTCGTGATCGCTCGGGAGGAATGCTCGATGTGGCCGAGGGGACGCTGTATCCGGTCTTGCACAAGCTGGAGCGGGAGGGATTGATCGGGAGTCGATGGGAGGTCGTCAACGGGCGTCGCCGTCGTGTTTATGCATCGTCTGGCGGCGCGGCCGGCGAGGTCCGAGAGCGGTTTGACAGCTGGAGGCGGTTGAGCCATGCGATCGACTCGGTCTTCGTTTCCGCGTCGGAGGTGGCTGGCGATTAGCCACGATCCCCGCAACGACTTCGTCTCGGCCGTCAAGGCCGAGCTGCACCGCCGTCCGTGGTCGCGCCGTCGTCTGCTGAGCGAGCTAAATGATCACCTGGACGATGCGATCGCCGACCTGCGTGCCGGTGGCCTGTCGGAGCGCGCTGCCACAGATCAGGCGCTCGAGCGTGTCGGGGACCCGGAGGCGATCGGGACTGCGTTTCGGGAACTTCGTCCGGAGCGCCGGTTCAGGGCCCGACTCAGCGGGCTGCGCTCGCCGGCTTGGCTGGCCGTAGTCGTGATGTCGCTCGTGACGGCGCTGGCCGCCGAGCTCCCACAGGTTTCGGGGGCAAAAGCATCCCCCCGTCCACCGGTCCCCGCTCGCTCGCAGCTGCGGGCGCATGTGGTCAGGCCCGAGCGTCAGGCGCGATCCCGCCTGGCGGATCGAGCCCGTCCGCGGGGCCGCAGTTAGTCGTGTTCTCGAGCCGCCGCACCCGTGCGCTCTTCGAGCTCGCCCTCACGGTTGCGGTCGCTGTCGGGCTGGCGCTTGCCGTTCAGGCATGGGCGGTGAAGCCCTACGAGGTCCCCAGCGCCTCGATGGAGCCGACGATCAACGAGGGCCAGCGCGTCTTGGTCGACCGGCTGTTTGACTCGCTGCACGTCGGTCAGATCGTTGTATTTCATCCCCCGGTCGGCGCCGAAGCCGAGCAGTGCGGACGGTCGCACGCTCCCTCAGCTCCGTGTGACTGGCCCGACCACCAAGAGTCGAGTGAGACGTATATCAAGCGGATCGTCGCCGGCCCCGGCGACGTGATCACGATCCAAAACGGCCATGTGATCCGGAACGGCCGGCCCGAGGCCGATGGCTACATCCGCCCGTGCGCCGCCGGTCAAGCCGAGTGCAGCTTTCCCACGCGGATCCGCATTCCGCCGGGGAAGTGGTTCGTGATGGGGGACAACCGGGGGGATTCCGACGACAGCCGCTTCTGGGGCCCGGTGCCCTCGAGCTGGATCATCGGCGATGCCTTCTTTACGTACTGGCCGCCAGACCGGATTGGCTTCTTCTAGGCCGCTGGGCCCCAGGGCCAGGGCTGCTGCCGAAGTGGCCCACCGGACTCCCCGTGACAGAGAACGCCGTGCTGCGTAGTGTGACTGCGTGCTCCGTCCTTTTCGCGTCCGGGTTGTTCTGGTTGGGCTCGTGGCCGCCGGCCTAGGGCTAGCACTGGCCCAGGCGTTCGGGAGCGCACCCGCGCGTGCTCGAGCCCAGCGTCCGCACACGCGACCCCGCTCGGCTCCGGGCAACTCCGCACGGGAATCGAGCATCAACCGGTCGGCCGCTCGAGGTGACGCGACGCGACTGATCAAACTGGTTCGCCTGCCTGCCGGCGCCAAGCGCCTTTCATCCGAGCCCACCGGTGACGGGGGCTGGCTCCGGACGATGCCTTCGCTCGAATTGGACAGCGCTCGGTATAACGCCCATGAGTGGTGGACCGTTCAGGGTCGCCCCGGCGCCGTGATCGCCTATGTCAAGGCCCACACGCCGGCCGGATCACGCCAAACGGATGCGGGCTCCGGGGGCAACCTGCGCACCGGCAGCCGCTCTTGGATGGTTGGCTACACGTGGCCGTCGATCCCTGGGGTTATGGGCGAGCGAGAGGTCGACGTGACCGTGACGGCTCTCTCGGCATCGACGACCGGCGTCCTGCTGGAGAGCCAGTCCGACTGGGTGGTTCCCCGGCCCTCCTCGGAGCGGATACCCGCCACCGTGCGGGCGATCGATATCCGCACCGTCGCGCCAAATCGCGCGCCAGCGGAGGTCCGGGTAACGGCTGGTCGGCAGGTGAGGCGAATTGTGGCCATCTTCAACGCGATGCCGATCGTTCAGCCGATCGTGATCAACTGTCCCGCGCTGATCGCCGGCGGCCCTCAGGTCACGTTCAGCTTTCTCTCGCACACGGGTGGGCCGGCCGTCGCCAAAGCCGGTTACACCGAGCACCCAAACCTTGGTCTCTGGAGCGGGCCCTGCACACCGGTGACGCTCACGATCGATGGTCGTCGTCAGCGCGATTTGACTGGCGGGCATTTCATCACTCAGATCGACAAGATCCTCGGCTCGGGCCGGCTCGGCTGAACCCAGCTGCGACTCAGCCGACGAGGTCGTTCTTGATGACCTTGCCGAGCGCGTTCCGGGGCAGGCTGTCCACAAAATGGACGAGGCGTGGGCGCTTGAAGGGCGCGAGTTGGTCAGCCGCGAAGGCCAGCAGTGTGTTCGTGTCTCGCTGAGCGCCGGCAGGAACGACGAATGCAGTCACGGTCTCGCCCCACTCCTCGGATGGCGTGCCCACGACGGCTGCCTCCGCGACCTCAGGATGCGCGAGCAGCACCTCTTCAACCTCGCGGGGATAGACGTTCAAGCCGCCGCTGATGATCAGCTCCTTGGAGCGCCCCAGAATCCGCACATAGCCATCTGGATCGGCCGTTCCAAGATCGCCAGTGGCAAACCACCCATCGGCGAAGCTTGTCGCGGACGCGTCCGGCCGCTGCCAATAGCCCGAGAACACGTTCGGTCCGCGAACCTGGATCTCGCCCTCCTCGCCGTCTGAGAACCGCAGCTCGACTCCCGGCAGCGGAAGTCCGACGCTCCCGGGCCGGCGCTCGCCCTCGTAGGGGTTGGATACCAGCATCAGCGTCTCGGTCATGCCGTAGCGCTCGAGCACCTGCTGGCCGCCACTGGAAGCGAGGGCTCGATGCAGGTCGGCTGGAAGTGGGGCAGATCCGGACACGCACAGGCGAAGCCGGCCTAACTCCCCCACTCGGGCCGACCTGGCGAGGCGGCGGTACATCGTGGGGACGCCGAAGAACATGCTTGCCTGTTGCTCCGCAGCGGCGTCAAGGACGCCGCCGACGTCGAAATGGGGGAGAAGCACGGCCGAAGCGCCGGCCAAGA
Source organism: uncultured Solirubrobacterales bacterium (assembly GCA_963785205.1). Taxonomy (GTDB): domain Bacteria; phylum Actinomycetota; class Thermoleophilia; order Solirubrobacterales; family Solirubrobacteraceae; genus Palsa-465. The sequence continues at coordinate 456,987 of CAWAUJ010000001.1, forward strand.
GCGTCCCGTGGAGCCCGACACATAGGCCATGAGCGTGAAACAGCGGCAGTGCCAGCACGAGCCGGTCATCGGCGCCCCACCTCCAGGCGAGCACCACCGACTCCGTGCCGGCAAGCAGATTTGCGTGCGTGAGAACGGCCCCCTTCGGAGTTCCGGTCGTCCCGGACGTATAGCCGATCAGGGCTGGGTCGCCCGGTGCGGCGACGTCGATGAGCGCCGGGTCGCTGCTGGCCAGTTCGACCTCGGGTCCCAGCACCAGGGTGTCAGAGGACGCGGCCTGGATCCAGCGGGCTCGCTCAGTGCTGTCGACTAGCGCGGCCTTGGGTCGTGAGTCGCGCACGATATGCGCCAGCTCTCGTTCGCGGTAGGCGGTGTTGGCGGGGACCACGACGATTCCGGATCGCAGGGCGGCGACGTGCGCGACGACCAGGTCGAGGGAGGATTCGGCACTGAACAGCATCCGGTCTCCCGGGCGAAGGCCGGCTCGCTGCAGACGACCGGCGACCTGTCGGCTTGCCGCTTCGAGCTCCCCCGCCCTGATCCAACCGTGGCCGGCCGAGAGCAGGGTGGGGGAGGACGGAGCGGTTGACCATCGCTGCGTCCAGGCGGCCGGCAGAGTTCCTCTGGCTGTCAGATCGAGGCGATCGGCGGATAGGTCTGCCGGCAGATGCGCCTCCCAACCCGTTGTCACCGGGGCGACTTTACGCGCAAGCGCCAGCGCCCAGGGCGGAGTTCTGCTGCCGGGGTCCGTTATACCTATGTGCGCAACAGAACCCTCGTGTCGCTCCGGGCTATAGGCTTCGCCGAATGGATCTGACAAGGCGCCAGGCTCTCTCCAGAGCGGGGAAGTTAGGGGCGGCGGCCCTGGCCGCCGAGGCGGTTGCGGGCGCCCCGGCCGGCTGGGCCAAGCTCGTTCAGAAGGCGGCGGCGACCAAGCCGGCAGGCTCGGACCTCGGTGCGATCGAGCACTTCGTCTTCCTGACGATGGAGAACCGGTCGTATGACTCCTACTACGGGGCCTACCCCCGGGGGCGAGGGTTCGACGACCACCCCAAGCATTCGCTGGGCGTATTCGCCCAGGATTGGCCGGGCGGAGCCCACGTCTATCCCAAACACAAGCTGCTCCCCTTCCACTTCAACCAGCAGTGCCAGAACGATCCCACCCACGACTGGGGCCCGATGCACCTGTGCTGGGATCACGGAAAGATGGACGCCTGGGCCAAGGTCCACACGATGTCGCAGTACGAGGGGACCAAGGGCACGACCGTAATGGGCTATTACGACCGCGACGATCTGGCCTTCTATTACGCGCTGGCCGACCTTTTCACGCTGTGTGACGGCTACCACTGCTCGGTTTTGGGGCCGACGCATCCGAACCGGCTGATGTGGATGAGCGGAACGATCGACCCCGAGGGCGGTCACGGAGGACCGATCACGGACACCAACGCCAATCCTGATCTGCGCTGGACGTGCACGTGGAAGACGATGCCGGAGTTGCTCGAGTCGCACGGGATCAGCTGGAAGGTCTACAACCCCAGCAACGCCGGCGTGAGCGGGAAGTATGCGTCGCTGTCGGCTCAGCCGGACTGGAATCCGGCGCTCTACAACCCGACGACCAACCCGGAGGTGATGTTCGTCTCCGACCAGGTCCTTCCGTACTTCAAGGCGTTTGAGCTTCCGACCTCCCCGCTCTATCGCAAGGCCTTCCAGCAGACCTTCCCCAACAACTTCGTCGCCGACGTCAAGTCCGGCAAGTTGCCGAAGGTCTCCTGGATCACGCCGCCGGCGGGGTTCGACGAGCACCCCTCGGGTTCGCCGGCGCGGGGGATGTACTTCACCTCGCTCGTCCTGGATGCGCTGACCTCCAATCCGCACGTGTGGGCCAAGACCGCGCTTTTCCTCACCTACGACGAGAACGGCGGGTTCTTTGATCACGTGCCGCCCCCGACGGCCCCGAAGGGCACCCGTGGCGAATACCTGACCGCACCGCCGAAGGGCGGCAATCCCAAGCCCGACACCCTGGGAATCAAGGGCCCGATCGGTCTCGGCGTGCGCGTCCCGATGCTGGTGCTCTCGCCCTTCAGCCGGGGCGGGCACATCGTCCCCGATGTCTTTGACCACACCTCTCAGCTCAAGCTCATCGCCAAGCGCTTCGGCGTGGAGGTCCCGAATGTCTCAGCCTGGCGGCGAAAGACGGTGGGCGACCTGACCTCCACGCTCTTCCGCAGCCGGCCGGACAAGCGAGTGCCCAAGCTGCCGCGAATCGTGATTCCAACGACGGGAGCGTGTAGCACCAACTCTCAGGACAGCGAGCTCGGTGGAGCCGCCACGCCGGTCCCGGCCCATCAGCGGATGCCGAAGCAGGGCGGTGGAAGCACGCCCGCCAGCTACTACTTCGGGCATCACGGTGGGAAGGGGAAGCGCGGCAAACGCCGTCAGCGCTCGTAGCCAGCGCGGCGGATCATCCAGCGTTCGACCTCGTCGAGTGCTCCGAACCCATACTGTCGGTAGAGATCATGCGCATCGGTCGTGGCCAGTTGGCCCGCGTCGTCGTATGCGCCAAAGCAGAGCGAGTGGGCGATCGCCCGCTCAGTCAGCTTCCTCGTCCGACCTCGAGCCCAATAGGACTCCTCTGAGAGAAATCGGTCGATCAGATCGACGTCGAGACGCGCGGGATCGGTCGAGATCTCCATCGAGCGCCGAGTCTGTCAGCCCAAACGAAACCCTAGAGCTAAGGCGCGAGTGGAAAGCTGACCATGACGGCCAGCCCGCCTTCTGGCTGGGGTGTGGCTGTGACTTCGGCTCCGTGAGTGGTGGCGATGGCGCGGACGATCGACAGGCCGAGGCCGTGATGTCCTGCCGCCGCGGCTCGGTCGTTGCCCAGGCGGCGGAAGGGCTCGAACAGCCGTTCCACCTCCTCGGGCCGGACCACCGGACCGGTGTTGGTGATCACGAGCGTCGCCCGGCCGGCGTCGAGCGCTGTGCTCACCGCGATGTGTCCGCCGGGCTGGTTGTAGTGGATGGCGTTCTCCAGCAGATTTGCGGCCAGCCGCTCCACGAGCGCATGGTCTCCGCTGGTCGACGCCGCCCCGAGCTGGGAGTCGAGGCTAAGCGAGGCCTGCTCGAGCTCGGAGCAGTGCGCTCCCAGCACGTGCTGAACGATCGCCGTGAGATCGAGCGGTTTGCGGGATTCCAAACCCCGCTGTCCGGTGGCCAGTGTAAGCAGCGAGTCGAGCAAACGCTCGTGGTCACGGCCCGCGTCAAGCAGCTCCTCGCACGTCTCGCGCAGGCTCGCCGCCGACGCGTCGGGGTCTGAAAGCGCGACCTGCAAAAGCGCCCGCTCTACGGTCAGCGGTGTTCGCAGCTCATGGGCGGCATTCGCGATAAACCGGCGTTGGGCGCCGAACGAGGCTTCCAGGCGCGCGAGCAGGTCGTCGATCGTGTCGCCCAGTTGCTTGAACTCATCATCGGGTCCGTGCAGCCCGATGCGCTCATGCAGATTCCCGGCCGAGATCGTTTGCGCCGTCAGGGTCATGTCGCGCAGTGGCCGGAGGACCCTCCCGGCCAGAAACCAGCCGAGCGGCGCCGAGACGACGGCCGTCAGAAGGAGTGTGAGCCAGGCCCCGGCCAAAAGCCGGCTCACGTCGGCCGAATGTTGCTGGAACACGGCCGCATGGATGCCGGCCGTGCCGCCCGGTACAGGGTGAACCGCGACGGCGCTGCTCGAACCGATTGCCCCGGTGGAACCTACGAGCGAGATGATCGCCACCAGAGCCGTGCCGAGCGCCAGGAACATGCCGGAATAAAGGAGCGCCAGGCGCAGGCGGGCGCTGCGGAGAGGGAGCCGTCGCCAGCGGGGAGGCACCAGCGCGCTTGAGACCGTGGCCATCAGATCCGGTATCCCGCTTCTCGGACGGTCTCGATCACCGCCGGCGGCCCGAGCTTTGCCCGAAGGCGCCCAATCGTCGTTTTCACCGTGCTCGTGAAGGGGTCGGTGGCCTCGTCCCAAACTCTCTCCAGCAGCTCCTCGGCAGAGACCACTCGGCCGTCCGCTGCCAGCAAGCATTCGAGCAGGGCAAACTCCTTGGGGCTCAACGAGAGTCGTCGCTCTCCGCGGCAGGCGACGTGCCGCGCCGAGTCGAGCTTGACGTCGCCGCGGACGAGTCTGGGGGGGACGGCCGTGACCGCTCGCCGTCCGAGCGCTCGCACGCGCGCGACAAGCTCCATGAACTCAAATGGCTTGGGCAGGTAGTCATCCGCGCCCAACTCGAGACCCTCCACGCGGTCAAGGATCGTGCTGGCCGCGGTCAGCATCAGCACCCTCGTTTCCGCGTACTTATCGATCAGAGTTCGGCACAGATGGTCGCCGCTGATCCCGGGCAGATCGCGATCGAGCACGACCACGTCGTAACGATTTACTCGGATGCGGGCCAGCGCATCTGTGCCGTCAAGCACCACATCCACGGCCATGCCCTCCTTGCGCAACCCGGTCGCCACGGCCCGGGCCAGCCGCTCCTGGTCTTCCACCACCAGCACGCGCATGTCGCTCGCAAGCATGCCTCATGGCGGTAACAACCAGGTAACGAAAGTGGTCACCGGGCTGTGACCCCCCGCTCGGTAAAACGGTCACGATGCAGATACGACCGCTGATAACCACGGCAGCACTGACCACACTCCTCGCCATCCCGATCGCTGGATGCGGCTCGACGACACCACCGAGTACCGGGGTCGGGAAGCCGAAGAGCGATGCCCAGGATGCGTTCGCGTTCTCGCGCTGCATGCGCGACCACGGAGTCACCAACTTCCCCGACCCACAGGTGAGCACGAGCGGCGGGGCGACATCGATCAGGCAGGTGGCGCCGGCAAGCGCGGTCTCTTCACCGGCATTCAGGAGCGCTCAGAAAGCGTGCGCCTATCTCCAGCCCGGACCCCAGAGCAACAGCTCAAGCAGCCATGGGCCGGGCAAAGCGGCCTTGCTGGCCTTCGCGAGCTGCCTGCGAGCCCACGGAATCGCCGGCTTTCCCGACCCAAACGCCCAGGGACAGATGACCTTCCCGATGATCGAGCAGGCGGGGATCAACGTGCACTCCCCCGGGTTCTTTTCCGCGGCCAAGGCCTGCGTTGGCGCAACCCACGGTGCGGTCACACTCGAGCAGGTCGTGGCGGCGATTCACCACGCGCCCTGAGAAGGCGTTACTTAGCCGGGACCCACCGCGCCTGCATGTCGAGCCGGAATCCGTCGGGGTCTGAGGCAAGCTGCTTCTCGCCCAACTTCATCGCGGGCGTGTTGTAGTTGTCTACTGGCTGGTCCTGAATGGGCAGGCTCGTTTCGTCGATCACCGGAATCTTCACACCCTTCTCCAGGATCGAGAGAGCTACCTGATCTAAGAAGTCGACGCGGGCGGTGGGGCTGCTGTCCGCGCGGACCGGCAGCCTCACGTTCAGGGTCGTGATGCCGTTGCGGACCGGGGTGAAGACCGAGCTGCGGGCCACGGCGACGCAGCATTCGTTATTCGCAAGGTCCCGAGGATCGAACAGCGTGCGGAGGATCACGATCTGCATCTTGCCCGTGGTCGCTCCCACTCGGAGCTTGACCTGGGTGATCGTCCCGTTGCCGGGTGCGTCCAGCCCGCCGAGGGCACTCCCCGGGACCTCCGGGTTGCCCCACGTGCAGGAATTTCCACCCTTACCGGGGGCGGAGAACTCAAATGGGATGACCGTGCAGTCGAAATTCGCGTCCGGCGCCTGCCTCAGGTTGGCGCCAATGGTCTCTGGGTGCGCGGCTGCCGCCGCTGACGAACTTGCGACGAGCAGGGCGCCCGTTGCCGCCAGCAAAACCCGTCCGACACGCGTGGTCCCGCGCTTCCAGCTGTTACTGCCCCGCTTCATTGGTCCCTCCTTGTCGCCCCGGCGTCCCCGGATTTCGAAACCTTCCCGGACGCGAATGCTACTGGACTGGTCCGCTTTCGCTGCGCGGCGATCCCGGGCTCAGCTCGGGGTCGCCGGACCCGACGCCGGCAGCGGGCCCAATGGCTGACTGGCCAGCCACCGACGAAGCTGATCCTCGCGAAGAGGAGGGGAGATGTAGAAGCCCTGCGCCATCGTGCATCCCAGGGATCTAAGGACCTCCAGCGTCGGTTTGTCCTCGACGCCCTCGGCCACCACCTGCATCCCAAGCTCGAGCCCAAGTTCGATGGCGTGCCGGGCGATGCCGAGATCTCGCGCATCTTTGGCGATCCCGGCAATGAAGGACCCGTCTACCTTCAGCTCGTTAAGCGGCAGCGATCGCACGCGCGCCAGCGATGAGTGACCGGTGCCAAAGTCATCGATCGAAAGTGACACGCCGAGGCTGCGCAGCTCTTGCAACGTCCGGGCCACGTCGGCCTCGCGTCCGGAAAGCGCGCCCTCAGTGAGCTCCAGCGTCAGCCAACTTGGTTCGATTCGCTTGCCGTGAAGCGTGTCTTTGACGAGGCCAATCAGGGGGCGCTCGAGCAGGACCTCAGTGGCGATATTGACGGCGATAGGGAGCTCGACGCCGGCCCCTCGCCAACTCGCGCAGTCGGTCAGCGCGCTTTCCAGAACCTGGGCCGTGAGCTCAGCCAGGAGATTCGGAGAGGACGTGGCCGTGGGCAGAAACTCGCCTGGGCGAAGCAGACCCTTGCGAGGATGGTTCCATCGCACGAGTGCCTCGACGCCGGCCACCTGGCCGCTCGTAATCTCGACCTTTGGCTGATAGTGCACGACGAATTCACGATGCGTCAGTCCCCTCTTTAGATCGGCGCTGGCCGCTCGGCCGAAGGGACCGATGCGCAGCCGAAACCTTCCGGCCATGCGGGCGAGATCGGGGCGCATGCCAACCACCCTGGCTCGCCGGGTCCCCGGCCCTGCCAGATCTGATGTCGCCGCTGTCATGCGGCGATTTTCGGAGTCGGGCGCCCGGAATCCGCGCCGTCAGCCCGGCTGACGCCGAAAACTACCTCAGAGGGGGGAGGTGGATCCGGGCATATACCTCAATCTAAGGATGCCCGGCCGGCCAGCTCGAGCGGCGGCACTCGGATCAGGTCGTGCTGCATCGCCAAGGCGATCGCATGGGCCCGATTGCGCGCGCCCAACTTGGGGAGGAGGTTGCGGGTGTGGGTGCGAACGGTCCCTACGGAGATCGCCAGTTCGTCAGCGATCTGAGCCAAATCGGCCCCAGTGGCGATCAATGTCAGCACCTCCTGCTCTCGACGCGTAATCGACCCCTCGACAGACGGCGCCTCATCGTCGAGCAGTGCCGCCAGCTCGTTGTCGGGGAGGGCGGAGGGCAGGAACACGATCAGGTGCTGTCCCGGCAACACATTGGCCAGCGCGCAGAAGAAGATCGTGACGGGGCCATCGGGCAGATCGCAGTCGTAACGGCCGGCGGTCGATCCGTGGCGCATCAGGTGTCCCCACTTGTCACCCAGCGTTGAGATCATGTGGGGGGGCGTCAGATCCTCGATTCGGCGGGCAAGCCATTCCTCGAGGCTCATCCGGAACACAAGCCGAGCCGCGGCGTTTGCGGCGTGGTAGCGCCTTTGGTTGTCGACCGTGGCCATTGGCACGGGGCTCCGGTCAAACGCCCGCCAGAACTGTCGCGCCCTTCCCCGCTTCGTCCGCATTGTCTCGACGGCAGCTCGAATTGTCGGAGGCCGGGCCTCCGTGACCTGGTCAGTCGTCATGTTTTCACCTCGCGGCGCATTGGCAAGCCATTCAGCAGACCGTTCACAATCTGGCAAGCGAAGTCCGTTGTGAGGGGGGCGTGCCCCGTGACGGCCGTCGCTCGCCCAGACTTCCCTACCTAGTCGACGGCTCTTCAGAGGCCCCAGGCGTGCGGACCTCCGTCCGTACTTCCTCCTCGGGCTGATAGGTGCGCTCTTCGGCGTAGGCCTGGAGCACTCGCTCGTCCGCTTCGGTCTGAGGGGCATCTACCAGCGAGCGAGGATGGAGGCGGTCCTTGAGCACGACGTTGAGCTGGGCGCCGAGCAGGGTCACGATCGCCTGAAGATAGAACCACCACAGAATCGTGATCACGGTGGCGAACGAGCCGTAGGTCCCCTGCGCGCTCTTGAGGTGCCGGGAGATGATGAACGTGGATGCCTGTTCCAAGATGAAGAAGATGACCCCGGAGAGCAGTGCGCCGGGGAGGACGTCTCGCACCGAGACATCCCGGTCGGTCAGCATCTTGAAAGCGGCCACGAATAGGCCGATATCGAGCACGGCGGACACGACGTAGCCGCCGATCTTCCCAGCCAGGCCGAGATTGATTCCGGTCGAGGCCCCCATCACCAACCCGGATATCAACGTGCTGAGCACGAGCCCGGCCCCGATCGTGACAAGCACCCACAGACTGCGCAGAACCTGCTCCACAAACCCGGGTCGCTCGTGGTAACGGATCTCCCAGACGGAGCTGAAGGCGTTCTGCGTGGTCCTGACCACGCCGATTCCGCTCCATAGGGCCGTGACGAGGCCGAGGATCAGAGCCCACAAGGATCCCTTCAATCCTTTGAGCGTGCTCACGCTGACCAGCGGGAACATGCTCGCGACGTGCCGCAGGACGTTCGCCTTGTCGCTGGCCGGCAGAACCCACCCGAGGACCGTGATCAGGACCAGCAACAGCGGGAAGATCGAGAAGAACGCCCAGAAGGCGATCATCGCCGCCATGTTGGTCGACTGATCCTCCTTGAACTTCTTGACCACGGCCACGGTCACAGCGGTCGGCTTTGTCGACTTCTGCGCTCTGTCGATGAGCTTGAGCGGCTTCATGTCTGGCGTACCTTGCGCTTGCGAGTCGTCCTTGAAGGATCTGCACCGTGGGCTTCCCGCACTTCGGATGCGTAAACGCGGGAGTTGTCCAGCGTCGTCAGCTGTAGAGCACTAAAACGCCGTGAACCCGAGCAAAATCGAGGCACTGCTGGCGCCAGTTTGCGCCCAGGGCCCAGAACACGACCCGTCCGTCCGGCGTGAGAAGCGATCCCCCGTCGCCGGTGGGGAGCAGCCGCAGTTGAGGCCCCGCCATCTGCGTTTCAGCCAGAGAACTCATCGGAAACCAGCCTCGCGCGCGTGTATAAGAGAGAAAGCAACCGCAGATCCGAAATCAGTAAGACAACGTGATTGGAGTCCGGGCCATCAGCGTGTCCGCCGGTGTGAATGGCAAATCAGCGCACAGGGGTTGCGGTGAATCGCCATTCACCGGACGCTCAAGCCCGGCCGGCCGCTCCTGAGGGCGTCCACCCGGTTCAATGTCCGCCGCGGGGGGGGAACGCGCCCGGCGCCGTCCAGAGCGAGAAGTGGGGGATGAGCACGAGCGCCAGCACCGCGCCCGCCACGATCGCACCGGCCAGAACGATCCAGCGGCCCACGGCGCCGTCGCCACCGGTCAAGCCCGGGACGTCTTCGTCAAGCCGCGCAGGCCTAACAAATCGTGCCAGTTCTCCCAGGTGTCCCAGTACATGAACTGCGGTCGCAGCGAGCCAGACGAAGAAGCTCGCCTTGTGGATCAGAAGCGCAGCGCTGCGATCGGCGGGACCGTCGAACATCAGCACGATGCCGCTGGCGAACACCGTCACGGTCGAGACCACGACGACCGGCCCGAGCGCCCGCAATGCCAAGACGGGTGGGCCCTTGTCCACGTAGCTGCGGGTGCCCAGGTAGTAACGGGCAAACCTGTAGCCCGTGCTGGCCATCTTCAGAGCGAGCGGACCAAGCAGGAGTAGACCGAGAAACAGGTGCAGCCAGATCAGCTGGTGGATCCGCAGGATCGTGAGTCCGAGCACTGCCAGCAGCGGAATCAGGACCAGTCCCGCGACCGTGGTCAGCAGCTCGTTGCCGGCCGGTCCGCCGCCCAAGAGCGGGCCGCGCGCACCGGGACTCCGCCGCAGAATCGGCATGGGCTGAGTATGAAACCCACGGTCAAGCGGTTTTCAGCGCTGCGTGAGAATGTTCTTCGCGGTTGTACCCTGCGGTCGTGACCGAGGGCATCCCCAGATTTGGGGTTCTTGGACCGCTGGTGCTCGAGCACGGAGGCCGGTCGATCTCGTTGCCGGGCGGGCGACAGCGTGCGTCTTAGATAACTTCGAGCATCTGATTCCGGTGGCCGTGCTGGTATCAGAGCTGCTCGAACACGCGCCGCAACTCCAGATACTGGGGACGAGCCGCACGCCCCTGCGGATTCGCGGGGAGCGCCTGTTCCCCGTGGAGCCGCTCGAACTGCCCGGTGAATGGCAGCGGCGCTTTTTCGAGCGCGCAACAGACGCCAACCCGCGAGTGATCGGCTGGGTCTACTACTCGCTCTTCGGCGAGTCGTACATCCTTGGCCGCTTCGAGGAGGCAGAAGAGGACCGCATTCGGCCGAGAACTGGCTCCGCGCCAAACCAAAGGGTGTACCGTGCAGCCAATCCAGGTCAGAAAATAGGCCCACGCTATGCCACGGGAGGTACATCAATGGGTCGCAGATTTGTCAGGAGCGGCGTCGCCGCGTCGCTCGTAATCCTGTTTACGCTCGCGACGGGCAGCGCGGCTAACGCTGCGAAGGGGAGAGCCCGCCTCAGCGACAGAGGGGTTGGAGTCCTGATCCCAGCCCACAGGGGGCAGAAGCTCCCGCTCCACGGCGGGACCACCAGCAGCTTGAACTGGTCAGGCTATGCCGTCACGCCGGGTAGCGGTGTGACCGCTGTCAGCAGTAGCTTCACGGTTCCGACGGCGGGACTCGACCCGCCGGGCTTTGCCGCGACCTGGGCCGGGATCGGGGGCTACAACACGAGTGATCTGATTCAGGCCGGTGTCGAGGAGCAGTCGTTCCCCAGCAACCCCGTGCTCGGAAACCAGTACCAGGCTTGGTACGAGCTGCTCCCGGCAAGTGAGACACCGATCTCCGGCTGCAGCGGCGATTCCAGCTGCACTGTCACGCCGGGCGACCACGTGAGCGTTGACATCAGCAACGTCTCCGGCAACACGTGGAGCATCTCGCTCAGCGACACCGGGAAATGGACCTGGAGCAAGGACGTGACCTATAGCTCCTCTGGTTCATCCGCCGAATGGATCCTGGAGGCGCCGACGCTGGTCGCGCAGACCCTGCTGGCCAACGTCGGCACGGTCCACTTTGGCCCCACCTCGACGTATACCGCGGGCGGTGCGACGCACACAATCGCCGCCGGCAACCCGACCCAGATCGACCTGGGCACCGGCGTGGTCAACGAGGCGACTCCGTCGGCGCTGGCCTCAGACGGCCAGTCGTTTAACGACTGCGCCTACGCGCTGAGCTGCTCAGCCCCATAGCGGGCCATGCTTGCGAAGCCGGTTACGGCCTACGGGCCGCGACCGGCCTCGCGTGCGACTCCGCCGACGAGCACGGCCAGATCCTTGTGCACCCAATGAACGCGCGCCCGAAGACCGGCCTCTTGTAGCCACTGCGTCTGTTCTTTGACGGTGCTCGGGGTGTCGTACTCCCCGTCAATCGGCGTGACCACATCCGAAGGATCCTCGGGCACGATCAAGTCGCCGAGCACGAAGCGACCGCCTGGCGTCAGCACTCGGGCCACGCGTCGAAATAGATCCGCCTTCCCGGGCCCGTCGAGATGATGGACGCACAGTGCCGAGATGACGGCGTCGAACGGGCCAGCGGGAAGCGGATCCTCGAGCCGTCCGAGGCTCAGCTGGACGCGGTCGGCCGGCAACGTCGCCCGGGCACGGGCCAGCATCTCGGCGCTGGCATCGACTCCGCTAATGCGCGCCGTGGGGTTGGCGGCGAGCACTCGCCGGGCCGTCTCGCCGGTGCCGATGCCGAGCTCGAGCACACTCCTCACCCGGCTGCCCGCCGCGGCAGCCGTCTGGTCTTGAAGCTCCTCGTAGTCCGGGATCTCCTCGTGCATCAGCGTGAGATAGCTGGCTGGATCCCAGTGGGATTGGGCCATGCGATCACTCTAGAACCAGCCGGCCGTATTGCATCCGGCCCGCATACGGAGCTGCGCATCGGCCTGATCGCCTTGTCGTCGGGGTCGCTGAGGAGGTATGGAGCTAGCCCCCGCCGGGATTCGACTGTGCGTCGGCGGGGCCTCACCCTTGAGGACGGTCACGCCGGTGCGCGTGAGCGGCGATAGCGCGCCACGACGACCTGAGCACCCCGCGCCCCGGCAAGCATCAGGAGCGCCGCCGGTGGGATCGCGTAGCGGTACAGATATTCGGCAACGAGTGCGCTTCCTACCAGGACGGCGAGCGCACTCCCGAGCAGCAAGGCAAGTCCCTCGCGGGTCGCCCGGTCGGGTGCGAGCATCATGCCGGCGAGCCCGAGCAGCACGCCCAGGGCGACCATCCATCCATGGACGTGGACGATGCGGCGCCAGGACTCGAGCGCATTGACGATGGCCGGATGGATGTGGATCGTGGTCGGGCCCCAGTAAGCCCGGATGGCGGGCAGGTTCTTGGCTTCGATCGCCGCGGGGCGCCAGTTCAGAGAGACTCCACCGTAGCCGTCGGCCCAGCCGACCCCGAGGACCATTCGGGGGTCGAAGTAGCGCACGAAATCCCGGGCGACCACGAACAGGTAGTCACCCGGCTGGGCGAGGATCGCTGCCCGCGCGAACGCGGCCAGCTTGGCACCGCCGCTCGGAGGGCCCCCGACAACGCGCCGCGCCGGCGAATGGTGGTTCCAGACGTAAAAGAGGGGCCCTGGACGCGAACTCGCAGGCGTCGTCTGGCACAGCCCGCGCGTTCCCGGCGGAGGGGTAAATTGCCGGCAATCGGCGAATGACGCTACGCGCCCGTACAGCGGCCAGCCGCTGAACCGGGACAGCCCGAACACTCCGGTGGCGCTCTGCTGTGCGAAGGCGTAGCTGAGGAGGATTGCCGCGCAGACGAGCCCGGCGCACCCCGCGGCGGCGAGGCGCCGCCGCCAACCGGGCCCGCAGACCGCCAGCAGCCACAGCACGACGACTGCCGCCACCGGAACTCCAATCGTCCGCACTGTCACGAGGGCACCGGCCAGCGTGCCTGTAGCCACCGTCCACCCTACGCGTCGCCTGGGCTTCTCTGAGGCCGGGACGCGCAGGGCGCAGTAGCACGTGAGGACCATGATCGTGAGGAACAGACCATCCGAAAGCAGGACCTGTTCGAGGTAGAGTTGGTCTCCGGAGAGCGCGATCAGCGTGGCGGGTGCAAGCGCAGTCCAGCGGCCGGCACCGATGCGACGGGCCACCGCGTAGGCGGCGATCGCCGTCGCCAGGCCCACCAGGTGCTGAGCGGCGATCGTCACGAAGAGGCTTGACGAGACCAGGTGGACCAGCCGCAGGAACACCGAGTACCCCGCCGGCCGGAATGGGTTCGCGAATAGCTTTCCGGCCGCCGCCGCTACGTAGCTGCGCTCGTCTGGGTAGGACAGAATCGCGGGGGCGTACCCGATCATCAGCACGATGCGGAGCGCGAGCGCTACCGCGGCCGCGCCGGCGACTGCTACCCAGAAGCCACGGGGCGCGCGTCGGGTTGCGGCGTGGAGCTGCTCGAGCACCGGCGAATTGTCGCGTCGAAGCGTGGCTTGGGACCTCTTGCCCTGCGATACGATGATGCCGTGCTCCGGGGCGGAGGAGAGCCGCAGACAGGTTCACGCGCGGCGTCTGCTCGTGCCGGAGCCGGCGGTGAGCTGCGGCCTTTGCCGGCACGCGTCGAGTTGAGCTTCCATGGTCTGCGCATCTCGGTCGCCGGGGACTGGCCCGAGGTGATCGAGGACCTGAGGGCGGACTTCGCCTGGTTTGCCGTCGCTGACAATGGCGCTCCCAACCTGTCGATAGAGGTGCAACGCGCTGCGCCCGACTTCACGATCGCCGGAGACATTGAGGCATCGTTCGTGACACCGCGGAACGTCGTCTACGAGCATCACGGGCGAGCCTTGATCGACTACTTCGGAAAGGCCCTATCGGTCTACGACCGCGACCAGGGCGGACTGCTCGTGCAGGGTGAGGACCGCGACCTGGTGCACGAGGCCGTGTACCGGTTCATCCTGTCTCGCGTCGGCGCGTATCTCGAGACCGTCGGGCTCACTCGTCTGCACGCACTCGGCATATCAGGCCCTAACGGCGGGGTCGCGGTGCTGCTCCCAGCGGGCGGGGGCAAAAGCACGTTGGCAATCAGCACGTTGGGCGCTAACGGTGTGAGGCTCCTCTCCGAGGACAGCCCTCTGATCGACCGCCGCGGGATGCTGCACCCATTCCCTATGCCCCTCGGGGTCAACGATCGTGACGCCGATCGACTGCCTACCGGCCAGCGGCGGACCCGGCGGCGGATGGAGCTCGGGCCCAAAACGGTGCTCGACCTTGACGCGATCATCGACCGGATCGAACCCGAGCCCCAGCCACTTCGCCACCTCGTGATCGGCCGGCGAACCCTGGGCACCAAGGCCACCCTCGAGCCGATTCCCCGTCGGCGCTTGATCGGGCCCCTGTTACGCGAATGTGTGGTCGGCGTCGGGCTCTACCACGGGATGGAGTTCGCGTTCCAGCATGGGCTCCGTGACCTGTTCGGCACGCTCGGACCCGCGGGAGTCAGAGTCGGCTGCTCGGCAGTGGTGCTGGCCCAGGCTCAAACTTGGGAGTTGCGCTTGGGCCGAGACCACGACGCCAACTGGGCGGCACTCAGCCCTCTGCTGAGCTGATCTCCATAGCCTGGCGCGCCCGGCGTCAGACTGCGGGGGTCGCGCCGGCGGCAATCATCGCCTGGAACCTTCCAGCCTCGAGCCCCGCGAGTTCAGACCAGCTGCCGCTCTCGACGACCTCGCCGTGCTCCAGCACCGCGATCGTGTCGGCTTCGCACACTGTCGAGAGCCGATGGGCAATCAGGAGCATCGTGGTCCTGCCGCGTAGCTCGGACAGAGCCAGGCGAATCGCGAGCTCGTTTTCGGTGTCGAGCGAGCTCGTGGCTTCGTCGAGGATCAGGAGCTCAGGACCGCGCAGTACGGCGCGCGCAAGTGCCAATCGCTGACGCTCGCCACCTGACAGGCGCATGCCCTGATCACCCACGATCGTCTCCAGGCCGTCAGGGAGTTCTGTGACAAACCGATCAGCATTCGCCGTTCGCAACGCCTCCCAGAGGGCGCCGTCTCTGGCCTCCGGCCGGGCAAACCGCAGGTTGGCCGCGATCGAGTCGTGGAACATGAATGGTTCCTGAGGTACGAGGGCGACTGATTGGCGCCATCCGGCCAGCCGCTCCGCGGTCAACGCCTGTCCGCCGACGGTGACTCGCCCGGCGGTGGGGATCATCAGCCCCGCCACCAGGTCGGCCACCGTCGTCTTGCCAGCACCGGAGGGACCAGCGAGAGCTAGCGTGGAGCCGGCGGGGAGCTCGAGTGACACGCCAGCCAGCGCCTGGGTCCGTTCGCCGCGGGCCGACGGATACGTGAACCGCACGTCCTCGAGCTCGATCCCCGAACCGATCCCGATCCGGCGCCTCCCACCGAAGCCCTCACGAGCCGACATGCAGGAATGCAGTAGCTCCTCGATCTCCTCGAAGGCCGGGAGCGCCTGCGCAATGTTTTGGATGTTGGACTGGGATGAGGTGATCTGTCCGACCACTTTCGTGAACACGACGGCGACTACGAGCAGCGAGCCACTCGGGACGTGTTCGACGCGGATCGCCACGTACACCGTGATCGCGAGCAACAGCGCCGACAGCGCGCTCTGGACCGCGTTGGCCAGGTTGTTTGCCCAGGCCAGCGAGACCTGGGCGTTGCGGGCCTGCGATACCGCCGTCATGTACTCCCGCTCCTGGGCCTCCTCGCGGCCATAGGCCTTGACCAACTTGAGCGCGTCGAGAAAAGCCGTGGCCGCTCGCATCGCGGCCCGGTTGAAGATGATCATCTCGGCCCCCAACCGCCGGCTTCGGCGGGCCAGTGGCCAGACCACCCACACCAATGCGAGGCCGCTCACGAGTGCCAGCCCGGTCGATATGGCCGACACCTGGATCGACGCTGCGAGCTGGGCGGCCACGACGACCACGCTCACGGCCAGCCCGAGTAGGGCCGCGACGCCTCCGCCCACCAGCGGCACATTGGAGGTCAGAGCCGCGAGCAGATCGGCGCGTCGGATCCCCAGTAGGTGCCGCCACTCGGCGGCACCTACGGCGGAGTATGAGTCACATCGAAGACCGTTGATGAAGTCCATTCGATAACGGGTGGATAGGACTCCCTGGATCGCACCGAGGGCCTGGATCACCACCGTGATCCCCACATAGACGGCCAGGATGGCCCCGAGTGTCGGCGTGATTCCAAATGCCTCCAAGACCCGGTCGACCCGGTGCGCGACGGCGGGCGAGGTGTGGACACCGATTGCGCTCAGCAACGGGACAAGGAGCAATACGCTGCTGGCCTGAGCCAGCGCGCTGCACAGCTGTACCGCGAGCACGCTGGCCAGCTGCCGGCGGCGGGAGGACAGCATCGCCGCGATCAAGCGCCGTAGCGACGACCGCGACTGGTCGGGCTGGCCCGGTTCGCCTCTCATGGTCATGCCTCTAACTCTGCCTGCAGCGGGGTGCCGCGCAGGATTCTCGCCAACTCTTCGAAGTTGACCACGACCTCACGGGTCACGTCACCGCTCTGGCGCTGAAGCGCCGAGTACAGCGGAAAGTCGCTCGGCTCGACACCTAGGAACTCGACGATGCTGCGAGCCGGCCGATCATCCTCGAGCAGCGCCTCATAGACGACCTCGTGCGTCGGTGTGCCCGCCGCCGCTGCCCGCAATCGGTCGTAGAACGAGTCGTAGCGATGGACATACGCCAGCAGCTCGTCGGGATCGAGCACGATCCGGAAGCCGTCATAGCTGCGGCCGATCCATTGCTCCAGCATCTCGGACCTGGCACGAGACAGAAATGCTCGAATGCGGTTATGACGACACACGATCACCTTGTGAAGGTCTTGGCGCCGGACGAGATCGAAGAGGAACTCGGGCTGATGCCAATTGAGCATCTTGAGTCCAACCGCTTGGTGGCCAAGGTCCTCGGAGAACAACGCGTCGAGGAACCCGGAGGGATCGCGATCGCGCGAGTCGATCGACCACGACGGGGCAGTCTCCGAACACTCGAGATACCCGGGACCGTACTGGATTCCCTTCGGGCTAAAGAGCTCCCCATGACACAGGATCGCGGGGTGGGACTGCAGCAGCGAACACAGCCAGCTACTCCCCGTCCGGCCAAAGCACACGACCACGAATCGGGTCGCCCTCACCGCTCTGGATCTCCGGAAGCACTCAGCCGGCTCAGCTCCGCGCCCACGGCGTGTCGGTCGCGCACCAGCCGCCGGCGCGTTACCCGGAGGACGACTCGCTCACCCCCGAGCTCGCTGTGACCAGCGACAACTATCGGAACTCCGGGCAGCCGCTCGGCGAGCTGCCGTCCGGCAAAACCGTGCGAGGCCAGTCCGAAGCGCGGTCGCCCGTGCGCCCAGGCGTGGACCCGATGGAGCGTCAGGAACGCGTCTCCCCAGGTCCTCGGTTGCTCACGCTCGACCCGCATTGCCGCGGTCTCGAGCGGCAGCGACCAGCCTGCTCGGACGGCCAGCCGGACGAGGCGGAGCGACCAGGGCGCCGGCTGATCCCAGCTCCGCACGGCTTCGCCTTCGAGGCCCGGTGGGGCCAGGATCAGCTCGTCGCCGCCTTCGCAGGCCAGCCGGAGGAGGGCAATCACGGCGCGATCGTCCCCCAACAGGAGGAAACTCGGCGAACCCTGAAGCGGAGCGCTGGTGTTGTGCTGCTCGGGATCTCGGTAGGCGATCGCGGATGGCCACGGGGCAACTCCGGTGGCCAGCTCGAAGTCGGTGGCTAACGTGCCCAGGCGCCCGGCGGCGGCGACCGCGGCCCTGAGCAGCGGCGCGTTCGGCCGCCGGGTGTCGCTCCCGGTCCCGCCCATCACTTGGTTGGCGGTCGAGGACGCGAGGACACGAGCCACGCCAGGCTCCCTCCGCGTCCCCATGAATGGAAACTGCCGAAACCGCACTTCGGTAATACGGTCGGCCCTAGCGCGACGGACCCGGTGCTTGAGCACGCCGCCGGCAGACGTTGCCGGCTCGTGCGCGAGCTCGGCGTCGGGAACGAACACGACCGGATAACCCGCTAGCTGAGCGCGGAGCGAAAGGTCGACGTCTTCCGAGAGCGGCCTCTGGTCGTCGAACCCACCGAGTCGGATGAAGAGATCCCGACGGATCGCCATATGGGCTCCGGACACAAACGGGAGGAAGCCGTTGCTCGCCTCCTCGTCGTGTGGCCGCCATCTGGAGCCGTACCAGCCGGCGAGGCTCCTTGCCTTGGCGGAGTCGATCCGCCCACCCGCGAGCGAGGCACCTTCGGCGAACGCGCGACGAAGTGCCTTTGCCCAACCGGGCCGGACCACCGTGTCGGCGGCGATGAACGCGAGGATTTCGCCGTTTGAGGCGTTGGCTCCCGCATTGCGAGCGGCGCCGATGCCGGGTGGCCCTTTTATTCGAATCAGCTCGCAGTTGCCGACGCCCGCGTGTCCGGTAGGCGCGTCGAGCGCGCCGTTGTGGACGATCACCACCTGGTCAGGCTCTGGCCGCTGAAGCCTGAGGCTGTCCAGGCACCGCTCGAGGCTTCCGACCCCGTCCTCGGCTGAGATGATTACGCTGAGCCGGTCGCTGACCATGGCGGATCGGGCATTATGCCCGCATGCTTGATGGATGGAGTCCGGAATCAGGGCGACCGGCCGCAGACGACGGCGGCGAGCATGGTGGCAAAGCGGGCCGTCGAGGAGTGGCGCAGCTGCCGCCGCCCCGGTCGCCGAACCCGTACGCAGAGCTACTGTATGGGGCCCTGGCTGACCTGGGTTGGCATCGAGCGCCGTTCCCCGGGTTGACGCTCCGCGCTCTTTGGCAATTCCGGCGCCGGGTGGGGGTGCTGCACTTCCACTGGCGTCCGGACCTGTCCTATGCCCCCTGCCTGGCTAAGGGCGCGCGCGGCCGACGGCGGCGCCTTCAGGCCGCCCTGCAGCTTTGCCGCTTCCCATTCCTACTGGCCTGGGCACGACTGCTCGGCTACCGGATCGTCTGGACGGTTCACGAGATCTGGCCGGCGCGTCACGCCTGGGTTGATCGAGCCGGCCACACATTGCTGGCCAAAGCGAGCTCTGTGCTGATGGCCCACGACTCGGCCGTGGCCGATCGTCTACGGGCCGAACTGGAACGTCCACTGCCGATCGAGATCGTGCCCCACGGAACATTCGAGGGCGTCTATGCGGTCAATCGCCCGCCAGAGGACGTCCGGTCGGAGCTCGGAATACCGGCAAAGGCATTCGTCTTCCTTTGCTTCGGACAGGTGCGCAGCGACAAGGACGTCCCGTTGCTGCTCGATGCGTTTGGCGCCCTCGGTGTGCCAGACGCTTACCTGGTGGTCGTCGGAGCGCCTCACCATGGGCCGTCGTGCCGGCGGGTCAAGGCGGCGGTTGGAGAGGACGAGCGCGTCCGGGCTGTGCTTGAGGCCGTGCCCGCGACGAGGGTCGGCGAGTTGTTCGGGATGGCCGACGCTTTTGTCCTGGCCCGCAGCCAGGTCTGGACGTCCGGTTCGCTGATCCTCGCCGTTTCCCTCGGCGTGCCGGTGGTGGCCGCCCGGTTGCCACCGGCGGTCGAGCTGTTGGGCGACGGCGAAGCTGGCTGGCTGTTCACACCGGGAAACGCGGACTCGCTGACGCAAGCCCTGCACTGCGCCGCGGCTGACCCCGCGGCCGCCGCCGAAAAGCGGCGCGCGGCCCAGCGGCGGGGAGGGGGGCTCCCAGGCTGGCCCGAAGTTGCTCGCCAAACCGCGTACGCGTTTGAAGGACGTCCGTCGAGGCACCAGGGTCAGCCAGCGCGACCCCCGCTGACCGTCGTCAACGAGCCGAACGCCCAGGCTGAGCCGCAGGCAGGGCCTGCTGCTTGAGCCGCCGCTCGAACTGCCAGTAGCGCCAGACCGGCGCCGAAATAGCCGGCCAGTCAGGCGGTAGCTCGTTCAGCGATGCAGGGAACGTCGCTAGTCGGTCGGAGCCGATCTGCTGAAGCTCTGAGAGGAACTCGAGCGCGCGCTCGGCCTCGGAACGCACTACTTGCTCGCGAGGCTCGGTCCGATGCTCGAAGGTAAGGACCCTGTGTTCGAGGTACTCGCGCACTCCGGCGCGCCACTTGAAGTGGTGAACCGGCATCGGAGCTGGGGCCTCGACGGGGTCATCCCAGACGAAGTGGTTCCCGGGCGAGCCGACCTTTACATCCCGGTGGGCAAGCGTCACCTTGCGGGGGTCTCCGCGCGCGATCTCCGCGGTCAGAAATGAGCCCCACGGGAAATGCCTGTCGAGGTCGGCCGGTGTTCCAGCAGCGGCGGCTACGTCTCCGCCAGCACCCAAGCGGTCTACGAACAGCCCAGTGGCGAAGCGCGTGGCGCTGGTGCGGCAGCGCGCGATCGTCTTGGCGATCCCGCCCGGGTGAAACTGGAACTCGTCCGCATCGGCGAGCAGGTGCCAATTGGCCTGGGCGCTGGCGCGCAGCCGATCCCGCAGGATGCCATTGGTCGGAACGAGCCAGTCTCCCTCTGAGACGAGGTCCGGAGGGCCGAACGCATCCTGAAGAGCCGTGAGGAGCTGCTCCCGATCCGACGGCTGCGTGCCGCCGGGAAAGTGGACCGCCAGTCGCCATTCGGTCACCCCGAGAGCGCGGTAATGGGCGGCAAATGGCTTGATCAGATCGCGGGCAGACGGCCCCACGACAGCGATTAGGGCAACTTCGCTTCGCACGAGCTTGGATACTGCCAGGGTGAGCCTTCCCGATCCAATCGTGTTCGTGGGCGGTTCCGAGCGCTCCGGGACCACTCTGCTGCGCAACATGCTGACCGCCCATCCTGCGCTCGCCGTTCCGAACGAGAGTCCGTTCGTCCGCCTGGTGCACCGAGTCTTGGAGGGCCAGGGCCGGCTCTATGACCTAGACGCGGCCTTGGGAATGATCCGCGGCCACACTCGCTTCCGGCAGTGGGGTCTCCCTGCGGCCGAGGTGGAGGAGGTGCTCCGCAAGCACCCTCCCTCCTCTTACGACGATCTGGTCCGAGGCCTGTTTGCCGCCTATGCCCAGTGGCGAGGAAAGCCGCACTCGGGCGATAAGACAACCGGCAACGCGTTGTACTTCGAGTGGCTGGCCACGCGGTTCCCCGGAAGCCGATTTGTGCACGTAGTCCGTGATCCAAGAGCTGTGTGCATGTCCCGAGCCGTCCAGATCTTCAACCAGGGTGGATTGCCCGGAGCGGCCCGCCACTGGCGTAGCCGCGTGGCCGCCGCGCGGGCGGCGGCCACGACGCTCGGTGATCGACTGCTCGAGGTCCGGTACGAGCGCATGGTGGCCGATCCCGAGACCGAGCTGGAGCGGCTGTGCGCGTTTGTGGGCCTTCCGTTTGACCGCGCCCTCCTTGACCACGGCCGCTCCGTTGAAGTGCTGCCACAGCACGGACAGGACGTTCACGCGCGTGAGCCGGTGCAGGCCGATTTGCGCCGCTGGCGTCGGGAGCTGAGTCGGGACGACGTATCAGTGATCGAGACGATCGCAGGGGAACTGATGGACGAGGTGGGCTACCCGCGTGAGGTGGGCCGCCTCACTCGCCGAGCCGCCACGGTGATCGCGGGCGAGTGGCTCCGGGCTCGCCATCACCGGTGGCTCGAGGGGTCAGCGGGCACCCGGGCCGCCCGGGAAGGCGCGCAGTGAGCCCGCGACCGCTCGGCCGGCTGGCCCGAGCGGTGCGCTGGCTGCTCCTCCATGTCGACCGTGGACCCACGCGGCGCGTCTGCCTTGCCTGCGTCGAGGGTTTCATGCGGGGAGTCGCCGGCTATCTCCGCCGCGGTCTGCCGGCGGCTGTCTACGCGCGCGGTGGGTTTGGCTTAGGCGAGCCGGTTCTCGGGCGTTCCGATATCGACCTTGTAGCCATCGTTTGCGAGGTGAGCTCCGGCTCGGACGCGTGGTCACGGCTTGTGTCGCGATGGGAGCGGCTTGAGCGGGTGCTCCCCTGGCTTCGCCGTGTGGCCTATCTGGAGTGCTACTCCGAGCCAGAGGTTCAAGAGTCCCGCTGGACGCGCTTCACCTACGGGCTTGATGGACGGACGCCGCGCTCGCTCTTGTTCGGAGACAGTCCCCGGTCGTGGAGCGAGCCGGGACGCCGCTCGCTGCCTCTGCTGCTTCCGGATTTGTGGCCCCTCGAGAGCTGGAGGCTGATCTTGGGCCCTGACCTGCGGCCTGCACCGGATACCGCGGTGCCGGCAATGTCTCGCCACCTCGTGGCCTGGGTCCATCTGCAGTACTGGTGGCGGGTGGGCCTCCGCGCGTTGACGGAGCCCAGCGGTCGGTGGATCTCTTACGCCGCCGTCAAGCTTGTCGCCGAGCCGGCCAAGATCCTGCTTTGGCTTGAGCGAGGCGAGCGGCACTTTGCCCGCCGTGAAATTCTCGAGCGGGCGCGTGAGGTCTTACCCGACGAGGAGGCGACGATCGCATTCGTTCTCGGGCTGCTGGGCGACCTAGACCACGCCCGGTCGGCGCCGATCGAGGCTGTATGGCCGTGTTTCGTCCGGCTCACCGGACGGATCGCTGACCGGCTCTTGGCTGAACTCGAGCCGCTGGGAACCACCGCGGTGAGGTTGGCGGGGGCGGCGCCGCTCGAGGTCGCGGACGGTGGATCCCGCGCGTGGCCGCTCGCCGACTGGACGGCGCTGGTGTGGCCGCCCGGCCGGGAAGAGTCGTTCGTCGCCGGCTCCGCCGCCGCGGATGAGCTGCCAGCCGTGCTCGCAGCCGCCGAGGCCTCCACGGCGACGCGCTTTCTCACGGTGCTTCACGGCGGAGTCTTTGTCCGTCCGGGTCGGCACGGCCGGGAGTGGTTTCGGGCGGTCGACTTCGACGCGACCGATCCAGTTTCCACAGCTCAGCTCAGCGGCCAGAGCGTCGCCTGCTTTCCTAATGCCGCTGGCTGGTCGGCCCTTGACACCGCGTCGCGCGCCGTGGCCGAGCACGCAGCCTGGCTCGCGCTTCCACGCAGCCGCACTGCTGAATCGTCCGGGGCGCTTTCCGCGCACCTGGCCGGCCTGTTTTCAGCAGCCCGGGCGGCTCTTTTTTTGAACAGCATCCATGACGGCGATCCGGCCCTTTGTCTTACCTTCGGGACGACCGCCGCCGCCTGGGCCGAACGCCTGCCCGGTTACCGCGGGGCGATCGAGGACGCCTATGAGCGCTACGGCACGACCGTGAGCGGGAGCGGAGGAGCCGACCGCGGGGTGCTTCGGGCCGGCGTTGGTGCTCTGGCAGAGCTCGGCTGTTACGAGACGCCGTTCCCGCACCTGTTCCCCGGTCAGCGGTCCCGGCCCGCGAGCACCCGCGAGGTCGTGGCCGGAACCTGATTACGCAGCGCCCGGCGGAGCTCCGCCACCACTCGTTTGCGATCACGCAGCAGCGACCGCCGCGTGAGCCGGAAGATCACCCGGTTGGCGGGCACCGCGTTCCGACCGAGTGCGACGATCGGAAGCTCGGGGAACCGCTGCGCCAGCAGGACGCCGGCATCACCGAGGGCGAGGAGCCCGAAGCGCGGACGCCTGAGGAGCCAGGCCTCGGTTGCATGGAGCGTGCAGAACGCCTCTCCCCAGGTCTGAGGCTGCTCACGCGCCAGCCGCGCCGCGGCCAGCGTCGAGGGCGTGAACCACCCGGATCGTCGCGCCAGCCTGGCGAGATCGGAGTAGGCAGGAGCAGGCTCATCCCAGCGAGCGACGGCCTCGTCGGCGAGTCCCCAAGGCGCCACTGACAGGTCACCGCCAGCCTCGAAGGTGATACGAAGCAGTCGAGCTGCGAGGCGATCGTCGCCGAGGATAAGCACGGAGGGGCGATCCTGAAGCTCTGTCGCGGTCGAGCGCTTTGCCACATTCACGCCTTGGATCGCCTCAGGCTGGGGGCGACGGCCGGTGAACAGCTCGAAATCGCCCTTGAGAAAGCCAAGCCAGTCGGCTATCACCGCGGCGCTGGAGATCGTCGGAAACAGGAGGCGGCGCCATTGACCGCCAACACCCGTCATCAGCTGACCCGCCGTTTGGATAAACAGCACGCGAATCGGGCCTCGCCGCCAAAGCTTTGCGCGCTGGAACGGAAACTCGCGGTACTTATGCGAAACCACTCTGTCCCCGTGTGAGTGGTGGGCCCGCTGACGGAGCATGGCGGTGATGGAGCCGCGGGGCCGATGGATGACCTCAGCGCGCGGCGCGAACGAGACCGGATAGTCCGCAAGCTGGGCTCGAAAGGACAAGTCCAGGTCCTCCGAGGAGGGAAGCGCCTCGTCGAATCCCTCCAGACGTCGGAACACCTCGGTCTGGATCGAAAAATTTGCCCCGCAGACAAACGGCAGGAACCCGTTGCGGCCGCTCGTATCTTGCTGTTCATGCGAGCGGCAGTACCACTCGGCGAGTGACCGCGGAGGCGGAACGCGTATCCCGCCGCCGACCAGCGCAGGACCTTCAGCAAAAGCTCGCCGGAGCGCGGCCGCCCAGCCAGGCAAAACCTCGGCATCGTCGTCGACAAACGCCAGTATTTCGCCGTGGGCACGCGCGGCGCCGGCGTTCCGCGCGACGCAAATCCCCATCCGGGTGGGGAGGCGCACCACCTCGCATCCGGCCGCGGCCGCAACGGCGGCCGTCTCATCGACCGAGCCGTCGTCCACGACGATGACCTCGAGGATTTCCGAGCGCTCTGCTCCGAGGCTGCGCAGACACCGAGCAAGATCTCGGGCGCGGTCTCGCGTTGAGATCACGACGCTTATGCGGTCCGTTCGCAAGGTGGAAGCATAATTCGCGCGATGGGACCAAGGGCTCGACACACACTCCCGGACTTCGTGATCATCGGGGCTCAGAAGGCCGGGACATCCAGCATCTACAAGTGGCTGAAGGAACATCCCCAGGTGATCGCGCACGCCAAGGAGATTGGTTACTTCTCCCGCCATTACGAGCGCGGGACGGATTGGTATCGCAGCCACTTCCCCACCGAGTGGAGGCGGTCTAACTTCATCGCCGAACACGGCCGACCGTTGCTCACTGGAGAGGCCACGCCGGAGTACCTGCTCGACCCCCGCGCGCCCCAGCGCATGGCGGAGCTGATCCCTGATGTCAAGTTGATCGTGTCGCTTCGTAACCCAGTTGATCGGGCCTATTCGCAGTTCCATATGAACCGACGAGAGGGGATCGAGCCGGTCGAGTCATTTACCGACGCGCTGGCGCTGGAAGACCCGCGCTTCGGAGGCGTCGGAGCGCTTAGCCGGGCAACCCGCCACCGTCCGTCGATGGCAAATTGGACCCACTACCTACGTCGGGGCCACTATGCCGCCGCGCTGTCTGGTTGGTTCGCGGCATTCCCACGCGAACGATTCTGCATTGTCACATTCGACGATCTGACCACCCGCGCCGACCGCACGGTGGGCGCGCTCGAGAGCTTTCTCGGGCTAGCTCCGTACACCCACGATGCGCTTGCGCCCCACAACACAGGGTCGTATCCGCCGCTCGATGAGGCCACGCGCAGGGCCTTGGTCGACTACTTCCGGCCGCACAACAAGCGGCTTTACGAGCTGCTCGGGTGCGATTACGGCTGGGAGGCCGTCTGACTGCGGTAGCCCTACGGCGGCGTCAGCGGGCCTGGACAACGCTTGGACTGTTCCCCGCCAACGGCGCGGGCGGAATCGCCGGTAGGATCGTTTGCGGGGTCATGGCGGGCTACTCGGGCACACCCCTGTGGCGAAAGCTCGGCATCAAGTCCGGGCACACCGTCGGCTTGATCGGCGCACCCGCAGGGTGGCTCATCGAAGGCCTTCCCGACGGGGTGGTCCTGCGCATCCGAGCCCAGGCGCCGCTCGACGTGATCGTGGCGTTCTTCGATCAGCGGTCCAAGATCGAGCGCCGGCTCCCGGCCCTGCTTCGGGCTCTGAGCGTTGATGGGAGCCTCTGGATCGCGTGGCCGCGCAAAGCCGCTGGCCATGTGAGCGACATCAGCGAGAACGACCTGCGCACGATCAGCCTGCCAACCGGTCTGGTGGACACCAAGGTCGCGGCGCTTGGCGAAGACTGGTCGGGTCTGAAGTTCGTCTGGCGCAAGGAGCTTCGACCGCAGCTGCGAGGTGGGGCGGAGTAGGGGGGCTGCGAATGCGACACTTGTCGCAGACCAAGGTCTGAATGCGATTGACGGGGCAAATGGCCGCCTTCTTACCGTCCGCAATGATGATTTCAGCGACGCGTTCCCCAGCTCGACCTACCATGTCGCAGGGAGCTAGCGCCCGAAACGATCGCTAGCCACGCCCGCAGTACGCGAACGCCGTAATCGTCCCCGAAGTCATCGAGTTCGCGTCGCTGAAGTTGTGAGCGCGGGCAGTCCATGAGCGTACGCTTGACCGGTAGGTGGCGCTGTAGAACAGGTCAGGGCCGATCGCGTTGTTCCAGTCGGGGAGCGGCATCGTCGAGTAGCCACCGCCTAGCAGTCTCTCCCCCTTTGGCACGAGGCCGTCGCCGACGCGCCGGAGTGGGCTGGGATCGGTGGACTGGAACTCGATCGCACCGTGACGCTCACGCCGCGCTCACAGTACGCAAACACCGCGAGCTGCGCCGGGGTCCTCCGGATGGCGGCCATTACGGCCCAGCTGTGCTTGGTTGTGGCGTAGTCCCGGTAGGTCGGGGAGTCTTCCTGCCCTGAGGGCGCGCTCGTGTAGTCGTACCCACCCGCGACCAGGGCCTCGCTGGAGGCGCAACGCGCTGCGACAGCCGTGTTGGCGGGGGCTGCCACAGCCGTCCCGTCCTTCTTGTGCGTGAGGATCTGTCCGGTGCGCGCGCAGTACACGAAGGCAGTGAGCTTGTCGGTTTCACCGGGGAACAGCTCTACTGTCCAGCCGTTCTTGCCGGTGGCGCGCGATGCCACCGCCGCACTGCCCAGTGAGCTGTTGTACCCGCCCGAGACGACGTGCTCGTCTGGGCTGCACTTGGCGGTCACCGCGAGCTCTCCAAAGGAGTTCGGATTGGTCGTCGTCGCGCGGTGGGTCGTCAGCGAACCAGGCGGATGGGCGCTTGCCGAGGTGGCCGTCGGTGCGTGAGTGGCCGCGGGCCAGCGGAACGCTGCGCTGGCAGGCGTGATGAGGACGAGCAAGGGCAGCGTTGCGAGCAGTGCCCTCCAGAGCGGCCTAACCGCATCCAGACATCGCCGCGAGCGCCCCGTGGATGCGCCACTGTCCACGGCACGAAGCTATCACTCGGAGACACCCCGACCCCCATGCGCCGGCACTGCGACCGGGTGTGGCGGGAGGGTTCTGATCTGGCGGATTGTCAGTAGTGACGCGACCGCGACGAGCTCCAGCCCGCCACACAGGAACAGCGCCGAGGAATTGCCCAGCGCCGTCGCCAGTGGACCGACCACCGCATACCCCGCGGTCCGCAGGACAAGCGAGCCGAACCAGTCGTAGGAGCTGACGCGCGAGCGGACGGCTTCGGGGATGTGCTGCGGCAGCGTGGTCTCCCACAACGTATTGAAGACCATCCCTCCGATGCCGCCCGCGAGCGCAGCGATCGTGATCGGCGCCAGCGGCGCAGGTATGGCGACCAGGAAAAGCTGGGCGATCGGGAGCAGGCCGATCAACACCGCTATCAGCAGCGGCCGCTGGGGCCTGAAGCGCAGCAGCGCTATCCCGCCGAGCAGCCCGCCGACGCCCTGGGCAACGAGGATCAATGCCCACGCTTCGGCGCCTCCGAGGTGGCGCTTGACGATCACGGCACCGAGCACCATGAACCCGACGCTGACGGCGTTCACAACTGAGAACGCGAGGATCGTGGACCAGAGCCAGGTTCGCGACCGGACTTCGGCAAAGCCGTCTCTCAGTTCAGTCAGGAATCGCTGCGCACGCACACTTCGCGTGCCGACGTGACGGACTCGCATCAGCAGGAGCGCACTCACGCCATAGCTTCCAGCGTCGACGAGTAGAGCGATCCCTGGACTCGTCGAGGCCACCAGCACGCCGGCGAGCGCAGGGCCGCCGATCGCCCCGGCCGCGACCGCCATCCCGCGCAGTGAGTTGGCCTCTCGAAGCCGGTCGCCCGCGACGGCCGGGATCAGCCCATTGGATGCTGGGTTGAAGAAGCCCGTCCCCGCACCGACCAGCCCCTGCGACACCGCGAGCGTCGCCATCGACGCGTGCTCGGTGATCAGGAGCACGCCGATCGCGCCCTGGGCGACGAGGCGAACGAGGTCCGCTCCGATCATCACCGTCTGTCGGGGGAGACGATCCGCCACGACACCGCCGACCAGCAGCGAGCCGACCAATCCGATCGTGCTGACCGCCAACACCACCCCAAGGTCGGTGGCCGATCGCGTCAGGTCGAGAACCGCGAACGTAAGCGCCAGCGTTCGCACTCCGTCGCCGACCAGCGACACCAGCGCCGCTCCGAACACGAGCCGGAAGTCGCGCAATCGCAGCACATCCAATGCAGACCCCTCCCGCATCCAATGATCATGCCCGACACAACTCCGGCGCGATAGCGCGGACGGGAAGCGTCTACGGGGCGCGGGTCCCGGCGCCCGCGCCCGAGGAGCCCGGCTAGGGCCCTATTTACCGCCTTTGGCGCTCCCGACGCGGAACTCATGTGATACCGGCGGTCGCCCGAGGGGCTTGCCGCCGTAGATCACGTGTCCGTTCGCCGTCTGGTAGGTCAGCCACGGGACCGTCGGCTGCTGCTCGACACCCGGCTTTGAGAAGTTGCACACTCCTGAGGAGAAGGTCTTCCGGAGCTGCGTCCACTCAGCTTTGGTGAAGGTGATACCCGGGTAGTCCGAGCGCCGCAGTGGTTTGAGCTGGCACTTGTTCGCGTCGGTTGTGATCGGGTCGCCTGCCACCGTGCGCGGTGTTCCTGCAACATTGACCACGCCGGCCGGACACAGGTGGTTCGAGAGTTTGTTGCCGGCACCGTCCCAGCACTCGTCGGTCAGGCCGGCGGGCTTGTCGCGAATGATCTTCTGGGGCAGGGGCGTGTTGCTGCGGTCGTGCTCGATAGCCGTCAGCCACTGGTCCATGGCCTTGAAGCTGTTCAACTCGCAGTTCTTATCGGCTTC
Source organism: uncultured Solirubrobacterales bacterium (assembly GCA_963785205.1). Lineage (GTDB taxonomy): Bacteria > Actinomycetota > Thermoleophilia > Solirubrobacterales > Solirubrobacteraceae > Palsa-465. The sequence continues at coordinate 486,100 of CAWAUJ010000001.1, forward strand.
GAGCGGCTCGGGCCCCTCCCAGATCAACTGGTTGGCATGGGTGCCGTGTTCGCGGTCGAGGCGCGCCCGGATCGCGAAGGCCCGATAAGCGTCATGGAACAGTCCTGGGTTCGGGCCGCGGCAGTCGATAATCGCCGTCTGGTTGAGGTTGTTGGTCTCATTGATCATCCCGCTGCGGTAGGCCCGTGCCAGCGACAGTAATGAGGCGTGGTCCCTTTGCGCGATCGGGTTTGTGTCGATGTTGAGCCCGCCGACCTTGGCATTCAGATCGACGAAATCGGCCGGGGTGATCTCTCCCTTCATCAGGTCGGCCAGCCCGTACTGGACGCCCACGTTGTCGATCGGCGGGCGGACGAAACCGTGGCCGAGCTTCTTTTCGTTCTTGGACCAGAACGCCTTGGGTTCGGGTCCGAAAACGTTGATGGCCGCGTCCTGAATCGTGCATCGGACGCCTCCCGGGTTGGTCTTCGGGTTGTAGCGGTCGGCGCTGGTCGTGCCTTTGCACGGGTCGGTCGGGACCGCGACGTGGAACTGGGCCGCATCTGAGACCTGGGCGTTCTGGACACCGTAGGTCGGGTCCCCCATGACCTCGTTCATCTGGGTGGGCGTCCACGCCACCCCAAGCCCCCACTTCGAGGTGCTCTTGAAATACGCGAGCAGGAGGTGGTAGTCCAGGAACTGCGTGGCGGTGCTCCAGGCGTCCGGGAACGAGCAGGTCGGCAGGATCCCCTGATAGACCCCGGGGTAGGCATTCGCGATCCACTGCTGGGCCAGCGAGCCGCCCGAGCAGCCCGTGCCGATCGTGTAACGAACCGTGCCGTAGTTCTTGATCAGGTACTCCTTGGCCATCACCAGCGACTCGGCCTCGAGCGGCAGGGTGCAGTTGTGGCCGGCGTTGTCGAGCGCGGTCGACATCGTCATGAATCCCTTGCCGAGCGCGTAGTCACCAGCGGGATCGCCAGTGGTCGCGGGAGCGGTGCCGGTCGTGCGGTCATCCCCGCACCCGGCGCCGTGCAGGATCAGCAGCTTGTGGTCGAACTGAGGCTGCGGCGCGACCGCGCTCCACGGCTTGCCCGGCTGGTAAAGGACTGAGATCTGGTACTGGTCCCGGTCCATGTAGCCGGTCTCGGTCCGGACGATGAACGGCACCTTCACGCCCTCGTCGGTCGTCGTCTGCGCGACGTCGGAGGGCGGCTTTTTCGGGTTGTAGGCCTGGAACCCGGTCTTGGCCGGATTGGTTGACTTGTAGACGTAGGTGAAGGTCGGCGGCTTATCGCACTTCTTGTCCTTCGCGCCCGCCTCGCAGACCCAAAGCTTGAGCTGAGGTCCTGAGAAGACCGGTCCGCCGATGGGGTGGTTGGTCAGCGTGAGCCGGGCCGCCCAGCCACTGGACAGCGTCGCTTCCAGGACATTGCGTCCCGTGTGAAGCCCGGTCACCAGGCCCTCAAAGCGGCCATCTGCACGGAAGGCGAAGTCATGGGTCACGTTTCGGTGACCCAGCGTGACCTTGACCTTCCGCGCGTCGGAGCGGGGCATGTTGACCGCGATTAGCGCCGAGCCGCCACTGACGAGATCGGCACGGCCTGAAAGGACCGAGATCGAGAGCGCTGGTCGGTGATGTCTCCTATGCGTCGCGGCATTCGCCGAGACCGCCACCAGGCAAACCAGCACCACCCCAGCCAGGCTGACCACAAAACCGCCCCTTCTCGCCCTGCCGCCGCCGTTACGCACTCCTCAACCCTCCGTCTCCGCTGGTCACGACACGTCTGCCGCGCAATCTTCCCAGATGGTTATCGCTCGGGCGTGGTGAGTGGGGTGAATAGCAGCACGAATAGTTCGGGGTAGAGATCGAGTGGCACGTCGTCCGGATCGACGAAGTGCTGGATCGCGAGTCCGATGTCCAGCGCGATGAGGGCGGTAGCGATGGCCTTGGCGCGGTCGGCTCGATGGGGCGTGCTTTGCTGGATAAGCGTGGTGGTCCCGGCTCGGTTGCCTCGCCAGAACGTGGCGGCCAGTTCGCGTACTTCGTCTTCTCGCCCGGCTTGGGCGAGGCACTCAAGCCACAATCTCCAGAGCCAGTGGCTGTCACGCTCGGCTTGCATTGCCGCAAGGATCTCTCCGAGGTCGTGCAGCGTTGGGACGCGCCGAAGATCCTTCAGCCCTTCTTGGACCATATTTGTGTAGTGCGTGTAGACCCGATCGTGCAGCAGCTCAACCAACACTTCATTCTTTGACTTGAAGTTGGAGTAGAACGCACCCCGCGTGTAGCCCGCCTCGGCGCTGATCTCCTCCACGGAAGATCCTTGGAACCCGCGGCGGACGAAAACGCGGGCTGCGGCGTCGAGCAGCTCCTGTCGCGTTTGAGCTTGACGCTCGGCGCGGGTGAGGCGCGGCTTCATTGGCCGAAGCACTGCGTCGAGGGGCATTGGGCGAGAAAGAAGAACCAGATGTTGAAGCCGAGGAGCATCAGGAATGTCGCGAGAATCAGCACCTTCTCGAAGCTCGTGGTCGAGCGCGCGCTTTCCCTCACCTCGTCGCGGCTACGCATCCAAGCCATTCGGTGAACGCGATCATCGCCGCGACTGAATCGGTTGACCGCGAATACCAGCGCGAAGTAGGACGCCAACGGCCCGAAGACGACGATCGCGGCCGCCAGTTCGCCTACCCCCTGGTTGGTCGTCGTGTCAACCCTCGACGCGATCCAGACCCACAACAGCGGCACCCCGACTCCGAACACTACGGCGCACAGGATGGCGGCCAGGATGATTCCGACGGCCTTGGCGACCGCTCCCATATCCATGACTGTATCCAGATTCAATCCTGTATGCAAGTCAAGCGGGCATGCGCTTGGCCCGAGGCCCCAGCTCGGTGTGGCGCAGCACGCTGCTCATGAGATCATCGGGCCCCCCGATCGACGTCCACTCGTCGTCCCACATCGTTGACACCAGCCAGGAATGGTCTTCGGGGAACATCAGGTCGGGCAGCGCCCAGTTCCAGCCGCTGGCGCGCCAGCTGGCGGCTTGCTCGGGCCCGGCCTCGACCAGCACATAGCGCCACCCGGTGTATACCGTCGTCATCGGCGCGTCCGGGAAGACGATGTCGATGCCCCTCGCTCCGGTATCGAGATACCCGAGCCACCACGGTTGCGGTGGTGTGTGCTCTGTGAGCAGCGCGATGACAGCGTGCTCGTGCGGCGTCAGTTCACCTTGTCCTCCCGTTGGCACCTGGAGCGTGCAGTAGGACGCGAAGATCGGAGGGATCGCGGCCGTGATGTCAGGTCCCGGGGTCGTGCCCTCGTTGATCCACGCGACCTCGGCAGCGGTCCCAATGCGCCACACGCGGCCATCTTTGATCCGCGTGGACTCGTCGTCCGGAAAGGCCGCTCTCGCGCGCTCGGCGCCGTCAAGAATCAGCTGAGCGTCGAGCTCGTGGATGGTAAGCGGGATGTCGCCGGCCGGCCACTCGCAAGCGAGTGCCACCGGGCCTGGCGGCGGTAGTGGCGCGACCCAGTAGCCCTGATGAAAACGGCCTCCGCCACCTCCGCCCGCTAGTGGCCACATGATGGGTCCGGCCGGCGGACGGTCATGACCGGTGACGTTCGTCGCCGTGCGCCCGTCGGCGAACTGGACCCCGATCCTCAGCAGATGTGCCGGGAGCTCGTCGCTTTTCTCGCCGACCATTGGCCAGTGCCGGCCGAAGACGTCAGCGCCGAGCCGGGTCCCGGCGCTGGCCGCGGTCGCCCTGATCTCTAGCTCAAACCCGTCGGTAAAAGCATCCAGGTGTTCGATGTAGATCGCGGCCGCCTCGGAGCGCGCGAGCAGCAACTCGGTCGCGACGACGCCGGGCGGTATGCCGTGCGGACGCACGCTTCGCGGCGGTTCGAGCACCGGGCGCCTCGGGAGACGGCCGCACAGGGGGAGGCTTAAAGAACTCGCTCACCCATGGCCTCCCTCGACTACCGCCGCTTGCGTCGCCGCCGACGTCCGCTGAGCTGCCAGGGTCCCGGCGTCAGATCCAGAACGATGTTGACGATCCAGACGATCAGGGTCGCCTCCACCAACGTCCAGAAGCCGTGGATGTGGAAGCCATGCACGATGGCTCGGGTGAGGATGAGCATCAGCAGCGAGACGAAGAACCAAGCGACCCCGAACGTGAGAATGGCCAGCGGCAGTGTCACCAACCTGAGCAGCGGCTTCAGCAGCGTGTTCAGGACACCAAACACGGCTGCGGCCAAGAGCAAAGAGCCAGCGTCGGCCACCCGCACGCCGGTGAGTACGGCGGTGACGATCGCCAATATGAGCGCGTTGGTGAGCCACGAGATGGCGAGTCGCGCCGGAAGAGAGGGAGAGCGACTAGCGCGAGGGGAGGCTTGCCGTTGCCGTTCTCTCATCCGATCGATCACTTCGCTGGCTGCGGCTACCGCGCCAGCCAGGCGGTCTCGCTGTTGTAGTAGGGGGGTAGCGTGGAGTACGGGTTGCCGCCGTGCGCACCGGCGCCGGTGACGTAGCCGACGCCAACCCCATCGCCGTGCATTGCGGCGAGGGTGGCCCGCGCGTCCGCGGCGTCCGGGACCGCGTAAACGATGTTTGCCTGCCGGCTCGCGGGCTCACGCCGTAACCATGCGGGGAATTGGGCGTGCTGGTAGGAAGCGTAGGTGTCCTCAAAGGTGACGACGATCGCGCCGAGGCCGAAGTAACCCCGCGCGGGCACCGTGCCGGGGTTTAGGACGGTGACCTTCGCACCGTGCCGGCTCGCGTACCCGGTGACCGTCCGGTAGTAGCTGAGCTTCGCAGCCGAAGAAGAAACCTCGTCGAAGAAGATGTCATGGACGCCGTAGAACCTCGCCCAACGGTTGATGTCGCCCTCGACGGTGGAGGGTGGGCGGGCGCCGTACCTCGTGTAGACGTACCCGATCAGCTCGTGGTCAGCCTCTCGCGCGTGGGAGATCAGTTGTTTGTATGCCGGGCTGGCGTTCGTCCCGGGGCCGTTGTCGGGGTTGACGATCAGGATCGTCTGAACCGGAGCGCTCAGCGCCTTCGTCCACATGTGGCTGGGCGGGTCAAAGTACGCTGGCACGAGCATCCGCGGCGCTGACGAGGCCGCCAGCCCGGAGCCCCCCGCCATCCCCACCACCGCGAACACCAAGACCCCAACCATGAGCAGCAACCGCTTCATGACTGTCATTGTGACGAGGGAGCACCACGATGACCGGTGACTCGCTGTGGCCGCGGCTCGCAGGGCTCCCGCTCGTGATCGAGGCCTGCGGATACGAGCGCTTGTACGGCGTCCAAGCCTACGAGTTTGAGCGGGTCACCACGCACGTGCGGCTCGTCGGCGCAGGCGTTGACGGGTTCGCCCGCACAAGTGGGCTGGTCGATCGCGGTGTATCGAACTCGCGATCGGCGCCTGCTTGGTGCCGATCGAGCCCGGGCACTCGCACTGAACGCGGCTACCCAGCCTAAGGGGCGTGTGTCCCAGCGCCTGGTATCGTGGTTGTGTACTCAACTTTATTGCCTCGGAAGGAGCACGATGAGCAAGGCGATCTACACGGCAGAAGCGACGGTTAGGGGTGGGCGGGCCGAAGGTCACGGCGTGACGTCGGACGGGGCGCTCGATGTAGAACTGCGCACACCGTCTGAGATGGGCGGACAAGGAGGCGGGACAAATCCCGAGCAGCTATTCGCGGTTGGGTACGCGGCATGCTTTGAGGGCGCGCTCGGCGTCGTCGGACGGCGAGAACGCGTCGAGGTCGGGGATGTCTCGATCGATAGCCGCGTCAGCCTGATCACGACCGATGATCGTGGCTTCACCGTTGGCGCCGAGTTGCATGTCACGCTTCCTCAGGTGACCGATCCCGGCCAGGCAGTTCGGATCGTCGCAGCGGCGCACGAGGTGTGCCCTTACTCGGTCGCCACACGAGGCAACATCGACGTCAAGTTGACCGCCAACGGTCAGGACGTCGTGGCCCCGTGACGTTGAACTAAGCCTTCGCTAGGCGCACGGTGAAGGCACGGCGGCGGAGCTATCGGATTGTCATAGTCCCGGACGGGACCGGGACTATGTTTCGACGGCAGGGCTGGTTGAGGATCGTGTCGCAGGTCGAAGGTGGCGCCTGCGGCGTGGCCGCCCTTGAGGTATCCGAGCACGATCTCTGAGGGGTGCTTCTTGTTGGCGTAAATGCTGTTGACCGCGGGGGTTTTGAGGAAGTTGAACGACCAGCCGCCGGTCTCTCCGGTGGGCGCGTCGATCCACAGGCGGATGCTCGAGCCTTTGTGGAACACGTAGTCGAACGGCCACAATTGGACCCGCATGTAGGTGGGGTGCCCCAGTTTGAGCGAGCGAGAGCTGGCCTTCGTGTCGATTTGATACGGCGCGAGCGGGGTCGAGCGCTTCGAGTTCAGAACTCGATGGGAGGCACGCAACCAGCCGCGCGACACGTACATCTCCTGTCCGTCTGACCGAACCTCGGTGAGGGTGATCTGGAGGTCGGTGTTGGGCGCGGTCGAGCTGAGCCAGATGTCCGCCGACCCCGACCCGTAGAACTCGACGTCGTGGGTGAGCCGAGGGGTTGTGTAGGAGACAGATGCGGCCGGTGGGTCCTCACCTTTCCAAAGCAGGTTGTGCTGACCGAAGACCACCCCGTCCTCGCTTCCGGGATTCGGACCGGGATAGGCGTAGTGGTCGGGTGCCGTGTTTTTCTTGGGTGGGGTGAGCGCGAGTTCGCGGCCGGATCGGAAGTACAGCGCGAGCGGCTTAACCGGGATCGAGGCAAGGGACTTGTAGGCCGTGATCCAGCTGGGCACGTTGTCGCCAGCGCTGTCGGTGTGCGCGTCGTGCCAGAGCTGGATGTGAGGAGTGTCGCTCGTAAAGCCGTTGTGCTCGCCCTTGACGAATCGGTCGAAGAACGCGACCTCCTCATCGATGACGAGTGGAGAGTTGAGCTCGCATTGGCCGTGGTAGCCGTTGCTCGCGACGACCCAGGTGCGCGCCGGCTTGAGCTCACTCAGATAGGAGGAGCCGCGGCTATCGACCTCGTCGTCCTGCCAGGTCAAGCAGCCGAGCACGGGGATGTCGATCTTGGCCGCGTTCGCCCCAGGCAGGTGGGCCTTCCAGAAGGAGTCGAAGTACGGGTGCTGGAGCGCTTGGAGGGCGACATTGTCCTTCGGCTCCACCGCCAGATCGTGCAGCAGCGACGCCACGCAGGTGGTGTTTCCGGTCGCCTCCGCATGCTCGATCGCGCTCTCGTAGGAATTCAAGGGCTGGTCGATACCTGCCCAGAACGCCCCAAAGCCGGTGTTGACGATTCCTCCTGGATAACCGACGTCGCGGTACAGGTCGGTGGTCACCTGCCACGGGGCGATCGCGTCCAGGTGGGCCGGCCGCAGCCCGGCGACGCCGAGCTGCGTGATCCCCGGAAACGAATCGCCGAACATCCCGATGTGTCCATCCGACCACGGCTGCCGTGCGGCCCACTCCACCGCCGCCGCCCCATCGCGCCACTCCTGCGGTGTGAACGCGTTGAACGTACCCGAGGAGCAACTCGTGCCGCGGATGCTGACTCCCAGCACCGCGTAGCCCGCGGCGAGCAGAGCGGGAGCGCTATCGGTCTCATTGCACGTCCAGACCGCGCCCTCGCAATAGCCCGCGTACGTCAACGCCACGGGGAACTTGCCTGTCGCGCCGGGGAGCTCGACCGTGTACTCCAGCTGCGTCCCGTCAGCCATCGGAACGTACCCCTGCTCCTGCGTCGCCGCCGAAGCCGCACTGGCACCGACCGACAGCGTCAGCGCGCTCAGCGCGATCACCAAGCACATCAGACGGCAAACGCGTCCCGCCCCCGACCGGTCAATCATCATCCTTCTCATCGCCGGTTGTGATTTTGGGGCATAGAACGGGGCAGCGCATTGGTTATCGTCAACGGTTAGATCGTGAAGTATCACAACGCGACTGAAGTGATGCAGATTACGCCACAGCAGAGAAAGGTTTACGTCAGCCTCCTGAGGCGCCTGGATGCGGCCGCGCTCACCGATTCGTTGGTGGAGCTGTTTCGGGCAGAGATTGCTGCCTACGCGACGCTGCCGGAGGTGGTACTCCAGGGTCAGGTCCGCCAGATCACGCAGCGCAGCATCGAGGTGTTCACGCGCTGGATCACGGACGGCAGCGAGCCTACGCCAGCCGATATGGATAGGCTGCGTGAGTCGGCGGTCAACCGCGCCAGTGAGGGGCTGGCGCTGCCCGACGTACTGCGGGCCTACCGAATCGGAGCCCGTCATTGTGCGGCCATGTTGATCGCCGTGGCCACGACACCTGCAGAACGTGACGCCCTGGTGGGACTGGGATGGCTGATGATGGACTACATCGACCGCGTGTCGTCGGCCGCGGCCGATGCTTACGTGGCGGTGCGCCAGCACGACATCTCTGAGGAAGCGAGGCATAGTCGCGAGCTGCTTGACCGCTTGTGCGCAGGCGACCCGATCACCGAGCCGCTCCGCGTGTTCGCCCGCTCCCGCGGCTTCGCATTGCTCGGGGCCTACCGTCCCTTCGCGCTCGCCGCTCCGGAGGTACCCGCACACGTGCACTCCCAGCTGGCGGCATCGCTCCGACTGGCTGGGCGGCTGGCGCTGTCGGAGGGGGCCCTCGTGGTCGGTCTTGCGTCGGCTGACGAAACGGGTGCGACGCTGGCGGGCGACCGCCACGTGCTGGCGCTGGGGCGGTCCGTTGCGCCGGGGGGCCTGGCGGCCGAGCTCGATCAGGCCCGGTCGCTGCTGATGCTTGCGCTGGCCGCGGGTCAACGGAGCGGTCTCGTCCGCGCGCGCGATTTCCTGGTCGATTTGGTGCTCCGCGAGAGCCCTGGTGCGGCGAGGCTGTTGCGTGAGCACGTGCTTGAGGTCTTCGAGCAGTCCGAGCCGATGCGTCGGCTCGACGCGATGGCCACGCTCGAGGCCTACGTGGCCGCCGGGCTGGACCGCCGGCGCGCGGCCGAGCTGCTGAACGTGCATCCGAACACGTTCGATCACCGGCTCTCCCGAATAGCGCAGACAGGCGAAGTTGACCCCCGCAGTCCAGACGGGCTGGCGCTGATCGTGCTCGCGCTGCGCGCGCGAGGCCAGCTCGACGCCGGCCCGGAGCTCTAGGACGTCATAGCGTTCGGCTCACGCCGAGTTCCGCCCGCGCCTGCTCGAGCCCTTGACGGGCCCGCGCGTCGACCGTCGGATGTCTCAGTAGCTCGGTCCGGCGTTCGCGCCCAGGCCGTTGAGCCAGTTGCGCATGCTGACGCCGGCGGGGGTGACCTGTCCCTCTTCATAGCCGGTCGTCGCCACCGCGAGCGTGACGCCGTCGGGTGTCGACCAGCCGTACTCGATCCCAGTTCCGCTTGGTGCGTACCGAGCGATCATCTGCCCCTGTTGCAAGATCGCGCCGGGCGGGGCAATGTTGGTGATCTCCTCGGCCACGTACTGCTCCATGCCGGCATCGGGTCCGTCGAGCAGCTCCCAGTACACCAGCGGCTGGCCGGCGTACCAATCCGGCTCGATCGCGAGAATCTTGACCCGTGAAGGCGCCTGGATCGGCGCGCCCACCGGCATCGTGGCGTCCACCCCCTGATCCGTTCGTTCCCAGTGATCGACGAACCGCAGCGGGTCGATGTACGAGCCGGACGCTGGCTTGACCGGGATGCGCTCGGACCGGAACTCGGCGAGCACCGCGATTGTGGCTTGGCGCTGAAGCGCGGCCTCCTCATGTGAGAGGGTCTTTTGGAGAGCAGACAGCTGGCGCTGCTTGCTTGCGCGGTCCTTCGCCGACGCCAGTTCGCGATCGACTATCGAGAGCCGGAGCTGGGCGATCTGGTTGCGCTCGCCGAGCACGGCGGCTGTCGACCTGGCTCGCCGCGCCTCGAGCACAGCCAGTCGCCGAGCCTCGGCGGCCACCGCTACGCGCGCTTTGCGCACCAGTTGGATGGTGCGAGCATTTGCGCGTTCGATCGTTTTTGCCTCGGCGACTTTCTCCAGGACCTCCTGAAACCCGGTGGACGAGAGGACGACGTCGATCAAGTTCGGCGGCGGCGTTTCGTAGTTGGCCACGAGCTGCCGGGCCAGGAGCTGGCGGTCGCGCACGTATTGCACTCGAAGCTCAGCCACACGGTCACGCGCGGTCGTGAGCTCCGTGCGAACCTGGGCGAGCAGGCCCTCCTGGACATCCAACCTTCGCTGCACGCTCGAGAGCCGTGTCTGCAAGGCTGAGATTGATCCCTCGTAGCGCTGAATCGTGGTGCTGTCGGCCTTGATCGCCGATTGCAGCTTGCTGGCCTGCTGCTGATGCTCCGCATAAGTTCCCGCCAGGTCGCCTCGGCTCGTCGACGCCCCAACCCCCACCACGGCGACAGCCGCGACGAGCGCGGCCGCAATCCTCCGGCGTCCACGCGCGGACGCCATCCACTCAAGCAGGCAATAGCCGACCACCGGGCCGCGAAGCTAGCCGCTCAGCCGGTCGTTCGCGACCGCTGCAACGGCCGTTGCGAGACCTCAGAGTCGCCCCGTGGCCGCGCGGACCCTCAGGTCGGGCGGTCTCATTAGAAGTCCGATGGCTTGTGGACTGGGGCTAGTACGGCCTGGCGGCACGGGCGGTACCTCAGGGGAAGTGCTCTGCCTCGTCCGGGACCACGACCCAGTCGTGCTTGCGCTCCTCCCAGACCGAGACGTGCGGTGGCGGGAAACCTGGGTCGGCGAAAGCGCCGACAGGGATCGCGATCAGGTTCTCGGAATCGCCCGCGGTGTAGAACACGGTGCTACCGCATTGCGGACAGAAGTTGAACCGGCGGATCTCAGCGTTCTCGTCGGCTTGGCGAACGAACTGGTTGGAGCGGCCGCGGATGGTGACGCTCTGTGCCGGAAAGCGCGCCTGGTAGCCGAAGGAGCTGCCGGTCCGGCGTTGGCAAGCGAGGCAGTGGCAGATCGACACGCGCACGGGATCGCCGGTGACCACCGCCTGAAGCCGTCCACAGCTGCAGCTCGCGCGCCGTTCTGGCACGCCCGCACGGTATCAGTGGCGATGCGCGCTAACCCGCGATGGTGCATCCGTAGAGGGATTGCTTGCCCGCAATCAGGTAGGGTCGGATGATCGACCGCAACAAGGGAGGCGACGATGCATGCCGTGCTCGTAGACGTGAAGCTCTCGGACAACCCGGACCCGACGGTCCTACGGGAGCAGGTCGTACCGCGGGTCAAGGAACTTCCCGGCTTCGTCGCCGGCTACTGGACCCGGAGCGACGGGGAAGGCCAGTCGATCGTTGTCTTTGATTCGGAGGAGAACGCACAGGCCGCGTCAGATCTCGTGCCGTCGTTGGTTCCTTCCGGAACCGACATCCGGCGCAACGACGTGAGAGAGGTGGTCGCACACGCTTAGCGACGGCCGGTCGCCACGCCACTTCTGGGTGTCACGGACTAACAACCCGAAGTACGGCTGCCAGATCGATCGAATCGCAAGAGCGAGACGGTCTGGCCGGTTCTGACTTGGCCGCTGCCCGCCGTTGGTAGCCCCGAGCGGGCGTTCAGCCGATGCCACGGCGCCCGTTCCTGTTCCACGCAATCGGTTGCCGAAGCCTTGTCAGTGGCCGTTGACGAGGTTAGAGTTATCCGGCCACTTACGGCTGACACAGGAGGACGATCATGCTGAGGGGCATCAGATCACGGCTCACGTATGCGAATGTGATAGCCACGATCGCGCTGTTCATCGCGGTGGGAGGAAGTGCCTACGCGGCCACCGCTCTTCCGCCCAATAGCGTCGGGACCGCCCAGCTTAAGAACGGGGCGGTAACCAATCCGAAGCTGGCCAAAGGGGCGGTCACGGCCGCCAACGTGAAGGGGCCAGTGCCCGACGCCAACAAACTGGGCGGCATTCCAGCCAGCGGCTTTCTCCACGGCGCCGGGAGCACGGTGGTTCTCAACACCCATGCCTCCCCGGGTGGCTCGACGACGATCGGGAGCATCCCAGGCGTGGGCACGCTGACCGGCTCGTGTGCCAGCCCTTGCATGGCGCCCAGTTTCTCCTACGAGAACACCTCTTCAACGACCGAGCTTGTCGAGTTCGCCGACTATTCCGGTTACTTTTTCTACAGGCAGGCGCCCCATACGAGTACACCAAGCAGCATCTTGGGTGCGTCGGGCTCGTCCGGGATAGACGGCAGCAGCGTATACGTGAACGAAACCACCCACCCGCTCGACTTGTACTTCGGTAGCTTCGAGGAATGGTCATCGGCGGGAGCCAGCTTCTACACGGTGCTTGACAAGGACGCGTAGACCAGCCCGCCCGGATGCAAACTGGCGGCGGCGATGGCCAGAAACGTCATCGGGCCGCCTGTGCATCCGGCGCTACCTCTGACTGGCAGAGAGCGATCCCGGTCGCTGTATCGAACTACCAGCCCTGAGCGGGGCTCAGTGTCGACTCCGCACGGGAGCGATGGCGCGGCGGTGTCAGGTCGAGCTGCGCCTTTCTGGTGACGCCGCACGTGGGCTGCGCCTCGCGCAGCCAGGGTCGCGTCGAGTGCTCAATCGAGACAAACCTGTCCGTATCTGAGCGCCCGCCAGGATGTGCATGACCGCCTCGTCGCTTCCACCGCGCTCAAGAAATGCCGCCATTAGCCGTCAAGGCATCCGTTTGTGTGGGATGGCGTCTTTCTCACCTCGGCCTTGGTGCTGGCGCGTCGGCCTGAGGCAGAACGGGTAGGCGAACTGATGATCATGGGCACGCTGCGAGACCGGGGAGGAGTGCATGGTTGAGGTAGCGAACATTGCCGACTGGCGGGGGAAGGATGTCGTTGATCGCGACGGCGAGAAGATCGGAAAACTTGAAGAGGTCTACGTCGACACGCAGACCGAGCAGCCGGTTTTCGGATCGGTCAAGGAAGGACTGATCGCGAAGCACTACACGTTCGTTCCGCTGGACGGTGCAGCGGCCTCACCCGAGGGGCTTCAGGTAACCGCATCGAAAAAGCAGGTCAAGGACGCTCCAAATATCGACCAGGAAGGCGACCTCACCGAGGCCGACGAGACCGAGCTTTACCGGCACTACGAGATCCCCTATTCGCCGGCAGCGACTGCGAGCGGGCGACGCCTGGCAAAGCGCTAGCCGACGGGACAAGGCGGGCCAGCGCAGCGAGCCTCCGCCGATCGCTTCGCATGCCCGAAGCGCCTGCCCTAGGCGGGCGTGTTATTGGTGATGTTTGTGAGGGCTTTGGCTGGCGGGGGTGTGAAGTTGTAGAACTTTCCTGGCTTGGTGCCGGGCTTGCCGAAGCCGACGCCGGCTTTCTCCAGTGCGGTCACCGCGCCGGTGATGTTGGTGATGGGGTAGGCCTGGAAGGCCCGGTCGTCGGGGGGCTTCTTTTGGGCGAAGCGCACGAGCGCGAGGTGCTGGGCTTCGACCGCTCCGATCTCGCCGGCGTATCGGGCGAGGTCGGATCTGCCGGCCGCTACGAAGGTTGTCGCTGCGATCAGGTAGGCGTCGACGAACAGCGTCTCGGCGCTCTCTAGCACCTTGAATGGTTCTCCTGGCTTGAAGAAAGAGTCTGGTGCCCAGAACTTGGTCGTGAGGGGTTTTGCGCCCAGGGTCTTGAGCGCTTTGTAGTGGTCGTATTCGGCGGCGTTGGCCGCTTTGAGGACCTCTGCGAATTTGCTTACGCCGGTGGCTGATGCATTGGTGATGAGTCCGGTGAGGTAGGTCACGGCCAGGGCCTCTGCGGTGATGGCGGTGTCGATGATCTGTGTCACCGAGCCGGCGCCCTGCGCCAGTGCCTCTGCCGGAACGGCGGCGGTGGCCATCGCGGCTGTTATGGCGGCGCGACGGAGAAGCACGCGCCGGGTCAGGCCGTCGGCGGGCGTGTCATTGAGGACGTTCTCGAGGTGTTGGACGTCGTCCGGGGTGAGTTTTGCGATCTGGTTGCTCATGGGGTTCCTCACTGGGGGGTCGTGTGATTGATGGTCGTCAGCGCGCTGGCCGGGGGAGCGGAGAAGCTGACGAAGCTTCCGGGGGCGGAGCCTTTGGTGGCGAATCCCACCCCGGCCTTTTTGAAAGCCGCCACGATGCCGTCGATCGAGGTGATCGAGTAGTCGGCGAAGCCGAGGTTGTTGGGCAGCTTGCCGGCTGCGTAGCGAGCGAGGGCGAGGTGCTGGGCCTCGACGCCTGCGATCTCGCTGGCGTATCGGACCAGCTTGGTCTTGCCCGCCTGGGCGAAGCTGGTCATGGCGATCAGGTAGGCGTTGACGAACAGCGTCTCGGCGACCTCGAGTGTGGGAAAGACGCCTGAGAGGTTGGGGCCAAAGAATGCGTGCGGTGCCCAGAACCTGGTTGTCAGAGGCTTCGCTCCGAGGCTACTGAGCACTTTGTAGTGGTCGTATTCCGCCGCGTTGGCCGCCTTCAGAACGCTGGTGTACTTGGCCACCGGTGTCCCGGGGGACTTCTTGATGACCGCTGAGAGGTAGGTGACGGCCAGGGCCTCGGCGGTGATGGCGGTGTCGATGATCTTCTTGATCTCGGCTCCGCTACCCCCGGCCGACCTCCCGGCCGACTGCGTGGTTCTGGTGGTGCCGGTCGTGCCGGCTGAAGAACTCGAGCCGCACGCCGCCAGCAGCAGGCCCACTCCTCCGGCTCCGAGCAGGGTGGCGGACGCCCGCTCGATCAGCGCCCGGCGGGTTTTCGGGGTCATGCTGGTGTCGGCAAGGGCGTTTTCCAGCATCTGGACGTCCTCGCCGGTCCTCCAGGTGGGCGGGTGCTCTGGCATGGTTCTCCTTCGTCGGGGGGCCGTCACGGGGGCCCACCCGACACATCTGGGGTGGCGCCTCCGCTGTTGACCGCCTCCTACGGTGAGATAGCCTGGGCGGATCACGCGGTTGTCAGAATTCTGTCGGGCGGGTGATCGGGGGTGATCCACGCTGACGCGTTCCTCGTAGGAGGTGCTGTACAGGGTGCTCCGATCCAGGTGAGCGCCCTGGCGCCCCAACTCTCATGTTCAGATCAACCCTTAGCGGCCGGGCGCTGCCTGCGCAGGCCGACGAAGACCTGATGGACCTCGTCCGCGCTGGGCACTCGCGGGCGTTCGAGGTCGTGTTTGACCGACACGTTGACGCGGCTTTTTCACTGGCCTATCGGATGTGCGGGTCTCGACCGCGGGCCGAGGACGTCACGCAAGAGGCGTTCCTGTCGCTATGGCGGGGCGTGGGTTCGTATGACCCGTCTCGCGGGAGCGTGCGGTCGTGGATCTTGAGCACCGTCCGCAACCGAGCCATCGACGCATTCAGGTGGGAAGCAATCAAGACCTCAAGGGACGTCGAGGGCCAGCACCTTGGTGAGTCGGTGCCTTCGCCGCAACTGACCGACCTCGAAGCCGTGCGCCGCGATGAGGCGCAGTGCGTGCGCTCGGCCGTCGACGAGCTTCCGCCCGAGCAGCGACGTGTGATTGAGCTGGCCTACTTCGGTGGCTTCACTCATACCGAGATCGCCCACATGCTCGAGCTGCCGGCCGGCACCGTCAAAGGCCGGATGCGGCTGGCGCTCTCAAAGCTGCGTCTGGCCCTTGGGGCAGAGGAGCTGGTCGCGTGAGCGAGCCAAATACGTTTTCTCCAGACAGCCAGTGCGGGCAGGCGGCCGCGTACGCGCTGGGCGCGCTCGAGGACAGCGAAGCCCGGGCGTTCAGGCGTCACCTCGACGAGTGCGCGGTTTGCCAGGACGAGCTCCAGGCTCTCGAAACCGTGGTCGCGGTCCTGCCGATGGCCGCTCCCCAGCACAGAGCCCCAAAAAGTCTGCGCCGCTCGATCATCCAAGCGATCCGCCAGGAGGCCAAGCCTCGCTCGCGCTACCGCCGCCAAGGCGCGCCGGGTCGCGCACGCGTGTCTCGTCGGGGGTTCGCCTGGCGGGCGGCGGCTGGCGTCGCAGTGCTGGCGGCAATCGCGATCACGACGATCCTGCTCTCATCCGGCGCCACGCCGGTGCGACTGATTAGCGCGCGAGTTTTGGCCGCCCGCGGCCAGGCCCAGGTACAAGTTTCCGGCGGGCATGGAGAGTTGATCGTGCGTCGCATGGTGCCGCCCTCGCCCGGTCACGTTTATGAGATCTGGCTTCAGAGGCCGCATCACCCCCCGGCGCCCGCGAATGCGCTCTTTAGCGTCGGGGTCAGCGGCGACGCCACGGTTGGGCTCCAGCGAAGCGTGCGCGGCGCAAGCCGGCTTCTGGTCACCGAGGAGCCCGACGGCGGCAGCACGACGCCGACGAGTTCGCCGGTGATTGTCGCCTCGCTGACATAAACAGGCGGTCCTGTGATCCGTCCGGGCACCCGGACCGTAGGAGGACCGATCACATCAACAGAACGGAGCTCATAAATGGTCGGCCTCGATAACCCAATTCACCTGCTGTTCCTGCTCGTCATCGTGCTTTTGATCTTCGGAGCGAAGCGACTGCCTGAGATGGGACGATCGCTGGGCTCTGGTCTGCGCGGGTTCAAGGAATCCATCAGCGGCGAGGTGCCCCACGAGCATCACCCCGAGCTGAGCGCCATGAGCGCGGCTCAGGTCACCCCCGAGCCGACCCAACCCATCGGCGACGTTTTGCCTCGGGCGGACGCCCGCCCCGCGGCCTAGCAGGCGCTCGGCGGTCAGATGCGTCTTCGCGGCAGGCCGCGACTGCGGCCAGTGGGCTATGAGGAGAACCTGAGTCTGGTCACGCACCTGGACGAGCTGCGCACGCGGATCATCGTCTCACTGCTGGTCGTGGGCGTGGCATTCGGCCTGTGCTTCTGGCAGAACCACCGGCTGCTCTCGCTCATAAATCGCCCACTGGCCAACCAGACCCAAGCGCAGGTCCGCGCCGGCAACGGGCCTCTCGGCGCCACCTACGAGGTCCAGCGCCACGCCCGCGACCTGGCCGTGCAGCTCGAAACGGTCGTTGGCCTGCTCAAACACTCAGCGCACCCACCCGCGCCACCAAATCAGCTGGACGGGATCGCGCAACACCTCCATAGGGATGTGCGCGGGCTATCAGCCACGCCCCGCGGAGACCGCCCGATCACGCTGGGCATCGGAGAACCGTTCACCACCACGGTGACGGTCGCGCTGATCTTCGCGCTGATCCTGTCACTCCCGGTGCTGCTGATTCAGGGCTACGCCTACCTCTCCCCCGCCGTCGAGCCCACGACCCGGCGACGGCTGCGTCCCCTGCTGCCCGCCATCCCGGGTTTGTTCATCGCGGGTGTGGCCTTCGGCTACCTGGTCGTCCTCCCAGCCGCTGTCCACTTCTTTCAGAACTTCAACTCGGCCCAGTTCAACGTGCTCGTGCAAGCCAGCCAGTACTACAAGTTCGCCGCCACGACGCTGCTGGCCATGGGGCTCGTGTTCGAACTCCCGGTCATCATCCTGGCCCTCACCCGCGCTGAGATCGTGAGCACGCACAGGCTGCGGCGCAGCCGGCGGTTCGCCGTTGGCGCGTGCGCGCTCGTGGCCGCACTGCTGCCCGGGGACGCCGTCACGATGCTGCTTGAAACCGTGCCGCTGTACCTCCTGTTCGAAGCCAGCCTGCTGATCGCAGCGCTCGCCGATCGCCGAGCGCGTAGGCAGGCCAGGGCCACCGCGGTGGCCGCCGAGTCACTTAACTGACAACCGACCTCTCGGCGGTGATCCACTTCTCCGAAGAGCTCGTAGGGCCAAGTGCAACCCAATCCAACCGCAAAGGAGCTTGGCCCATGACGGACTCAACCCACCTCGACACCGACGATCTCCACCGGCTAGACAACGTGCTCGTGGACAGCCGCGTGCCTTCGAGCACCAGACGCTCACTCCTGGCTCGCGCCGCCGTCGGGGCCGCCGGAGCAGGTGTCCTCGGCGCGCTCGGACCGGTGCCGGCCGCGCTGGCCTCAGGCAACAGCATCAACCAGATCGTCACCGACGCCGTCACCGCCGAGGCACTGGCGGTCACTTTCCTCAGCGGCGTGATCGAGAACGCCCACAAGATCGGCATTCCACAGTCGCTCGTCCCGGTACTCAAGGCCGCCAATGCGGCCGAGCACGACCACTACAAGACGCTGCGCAGCCTCGGCGCCAAACCGCTGACCAAGAAGTTCTGGGCACCCGACGCGTTCTTCAAGGACAGTAAGTCTGTGTTCGAAACGATCGAGTACGCCGAGACCCAATTCGTCAACGCCTACCTGATCGCAATCACCGCGTTCGCCAAGGCCGGCAAGGACTCGCTCGCCCGGTACGCCGGCGAAATCCTCGGCACCGAAGCCGAGCACCGCGCCCTGGCCCGCTTTGCCCTCGGCAAGCTCCCCAACAACGTCGGCTTCGAGACCTACAAGATCCACACCATCAGCGGCATCGTCGAAGCGCTCGAAGACGCTGGCATCGGGTTCGGGAAGCAAGGCAAGAAGCCCGGCAAGTACTACGAGTTCAAGACCCCCTCCCATCACGTCCTGACGCACATCGAGAGCAACAGCCCGTCCTGACCCATAATGCTCACCCGGACATCCCGCCGGGTGAGCCACCACCCAAACCCGGCGTTCACCAACCGCTGACATACGCCCGTAGGCGATCGAAAATCTGGTCCGTCGCTTAGCAGCTGAAGCAGCCGCCAGGCACCAGCCGCCGTCGCACGACAGCGATCGGGTGCCACCAGTCGTCTCGCGCCGGCTTCGTCGTATAGCGGCCTTCTGGCACCTGCTGGCCCGGGCCTGGCGCAATCGATCGACGGGAAGGCGGTGAATGTCTCTTGCTGGAGTGCTCGGACCGGGGCGGCCCGTCGTTGGCTAGTTCGGGTGGGATGCTGCTCGGTACGACGGGTTCTGCCCGCCAAACTCTGCCCAGAGCAGGTGCCTTCGGGGCCCTGGACGGGTAGCTCACACCGGTGAGCTCCGCATCCAGGCTAGACCGCTATCGCTATGTCTCCGATCTGGGCAGAGGGGGCATGTCGCATGTGGTGCTCGCTGAGGATCTTCACTTGGGCCGGAGAGTCGCGCTTAAGCAAATGAACGCGAGCAGTGACTCGGATGCAATGTTGCGTCTCAGGCGCGAGGCGCTGATCGGTGCCTCGGTGAGCCACCCGAACCTAGTCTCGATATACGACATCGTCGCCTCAGGCGGCGGCGAATACGTGATTGTCATGGAGTACGTTGACGGCAAGACGCTTCACGACGAATTGGCTGACGGTGGGAGGCTTCCATCGCCGAAGGTGCTCACGATCCTCGATGGCGTGGCGGCCGGGTTGGACGCGATCCATGCCCATCAGATAGTGCACCGTGATGTCAAGCCCGCAAACATCCTTCTGGCTGCCAGCGGGGACGTCAAGCTGGCTGATCTCGGTATCGCGTCGGCGCCTGACCGGACGCGGATCACAGCTGAAGGTGTGATTCTCGGAACATTCGCTTACATGGCTCCCGAGCAGCTCGACGGGAAGCCAGCGACGTCCGCCACCGATGTATACGCGCTCGCAGCGGTTGCCTATGAGGCGCTGTCGGGTCGGAAGGCGCGCCGGGAAACCAATCCCGTGGCGCTGGCGCACGCGATCTCGACGCGGCCAGCGCCTGACCTTCGAGACGCGTGGCCTGAGGCGCCCGCGGAAGCGGCGGATTTGCTCGTCCGGGCGATGGCCGCGGACCCTGCCACCCGCCCCCGATCGGCCACAGACTTCGTGCGACTGCTGCGTGATGCCCTTGAGCGGCCGGCCATCCTACCTTTCGCGCCTCCCACAGCGCCGATGCTCCCAAGCGCGCCATTCGTCGCGGCCACGGACCGTGGGCCAGCAGACACAGAGCCCGTACGGGCCTCACGCGCGGCGTCCGCGACCGGCGTCGCGCCGCCAGCAACCAGACAGCCGCAGGCGAGGCAAGGGAACGGCCGGCCACCTCAGAGCCCCGGGATACAGCGCGGCGCTCCGGTGGTCTACTCGTCCGGAGCCACCAGCGCCAAGAGGCTAGGACGGATTGTCCCCGTGCTCGGATTAGTGCTCGTCGCGGCAATCGTGGGCGTGCTGCTGAGCTCGGGCAGTCCGACTCGGAAACGCGCAGCCCAGGCGGGTTCGAGGCATCAATCCGTCAAATCGGGCGCGGCCACGCATCCCGCCCCCGGCCCGAAGACGGGTCGGAGCACGAGCGCGGCAAACCCGAGCGCGTCAAGCAGCGGGTCGCAAACACCGGCGACCGGGAGCCCTCAGTCGACCGCGGCTACCTCCTCAGCGAGCACCCCTATCTCTGCCACGGAGTCGTTCTACACGCTCGCTGCCGCGCATCGTTACGCGGATGCGTGGGCACTCGCCGATCCAACTTTCCGTTCCCAGCTTGGCGGCTATCAGAGCTTTGAGAGCGGACAGGCCCTAGACCGCTCGATCACCTTCACTGCGGCGAGCGTGGAGACCCAGTCAGCGGACACCGCAACCGTCGCGGTGCGAACGACCTCTGTCCGCGCCAACGGCACCCAGCACTGTTACGGAACCGTCGATCTGCTGCGTTCTTCTTCAACCTGGCTGCTCCACCTGATCCATATCAACTGCGCGTAGCCGCGGCGGACTGCGCCTTGGCCAAAACGCGGCCGCTGTCTGAGCTGACGTTCGGGGAGCATGCTGGTGAAACGACGGTTGCCTTGGCAATAATCCAGTTCGTTTGCAGGCCTTTTAGAGGCGACGACCGGAATCGAACCGGTGTTCACGGCTTTGCAGCGCGCCGCCTAGAGGTGACCGGGGTTAGAAGCGTCTTGTTTCGGGGTTCTCAGTTTTCTGGAGTGGTGCGCCGATGTTCCAGGAAGTCGTCGGCTTGGGGAGACTTTCGGGGAGACCTCTCGTCCAGGCGTGGAGGCGCCAGACATTCGCCTGACCGTGCCTAGCGCCCGCTGCCGCTCATCGACCATCCCTGTCGACGACAAGCCCACGGTCCAGAATCTCATGCAGGAAGGGGATGCGCTTCAACATCCTCGTCACGGCAGTCGAGGTCGGTGGCAGCATTGCGCTGTTTCACCTCGCCCAGCGGATGGGCGCCAGTGACGTGGTCAGCTACCTGATTGGCAGCATCGCCCCAGTCGTCGGCGGATTGATGGTCTGGGCCAGAGCCCGCAAATTCAGCGGGGCCTCCGCCGCGATCTTCTCGTTCACCGCGCTGTCCGCGGTCATCGCGCTGATCGGAAGTCACGCTCCCAAGGTGCTGCTCTACAAGGACTGCGCGGTCACGGCCCTAATCGGCTTGATCTTCTTGGGCTCGTGCGTCCTGGTCCGCAAGCCGCTCGTGTTCTACATGGCCCAGCGCTACGGGACGGACGGCACCCACGACGGGATGGCGATCTTCGACAGGATGTGGGACCTCTACCGAGACTTTCGCACCGGCATGTATGTCATCAGCTCCCTCTGGGCCGCCTTGTTCCTCATCCAGGCCGCGGGAACCGCGCTGATCATCCGCCAGACCCGCTACTCCACCGCCTACAACTACGACCAGGCCCTGCCCCTGGTCGCGGCAGGACTGGGCATTGTCGGCTCGATCGCAATCGGACGCTACTTCGCGAAGAAAGGCACAGCACGTGGCGCGACAGCCAGTGCTGTCTCGCTCGCTGACTGACGGCAGCTCTCAATCCCCTCACCCACAGTTTTCGCCGTCGACATCATCTCGGCGACACAAATCGCCGTGACGATCAACGGTCACACGGCCACCCATCAGTTCTCACCACAGAAGGGGATGCCCGCACCCACCTCAGCGTCGGGATCGAGCGGGAGCACGATGGCGGCTGCGGCGCCCCCCAACTAGCGCGGCCCCGTAACACGACGCCGAGGCATCCGACACGACGCTGAGACCAAACCAGGGCTCGCGCGACCACCCAAGCGAAGACCCCCCATTCGCCAGTTGCGCAACCCGCGCAAGCGAAGAACGCAAACGGAAATCGGTACGGAATTCGCGCCAGGAAAGAAGCAGGTCTCGCCTAACCCTCCGAGCGCTACTTAGTCCCCCCGAGAATCCTCGCCTTCTGAGCCTCAAACTCGGCTGGGGTGAGAACGTTACGGTCGCGGAGATCGGCGAGTTTCGTCAATTCTTCGACAGCGTCGAGCCGTGGCGCCGTCGTCGTGCCCTCGGCGACAGTCATTGCCTTCGTCTGTTGTATGTACCGCTGCATCGCGGCAGGATCCCCGGCAAGCGCGGTCAGCTTGTCGCGCCTTGCCTGGGATTTGTCGGCCTCGACATTCGTCGACCCGGGGCGTATGTGCTTCTTGCTCTGGTCGAGGACCACCTTCGAGTGATCGGCCGGGTCGTAGGTCACACCCACCTTCCAACCCTCAATCGGGACAGCCTCACCACGGGCTTCACGAAACTCCTGGTGGATTGTCACCTCGAAAACCGGGTCATCCTCAGGTTCGACGCGGAGTCTAAGCTTGCAATGGTCGGTGAAGCTACCGGCCTGACCGGGCGCGACGTTCAATCCACCCGAGCTTGACCATGTCTTGGCTTCAAGCACGGTCGCCCAAGCCGTACGATCGCCGGCCCTGCTGAGCACGCTCGCAAGCCGCTTCTTATTTCCGAACATCGTGCCTCCGGTCTGAGTTGGGGATCCGCCCCAATAAGCATCCAGCCGGTGGGAAGCCGCCGGACTGGCGCGGATCGAGCATCGCACATCGTGATCAGTCGCACAAGTGAGCCCTGGGCTACGACTACGACGCCGTCGATCGTCAAGTCACGAAGGGCCGACAGGGCGCCTGACTCGCCGGCCGGATTTCGCGACGGACGTGAACAGCGCCCCCGCCGGCGGTCGGTGATTACCGCATCATGACCCGCAGTTGTCTCGCCAGCGATGCGTCCGCGGGTGTCTGTCAGCCGCTGGGATCTAGTGTGAACAGCTGCCACGGTTCTGGGATTCCCTTGAGCTCGCGGATGCCGAGGTCGGTGAACGTGAGACCCGATCCCGCGGTCAGATCTTTGACGGTTCGCGAGACGACGACTTCGCCGCTGCCGGCGGCCGACATGACGCGCGCGGCGAGGTGGATCGCTATCCCTCCCACGTCCTCGCCTCGTAGCTCGATCTCTCCGGCGTGAACGCCGGCGCGAGCGTCGAGACCGAGACGGTGGACTTCTTCGCAGATCGTCGCGGCACACCGCACGGCGCGGGCGGGCCCGTCAAATGTCGCGAGCAGTCCATCACCGGTTCGGTCGACGAGGCGTCCTCGGAAACGCGAAATGAGCTCGCCCGTGAGTACGTCGTGTGCGTCGAGCAGCTCGCGCCAGCGGCGGTCACCCAGCTTCGCGACTATGGGCGTCGAGGACACCAGATCGGTGAACACGACGGTCGCCAGAACCCGGTCGTCATCTCCGAGGCCATCTGCAGGCGCACCAAGGAAAGCGGCGATGTGCTCTGCGTTGCGCTCGTCCGCCCAGAACTTACTCGAGCTACCGTCCAGCTCGATCAGCTCTGCTGCGGGGATGCGCTCCGCAAGGAATCTCCCGCTGCCGGATCCGATCAGGCGGTCCTGGTCGTGAGCGATCACCAACGCTTGGGCGTGAATCAGTGGCAGAACGCTGCGCACGTCGATCTCGCCCATCTGCGTCCATGCTTGGAGCATGTACGTGCGCTCACAGGCGAGCCGCTCGTAGCGGCCGTACCAGCGGCGCAGGGCCCGATCGGCCCACAGATCAGGCTCGCTTGCCAGGTTGACGCCCCTCCCCCAGCCAGAACCGATCCCCTCTATCACCCAATCGAGGGTCGCGGCATCGATACCCGGCGCGTAATCATCGTCTCGCATCACACGAGCACAGCAATCTTGGAGCACGAGGCGGCCACAGCGCTCGGGATGTGTCGCCGCGAACAACAACGCCGGCCAGCCCCCGTACGTGCTCGCGACCACATCCGGGCGCGCTGACCCGACAGCGTCCAGCACCACGAGCAGATCCTCGGCCGCCTGCTCCATCGTCGCGCCAAAGCGCCCGCGCTCGATCGGGGTAGCGTCCGACGCACCATTGCCGCGCTTATCGAACAGGACCAACCGACCGATTGACGCCAGCCGGCGCAAGAATCGCTCGATCCGAGGCTCCTCCCACATCAGATCGATCGACGATGCCCAGTCCGTCAAGAGCACCAGATCCGCCGGACCGTGACCCGCAACCTGATACGCGATATGAGCCCCGTCAGGGGCGATCGCAAACATCGTCCTCGGCTGATCACCCTGCACCACCGAGACCCTAGATCACTCAACCCGGGAGGCACGAACTCGACACGGCAGCCGGCGACAGTTCCAACCCGGCGATCGCCCGGCGCGAGGCGAGCCAAGGTGCCCTGCTGTCCGCGCATTCCGGGGAAGCCGTCGCCCCGCCCGAAGAGGCGTCGTCGATTGCAGAGCAGGGCCCCGGTCGACCCATCTTCCATGTAACGTCTGTTTCATGTAACGTACGTTTCAATGAACGTGATAGCGCTGTCTTGCGAACGAGGGCCTGCCAACGTGTCACGCGCACGCTCGGAACGGCTGGGCCGCTGAATGGGCCGTCATCCGGATCCGCTGCGGCGACAGAAGCTTCTGGACGCGGTCGCCCACTACGTCCTGGATGTAGGGCTGGCTGATCTGTCGCTGCGCCCGCTCGCGGCGAAGTTGGGCACGAGCCCGCGGATGCTCCTCTACTACTTCGAGTCGAAGGAGGGGTTGTTGGTCGAGGCGCTGCGGCAGATTCGGCTGTGGCAGCAGGAGGAGGCAGCGAGCTGGTTCTCCCAGGAGCAGCCGTTCGATCCGGTTTCGGTCCTCGAGCGAGCGTGGCAGTGGTTTAGCTCAATCCAAGCAGAGCCCTTTATGCGGCTCTTCTTTGAGGTCTACGGTCTCGCGCTCCAGGAACCGTCGCGCTACGGCGGCTTTCTCGAGGATGTGGTCGGCGCCTGGATGCCGTTCGCCGAGGCGGTCGTCAACGCTGCTGGCGTGCCGGCGGCGCAAGCGCCGCAACGAGTGACGCTCCTCATAGCAGCCCACCGCGGGTTGCTGCTCGATCTGCTCGCCACAGGCGAGCGCGAACGAATAGACGCCAGCTACCGGCAGCTGATCGCCGACCTCACCCGCGAGAGGAGCCCCGTATGACCCTGGTTGTCGTCACCGGCGCCGGAAGCGGGATCGGCCGCGCTTGCACCCATCTGCTGGCTGCGCGCGGATGCGATGTGGTCGCGGTCGGGCGGCGACGACACGCGCTTGAGGAAACCATCTCATCGCTCCCGGAAGCTGGCTCCGTGGAAGCGGCGCCAGCTGACATCGCAACCGACGATGGCGTCGAGAAGATCCGGGAAACCATTCAAGGTCGTCCCGTACGTGGCATCGTTCATGCGGCAGGTCGAGAATCGCTGCTCCCGCTAGACGGCTCAGATCGCGAGGAACTCGAGGCGGTATTCGGGACCAATGTCTTCGGGCCGCTCTTGCTAACTCGGGCGATTCAACCGCAGCTGCAAGCCGGAGCATCGATCGTCTTCGTCTGCTCGATCGCTGCTGTCCGCGGACGCGACCGCCATGCCGCCTACGGCGCTTCAAAGGCGGCGTTGCTCGGACTCACCCGCAACCTCGCTGTCGAACTCGCCCCGGAAGTCCGGGTGAACACGGTCATACCCGGACCAGTCCAGACCCCGATGATCGAACAATACCTCTCTGAATACCTTGGCCCCAACCCGAGCGAGGAAGCACTCGCCACCATCCAGCTGGAAGCCCAGCGCCTCCCGCTTCAAAGGATCGCTCAGCCCAAAGAGGTAGCCGCGACCATCCTCCATCTCCTCCTTGACGCAAGCGCCATCACCGGCGCGGCGCTACCCGTCGACCTCGGGTACACGGCACGATAAGGGGCCAGTCTCTCGGCCCTCGCAACGAAGCACCGCCACGATCACAAAGCAGGTCGGTGCCGAGCGCTCGACCTAGCCCTCCCATTCGCCAAACGCAGGGCCGCGGCCTTGTGCTGTTCGTCAGAAGCAGCCGTCCGCTCACCCGCGCGCATCGCGGCTCCTTTCGCGTGAACTCACAGGAGCTGTGGACCCTGGGCCCGTCGAGTGGAACGTCGCCGATGCGCTCGTCCGTTCGCCGCTAGCTCGAGCAGGAGATGCTCGTGCCGAGCAGCGGCCGCGTCGCTCTTTTGCCAGGCGGAGCAGGC
The DNA here is from genome assembly GCA_963785205.1 of uncultured Solirubrobacterales bacterium. GTDB lineage: Bacteria > Actinomycetota > Thermoleophilia > Solirubrobacterales > Solirubrobacteraceae > Palsa-465. The sequence goes on from CAWAUJ010000001.1 coordinate 512,198, forward strand.
GCGGGCGGCAGGTAATAGCCGGTCTCCCAACCCGGCCGTACCAGCGCTGTGAGTTCGGACGCGCCCTTGGCTCAGGGGAGCCAGGCTGTGGCAGTGATGCGAAAAGAGCGCCGGGCTAAGACCGAGCAAGGCGTGTGACAACAACCAGAAGCGCTAGCCGACGACGCTTCGTTCTCTCGTGTGCTTGACCACGACGGTGCGAGTCGCGTATGTCGCTGGGCAGGCGCTCGTATCGATCGGGTCGTGGTGTGCTCCGGAGGTTGCTGGCAAGGAACGTCGTGGGCGTGGCCGCTGGAAGGCCACGACTGGCCGCAACTTTCCTGGGAGCGCCGCGTTGACATCGCTGTGTGGCTCCGGGCTGGACTCAGACTTGGTCGGGGTGTGGTCTTGTGCGCAACGCTCTCGCTTGGGTTCGTCGTCGCCGGACCCGCCCGCGGGGCTGGACCCCTTCTGTGGTCGGCGCCACAGCAGGCGGACCACGAGGCGCCGGGCAGCTCCAGCCAGCTCGTGAGCCTGTCGTGTCCGACCGTGTCGTTCTGTGCCGCCGCTGATGACAAGGGCAACGTCCTGACGACGACTCACCCCACGGGCGGGTATTCAGCGTGGAGGACGGTGCATGTCGCCTCGTCGGCCTTGAGTATCTCGTGCCCGTCGGCAGCGTTTTGTGTGGCGGGGGATGGCAGCGGGGACGTCCTGACCTCGACCGACCCAGCTGGCGGCGTCGGTGAGTGGAAGACTGTCCATGTTGCCGCGACGGCAATCGGAGGCGGGGGCTGCGGGAACGGGATTGGCGCCTGCCACGCGGTTTCGTGCCCGTCGAGGTCCCTGTGCCTTGCAATCGATGGCCAGGGAAACGTGCTCAGCTCCACTGACCCAACCGGTGGCACGCATGCTTGGAAGACGACCAGGTTGGCGAGCGGCGGGTTGGACGGTGTCTTGTGCCAATCGCCGTCGTTTTGTCTGGTGTTGGGTGATACGAGTGCGAATCCAAGCGAGGGCGAGATCTTTACCTCGACCGATCCAGCTGGTGGTTCGGCCGCTTGGCAGAGTGCTGGTGTTAGCGGCACGTACTTTGTGGGCGGCGCGGCATGCCCGTCCGTGTCGCTGTGTGTCGCCTACGGCCCGGCACCGCCCGTTCCCGGACATGGGGATGTCGTGACCTCGACAGATCCGACGGGCGGCGATCCGGGGTGGACGGCGACGAGCGTCTCTGAGGACTCGTTGACAGGGATGTCGTGCCCGTCGAGCTCGCTGTGCGTCGGCGTTGACGAGGGCGGTCACGTGCTCACCTCGAGGGATCCGACCGGCGGGTCGGGGGCGTGGACGACGCTCGACGTCGCAAACGCGGACGGTTTCCCGGAGCCGTTTGAGGACGTTTCCTGCCCGTCGCTCAGATTGTGTGTGGCGGTCGATGCCTCGGGCAATGTAGCGAGTTCCACCGATCCGACCGGGGGTGTAAATAGGTGGCGCAGTGTGCACGTCGACGGAGGAAACCCATTGGTGGCGGTGTCATGCCCGACCGAGTCGTTTTGCGCCGCGGTTGACCAATTCGGGTATGTGGCAAGCTCGGCCCATCCCAGGGCAAGTGTGGCCAGTTGGATGAACGCACCTACCGGCGATCGCGGGATGACCGATATCTCCTGCCCGTCGAACTCATTGTGCGTGGCCGTCGATGATCAAGGCAAAATTGCGACCTCGACCGATCCTGCTGGACGTTCACCGTGGCCAGTGGCGAGCGGGGTGTTTTCATCTCGATCCACCGGCGCGAGCATCACCGGCACAGGGGTGTCGTGTGCGTCAGCGTCGTTCTGCGTCGCCATCGCGAACTCCTACGCCTGCAGCTATGACTACTGCGCCGAGATCCCGCCCGGATATGTGGCGAGCACGAATGATCCAGCCGCGGGAGCACGCGCCTGGACGAGCGCCACCCTCAAGTCGGCCGCACCGCTCTCGGTCTCGTGCCCGGCCTCATCCCTCTGTGTAATCGGCGACGAAGAGGGGGACGTGATCACCGCGACTGACCCCAGTGGCGGAGCGGGCGCATGGACCGAGGCTCACGTCGCTAAAGACCCGATCGTCAGCGTTTCCTGCCCATCGACCGATCTCTGTGTAGCGGCGGACCAGACGGGCAATGTACTTGTCTCGACTAACCCCAGCGGTGCCGCCAACACCTGGAAGACGACGCATCTCACCTCCGCCCAGCCAGGCGGCCTTCGAGCGGCGCTGACGGGTGTTTCCTGCGCCACGATCTCGCTGTGCGTCGCCGTCGACACGGGGGGGAACGCATACACCTCAACCCACCCCGCCCGCGGCGCTGGCGGATGGACCGCCGCGCGCATCGACGACAACCCGGTTTCGGTGGCCCTGACGGCCGTTTCGTGCCCTTCGCCACGGCTATGCGTGGCCGTCGACCAAGCGGGCGACACGATCGCCGGCACCCCAGCGCCCGCGCTGTCGTCATTGCGGGTCTCGCCGCGCGCCTTCACGCTCGCCGGCCGGCGCGTCAGGCACCGGTGTGTGGCTGCGAGTAAGGCGAACCGCCACCATCGGGCATGCAGGCGGCCCATCAGAGTGCACATCACTTACGCACTTGCAAACGCCACGCACATCACCGTCACGATTCAACAAGTGCTCCGTGGGCGGCTGGTCAACGGACATTGCAAAGCACCGACAAGGACAAACCATCGCCATCGTCTGTGCAGCAGGCTCAGGGCACTGCCCGGCGCGATCACGCGCGCCGGTACACCCGGAGCAAACTCATTTACGTTCACCGGCAAGATCGGCCCGCGCACGCTCCGACCAGGCACCTACCGGCTGACCGCGACCCCAACCGCAGGAGGGTCAAGAGGGACGCCACACACCGCCACCCTCCGGATCGTGCGGTAATCCCCCAATATGCAGCCTTCAGCGGATTTCGCGACATGTCGACGCGTCCCGCGCGCCGGAGGATCCTTGAACCTCTCAAGACCCCTACGCTTGAGACCACCGCTCGCGACCCCAAAATGCCTCCGCGAGCGCCAGCGCACGGCCGCTGGACGACATCCTCGGACGGATCTGGACCCCAGTGGCGCCCCGGTTTCGGATCAGCCGTGCCTAGGGCAGGCCTTCGACTCATTCTCGCTGCGCTATGAGTTCGCTTCGCTATTGCGCGAGCGAGGGCGAACGCCGAGGCCACCCGTGCATCGGCTAGATAGGAGCGGTCTCGTCGCCGCACCGAAAGGCGACCGCTTTCGCGTGTTCAGATCGGTTCTCGATGTTTGGGCGGGCTTGCGGACCGCTCCGGTCGGGGGCTGGTCCGCGAGCTCCCGCTCCCGCCTCAGCTGTCGATGCGTAGGGCGGCGCTGGCGGGCATCATCGGTGCCCGACGTTCGTGGACGGTGTCGATGATCTCGGTGTTGTCGATGCCTCGTTGTACACCGATGTGACGCCGAGATCAGCGTGGCCAAGCTGTCGTTGAATGACAACGATCGGTACACCCTCCCGGGTCATCTCGACCGCGTGGGCGTGGCGGAGTTGGTGCGGCGCGAACCGGCGCCGGATGCCGGCTCTCGCGGCTATTGCGCGGAGTTCCTCCCGGGCCGATGCGGCGGCCCAGGGTCGGCCGCGGGTGGGGCCGTGAATGATGCACAGCAGCGAGCCGACGGGGAACTCGGTTCTGATCTCAAGCCAGCTCGATAGTTGCTCCCATCCCCAGCGATCCATGCCTACCTCTCGACGCTTGCCGCCCTTGCCTTGGCGGACCAGGATCGCGCCGCGGTGTGGGTCAAGATCGCTCTCGGCGAGCGCGAGTGCCTCCGAGATCCGTAGGCCTGCCCGCCAGAGCAGCACGATCAGCGCTCGCATCCGGATCCCCGTCTTGGTGGGTCCGCCGGCGCGCATCACGGCCACGATCTCTTCGACGGTGGGCGGGTCCGGCGGATAGCGCAAGCCTTTGTTGCGCGGTGGTCGTCCTCGGTGAAACTCGGGCATGGTCGCCGGTGAGCGCCGGCGTCCCGCCGCGTCCTGCAAGAAAGCCTCCATGGCTCCTCCTTTGATAGGCGTCGCACCCATCCTGTTGACCCCATGGAGAGATAGACAACCCGGCTTCGGCCTAGGTCGATCGCGAGATCTCAAGCGGATCGCCGCGTCGGCCGATCACGTCGGAGTGGAGCCCAACCATCTACCCGTCAAGGCCGGTCCCGTTCCTGATCGTCTGACTATCTGGCCGGTGGATGACGGCCGTTACGGTCTGGACGCGACCTTCCAAGGCGCTACGGGCTATGAGCGCGCCGAGCACCACCGCGACGAGCTAAACCGCCGCGAGGTCCCCCACAGCTTCAGGCAAGAGCTCGACGACGGCTGGACCCTCCGATTCGGCCCACTCCAAGCTGTAGACGTGGCTGCTGCCCTTGGAGCCTTCGTCTACTGACCGCGAGTGAATCTCGAGGGCGGCGCTTCCCTATCCGTCGCAAACCAGAAGGAGCCGGTCAGTGCCAGAGATGAGGTGATGTCGCATTCAATGCTGGGGGTTCGCCGAGTTGACCCTTTGCATGGACGGGCGTAGGTTACGATCGAGCGTGGCCCGGCTAACCCCCGATTTCAGGGAAGCGCAATGAAGCTGTTCGTGGGAGTTGGCGCGGCCGGCGTCGTGTTCGTGCTGGTGACGGCTGGCTGCGGCGGCAGCGGCTCTGTGTCGACGTCATCTCTCGGGAGCGCCTCACAGGCTGTGAGCAAGCACGACGCGGCCGCGTATACAAATTGTCGGAACAAGGTGGGACCGTTCTTGAGATCCGAACTGGTTCTCGAGGCCCACCTCGCCGGTGGCCCCAACCACCGCCAATACGTCCGCGACATCCAGCTCGTGTCGTTCGGGGCTGAGACCGACCCGATCCCGGCCCTGCGAGGCGCCTGTTTTCTGCTGAGTCGGCGCGGGTTTTACGCGTTCGAGGACTACCGGAAGGCAGCACAGATATGGAATAGCTGTCTGCGCAGCACTCCCCACTGCAGCTACGACTCGATCAAGCCACGTCTCCATGCGATCTGGGCCCAGGCTGCAACACAGGCAGCCCAAGCGCGAGCCGGGTTGCGAGGCTTGTTACATGGTGCGTGACACTGTTACTGCTGCCTCTGCTCGCGGATAGTAGCCGTGACGTAACTGGATCGCGTGGCCGCTTCGGGCTACTTCTAACACTCAATGGCGATCCCGTCACACCCATCGTGACTGAATCGCCATTCACGCTCTCGCTGCCTGTCGCTCCGGGGCTAATTCCGACAGCGAGCCATCAGCGCCTAAACGGGCCCATCCAGTCGGCCCGTCGCGTTCAGGAACCTACTGACGCGAACGTCACGCCCGGCCTCTCCAGCGCCAATCGTCGCGGTACTTGGGATTCGGCAACGTCCATCCGGGCCGCCGCCGAATCCCAAGTCAGCTCTCGGAGAGGCGGAACCCTCGCTGAAAGGATCAAACCCGACGGCCATCAGCCGGCGGCTCATCGCACGCGATAGCAGGAGCGAGAAAGCGGTGTCCCCTGGCGAGTGCATTCGTGGCAGTGCAATCGGGCGCCACGAACGCGGCCGGACCTAGCACACACCGCGACCGCCGCATCGAGTTTGCAGCAACTTCGCGTGCTGCGCCTGAATATCAAGTCCCGCGCACGCTCGATTGTGGGGATGTCGGACTCTACGGCGAGCACGACGACGAGGACTCGCTGGCAACGGTCGGCGCTCGTCCCCGATGGCGCGGTTTCACTAGGCAGAACGTCTTCGCCCCGTCGGCGGAGGTTGCGACCGCGGTTCGTTAAACTGCGGGCGTGCCACGTTTCATTTGGGCGCTGGCCGCAGGGTCGGTGGCGACCTTGATCTCCGGCGTGGGAATCGCTTCTGCCGGAGGAGATTCGCGAGCGGGCTCAGGCGGGGCGATCCTGCACGGCAGAAACGCCTGCAAGATCAGCTCTGGCACGATGACCTTCACTCCTGCTCTGAGAACTCGCGGGGACGGTCACATGGATCACGTGTCCCTGGCATTGCAGCTCACGGGCTGCAGCCGGCCGGCCGCGTCCAAGGGCACTTTCAAGCAATCGCCCTCCTTCTTTCTGGCCACGAACTCCTGTCAGAGCCTGTTTGCTCCGCCTCCTCCGAACGATCCCGTCAGTGGGAACATCCTCTGGGCGCCCCGGAGCCGGAATCGCGCCAGCGACATCAGATTCAATAGCCGGACGGAGTCGTTCGGCCCTCCGGTGCGCTTCAAGCTCTCTGGGGGGACGTCGTATGGCGGATCCTTCTCGGGACCCGCTGCATCTGCCTTCCGGCTTGAGGAGAGCCACGCTCAGATCAACGCTGCCTGCGCCTCGTCGCAGGGCCTGGGGCGCCTGACCGTCGACGGCGGCTATTTCAAGCTCGGGAGCTGATCTCCCGACTATTGAGTTCATACCCGGGGGTCGTTCCCATGGGCGGGGCTTGCGGGCGAGAAGACATCGTCGCTCCGGCTTGGCGCGACCGCGTCAGCGCCCGGTACGTGGTGAAGGATCTTGTCCTCCGCGAGCAGTGGACGTCCGCCGCTTCCGGCACCTCGTCCGCTCGCGCGGTCGCTCTTACCTTCTCCGGCAGTGCAATCGCCAGACGACCGCAATCGCGTGGGACGAGCCGGCCACTGCTGCCGACGTCACGCATGACGAGGCGCGACCCCTGCCACGCGATAGCAGGAGCGAGAAAGCGGTGTCCCAACTCAGCGGCGAGGCATCGTCGTCGCTAACTGCTGCTTAGCGGACGGCCACCTCGATGATGGCTGCCGCTTGCTTTGGCGAGCGACGACGCGGTGAACGCCCGCGTACCTGCTTGACCTGCTCAATGGCTCGACTGCTGAATCGCCAGGCGGATCCAGCGGCGCGTCGCTCGCGTCGGCGCCGATGCTGGTAGCCCTTTGGGAGAGTGAGCTCAATGAGTAGGCGTGGCTTCTGGTTTGCGATCTGATTGGAGAAGCCAGCCGGGCAGCCGGGGTTGGTCTTGCCGGTCGTCCGCAGCGGGCACCAATCAGCGGTCCGTTTGGCTCCTGCTCGCTGAGGCAAAGCAGCCGCTGCGCTCTGCCTTTGGCGAGAGCCAAGACGGATGCCGTGGGTGGGGTCCTGCGTTCCTGTCGGCGCGTGTATGGGGGGCCAGCGCGGTCGTCGTGACTCCATCTGTGTGAGCGGCAGGCTGTTCCGGGCAGGTCGGTGCGATTGAGCCTGCTCCTGGCTCAGGGGAGGCTGCCCCTGGGCAGTCCCTCGGTCAGGGTGAGGACGTGGGCTTTACAGCGCCGTGGGGTCGCTGTAGGCTGCCTTTCGTCCGCCGGGGGTGTTGGCGGCGAGCCAAGGAGGATCGAGTTGTTGGTGCTGGGCGCTTGGTTGGGCGGTGCGGGTGTGAGTCGGCGTCGCGTGGCAACTTGGGGTGTTGTGTCGCTTGCGCTTGGAGTGTTGTGGTTGGGCGTCTCGTCGGCTTCGGCGGCGGTGTTCACGCCGGTGTCGGGTTCGCCGTTTGCCACCGGCAGTGGCCCTTCTTCGGTGGCGTTCAGCCCGGGTGGGGGGCTGCTCGCGACCGCCAACTTCACCGACAGCGACGTGTCGGTGTTCTCGGTGGATCAGAGCACGGGGGCGCTCTCCCCGGTGTCGGGATCGCCGTTTGCCACCGGCAGCGAGCCTCTTTCGGTGGCGTTCAGCCCGGGTGGGGGGCTGCTCGCGACCGCGAACAACGGTGGCGGCACGGTGTCGGTGTTCTCGGTCAATCAGAGCACAGGGGCGCTGACCCAGGTGTCGGGCTCGCCGTTTGCCACCGGTGCCAATCCTCGCTCGGTGGCGTTTAGCCCGGGTGGGGGGCTGCTCGCAGCCGCCAACGAGGCCGCCAGCACCGTGTCGGTGTTCTCGGTCAATCAGAGCACGGGGGCGCTCTCCCCGGTGTCGGGATCGCCGTTTGCCACCGGCAGCGAGCCTGACTCGGTGGCGTTTAGCCCGGGTGGGGGGCTGCTCGCGGTGGCCAACGAGGCCGCCAGCACCGTGTCGGTGTTCTCGGTCAATCAGAGCACGGGAGCGCTGACCCCGGTTTCCGGCTCGCCGTTTGCCACCGGCAGCGCCCCTGTGTCGGTGGCGTTTAGCCCGGGTGGGGGGCTGCTCGCGGTGGCCAACGAGGCCGCCAGCACCGTGTCGGTGTTCTCGGTCAATCAGAGCACGGGGGCGCTGACCCAGGTGTCCGGCTCACCGTTTGCCACCGGCACCGACCCTGACTCGATGGCGTTCAGTCCGGGTGGGGGGCTGCTCGCGACGACCAGCGTTTTCTACAACACGATGTCGGTGTTCTCGGTTGATCAGGGCACGGGGGCGCTGACCCAGGTGTCTGGCTCGCCGTTTGCCACCGGTAACACTCCTGATGGTGTGGCGTTCAGTCCGGGTGGGGGGCTGCTCGCGGTCGCCAACTACGGCGACAGTACGGTGTCGGTGTTCTCGGTGGCGCCGTTGTCGATCGCGACGTCGTTTAGCCCGAATTCGATGCCGGTGGGTGCTTCGAGCACGTTGACGTTCACGATCACCAATCCGGCGGCGGACACGGTGACGCAGACGGGGGTCGCGTTTAGCGACTCGCTTCCGTCGGGGTTGGTGGTGGCCACCCCGAGCGGGTTGTCGAACACCTGTGGTGGGACGGTGACCGCGACCGCGGGTTCAGGCTCGATCTCGCTGTCGGGTGGCTCGGTTGTGGTGAATTCGGATTGCACGGTGGCGGTGGACGTCACGAGCGCGACCGTCGGGAAATACTCGAACACGAGCGGTCCGGTCAGCTCGACGAATGGTGGCACTGGCAACACGGCCACCGCCGGCCTGAGGGTGACGAAGGCCTCTCCAAGCCTGTCGCTCAGCGCCCCGGCCCGCGGGACGGCGGGGTCGGCGATCGCGTCCTCGGCTGTCTCGACGGCACTGTCGGGTGGCTTCTCGCCCTCGGGCACGATCACCTTCAAGGTGTTCGGCCCGCGGTCCAGAGCCCCGAATGACTGCTCGGCGGGGGGGACGGTGGGCACGGCCAGCGTCTCGGGCAACGGGACGTATAGCCCATCCTCGGGATTCACCCCAATGCGGGTGGGTGAGTACTGGTGGTATGCCCGTTACGCCGGGGACACCAACAACAAGCGGGCCGTCTCAGGGTGCGGGGCATTGATGGCTAAGACGATCGTCGTCTCACCGCTGGTCGTGGGCAGGGTAACGATGTCCGGATCGACCGCGCGAGTACCTCTCGCGTGCCGGTCCAGCGCCACGAATGGCTGCCCGGTCCAGCTCACGCTGAAAACGACCAACCGGGCCCACACGCTGCACGTCGTGACCGTCGGTCAGGCCAGCGCAACGCTCACCGCGGGTCAGGCCAAGACGGTCCAGATCACGCTCAACGGCACCGGCCAGCGATTGCTCGCCCAGCGCCACTCCCTGGAAACCAAGCTGATCGTCACCCCGTCCCCAGAAGTACGCATCACCAAAATCGTCACCTTCCACTGAAGCCCAACCGCCCCAGGCACCTGATTCCTCAGAAGACCAGGAGCGTGCCTTCCGCTATCGGGTGAACTCAACACTCTCGTGGCGAGACCGCTCGCTCCCCCCTTGATCGACCAGCAGCGCTGACGGCTGACGGCTGCTTGTCTGGACTGCGCCAGCGTGGGGGCGTAGAGCTGGCGGCGTCAACGTCCAGCTCTCATAAGGAGGGAGCCATGTCTTCTCAGCAGTTGTTGGACGCCGCTGGTCGACGTCGTTCGCCGGCAGCCACCCCTGGATGCCGCGCCGGGATACCCCCGGCCAATAAAGGCCAGCGCTACCGGCGGACCCGCCTACGGTCGATGAGATCGTGGCGGTCATGCGTCAGGCGGGCCACACTCGCCAGGGCAACCGCCTCAACGCTCTGATCGTTGTGCTGTGGCGCGCCGGGCTGCGGATCCACGAAGCGCTGTCGCTGCTGGAGACCGATCTGGATCAGCGCCGCGGTTCGATTCTGGTCAGGCACGGCAAGAACGATCGCCGGCGTGAGGTCGGGATGGACGCGTGGGCATGGTCGGCGCTTGAGCCGTGGCTGGCTGACCGCGTCGAGCTTCCGGTCGGCCCGCTGTTCTGCGTGATCGTCGGTCCGACCCGCGGCCGCGCCTGGTCTGCCAGCTCGGCCCGGATTGAGCTCCACCAGGTCGCGCTTAGGGCAGGGGTCAGGCGGCGGTTCGCGCCGCATCAGCTGCGCCACGCGCACGCGGTTGAGCTGCTGCACGAAGGGATCCCGCTGCCGCTGATCCAGCGCCAGCTCGGCCACTCGCATCTGTCGACGACCGGAACCTATCTGCAGGGCATCGACAGCGAAGAGATCATCTCCACCGTCCATGCCCGGCGCGCACCCATGATGCACGCCAGCGCCGGGCTCGCCCTCTAGCCAGACCTGCGGGAGCGCCCACGCGCTCCCGCACCGGCCAGACAGGCCCTCTGCCAGCAAGCAGCAGTCCGACGTCAGCGCTGCTGCTCGATCGTAGGGGCAGCGCGGGTTGCGGCGAGCTTTCTGGTCTGCGACGGTGCTTGGGTGTCCGGCGAGTCGAAAAGCGCATCAGCCGTTGCTGCAGAGGAGGTGGTAGCTCGCGTGGAACGGACGTTGGCGGCGCCGAGCGCCAGGGTTGCGTTCGAGCAGGGGGGTTGGCCAACGCAGGAGCTAGAGCGCTCCGGTACTCCTCGCCGCACTGGAGGCCTGCTGCGACCCCTCCTGTGGGCAATCCGGCTGATCTTTAGGGCGGCGTGGAGGCGCGCATGGGGCGGTCGTCGCTTTGGGGAGATGTCGGCTAAGGGCATCGTCGAGCCGGCGACAGGCACGTACATGGTCGATTACGGGTCGTACGCGGAGATCTACAAAGATGGCGACAGGTTCGGTGGCCGATCAGGACGATCCTTGAGCACGCTCAAGCCGTGGCCGCCACGGCCGAGGGACGCCTGGATCTTGTGGCTTTTGAGGCTGGCGCTTGGCGTGGTCGAGGCTTTCGAAGAAGGTGATGAGGTCCTTCACGGCACCAGTTGCAAGAGGCTCGCTGTCCGCATCGATTTTGAGAAGGCGTCGCTGGCCTCAGACGCACCGGTGCCCAGTCCGGCTGTTGATCGGTTTCAGCTGCTCCGCGCATTTCCGGCCACGGTATGGGTCGATCACGAGTATCTACGCCGAGTCGAATTCGCCGAACTTGAATTCCAGCGCTTGGCGGTTGAGCTTTGGGACTTCGGACTCGACACTGGCGACTACGACTGGTCTCGACTCCCGACGTTCAGATCGCCGAGCGAAGCGGCCTACTACTCAGACGAGCAGGAATCCGTATATCCACGAGCCAGGCGAAGGCTGCGCGAGACATTCACGCGCCGCTGAAGATCAGTGAGCACAAGGCCTTTCGGAACTCGATCAGAGGGGCAGCGGCGCGCCCATTGACGTCCAACGGTTGAAGCGATAGCGTGCGCAACGCGGGTGCGCGGGGCTCCGGACAAACGAGGGAGAGAACATGCTTCGTGCTGTCAGTCTCAATGTGGGTCTGGGTCCAGGTCTGAGGGTGGTGGTGTGCCTCGCCATGGGGGGCGGGTGTGTCGGCATCGCGCAGGCAGCAGCCGACGGGGCGTCGCGGCCCGGGGTCGGTGGGGTCAGGCTCGGGATGACGCCAGAACAGGTGATCAACAAGCTCGGCAAGCCGGCGCTCATGGACTGCGGCGTTAGCAAGAGCGGGAAGCCGATCAAGAGCTGTTCGCCGTCGAAAGCTCAAGGCCTGGCCTGGGGCAAAGTAAAGAACGGTGAACTTCAAGAGTCTCCCAGATGGGCGGTCCTGTTTAAGAAAGGGGTGGCCGTCAATATCGACACCGACGTCAAGAGCGTGAAGCTCTCCGGTGTGGGTACAGGAAGCACGTACGCGCAGGTGCAGAAGGCGTTCCCTAAGGGCAAGGAATACTGCCTCCCAATGGGTATCCCACCGGCGGGCAACCCAAATTATTCGGAGGACTGGGACGAGGTGACCCAAGATGTTTACATGACGTTCCCGAGCGATCTCACTAGCTGCCCGGTGCCGAAAGCGAGTACCGTGAGAGACATCAATGTCGGCGCGGTCGACCGGTCTGCCCAGGGCTCTGGAACGTGGTAATCCCGGGGCGAGCAAGGCTCTCAGGCCAATCACTCGACTCAGGCGCTATTTGAATGTCGTGATGAGCAGCTCGTGCGCTTGCAACGGCATTGTTTGATCATGCGCACTAGGTCGGCTAGTCGCTCCCACGCCGCTGTCGCAAAGGGCTACCAGCAACGGCGGTGATCCGACTCTGAGACCGCTGGATCCTGCTGGCGTTCCAGCAGTCGAGCCATTGAGCCATCATCGAGGTGGCCGTCCGCTAAGCAGCAGTTAGCGACGACGATGCCTCGCCGCTGAGTTCGCGTGAACGCGGGGCGTCGGTGATCCCGGCGGCCGGACAAACGCTTTCCTTCCCGGCGCCCGGCCCGAGCTGGCGATTGCCTTGGCGACGATCCACTCATGAGCGGCCACACCGGCCAACGGCTTTGTCGCCTTTCGATCGCCAGTGTAGGCGAGGCGTATTACGCGGGGGCGATTGTCGGGCCACGGACGCGATTACGCACGGCCGGCTGCCCGAAGGAAGCGGCTCGCTGCCGGCTAGTCTGTGAGCGAGAGGCGGGACACTTAGTCAGGGCAGCGCGCAGGTCCCGTTCCAGCCGCCGGCGAAATATGGCGGGCCGGTCAGGTGACCTCCCGTGCTGAGCTGCTGGGCCGGGTTGGTGACGTAGCCTTCGTCCCCGGTGACCAGTCCGTGCAGGTCGAAGAATGCGCCCTTCTGGTCCTGGGCTGCGCAGGAGCGTCGTGGTCCCTCGTGCGGGTCCTGGTTCTTCGACGTGTCTGGTGGGGGCACGTCCGAGGGTGGCGGCGGATCGGTGCCGTATGGGGAGGCGCCATCGGGGCCTGAGTCGAAGATCGCTATCGCCGAGCCGTTGAAGGGGTATTGGGTGATTGGCGCGATGTCCCACAGTGGCGCGTCGGGGTGGTAGCAGTAGTTCCCGTCGACCGGGTCGTTAGCGTTGTTCCCGGGCTCGTCGCTGCACAGCCGGCTAGCTAGCAGCGCCTCGCCGCCCCCAAGCTGGTTCGAGGCCGCCGGGCCGCCGACCGCCCGGGCTCCGATCGTGCGTGCCTCGTCGAATGCAGTGATGTTCGCGACTTGATGGTCACCCCAGGCGACCTGCATGAGCACGTGGTGATCTGGGGTGGCGGTCGGGCATCGGCGCTTCTCCTTCGGCGCCGGTACCACCCCCTCTGCGGTGCAGTCAGGAAGCAGTCCACCGAGCGCGGTCGAGGTCATGTGCCCGGCGTAGCCGTCCGGGTCGGCTCGATCCCACAGGGTCGAGAGCAGGTCGATGATCAGCTGGCGCTGCCCCTGGTCTGGGTAGAAGAAGTCGAGCAGGTTGGAGTAGCCGACATCGTTGTAGGCATTCGTCGGGTCGTATGACGACGGGTTTGCGGCCAGCTGCTCTAGCTGGTTCTCCATCACCTGCGTCATCGTGTTGTGGGCGACGTAATCGGACGAGCGGGGGAGCAGGATCGGGTAGTCCATCCCGGGGACGCCGAGAGCGCACCGCCGCACGTCGATCGAGACCGCGCACACCGTTCCGCCGTAGATCCCGCCCTGGCTGTTGCCGTCGTAGTCGACGCCGTCGCGCAAGTTGATGAACGACTTGCCGTCCGAGTACTGGAAGGCGGCATTAGTTGCAAAGCCGCGCGGACTGATCATCAGCCGCTGCAGATAGAGGTAGTTCAGCTCCCCCTGCTCGGTGCGGTCGACCAGGATCGGGAACAGCGACAGATCGGAGAGCGCGAGTACGGCATTCGGAACATCAGCGTTGGCAAAACCGAACCAGTTGGTCGCGCAATACATCATCCCTTCGCGGTTCGCCATCTCTTCCTGCGGGGAGGCGGTGACCTCGGAGTCGCTGCCGAACAGCCCGTGGCCATACTCCACCGGGCGCAGCGCCTGCTCGTTGTCGAACCCGGACCGGCCCACCACGCAGATATAGCCGGCCTGGTAGGTCTGGCCGGGCGCCTGGGAGGGATCGGCATCCGGGTCGGTGGGATCGGCGTAGTAGAACTCGCCCGGCGAGGGGCAGTCGTCAACCGGGCTCTGGCTGCTGATCTGGTCGCACTTCTCCGGCGGCGAGCAGGTCGGGGCGATGTAGCACGGGACAGTGAAGGTGCCGGTGATCTCGCGCGCCACATTGGCATTCTGGGTGGGGGTGAAGCTCGTGACCGACGAGACGGTGAACGACGGCGCCCGGCCGATGACCTTACCGGCGTCGATCTGCGCCTTGGTCTCACCGAGCTGCTCAAACGCGTTGTCGCGGATCGCGAGCAGCCGGCCAGTGACGTTCTGTGTCGACGCTGTGGTGAAATCCCAAGCGAGGAACAGTTTCTTCGGGTTGCTTGAGATGGTCCAGCCTGCCTCCTTGAGGTCGGCGAACACTCGGTCCATGTGGCGGGCCCGCGGGTCCCCACCGGTGGTGTGGTGCAGGTAGTCCCGGACGTAGGTCGAGAAGGCTGCCGACTGGGGGGCGTCCGTTCCATTGTTGGTGACCAAGTGACGCAGGGCCACGATGTAGCGATGGCCATCAAGAAGGTTCCTCGCCGGGTGGATGATCAGATCCTGCTGCACTGGCGAGGTGCTGCCCGAGGGGATTACGCCCGCCTCGGAGGTGTACTGGTCGATCTCAGTCCAGGTCGGCCAGACCTTGCCGGTCGTCGCGTCGAGCAGCACAACCCCGAGGTTCGAGTTGCCGTTGGTCTCGATGTTCAGGTCGGTCGGCAAGCGCGAAGCGTTCAGATCAGAGTTCTTTGTCATCCCCGGGACAACGGTGAGGATCTCCGAACCGGCGCTGAACCCATCGCTGTCATTCCAACCCGAGGGATCGATCGGCTTACCAGCAGTGTTGCGCGGCATGGCAAGAGCGTTCAGGTCAAGCCGGCGTCCAGTCGCGCTCGTCGGGGCGGGCCGGGTGAACCAGTCGTTGGGGTAGGGCAGCATGCACTGCGCTGGGTCGATCGGGTCGCAACCCTTCGAGTTGGTCGCATAGCCGGGGTTGGAGCGGTCCGACCAGCCACCCCACTGGTCGGTGTCGTGGTTGACCCATCGGTGGGGGGTGGACTCCGCCGCGAAGGCGGGGACGCCGAGCCAGAGGAGGGCGAGCACGGGGGCGACGAGCAGAACCGTCCGCCCACGACGCAGCAAAATGCGGGTTCTCAAGCCGGTCACAACGGCTTAACGTTGAGGCGCAGCAAATCTTGCGACGAACGCTCGGAGCTGAGCACGAGTACTCCGAGGGTCAGCCAGCGCCTCGGACCACCGCCTTGCTCACCATGCCGCGGCGCCGCGGGCGACTGCCTCGGCGACAAAGCAGCGGCCAAGGAAGCCGGATGTCCGACGACTCCTCTCACGTGAACTCGCGAGCGATCCGGACTCTGGTTCATCACGATCGCAACGTCGCCAAGGCGGTGACGCTCAGAGTGACGGCTGCCAAAACGAAGCAATCGTTCCGGCTCGGGGCGCTACGCAGTGAGCGGACAGCGGATGATCGTCGGCGAGAGCTGCGAAGCTGAGGTCATGAGCGGGTCAACTATCGACGTGCCCACCCCGGCCGGTGTTGCCGACTGCTACCTCACCAAGCCGGCTGGCGATGGGTCGCATCGTGGCGTTCTGTTCATGATCGACGCGATCGGGTTGCGGCCGCGGATCGCGGAGATGGCCGATCGGATCGCCGCCCACGGCTATGTCGTGCTCACTCCGAACGTGTTTTATCGGGCAGGACGCGCTCCGCTGTGGGAGACGCCGGACCTCGACGACCCCGAGTCTCGTCGCCAGTTCTTTCAGTCGCTTGGTCCGCTGATGGGCGCGCTCACACCTGCCGCGATCGCCGCTGATGGCGGCGCTTACCTGGACAAGCTCGGGGAGCTGACCGACGGCCCAGCTGGGATCACCGGCTACTGCTTAGGCGGTCGGCTCGGCTGGATGATCGCCGCCGCGCACCCTGACCGGGTCGCAGCACTCGGCGGCTTTCACACCGGTCGCATGGTCACCGACAAGCAGGAAAGCCCTCGTCTGCTCGTCACCGACCAGCAGGAAAGCCCTCACCTGCTCGCGCCCCACATCCGCGCGGAGGTCTACTGGGGTCACGCCGACCGGGACCTGAGCATGACCGCGGAGAACATCGCGAGACTCGACCAGGCAATGGATGACGCCGGCGTGCGACACACGACCGAGCTCTACGAAGGTGCGCAGCACGGCTACACGATGTCCGACATGGGCGCCTACAACGAAGCGGCTGCCGAGCGGCACTTCACGGCGCTATTCGCGCTCCTTCAGCGAGCGCTCTCTCGCTGAGAACATCGAGGACGCACCGCGTATCCACGTTGGGAAGCCTTCTGACGCGTGGTAGCCGTGCATCTCGCTGACGCTCCTTTGGCGATCCGGCGGCCTCAGAGCACACGCGCTCTTCGGCGACGACGCACCCGTCCGCTCTTGACCTGCGTTTGGCGAGGAGTGGGGCGCGCCGCCCGTTTGCGCAGAGACCCGCCTTTCTGATTCGGCACAACTCGCACCACGGCAGGGACACTGCGCTGGTGGTCGAAGCCGACGTGGTGCGGGCACAGTCCGTGGCGGGATAGTTTGTGCGCGTGCAGGTCCCCGAGCCGCGCTATGCCGTGCGGCCCGACGGAATCAACCTCGCCTACCAGGTTCTGGGCGAGGGTTCGACGACGCTGGTGTTCTGCTTCGGGTTCATCTCGCACCTCGACCTGCAGTGGGCGGATCCGGGCGCCGCGCGGTTTTTTGAGCGCCTGTCGTCGTTTTGCCGTCTTGTGCTGTTCGACAAGGCGGGCACCGGGTTGTCCGATCCGATCAAGGAGGCGGCAACGCTCGAAGAACGTATGGAGGACATCCGTGTGGTCATGGACGCGGTCGGCGTCGAGCGAGCGGCGCTGTTTGGGGAATCCGAGGGCGGCCCATCGGCGATGCTGTTCGTCGCGACTTATCCCGAGCGGAGCTCGGCGCTGGTCCTCTACGGCTCGCTCGCGAAGGGATTGCGCCAGCAGCCGGATCGCGAGCCCTGGGCCCTGTCACCTGAGGTCGTCGAGCGCTACGAGCGCCCGGTACGCGACTGGGGCCGGGGGCTCTGCGTCGACCTGTTCATGCCGAGTAAGGCCGGCCCCGTGGCGCGGCGGAATTTCGGCACATTCGAGCGCGCGGCGGTGTCGCCATCGATGGCGCGCGCCCTGCTGGAGTCGATCAAGGCAGTGACCCTCGGTCGGGGTCGAGGTCGGACTCGTTCAGCGCCAGTGCCTCACTGATCCGCAAGCCAGCGCGCCACAACACGACGATGATCCCGCGCAGCCGGAGACCCTCTGCGGTCTGACCGGCGGCGCGCATACCGAGATGATTTCCTCCACCGAGGGCGGATCTGGCGGATACGTCAGCCCCTTGTTGCGCGGCGGCAGCCCTTGGTGGAAGCTGGACAGGGTCGCCGGCGACCGGCGCCTCCCGGAGCAATCCAGCAGCGATACGGATTCCATGACGTCCTCCTTTGGACGATCGACATGACATCGACGCATCACCGCATCGTGATGATAAGATGCGTCGATGGGTAAGGTGCGCACGACGCTGACGATCGACGAAGACGTCCTGAAGTGGGTCAAGATCCGCGCTGCCCGCACCGGCGTCTCCGACAGCGCTGTAATCGAGGAATCGCTGCGCCGCGATCTGAAGCTCGACGTTCTTGACGAGCTTTGGGCGAACGCGTCACTGTCCGAAGCCAAGGCCTCCGAGCTCGCCGTCGAGGCGCAACACGCGACCAGATCTCGCCGACGGGCATCTGGTGCGCGCCGTCGTTGACGTCAATGTCCTGATCTCCGGGGTGCTCTCCGCCAAGGGCGCCTCCGCCGAGATCCTTCGCGCCGGCCGTAACGGACAGTTCGAGATCGTGATCTCGGAGATGCTGCTTGCGGAGCTCACCCGAACACTTGCCTATCCGAAGCTGCGCAAGAGGATCCCGGCGGAGAAAGCTGCCGCGTTCGTCAACTGGATCCGTAACCACGGAAGCCTCGCGGAGGATCCGGCAAGCCCATCCCCGGTCGGCTCACGCGATCCCGACGACGACTACCTGCTTGCGCTCGCGATCAGCCGTCGCGCGTACCTCGTCACAGGCGACCAGGACCTACTCGTTCTCAGCAACGATCTCCCAATCCTCACACCCGCACAGTTCATATCCAAGCTCGGTGAGCAACGCTGAGCAGCCAGCTACGCCGCCACCGAGACGCGCGGTGACTGCTCGCCTTTCAAAGCGATCGGGACCGCGCGAGGTCCGAGGACGCAGGTGCGCGCCGATCCGCCGCCGCCAGACGTGCGCGGGGGGGGTTCTGAGACAGGCTCTAATCTAAGCGTTGCCGCATGGCCTAAAGCGTCACCGCCGCGCGGCGAACGGTTCGCACCGCTAGGCGGCGGATCGACGGCGATCGCGCGATCGCGATGGGCGTGCTTCGGGGCCCCTTCGGCGACGACTGCTAGTTAGCTAGGTGCCGCTCCTGGATCTACGGACGCGGTCGCAGTAAGCTGGCGGCCCCCGAGTATCGCAGGGGCACCAATCAGGCGCGCGCATTCCGGCTCGAGGAGTCGCTGGGTGTGGCGCGACCAACCAATGGAGGGATAGATGCGATTCAGCCAGTTTCGAATGAGACTGCGCTCGCGTGCGTTCGCTACGCTCGCTGCCTGTCTGGCCGCGACCGTTAGCATCGCTGCCGTCGCTGTCGGCGCCACCGCACACGCGCGAGCCAACGCCCACGCAGCTGGCGGCACTCCCGGACCGCGAGGACCGCGAGGACCGCGAGGACCGCGTGGCCCACGAGGCCTCACGGGACCACGGGGCCTACCGGGTCCGAAGGGCGCGAAAGTGGTGCCGTTCAACTGGACCGTAAATACGGGAACGAGAACCGGGGATATTGACTCCAACCCCGTGGGAACGCTGTACCCGATCTTCCTGCGCTGCAGCAACAGCAGTGGCGCCTATGGCGTCGACATGATGGTCGACATGCCTGGCGCAGCGGCGCCCGGACAATCACTGGCGCACTGGGATGCGGCGCCAGTGCTCTCGAACGGCTCATCAGGGGGCTCGGTGACCCCATACGCAAATGTCGTGGATGTTCCCTCTGGTGACCAGCATCTCGTCAGCTCACAGACCACCTCCTCCGGAAGGTTCAACGACGTCGGCACGATCACGATCCTCGGGGCTGACAATCAATCCGAGACGATCAGTTTCGACGACTATGTGGTATCCGGCGCCGGCTGCAGCGGCCAGGGCACGATCCTCGAGTCGGCCACGAGCCCGTAGCGCAAGCGCCGCCCCGAAGCCATTTGTGCCTGCTCAGCGCGCCTCGGACCCACGGGTGCTTATCCGTGGGATCCAAGCGTGACGGTCGGCGAGCAAGCCGAGCCTGCGCTCGGCCGACGATCCGAGCATCCCCAGTACACCCCGAGCAAATCCTGTTCAGCGCCTGGGCAAGCAGGAGCCGCGGCCAATTCTGTCGGTGCTCGTACAGCGAAGGAGCCACGACGTCGACGCCGATCCTGGCAATGAGCGCCCCCTCTCGGGCAAAGATGGCATGAGCAGTAGCGGCGTGATCGCCGCGTCGCCATTGCGATCGCCGGGCGCCGTCTGCGACCGCGCCGAAAGCGATCTTGTGATAGCTGCTACCCGGCGATGCGATAGAGCCCAGTGCGCGAACCTATGCGCTCCACGCCCGGCGCTCGGCTGATGCCGGTGAGGAAGCTATAAGCGCGTCGCGTCCGGAGATCTCGTAGCCCTCGGCTCGAAGCAGAGCAAACCATTCGCGGTAGTGGACCGCCCGATCGCGCCCGACTCGGTGCCGCAGGACCTCGACTGCGACCTCCTGGAGGCGTCGACCTTTCAGCTGCCGGTCAAGCCGCTCAAGTCGTAGCTGGGGGCGACGGTCAGAGAGCTCTTCAATCCTGTGGAGCGGCGAAGATCACGCGGGCAAAGTCCTAAAGATTCGACACGTCGCGTGAGCGTTTGGGGAGACTTTGGGGAGACTTTTGGTTTTTCGCCCCTCCGGAGCTCTCCCGATTTCTCCAAAAGTGTGGGATTTGCAGCCACTTCATTCAGAGGCGACGACCGGAATCGAACCGGTGTTCACGGCTTTGCAGGCCGCTGCGTAGCCACTCCGCCACGTCGCCGCGGGGGTTAGCGTAGCGCCGGGTCCGCGGGATTCCGGCCAGGCCCAGAGCTCGATCAAGCCACGCGCAGGAGGACGCCGTTGCCGGATGGGTCCTCGACCAGGACGCCGCCGTCCTCGACCAGGACGCCGCCGTCCGCGGCCTGCGTATCGATGCCGGCGGCCCGCACTCGGGTGACGACGGCCTCGAGTTCATCCGGAGTAGGGAGGAGAACGTCGAAACTGCGAAGCCCCACGGCTCCGCGCTCGCGTCGTCCCGCTTCGGCGCTCTGCCAGGTGTTCAGTCCGATGTGGTGGTGGTAGCCGCCGGCCGACACGAACAGCGCTCCCGGATAGGAGCGGACCATCACGTCGAATCCGAGGACGCCGGAGTAGAACGCCTCGGGCCGGGTCAGATCGGAGACCTGGAGGTGGACATGACCCATTCGGGTTCCCTCGGGCGCCAGCGCTTTGACCTCGCTCGCCCCGTCGAGCTCCGCCAGAAGGTCGTGCAGGTCAAGGGGCAGAGTGGCCATGGCCAGGGTGCCGTCGCGCTCAGTCCATTCCTCGCGCGGCCGGTCACGGTAGATCTCGATGCCGTTGCCATCCGGGTCGGCCAGATACAGAGCCTCGCTGACGAGGTGGTCGGAAGCTCCGGTGAGCGGCCAGCGACGACTGCCCAAGCGGGCCAGGGCGATCGCCAGCTCGCGGCGATCAGGCATGAGGATGGCCATGTGATACAGCCCCGGTGAGCGCGGGTCCAGTGGCGGCGCCGAGCTATCTCCGTGGAGCTCGACCAGCACCCGCCGCCCGCCGGCGCTCAGCGAGACGCTCCCATTCTCACCATCGGCCGCACGCAGTCCCAGGACGTGCTCGTAGAAATGCGTCGAGCGGGCAAGGTCTGAGACCGTCAGCCGGACCGTTCCGACTGAGGTCTCGGGAGCAATCGACTCTGATGCGGGGGCCGACGTCGACCCGGCCTCTATTCCGCTGTGCATGATCCTCCTTGCTGAGCGCCCGGGAGGCGGCTCAGAAGCTCCGCGAGCTGGGCCGTCTCGTCCGCCGTGAAGCGCTCCAAGAACAGGCTTCGAATGCTGGCCACGTGAGAGCAGCCCGCGCCTCGCAGCTTCTCGTACCCGTCGTCAGTCAGCTGGGCGTACGAGATCCTGGCGTCCTGCGGGCAGGCCGTCCGCTCGACGAACCCAGCCGACACGAGCCCGTCCACCAAGCGCGTTATGCCTGACCTCGTGAGCATCGTGCGCGCTGCCAGCGCGGACATCGGGAGGCGGTGATCCGGGGCGTGGCTCAGATACAGGAGCACCTCGTAGTCCCGAGTGGTCATTCCTTGCTCGGCCAGGAGCGCGGCGTCCAGGGCTCGCAGGATCGTGGCGTGACTCTGGAGGTAGGCGCGCCAAGCCTCCAGAGCCGCGCCTTCAAGTTGGGAAGCCTCGGTGGTGCTCATACCAGAAGTATAGTTGACCGGTCAAATATCCCGATGGAATGCCGACCGATTAGGCTCCCGGAATGGACGAGATCGCGTCGGGCATCTGGCACTGGACGGCCCGGCACGAGCGGATCGGGGCATCCGTCAGCTCGTATTACCTCTCGGCCGAGCGCGTGCTGATCGACCCGATGACCCCCAATGAGGGCATGGAATGGTTCGGGGAGCGCGGCGCCCCGGAGCACATCCTCTTGACCAACCGCCACCACGACCGCCATTCGTGGCTCTTCAAGGACGTCTTCGGGTGCATTGTGCACTGCATCCGCAACGGAGTGCACGAGCTCGACGGGCGGGGTCCGGTCGAGCCGTTTGACTTCGGTGACACGCTGCCGGGCAACGCAGTTGCTCATGAGATCGGCGTGATCTGTCCGGATGAGACCGCGCTGCATTTGCCTGACCATGAGGCTCTGGCCTGCGCCGACGGCGTCATCCATTACGGGGGCGAGCTCGGGTTCGTCCCCGAGCAGTACATGGATAACCCTGCGGAGACGAAGTCCGGGCTGCGCAACGCTTATAAGAGCGTTCTCGATCTCGATTTCGACACGCTGCTCGTGGCGCACGGGTCGCCCATGGTCGGTGGCGCGAAGGAGCAGCTCCGGCGCTTCACCGAGCCTGGCTGACCGCGTCAGCGGCCGGTCAGCTTGACGGCGCTCGCGTGTAGATCTGGACCTGGACGCCGTCCGACCCGACGGTCCGGCTCTTTCTCCTTGTCGAAGTGGTTTGTCCATAGGACTGTCGCCCAGTCCGGGACTCATCGGTCTAGCGTCCGGTCTCGGGCTTTCCAGCCCCTCAGCGGGTCCGAGCCCGGGCGCGTCCGGTCCCTCACCCAAACTTGCATCGTGAGCAAAGCCCGTATTGAAGCCTTTTCCGATGGGGTGATTGCTGTGGCGATCACGCTCCTAGCGCTTGATCTGAAGGTTCCCGATCCGGGCTCAACGGCCTCATTGGCTCACCGCCTGGGAGCGCAGTGGCCGAACTACGCGGCCTACGTGGTGTCGTTCGTGACGATCGGGATCATCTGGATCAATCACCACGCGATGTTCCGTCGGCTGACGCGCGTCGACCACACGATCCTGATTCTCAACATCGTGTTGTTGCTGACGATCGGAGTGCTTCCCTTCTCGACAGCTCTCATGGCCGGCTACCTGAAAGCATCGGGCGGGGAAGACCTGGCGGCAGCCGTGTACGCCGGCTCATTTCTGGTGATGTCCCTGGCGTTCCTGTCGCTCCAGCGCCACGTCCTGCTCGGCAAGACGGAGCTGCTCTCGGACCATCTCCCCCCGGTCGCCCGCCGAGCGATCCTTCGCCGCAACGCGGTCGGTGTTGTTCCGTACATCGCGGCCACGGGGGCAGCGTTCATCACGCCCTATCTCACGCTCGCGATCTGCGCCACGATCGCGCTCTTCTACGCCCTTCCGGCGACCACATCCGATGCGTAAGCCGCCGAGCTCCAGCGCGCAGATCACATCCGCGCCGCTATCTACCGTGGAAGGTTCATGCCTGTGCCCTTCATCGCAACGGTCCTCGACGGAGAGGCGGTTCTCCGGTTTCCCTATGACGATGAGCTGAGGCTGCTGATCCGGGCGATCCCAGGGCGGCGCTGGGACCCAGAGAACCGGGTTTGGCGCGTACCTCTGGAGCCGGACCGAGCGCATGCACTCAGAGCTCTGCTCCGGACCGTGCGCTACCCACTGATGCTCTCCGAAGGGCTCGAGCGGGCGCTTGAGCGGCGTTGCTCAAAGCGCTCCGGGCGCGAGCTGCTGGTTGACCTCGCCCGGCCCAACCAGGACTGGTGGTTCAGCTTCGCCACCGCCAGTCCACCGGAACTGGTGGAGGCCCTGCTCGATCATCCCGGCGCCTACCGCCTGCCGGCGATCGAGCGCGGGCTATTGCCGCTGGACAGGACGGCGGCGGACATCCTGCGCCGCTGTTCAGAGCGTGACTCGCGGCTTTGCCTCACGGAGGACGCACGTCATGCCCTGAGCGAGGTGACGCGGGGAGGGGCGCCGCGTGGGCCTTCTCAGGTTCAGCCACTGCGCTGGGGGGCCGAACTGCGGCGCGATCGGCGGGGGCGCAATTGGATCCTGATCGCACCGGAACACGCCCCTGTTGCGCGTACGCTGGCCGAGGCAGCCGGGCTTGAACTGCTCGACGGTCCTTCGCGGTCCGTTGCACTATCCGCCGTCCAGGCCGACGCGATCCCGATCGCCGAGCTGCTCTCCAAACTCGATCTCGTGTCGGTCGATCCACTGGCCGAACGCTGGCTGGCTCGGGCCACCGTCTGGCGGGGAACGATCGACGTCGATGGACCGGGTGACGCCCCGATATTTCTTTTGCTGGGGGATAACGAGCGACTCCCCACCGCGTTGCGAGCGCAGGCGAAAGCCTGTACGGGGGGTGTGTCGCTGCCCCTGACACTCGAATCCTGGAGCCTGATCGATTCTCAATCGCTCCAGGGCTGGATCACGTACGGTGCCGAGCGATGCGTCGCCGCGCTCCGGGCCGGGCGGCCCGCTCCGCCGGCCGTCCTAGCAGTGTCAGCGGCCCATGAGCAGCCGACGTTTGTGCTCGAGCCGGGCCACGACAAGCGGATGCTTGATGAGTTTGAGCGCCTGGCCGGTGTTCTCGCTCCCGCAACCGGACGCCGGGGCAGGACGCACGAGCACCTGCCAGCGATCGGCGCCGACCCGTTCTGGGTGCCGGCCCTTGACGAGTTCATCTCCGAACACGGTCCTTGGGTTACGCCTGACGCCCTGGCCCACCTCCAGGACATCCGTCAGCAGCATGCGCAGGCGGCCGGACTGGTCGCGCTCTCTGCCGCCACCGAGGCGTCGTTCGACGTGCCTGGACTGGCCGGGGAGCTGAAGCCTTTCCAGCGCGCGGGCGTCCGCTACCTGCTCGCTCAGCGGCGCGCTTTTCTGGCCGATGAGCAGGGACTCGGAAAGACGATCGAGGCCCTGGCCACGATCGAGGCAGACGGCGCCTATCCAGCGATTGTCGTGTGCCCGGCCAGCCTCAAGCTCAACTGGATGCGTGAACTCGCCCGCTGGCTCCCCGCGCGCTCGGTGCAGATACTTGACGGCAACCGTGGAGCCGTCCCGGCGGCCGATGTGACGGTCGTCAATTACGACATCGTTGCGGGGCGGCTAGAGGCGCTGACTGCGCTGGGCCCACGGGCCGTCGTCCTGGACGAGTCGCACTACTGCAAGAGCCCGCGGGCCAAGCGAACCCAGGCCGCGCTGCGCCTATGCGCGGCCGTGAAGCGCGAAAACCTCGTCCTGGCGTTGACCGGGACTCCGCTGCTCAATCGCCCGCCGGAGCTGATCTCTCAGCTCCGAATTCTGGGTCGCCTGGGCGACTTTGGCTCAGGCGCGCAATTTGGCGAGCGGTTCCAAGGCCCCGACGCCTATCGCCGACTGCATTGGCATCTTCGCGCGCGCTGTTTCGTGCGACGTCTGAAGGCGGATGTCCTGCCACAGCTCCCGGCCAAGACCCGGGGGGTGGTGCCGGTGTCGCTGGACAACGAGGCTGAGTACCGCCTCGCCGAAGAGGACGTGGTCGCCTGGCTGCGAAGCCAGCCTCTCGACCTTCGGGTGCTCGATGCCAAGGTCGCGGCCGCCCTGCGGGCCGAGCGCCTCGTGCGGCTGAACGCGCTCAAGCTGCTGGCCGCCCGCGGAAAGCTCCAGGCTGCGCTGCACTGGATCCATGACTTCCTTTCCTCGGGCGAGCCCCTGGTGGTATTCGCTCGTCACCGTGAGATCCAGCGCGCCGTAGTGCAGCGCTTCCCCAGCGCGCTGCACGTCCTGGGCGGGGACAGCCAACGCGCTCGAGATGAGGCCGTGCACGAGTTCCAGACCGGATCTCGCTGACGCCGGTCGGCTGATCGTGTGCTCGATCGAGGTGGCGGGACAGGGGATCACGCTTACGCGGGCTTCGAATGTGGCCTTCCTCGAGCTCGACTGGACCCCCGCCAAGCACGACCAGGCGGAGGACCGTTGCCATCGGATCGGTCAGCAGGACGCGGTCAACGTCACATACCTGCTCGCGGCGGACACGATCGACGAGACGATCGCCACGTTGCTCGAGCGCAAGCGAGCGGTGATCGGTGCCGTCACTGACGGACGGGAGGAGGACGAGGCTGGAGTCGTCGATGCCCTCGTGGCCGAGCTGCGAGGCGAGCCTTATCGACATCTGCGCGCGGTGGCGTGAACGGGGACAAGACATAATGCCCTGGGTAAGGCGGCGTCACTTCTGGTAGGGAGACACATGCGACTACGTTCTTGGCTGTCCATTTCGGTTCGTCGGCGGGTCGCTGGCCCGCTCGCGCTGCTCGTGTTCGCCGGCGTAACCGCCGCGGTTCCGGCCGCCGTGTTGGCCACGAGTTCCGCGACCCGGTCGGGGAGCCAGCGCTACTCGGCCAAGATCGTGCTCACGGCCGGAGGTGTGCCCCACATCACCGGGCGAAACTTCGGTGACATCGGGTTCGGCTATGGCTACGTGCTCGCCAAGGACGACATCTGCACCCTTGCCAAGGACTACGTGACAGTGGAGGGGGAGCGGTCCTTCTACTTCGGACAGAAGAACAGCTATGTCGTCGTCGCCAATGGCACAACGATCAACAATCTGGACAGCGACATCTTCTGGAAGTGGGTCGCCAAGACCCACGTGATTCAGAAGGAGCTCGCCATCCATAGCGGGCCGGACGCGATCAGTCCGCAGATGCGCGCGGACGTCGCGGGTTATGCCGCAGGCTACGACCACTACCTCGCATCGGTCGGCGGGTCCAAGGGCATCAACGACCCTGCGTGTCACAACGCGCGCTGGGTGCGTCCGATCACCCCGACCGATGCGTATCTGCGCTTCTACGAGCTGACCGAGCTGGCCAGCAAGGACGTCGTGATCGATGGCATCGCGAACGCGAAGCCGCCAGTCGCCGCCGCGATCCGTCATGGGAGCGCCGGCCGCACCGCCGTCGCGCACCTGGCCCCTGGGACGCATGGCCTGCCTACGAGGGCCGCGCTGGCTCTCGTCCGCCGTCGGCTGGCCGACGCCGGTATCGGCGGGACCCCCTCCGGCGGCTCGAAGCCCACAGGGGCGATGGGCAGCAACGCGGTCGCTGTCGGCTCGGCCGACACCCGCAACCACCACGGCCTATTGCTCGGCAACCCGCACTTCCCGTGGGCCGGCCCTGAGCGCTTCTTCCAGCTCCAGGCCACTATTCCCGGGAAGCTCAATGTCGAGGGCGCGACCCTGTACGGCGTGCCGGCCGTCCTCATCGGGTTCACGTCAAACATGGCCTGGAGTCACACGGTGTCCACGGCCTACCGGTTTACGCCATATCAGCTGACGCTCGTCCCGGGGAAGCCGACCGAATACCTCTACGCGGGGAAGCCGGTGCGGATGACGCGCACGACCGTGAAGGTCGACACGGGTAAGAGCACCGTCAAGCACACGATCTACTCCAGCCGCTTTGGCCCGATCTTCAACTCTCTTGTGGGCGTGCCATTGCCATGGACCGCTGCAACGGCGTTCGCCATCGCCGACGCCAATGCCACCAACTTCCGCGTCTTCAACCATTTCCTCGCCACCGACGAGGCACAGTCCACTGGCCAGGAGCTGCACATCCTGAAGAAGTACGAAGGCATCCCATGGGTCAATACCCTCGTCGCTGACAGGGCGGGGCGGGTGCTCTACGCGGATATCGGGTCGATCCCGGATGTCACCGACGCCGAGGCGAAGAGCTGTGACACCGCGGTGGGCGACGTCACCTACAAACTAGACCGGCTGCCCGTCCTCGACGGCTCGCGTAAGGCCTGTGACTGGGGCACGGACAAGGACGCGGCGGTCCATGGAATCTTCGGCGGCAATGAGGAGCCGTCACTGCAGCTCAACAGTTATGTGGAGAACTCCAACGACAGCTTCTGGCTGTCCAATCCGGCCCATCCGCTGACCGGCTACCCACTGATCATCGGCAACACCGGGACGGCCCGCTCGCTGCGGACCCGCAGCGCGCTGACCATGATCGCCCAGCGGATACGCGGCACCGATGGCCTCGGGGCGCCCAAGTTCACAGAGAAGACGATGGAGGGACTGTTCTACTCCGATCGGCAATACGGAGCCGAGCTCGTCCGCACGCAGCTGGTGTCGATGTGCCGCTCGTTCGCGGGCGGGATGGCACCGACCTCTGCTGGGACGCCGATCTCAGTCGGCGACTCATGCAAGGTGCTCGCCCACTGGAACGACCGAGAGAACGCGAACTCGCGCGGCGACGTGCTGTTCCGTGACTTCTGGGAGCGAGCGCTCGCCCTAACCGGGGGCCCTTGGAGCCATCCGTTCTCCGCCAGCAATCCGGTCCACACCCCGTACGGGCTGGCCACCTCCAACCCGCAGGTTCAGAAGGCGTTCGGCGATGCGCTGTCTGATCTCTCGAGCCACCACATCCCCTACAACGTGACCCTGGGGGCGAGGCAATACATCCTCCGCAACGGGAAGAAGATCACACTGCCCGGCGGCCCCGGTGACCCGGATGGCGAGTTCAACGCGATCTATCAGAACGTCATCTCGGCTCCGGGTGCGGTGCCTAGCCTCGGCTCGTCGTACGTCCAGGTAGTGAGCTGGAACAAGGGCAACCCGTGTCCGGTGGCTCAGAGCGTGCTCACGTATTCGGAGTCCGCCAACCCGCGCTCGCCCTACTACGACGACCAGACCAAGGTGTTCTCCTCCAAGCGCTTCCTCCCGGAGCCGTTCTGCGCAGCGGCGGTGCGCAAAGCCGCGATCTCGACGTTTGTCGTGTCAGGGTCCTAGTCGACAGGGGCGAGAGCCCGCCTTGACCATGGCGTCAACTGCGAGTAGGGTCGCCGAGCGCGCTGCCGAGCCCGGGTGCGCTTCTACGGGTAACCGCAGCTCGCAGTGGTGCATTGACATCGAGATCCTTCCTGGGCCGGCGGCGCGGTCAGGCTGATCAGAGGGACGGTGGTTTTTCTCTTGCCGGTTGACGCCAATTTGTGTCCGGGCTCTTGTGGGTGTTTTGAGCGCGTCGATGACGCGCAAGCCAGGGGCGGGAAGCGTGGCGCCGGGGCCGACCGTATGCGGGACTCAGGGCAGCGCGGGTGCAGCTGGCGCGGCGTAGTCCAGTGGGAGCCGGCGCACTGCGTCGATCTCCCGCGGAGCGTCTATCTTGCGCGGGGTCGGGTTGCCCGGCCGCGGGGCGTGCCGTAGGAGCGAAGGGAGGGCGCTGATGCGCCCTCCCTTGCTGGTCGGTCGACGTCTAGATCGCTTGGACGTTCGCGGCCGCGGGGCCCTTGGGGCCCTGCTCGGCGTCGTAGCTCACCTTCGCGCCCTCGGTCAGCGACTTGAAGCCGTTGGCCTGGATCGCGCTGTGATGCACGAACAGATCCTTGCCGGAGTCATCGGGTGTGATGAATCCAAAACCCTTGTCGTCGTTGAACCACTTCACGGTTCCTGTTGCCACTTTGTTCCCTCCAGGGGTATGTGCACTGCGAGACGCGGAGGGTGCAACGAGGCAACAACTGCGAAAACGCCGAACACTGCTTCGGTCGAACGGACGTCCGACCCGTACGACCAGTTTAGCCAGCCGCACGCGCGCGCCGCGCGTGCGGTTTTAGCGGAGGTCGTCCTGGCGCCGCCTCAGAAACTGCTGACGTTCGCGCGCGACGCGCAGCTGGCGAGCCTCCTTGTGGGCTTGCTCGTTGCGCTCCGCTATCTCCTTCTTGAGTTCTGCGAAGGCTGCGTCGGACGTCGATCGTCTGGGTCCGGGCTGGTGAATCTGCTCGTCACTTGACACACACTCCTGTCGCTCCCTGCGGACACTGAGCCACAGGACGAATGCGAGAGCGAGACACCGAGCGGTGGAGACGACCTGTCCACTGTGGCGGCGCGCGTGGCTTGGGCAGCGGATCCGGGGGCCGTCGCACGGCGATCCGGGGCGCGGCTCGAAGCACGAGCGGGACTCGGGGTTCGGAGCGCGGGTTGGGAGGTGCTAGCCTCGGAGTGCGCTCGGTGAGCCCAGCTCTTCTCGCTTTCGGGGCGACGTTCCCACTCAGAAGGGCAGAGAGGCGGTCGGCCATGGCCACCGCAACACGGACGGTTCGAGCTCCGACAGACGGCGGCGATGATGACGCTGCGCGCGCGTCGCTGGGGTTTGTGACAGCGCCCGCACGGCCCTTGAACCCGGAACGCACAGATCGAACCGATCGTTCGGTGTACCCGTGCGAGTGCGGGCACGTCTTGCGGGGAGTCGGCGGCGGGCGACACCGGGTGTACTTCGAGATGAGGACTACGGGGCTGGATGAGCCGGTGATACCGGGCTTGCCCCGCCTGCGAGCGTGGCCTGCCGGGAAAGAACCGGCCGGAGCGAGCGCCCGGCGTGGAACGAACGACCACCACCTGATGAGAGAGGATCGGCGATGACCCACATTTGCTGTCCTGACTGCCGGCTCCGTTTCACCCCCGCGTCCGTGGGGCATCTGGTGGCTTGCCCGCAATGCGGCAAACCGCCGCAGCCGATGGCCGCCCTGGAAGATGCTGTCGGGTTTCGGCTATTCAGGCCTGAGGATGCTCCCCCGTCACTACCCGAGGCGGTCGCCGCCTCGATCGCCATCCCCGATCCACCGAGCGGGCGAACATGACCGACAGCCATCTGCGCATCCTGCGGCTCCTGGCGCAGAAACGACAGCGTCAACTCGACGATCATGACGCGGCCGATCACACCGGCCAAACCGCTGCCGCCGCTAACCGGCGGCTCCTCGAGCGCTTCGCTACCCGAACCAGAGACCGGGTCGCGAACGCCGAGGCGCGCCGCCTTCGCAGATGATCGGTCAGCAGCTCATGATCACGGCGCGCAGGGAATTGGCGTGATGTCGGGCTCGGCGCTGGGCGCCGAGGCGGGCGCAGCGGACCGCCCGGGCGCCGTCGCCCCATCTCGGGTCGCCTCGGCGCGAGGGGCGGCGGAGATGGTTGCGATAAAGCATGAGGCGTTTGATCGGGCTGTCCGCACGCTTGTCTTTCTGTTGCCGCCGGCCGCGCTGGGTGTGGGGGGATGGCTGGCTTGGGGGGGAAGCCTGCACTGGCGGGACCTGCTCGTGTTGGCGATCACCTACACGCTCACCGGGTGGGGCATAACTGTCGGCTATCACCGCCTGTTCACTCATCGAAGCTTCAAGACCACTCGCTCGATCCGCGCGCTGCTGGCGGTGCTCGGGTCGATGGCGGTCGAGGGGCCGTTGCTCGAGTGGGTCGCTACCCATCGCAAGCATCATCGCTTCTCCGATCATGCCGGTGATCCGCACAGCCCGCATCTCGGCCATGCGTCCGGCTGGCGGGGAACGCTGCGGGGGCTGGGGCACGCGCACGTGGGCTGGATGTTCCGCGGCCAGGACAGGCCCAACCCCGCGCGCTACGCCAAGGATCTGTTGGCCGACCGGGACCTGCGCTTGATCAGCGACACCTTTCCGCTCTGGGTTCTTGCCGGGCTGGCGCTGCCGTTCGGGCTCGGGGTTGCCCTGAGCGGATCGGTCGTGGGTGGCCTCACCGGGCTGTTGTGGGGTGGAGCGGTCCGGATCCTGGTCTTGCATCACGCGACCTTCAGCATCAACTCGCTGTGTCACTCCTTCGGCCGCAGGCCGTTCGCGACCCGCGATCAGTCGCGCAACCTGGCCTGGCTGGCGCCTCTGGCATTCGGGGAGGCGTGGCATAACAACCATCATGCCTTCCCAACATCGGCCCAGCATGGACTCGGGCGGTGGGAACTCGATCCCGGGTCGTGGCTCATCGCCGCGCTGGAGCGCACGCATCTCGCCTGGGATGTGGTCCGGATCAGCCCGGTACGTCAACAAGCCAAACGCGCGGCCGCAGCCAACGGGCTAGGGTAGGCCTGGGCATGACCCTTGGGCTGGGCATCGCCCTGATCTCTGCGCTGGGCACCAACCTGAGCGCCTTGCTGAAGGCCCGCGGCGCGGTGCTGGCGGCGCCTGTCCGTATGCGTCATCCAGTGCGCAGCGCCGTGGATCTGTTTCGCTCCCGCTGGTTCGCGATCGGATGGATCGTGGCGCTGATCGCCTGGGGACTCCACGTCGAAGCGCTTTCGCTGGCTCCGCTCTCGAGTGTCCAGGCGATCCTGTCCGGCGGACTCGTGTTCCTGGCCGTGCTGGCCGAGCGGTTTTTCGGCTTTCACCTCAGTCGGCGCCAATGGGTGGGGGTCATGATCACGGCCGTCGGGCTGATCGTGCTCGGGCTGACAGCCGGTTCTCAGCGGCCGGAGCGGGCCTCGCTGGCCGCCCTGATCGCCGTCGAGACCGGCATCCTCGCGCTCGGTATCGGGCTGGTGAGAATCTCGACGCGCGATGATGTCGGTCGCCGCCGGGAGGCGTTTCTGCTCGCGACCGCTGCCGGTGTGCTGTTCGGCGTCTCCGACGTTGCGATCAAATACCTCACGCACGCGTCCGGCCCCCTGCTTGGCCTCCTCAGTCCGTGGACACTGACGGCGCTGGTCTCGTTCGTGATCTCTTTCTACGCGGCCGCCCGCAGCCTCCAACTCGGCCTGGCCGTCGAGGTGATCGCGATCACCTCGGTGGCAGCCAACCTCGCCGCCATCCTCGGCGGAATCCTCGTGTTCGGAGAGCCAATCGGCTCAGGGGCACTCGGGATCACGGCCCGGGTCATCGCGTTTAGCCTCGTGATCGCCGGGGCGGCCGCCATGCCAGCCCCGACTCGAGCGATCGCCCGTCAGCGCGCTCAAAGCGTCGCAGCGGCTGCCGAGAGCTGAACTGCCGCCGCGCCGCTGCCGAAAGCGCTCGCCCAGCATGTGGGTCACCTACTATGGGCGATACTGGGCTCGAACCAGTGACCTCCGCCTTGTCGAGACGGCGCTCTCCCAGCTGAGCTAATCGCCCGGGAGGGGATAAAACTGTAGCGACGCTGGGGCTTACACTGATCCAGCATGAGGCGGACGCTCGTGGCCGGACTGAGCATCCTCGCCCTGACGGCGGCGCCGGGGTCCTTTGCCGCAGCCCGAGCGACGAAGCCCACGCATCGTCACAACGCTCGGGGGCGCGTGACGGTCAAGCCTTCCCGTGGCTACCCCGGCACGTTCCTGCATCTGAGCTTCCGAGCGCCTGACCGGACGGGGGTCGTCGGAGGCGAAGTGCGCTACTACGTGGTCTCGGCTTCGGAGACCAGTGGCAGCGGGGGCTGCACTAGCCAGCTGGGTCAGGACGTCTACTCCTCACGCGCGCACGCGCGCGTACGCGTGACCCTTAAGCCGGGCAATGACGGCTGGTGTCTGGGCACGTTCAAGGGAACCGTCACCGAGCAGGAACGCCCGGTCTGCCCCTTCCGGGAGGTCTGCCCGATGTACATCGTGATCGTCAGGACCATCGGAAAGTTCAAATTCACGATCCAGGCGCAGCCTCCTGGCGGCGATAAGACCCCGCCGGTGTTCGCCGGCCTTCGGAGCGCGGTGTATTGCACGCCCGGTCCTGAGCGCCCCGGGGAGTCCGTCCCATACAACCTGAGCTGGCGCGCCGCTCATGACAACGTGTCGCCGAGCTCCCAGATCGTCTACGACATCTTCAAGTCGACGACGCCGGGAGGCGAGAACTTTTCGGAGCCGACCTGGACGAGTCCCCCGGGCGCCACGAAATTCCAAACGCCCGACCTGCCCGCTAGTGGAAGCACCTACTTCGTCGTACGGGCCCGTGACCAAGCGGGCAACGAGGACTCGAACGACATCGAGCGACAGGGCGCGGACCCCTGCCTGTGAGCGCCGGCTACTTCTTGACCGTGTAGCTGACGGTCTCGGCCGTCCTCAGGCCATCTTTGCTGACCGCCACGACGGTGTAGCTATGACGGTCGAGGTGTCGACGACGGCGCCGGTCGGGTGGCCGTGGCCGTCCTTGCAGGAGGCGAGAAACGCGAGGGCCACCCGTCCCCAGGCCTG
Organism: uncultured Solirubrobacterales bacterium; assembly: GCA_963785205.1. Lineage (GTDB taxonomy): Bacteria > Actinomycetota > Thermoleophilia > Solirubrobacterales > Solirubrobacteraceae > Palsa-465. Next base: position 545,894 of record CAWAUJ010000001.1, read on the forward strand.
ACGAACGCCGGGTGAGCGGCCGTGGGGTTACCCCGTGATCCTCCATGCCTCTTCTCCTCTCATGAGGGGTCCGGCGACTCTAATCCGTGACCCGGCGGTAGGAAACGCGCGCGGCTAGGATCAGCCGCCCGTGGAAGTCACGCTGCCTGATGGCAAACAGCTGGACCTGCCTGAGCACGCCACCGGCGCCGACGCCGCGGCGGCGATCGGCCCGGGGCTGGCGCGCGCGGCACTCGGCGTCAAGGTCGACGGCGAGCTTCGAGATCTGGGCCGGGAGCTTCCGCATAAGGACGGGGCCGTTCCAGCCATCGAGATCGTCACCGACCGCAGCGGGGCCGATGCGCTGTGGCTGATCCGACACGACACGGCCCATGTGCTGGCCACCGCGGTGACCGAGCTCTACCCGGGGGTGAAGATCTCGATCGGGCCTCCGATCGAGGATGGCTTCTATTACGACTTCGATTTCCCTGAGGGTGTCGCGCTCTCCGACGCCGACTTCGAGGCGATCGAAGCTCGGATGCGCGAGCACATCATGGCCGACGAGCCGTTCGAGCGTGAGGACGTTTCGGTCGAGCAGGCGCTTGAACGTTTCAAGGCAGACGGGCAGGACTACAAGGTCAAGCTGATCGAGGACCTGGTCCGCGACGCCGATCCCGCCAGCCCACTCGAGACCGTCAGCCTCTATACCAACGGGCCGTTCACCGACCTGTGCCGCGGGCCGCATGCTCCCAGCACGGGCCGGATCAAGGCGTTCAAGCTCCAGTCGGTGGCCGGGGCCTACTGGCGTGGTGATTCAAGCCAGCCGATGCTGACCCGCGTGTACGGGACGGCTTTCCTCAGGCAGAAGGAGCTTGAGGAGTATCTCGAGCGGCTCGAGCGGGCGCGCGCCAACGACCATCGGCGGCTCGGACCTCAGCTGGGGCTATTCATGTTCTCGGAAGTATCGCCCGGGGCGGCCTTCTGGCAGCCGGCGGGGACCGAAGTCTTCAACGAGCTGGTGGCTCTCAGCCGTGAGATGGGACGCGAGCGTGGTTACACGGAGGTCAAGACGCCGTTGCTATATGACCGCGTTCTATGGGAGATCTCAGGCCATTGGGAGAAGTACGCCGAGCACATGTTCGTGACCGAGTACGAGGATCGTGCGATGGCGCTGAAGCCGATGAACTGCCCCGGCCACGCTCAGCTGTTCTCGCTCAACCGCCACTCCTACCGCGAGCTTCCCGTGCGCTATTCCGAGCCCGGGCTGCTCCATCGCCGCGAGCCAAGTGGCACCCTGCACGGGCTCCTGCGGGTGCGGCACTTCGCTCAGGACGACGCCCACGTCTTCTGCTCAGAGGATCAGCTCCAGCAGGAGGTCGGGGCCTGCATGGATTTCGCGATGGCCACCTACGCCATCTTCGGTCTTGACGTCCGCCTTGAGCTTTCGACGCGGCCCGAGCAACGAATCGGATCGGATGAGCTCTGGGACCGCAGCGAGGCTGCGCTTCGGCAATGGCTTGAGAACGAGGGCCTCGGGTACGAGCTTAACGCGGGCGATGGGGCCTTCTACGGAGCCAAGATCGACATGCACATGACTGATTCGCTGGGTCGCTCATGGCAGCTTGGCACCGTCCAGGTCGACTACAACATGCCTGAGCGCTTCGGCCTCGTGTACTCAGGGGCCGACAACACTGAGCATCGCCCGGTGATGATCCATCGGGCCCTGATGGGGTCTTACGAGCGCTTCATCGGAATCCTGCTTGAGCATTTCGCCGGCGAGCTTCCACTCTGGCTGGCCCCCGTGCAGGCGATCGTGCTGCCGATCGCCGATCGGCACATCCCATACGCCGAGTCGGTCCAGGAACGGCTGAGCGCCGGCGGGCTCCGGGCCGAGTTCGATGAACGCACTGAATCGATCTCCCGCAAGATCCGCGACGCCGAGTTGCGCAAGATCCCCTACCTGCTCGTGGTCGGCGACCGTGAACAGGAATCCGGCCAGGTTTCTCTGCGTCAACACAAGACTGGCGACCGCGGCTCGACCAGCTTGGAAGAGGTCCTGGAGGAGTTGCGCGAGCTCGTCAGAACCCGTTCGCTTGGGTAGAGCCGGCCGCTATACTCGACCCTGTTGATCCACGGTTTTCAGCACATACGGCCCGGCACCGCTTGACCAAGCCTCATCGCAGCTAGTGCCGGTCCCCAAGAAGTTCGACCGGCGCCCCCCGGAGCGGGACTTGACGCGGATCAACGATCGGATCCGCGTACCCGAGGTACGGCTCGTGGGCGAGGACGGCAAGCAGATCGGCGTCATCAAGACCGAAGAGGCGCTCGAATATGCCCGCCAGCGTGACCTCGACCTGGTCGAGGTGGCCCCTGATGCGCGTCCGCCCGTCTGCCGCGTCCTCGACTACTCCAAATACAAGTACGAGCAGGCCCAGAAGCAGAAGGCCGCCCGCAAGCACCAGCAGCAGATCACGATCCGGGAGATCAAGTTCCGCCCCAAGATCGCCCAGAATGATTACGACACCAAGAAGGGCCACGTCCGCCGCTTCCTGACCTCAAAGGACAAGGTCAAGATCACGATCATGTTCCGGGGACGTGAGGTGACCCACCCCGAGCGCGGGACGGCGCTGCTTGACCGGCTGGCGGAGGACCTGGTCGATGTGGGCGTGATCGAGCAGTCGCCGCTTCAGGACGGCCGGAACATGACGATGCTGCTGGCGCCTTCGAAGGCTGTGCTCGCGGGCGAGCGGCCTGATCAAGAATCACCGGATAACGGGAAGCCGGCTGCGGATGCGGACACCGATGGCCAGCCGGCGCCGGATGCGGCCGGAGATGGCCAGCCCGCCGCAGCTCCCGAGCCCGCGGCCGACCCCACCGACGCGGCCGCCTGATCGCCCCCGTGGCGTCCCCGTCGTTCGAGGGGTGTCTGCTTTACTGGACGGCGTCTATGCCTAAGATGAAGACCCACTCTGGAGCCAAGAAGCGCTTCCGGCTGACCGCGACCGGGAAGGCCCGGGGACGCCGCGCGTTTTCGACCCACATCCTGGAGAAGAAGACGCCGAAGCGCAAGCGGCGCCAGGCCGCCCCGTCGGTGATCGCTAAGTCAGACGAGGCCCGGGTCAAGACCTTGCTCGGAGCGGGGCACCGGAGCGGGAAGCGATGACGCGCGTCAAGCGCTCGATCCACGCGCGCAAGAAGCGCAGGGCCACCTTGGCAATGGCCAAGGGCTACCGCGGCGACGCCAGCCGGCATTACCGGGTGGCCAAGGAGGCGGTCCTCAAGGCCGACCAATACCGCTACCGGGATCGCCGCAACCGAAAGCGGGACTTCCGCCGCCTCTGGATCACGCGCATCAACGCGGCTGCTCGGCAGAGCGGCATGTCTTATTCCCAGCTTATGCACGGCCTCTCGCTGGCCGGTGTCGAGCTTGACCGCAAGGTTCTGGCCGACATCGCCGTCCGTGACGCCGAGACCTTCCGACGGTTTGCCGACCGCGCCCGAGAGGCGCTGGCGGCGGGCTGAGTCACCTTCCCAGCCACCAGCACCGAAAGGGCGCCGCTCCGAAGGAGAGGCGCCTTTTTTGTAACCGAAATGCCAGCCATCGCCAGTCAGCACAACCAGAAGCTCAAGGAGATCCGCAAGCTCAGGCAGCGGCGGCGCTGGCGTGAGCGTTCAGGGCGGTTCGTGGCCGAGGGCGAGGACCTCCTCGACGCGGCCGACGCGGCCGGGTGGCAGCCCGTCGAGCGCTACGCCGCCGCCGGGTCGGGCCTGTCCGGCACCGAGGTCGAAGCGGACCTGCTGGTCAGCGCGTCCGGGCTGGCGTCTGGGACGAGGGCCCTGGCCGTCTACGACGAACGGTTCTCAGAGCGGGCGGAGGGGCCGCTGTGCGTCTACCTCCACGGAGTTGGGGACCCGGGCAATGTGGGAACGATCCTTCGGGGCGCGCAGGCGTTCGGGGTCTCGAGCGTCGTGCTCGGACCCGGTTGCGCGGACCCGTTCAGTCCCAAGGCGGTGCGGGCCAGCATGGGGGCCATCTTCAGCGTCCCGCTCTCCCGGGGCGAACACGTCAGCGGGCTTCCCGGGGTGAAGATCGCTCTCGTGCCTGGTCAGGGCGTGGCCCTCCCCGAAATATGGCGATCCGGCTCACCTATTTCGGACCGCATCGCCAGGGTTGACGGAGCTGACGCCCCTGAGATCACGCTGCTTCTTGGCGCGGAGCGCGTGGGCCTCCCGGACACGATCGTCGATCAGGCCGACATCGCGGTCCATATCCCGGGCAAGAACGACTCGCTGAATGTCGCGATGGCCGCCACGATCGCCCTGTACGAGCTCGCGAATAGGATCAGCCGGCTATGACCGAGCGCATCGTCCAGATCCGCCAAGAGGCCGAGGAGGCAATCACGGCGGCGCAGACCACTCAGCAGCTCGAGGAGCTCCGGATCCAGTATCTCGGACGCAAGGCCGAGCTCCCCAACCTGCTCCGTACCGTGGCGCAGCTGCCTCCCGAGGAACGGGCAGCCACGGGAAAGGCGGCCAACGAAGCTCGCCAGGCGCTCGAGTCCGCGATCGACCGCAGATACGCGGAGCTGGCGGCCGCCGAGTTGCACAGCCAGCTGACCGAGGATCGGAAGGACCTGACATTGCCCGGCGATCCTGCCGTGCGTCTCGGCGCCCTGCACCTATTGACGCAGACCTGGCGTGAGCTGGAGGACGTGTTCATCGGGCTGGGCTTCAACGTGGCCGAGGGACCCCAGGTCGAGACCGTCTACTACAACTTCGACGCGCTGAACCACGCGGTCACGCATCCATCGCGGCTCATGACCGACACGTTCTACGTCAAGCCCGCGCAGGATCTCTTCGACCCGAACGCGTTGCTGCTACGAGTTCACACCTCGCCTGTCCAGATCCGGGCCATGGAGAAGCAGCCGCCCCCGATCTACGCCGTGATGCCCGGCCGGACGTATCGGCCTGACTCGGACGCCACTCATTCGCCCCAGTTCACCCAGCTTGAGGGCCTGGCCATCGATACCGACGTGACCCTGGCCGACCTCCAGGGCACCCTGCTCGCCTTTGCCCGGGCGATCTTCGGCGAGGAGCGCGAGGTCCGCATGCGCCCGCACTTCTTCCCGTTCACCGAGCCGAGCGTCGAGGTGGACGTTTCCTGCTTCAACTGCACCGGCGGGATCACCGCAGACGGCGAGCGCTGCCGGTTGTGCAAAGGCGAGTCGTGGATCGAGATCCTGGGCGCCGGGATGGTCGACCCGAATGTCCTCGAGTACGTGCGCGACTACGGCTATGACCCCGAGCAATACCAGGGCTTCGCCTTCGGCATGGGAATCGAGCGGATCGCCATGCTCAAGCATGGGATACCTGACCTCAGGATGCTCGTCGAGAACGATGTCCGGTTCCTGGGGCAGTTCAGATGAGGGTCCCCCTGCTGTGGCTGCGCGAATACTGCTCGCCAGACCTCGACACCGCTCTTTTGGCCGATCGCCTGACCATGACAGGCACGAAGGTCGAGGCGATCCATCGGCACGGGGTCGGCGCTCTGGCGAACTTCGTCGTCGGCCGAGTCCTGACCGTCGAGAAACATCCCGAGGCCGACCGGCTGAGCCTTTGCACGGTGCAGGATGGTGACGGCGCCCCGCGGCAGATCGTCTGCGGCGCGCCGAATGTGGCTCCCGGCCAGACGGTGGCCGTCGCGCGTCCTGGCGCAGTGATGCCCGACGGCAGCACTCTCGGGAAGGCGAAGCTGCGGGGCATCGACTCCGACGGAATGATCCTGGCCGAGGACGAGCTGGCGATCGGGACCGAGCACGCGGGCATCCTCGTGCTCGACTCCGACGGAGTCGCTCCGGGGACGCCGCTGGCCGAACTGATCGAGATCTCGACCGACGTCCTGGAGCTGGAGATCACGCCCAACCGGCCGGATTGTCTGGGCGTGTTCGGCGTGGCCCGGGAGCTGCATGCGGCCACCGGCGCGCCGCTCTCGCCACCGCCATGGAACGAAGACCTCGGGAGCGATGACCCGGTCGACGGGGTCGCCGTGGAGGTGCTCTGCCCTGAGGTCTGCCCCAGATTCACGGCCCGGCTGTTCGAGGGCGTGAAGATCGGCCCGAGCCCCCCGTGGCTCAAGGCTCGGCTGATGGCCGCCGGCCAGCGGCCGATATCCAACGTGGTCGACATCACGAACTACGTGATGCTCCTGACCGGACAGCCGCTGCACGCCTTCGACGTCGATCGGGTGGCCGGTGGGCGGCTGGTCGTCCGGCGAGCTCGGGATCGCGAGCAGATCGAGACTCTGGACGGCCAGGTCAGGACCCTCGACTCGGAGATGGTGGTGATCGAGGACGACGAGGGACCGACGTCAATCGCCGGCGTGATGGGTGGTGCGCGGTCCGAGGTCGACGGTAGAACCACGCGAGTGCTGATGGAGGCAGCCAACTGGCATGGGGCGAACATCCACCGCACCTCATTGAGTCTGGGACTGCGGAGCGAGGCTTCGGCGCGGTTCGAGAAGCAGCTCCAGCCCGAGCAGACGCTGGAGGCTCAGGCGGTGGTGACACGGCTGATGATCGAGCTCTGCGGTGCCAGCGTGACGCCCGGCACGATCGACATCGGCGGTCCGGGGCCCGAGGCCGTGACCATCCGCCTCCGCGACGCGCGGGTGACGGGTCTGCTCGGCATGAGCGTTCCACCCGACCGACAGCGCGAGATCCTCCGCTCGCTCGAATTCCAGACGGCCGAAGCGCGGGACGGGTTCGATGTCAAACCTCCGACCTTCCGGAGGGCAGATGTGACCCGTGAGGCGGACGTGATCGAGGAGGTCGCCCGAATACACGGCCTGGAGAAGCTGCCCTCGACGCTGCCGTCTCGCCATGGCGCGCAGGGGCGGCTCACCCCGCGCCAGCGACTTCGCCGCCGGGCCGCGGATGTCCTCGTCGCCGAGGGCTTGGATGAAGTGGTGGGATGGAGCTTCTACGGTCCCGATACGGCTCGGAAGCTGCGACTCGAGGCAGAGGCTGTCGAGGTGGAGCTCGAGAACCCGATATCGATCGAGCAGTCTCGGCTGCGTCGAACGCTGCTCGTCTCGCTCCTCGATGTGGCGGCCGCCAACCGCGCTCGTGGTGCCACCACGCTCCGACTGTTCGAAACGGGCGCTGTGTTCCTACCGCGGGACGACGCACCGCTGCCCGATGAGCCCTACCACGTCGGCGCGCTGCTGTCCGGTCCGGCGCGGCCGCCCACCTGGCGTGATCCCCGGCCCCCTGGGGCCGATGTGTTCGCGGCCAAGGGTGTGCTCGAGGCGCTCCTGGACGCGCTTCGGGCGGATTGGCGACTTGAGCGATCGATCGAGCCATTCCTGCATCCCGGCAAGCGGGCCACGATCATGATCGGCGGCCAGGCCGCCGGCTGGCTGGGGGAGATCCACCCCTTGGTGGCCAGCGAATGGGAGATCGACCGGCCCGTGGCGGCGTTCGAGCTGAACCTGGACGCGGTCCCCGAACCCCCAATGGCCACATATGCGGCGTTGCCGAATTTCCCGGACGTCCGCGAGGACCTGGCCGTCGTGGTGGGACAGGACGTGACGGCCGCGCAGGTGGTCGACGTCATCCGCCGCAGTGGCGGCGCGTTGCTGGCCGAAGTCGAGGTGTTTGATGTCTACCGGGACGCTGAGCGGCTGGGGGAGGGGAACGTGTCGTTAGCCCTGCGGCTGAGCTTCCGTGCCGGCGATCGCACGCTGACGGACGAGGAGGTGGCCGCTCAGCGGCAGCGGATCAGCGCAGCGCTGGGCAGCGAGCTATCAGGAAGTATCCGTGCCTCCTAGGGCGGCGGTCTTCGGAGCCGCCGGGTTCACGGGCGCGCTGGCAGCCCGGCTCCTGGCTGGGCATCCTGGCTTCGAGCTTGTGGCGCTCACCGCCCGGTCAGACGCTGGGCGCCGCCTGGAGGAGCTCTATCCGTATCACCGCGTCGGCCTCACGCTTGAGGAGCTCGACCTCGATCGCCACGGCGACATCGACGCCGCGATCGTGGCCTACCCCCACGGGGCCGCCGCGCCACTGGTGGCCGAGCTACGGCAGCGGGGCGTCAAGGTAGTCGATCTGTCGGCTGACTTCCGGCTCCGTGATCCAGCTGTCTATGCGGAGTGGTATCGGGAGCATCCCGCCCCGGAGATGCTCTCGACGGCCGTATACGGGCTCCCCGAGCTCGGATACAGAGAGGGCATCCGGCAGGCCGGACTGGTGGCCAACCCGGGGTGTTACCCGACGGCGGCGCTGCTCGCGCTGGCGCCGCTCGCCTCCGAGGGGCTGATCGAAGACGTCGTCATCGACGCCAAGTCTGGCGTCTCCGGCGCCGGCCGGGCGGCCAGCGAGAAAACCCACTTCGTCGCGGTGGACGAGAACGTGTCGGCCTACGGCGTGCCGCGCCACCGCCACACGCCGGAAATTGAACAGGAGCTGGCGAGTCTGCTGGGGCGCCAGATTCCGATCACGTTTACGCCGCATCTCCTTCCCCTGGATCAGGGGGAGCTGGTCTCCTGCTACGTGACGGTTTCTGACGGAGCAGGCGGCGAGTTGGAGGACCTCTACGAAGACCATTACAGAGACGAGCCCTTCGTCGAACTGAGTTCAACGCCGCCTGGAGTACGAGACGTGCGCGAGACGAACTACTGCCGGATATCGGTTCATCGCGACGACCGAACGGGTCGTGTGATCGTGTTCGCGGCGATCGACAACCTCTGGAAGGGGGCCGCCTCGCAGGCGATCCAGAATCTCAACCTGATGTTCGGGCTCGCCGAGGGCGCAGGGGTCTCGTGAGCGACTTCTTCCGCTCCCGCTGGGTCGCGCCACCTACCCATGTGGCGGTGGCGACCGGCCTGCCCGCGGGCTTTCGGGCCGCTGGCGTGTCGTCCGGGATCAAGCAGCCCGCTGCTCCCGATCTCGGGCTGCTCGTATCCGATGTGCCGGCGACCACGAGCGCAGCACGCTTTACCGCCTCAGGGACCCAATCTGCTCCCGTCCTCCTGTGCCTGGATCGCTGCACGCTGTCCGAACTTCGGACTGTGGTCGTCAATTCGGGCAACGCCAACGCCGCCACGGGGGTGACCGGGCTTCAGGATGCCGCCCGTATGCAGGGCTCGGCCGCGATGGCCTCAGGTGTGCGGGACGAATCGGCGGTTGCCGTGGCCTCGACGGGCGTGATCGGAGTCCCGCTACCCATGTCTGCCGTCACGGCCGGGATCGCCGCTGCTGCCCGGGAGCTCCGGTCTGATGGCGGTGAGGACTTTGCCCAGGCCATCAGGACAACCGATGCCTACCCCAAGCAAGCGTCGATGGAGGTTCGCCTGCCTTCCGGCAGCGTTCGCCTGTCGGCGCAAGCCAAGGGCGCAGGCATGATTTCCCCTCGGTTCGCCACGCTTCTGTGCTTCGTCCAGAGCGACGCCAAGCTCTCGGCTCAGACGTGCGACCTGCTGCTGGGAGTGACCGTCAAGCGGTCATTCGAGCGGATTTCCGTCGACGGTCAGCTTTCCACCAGCGACACCGTCATCCTTCAGTGCAGCGGGAGCTCCGGCGTGGTCGTGGAGCCTGAGACCGAGGATGAGCTCCGGTTTGGCGAGGCGCTCGACGCGCTCCTGCGCCAGCTGGCCCTGGAGATCGTGCGGGATGGCGAGGGGGCGGGCCGGACCGGTCGCGTCGTGGTGGGCGGCGGTGATCAGGAAGCCGTCGACCGGGTAGCTCGGGCGGTGGCCGACTCGCCGCTCGTCAAGACCGCGCTCCACGGCGCTGACCCGAACTGGGGCCGCATCGTCCAGGCTGTCGGCATGGCGCTGCCGGGCACCGCCCCGCTCGAGGTCGATGTGACCATCGAGGGGATCCAGGTCTGCGCGCGCGGGGCGCACGTACCCCACGACGCAGCCGCGCTTCGGGCGGCCGTTGACCGCGACGAGGTCGAGTTCGAGATTGGGCTGCCGGGGAGCGGAGCCGAGACCGAGCGCTTCTTCTCGGATCTGGGCCACGAGTATGTCCGCATCAACGCGGAGTACACGACATGAGGGATATCGCCACGCTGTTGGAGGCACTCCCGTACATCCGGGAGTTCCACGGTAAGACCGTGGTCATCAAGTACGGCGGAGCCGCGATGGCCGATGCGGGGCTCCAGGAGGAGTTTGCCCGTGACGTGGTGCTCCTCAAATACGTCGGCATGAACCCAATCGTGGTCCATGGAGGCGGCCCGGAAATCACCGCCTACATGGAGCGGCTGGACCTGCCGGTCGAGTTTGTCGACGGGCTCCGGGTGTCCGACGCCGAGACGGTCGAGGTGGCCAAGATGGTCCTCGTGGGCAAGGTCAATAAGGACATCGTGCTCCTGATCAACCGCCACGGTCAGCCGGCCGTCGGGATCTGTGGCGATGACGGCCTGCTGTTCCGAGCCGCTCGGCAGACCGCTCCCAGCGGGCAGGACATCGGGTTCGTGGGCCGGATCGAGGAGGTGGATGTGGATCTGCTCAACCACATCGCCCAGGACTATGTCCCGGTCGTCGCCAGCGCCGGGGCCGACCCAGACGGCCACTCCTACAACATCAACGCCGATGAGGCCGCGGGAGCGGTCGCGCGGGCTCTCGGAGCGCACAAGCTCATCTTCCTCACCGACGTGGCTGGCTGGCTCGCCGATCCGGCAGACCCCGCCAGCGTGATCTCGGAGGCCGGAGTGGAACAGGTGCAGGCCGCCCTGAACCCTGATCAGGCCAGTCAGAGCGCGGTGGCTGGAGGAATGCGTCCGAAGCTCCAGGCCAGCCTCGATGCGGTCCTCGGCGGGGTCGGGGCGGCCCATATCGTCGATGGACGGGTTCCGCATTCTCTGCTCCTGGAGCTCTTCACGGATGCTGGCCTTGGGACCAAGATCGTCCCGGGCCGGTAAGGAATGGCATCGCATGCTCAAATGTCGGCCATGAGTGCCTCAACGCGCGCCGGCGCATCTTTGGCCGAGCTCCAGGAACTGGAGCGCCAGTACCTGATCCCGACCTACGCCCGGCAGCCCGTTCAGTTCGTGCGTGGCCAGGGCACTCGGCTGTGGGACGAGGACGATCATGAGTATCTGGATTTTCTGGCCGGCATCTCGGTCCTCAACGTCGGCCACTGCCATCCGCGGATCGTCGACGCGGTTCAGCGGCAGCTTGGGCGGCTGACCCACGCCACCAACCTCTATTACACGGAGCCCGGCCTTCGGCTGGGCGAAGCTCTTTCTCGAAGCTCCCTGGGCGGCAAGGTGTTCCTGACCAACTCCGGCACCGAGGCGATCGAGGCGGCCATCAAGCTGGCGCGCAAAGCGCGTACGGGCGGCACCGTGGTGGTGATCGAGGGGGCGTTTCATGGGCGGACCTACGGTGCCCTCTCGGCCACGCCGCAGGAGTCAAAGCAGGCGCCATTCGCGCCGCTCGTCCCGGGCTTCGTGGCCGTTCCCCAGGATCCGGCGGCTCTCATGGCCGCCGTCGACGAGAACACCGCCGCCGTGCTGCTCGAGCCGATCCAGGGCGAGAGCGGCATTCACGTCCTGTCCGACGAGCTACTAGAAGCTGCTCGGGAAGCGTGCGACCGCACCGGGGCGGCGCTGATCTTCGACGAGATTCAATGCGGAATGGGGCGGACTGGGACGCTGTGGGCTTACGAGCAGGTGGATGTAGTGCCCGATGCCATGGTGTCCGCTAAGGCGCTGGGCGGCGGGCTGCCCGCCGGTGCCCTGATCACTGGGCAGCGCCTGGCTGACGTACTCGGGGCCGGTGACCACGGCTCGACATTCGCCGGCGGCCCGGTGATCGCAGCGGCCGCTCTGATCGCCCTGGAGATCTGCTCCGATCCTCCACTGCTTCAACGGGTCCGTGAGCTCGGCCAGCGGCTGGCCTCCGGATTGGACTCGCTGCCCTTTGTGAGCGGAGTCCGGGGACGAGGCCTGATGGTCGGATTCGACGTCGCAGGCGGTGAGTCGGCGCCCGATCTGGCCCGCCGTGCGCTGATCGAGCAGCGCCTGGTGGTCAATGCCACAGGTCCGGTCACGATCCGCCTCGAGCCGCCGCTGATCGTTACCGAAGACGAGATCGACGACGCCCTCGGGCGGTTGGGAGCGCTGGGGCAGTGACCGATCCCGTGCAGCCGAGTCCTGAGGCGGCGATCCCGGGTGGGCGGGTCATACCAGTCTCATATGAAGTCAATCCAGAGCACGTCCATCGCGTGCTCCTGCTCTACAGCGGTGGCCTTGACACGAGCGTGATGCTCAAGTGGATCCAGGATCACTACCAGGCCGAGGTCGTGGCTCTGACGATCAACCTCGGCCAGCCGGGAGAGGACTTCGAGGTCGTCCGTGGGAAGGCTCTCCAGCTTGGGGCGATCGATTGCCGCGTCGTCGACGCCAGAGAGGAGTTCGCACGGGACTACGTCCTGCCGGCGATCAGAGCAAACGCCGTATATGGACTGGGATACCCGCTGTTCACCGCGCTCGGCCGACCCCTGATCGCCAAGCTGGCCGTGGAGCACGCTCGCGAGGCCGGTTGCGACACGGTCGCTCACGGCTGCACGGGCAAGGGCAACGATCAGGTGCGGATCGAGGCGACGGTGGCGACGCTCGGCCCCGAGCTCCAGGTGATAGCCCCCGTCCGCTCCTGGCGGATGGGCCGCGAGGAGGAGGTTCGCTACGCCCGGGAGCACGGGATTCCGGTCAAAGGCGGAAGCGAAACCCCGCCCTACTCGATCGACGACAACCTCTGGGGGCGCTCCAGCGAGGGCAGATGGATCGAGGATCTCGAGCACGCGCCCGATGACGACGTATTCCAACTCGTAACCCGTCCAGAGGAGGCTCCAGAGGAGGCTGAGATCGTCACCGTGGAGTTTGAACGGGGCGTCCCGGTGGCGCTGAATGGCGAGCGGCTGGACCCGGTGTCACTGCTGGAGAGGGCGGCGGCGATCGGCGCGCGTCACGGGGTCGGGATCGTCGATCAGATCGAGGACCGGATCGTCGGCCTGAAGGTCCGCGACATCTACGAGGTCCCGGCCGCCGCCATCCTGCTGGCCGCCCATAGGGAGCTCGAGAAGCTGGTCGGCACGATTCACCAAAATCAGCTCAAGCCAATCCTGGACCAACGCTGGGCCTATTTGGTCTATGCCGGGCTGTGGTGGGAGCCCATGCGAGAGGATCTCGACGCGTACATGGAGGCGGCGAACTCGCAGGTCACGGGGACGATCGGCCTGAAGCTCTACAAGGGATCGGTCAGAGTGGTGACGCGCGCATCTCCGCACGCCGTCTATGACGCTCAGCTGGCGAGCTTCGCCACCTCGGGCGGCCTCTTCTCCCAGCAGGCGGCGCCCGGTTTTATCGAGCTTTTCTCGCTGCAGTCGCGGATGGCCTGGCGGCTGCGGCACCCTGACGAGTAGACGAGGCAGCCCGATGGCGGACTAAGCTAACCTCCTTCGGCGGTCGGGGGTGGGCCTTCGTGCAAGGCCGTATCAATGGAATCCGACCCGCAAGGGGATTGCGTGTCCCTCGGCGTCACTGTGCGTGGCCGTGGATTTCTCCGGAAATGTCCTGACGTCGACCGATCCCACCGGCGGAACAAGTGCCTGGACGGTGGCTGATGTCAGCGGCGGCAGTTTCAACCGCGTCGCCTGCGCTCCCTCAGGATCGCTATGCGTCGCTGTCGACGACTCCGGGAAGGTCGTGACCTCGACCGATCCGACAGGTGGCGCGAGCGCCTGGACTGTCGACCCCGTGGATAGCGGGCAAGACATCAGCGGCGTCTACTGCCCCTCCTCGGGGCTGTGCGTCGCCGTGGACCAGAGCGGCAACGTGGTCGTCGGCCGGCGGCTTCCGGTGAAGCTATCGCCGCCCACGATCAAGGGGTTGGCCCGGCCGAGGTGGGTCACAGACTTCGGGTCCGTGAGACGGCGAGCAACTCGTACGGGCCCGGAATCCCTGCGCTTTCTGCGCCGACCGCGGTCGTCGCACCCGCCAAGTCGGCCCGCTGATGAGCCAAGGCGAGACTCCTGCGAGTTAGCCGCTCTTTCAATCCGAGATAGCGGGCTTCGGCCCCCTCGGCGTCCGACGCTGAGCCTATGCTCGAAAACCCTCCATGAGCTCCGGCTGCGCCCACCTCCACGTCCACTCCGAGTACTCGCTGCTCGACGGGGCGTGCAAGATCGAGGAGCTGGCGGCTCGGGCCGCGGCATTTGAGCAACCGGCGCTGGGGCTGACCGATCACGGGGTGATGAACGGCGCCGTCGAGCTCTTCACGGCCTGCCGGAAGCACGGCGTCAAGCCGATTCTGGGCTGCGAGGCCTACATCGTCGACGATCACGCCCGGCGAGCTCCGGGCCGGCTTGAGCGCTTTCACCTGACGCTGTTGGCGGCCACGCCGACGGGCTACCGGAACCTGGTCAAGCTGTCCTCGGCCGGGTTCCTGGAGGGCTTTCAGCGCGGGAAGCCATCGGTCGACCTTGAGCAGGTCGCCTCCCACGCCGAGGGCGTTATCGCCCTCACCGGGTGCCTTCAGTCCCGCTTCTGCCAGTACCTCATGGACGGTCGCCCGGCCGATGCGCGCGCCCACGCCGAGCAGCTGATCGCGGCTTTCGGGGCCGAGAACGTGTATTTCGAGGTCCAGAAGAACGGTTTGGCCGAGCAGGAGCGAGCCAATGAGGGGATTGTCCGGATTGCCCGGGAACTTGGCCGGCCGATCGTGGGCACGGGAGATGTCCACTACCTCCGGCGTGAGGACTACCACCATCACTCCGCCCTGCTCTGCGTCCAGACCAAGTCGACGCTCGCCCAGCCGAAGATCACGTTTGACACCAACGAGTTCTACCTGCGCTCAAACCAGGAGATGGCCGAGGCGTTCGCCGAGTGGCCTGAGGCAATGGCCTCGACGATCGAGATCGCCGAGCGGTGCGACATCGAGCTCGAGCTCGGTCGCCAGCTGATCCCGCGCTACCCCACCCCCGACGGGTCAAGCGAAGGGGAGTACCTCAAGGCGTTGGTCGACGAGGGGCTGCGCCGCCGGTACGGCGATCCGCCGCCAGCCGAGGCGCTCGAGCGGGCGGAGTACGAGCTCTCGGTGATCGACAGCATGGGCTTCAGCGGCTATTTCCTGATCGTCTGGGACTTCGTCAAGTACGCCAAGGACCGCGGGATCGCCGTCGGGCCGGGACGCGGGTCCGCGGCGGGGTCGCTCGTTTCCTACTGCCTGTCGATCACCGATGTCGACCCGGTCCGCTACGACCTGCTGTTCGAGCGCTTCCTGAACCCCGAACGGGTGTCGATGCCGGACATCGACATCGACTTCTCGGTCCGGGGGCGTGAGTCGGTGATCCGGTACGTGACCGAGAAGTACGGCAAGGAGTCGGTTGCCCAGATCGTCACGTTCGGCAAGATGTTCCCCCGGGCGGCCACGCGGGACGCGGCCCGGGTGCTGGGACACGACTACGCGGCGGGCGACCGGCTCGCCAAGCTGATCCCGGATCCGATCATGGGCCGCCCGCCGAGCTTCGAGGACTGCATGAAGCCCGGGCAGCCGCTGCGGGCCGAAGTCGACCGCGATCCTGTGGCCAAGGAGATCGTCGAGCTCGCCCAGGGGCTCGAGGGAATCGTCCGCAACTCCTCGATCCACGCCGCCGCGGTGGTCATCGCCGACCGGCCACTGACCGACATCGTCCCCCTCCAGATCGCGGAGGCCGGCGTGGACGATCGGGGCGAGAAGGTGTTCCGCACCGTCACCCAGTTCTCGATGAAGCCCGTCGAGCAGCTTGGCTTGTTGAAGATGGACTTCCTCGGGCTGCGTAACCTCGATGTAATCGAGGACGCCCTCGACATCATCGAACGCTCGACCGGGGAGCGTCCGGACATGGACGCTCTGCCCCAGGATGACGCTCGGACGTACGAGATGATGGCCCGGGGTGACTCGATCGGCGTGTTCCAGTTCGAGTCCGAGGGCATGCGGGAGACACTCAAGCGCTTTGGGCCGTCGGAGTTCGAGCACCTGATCGCTCTCAACGCCCTTTACCGGCCCGGGCCGATGGAGCAGATCCCCGCCTACACGCGCGGGAAGCACAACCCGGACGCCGTCACTTATTCAGACGATCGTCTGCGCCCGATTCTCGAGTCCACCCACGGCGTGGTCGTCTATCAGGAGCAGGCGATGCAGATCGCCAAGGAGATCGCCGGCTTCAGCGGCGCCAAGGCCGACGACCTCCGCAAGGCGATCGGCAAGAAGAACCGTGAGGCGATGGCCAAGCTCAAGCCCGAGTTCATCGCCGGCTGCCGCGCCTCGGGCACAAGCGAGACGGTGACCGAGCAGCTGTGGACGATCAACGAGCGCTCGGCTGACTATTCCTTCAACCGGTCGCACGCCGCGTGCTACGCCCTGATCGCCTACCGCACGGCCTGGCTGAAGGCTAACTACCCGGCCGAGTACATGGCGGCGCTGATCTCCTCGGTCATGGACACGAAGGACAAGGTGCCGTTCTTCGTGGCCCAGGCCGAGCAGATGGGGATCTCGATCCTGCCGCCGGATGTCAACCTCTCAGACCACGAGTTCGTGGTCGTAGACGGGAACATCCGCTTCGGGCTCGATGCCGTCAAGGGGGTCGGCTACCAGGCGGTCGAGGCGATCAAGAAGGCCCGCGGGGATTTCGATCCCACCACCCACACCGCCGCGCACCCCTTCCGCGACCTGTGGGATTTTTGTGCCCGGGTCGACGGCCGGTGCGTCAACAAGAAAGCGATCGAGGCGCTCGTCAAATGCGGCGCGTTTGGCTCGACAGGGGCCAGCCGCAAGGGGATGCTCTCGGTGCTCGAGCAGGCCCAGGGGGCGGGTCAGAAGGCCCAGCAGGATGCGCTCATCGGCCAGGGTTCGTTTTTTGATCTCGACCAGGCGGCCGGCAGCAGCTCGGCCGCCGGACCCAGGGGACCGCGAGTCGGAGTGAGTCATGCCCCGATCCCCACAATCGAATTCGAGCGCGCTGAGCTGCTGGCCGCCGAGAAGGAATCGCTTGGTTTGTTCATCTCCGAGCACCCGCTAAAGCCGCTTCGCGCGGCGTTGAGCATGCGGGTCGATTGTTCACTCTCGGAGCTCTCAAAAAAGCGCGACGGAGACTGGGTGACCGTCGGAGGGATGATCACCCAGACCAAGCGGATCAGGACCAAAAAGGGCGACCCGATGACGTTCGCGACGCTCGACGACCTCGAGGGGTCGGTTGAGATGCTCGTTTTCGGCCGCGCCCTGGGGTCGAGCGAGGATGCGCTCGATCCAGACTCCGTCATCGTGGTCCGGGGCCGCGTCGACCATCGGGACCGCGACAAGACCTGTCTGGTCGCCCAGCAGATCGAGCTCTTCACGCCCGGTCCGGAGGAACTCGAGGAGGCCGCAGAGCTTCAAGCCAAAGAGGTGGCCAAGCCGAGCCTGCTGAAGCTGAGACTCCAGGCGGCGGCTCTCCCGGACGGCGTCCTGGGCGAGCTCAAAGAGGTACTTGCCGGGTTCCCGGGTGACTGCGAAGTGAGGATCGAGCTTCAGACGGCCTCCGGCCGCCGGCGCCTGCGGCTTGGCCCCGATTTCCGTGTGACTAGAAGCGCCGCGCTCCACGCCGAGCTGATCCACCTGCTCGGCGAGGCCCTCGTCGGTGATGGCGAGGTCGCCGACTCGGTGCCGGCTCCCGCGGTCGTCGCCTCAGCCTGATTTTCGGGCGGCCTTGCCGCGCCGCCGGAGCTGTTTGGCCAGCTGAACGTCTTCCAAACAGGGCGCGGCGTTGTCCCGTCCCGTCTCAAGCACACAGGGCAGATCTTCGAAACGCGGCTCGGACAGGAACGTCGCGCAGCCCTTTCGGCCGAGCTCGCCCTCGCCCAGGACGGCGTGACGGTCACGGTTGGAGCCCAGCGCGCTGATCGAGTCGTTGAGGTGAAGCGAGCGCAGGCGATCGGCACCGATGATCTCCTGGCACCGGTCAATCGTCTCGGCCAGGCCGGCCGCATTCGAGATGTCGTAGCCGGAGGCGTATAGATGGCACGAATCAAGGCAGATCCCGAGTCTCGGGCCCCCTCCGCACGCTTGGAGGAGGTCTGCCAGCTCTTCGAACGAGCGCCCGAGTGTGCCTCCGGCCCCGGCCGTGTTCTCCAGGTGAAGCTCACAGCTCTCGGACTCGGCGAGGGCCTCCTGAATCGCCTTCCCGGCGCGAGCGATAGCCCGGCCGACGTCGCTTTGCTTGGCCGAGCCGGCGTGCAACACCACCGCGGTGGCTTGGAGGCCGTCGCCCACCCGAAGCGACTGAATCAGCGAGGTCACGGACTTCTTGCGGATCTCCCGGTCCTCCGAGGCGCAGTTGAGGAGGTAGACGGCGTGGATCAGGATGGCCTTGATCGACGTCTTCCCGATCGCCTCGCGAAAGGCCAAGAAGTCGCTTTCGCCGTACGCCGTTGGGCGCCACATCCGGGGTGACTGGTTGAAAACCTGAATCGCCTGTGCGCGGCGATCGACGCCGCGCTGCACGGCGGCCTGGAGCCCGCCCGCCGTGGACACGTGGGCGCCGATTAGCATCTTGTTCGGTACCTCATGCGCGTTCGCTTCGCTCCATCTCCCACAGGGGCGCTCCACATCGGCGGCGCCCGGACGGCGCTCTACAACTGGCTGCTGGCCCATGGCCCGGCCCGGAAGTCTCCGGACACGGGGGGAGCCACGTTCGTGCTGCGGATCGAAGATACAGACCGGGAGCGCTCAACTCCTGAGAACGTCGAGCAGATTCTGGACGCGCTGCGCTGGTTGAACCTCGATTGGGACGAGGGACCGATCTTCCAATCGCAGCGGGCGGAGCGCCACGCCGAAGTTCTGGAGCAACTGCTCCAGAACGGCCACGCCTACCACTCGACCGCCACCGCCGACGACGTCCGCGCCTACAAGCAGCGCCACGGCGCCGACCGGGGCTTCAGAGCGGAGCCGGAGCAGAACGGCGCGGTCAGGCTTCGCGTGCCGGACCAGGGGGAGACGGTTGTTGACGATGTGATCCGAGGCCAGGCTCGGTTCCCAAATGCCAGCATGGACGATCCGGTCATCGCCCGGGCGGATGGGTCGGTTCTCTACAACTTCGCCGTCGCCGTCGACGACCTCGACGCCGCCATCACCGATGTCGTCCGGGGGGAGGACCACCTGTCCAACACCCCGAAACAGCTCCTGGTCTTCGAGGCCCTCGGAGCGCCGCCGCCCCGGTACGCCCACCTCCCACTGCTCCTGGGCCCTGACGGGCGCAAACTCTCAAAGCGCCACGGCGCCGCCTCCGTGCAGGAGCTCCGAGAGGCCGGATATCTGCCTGAAGCGGTCGACAACTACATCGCGCTTCTCGGCGCCGGGTTCGCGTCCGACGAGGAGCACTTCAGCCTTGACGAGCTGGCCGGCCGCTTCCGGCTTGAGCGCGTGTCCAAGAATCCCGCCGTCTTTGACGAGCGAAAGCTGCGCCACATGAATGGCGTTTGGCTCCGGACACTGGGAGTCGATGAGCTGACTCGACGGCTCGAGGAATTCATCGGCCGGCAAGGCCTCCAGCCCGCCGTGGAGATCTCGGCCGAAAAGATCCAGACCCTCGGTGAATTCTGGCCGCTCGTATCGTTCCTATTCGGCGAGCCGGTGCTCGAAGAGCGGGCTTTTGAAAAGGTGATCGTTCGGGACGGCGGCGTGGAGAACCTGCGCGCCGCGCGGGAGGCGCTGGCCGCGGTGGAGCCCTTCACCACGGAGGCGGTCGAAGTGGCCCTGAGGAACATCGTGCAAAGCCGCGATACCAGCGCAGGAGCCGTGTTTCAGCCCGTTCGGGTAGCGATCGCGGGACGGACGGTAAGCCCCGGGATCTTTGAGAGCGTGGCCCTTCTTGGCCGCCAAGAGACGCTTGCCAGGATCGACCGCATTCTGGAGCGGGCTGGCGGTGGGTAACCGTCGGGCCTAAACCGCTGCCGCGGGCATGCCGATAGATGGATCATGGCCATGGAAGTGCCCCACTGTCTGCACCCTCAACGGAGTTCTCCCACAATTACATGCCTCAGCTAGCTGCCGTGAAGATGGCTCCCGCACCAGCAAACGTTGGACGGGGCGAGCGTCACCACAATGAAGGACACGGTCGTCGTCTGACGGCCGCGTTCGAGGCCCTTGAAGCGTTCCCGGTCCTCGCCGAATCGCGAAACCATGTTTTGCGCCTGTTTGAACAAGGTCGGCCCTCCACGGCCGAGCTCGTGGAGGCGATCGAAGCCGATGTCGCGCTCGCAGTCACCGTTCTGCGCTTGGCCAACCAGGTAGATGCCCGGACCAGGGGACGAGTCGAAAGCGTCGTCAAGGCTGTCGAGGTGCTCTCGCCTGAGGGCGTGCTTTCGATCGCCAGCCGGGCTCGCACGTTTGACTTCTTCCAGCGCGGATCGGTTTGGAAGGGAGTACCTGAGCGTTTCCGCCTTCACGCCATCGCCACCCAGAACGCCGCCGACCGGCTCGCTCGCGAGCTCGCCTACAGCGCTCGCGACCGCTTGATGGTCACCGCGCTGCTCCACGACATCGGCAAGCTCGTCCTAGTCCACGCCTATCCGGGTTACCCCGGCCAGGTCCACGGCGAGGCGCGCACACCCGAGGAGCGAGTTGCGGCCGAGCGCCGGGAGCTCGGAGTGGACCACGCCCTGGTGGGAGGCGTACTGGCGCGCCGGTGGAGTCTGCCCAAGGTGCTGGCCAGCGTGATCGAGCGCCATCACGCCGACGACATTCAGGGCGAGACCGCGCTGGTTCGCCTGGCTGACATGCTGGCCCATTACTCCCTGGGCGGAGCGATCTCGCCGGCCGAACTGCTGAAGGTCGGTCGACTCGTTGGCGTCACGCCAACTCAGCTGCGCGCCGTGCTCTACGACCTGCCGCTCTCCGGCGCCGGTCAGCGTCCGCGGGCTGTCGACCCGTGCCCGATGTCCACACGCGAGCTCGAGGTTGTGCGCCGTCTGGCCCGGGGAATGGTCTACAAGCAGATCGCGGGCGAGCTCAATCTCTCGACCAGCACGATCCGGACTCACCTGCACAACATCTACGGCAAGCTCGGCGCGCGGGACCGCGCCCAGGCCGTGCTGATCGCCACCGAGCGGGGCTGGATCTAATCCATCCCTCGGCCTGGCTCCCCGGCGGCCGTCTGGGTGCCATGATCGAGACGTGATCTCGATCACGTCGAAATCTCCCTACGCTCTGTCGGCGCTTGTTGAGCTCTGCCGCCAGGGCGATCGGGCTCCCGTGCCGCTGGCCGAGCTGGCGCGCCGGCGAGACATCCCCGCCCAGTTCTTGGAGCAGCTGTTCGCCGTGCTGCGCCGCTCAGGGCTCCTTCGCTCGCAGCGGGGGGTGAAGGGAGGCTACTCCTTCGCCCGTCCTGCTAACGAGATAACCGTGCTCGAGCTGGTGGAGTTGCTTGACGGCCCGGTCGGCTATGGCGCCCGCGGTGTCTTCGAGCAGGCCGCCGCCGCCGCCCGCTCGGTCCTCTCCTCGTGGACCGTGGCGGACGTGGCCGACGCCGAGGCCAGCGCCGCGGTCGCCCCGATGTACCACATTTAGACCCGCCACCGGGCATCTGACGGTCAAGTAGCGCGAGGAGTTCGCAGGTGGGTTGACTGCCCCACCTCGGCAGACGTAGGATTCAGCTGGGTCCGATGCCAAGCCACAACGGGAGGAAGGTCATGCGTCGATCGAGGCTAGTCGTCTTTGTTGCCGGACTCTGCGGGGCGGTTGCACTGGTGGCGGCCCCTCAGTCCTTCGGCTTCACCCGCTCCCAGGGCGCTCTGGCCTCGAGGCTCTGGTCAAATTCTGCCTACTCGCACACCAAGTACTCGTGCGCCTACAGCAACGCGCTCTGCACCGAGGTGGCCAATCCCGAGGACATCTGGGGCTATAAGTACGTCGGGCACGACGAGCCCGCTGTCCTCTTCTATTCGACCAAGGCGGGTTCGGGCAATGACATGACCTACAAGGTCACGGTTCCGCGGGAGCCCGGCGGGGCCTACAGCGAGAGCAAGTCCTACGACTTTCAGCTGAACCCCGCCTTCTGGTTCGGAATGGCGATGTGCGACACGTTCTCCTACCCCCAGACGACCCGCACCTGCACGCCGGATAGCGACTCCAACGCCGTCAACGTCACGACCAGCACCAAGCATCCGGGCGCCGCGTACATGGAGCTTCAGTTCTATCCGCCGGGGTGGGTGCCGCAGTTTGCCGACGAGTCCTGCTCGCCCACGAAGTGGTGCGCGGCGTTGACGATCGACAGCCTCTCAGAGAACCCGATTGCTGGGCAAGACCTCAACCAAACGTGCCAGTCGGAGGTCCTTGGCGGGGTCGAGTACACGAACTTCGCCTATCTCACCCGCAACGGCGAGCCCCAGGGACCTCCCAATCCGCTCGAGTTCGATCCGATCGCCTCGGGACAGCCCGGTCCGCATGCTCTGTACATGAATCCGGGCGACCACCTGACCGTTTCGCTTCACGATTCGCAGGACGGCCTCGTGACCAAAGTCACCGACACGACCACTCACCAGAGTGGCTTCATGACGGCCAGCGCGGCCAACGGCTTCGGGCACATCGTTCCAGCCCCTACGGGCACTAGCTGCAACGTCAAGTACTACGACTTCCACCCGATGTATTCCACGAGCCAGCCCAAGACGACGGTTCCGTGGGCGGCCGCTTCCTACAACGTCGCGTTCGTGGACGAGATCGGGCATTTCGACTTCTGTACTCATATCGATCCCAACAGCGCTCTGGCTCAGTGCAATGGTCTCGAGGGAGGCCCCGGTAACCGGGAGCCCGCTGACGGAGATGACACGGTCTGCTTCTCCTCTGAGGAGTCGCTTCTGTATCCCGCCACGGGGTGTACGAACTCCAATGATCCCGGCTTTGATGGATCGTCGTACATAAAGGACTGGCCTGACGGCAAGCCCATCCACCCGACTCCGATTCTGTTCTCGAGCCCGACTACTGGTGGGTCGGCCTACTCGCAGGTGGCCTTCAACACCGATCTTCCCCGGATCGAAGCATCGGATCTTGGCGGCAAATGCGACCGCATCACCGGTCGGAACTGCGTCAATCCGCCTCTGACAGACGAGGGCAAGCCCTCCTTCTATCCCTACTATTCGACCGTCAGCACATCTGGCGGATGCCGGTGGGCGCTCGGGAACATGGCCGGCGTCTCTGGAACAACGAACACCTTCGGGGGCAGCTCGAAGGCCGAATTCGGACCCCTGTTCCGGAATCGCTTCTACGTCTTCAACGGCGGTGGCGCCACTGTGGCGGAGTACGACGACTTCCAGAAGGTCCTGGGCAGCAACCCCTGCTGAGCGACATCGTCACGGATCAGCCGGTGGCGCTCGCCGCTGCCGGCTGAGCGCCGCGCGGCATCCAGCCTTCTCGTAGGGTTGGCTCACTGATGGCGCGCACTCCCACCAACATCGCCGAGCTCGTGGGGGGGACGCCCATGCTCCGGCTCATGCGAATGGCACCCGTGGGGGTGGAGCTGTACGTCAAGCTTGAGGCCTTCAATCCAGGAGGGAGCGTCAAAGACCGAATCGGCGTGGCCATGATCGAGCGGGCAGAGGAGGAGGGGCGAATCGCGCCAGGTCGGACGACAATCGTGGAGGCCACCAGCGGCAACACCGGTATCGCGCTCGCTTTTGTCTGCGCCGCCAAGGGCTACCGCCTCGTGCTGACCCTGCCGCAGGGCATGAGCCGTGAGCGGGAGGGGTTGCTGCGGCTCTACGGCGCTGAGGTCCATCTCACCGAATCGCTCGGGGGGATGACCGAAGCGGTGGAGGCGGCCCGGGAGTTGGCGACCAGCGATGACTTCTTCCTGCCCGACCAGTTCTCAAACCCAGCCAATCCTGAGATCCATCGCCGGACGACGGGGCCGGAGATTCTCCGGGCGATGGATGGTCGCGTGGATGCCTTCGTGGCCGGCGTGGGCACCGGCGGCACGATCACAGGCGCCGGCGAGGTCTTGCGGGAGCGCAACCCCGACTGTCGCCTGATCGCGGTTGAGCCCGCGGCGTCGGCCGTGCTTTCCGGGGGGCGCCCGGGACCTCACAAGATCCAGGGGATCGGGGCTGGATTCATCCCCGCCGTCCTGAACCGAGAGCTGCTCAGCGAGGTGATCGCCGTCGAGGACGAGGATGCGCTCCAGACCGCTCGAGCGCTCGCCCACCGGGAGGGAGTTCTCGCCGGCATCTCGGGTGGGGCAGCGGTCTGGGCGGCGTTGGAAGTGGCCAGCCGCTCGGAAATGGAAGGTTCTCGGATCGTGGCGATCCTGCCCGACTCTGGTGAGCGGTACGTCTCGACCCCGTTCTTCGCCCCCTGAGACCGCCGCAGCGCGGTCGTTACGCTTTGACAATGGCAGGGTTTGACGTGATCACGCGTACCGCGTCCGACGTCCGGCGTGACCTCGCCGCGGTCCGCGAGCGTGATCCGGCGGCCTCCGGCGTCAGCACGCTCGAGCTGGTGTTGACCTGGCCGGGGGTGCACGCACTCGTGGCCTATCGGATCGCCCGGGCGCTGCAGCAAGCCGGGACGCCGCTCCTGCCCCGGCTGATCGCGGCCGCGGCTCGCGCCGTCACGGGGATCGAGATTCATCCCGCGGCGGTCATCGGCCCGGGGCTGTTCATCGACCATGGCATGGGAGTGGTAATTGGCGAAACGGCCCGAATCGGGCAGGACGTGACCGTTTACCAGGGAGTCACCCTTGGAGGCACCGGGTTCGCGACCGGAAAGCGCCATCCGACCGTCGAAGACAACGTGACGATCGGAGCTGGTGCCTCCCTCCTTGGCCCGATCACCGTCGGGCACGGCTCGAAGATCGGGGCCGGGAGCGTTGTCATCCACGACGTCCCGCCACTCAGCACCGTGGTCGGAAACCCGGGGCATCCGGTACGCGTGGAAGGCCGCCGCCCCGAGGGTCCCGACACCGATTGGGTTCATCTCCCGGACCCCATCGCCGACGCGATCAAGGGCCTGGCCACTCGGATCTCCGCACTGGAGCAGGCGAACGCCGGCGACGGCGGCAACTCGCACCCTCGCCGACGGTGAGCCGGAGCTCACATCGCGCAGCTCGCTGGGCCCGGATCCAACCGGGGGATAGGGGCTCGGGCCACCCGCTTAGAGGCGAACGGAGGGCTGCGCGGGATCGGCCGGAGGCGCGGCCTCCGGCGAGTCAACCTCGCGAATGTTCAGACGGCCCCGGACGAGGTACAGCGGCCGGCCCTTGACCTCGTCATAGATCCGTCCGACGTACTCGCCGATGATCCCGATCGCGATCAGCTGGATCCCGCCCAGAAGCAGGATCACGATCGTGACCGTGCCGAATCCGGGCAGGTAGGAGTGGAGCAGCCGGAGGATGATCACGACCGGGATGGCCAGGAAGGCCAGGGTCGAGATGGCAAAGCCCAACAGCGTGGCCAGTTGGAGTGGCCGATGGGAGAACGAGAGGATCGCGTCCAGCGAGAACCGCAGCATCTTGGGCAGCGTGTACTTCGTCTTTCCGGCGTAGCGGCGATCTCGGTGGTAGGGCACCGCCGCCTGGCGGTAGCCCACCCAAACCGTCATGCCGCGCAGAAAGCGGCTGCGCTCCCGCATCGACCGCAGCGCGTCCAACGGCCGACGGTCCAGGAGCCGGAAGTCGCCCGAGTTGCGTTCCAGGCCAACCTGGGTGAGCTTGCCGAACAGCTTGTAGAACAAGCTCGCGGTGGTTAGCTTGAAGCGCGACTCGCCCTCGCGGTGCTGCCGCACCGCGTACACGACATCGCATCCGGCGCGCCAGTGGTCGAGCATCGTCAGGATCAGCTCCGGAGGATCCTGAAGATCGGCGTCAAGCATCACCACTGCGCTTCCCGCTGCGTGATCCAGGCCGGCCGTGAGGGCGTTCTGATGGCCGAAGTTGCGTGACAGGGACACGACCCGGACGCGAGGATCCTCAGCGGCAAGCCGAGCCAGGATCCCTCCGGAGCCGTCTGTCGAGCCATCGTCTACGAACACGAGCTCAAACGGGAGATCCTCCAGGGCTCGGGCGACGCGGGAGTAGAACTCGGGAAGGGTTTCCTCCTCGTTGTAGACCGGCGCCACCACGCTCAGAAGCTCAAGTCGCCGAGGCACGGTGGCAGGCATCACGCCGTCTTCGGGCCAGAGAGGTGTCGTGTCGCTCATCGGTAGATCATCTGGCTTCGGTCAGACGCCAATCAGTTGCTTCGCAGCCGGGATGTAGTCAAACAGCTGGAGAACCATGAAAAAACCTGTCAGCCCGATGGAGATCCGCCACAGGCGCCGGTCTGCGACCAGAGCCGTGAAGGGCATCAGCCAGGCCACGTACCAGGGTAGGAACGAACTGGTCGTGACCAGCAGGGCAGCTGTCATCCAGGCGGTAGCGGCGACCCAATCGAGCCTGCCCTCCCAGACGCGGATGGCCAGCCAGATGACGAACGCGGCAAATATCCCTCCGAGCGCAACGCTCACGACGGCGCTGGCGACCGGGAAGCCAAGGGCGCTCAGCAGTCCTGGGACGCTGTGCCAGTCACCTTGGCTCTGGACGTTCTCGAGTGTCGAGGGGAGGTGCAGCGGACCGGTGCCAAACAGGCCAAACGAGAGCGCGACCAGCACGGCCGCCGCCGCGGCGGCGCCCACCACGAACCCTTTGCGGATCCTTGCTCCGCGATGAGCATCGCTGATGGCGGCGAAGATCATCGGCAGGACAGCACTCAGCTTCACGGCCGTGGCTAGGACCATCATGGCTCCGGCCGGACGGTCACGCCGGACGAGCAGGAAATAGACGCCGGCCATCAAGGCGACCAGCATCAGAAGATCGTTGTGACCGCCGCCGACGCCGAACACGATCGTCAGCGGATTGAGGCCGACAAGAGCGACCGCCCGGACCTGGTTCATGCCCCGCAAACGAGCCGCGTTCCAGACCAGGGCGACCGTCCCGAGGCTCGACACGATCGCGACGACGCGGTAGGCCAGCGCGGAGGCCGCGAGCGAGAAGTGGGCGAACAGGTAGCTGATGGCCGTGAACAGCGGCCCGTACACCGAGGGCGTGTATGCCCATTTCTCCCCCACGAGCCCGTACAGGGGGTCGAGCATCAGGGCGTGGGGGCCGACGAGGTACGGGTTGAACCCGTAGATCGCGCCCATCCTCGCGTAGAAGTAGTAGCTGAAGATGTCCGTCGAGAAAAGGGGCGGAGCGAGCAGCAGGATGGTGTTGACAAAAGCAATGCACAGGAGGACCGCGCGGGCGGAGATGTGCTGAGCGTTCAGCACCGTGGCGACGTAGCAGATGAACAACACGAGCATGACCGCGACCAGGCCGCCGCTGCGGAGGTTCAGATCGAGCCCGCCAAACGGCCCAGCCAGCTGGTGCGCGAGTCCGGTCGGCGGGATCGGGCGGATCGACTCGGGCAGAAGAACGTTCGTGCTCGCGGCCGTCACCACCAACACGAGCATCGAGCCCGCCACTCCTGTGAGCGCCAGGATTCCGAGCTTGCTCGAGCGCAGCGACATCGGCGCTCGCCACCGGTCAGCGCCTGCTCGGAGGCCGAAGAACCCGGATTCGGTCACGCCAAGCGGCTGCCGCCTGGCGCCAAGCCTCCGCTGCGCGCTCATCAGGCCAAGGATGCCGCCGTGGACATTGCCCTTACGTTAGGGAACCGGCGTTTTTGACTCGCCAACTTCGGGTGCGGGCTGTGTCCGGCGTGACCGGACCCGGGCGATGGCTTCCGCCGCGTTGCGCCTCAACGTCGGGACCGAGAGCATCGCCTCCAGCGCGATCCGGCTGGACATCTTGCTGACCCCATTGGTCCGGTCGCGGAAGATAATCGGCACCTCGACGACCTGAAACCCGGCCAGGATGGCTCGGTAGGTCACCTCGATCTGGAACACGTAGCCCTCGGCTCGGACGGTGTCCAGCTCTATGCCTTCAAGCACTTGACGCCGGATGCACTTAAAGCCTCCCGTCAGGTCGTTCACGCCCACCCCGAGAATTAGCCGGGCGTAGGTGCCACCGCCACGGCTGATCACCTTCCGCAGTAGACCCCAGTTCTCCACGCCGCCGCCACTGACGTATCGAGATCCGAGCACCAGATCGGCTTTCTCGGCCGCCCTCACGAGGTCGCCCAGGTAACGAGGATCGTGCGAGAAATCGGCGTCCATCTCTATGACCAGCTCCGCTCCACCTTGGAGCGCTTGGCCGAATCCCGCCAGGTAGGCATGGCCGAGCCCTGTCTTGGCCGTCCGGTGTAGGACCTGAACGGGCGCGAGCTCTGTGGCCAGCTGGTCGGCGATCTGGCCGGTCCCGTCCGGCGAGTTGTCGTCGACCACGAGCAGGGTGTGATCGGCCGGCGCGATGCGATCGAGCTCGAGGAGCACAGCTCGGACGATTTCCTCGATGTTCTCGGCCTCGTTGTAGGTCGGCATCACAACCCATACCCGTGCTGGCATGATGGGCAGAGTAGAGGCACCCCTGGACTAACGCGTCGCCGCTCCAAGCGGCATCATGGGGCGCGGGGAGCAGCATGTCCGACGGCTCGACATCAGTCAGACAACCGGCACGACCACGCCAGGCCTCCGGGGCGGCACCTCCCCACAAGCGCTGGAGCCAGACACCCCAGCACCGTCGCCGCCGGGCCATGGCGATGGCGGGCCTGGCCGTGCTGCTGATTTTGATCGGCGTCCTCCTGAGCGCAGGCGGAACGGCCAAGCCACGCGTGGTCATCCACACTCACCGGGCCTCGTTTTTCCGAACGATCCAGACGCTGGCCGGCGGCGGTACGCATTCGCTCCGCGGACGTGAGCTGGCCGCCCAGAACACAGCCATCAACCGCACGCTTACCTACGCGCCCTACGTGTGGATCGCCGGCCACCAGCACCGGGAAATCGCACTGACCTTCGACGACGGCCCGGGCCCATATACGCCCCAGGTTCTCTCGGTCCTTCAGCGGCTTCACGCCGAGGCCACGTTTTTCGAGATCGGGAACCAGGTCCGTTATTTCGGTGCCTCCACCGGCCAGATCGTGGCCGACGACTTTCCGATCGGGGACCACACATTCACCCATCCGCAGATGAACACGCTCAGCGCTGCCGATCAGCAATCAGAGATCCTCAGGCAGACGAAGGCGATCGCAGGCTACGGAGCGTCGTTCCCCCGTCTCTTCCGCCCTCCCTACGGCGCCTGGAACTCGACGACGCTGTCCATCCTCCACCGCTACCACATGCTCATGGTCCTGTGGACGATCGATACGAACGACTGGCAGCTGCCAGGAACCCAGGCGATCATCCACGCCGTCCTGACCGGCGCCCGTCCGGGCGCCATCGTCCTCATGCACGATGCGGGCGGCAACCGCTCGGAGACCGTGGCGGCGCTACCGACGATCATCCAGGACCTGCGCCAACGGGGCTACAGGTTGGTAACCGTGCCGCAGCTGCTGGTCGACAACCCCGCCCCGCACGATCAGCGTGGCTACGTGCTGGGTTCAGGGGGATAGGGCCGCGGGTTGGCCCGGGGGGGCGAAGCGGCGGGTCAGTGCCGGCCAGCAGGGGCGTCGCGGCGGGTCACTGCCGCACGTAGGCGACGCGGTTCCAGTTCGGCTCGGGCGCCAAGCGAATCGGCTCGCCCCCGCGATCCGGCTGGATATACACGAAGCTGCTTGCGTCCTCGTCGAACCAGATGTCAAGCTCACCTTCCTTGACCCGCTGATCAAGCCAGGCGCTGCGGAAGATCAACCGCCGCAGCCAGTGAACGAGTGATCTCTCCGAGGGGCCCACGAGTTCTGGCCAGCACTCGTTCACGTGCTTTCCCAGTGCCGAGGCTGGGTCTGTGACCTCGCCGTTGACGACCAGGTTGATCAGATCCTCGGCCTCATCGGCAGCGACCTGGCCCTCGATGAAGCCGAGTTTCCTGGCTGCCTGTTCGCAGCGTTCCTGGAAGTCGCGTTCGTTGAACGTGAACCGCAGTTCACCGTACTCGAGCACGAAATCGTCGCCTGAGCTGTAGTTGCCGCGCCTATACATCGAGAGCGTCGGGATCATATGCGTGATTCCTCCCCCGCCGCACCGCCTGAACGCGATGTTGCAGTCAGAAGGCCGACAGGTCGCGGGTTTGGTCGAAGGCTCCTCGTCCCGGCGATGCCGGCGCAGCGATTGGCGTTTGCGTCACGCATAGCGATACGCAAACGCCGATCGTTCACCCGCGGACCTAAGTTGGGATGGGGCGCGGGGACCCACATCATTCCTCCGCAGCATCCACACCTAAGTCCGCCGAGAAAAAATTTCGCGGGAGAGGGGGGGAAATTTCGTCGCTCCAGGCTCTTAATGACATGGATGCGCCGCAGCCGACGATCCTGGTGGTGGAGGACAACCTCGCGACGCGGACGTTCTTGACCGAGAACCTGGCAGCGGACGGGTATGTGCTGCTGGAGGCCTCGACCATCGGCGAGGCTATCGATGCGCTTCAGCGCACCTTTCCTGATCTCGCGATCGTCGATCTCGTCCTTCCGGACGGCGACGGGCTCGAGCTGCTGCGCTACGTACGTGAAACGGATCGCACGGCTGCCCGAGTCGATCCCGATCTCCCGCTGCTTGTGCTCTCCGGACGGGCGAGCGAGCTCGAGCGCCTGCGCGGCTTTGACCGCGGCGCTGATGATTATGTGATCAAGCCGTTCTCGTATTCAGAGCTCAGGGCCCGGATCGACGCGCTGCTGCGGCGTACTCGCTACCGCCCTCGGCTGGGTCGGCTCAAGGTGGGTTCGCTGGAAATCGATCCGCTTTCCCGGCAGGTCTGGCTTGCCGGGGAGCCGCTCACGTTGTCCAAGAAGGAGTTCGCGCTGCTGCGGGCGCTGGCGTCCGAACCGACGCGGGTGTTTACCCGGGAGGACCTGCTGCGCGGGGTGTGGGGGTTCAGGACGGTCTGTGCGACCAGAACTCTCGATTCTCACGCCTACCGCCTGCGTAAGAAGGTCAACGCAGCAGGCGATCGCTTCATCGTGAATGTCTGGGGCGTGGGGTATCGGCTCGTCGATGGCGGGCTCGACTGATGGGCACGGCACTGGCGATCGCCGGCTGGCTGGCCTTTGCCTGTGCCGTGGCCGCTGCGGTGCTCGTCCGGCATGCGTTGTCCGCGCGGTCTGAGGCGGTTGCCCGCGCCTGCCACGAGGTGCGCGGATCCCTGACGGCCGCAAGGCTCGGGCTCGAGTGGGGGAGCGGGGGAGTCCAGCCGCCAGGGTCTCGCCTCCGCGCGATCGAGCTGGAGCTGGAGAGAGCAGCGGCCGCGCTCGACTATCTCCAGGAAGTGGACCGTCCCTCGGAGTCCGAGCCGGTAGCGGAGCTCGTCGACGTGAGGTCTTGGTTGCTCGACTCGGTTGAAGCGTTCCGTCCTCTGGCGGATGGCTTCGGGATGCAACTCGACCTGAAGTGGCGAGGGCCTGGGGGAGAGGTCAGAGGTAGGAGGGCCAGGCTCGCCCAGGCCAGCGACAACCTGATCGCCAACGCCATCGAGCACGGCGGCTCTCCGATCGAGGTTCGAGCCGCGGCCGACGCTGGGCGGATCCGGATCGAGGTCCTTGACGGCGGCCAGGGATTGTCGCAAGCCGCCGCTCATGTGCTGCAGAGCGCGGAGACGCCTGGCCGAATCCCGCGACGCCGCCGGCGGCGCAAGTCACGTCGGGGGCGTGGTCTCCTGATAGCCCGCGAAGTCGCCGTCGAGCACGGTGGCACGTTGACCGCGGCGCCGAGTGGTCAGGGCGCCCGGTTGGTATTGGAGCTCCCGCTCGCCGAGACGGCGTAGCCCGGCCGAATCAGCGGTCGCTGGCCGACTGCGCCCGAACCCTCCCACTGCGTCCCACCAGCCCGCTCGCTCCTGCAATCGCGATTGCGCTTACACCGAACGCAAACGCAGTTGCATTTTGAAACGCCCACCCCCTAGCTCCCCGACTCCCCGCGATCGCCCGAACTGCCGTGGTTTGACGCCCCGATTACCGGCAAAGTGGACCCAAGTGGGAGAGGAAGCGAAATTTGGGTTGCATTGTGGGAGGAAGTGGGTTATGGTGGGAAATGCATGACGTGCGAAACCGAACCCGGGTGGCAGGGCTCCTCCCACCCAGCCACCCTGGTTCGGAATTCGACCGCATTGACCAGAAGCCTGGACTGACACGACTCTTGCACGGATGACACATCTTGCCCGGCTTCCGTGGAACCTTCGAGCACTCGCTGGACGCCAAGCATCGGCTGACGATCCCAGCGAAGTTCCGGGCCGAGCTCTCCGGGGGCGTGGTTCTCGCCGCCTCGATGGAGACGGACCCCGAGACGCCGCGGGCCATCGGCATCTGGACGCCGGCGGCGTACGAGTCCTACACCAGCGCCGTGCTCGAGGGAGTCAACCCCGCCTCGCCTCGCGCGCGGGAACTGAATCGCTTTTTCTACGGCAATTCCCAGGACACCGAGCTTGACGCCGCCAACCGCGTGATGATTCCGACGAACCTGATGGACTACGCCGGCCTGAGCAAGGACGTGACGGTCATCGGCGCCGGACTGTGCCTGGAGGTCTTCGAGCGCGCCGCCTACGAGGCCTACAGCCACGGAGTGCTTACCCGTGTCCCCGAGATTGCAGCGAGCCTTGGCAACACTTCTTGACATGACCGAGATCCACACGCCGGTCCTGGCCGGGGAGCTGATCGAGGCCCTCGACCCGCAGCCGGGCGAGGTGGCAGTGGACTGCACGTTCGGCGGCGGCGGGCACGCCCGCCTCGTCGCCGACCGCCTTGGGCCCGCCGGCACGCTCGTGTGCATCGATCGAGACCCGCTCGCTGAGGAGCGGTTTGCCGAGCTTGCCGCTGAGGTCTCGTGCCAGACGCGCTTCATTCGGGCCGACTTCGTCAGCGGGCTTGAGCAGCTGCGCGAAGAGGAACTGCGAGCCGACCTCGCCTATCTCGACCTCGGGATGTCCTCGATGCAAGTGGACACCTGGGAGCGCGGATTCTCGTACGCGTACGACGCGCCCCTCGATATGCGGATGGACCCGAGTCAGGAACTGACGGCGCGGGAGATCGTGAATACCTGGGAGGAGTCGAGGCTGAGCCGGCTGTTGCGGGAATACGGCGAGGAGCGCTACGCCACCCAGATCTCTCGAGCGATCGGGCGGGCCCGGCGGCGGGACGAATTGGTCTCGACTCACGAGCTGGTAGAGGTGATCAAGTCAGCCGTCCCGGTGCATGCTCCGTTCGCCAGTGGACACCCGGCCCGCAGGACCTTTCAGGCCCTCCGGATCGTCGTCAACGACGAGCTCGCCCAGCTCCACGCAGCGCTTCCGCTGGCCTGGGAGTTGCTCGACCAGGACGGTCGGCTGGCCGCGATCTCGTTCCATTCGCTTGAGGATCGGGCTGTCAAGCGGTTCTTCTCCACGCGGGCCCGCGGCTGCATCTGCCCGCCTGAGTTCCCGGTCTGCATCTGTGGACGTCAACCGGAGGCGGAGTTGATCACTCGGCGCGCGGTCGCGCCCACCGCCGGAGAGGTAGCGGCCAACCCTCGGTCAAGATCGGCTCATCTCCGGGCGGCTCGCAAACTCGAGCGGGGTGCGGTGTGACGCCTCCAGCTGCAACCCTCGCCGGCCGGTCCGCGGCGACAAGCGCGCCCCGCAGGCCGACCAGAACAAAGAGCGCCACGCCCCGGCCGGTCGCAGCGGGAGCCCAGACAGCGACTCGAAAGGCGGCCAGGCCCAAATCCGCCACGCCCAAGTCCGCCACGACGAGGCAAGCCACGCGCGCCCCGCAGCGGCGGGTGAGCCGCGGAGCGCAGGTTCCACGGCGGGTCAGCGGCCCCGCGACAGGACGCCCGCGGCCCGTCAGCCCGCGAGTCGTCCCCCGGCGCCAGGCACCCAGCCAGCCGCTGCTTCCCCGCTTGGCTGCGGGCGCGGTGGCCGCCATTCGAGGCCTGCCCGATCATCGCTGGCTTGACCGCCTGGTCCGGGGCCGAGCCTGGATTCCTGTCTTGGGTGTGCTGCTCGCTGGAATCGTGGCCACTCAGGTGGAGGTGTTGAAGCTCGGGGCCAGCACGGGACGCTGGATCGATCGCACGGCGGCCCTCAGCTCGCAGAACCAGGCCCTGCAGGCCAGCGTGGCCAGGCTCTCTGATGATCAGAGAATCGAACGCCTGGCCCGTCAGATGGGCATGGTCATGCCTGCTCCGACCGCGATCAGGTTCCTGCACCGCCTGGGCCCGAACGGAGCCGGGGTCGCGGCGACCAAGATGCGCCCACCGGACCCGGCGCAGTTTCAGTCGATCCTGCCCTCGGGCAGCGCGACGGTCGGGGGGTAGCTGTCGGTGGCCGTGCTGGACCGCCGGATCGGGACTCTGTTTCTGGCGTTCGTGGTCCTGCTCGGGGTGGCGGTGGCGCGGGCGGCCTACCTGGGGATTTTCCGCGCCGGGGCGCTGCACCAAGCCGCCGTAACCCAGCAGGTGGTGCAAGAGGTCGTGCCTGCTCCGCGGGGAACGATCACGGATTCAGGCGGAGTGCAGCTGGCAATCAGCCAGTCGGCCGATGACGTCGTCGCCGATCCGTACCTGATCAAGCATCCGCGGCAAGAGGCCGCGCGGCTTGCCCCACTCGTCGGTCGGCCTGTGCAGGCCGTGTATGCCGGCCTGACCAAGCCGCACACGGGCTATGTCTACCTGGCCCACCAGGTCCCGGTTGGTCAGGGCAACCAGATCGAGCAGATGCGGATCAACGGCATCAACCTGGTCCCGACCGTACGGCGCTTCTATCCCCGGCCGTTCGAGGCCTCTCAGGTGCTGGGTTACGTCGGGTCAGATGACCAGGGGCTTTCCGGGCTCGAGTATCTATTCAACAAGCAGCTTCGCGGGCACGACGGCGTCCGGCGGGTGGTCAGCGACGCCGTCGGCCAGCCCATCTCGATCCAGGATCTGCGGCCGGTGGTGGCCGGGTCCTCGATCCGCCTCACCATCAACGCCGCGCTTCAAGACGAGGTCGAGCAGGTGATGGCGGGCGTTGGCGCGCAATACAGGCCCAAGAGCGCGACGGCAATCGTGCTCAATCCCAACACGGGCGCGATCCTCGCGTTGGCCAACTGGCCGCGGGTGAACTCGAATAAGCCGTTCGCCTCCCCGCAGGCGGATTGGGAGGATCAGGCGGTCGACTTCAGCTATGAGCCGGGCTCGACTTTCAAGGCGTTCACCGTCTCGGGGGCGCTCCAGGATGGCCTGATCACGCCCAGTACCCAGTTCGACATTCCACCTGAGCTTCACGTGGCCAACCGGGTGATTCATGACGCCGAAAACCACGGCTATGAGACGCTGTCGGTGGCGCAGATCCTGAAGGTGTCCAGCAACATCGGGGCCGACGAGATCGGGGCCCGTCTCGGCGCCCGCCGCTTTGACTACTGGGTCCATCGCTTCGGGTTCGGTAAGCCGACGGGGGTCGATCTTCCGGGCGAGCAGCAGGGGATCGTCCTGCACTACTGGCAGTACTCGGGGTCGTCGATGGGCAACTTGCCCTTCGGCCAGGGCGAGTCGGTGACGCCGATGCAGATCGCCGCCGCCTACGCCGCGATCGCCAACGGCGGAATCCTCCGCCCCCCGCACATCGTGGCCGCG
Organism: uncultured Solirubrobacterales bacterium; assembly: GCA_963785205.1. Lineage (GTDB taxonomy): Bacteria > Actinomycetota > Thermoleophilia > Solirubrobacterales > Solirubrobacteraceae > Palsa-465. Next base: position 581,520 of record CAWAUJ010000001.1, read on the forward strand.
ATCGGTGGCAAGGCCACACCTCTCCCCGCGGGCCACCGGATCATCTCCCCCCAGACCGCCGCCGAGGTCCGCAACATGCTGATCGGGGTCTACGCTGACGGCGGTACGGCCTCCGGCGCGGGCATTCCCGGCTACATCATGGCGGGCAAGACCGGGACAGCCAACGTCGCCGTGAACGGCCGCTACTCAAAGACTGCGTTCATCGCCTCGTTCGTCGGAATGGTTCCGGCGAGCCACCCTCAGTTGCTCGGCCTGGTCGTGGTCAACGAGCCGAATGGCGGGATCTATGGCGGATCGGTCGCCGCTCCCGCGTTCCAGAAGATCGTTGGCTGGGCGGTTCCCTACTTCGGCATCTCGCCGCGGTAGCGGCTAGCCAACGCCGAAAGCCGCTCGTCCCACTGTCCGCCTACCTCGGCCATCCAGCCAACCGCGTCTGATAGCGGCTCCGGCGTGACGCGGTAGCGAACCTCCCGGCCCTGGCGTTGGCGCTCGAGCAGGCCGGCGTCGGCCAGCGCAGTGAGGTGCTTGACCACGGCCTGGCGCGTGATGGGCAGGCCGTCCGCCAGCTCGGTCGCCGTCGCCGGGGAGGAGGAGACGGCGGCCAGCAGACGGCGCCGGTTGGGATCCGCGAGTGCGGTGAAGACGGCGTCGGCTCTGACGCTCACGTCGAGCGAGCGCTGGGGCGTCATGCCACCGCCAGCAGCGACGGGCCATAGCTCGCGCCGCCGGATCCTGGGAGGGGGATGCCCCGCAGGTCAAGCACCTCGAGCGGACGCGTCTCTGACACCCACAGGTGCGTGACCCCATATTCTTCCGGCTCGAGAACGAGCTCGACCCGCGAGGCGGACTCGCCCTCGTTCTCCCACCAGAACACCAGCTGTGCCGCCCCATCTGGGGTTTGCGGTGGGTTGGCTTCCTCGACCCAGCCTGTCCGAGACGAGTTGCCGCTGGTGAATCGCGCTTCGCCTCCTGGCGCCAGCTCGAAGGTGACCTCGTCGGCCAACCAGCCATCGCTGGTGACGATTTCCCAGACCTCGGTCACCGCAGCGGGGATAACGAGCTCCCTGACGACGCTTTCGTCTTCCGGAACGGCTTCCTGTCGCAAATCGTCGTGAGCCATTTGTGCCTCCTGCGGGGTCTTGCTAAACGTGCAACCGAAGGGTTGCGCGTCTGCTAAGGTAGTGCAACCTTGAAGTTGCACTATATCGAAGGAGGCGCTATGACCCTCGTCCCCGTCGTCGTCGAGCAGACCGCGCGCGGCGAGCGATCGTTTGACATCTACTCCCGGCTTCTCAACGACCGCGTGATCTTCCTGGGAGGCCAGGTCGACGAGCAGACGGCCAATCTGGTCGTGGCCCAGCTCGTCCACCTGGAGTCCGATGCTCCGGAGAAGGACATCCACCTTTACATCAACTCTCCAGGTGGGTCGATCTATGCCGGACTGGCGATCTACGACACGATGCAGTTCATTCGCCCGGACGTGCAGACGATCTGTTACGGGATCGCGATGTCGATGGGTTCCCTGCTTCTGGCCGGAGGGGCGCCGGGTAAACGGATGGCCCTGCCCAACAGCCGGATCCTGATCCACCAGCCGTCGGGCGGCTTTGAGGGGCAATCGAGCGACATCGAGATCCACGCGCGAGAGGTGCTGGCGCTGCGAGCGCGTCTGGACGAGATCTACGCCCAGCACACCAGCCAGTCGGTCGAGCGGGTTCACGCGGACATGGAGCGTGATCGCTACTTCACCGGCGAGGAGGCTGTGGCCTACGGGCTGGTGGATCGGGTGATAGAGCGCCGCGACCTTGCGTCCCGCGCGCGCGGATTCGGGGACCAGGCCGCCTAGGAGGACGGACCGCTCCGGAAGCTGAGCCACGCTCGCCGCGGCGGACAAGCAGTGTCGGCGGGCGAACGAGCATACGCGCTGGGGCCAGGCAGCGCCTGCCGTTTGCCGGCCAGCCATCCTGGCTAGCTCTTACACTCGGCGCCGATGCGCCTCCATGAGGTGATGACGGGCGTGCCCACGCCTGCGCGCGATCTCGAGGTTTCCCGACTCGCCTACGACAATCGCGACGTGACCGCCGGCACGCTGTTTTTCTGCGTCCGTGGATTCACGAGAGACGGCCACGACTTTGCCCCCGTCGCGGTGCAGCGGGGGGCTGTCGCACTCGTGGTCGAGCGGTCACTCGGGCTCGGTGTCCCAGAGATCCAGGTGCCGAACGTCCGCCTCGCCATGCCTTCGGCGGCGGCGTCGTTCTACCGCGACCCCACGGTCCAGCTGCAGGTGGCCGGCGTCACTGGGACAAACGGCAAGACGACCACCGCCTTCCTGCTCCGCGGGCTTTTGGAAGCCGCCGGCCGGCAGACGGGTCTGCTCGGGACGGTCAAGAGCGTCGTCGGTGGTGTCGATCACGAGGTGGAGCGCACCACTCCAGAGGCGATCGACCTCCAGCGCACGTTCCGGGCGATGGTCGATCTCGGCGACGTCGCCTGCGCGATGGAGGTTTCCTCCCACGCTCTGGCGCTGCATCGCTCTGACGCGATCCACTTCGCGGTCGCGCTATTCACCAACCTTACGCAGGACCACCTCGACTTCCATCCCACGATGGAGGACTACTTCGCCGCCAAGCGCCGGTTGTTCGACGAATCGGCGCCAGCGCAGTCGGTCGTCAACATCGATGACGGGTACGGTGAACGGCTGGCTCGGGAGCTCGCGGAACCGATCACATTCGCCCTCGATCGGGAAGCCACGTACCGCGCGCAGGAGATCGAGATCGGACTGGGAGGGTCCCGATTCACGGTCCAGACGCCGGACGGCCATGTGGTCAGGCTGCACTCACCCCTACGCGGCCGGTTCAACGTCTACAACGTCCTGGGCGCGTTCGCCGCTAGTCAGGTCCTGGGTGTCCCGGCCGACGTGGCGGTCGCCGCCCTCGCGCAGGCCGGGGGCGTTCCCGGGCGGCTTGAGCCGGTCGAGGAGGGTCAGCATTTCGCCGTCCTGGTGGACTACGCCCATACGCCCGACTCCTTGGAGAACGTCCTGCTGGCCGCCAGGGCACTCACCGATCGCCGGCTCCACGTGGTCTTCGGCTGCGGTGGTGACCGGGATCGGGCCAAACGCCCGTTGATGGGCGCGATCGCCAGCCGCCTGGCCGATCGAGTGATCGTGACATCGGATAATCCTCGCTCCGAGGACCCTGAGGCCATCATCGACGAGATCCTGGCCGGGGCCGGCGCCGGCGCCGAGCACGAAGTCGATCGGCGCGAGGCGATCGCCAAGACGATCGCCGGCGCGGAAGCTGGCGACGTCGTGGTGATCGCCGGCAAGGGCCACGAGCAGGGCCAGGAGTTCGAGGCCGGGCGCCAGATCCCGTTCGACGACGTCACCGTGGCGCGGGAGGCGCTTCATGGCGTGGCGCTGTCCCGGTGACGCACTCCCGTGGGCATAGCGAGATGAACCCGGGGCGCCCTGGCCTGACCAGGCGGCTGCGATGAGAAGCTGGAGCGCCGAGCGTATTGCGGAGGCGGCGGGGGCAGAGCTCCTCGCTGGCACCGAGTCCACGGCCGGCCCCGAGCGGGCCACAATCGACTCGCGGGAGGCGGGCCCCGGCGCGCTGTTCGTGGGGCTTCCGGGGTCGAGCGTCGACGGCGGCGCGTTTGCTCGACAGGCGCTTGAAGAGGGAGCCTGGGGCGCCCTGGTGGCGCCGGCGCATGCCGAGGCCGCTCGCACTGCCGGTGATCACCCCGTCCTCGTATCGCCGGATCCCCTGACCGCGCTCCAGAGCTTGGCCACCGTCTGGCGGCGCGAACTGGGCGCGCGGGTGATCGGGGTCACGGGCTCGACCGGCAAGACCTCGACGAAGGACCTAGTTCAAGCGCTCCTTACACAGCGACGGCGCACCGTGGCCTCCCGGGCCAACTTCAACACCGAGATCGGGCTGCCCCTGGAGATCCTGAGTGCGCCCGCCCGGACCGAGGTCCTGGTCCTGGAAATGGCCATGCGGGGCGCCGGCCAGATCGGGGAGTTGGCGCGGATCGCCGAACCGGACGTCGGAGTGATCGTGAGTGTTGGCCCGGTCCATCTCGAGCTGTTGGGGACGGTCGAGGCGATCGCCGCGACCAAGGCCGAGCTGATCGCCGAGCTGCCCGCCGGGAGCACTGCGATCGTCCCGGCTGGCGAGGAGCTGCTGGCGCCCTATCTACGCGATGACCTGCACGTGGTCACGTTCGGTGCTGAAGGCGATGTCCGCCTCCGCGAGGCTGACGGCGGACGGGTGGAGATTCAGGCGGAGGGAGAGCTCATCACGCTCGAGGTGTCCTTCGAGCAGGCGCACCTCCGGCGCAACCTGCTGGCGGCGGTGGCAGCTGCCCGCGCCGTCGGGGTCACTCCGTCTGGGCGCGTGGAGCTCGCGCTTTCTCCCGGACGCGGCCAGCGATGGGCGCTCCAGAGCGGAATCACTCTGATCGACGACTGCTACAACGCCAACCCCATGTCGATGCAGGCGGCGCTGGAGGATCTGGCGGCCACCGCGGATCGCGCCCATTATTCCCGGCGGGTCGCCGTGCTCGGGGACATGCTCGAGCTTGGACCCACTGAGAATGAGCTTCATGCCGAAGTGGGGGCCCAGGCGGGGCGAAGCGGGGTGGACCTCTTGGTAACCGTCGGGCCGCGGGCTCAGGCGATTTCGACCTCGTTCGACGGGGAGGTTCGCTCGGTGGCGGACGCCTCCCAGGCGGCTGAGCTGGTGCCGACGCTGCTGCGCCCGGGTGACCTCGTGCTCGTCAAGGGCTCGCGAGGAGTCGGGCTCGAGATCGTCTGTCGCGCCCTCGGCGCACGCCCTGACGCTGCCGGCGGCGACCAAACCAGCGGCGCCGAAGCCCCCACCAGCCAGGCCAACGGAGCTGGCCGTTGATCGGTTCGTTCTCGGGCAGCGTCCTCCAACGTACGTCGTTTGGGGCGGTTTCGAGCCGCGTTCTTCAACACACGCTGTTCGGGTCGGTCTCCGGCCGCGTCCTGATCGCCGGGACCGCCGCGCTGCTCATCTGCCTGTTCCTGAGCCCCAGATTCATCCTCTTTGTCCGCCAGCGCGAGTTCGGCCAGAACATCCGCGAGGAGGGGCCAGAAGGTCACCAGACCAAAGCCGGTACCCCCACCCTGGGCGGAATCGTGATCCTGATCGCGTTCGCCGTACCGTTCCTGCTGCTCTCGACCCGCAATTGGGAATCGATGGGGGTGTTCGGGACCGCGGCTGCCTGCGCGCTGGTCGGATTCGCGGACGACTACACCAAGATCGTCCGCCGTCGCTCACTCGGGTTGCGGGCCAGAGGCAAGCTGCTGGCGACGATCGTCATCTCGCTCGGGCTGTGGGCGGTGGCGAGGCACGCCGGCGTGTCGCCTACGGTCCGACTGCGGTTCGTCGACGGAGAGATCGACCTTGGTCCGGCCTATCCGATCTTCATCTATCTCGTTGTGGCGGGGACGACGAGTGCCGTGAACCTGACCGATGGGCTCGACGGCCTCGCGGCGGGCTGCGCCGCGATCGTGCTGCTGGCCTACATCGGGATCACGTTCATCAGCGGGCAGCGTGACCTGGCCCTGCTGGCCGGGTGCCTCGTGGGGGCATGCATCGGCTTTCTGTGGTTCAACAGCTTTCCGGCCAGCATCTTCATGGGGGACACAGGTTCGTTATGCCTGGGTGGCGCGATCGCCGGAATGGCCGTGATGACCAAGACCGAGATCCTGCTCATCCTCCTCGGCGGGATATTCGTAATCGAGGCCGTGTCTGTACTGGTTCAGGTGTTTTCGTTTCAGGTCTTCCGCAAGCGGGTGTTCCTGATGGCTCCCATCCATCACCACTTCGAGCTCCGGGCCTGGTCTGAGACCAAGATCATCCTGCGCTTTTGGATCGTGGCCGCGGCCCTGGCGGCGGTTGGGTTCGTCGTGTACCAGCTCTCGATTCGTGGCTAGGCCCCGGCCGCCGCTTCCGCCTGGCCCGTATCTCGTCGTTGGTCTCGCCCGTTCCGGCCTGGCCGCGGCCCTTGCCCTGCGCGCCCGGGGAGCCCAGGTGATCGGCGCCGACGCGGGCAGTTCGCACGATCCCGCCCTTGCCCAGGCCGCCCGAAGGCTTTCCCAGGCGGGCGTCGAAGTTCACGTGAATGCGTCAGGCGACGCCCTTGCCGCCCGTGCCGGGACGCTCATCAAGAGCCCCGGCGTCCCCCAACACGAACCGATCGTGGTGGCCGCCCACGCGCGCGGGGTACCGGTGCTGGGGGAGCTCGAGCTGGCCTGGCGGTTGCTCGGCAATGAGTTCGTGGCGGTGACGGGGACCAACGGCAAGACGACGACGGTCGAGTGGATCGGCCACATCCACCGGCAGGCCGATCTCCCGGTCGAGGTCGTCGGCAACGTCGGGACGGCGGCCTCCTCGCTGGTGAGCGGGGAGCTGAACCCCGCCACCACGATCGTCTGCGAGGCGTCCTCCTTTCAGCTGGAGGACACCCTCGAGTTCGCCCCGGAGGCGGCCGTTCTCCTCAACCTCTCCCCAGATCATCTCGACCGTCACGCCAGCTATGCGGACTATGTCGCGGCCAAGCTCCGAATCTTCGATCACCAGCGCCCTGACGACGTGGCCGTGCTGCCCGAAGGGCTTGACCTGGACATCGGCGGAGCCGCCCGGCGGGTGCGTTTTGGCTCCGGGCGCGAAGCCGAGCTGGCGCTGAAGGCCACGCTGCCTGGCGAGCACAACCGCCAGAACGCGATGGCCGCGGCGGCGGTCTGCCTGGCCCGGGGAATCGACGAGGACGATATCGCCGCCGGTCTGGCGAGCTTTCCCGGCGTGGCTCACCGCCTCGAACTGGTGGCGAGCGTGGACGGAGTGGCGTGGGTCAACGACTCCAAGGCCACCAACGTCCAGAGCACTCTGGTGGCTCTGGGGTCATTTGAAGGCGGCGTCCATCTGATCGCCGGGGGACGCGGCAAGGGCCAGGATTTCTCGCCCCTGGCGCCGCTGGCAAATGAGCGCTGCACGGCGGTCTACCTGATCGGCGAGGCGGCGGGAGAGATCGGGGCGGCCCTCCGCGATTCGGATCTGGCGCTCCATTGGGCGGGGGATCTGGCCACGGCGGTGGAGGAGGCCCATCGGCAAGCCCGATCGGGCCAGGTCGTACTCCTCTCGCCGGCCTGCGCCAGCTACGACCAGTACAAGAACTTCGAAGAGCGCGGAGCGCACTACCGAGGACTGGTGGAGTCGCTGTGAGCCCAGGCGGGTCGGCGGGGGCGGCGACGGTCCGGGCCGGAGGCGGCCCCCGAGATACACGCGCTGGCCAGCGTGCACGGGCATCGTCCCCGCCGCTCGAGCACCGGATCCTGCTCACGGCCACGCTCTGCCTCCTGGCCTTCGGGGCGGTCATGGTCTACAGCGCCTCCTCACCTGAGGGTGCGCTCAGCAGTGCCGGCGGCACCGGGACGAGCGACTTCGTCCGGTACCTGGTGTTCGCTGGGCTGGGCCTGGTGGCCATGCAGGTTCTGGCCCGCCGTGGGCTCTCGCTGCTCTCGCCCAAGCTCGTGAATTTGCTTCTGCTGGGCTCGTTTGCCCTCGTCTTGCTCGTCCTCGTACCTGGCTTTGGCATCGACCTCAACGGCGCGCGCCGCTGGTTCGCCGCCGGCCCGATCCAGTTTCAGCCCTCGGAGCTGCTGAAGCTCGCGCTCATTCTGTACGTGGCCCGTTACCTGGCTGACCATCCCAAGCGGATGCGGGGTCTTCGCCAGGCGGTGGCACCGGTTGCCGTTGTGGCGGGACCCGGCCTGCTGCTGGTGGTCGTGGAGCCCGACCTCGGGACGGCCCTCGTGATCGCGCTCACAATGGGGACGCTCATGGCCGCTGCGGGAATGCCCGGCCGCTACCTAGCCACTCTGGCCGCGGCGGGGGCCGGCGTCGTGTTGCTGCTCGCGCTGGTGCAGCCATACGAGATGGCGCGGCTCACCTCGTTCCTTCATCCCTGGGCCGCGGCGACGCGCTCAGGCGCGGGCTACCAGGCCGTGCAGGGACAGATTGCCCTCGGGTCGGGCGGTCTGTGGGGCGTGGGGCTTGGCCACTCGGTGCAGAAGGTCTTCTATCTCCCTGAGGCCCAGAACGACTTCATCCTGGCGGTCATCGGCGAGGAGCTGGGCGTGCTCGGAATCTGCGGGGTGGTGTTCCTCTACGGGATGATCGCCTACGCCGGCCTGCGCACCGCCCGGCGGGCGTCAGGCCGTTATGCCAAGCTGCTGGCGGCCGGGCTGACATCGCTGATCCTGTGCCAGGGAATCCTCAACATCTTCGTCGTCCTCGGCCTGGCGCCGCTGACCGGCGTGCCGCTGCCGTTCATCTCCTACGCGCCGAGCAACCTGTGCGTGATGCTCGCGGCAGTGGGGCTGCTTTTGAACGTCGGCTCTCAGTCGCGGGGCCTGCGAGTGGTCGGAGAGCGTGACCGAACAGGGGAGCGTGGCCGGGCCGCGGATCGTGATCGGGGCCGGCGGAACGGCCGGGCACGTGGTGCCGGCGCTGGCCGTGGCCGACGCGCTGCGAGCTGACGGCGCGGAGGTCATATTCATCGGGGGGGAGCGGGCCGAGCGCCAGCTCATCCCCGAGGCCGGCTATGAACTGCGCACGCTACGGGTCGCGCAGCTGCCCCGGGAGCTGACGCTTGCCGCCGTCCGGGCGGCGGCGACCGACGGCGTGGCGCTTCCGAGGGCGGTGGGGTTGCTGGGCGAGCTGCGCCCGCAAGCCGTGCTGGGGGCCGGGGGCTACGTTGCCGGGCCGACGGGCCTGGCCGCCGCGCTCCGGCGCGTGCCGCTCGTGCTCATGGAGGCCGACAGTCATCCGGGCCTCACTACCCGGCTGCTGGCACCTCTCGCTCGTCGAGTGTGTCTGGCCTTTCCGGTCGCCGGCCGTGAGGGCAGGCGCTACCTCGTCACGGGCCGCCCAGTTCCCGAATCCGCACAGGACCGGGCGGCCGCCAGGGCGCACTTCGGTCTTGCTCCAGAAGACACGTGCGTGCTCGTCTTCGGCGGGTCCCAGGGTGCTCGTTCGATCAACCTGGCGGCCGTTGAGGCCTTCGCCCACGCGGGCTTTCGCGTTTTGCACGCCGCCGGCGAGCGGGACCTGGCCGAGCTGCGCTCGCCGGGGCCTCACTACGACCTGCGCGGCTACGTCCCGGAGCTAGATCAGGCCATGCTGGCCAGCGACCTAGTCGTGGCCCGGGCTGGCGGGTCGATCTTCGAGATAGCGGCTCATGGCCGCCCCGCCATCCTGATCCCGTATCCGTATGCCACCGCTGACCATCAGTCGGCTAACGCCGCCTTCATGGAGCAGGCCGGGGCCGCCATAGTGATCCCGGATCGCGACCTGAGCGCATCACGGTTGGCCCACGAGGTGGGACAGCTGCTGGCCGACCGGTCGCGCCTGGCCGCGATGGCCCGAGCCTCCGAAAGCGTGGCCCGCCCCGACGCGGCGCGCGTCGTGGCCCGGGAGCTTTTGGCTGCGGCAGGGATGGCGAAGGCATGAGGGGATGACCGCGATGCCCGCGATGCCCGCTCACGGACCTAACGTCACAACCGATCGGCCAGCCTCGATCTTTGTTACGAAGGGTCCGTATATGCCCCCTTTCGTCACACAAGACATGGGGCGACGCGAGGTTGTGACGGAAGGTCCGGCAGGTGCGGGCGGCCCCTCCGGTACCGCCCCGGCCTCCCCGACCGCCCCGACCGCCCGGTCAACGCGCCGCCGAACCGGGCCCCCGACCCCATGACCCCCGACCCCATGCCCCCCAACTGGTCGCACCGGAAGCTCCACTTCGTCGGCATCGGCGGAGCAGGGATGAGCGGGCTGGCGCTGGTGTCGCGCGCGCTCGGAGCAGAGGTGACGGGCTCTGACCGAGCCGAGTCGAGCTACACCGAGCGCCTGCGAGAGCGCGGGATCCGGCCGCAGATCGGGCACAACGCCGCCAACGTCCCGCCCGGGTCCGAAGTGGTCTATTCGACCGCCGTGCCGTCAGCCAACCCGGAGCGTCAGGCGGCGCAGGGACACGAGCTCCATCGGGCCGACCTGATGGCGGAGATCGCGGCCCTCAAGAACTGCCTGGCCGTGACTGGCACCCACGGCAAGACGACCACCGCGGGGATGGCCGTTCACGCACTTCAGGCCTGTGGCCTGGATCCCTCCTACCTTCTCGGCGGAGAGCTCCGGAGTACGGGGTCCAATGCGGCCTGGGGGACGGGCGAGTGGATCGTGGTCGAGGCCGACGAGTCCGACCGCTCCCTGCTCAAGCTCTGGCCCCAGATCGCGGTGCTGACCAACGCCGAGCTCGACCATCACTCGACGTACAACTCTCGTCTGGAGCTGGAGGAGACCTTTCAGGAGTTCATGGCCCGCGCCGGGGATCGCGCGGTTGTCTGGGACCAACCTGAGCTGCGAGCGCTCGTCCCGGCTGGCGCGGTGCCGTATGACGCCCCGGAGCCTGAGCTATATCCCGGCGGGTCACGGTTTCGCTGGGGCGAGCTCGACGTCGAGCTCTCTGTCCCCGGCGCTCACAACGCGATCAATGCGGCCGGAGCGCTGACCGCGGTCGTCCTGGCCGGGGCCGATCCCGCCCGGGCCGCCGCAGGTCTGAAGAGCTTCGAGGGCGCTCGTCGCCGCCTCGAGTTGGTGGGGGAGACGAAGGCCGGAGGGCCCGTTTATGACGACTACGCCCACCACCCAACCGAGGTCTCAGCCGCCATCGCCGCCGCGCGGACGCTTGAGCCGCGACGGTTGGTGGCCGTCTTTCAGCCCCACCTCTACTCCCGCACCCAGGCTCTCGCTGCGGAGTTCGGCGCCGCCCTCGCCCCGGCCGACGAGGTCGTGGTTCTCGACGTGTATCCGGCCCGGGAGCGGGCCGAGGATTTTCCGGGCGTCGACGGCGCCGTGGTCGCAAGGGCGGCCGCTACGGCCGCAGGAGGAAAGACGGTCGCCTGGCTTCCTGCTGCGCAGGACGCCCGCCGTTACCTGCTCGCTCGGCTCGCAACGGGCGACATCTGTCTCGTCATGGGGGCTGGGGACGTGGACGCGCTGGCCCGCAGCCTCGTGACGAGCAGGCGTGCCTAGCCCCGCCGCGACCCCGCCCACGCCTACCACACCGACTCCCACCATGGCCGCCCCGACCAAGCCGACAACCTCGATGCGGTGCTGGCCGAGCAGCTTGCCTACTATCGCGCCCGAGCCCCCGAATACACCAAGACCGCATTTCACGACGCCACGGCCAGACGGGCCGAAGCCGCGGCAATTCGGATGCTTGAGCGGTTTCAGCCGGCGGGAGATGTCCTGGAGCTGGCGTGCGGACCGGGGACCTGGACCGGTCAGCTCGCTCGTCACGCCGAGATGGTCACGGCCCTCGACGGCGCGCCGGAGATGCTCGAGCTCGCCCGCGCGAAAGTGCGCGATGAGCGCGTTCGCCTCCTCCCAGGAGCTCGAGCGGCGCCTGGGGGAGCTGGGCTGGGCGATCAGTGTGACGCACTTGGGCGGCCGGTTCTTCTGGGGCCAGGGAACGAACGCTTCCTAGAAGGCGTCCCGGTCGCGGCGTCGAAAGATCTCACGGTCAGGACCTTTGCCGCCCGGAGCCGGTTGGCCCTGGAGGAATCCCTGAGGAAGGATCTGTGAAGCGGAGCCTACGGGCGATCAGGAGCTGGCGAGAGATCTCATTACCCATGAGCCGGTCGGTTCGGGGCCCGAGCGGATGGCTGGTTTGGCGAGGCTGGCGGGCCTCCGCGGATTTGCGCGGCGGTGTGATCGCCGTCCCAGCGCCGCGGGGTCTGAGGCGGCCAAGGGGGGTTCCCCGCCGGGTGAAGCTGATCGTCGCGTTGCTCTTGGTCTTTGGCCTGCTCCTGGGCGGCGGGTGGCTCTGGTTCCGCGACTCATCGCTCGTATCGGTACAGCGGGTCTGGGTAACCGGAGAGAAGGGACCGGACGCGCGCCCGATCACGCTGGCGCTTCGCTCCGCAGCCCGAAGCATGACGACCCTCGATGTGCAGGTCGCCCATCTATACGCAGCGGTATCGGCATATCCGATTGTCCAGTCGCTGCAGGTGAGCACCCAGTTCCCACACGGGATGCGCATCCACGTAATCGAGCGCGTCCCCGTCGCGGTGGTGGTCGTGGCCGGCCAGCGACAGGCGGTCTCGGCTGACGGAACGCTTCTCCACGGCCTTGCGAGGATTCCCGCGCTTCCCCGGCTCGATCTTTCCGTCGCCCCGGGCGGCCCTCGACTGAGCGATCCGCAGACCCTCCAGGAGCTGGCCGTCGCCACCGCGGCCCCGAAGGCGCTGCGCTCGAGAATTGTGCTGGTCAGGCTCATCGCCGGTCCGGGCCTGGTCGTGACGCTCCGGCGCGGCCCAGAGCTCTACCTCGGCGATGCCACGGCGCTACGGGCCAAATGGGACGCGGCGGTGGCCGTCCTGGCCGATCCGGGATCGACAGGAGCCAGCTATATAGACGTCTCGGACCCAGGCCGGCCGGCGGCTGGCGGGTCGGCCGGCGACGTCGCCGGATCGCCGTCTTCCGCGGCAGGGGGCGGCAGTCCCGACACCAGCAATCCGCCGCCATCTGTCACGGGATCGGCATGGAGCTCAGGCTAAACCTCAAGTTCAGGTTGATGGTATAGCAAAACCAACTCTCGGGGAGTTGCTGGAGGGTTTGCCGATCCGCAACAAAAGTTGCGAATCGGCCCGATGCATTGACGGCCCGCATCGTCAATGCTTAACGTGCAAAATGCAGGTAATGGGAACGGACGCCCAAAACCATCAACCCTAACTAGAGACTCGGACGGTCACCACATGGAGAGCGGTAGTTATCTGGCAGTCATCAAAGTCGTCGGCGTGGGCGGCGGCGGCACCAACGCCGTCAACCGCATGGTCGATGCCGGGCTCCGGGGCGTGGAGTTCATCGCGGCCAACACCGACGCTCAGGCGCTTGCGATGTGTGATGCGGACATCAAGCTCAACATTGGCCACGAGCTCACCAAGGGTCTGGGAGCGGGGGCCAATCCCGAAATCGGTCAGGGCGCAGCGGCCGAGTCTCGCGACGAGATCAAGGAGGCGCTCAAGGGCGCGGACATGGTGTTCGTCACCGCCGGCGAGGGCGGCGGGACCGGAACCGGTGCCGCGCCGGTGATTGCCGAGATCGCCAAGAACGAGATCGGCGCCCTCACCGTGGGATGCGTGACCCGACCGTTCTCGTTTGAGGGGACCCAGCGTGCGCGCCAGGCCGACGCCGGAATCGGGCGTCTGCGTGAGAACGTCGACACGCTGATCGTGATCCCGAACGAAAAGCTGCTGTCGATCGTCGAGCGCCGGACCACGATCCTCGATGCCTTCCGGGAAGCCGACAACGTGCTGCGCCAGGGTGTCCAGGGCATCACTGACCTGATCACGATCCCCGGGCTGATCAACCTGGATTTCGCGGACGTCCGCACGATCATGCGCGACGCAGGCACGGCGCTGATGGGCATCGGCACCGCCGCCGGCGAGAACCGGGCCGCTGAGGCAGCCAAGGTCGCGATCTCCTCTCCTCTGCTCGAAGAGTCTGTCGAGGGCGCGATGGGGATCCTGCTCAACATCACCGGCGGCCATGACCTCGGCCTATTCGAGGTCAACGAGGCGGCGGAGATCGTGCAAAGCGCCGCTGACGGAGACTCCAACATCATCTTCGGCGCGGTGATCGACGACGGCATGGGCGACGACGTTCGCGTGACGGTGATCGCCACCGGTTTTGATCACGGCGGTCCCCGCCGGGGGCGCGGGCCGTCTGCGTCGGCTCCGCGTCGCGAGCGCGAGGTGACGATCGACGACGTCCGCCGCTCCTCGCTGGAGATCCGCGACGACGAGATCGACATCCCATCGTTCCTGAAGGATCGCTAGCTGACAGCCATCGGGCCGGCGGCCCGGTCGAGTCGGCCGGCCGAGAAGCATCGGGCTGAGACACCGGCGTGTAATAGCCTGGACGGGTGTCCTCGGCTACCACTCTTCGTCGCACCTCGCTGTACGAACAGCACCGCCAGGCCGGGGGCAGGTTGGTCCCGTTCGCCGGCTGGGAGATGCCTGTTCAATACGCCGGCATCCGCCAGGAGCACCTGGCGGTCCGGGAGGGCGTGGGGATATTCGACGTCTCCCACATGGGACAGGTTCAGACGCGCGGCCCGGAGGCCGTCAAGTTCCTCCAGCGAATGCTGTCTGGCGACATCCGCCTGATCCCGGAGGGAGGGGCCCAGTACAGCGTGATGTGCCGCGACGACGGAGGGATCCTGGACGACCTGATCACCTACCGGCTGGCTGAGTGCGAGTTCCTCACGGTGACCAACGCGGCCAATCACGAGAAGGATCTGTCCTGGCTGCAGGCCCACGCCGGTGAATTTGACGTCGACGTGATTGACGTCGCGGACGAGTTCGCCATGCTCGCTGTCCAAGGACCGGCCGCCCGGCCGCTTGTCCAGTCGCTGTGCGACGGTCGCCTGCCAGCTCGGATGCACTGCACCCAGCGGGGGGTCGCCGGGCAGGCCACGCTCATCTGCGGTACGGGTTACACGGGAGAGGACGGCGTCGAACTGCTGCTCGACCCGGCGCGCGCCCCTTCGGTGTGGGAGGCGCTGGTGGCCGGCGGAGCCCAGCCGGCTGGCCTCGGCGCCCGCGACACACTGCGACTCGAGGCCTGCTTTCACCTGTACGGCAACGACATGGATGAGGAGCGGGGTCCGATCGAGGCTGGCCTCGGCTGGTGCTGCAAGGAGGAGACGGGCTTCATCGGATCCGAGTCTGTGGCCGCCGCGCGGGCGAATGGTACGGTCGAGAAGCTGATGCCGTTCATGGTCGAGGGCCGGGGAATCGCACGTCCGGGCAACCCCGTCGTGGGCGGCGGAGAGGTGACGAGCGGGACCTTCTCACCCTGTCTGGAACGGGGGGTCGGGATGGCTTACCTGCCCAGCGAGAGTGCCCAACCCGGCACCCATTTTGAGATCGACGTCAGGGGGAGGATCCGGCCTGCCGTGGTCGCGCGGAAGCCCCTGTACCGAAAGGAGAGTTGACGATGGCGGAGTCGAGCTACCCCGACGACCTGCGCTATCACGCTGAGCACGACTGGGCGCGGCTTGACGGCGAACAGGCGACCTTCGGGATTACCTGGTACGCCCAGGACTCGCTCGGCGAGGTCGTTTTCTTCGACGCGCCCCAGGTCGGAGCGGCCGTGAAGAAGGACGAGTCCTACGCTGAGATCGAGTCGGTGAAGGCGGTGTCGGACGTGGTGGCCCCGATGTCAGGGGAGGTCACGGCCGTCAACGACCAGCTATCGGACCGACCGGAGATCGTCAATGACGACCCGTATGGAGAGGGTTGGCTGATTAGGGTCCGCCTGTCCGATCCCGCGGAGGCGGATGCACTGATGGACGCCACCGAATACCAGGCTGGACTCGATTGAGGGCGCCGACCATGACGGGCCGCCGAGACCATGAAGAGCAGGCCGCGCTGAATTGACCCAGTACACCGCCGTTACCGACTCGGACCGCGCCGAGATGCTGGCTGCGATCGGCATCTCATCGATCGAGGAGCTCTTCAAGGAGATTCCGGCCGCGCTGCGGCTGGGCCGGGCACTCGAGTTGGACGAGGGCCGCTCCGAGCAGGAGGTGTTCGAGGAGCTGCGGGCGTTGGCTGAGCGCAACGTCTCCTGCCAGGACGAAACCACGTTCCTGGGGGCGGGGATGTACGACCACTACGTCCCCGCGCTGGTGGACTCGATCATTGAGCGCTCGGAATTCTTGACTCCCTACACGCCTTACCAGCCCGAGATCTCCCAGGGCGGTCTCCAGGCGATGTTCGAATACCAGACCGCGATCTCGGAGCTGACCGGCCTTCCTGTCTCCAACGCCTCCGTCTACGAGGGGCCAAGTGCCGTTGGCGCCGCGGGCTACCTGGCCAAGCTGGCCGGCCACGGCCGGCGCTTGATCGTCTCCCGCGGCGTCCATCCCCATTCTCGCCAGACGCTGGCCACGCTGGCCCACGCCTGGGAGATGGAGGTCGTCGAGGCTCCGCTCTCCGCGGCCGGGGTGACAGGCCTGCCCGCGCTCGATGAGGACGTCAGCGCGGTGATCGTCCAGCAGCCGAACTTCCTCGGGGTGGTTGAGGACCTCGAGCGGACCAGCTCGGCCGCCCACGAAGCCGGAGCGCTGGCCATATGCGCGTGCGACCCGCTGCCGCTGGCTCTGCTGCGCTCGCCCGGAGAATGCGGAATCGACATCGCCGTCGGAGAGGGCCAGAGCCTGGGCAACCGGCTCGACTTCGGCGGGCCATCATTCGGTTTCTTCGCCACGACCGAGGCGCTGATGCGTCGGGTCCCTGGCCGGATCGCCGGTGAGACGCGGGACGTCGATGGGAAGCGCGGGTTCGTGCTCACGCTTCAGACGCGCGAGCAGCACATCCGCCGAGAGCGCGCCACCTCGAACATCTGCACCTCGCAGGCGCTGAACGCGCTCGCCGGGGTGATCTATTTGAGCTGGCTCGGACGTGAGGGAATCGTGGACCTGGCCACGCTCATGGTCCAGCGCACGGCCTATGCCCGCCAGCGCCTGGCCGAGATTCCCGGAGTGACGCTCGTGCACGACCGACCCGTCGTCAGGGAGTTCGCGATCGGATTGCCCGGCCCGGCCCAGGAGGCGCTGGCCTTCTGCCGGCAGCGGGGCATCAACGCCGGATACCCGCTCGGCCGTGACTATCCCGAGCTCGGAGAGACGCTGCTCGTGGCCGTCACCGAGCGCAGGACCCGGGAGGACATCGACAGGCTGGCTGAGGTCCTCAGAGCAGCCGTGGCTTCACGCCGAGCGGCGGGGGTGCCGGCATGAGCGTCGCGGCGGCCGACGATCAGCTGACGATCTTCGAGCGCTCTCGCCCCGGGCGTCGCGCGTTCAGTCCCCCGGCCCTCGACGTGCCCGAGCGCCCGCTCGATGAGCTGCTGCCCCCCGCCCTGCGCCGGGCGCAGCCGGCGCGGCTCCCCGAGGTCTCAGAGCCCGAAATCGTGCGCCACTACAACCGGCTGTCGAAGCGCAACTTCGACCTCGACACCGGCTTCTATCCGCTCGGCTCGTGCACGATGAAGCACAACCCCAAGCTCCACGAGCGGGTGGCTGCGCTGCCCGGGCACTCCCGACTCCACCCGCTCCAGGATCCCTCGCGGGCCCAGGGCGCGCTCGAGCTCATGTGGCGCCTCCAGGAGGCGCTCGGGGAGATCGCCGGGCTGCCTCACGTTTCGCTGCAACCTTCCGCCGGCTCCCACGGTGAGCTGGCCGGCGTCCTGCTCACGCGCGCCTATCACGAGGATCGTGGCGAGCATCGGACGAAGGTCCTGACCCCCGATACGGCCCACGGCACCAATCCCGCCACCGTGACGATGGCGGGATACGAGGTCGTCAAGGTCGGCACCGACGCCCACGGAAACGTCGATATCGACGACCTCCGGGCCAAGGCCGGTACCGACGTCGCCTGTCTGATGCTCACCAACCCATCGACCCTGGGGTTGTTCGAGACCGGCATCGAAGAAATAGCGCGCGTCGTCCATGGTGTGGGGGCGACGCTCTATTACGACGGCGCGAATCTGAACGCCGTGATGGGCATCTGCCGCCCGGGGGATATGGGGTTCGACATCGTTCACTTCAACCTGCACAAGTCGTTCACGCAGCCCCACGGCGGCGGCGGGCCGGGCGCTGGGCCGATCGCGGTCAGCGACCGCATCGAGCCCTACCTGCCGGTGCCTGAAGTGGTCCTCCGAACCTCGCCCGGCAACGGCTCAGAGCCCTATTACGACCTCGACTACGACCGTCCCAAGTCGATCGGTCGGCTCCGTGGCTTTCAGGGGAACTACGGGGTATTCGTCCGCTCCTACGCATACATCCGCTCGCTCGGAGCGGCCGGGCTGCGCGACGTGTCAGAGACGGCCGTCCTGAACGCCAACTATCTCCTGGCGCGTCTGCGCCAGGAGGGAGTGCTTGAGCATCTGCCGGCGGCCCACGAGCGGCTGTGCATGCACGAGTTCGTCCTCTCCGGCGGCCCGATGAAGCGCGAGCTCGGGATCCGGACGCTCGATCTCGCCAAGCGGTTGCTCGATTTCGGGGTACACCCGCCGACGGTCTATTTCCCCCTGATCGTGGATGAGGCGCTGCTGATCGAGCCCACCGAGACGGAGACCAAGGAGACGCTCGACGAATTCGCCCGGACGGTGGCTGAAATTCTGCGCGAGGCCGCCGAGGACCCGGACGTGGCCCGCCACGCTCCGTATACCACCCCAGTTCGGCGGCTGGACGAGGCCGCGGCCGCGCGAGCGCCCGTGGTCAGGCAGCCCCTCAGCTAAATCCGCTTCGGCTTTTTGCCGAAAACAAGTTAATGGATCGCTGCCGTCGCTCCCGGAGCAGGGGACCCGTCCCGGTTTGCGCTTGGTGCTGCCCATTACCCGCCCGATCGGACGAGCGATGAGGGGCTGGTTGCGCAGGGCCGCCGCATACATCGGAGTCGATCCGCTTGAGCGGATGCTGGCGGGCCGCGTCAGCGGTGTTCTCTACGCCACGGGTGGGCTGACGCTGTGGACCTTCGTGGTCATGCCTGGTGTGGATCACTCTCACGCCGGCTGGATCATCGCTCTGTCGGGCGTCGCCCTGGGCTGGGCCCTTCTGTCGTTGTTCGTATTCGACTGGGCCCGGATGTCGCCATGGCTGATCCACGTCTCGGCGATCGCCGGCTTCGGGGTGATCGGCGCCGAGGTGGCCTCCTCAGGCGGGGCTGGCTCGCCCGGCTGGATCTATCTGTTCTTCGTCGTCGTGTTCGCCGCCTACTTCTTTCGGCGGCCGGTGGCCGCGGCCTATATCGCCGGCTCCATCCTCACTCAATCGCTCCCGCTGCTGTATGACCAACACCTTGGGCAAACGGCCTTCCTGTCAAAGCTCGTAGTCGGCGGCTCGACCTATGTGGTCATGGCGGCCACGATCGCCAGCGGCAAGGAGCTGATGCGTCGGGTCCGGGCCAGGGCCGAGCTCCTGGCCAGCGAGCAGGCGGCGCTCCGGCGAGTGGCCACAGCCGTGATCGAGGGCCAGGACCCCGAAGCCATCTTTGAACTCGTCGCTCGGGAGGCGGCAGAGCTCCTCCAGGCAGAGGGCGCAGCGATCCTCCGCCTGGACTCCGACGACCAGGCCACAGTCGTGGGGTCGTGGGCCAGCGAGGGCCTCGGCCGCTACCGGCGCGGGACGATCGTCGAGATGCTTCCGGAGAGCAATCTCGCCCTGGCCCGGGAGACATCATCGCCGGTGCGCGTCGATCAATATCCCGCCGGCAGCCCGGTCCGGCAGCTGGGATACGAAACGAGCATCGTGGCCCCGGTCGAGGTCGGTGAGAAGAACTGGGGAGTCGTGGTCGTGGTGGCCTCCGAGCGAGGTCAGCTGAAGGCCTCAGACGAGCCCAAGCTGATGGAGTTCAGTGAGCTCCTGGCCAGTGCCATCGCCAGCATCGACGAGCGGGCGACGCTGGCCGCTCAAGCCTCGACCGACCCGCTCACAGGCCTGGCCAACCGGCGAGCCTTCCACGACCGGCTGGCCACTGAGGTGGCGCGCGCCCAGCGCCACGAGCGCGTCATGTCGGTCGCGCTGCTCGATATCGACCATTTCAAGGAGGTCAACGACTTCGGCGGACACGATGCCGGCGACGAGATGCTGGTGAAGGTGGCTGAGTGCCTGACCGAGCAGGCGCGCGCCGGGGACATTCTGGGCCGCTTCGGGGGCGACGAGTTCGCCTGGGTGATGCCGGAGACCAGCCGTGAGCAGGCTCTTGTGGCGGTCGAGCGAGCCCGCCGGCTGATCACGCTGACGAGCTCGCGGCCCCGACGGGTAACCGTTTCCGCCGGCATCTGCGACACCAGCGCCAGCTCGCATCCCGCCGAGCTACTCAGCCAGGCCGACAGCGCGCTGTACTGGAGCAAGCTCCACGGACGAGACCGGGCCTGGATCTATGACCCGGGGGTAAGCGGCGAGCTGAACTCGGGCGGAGGGGTGGAAGCCCTGGAGCGATCGCAGGTGCTGGCCGGGCTGCGCGCACTGTCTCGCGCCATCGACGCCAAGAATCCGGTCAAGCGCGGGCATTCCGAGCGCGTAGCTGCGCTGGCCGCCAAGCTGGCCGACGAATGCGGCTGGTCGACGGAGCGAAGCCTGCTGCTCAGCGAGGCCGCCCTCGTCCACGATGTAGGAAACGTCGGCTTGCCGGAACGACTGCTCAGCAAAGGTGAGCGGCTTTCCGAGGCCGAGCGCGAGCTGCTGACCGCGCACGTCGACCTGACGGTGAGGATGGTGGACGGGGCGCTTCCCCCGGAGGCGGTGGATTGGATCCACTCACATCACGAACGTCCGGACGGCCAGGGTTACCCCCGGGGCCTGCGTGAGCACGAGATCCCGGAAGGGGCGGCTCTGCTGGCGGTGGCCGACGCTTGGGAAGCGATGCGCAGCGGCCGGCATTACCAGCCGGCCAAGAGTGCGGACGTTGCGCTGGCAGAATGCGCCGAGTTGATCGGCACTCAGTTCACCAAGACGGCCGTGGGAGCCCTGATGCGACTGCACTCCACCGGCGAGCTTGACGGAGAGACCGACCGGGTGCCGGCGCCTTCCGCGTCAAAGCCGGCCAGGCCGGCAGTGCTCTCCTGAGAGCCGCGTGGATGAATTCATAGCCACCGCCGCGCAGGCGATCGCCGCTCGGGCGGAGCGAGAACTGGAGGCGCTGGTCGGCGTGTCTTCGCCATCCGGAGACGCCCAGGGAGCCGAGGAGGCGCTGGCCATATGCGTCGCTCTCCTGCCCGAACGTGCCGAGATCGAGCGAGTTCCCTGCTCGACAGCGGGGAGCGCTCCCGACCTCCTCGGGCGCCTGACCGGGCAGGGATCGCGCCGGCTGATCCTGGTCGGCCACGTGGACACGGTGATAGCCCATCAGGCGCACCTTCCGCTCCGGCGTGACGGAGAGCGGCTCTACGGGCCTGGTACCGCTGACATGAAGGGCGGAGTCGTCCTGGCCATGGGCGTGATGAGGGCGCTCTCCCAGCGGCCGGAGACGTTCGCGGAGCTGAGCATTCTGCTGGTGACCGACGAGGAGTGGCGGACACGCCCGTTCGCCCACGTGGAGCGGTTCGCCGGGTACGACGCCTGCCTGTGTTTCGAAGCGGGCGAGCGCGGCCCCGGGGGCGAGGAGGGGGTGGTCGTGGTGCGCAAGGCGGCCGGCACGCTGCGGGCGCTGGCCACGGGGCGCCCCGCCCATTCGGGCTCGGCTCCCGATCAGGGAGCCAACGCTCTACTCGCCCTGGCCGAGGTGGCCCAGGCACTGGCCGGCTATCACGCGCCAGCCGGCCCCGACCGGCTGAGCGTGGTCCCGACCGTGCTTCGGTCCGGCGACGCGTTCAACGTCGTTCCCGCCGCCGGCGAGCTGATCTTCGACCTGCGGGCCGATCGAACCGAGGCGTTCGCTCCCGTGGTGGCGGCGGTCCCCAAGATGCTCGGCGAGGTCGCGGTCACCGCTGAGATGGAGCGGGTGTGGCCGGGCATGGACACGCGGGCCGCGACCCAGGCGACCCTTGACGCCGCGACGTCCCATCTCGGACGCCGGATCGTAGGCGTGTCGCGGGGTGGAGCCAGCGACGCCAGTCACTTCGCTGCCGGCATCCCGCTCACCGTGGACGGGCTGGGGCCGCGGGGAGGCGGCGCCCATACGCCCGAGGAGTTCGTGCTGGCGGCGTCGCTCGGACAACGGGCCGAGGTCGCCCTGGCGGTCGCCTGGGCGGCCCTGGCCACGGGCGGTCTTGCCGGGCCACCGGGCGCGCCTGCCATCCTTTAAGCGTGACCGCTACGAAGTCGGCAGTTCAGAGAACGGCTACGCGGGCCGCCAAGGCCGAGCGGTGGCAGAACCAGCGTGAGGGAATCGCCCTGCTGCTGGGGATCGTCGCCCTGATGTGGCTCGTGGAAATCGTGAACGCGATCGACGGCTACGGGCTCAGCGACGACGGCATCTACCCCCGGAATCTCTCCCGGATATGGGGAATCTTCACGGCACCGTTCATCCACGCCAACTTCGCCCCCCATCTGCTCGACAACACGATCCCGCTGGCGTTCATGGGGCTGATCATCGCGCTACGGGGAGCGCGAGGGCTGGCCGCGGTCACGGGCATCGTGATCGTCCTGGGCGGCCTTGGGACCTGGCTGGTGGCCCCCTCCGGCGACATCATCGGCGCCAGCGGCGTCGTGTTCGGTTATGCCACCTACCTGCTAACGCGCGGGTTCTTTGACCGCAGCCTGCTCGAACTGCTGACCGGGCTGATCGTAGGGGTCATCTGGGGCGGAGCGCTGCTGGCCAGCGTGGTTCCGCAGGGTGGTCATATCTCCTGGCAGGGCCACCTCATGGGTGGAATTGCGGGCGTGGTGGCCGCCTGGGTCATGGCCGGCCGACCCTCGCGGCAGGGCAGGGCCAGGCGGCACCGCGCCGTCGTTCCTGCCAGCACCCCCTAGCGCCCGCAGGCCAGACGTTTGGCCGGGGTCGGCCAAGCTAGGCTCACCGCCGTGCGCATCTTCTCTGGCATCCAGCCCACGGGGCGCAAGCACCTGGGCAACTACATCGGTGCGATCACCCAGTGGGTGGCCGGGCAGGACAGCGGCGAGGCCATCTACTGCCTGGTTGACCTGCACGCCACCACGGTGCCCTACGAGCCGGCCGGCCTGCGCAAATCGGTCTACGACACGGCGGCGACGCTTCTGGCCGCCGGTCTGGATCCGCAGCGCTGCATCTTCTTCCGCCAGGGCGACGTCGTCGAGCACACGGAGCTGTGCTGGCTGTTGTCGAGTGTCACATCCTTCGGAGAGCTCAACAGGATGACCCAGTTCAAGGAGAAGTCCGGCGCACAGCGGGACCTGGTGTCGGCCGGCCTTTTCTTCTACCCCGTCCTCCAGGTGGCGGACGTGCTGGCCTACCAAGCCGACGAGGTGCCGGTGGGCGAGGACCAGCGTCAGCACGTCGAGCTGATGCGGGACGTCGGTGAGCGATTCAACTCCCGCTTCGGCGAGACGTTCGTCCTCCCCGAGGTCCGAACACCGCCCGTGGGCGCGCGGATCATGGATCTCCAACGTCCGGACCGGAAGATGTCCACGACCGGAGGAACCGAGCAGGGTACTGTGCTCGTGCTGGATGAGCCGGCGACCGTCACCAAGAAGATCCGCTCTGCGGTCACTGACTCCGGGACGGAGGTCGCCCGCGGACAGGGGAAGGAGGGGATCGCCAACCTGATCGAGATTCTGGCGGCGGTTCAGAGCATGACTCCCGACGAGGTCGAGGCGCAGTGGAATGGCAGCGGCTATGGCGCCTTCAAACAGGCCGTCGCCGATGCGGTCGTCGCGTATCTGGCTCCGGTCCGCGAGCGCTACCAGGAGCTGCGCGCAGAGGAGGGAGAGCTCGAGCGCCTCTTGGCGGCTGGGGCGGAGAAGGCACGTGCGATCGCCGCTGACACGCTCGTCGAGGTCCGCCAGGCAATGGGGGTGGGACCGGTCCGGTCCCGTCAGTAGCCTCACCTCGGATGGCGCTCGCCGACCTGGAGCTGGATCTCGACGTCTTCGCCGGCCCGTTTGACCTCCTGCTCACGCTGATCCTGCGAGAGGAGGTCGATCTGCTCGAGGTCGACCTGGCCCAGATCGTTGTCGCCTATATCGACCACCTCGATCGCCAGGGAGAGCTCGACCTGGAGCCGGCCACCGAGTTCCTCGTCCTGATCGCGGCGCTGCTGGAGATCAAGTCCCGGCTGCTGCTGCCCGGCGAGGAGGAGGAGCTGATCGAGCTCGATCCCGGGGAGGCGGTCGAAGAGCTGCTCGCGCGTTTGCTGGATGCCCACAGGTTCCGGGCCGCGGCCACCGATCTGGGACAGCGTCTGATCGCCCAGCAAGGATTTCGCTTCCGGAGCGCTCCGCTCCCATCGTGGCTTCGCCAGGCCTCCCTTCAGGATGCTCACGCTGTGTATGACGCGGAGCGCTTGGCCAGCGCCGTGGGAGAGCTGCTCGTGCCGCCGCCTGCTGTGGACGTCCGCCACATGGAGGTGCCCAGGGTCTCGCTGCTCGAGCGGCTCGAACACCTCCGCAACCTTTTGCGGCGAGGCAGCTTCAGCTTCGAGCAGGCGATCGGGCAGGCTGACCGGGTGACGGTGGCGGTCACGCTGTTCGCCGTACTCGAGCTCTACAAGCAGGGCGAGCTGACCTGGACCCAGGACGAGCCGTTCGGCGAGGTCACGATCGGCCCCGCCGTCTCTCGGGCCACCCATGTCGAGGCCGGGCACGCCCTCAGCGCATGAGCCTTTCGCTCGAATCCACGCTCGAGTCGCTGCTCTTCCTGAGCTCCGAGCCGGTGCCTGCTGATGACCTGGCTGAGGCGGTCGGCGTTCCGCTGCACGAGGCCGTTACCGGCCTGGAACGCCTACGGGAGCACTACGACTTCGAGCGCCGGGGCCTGGTGCTCCGTGAGCTGGGCGGCGGCTGGGTGCTCTCGAGTCACCCCGAGGCCGAGGCCGCAGCCCGCCACCTGCTGGCTCGGCCGCGGACCCCGCCGCTGACCGCGGCCCAGGGCGAGACCCTGGCGATCGTGGCCTACCTCCAGCCTGTCTCCCGGCCGGAGATCGGACGAATCCGCGGGGTGGCGGCTGAATCTGCCGTGGCCACCTTGCTCGAGCGCGGCATGATCGAAGAGAGCGGCCGCTCGCCGTTCGGCGCGGTGATGTACCGGACGACCGATCTTTTCCTGCGGCTGTTCGGGCTCGGCTCGCTCGAGCAGCTGCCTGACCTCGCCGCCTTCGATCCCTCGCCTGAGATGGCCGACGAGCTCCGGGAGCGGCTGCTCCGCGCGGGCGACGCCAGAGCGGGAGCCGCGTAGGGTCAGAACTGGAGGCGGGGCCGCATGCGGCCCCGCCTGGGCCGGTACATGTACCGGCCCACGGACGCGCGCATGCGCGCGTCCGGCCGCCGGCGCATGCGCCGGCGGCTTCATTCTGATAAACGACCACCATGGATCTCACCTTCACCGAGGCCGAGACCGCGTTCCGTGATGAGCTCCGCTCCTGGCTGGCTGAGAATCATCCCGGCGAACCTCCCCAGACCGGAGAGGGCGATGACTCCTCATATGAGTGGCGCAGAGATTTCCAGCGGCGTCTGGCCGCCGGTGGCTGGGCCGCGGTCCACTGGCCGGTCCAGTTCGGCGGGCGAGGCGCCAGCCTGACCCAGTCGGCCATCTTCTTTGAGGAGCTGGCCCGGGCCAAGGCGCCGCTCCCGGCCAACGTCCTGGGGCTCCTGCTCGCGGGCCCGACGATCATGATCTACGGCACCCCGGAGCAGAAGGAGCGCTTTCTGGCCCCGATCGTCACGGCCGAGGAGATCTGGTGTCAGGGCTTCTCAGAGCCCGAGGCGGGCTCTGACCTGGCGGCCGTGAAAACCCGAGCCGTCCAGGACAATGGCGGCTGGCGGATCACCGGGCAGAAGGTCTGGACCAGCGGGGCCCAGTTCTCGAAGTGGTGCATGCTGGTCGCCCGGACAGACTCCGAGGTGCCCAAACATAAGGGCCTGACCTACTTCCTGATGGACATGGAGCAGGATGCGGTCCAGGTCCGGCCGCTGCGGCAGATAACGGGCGAGGCCGAGTTCAACGAGCTGTTCATCGAGGACGCCGTGGTCCCGAACGAGAACGTCCTGGGCGGCGTCGGCAACGGCTGGAGGGTCGCGCTCACGACGCTCATGAACGAACGCGCCGGGCTCGCCTTCTTCCTTCAGGTCAGGCTTCGCCAAATGCTCGACGAGGTTCTCTCACAAGCGGCGGCCCGAGGCCTGCTCGACGACCCCGTGGTGGCCAACCGCCTGGGCGAGCTTCACCTCAAGGCCGAGATCCTGAGGCTCACGGCCTATCGGGGCCTGACCCAGGTGGAGCGCTACGGACAGCCGGGACCAGAGGGCTCGTTGACGAAGTGGATGTGGTCAGAGACCAATCAGCAACTGACCCAGCTGGCCGCCGACCTGCTCGGCCCGGAGGCCGTCCGCGCTCATAGCCGCTGGAGCTACGAGCTGCTGCGGGCCCGCGGCAACACGATCGAGGGTGGCACGACCGAGATCCTCAAGAACATCGTGGCCGAGCGAGTGCTCGGGCTTCCGAAGGCGCGCTGAGCCATGGATTTCGACCTCGGCGACGAGCAGAAGGAGATCAAGCGCGTCGCCCACGACCTGCTGAGCTCCCGGAGTCCGTTTTCCAAGGTTCGAGCAGCCGCCGAGGCGGGCCGGTATGACGAGGGCCTGTGGCGGGAGCTGGTCGAGTTGGGGTGGCCCGGCATCGCCGTTTCGAGCGACCATTCGGGTCAGGGTCTCGGGGCGGTCGAGCTGGCGGCGCTGCTCGAGGAACTCGGCTATGCCTGCGCACCGACGCCGTTCCTCGGAAGTGCGGCAGCCGCCGCGGCCATCCAGGCCGCTGGGACTTCCGAGCAGCGTGAACGGTGGCTTCCGGGGCTCGCCGCGGGCGAGATCACGGCGGGGATCGGAACGAGCGAGCTCATCTGCGACGGCGAGGACGCGGCCCTGTTCGTGGTCCTCGACGGCGGGGATGCCCAGCTGATGGAGCCCGGTGGCGCCGAGGTCGAGCCGTTCGTGGCCATCGACCCCACTCGCCGTTTTGTCCGGGTGAGCGGGGAGGGGGAGACGCTCGGCCCGGGAGCGGCCGACCGGGTCCGAACGGCCATTGCCGCCGAGGTCCTGGGCGTCTGCCAGCGGGCGCTCGACATGACGCTCGAATACGTCAAGGACCGCAAGCAGTTCGGTGTGCCCGTGGGCTCGTTCCAGGCGGTGAGCCACCGCTGCGCCCAGATGCTGCTGGCCACCGAGAGCCTGCGCTCGGTGGCGTATTACGCCGCCTGGGCCGCTGAGGCCGACCCCGAGCGCCTGCCTGAAGCGGCCGCTCTGGCCGCGGCCTGCGCCGCCGAGGCCGGGCGTGAGGTCACCGCGAGTGCCATCCAGGCCCACGGAGGGATCGGCTTCACCTGGGAGGCCGACGTGCACTGGCTCTTCAAGCGAGCGCAGCTTGATTCGCTCCTGCTGGGTGGATCTGGGCGACACCGGATCATGCTGGCCAGATTGGCCGCGGACCGGGTGAGCGCCGCTCATACCTGACAGCAACGGCCACGGGCCGGCCCGTACCGATCGCGCTTTGCCCGCTTCCAGCGGCTCTCCCGCGTCAAGCTCCCGGCGGGCCCCAACCGTCTCGCCCAAACCGGCATAACGCAGCAAAGCGCGCAAGCTCGCCGCCTACGTGTGGCGATTTTCCGGTCCTGGGCGGCATAACGCAACACGTAGCCCCGGCTCAGGGGAGCTTTTGGGCGTAATGCCGGTATTCAGCCAGTCGACGCGCGCTTTCTCTCCGGCCCGCTGTCGGTGTCCTCCGGCGCCATCCGGCGGACCTCAGCGCCCAGATCAACAGATCGACCGTTGGACGGCGGCGGCAAGGGTGGTTCGACGGCTCCGGCCGCGAGCTGACCACACGCGGCGTCGATCTCACGTCCTCGCGTCACCCGGACGGTCGCCCGCACTCCCCGCTCCTCCAGGGCCGCTCGGAAGGCGGCGATCGCCTTGGGGGAAGAGCCCGTGAATTCAGCCGCCGTCGGGTTGTAGGGGATCAGGTTGACCTTGTAGATCGCTGGATCGAGCAGATCGGCCAGCTGTCTGGCCTGGCCCACGGAGTCGTTGACCCCGGCCAGCATCACGTACTCGACGAACACGTGGCGGCGCTTTCGCTCGTAATGAGAGCGGCAGGCATCCAGGACCTCGTCCAGGGGATAGCGGTCATTGATCGGCATCAGCTCGGAGCGCAGCGCGGGATCGGCCGCGTGCAATGACAAGGCCAGGCGCAGCGGGGCTGACTCAGCGGCGAGCCGGCGAATTCCCGGTACCCAGCCGACCGTGGAGATCGCGGTCCGGCGGTGGGTGATGCCCACGTCGGGAAGCAGCCGGCAGGCCCCCAGCACCGCGTCGATGTTCAGCATGGGCTCGCCCATGCCCATGAAGACGGCATGGTCGACCTGGTGGCGCCGGCGAAAGTGAAGCGCCTGATCAACGATCTCCGACGCCGTCAGGTTGCGCCCGAAGCGCATTTTTCCGGTCGCGCAGAAGCTGCACGTAAACGGGCAGCCGGATTGCGAGGAGAGGCACAGCGAGTGGCGCCCGTCCCGGTAGCGCATCAGCACCGCTTCCACGGGACGGCCGTCGTGGGTGAGGAAGAGGACCTTCACGGTGCCATCGCGGGCTCTGGCCTCGCGTGCGACCTCGAGCGTCGAGAACGGTATGTCGTCCTCCAGGCGCCCGCGCAGGGCGAGTGGTAGGTCTGTCATCTCCTGATAACTGGCGGCACCCTGCGCAGCCCAGCGCCAGACCTGGCCAGCGCGAAAGCCTGGCTGATCGAGTTCGCCCAGCCTGCGTCTCAGGAATTCGAGGTCCACCACGTGCAGGGTAGGACGCGGTTGGGCGTCTGCCACGGCGCCCGCCATAACCTGACTGCCATGCGCCTGGTCAAGTTCCTCGCCGGCTCCGGCGTAGCCTCACGCCGGGCGTGCGAGGAGATCATCCGCTCCGGCCGGGTGACGCTGGGAGGCGAAACGGTCACCGACCCAGCGCGCGAGGTGGACGGTGAGGCAGAGGTGGCCGTGGACGGACGCGTGATCGAGCCCCAGGTCGAGCGAGTGGTGTACCTGGTCAACAAGCCCTCCGGGGTCGTCTCGACTGCCCACGACCCGCAGCGGCGTCGCACGGTCGTCTCGTTGGGACCCACCGATCAGCGGCTCTATCCGGTCGGGCGGCTCGATGCCGATACCACCGGGTTGATTCTGCTCACCAACGACGGCGCGCTGGCCCACCGCCTGACGCATCCACGGTTCCAGGTACCCAAGACCTACCGGGCACGGGTCTCCGGTGGCCCCGTGAAAGCCGCCGCACTGCAAAGGCTTCGCTCCGGAGTGGAGCTCGACGACGGCTCGACGGCACCAGCGCAGGCGCGGCTGATCGGCTCCGACACGATCGAGCTCACGATCAGGGAGGGCCGAAAGCGCCAGGTCAAGCGGATGTGCCAGGCGGTCGGTCACCCGGTCCTGGGCCTCGAGCGAATCCGATTCGGGCCGCTCGAGCTTGGCAGCCTCAAGCCCGGGCGGATCAGAAAGCTCAGTCGCGATGAGGTTCGCGCGCTGGAGGGCGCCGCCGCTGGCCCCCGGACGAGCTAACCCGGCCGTCAGCCTCCAGCCCCGATCTCGCCTCCCACGGCGGCCACAGGCGCCCCCGGCTGCCAGAGGAGTTCGTCGATTCGCGACTTCTTCACGCTGCGTTTGGTCACCCGCAGCGTCGTGCGGTGCAGCCGTGCCTGGACCTCGCGCACGGAGATCGGCGCCTGGCCGTGATCGGCCACCATTCGCATCACCGAAAACTGATAGGCGTGCCGGATCCACAGCACGTGAAAGCCGGGGATCGCGTACTGCTGCTGGAGTCTGGAGGGGCTGAGGTCGCAGGCAGCTCCCCACCAACATCCAGGCCGGGGCGCCCTGATGGCAATGATGTCCAGCTCGCTCACCGCCGGGGCCTTTTCGCAGTGACGCGGGCTGATCGCCTTCGGGTCGAGCGGATCGCACACGAACGTCAGGCTGGGCATGTACAGCGAAAGCGGGAGCAATGTCCGGTAGCGCAGGACCAGGATCGCCCGGCCTGGACTTCCGGGAGCCGGCCGTGGTCCGATCAGCCGCACTACCCCGCGCCAGTCCGGGCGCTGGAGGTTGCGGTCAAAGGCAATCGCGGCCGCGTCGGTCACGCCGAGCGCGCACAACAGGACGGTCAGAAACACGCCGAGCCGGCGTGCTTGGCTCGCCGCCAGGCCTCCGGCCAGCGCGACTGCGGCCGGCATCCAGAGCGAGATCACATTGCGCGTGATCAGATCGTCGATGCCTCCCCCGATCAGCAGCAGATTGAGGACGAGGCCGCCGAGCGCGATCGATCCCGCGACCACCGCCCCCAAACGCTCAAATCGATCCGATCGCTTGAACAGCAAGAACAGCGCCACGAGCGCCGCCACTTCGGCCACTCGCATCAGAACGCCGTAGGCCGGGCCGGCGTACCCGATCAGGAATTGAGGAAAGATCTGCCCCAGGCGGGGGCCGAGAGGAAGCGGCGAGATCCAGCTGGCGTGTCCGGTGGCGTTCTGGCTGACCGCGAACCAGAGCAGCGGGGCGCACCACACCGCCAAAACGCCGAACGCCGCCCACAGCCCGCGGTTGCGGCGGTGCCGGTAGAGGAGCCACAGCGCTTCTGGCGCCACGACCAGAATCGCGTAGTACTCCGTGGTCAGGGCCAGGCCACTCAGGATCACCCAGGCAGCCAGAGCGATGCCGGACGGGTTCTCACGGGCGTAGGCAAAGGCCAGCAGGCTCCCGCCGGTCAGCAGGACAACGAGCGAGTAGGCCCGCGCCTCCTGCGAATACCAGATCAGGTACGGGTTGAAGGCCACGAGCGCGGCGGCGATCAGCCCAGCTCGCCGTGAGACGAGCTTGGAGGCGGCCGCATACCCCACGGGCACGGCGAGAACCCCGGCCACGGCCGATAGCGATCGCAGTCCGACCTCACCGAAGCCGAAGATCCGAGCCCACACCCACGCGATGCCGTAGTAGAGCGGGGGGGTGGATTCGTAATGCTTGAGCAGCGTGAGCATCTGCCCCGGCGTGAAATGCACCTCCTGCGCCGTGCTGCCCTCGTCGAACCAGAATCCCTGATGCCCGATGCGGTAAAAGCGCAGCGCGGCGGCCAGGATCACCAGCGCAGCAAGGAGGACCGTCTCGGTCCGGATCAGCGACCGCGCCTCCTTGACGGGTGCGGCCGGCCCTCGGCCGGGCAGCTTGGTGCTCAACGTGCCCACGCTCACGAGCGGGGATGTTAGGCGGGGCCCTGCGGGACCGACCATTAGTCTTGTGCGTTGATCGTGTCCCGTTCACCCGCTCATAGCGAGCGAGTCCGGCTCGCGCCGAAAGTCATGCCCGCTACCGCTTCGCCCCACCCTGAGCATGCGCTGGCGCTGCCTCGGCCCCTGCAACTCGTGGGCCGCGTGTCCTGGCCCCTGGCCAACACAGAGCTGGGGCCGAATCCCGGAAGGATCGCATTGTGGTCGCTGGTCCTGGCCGCCCTCGTCCTGGTGGCCTTCAGCGCCGGCGCGCCCTCGATTCTCGTGTCCCACAGCAAGGAGGTCTTCCCGGATTGGGAGGCTGGCCCCCTGCACCCGGTGTTCTCGGAGGTCTCGGTCAGCGCCACCGCCGTCAGAGACGCCTTTAGTGGCTTGGTGGTGGCCATGCTCTTGCCCTATGCGGTTGTCCTGATGGCCGTCAGGAGACTGTCGTTGCGCGCGATCGTGGTGTGCATCGTGGCCCTTCACATCATCTTTCTGCTCGGGCCGCCGATCGGCAGCAACGACGTGTTCACCTACCTGGGGTACTCCAGGCTGGGCGGGCTCCACGGCTACAACCCGTACAGCCACGTGATCGCCCAGGAGATCTACGACCCGGCCTACCTGTTCGCCGGCTGGCACCATCTCTCAAGCCCGTACGGCCCGCTTTTCACGGCGCTCACGTATCCCCTGGCGTGGATGCCGCTGTCCGTCGCGTTCTGGGTCATGAAGGTGGCCATGATCCTGTGCAGCCTGGGGCTGCTGTGGTTGATCTACAAGTGTTCGGAGAGCCTTCAGCGTGACCCCCGTTACGTCCTGGCGTTCGTGGCGCTGAACCCGATCTATTTCGTGTACGCCCTCGGCGGGTTTCACAACGACTTTCTGATGCTGCTGCCGGCCCTGGCCGCCATCCTGTTCGTCGTCCGGGGCCGTGATCGAGTCGCCGGGGGGCTGCTGGTGGCTGCCATCGCGATCAAGTTCACGATGGCGCTGCTGGTCCCGTTCCTGCTGGTGGCGGTCAAGCCCGCGCGGCGCCGGCTGCGCCTGATCAGCGGTATGGCACTCGGGGCGATTCCGCTGATCGTCCTGAGCATCGTGCTCTTCGGACCCTCGCTGCCCAATCTCCAGGATCAGGCCAGCTATCTGACGGATTTCAGCGTGCCGAACGTGGTCGGTGACATCATCGGCGCCGGCGGCGGCGCGCCGTGGCTGCTGCATGTCGCCGACGCGGCGCTCGTCGTCACCGTGCTGTGGCTGCTTTTCCGCAGCCGGGGCGATTGGATCTCCCGGACCGGCTGGGCTGTGTTCGCCCTGATCCTGAGTCTGGCCTGGGTAATGCCGTGGTATCTCATCTGGCTGGCTCCGCTGGCCGCCCTCGGCGCCAGCGTCAAACTCCGCCGAGCCACGATCGTCCTGAGCGTTTTCCTGCTCATCACGGCCGTCCCGTTCACGTACCAGTTCCTGACCGATCGCGGGATCAACCCGCTGGGAGGCTCGGCCGGGAAGGCCTCGCAAAGCCGCGTCTCAAAGCTTTTGCACTGACGCCTTGCGCCTGTTCGCGCTTCGAGGCGCCAATACCGTGGAGGAAAACGAGGCCGGGGCGATCCTGGCCGCCACGGACGAGCTGATGCGCGCGCTGATGGAGCGCAACGAGCTGGCCGCCGAGGACCTCGTCAGTTGCATCTTCACGCTCACCGACGATCTGGATGCCGAGTTTCCTGCGCTGGCCGCCCGCAAGATGGGCCTCGACCATGTGCCACTCCTATGCAGCCGGGAGATCCCAGTACCCGGGTCGATGGCTCGGGTGATCCGAGTGCTCGTCCACTACTACGCCTCCGAGGAGCACGCCCCGACGCACATCTACCTGCACGGAGCGCGCGCTCTGCGCTCCGACCTCGACTCGGCACAATAAGCCGGTGCCGATCGAATTCGCGCAGCGGATCCGCCGGATCCCGGTCTATCCGGTCGCGGGTGCCTACCAGCTGCCGGGCGACGTGGCGATGCTCGCCTCCAACGAGTCCTGCTTTGAGCCGATGCCTCAGGTGGTGGCAGCGGCGCAGGCGGTGATCCGGGGGGTCAACCGCTATCCCGATCCGTCCTACTCTCCGCTCCGCAAGGCGCTATCAGGCCGTTACGGGGTACCCGAGCAGCGAATCGCCCTCGGCCACGGCTCGTGCGACATCCTGCTGGCCGCCGGAGAGGCGCTGCTGGAGCCCGGCGCCGAGGTCGTTTACTCATGGCCGGCGTTTTCGGTCTATCCCCACCTGGCGGCCGCGTCGGGAGCGCGGGCGATCGAGGTCGCACTCGATGGCCAAGAACGGCATGACCTGGAGGCGATGGCTCGCGAGGTGACCGTGGCGACCAGGCTGGTGCTCGTGTGCAACCCCAACAACCCGACGTCGACGGCTGTCGGGCTCGGCCAGGTGGAGGCGCTGCTTGGCCAGGTCCCGCCGTACGTGTGCGTGATCCTGGACGAGGCCTACGTCGAGTTCTGCCTGGCCGTGGGAGATCCCGAGGCATCGGTGGAGCTGCTGGCCCGTTACCCAAACCTGGTTCTGCTCCGCACCTTCTCCAAGGTGTACGGCCTGGCCGGCCTGCGCGTGGGATATGCCCTGTGCGGCTCGGAGGAGTTCCGTACGGCGGTTGACCAGGTGCGGCAGCCGTTCTATCTGAACGCATCCGCCCAGGCCGCGGCCGTGGAGGCGCTGGCCCACCAGGATGAGGTCGAGCGCCGCGTCACGCGAACGATCTCGGGACGCCTCTCACTCCAGGAGAGCGTGGGAGACCTCGGGCTGTTGGTGGCGGAGTCCGATGCCAACTTCATCTGGGTCGCATTGCCCGATGACGCCGATGAGGCTGAAATTGTCCGCGGGCTGGCCGAGCGCGGCGTGATCGTCCGCGCTGGGGGAGCCCTGGGGCGCGAAGGCCGGCTGCGGGTGACGGTCGGAACCGATCTGGAGAACGAACGCTTCGCGGACGCGCTGGGCGAGGTGCTTCAGTAGGCATGATCGACTTCGCCGCCACCGACGCCGTTCGTGACCGCCGGATCGAGCGATTCGAGGCGCTCCCGTCCCCTCAGGAACTGCTGGACGGGCTGCCGCTGGGAGACGAGCGAACCTCCTCGGTTGTCCGGGGTCGCCGAGAGACCCGAGCCATCATCGATTGCCAGGACGACCGCCTGCTCGTGGTCGTCGGCCCGTGCAGCGTCCACGACGCCAAAGCCACGCTCGAGTACGCGCAGCGGCTCGGCGGGCAAGCCGATCGGCTGCGCGGCGAGCTCCTTCTCGCGATGCGCGTCTACTTCGAGAAGCCACGGACCACGACCGGGTGGAAGGGCCTGATCAACGACCCCCACCTGGATGGCACCGGAGATGTCAACGCCGGCCTGCGGGTAGCCCGTGAGGTTCTTCTGGGCGTGCTGTCGGCCGGCCTGCCCCCGGGCTGCGAGTTCTTGGACCCGTTCATCCCGCAGTACATCTCGGATGCGGTTTGCTGGGGGGCGATTGGTGCGCGGACCGTGGAAAGCCAGACCCATCGGCAGCTCGGGTCGGGCCTCTCCATGCCCGTTGGCTTCAAGAACCGGACCGACGGCAACGTGCAGGTCGCCACCGATGCCCTACGAGCCGCCGCGGTACCCCAGGCATTTGCCGGCATCAGCCCAGAAGGCGCCCCAGCGGTGATGTACACGCGCGGCAACCGGGATTGCCACATCATCCTGCGCGGCGGAAACGGCGCGCCCAACTATGGGCCCGAGGCGGTGGCCGCCGCACTCGGGATGCTCAAGGCGGCTGGGTTGCCTGAGCGGGTGATGGTCGATTGCAGCCATGACAACTCCGACAAGGATCCGGCTCGCCAGCCCGTCGTGGCCGGCGCGGTCGCGGAGCAGGTCGCCGCCGGCGAGCATCGGATCATCGGTGCGATGCTCGAGTCCTTCCTGGTCGGCGGGCGTCAGAACCTAAATTCAGCGGACCCCGACCGGCAGCTCACTTACGGGCAATCCATCACCGACGCCTGCCTGGACTGGACGAGCACCGTCGAGGTCCTGGAGTCGTTGGCTGAGGCCGTGCAAAGCCGGCGCGCCCGCCGCGGGTAGCCGGTCCACGTCCGAAATGCGCGTCTCGATTGTGGGCGTGGGGCTGATTGGGGGCTCGATCGCGCTCGCTGCCCGAGAGCGCCTGGATGCCACGGTGACGGGATGTGACGCGAGCGAGCACGCCTTGCAGTACGCGCTCAGCAGAGGGGTCATCGACTGCGCAGAGCCAGATCTCGCCCGGGCCGTCGAAGGAGCGGCGGCGGTATTCGTAGCCACTCCCGTGGGGGCGTTGCGCGCCACGGTCGGCGCGGCACTGGCGGCAGCCGGGCCGCAATGCGTGGTCTCTGACGTCGGGTCGACCAAACGGGGGATCGTGGCCGCGGTCACGGACCCAAGGTTCGTCGGTGGTCACCCGCTGGCGGGCGCTGAAACCTCAGGCGTCGAGCACGCCCGGCCTGATCTCTTCGATGGGGCCACGTGGTACCTGACCCCGCTGCCCACGACGTCCGGCATCCTGTATGAGCGCCTCTACCGGCTGCTTCGCGGGCTGGGGGCTCGTCCGACGGCCGTGGATCCGCAATGGCATGACGACGCTTTGGCCGCGGTGTCACATCTACCGCACGTGCTGGCCAACACGCTTGTTGACAGGGCGTCCTTGACGCTTTCGGCCGACACTCACCCAATCCCCGCCACCGGCCCAAGCTTTCGGGACGCGACGCGCGTGGCCGGGGCTCCGAGCGCGGTCTGGACCGACATCTACCTCTCCAACGCCGACGCGATCGGCAAGCAAATCCAGGAGGCAGTGACGAGCCTCGAGCAGGTACGCGAGGCGCTCGAGCGCCGCGATGCGGACTGGGTCACGAACTGGAACGATCAGGCCGCGGCCGCACGCGCGCAGCTGATCGAAAGCCAGCTCGGTTCAGGCCCCCTGCTCGAGCTCCGTGTTTCGGTCCCAAACCGCCCCGGAGTGGTCGCCCAGCTGGCTCTGGAGCTGGGTCGAGCCGGGGTGAACATCGTGGATCTCGCGCTGCATCCAGCCCCCGACATGAGCGAGGGCATGGTCGCGTTGTGGGTCTCGGGCTCCGAGGCAGCACAGCAGGCACAGGCGCTCGTTCGGGAGCTCGGGTATCCGGTGACGATCAGGTGAGCCGGAAGTCGCAGCGATGAACGAGCGGTTTGCTCCGTCGGACGGACTTCGCGGGCGCGTTCGAGTGTCCCCGGACAAGTCGATCTCCCATCGGGCGGCGCTGATCGCCGCCATGACGTCTGAGCCGGCGCGGATCCGCAACTACCTTGACGCGGCCGACACGCGGGCGACATTGCGGGCCGTCCAGCAGCTCGGAGCGATCGTCCAGGGCGACGCGGAGGAGCTGATCGTCCGAGGCGTCGGGCTTCGCCACGCCCAGCTGCCCGTGGGACCGATCGATGTGGGCAACGCCGGAACGCTGATGCGCCTGCTTCCCGGCTGGCTGTCCTTCCAGCAGGGCGAGTCCTTCAAGCTCGATGGCGACGATTCGATTCGCCGTCGGCCGGTCGATCGGATCACCGAGCCGCTCGAGCTGATGGGTGCTCGGATCGATGCTCGAGAGGGGCGCTTTCCCCCCTTCACCGTGCACGGAGCGGCCCTGAGCGGGATCGAGTACGAGCTTCCGGTGGCCAGCGCCCAGGTCAAGTCGTGCGTGCTTCTGGCCGGCCTGCTGACCGACCGCACCACGGTGCTCGAACCCGTCCCCACGCGCGACCACACCGAGCGTCTCCTACGCCGCGCGGCGGCTGCGCTCGAACGAGACGGCGACCCCGAATCGGGCTACCGGATCGGCGTGGGGAACACGGACGAGCTCGAGCTCGACGACGTCGAGATTCCGGGCGACATCTCCTCGGCTGCCTTCCTGATCGCCGCCGGGATCCTCGTCAAAGGTTCACGTCTCGTGCTTGAGAACGTGGGCGTGAACTGGACCCGGACGGGGTTCTTGCGCATCCTTGAGCGCATGGGGGCGATCGTGCTGGGCGAGACCGAGCCTGCCGGCACACTCGCTACCGAAGAGCCAGCCTCTGATCTCGACATCTGCCACGGGCCGATCGAGGGCACCCAGGTCGAGCCGCAGGAGGTGCCACTGACGATCGACGAGCTGCCGCTGGTCGCCCTGATCGGATGCTTCGCCGAGGGGGAGACGGTCGTCCGCGGGGCCGGCGAGCTCAGGGTCAAGGAATCAGATCGGATTGCCACGGTTGTGGAGGGGCTCCGCGGGCTGGGCGGCGAAATCGAGGCCACCTCCGACGGGTTTGTCGTCAGCGGTACCGGCGGCTTGCGTGGCGGGCATCTGAACGCCCGCGGAGATCATCGCTTGGCGCTGCTCGGCGCGGTCGCGGGCCTGGCCTCACAAGACGGGGTTACTGTGGTGGGGATGGAGGCAGCCGAGACCTCCTACCCCACGTTTGCCCAGGACCTCGCGGCTTTGACGCCGTGACTGTGGTGGCGATCGACGGCCCCGCCGGAGCGGGCAAGTCCACGGTGGCTCGCTCACTGGCGCGACGTCTGGGCTTTACCTACCTTGACTCAGGGGCGATGTATCGCTCCGTGGGGCTGGCGGCGGTCAGGCTCGGCGGCGAGCCCGCAGACGTGGCCGGCAAGATCCGCATCGAGCTCGGAGATCGGGTGTGGCTCGACGGCACCGACGTCACCGAGGACATCCGCCGGCCCGAGATATCCGAGGCGGCCTCCCGGGCGGCCGCAGATCCTCGGGTGCGGGAAGCGATGGTGGCCCAGCAGCGCCGGCTGCTGTCAGAGGGGGATTGGGTGGCGGAGGGCCGCGACATCGGGACGGTGGTGGTCCCACGGGCTGAGCTGAAGGTGTTCCTGGACGCCGAGCCGGTCATCCGGGCACGCCGCCGCGCGGGCCAGCTCGGGGCCGAGCCCGACACCGTTCTGGCTGAGCAGACGATCCGGGATCAGCGGGACCGCGCTCGCTCGGTGTCTCCGCTTCAGGCCGCGCCGGACGCCGTCGTCGTGGACACGAGCCGGCTCACCGTCTCTGAGACGGTGGACCAGATCGTCGAGCTGATGCGCTCGCGCGGAGTTTGCGAGGAGTGAGCCCACGCTGTAGTTTTCGCGTGGGCCGGCACGGCTGCCAGCTTTGGGATGGCGCCGTCGCCGGGAATCTACTTCTGAGGAGGAACATTGCGTAAAGCTCTATTGGTGGTGGGTGCGACACTCGCCATCCCCGCCACGGCCTTCGCGGTCGCGACCGTCTACGACCTGGGTGTGTACGGCGGAAACACCCATCAGAATCAGCCGATCGCGGCAAAGATCGCCAACGGTGAGATGAAGAAGATGGCGTACCGCGCCAACTTCCGGTGCGCAGACAAGCAGGGGCAGACAGCGACGCTCTCCAACCATGTGACCGATCTCGGGGCGGCGCCGATCAACAGCAATCAGCAGGTCAACGCGGTCTACAAGCTCAACGGTGGAACGGATGACGTACATCTGCAGATGGGCCTGAATCACGGCAAGGCCGGCGGCTGGTTCAAGGAGGCACTCCTGGTCAGCCATGGTGGGCACGTGTACGAATGCGTCACCCCGGGCGGCCATGCCACTGTGGCGGGGAAGGTCTTCTTCGCCATGCAGTGGCAGCACCGCTAGACCGGTCTCAATCGAACGTCAAGCGAGGCGGCTCGCGTCCTCCGGGGCGCGGGCCGTTTTCGCGTTCTAGCCTGATCGCCATGAAGGTCGCGATCCTTGGCTATCCCAATGTCGGGAAGTCCTCGCTGGTCAACCGGCTGACCCAGTCCCGTGAGGCCGTGGTGCACGAGCAGCCCGGCGTCACCCGGGATCGCAAGGAGCTCACCACGGACTGGAACGGGCGACCGCTGACGCTGATCGATACGGGCGGCGTCGATCTGGTCAGCCGAGCCGAGCTCTCGACCGAGATCACCGACCAGGCCAGAGCGGCCCTGTCCGAGGCGGATGTCGCGGTGCTCGTGGTGGATGCCCGCGCGGGTCTGCGGCCGGGGGATCAGGAAATGGCCGATCTGCTCCGTCGTGCACCGCTGCCGGTGATCGTGGCGGCTAACAAGGTCGACAGCGTCCGGGACATCGCGCTGGCTGCCGAGTTCCACGCCCTCGGGCTCGGAGAGCCGATTCCCGTGTCAGCCGCGCAGGGGCTGGGGACGGGGGACCTGCTTGACCGGGTGGTCGAGGTCGGTCCCGACCCTCGGGAGGAGACGCCCGAGGCTGAGGACCTGATCCGGCTGGCTGTGATCGGCCGGCCCAACGTCGGCAAGTCCTCGCTGGTCAACCGCTTCGTCGGGCGAGACCGGGTGATCGTCTCGCCGGTGGCGGGAACCACGCGTGATGCGATCGACCTACCGCTGCGCTTCGGCGACCGAGATCTCGTACTCGTCGACACGGCGGGTCTGCGCCGGCAGTCGCGGGTGGCCGAATCGCTCGAGTACTACACCGCGCTGCGCTCCCGGCGGGCCGCCGAGCGAGCCGACGTGGCCCTGGTTATCTGCGACGCCGTCGCCGGAGTCACGGCGCAGGATCTCCGGATCGCGGAACTGGCGATGACCAGCGGCTGCGCCACCGCCCTTGTGCTCAACAAATGGGATCTCATGGCTGAGGCCGGCGCCGAGGGACCCGGACGGCTCGACCTCGTTCTGGACCGCGAGCGATCTCGTGCTCACAAGAAACTCCGGCTGCGGCCGCGGATCCTGACGGCCAGCGCTCGCACCGGGCGGCACGTCGAACGGCTCCTGGTCGAGGCCGTCGCCCTCGGTGACCGGGCCCGGACGCGCATCCCGACGCCTCAGCTCAACCGTTTTCTGGCCGACGCGGTGGGGGCCCGCCAGCCGCCCGCAGCGCGCACCGCGAACCGGGGCAACCGCCGGCTGAAGCTCCTGTTCATGGCTCAGACATCAGTCCGTCCGCCCCGCTTCTCGATCCAGGTCAACTCCCGCTCGCTGGTCACCCGCGACTACGCCTACTTCCTGGAGAACCGACTGCGCGAGCGCTACGCCATGGACGGGATCCCGCTGATAATCGACTTCGTGGCTCGCTCTGAGCGCCGGGGGACCACGCGCGCCAGGGCAGAGGCTCGCTAACCTGCGCGGCCCTATGTCAGACAACGAGTTCCTCTTCACCTCAGAGTCGGTGACCGAAGGTCATCCGGATAAGGTCGCCGACCAGATCTCCGACGGCGTCCTGGACGCCGTGCTTACCGACGACCCCTTCGGCCGGGTGGCCTGCGAGACGCTCGTAAACACCGGGCTCGTGGTCGTGTCCGGCGAGATCACAACGGAAACCTACGTCGATATCCAGGACGTGGCCCGCTCGACGATCAAGCGGATCGGCTACACGGACGCCGAGTTCGGCTTTGACTACAACACCTGCGCCGTCATCAACGCCATCGATAAGCAGTCTCCGGACATCGCCCAGGGCGTAGACATGGCGTGGGAGACGCGAACAGATCCGAGTGACCGGGACGAATTCGACCTGGCCGGAGCGGGCGACCAGGGGATGATGTTCGGCTACGCCACGAACGAGACCGAGGAGCTGATGCCCCTTCCGATCTCGCTGGCCCACAAGCTGGCCCGTCGGCTGGCAGACGTGCGCCGGGCCGAGCTTGTGCCCTACCTGCGCCCCGACGGGAAGACGCAGGTGACGATCCGCTACGTGGATGGCCGACCGGTTGAGGTGGTCCGGCTGCTGATCTCCAGCCAGCACCGGGACGGTGCCGAGTCGCTGATCAAGGAGGATCTCTGGGACCACGTGGTCAAGCCGGTGCTCTCCGAAGCCTGTCCCGACATGTACGAGGACCGGTCGCTCTACAAGACCTTCCTGGTCAACCCCACCGGGAGGTTCGTGATCGGGGGTCCGATGGGCGACGCCGGCCTGACGGGGCGCAAGATCATCGTCGATACCTACGGCGGAATGGCCCGTCACGGGGGCGGCGCGTTCTCCGGCAAGGATCCCTCCAAGGTGGACCGCTCGGCCGCCTACGCCGCCCGGTACGTGGCCAAGAACGTCGTCGCCGCGGGACTGGCCGACCGGGCCGAGGTTCAGGTGGCCTACGCGATCGGCGTCGCCCACCCCGTCTCGCTGATGATCGAGTGCTTCGGAACCGAGAAGATCGGAAGCGGCCAGATTCTCAGCCTGATCGGCGAGCACTTCGACCTGAGGCCCGGCGCCATCCGCCGCGATCTCAAGCTCCACCGGCCGATCTACCAGAAGACCGCCGCCTACGGCCACTTCGGTCGCACCGACGACCACGACTTCACCTGGGAGCGGACGGACAAAGCCTCCGCGCTCCGCGAGGCTGCGGGCCTCGAGCCGGCGTCGAGCCTGGCTTGAGCGGGGCCGCTCGGACCTCCTTCCGGGCACCATCAACAACCACAAGCCGGCAAAGCGGGCGTGCGGCGCTCATACCTGCCGGGTTGCGTTGGCTATAGCAACCACGATCCGTCACGTTCACGATGCTGCGGAGTGATTTGCCGGGTTACGGGGTGATCGCCAGCCCCCGAAAAGCAAAAAGCTCCCCTCAGTCGAGCGGAACCTGCACGCGGGCGAAAGCGAGGTCCGCCCGTAGGCTCCTCGCCCCAACGAACGCCTACCCGGCCTAAACCCCCGGCTCCCCCTGTTCCCGCAGGGCCGTGTTGATCGTCCGCACGATCTCCTGGGGGTTTGAGATGCCGCGGAACGCAAAATCGAACCCCGCGGTGCCAGCGGTGTCGAAGTCGACCGTGCCGATGCCCAGGACCCGCTCCAGCAACGATTGGTTGGTGGAGACGTTCTGGACGCGCTCGAGCCGGGTCTCATGGAGCTCTTTTGACAGGAGTCCGATCCGGATCGTCAGCCGATGGGAGCTGATCGTGTAGGTCGTGGCGAGGCGCCGCACCAGGCCGATCAGAAAGGTCACGACGAGGACGATCAGAACCGCGGCCACCACCCAGAGCACCTGGACATGGTGGGGGTGATGCGTCAGCGCCGAGACGAGCCCGACGATCGCGCCCACGATGATTGCCACCACAAGGCCCTTCAGATGCAAATCGAGCATCGATCGCCACGAGGGGTGGCCGTGAAACAGGACCTGCTCGGCATCGGAGCCAGAGACCACGGGGGGCAGAGTAGCGTGAGAGGTGTGACAGGTCCGAGCGAGCCGGCACCAGGACAGGAGCCCGCGGTCAACCCGA
Organism: uncultured Solirubrobacterales bacterium; assembly: GCA_963785205.1. Lineage (GTDB taxonomy): Bacteria > Actinomycetota > Thermoleophilia > Solirubrobacterales > Solirubrobacteraceae > Palsa-465. The sequence continues at coordinate 623,771 of CAWAUJ010000001.1, forward strand.
TAGCTCGGGTGGAGCCGCTCACCCGGACCCGAGCTGTTCGTGGTCCGTTCGACTATCGGCTTCGGTCCGATCAACTCGAGGCCGGCGTCGGCGCTGTGGTCAAAGTCCCATTCGGAGGTCGAACGATGCTCGGCGTGGTTGTCTCGCGGGCCGAAGATTCTCAGCTCGAACCCGAACGTCTGGCCGAGCCGGTGGCTGTCATGCCCGCGCACCTCAGGCCTGACCTGGTTGAGCTGGCGCTATGGATGGCGCGGGAATACTGCTCGACTCCGTCCCGGGCGCTGTCGCTGATGCTGCCGCCGGGGGCGGGTCGAGTACCGAGGCGCCCGCGCAAGCCCCCCGCGCCGTCCGACGGGGAGCGGGGTCAGCGCTGGGCCTCGCAGCAGCCTCCACGGCTGACTTCCGAACAGAGCGCCGCGCTCGAGCGGGTGCTCGAGGCTCTGCGCGCCGGTGGCCGGCGGTTTCTCCTGCACGGCGTCACCGGCTCCGGCAAGACGGAGGTCTACCTCCAAGCCGTCGCCGCCACGCTTGAGGCGGGACGGGACGGGATCGTGCTCGTTCCGGAGATCGCGCTCACCCCGCAGGCGGTCAGCCGCTTCCAGGCCCGGTTCGGTGACCTGGTGGCGGTTATGCACTCGGGGATGACGGACTCTGATCGGCGGGAGCAGTGGCGCCGCCTGAGATCCGGCGAGGCGCGAGTGTGCGTAGGTCCCCGCTCGGCCGTGTTCGCGCCTGTTGCACACCTTGGGCTGGTGATCATCGACGAGGAGCACGATGGGTCCTACAAGCATGAGGGGGACCCTCGCTACGACGCACGTCGAGTGGCGGAGCGCCGGGCCGAGCAGCACGGGGCAGTGCTTCTGTGCGGGAGCGCCACGCCTCGCCCGGAAAGCACCGCGCAGATGAGTCGCCTGCGGTTGAGGGAACGGATTGACGCCCGCCCACTGCCTCCCGTGGAGATACTCGACATGCGGGGGGCGCACCATCCGCTGCATCCGCGGACCAGGATGGCTCTGGCCGATGTCCGCCGGGTCGGGGGCAAAGCGGTCGTGCTCCTGAACCGACGAGGATGGTCGAACTTCCTCTCGTGCCGGACGTGCGGGCGGGTCTGGAACTGCCCCAATTGCGAGGTCGCGCTGGTGTTTCACCGCCGTACGAGTGGCGCGGACAGCGGCTTTCCGCCGTTTGTCGCCTGCCATCACTGCGGACACCGGGAGCCCATGCCGGATCGGTGCTCCACCTGCGGATCGAGCGCGCTCGCTCGCCATGGGGCGGGGACCCAGCGCCTGGAACACGAGCTGGCGGATGTGCTCGGAGGCGACGGAGCGTTTCCCATCTGGCGCTTGGACGCCGACATCGTGGCGGGCCGGACCGGCGCGGAGGCCACGCTTGCAGCATTCGGAGCAGCGCCTTCCGGCGTACTGCTGGGCACCCAGATGGTGGCCAAGGGCCACGACTTTCCAGACGTCACCCTGGGCGTGGTGCTCGACGCCGATCAGACCCTGCGCTTCCCGGACTTCAGAGCCGAGGAGCGCACGTTCGCGCTGATCACTCAGTTGGCCGGCAGAGCCGGCAGGGGGGAGGGCGGGGGCGTCGTCATGGTGCAGACGCTGGCCCCGGACGCGCGACCGATCCGCTACGCCGCGCGCCACGACTCCGACGGCTTCCTCGCTTCAGAGCTCGAACGAAGACGCCTTCTCGGCTATCCACCATTCGGCTCTCTGATCAGGATCGTCTGCTCCGCCGCTGAAGAAGGGCCGGCGCTGAGCCTGGCTGGCGAGCTTTCACGAGGTCTGGTGGGGGACGAGGCCACGGTGCTGGGGCCGGCGCCACTGTTCAGGCTCCGGGGCCGGGCTCGTGCGCAGCTGCTGATCAAGGCGTCGGACCGCGATCGGTCGATTGCCGCCGTCGGCGAGGCTGTGGCCGGGCTGGCCCCGACCGCCGTTCGCCGGCGCGTTGCTCTCAGCGTTGACGTCGACCCGCAGTGAGCAAGGACCTGCGGCGATCACCCAGACCCCGAGCCAACCAGGAATCAGGCCCAACGCAGGGAAATTCCGCACAAAGCTGAAGAAATGTGGTGTACATAACTCCGAAAAAGAACCCGGAATTCCCCGAATCGGGTAGTTTGAAGCTGGCTTGACAGCGGACCGGGTAGGTTTAGAGGATCTGCAAACAGTTCCGGATACCCGGAACATCGGTCCCAAAACGTCGTGACGAAGCAGCATGAGTCCCCAGCCCCAGGGAACATGGCCGCACCCTGCTACATGATATGAGCGTGTCCTCTACGTCCCAGGCCCTCGGCCGGGAGATATCTCGCGCTGGGCGAACGCCGTCACGCGACTCAGGCCGCCCGCCAGCCGGTGGCCCGCCCGGTATGTCAAGGCGGCAGTTCCTTTACATCGCAGGCGGAGTGGCTGGTGCCGCCGCCGTGGGCGGGGGCGCATTCGAAGTGACACGGCTTCTGGGCGGCGGCGTGAGGCCTTCACTACCCGCCGCACCGGTTCGATCCTCAGGTCCGGTCCGGGCCTTCCATTCGCGCCCAGATCTGCGTCCGCCGACGGTGGAGTTCACCAGGCCGCCGACCGTCGAGGGGAGCTACGCGTTCATGGGGCCCTGGGCCAGCGGCGGTGACCAGCCCGGTCCACTGATGGTCGATCAGGATGGAGAACCGGTGTGGTTCCGGCCAATCTCCTCGGGTCAGACGTCGAGCACGTGGGCCACCAACTTCCAGACGTTCACCTACCGTGGCCAACCTGTCCTCGCTTGGTGGGAGGGGCATGTTGAGAGCAACGGCCTCGGCCAGGGAGAGGCTGTGATCGTCGATCACGCCTACCGGGAGGTGGCTCGTGTTGGGGCGGCCAACGGCCGTCAGATGGACCTCCACGAGTTCCAGCTGACACCCCAGGGCACCGCGCTCTTCACCACCTATCCGCAGGCCGTTTCAGCCGATCTGTCATCGATCGGCGGTCCGCGTCAGGGAACAATTCTTGAATCGGTCTTGCAGGAGGTCGACGTGCGCACCGGACGCCTCTTGTCCGAGTGGCGCGGGCTGGACCACATTCCGGTCTCCGAGTCCTATCTGCCCTATAAGGAGCCCTACGAGTATCTGCACGTCAACTCCATCCAGGTGCTCCCGGACGGAGACCTACTGGTCTCAGCCCGCCATACGTGGGCGCTTTACAAGCTCGACCGGCAAACCGGGGATGTGATCTGGCGCCTGGGCGGAAAGCACAGCGACTTCGCGGTTCCCAGCAACGCCAGGTTCAGCTGGCAGCACGACGCTCGCATGCCCTCGGCCAACACGATCACGCTGTTTGACAACGGATCCAACGGACCGATCGAGACCGCGAAATACTCGCGCGCGCTGCTTCTGGGCGTGGACACGAACGCCAAGACCGTGACCCTTGATCAGGCTCTCGAGCACCCGCCCGAGCTGCTGGCGAGCGCAATGGGAAGCGTTCAGATGCTTCCCAACGGAAACGTGGTCGTCGGCTGGGGCACGGAGCCTTACCTGAGTGAGTTCAGCCCCGCGGGCAAGTTGCTCAGCGACGGGCGACTGCTGTCCGGAGAGAAGTCATATCGCGGCTTGCTCTTGCCGTGGCGGGGCCGGCCAGAGCAGGCACCTGACCTCACGGTCGATCGCGACTCGGTAACCGGCAAGACGATGGTCTACGCCAGCTGGAACGGTGATACCGATACCGCTTACTGGCAGGTGCACGGTGGGAGCAGCAAGAATGCGATGCAGCCGCTCGGAATCGCGCGCCGTCGAGCCTTTGAGACCGCGGTTTCCCTGGGCTCTGACGCCGACGGCTACTTCGCTGTGACGGCGATGGACAAAACCGGCCAGACGCTCGCCCGGAGCGGTTCGATCCACTTCGCATAGGGCGGATTTCAGGCCCGGTCTCCTGGACCGCTCCGCGTAGACTGCTGCTCCGTGGCCAGGCAGAGCTCCGATCCAGCGGAGAGTGAGGACTTCGAGGTCGAACCCGCTGACGAAGAGGTGGTCGACGAGCCCGAGCTCGACCCAGAGGTCGCCGCACGACGTGCTGCCGCCCTGGCCCAAATCCGCAAGTTTGGAGACCCAGTCCTGAGGGCCAAAGCGCGGCCGGTCGGGCACTTCGACGACGCCCTATCGGCGGAGGTCGAGCGTATGGGCGATCTGATGGGCGACGCATTGGGGGTGGGCCTGGCGGCCACCCAGCTCGGCGTGATGCATCGTCTGCTTGTCTACCGGGTGGGCCTGCACGGTCCAGTCTCCGCACTGGTCAACCCCGAGGTGGAGTGGCGCGGACGGGAGACAGAGCCCATGGAGGAAGGATGCCTGAGCCTCCCCGGTGTCCTCCTGGATGTAGAGCGATCGATCCACGTCCGCGTCCGGGCTCACGATGAGCGTGGCCAATCGATTCTCGTCGAGGCGTCCGGACTGGAAGCGCGGGTGATCCAGCACGAAATCGATCATCTTGACGGTGTGCTGATTCTGGACCGCGCTTCGCGGGAGGACCGGAAGGCGGCGATGCGAGCCATGCGTGAGGCCACGGCCGACCACGAGGCCGCTTAGCTTCGGCGGCCCGTGAGGACCGTTTTCCTCGGGACCGCCGGATTCGCCGTCCGTGTCCTGGACAAGCTGGCCGCGTCCGAGCATCGCCCCGTCCTGGTCGTGACGAGGCCTGATCGACCGCAGGGTCGCGGCCAGAGAATCGCGGCCCCGCCGGTGGCGCAAGCGGCGGCCGGACTCGGGATCCCCGTCGAGCAGCCGCCCTCGGTGAACGAGGAGGCGGCCCGGGACCTGATCGCCTCGGTTTGCCCGGACGCCGTATGCGTGTGCGCCTTCGGCGGCCTGATCAGGGAGCCATTGCTGTCCAGCTATCGGATGCTCAACGTCCACCCCTCCCTGCTGCCTCGCTGGCGTGGAGCTGCTCCGATCGAGCGGGCGATCATGGCCGGGGACGCATCCACCGGCGTGTCGATCATGGAGGTCACCGCGGGACTGGACAGCGGCCCCGTGTGTGCCCAGCGCAGTGAACCGATCGATGGACGGGACACTTACGGGACGCTTTCGGAGAGGCTTGCCGACCTGGGGGGGAGCTGCTCGTGAGAACGCTCGCCGGCGGGGAGCCGTGCACGGAACAGGATGAGACGCGGGCGATCTACGCCGAGAAGATCACGGCGCGGGATCGACTGCTTGACGCGTCTCGCCCGGCCACTGACCTCGAGCGGGTGGTCCGGGCGCTCGCCCCACACATCGGCGCCTACGTCGAGCTTCACGACGGCCTCCGGCTCGGGATATCGAGTGCTCGCGCGTTGCCGGGCACCGATGATCACCCCGGTTCGGTCACGGCTGGCCCGGGCGGAGTTCCCGTTCTGTCGTGCTCCTCAGGCCAGCTGGAGTTGGTCGTCGTCAAGCCGCCGGGGAGGCGGGAGATGCCCGGTACGGACTGGCTTCGCGGATGGCGGGGGTAGCTCCGGCGCGGGCGGTCGCCTACCGGGTCCTGCGACGAGTCTTCGAACAGGGGGCCTACGCGGATCGCGCGCTGGCTGGTGAAGCGGCAGAGCTCGAGCCGCGGGACCGAGCCCTGGCCACCCGGATCGCTTTCGGCACGGTTCAGCGGAGGGACACGCTTGACCACATCGCCGCCCAGCTCCTGCGACCGCGATTGACTGATCTGGACGCCGAAGTCCTGGCCGCGCTCCGCCTGGGCCTCTTCCAGCTCCTGTTCCTCGATGCTGTGCCCGCTCACGCAGCGGTGGGCGAAAGCGTTGAGCTGATCAAGCGGCGCAATCCCGGAGGCGCTGGCCTGATCAACGCCGTTCTGCGGCGGGCGGCCCGCGAGGGGCCCGCTCTGCTCAATGAACTCGACGACAAGACGCCAGGGACGGCGGCCGTCAAGCATTCGGTGCCGCGTTGGATGGCCGAGCTGTGGTGGGAGGAGCGCGGACCAGACCAGGCGCGCGCTCTGCTGCGGGTGGTCAACGAGCCGGCCGAGTCGGCGATCCGCGTCAACCTGCTCGTCGGCTCGGTTGCTGAAGTGAGCGCGCAGTTGGACGTGCCCCATCGTCCGGCGCCCGAGCTTCCCGAAGGGCTGATTCTGGACGGTCCCATCGATCTCGAGAGCTCAGAGCTGTGGCAGACCGGCGCCATCACCGCTCAGGCCAGGGCTTCGATGCTCGTGTCCCGCAGCCTTGATCCGCGGGCGGGCGAGCGCGTGCTTGATCTGTGCGCGGCGCCCGGGGGCAAGACAACCCATCTGGCGGCGCTGATGGAAGGAGCCGGTGAGGTCGTGGCCGTCGAGCGCCACGCCGGACGGGCAGCCGCGCTCGAGCGAACGTGCCTGCGGATGCGGGCGTCTTCGGTGTCGGTAGAGGTGGGCGATGCGGTCGGACTTCACGTCGGACGCCCGGAGCTGAGCAGACGCTTTCGACCGGGTTCTGGTCGATCCGCCATGCAGCGGGCTCGGCACGCTCCGCTCCCGGCCTGACCTGCGCTGGCGCGCAAATCCCGGCGCGATCTCCGAACTGGCCAGCGTTCAGGCTCGCATCCTTGACGCAGGCGCCGTGGCGGTCCGGGAGGGCGGTGTTCTCGTCTATTCGGTGTGCACGATCTCGGCCGTCGAGGGCGTCGGAGTTATTGACGGGTTCCTGCGCAGCCACCCTGATTTCCAGGCCGAGGACGTGGGTTCAGAGCATCGTGAATGGGCCGATCAGCTCGATCCGCGCCACCTTCAGCTGCTCCCGCACCGAGACGGGACAGACGGCTTTTTCATCGCCAGGCTTCGCCGTCTGGCGAAGTGACGCGCCGTGGGCCTGGCTAAAGTTGCTCTGTGGCCGAAGCGCCGATGAAGCTCGGGCCCGAATGCCCTAACTGCGGCGAGCCCTGGCTCCGGCCGAGCGCGGTTCCGGGCCGCTACCGGTGCGTTTATTGCCTGCACCGGTATGAGCTCGTTTCGGTGTGCCCTAACTGCGGCGAGCATTCGACGATCGTCCGCATGTCCAGCACGGCGATCGTGGCGTGCAATCACTGCCAGGGCAGCATGCTGCGGGCGGTCTAGGTTGTTGATCGGTGAACGTCGGCTGGCGCCCTCGATCCTGTCGGCGGACTTCTCCCGGCTGGGCAGCCAGGTCGAAGAGGTGATCGTGGCCGGAGCCCGTGTGATTCACGTCGACGTGATGGACGGACATTTCGTGCCCCCGATCACCTTCGGCGCGCCCATCGTCGGCGCGCTTGCCGACCTCGTGCACGAGCGCGATGGGATCCTCGACGTTCACCTGATGATCGAGCGGCCTGAACGCCATGTCGAGGACATCGCCGCGGCCGGCGCCGACAACATCACGATCCACGCTGAAGCGACTCCGCATGTCCATTACACGCTCGGGTTGATCCGCGAAGCTGGCTGTACCGCAGGGGTGGCGATCTGCCCGGCCACCCCGGTGAGCGTGCTGGAGGAGGTGGCCCAGGACTCGCTCGATCTCGCGCTGTGCATGAGCGTGAATCCGGGGTGGAGCGGCCAGCACTTCATCGACGCCTCACTCGGCAAGCTCGCCCGCATGCGCGCCTCGCTTCCAGACCACGTGGCGCTGGAGGTGGACGGGGGAATCCACGAGGGCACGGCTCGTCCCTGCATGGAGGCGGGGGCCAACCTGCTGGTCGCAGGATCGGCCGTGTTCGGCTCCGAGGATCCCGCGGCGACCTACCGAGCCCTCGCCGCGAGCGCCGGAGTTCAGTAGGAGCGCCCCTGCGCTCGGCGCTCGCCTGGCTCAGGCGACGGGCGCCGGGGTACGGCTGCCCAGCCGGTAAATCGCGGCCAGCAGCGCGCACAACAGGAGCGTGGACGAGCTGTACCCCACCTCGACCCGGGTGACCTCGTTGCTGATCGTGGGCGCTGCCACGAACGCCACGAACAGGGCACCCGCGGTCAGCCAGGCGACGCACGCTGCGGCCGCGCGCCCGCGGGCCAGCGCGGCCTGGTTCAGGGTCCCGGACACGAGGTGAAAGCCCATCCCGACGCCGACCAAAGCGAGCCCCCAGCGCGCATAGGTGAATCCGTGGCTGCCCAAGACCGCGGTCATGACCGGCGGGCCGACGGCCAGTAGGCCCACCGCCACGGCGCCGGCGAAGGCGGCGATCGCCACGACGGTGGTCCGGATGGCGCGGTGGAACTCGGCCGCGCTCTCGTTCGCCTCGAGTCCCGCCAGGTGGGGAAGGATCGCCGTCTGGATGGCCTGAAAGAGCTGGAGCGGGGCGCGGACGATCAGCAGCACGTTGAACACAAATCCGGTCAGGCCCGAGGCGATCGAGCCTCCGCTCGTCGCCGCGATGATCAGCACCCCCGCGTTCATCAGCGTCTGCTCGGCCAGCATGATCCCCACCACCGAGAAGGCAAATCCGGTGCCGTGGCGGACGGTGAGATCCGCGGCCTCGAGCTGAGCATGAGCGGGGCCTTCCGGTCCCACGTCGGCTACCAGCAACTCGGCTCGGAGCCTTTGCTCAGCCTCGGCCCGTGGGTGGCCATCCCGCTCAGGCCGGGCCGCCATTTCCGCGGCCTGCGTCTGGCGGCGGATCCGGGAGAACGCGAATGGAATCACGCTCAGAGAGGCGAAGGGCGCCACCGCCATCCCCAGTCCGACGGCTCCCTGGCCCGACGCGATTCCCACCGCGACTGCGAGTGCGAACAGGAACCTGGAGACCGATTCGAGGAACACCAATCCTCCGTAGAGCTCGAATCGCTGATGGCCAGCCAGCCAGCCGCGGGCAAAGTAACTGGCGGCGTACGCCATGACCCCCACGACCAGGATCCAGTACAGAGCCTCCGAGCCATCGAACATCCCCTGCTCGATCTGGTGGCGCAGGACCAGAGCGGCGACCAGGTATGTCGCTGCAAAGCCCGACTGGATCGTGGCCGGAATCCGGAGCGGATGACCGTGAAGACCCCGAGCCCGGCGATCGGCGATCGTCCGGGAGAGCAGCTGCTCGATCGGTCGGTAAATGACCGACAGGATCACGTACATGATCGCCCAACAGAGCGAGATCCGCGCATAGGAGGCCTTCCCCAGCACGTGGCTGGCAAAAGCCAGGTACAGGAACGTGAACACCCCGGTCGAGGCGATGCCGATCGACAGCACCCGGGCCCCGGAGGCATAGCCGCCCGGCCGGCCCCCTTCACCGGCAGGCCCGCCGGCGGAGGTTGGAGCGTTAGCGCCCGCGCGGGAGAGCGGGCTTGGCATCAGCTAACCCGCACCAGAGCGACGGTCCAGGGAAGCGGAGACCGCAGCTCGACGACTCCACCGTAGGCCCCCAGCAGGTCGGACAGGCCGCGTTTTGACCAGTGGTTGACGTGGCCAGGAGTGTTTCCCCGTCCGCCCAGGTACGCCCCGCGGGCAATGTTCAGTGCTCGCCACAGCGGCTCGCGTGGAACGGAAACGAGCAAATATCGGCGAGCGATCCGGGTCATCTCGGCGAGCACTCGATCCGGATCGGGGACGTGCTCCAGAACCTCCATGGCCGCCGCCAGCTCGAACTCGTCTTCGGCGAACGGCAGCGACTCGCCTCTACCGGCCACGAACTCGAGGTTGGCCGCGCGCCGCCCATGCCACTCGGCCTCAAGCTGAGGATCGTGGAGATCGAGCCCCACGACACGCGTCGAGGGCATGCTCACGGCCCACTCGTGCGTCAGGACGCCTTCCCCGCAGCCCACGTCGAGGATCGAACCCGGAGCAGCGATCGTCAGCAGCTCCTGGACGGCGGCCACGAACCCAGCCATGAGCCGGCCCACGACCGGATTATTAGAGCCGTACTTGTCGAAGGTGTTGCCGGTGGGGACGGGATGAGAGACCCGCGCCGGCGGCTGGGTCATACCCCCAGTGCCTCGCGGTCGGAGACCGAGCCCTCCGACTCGTTGCGTGCGCCGCCATTCGCACTCTTCGACTCATTGCTCGTGTCGCCGTCCGGAGCTTGCTCTGGCGCCCCCCGCTCGTAGTGCGACGGCTCGATTCCGAGCTGCAACTCGATCCGTCGGACGCGCTCGAATGTCCGCTGCGAGATCGTTCGCTGAGCATCGAGCAGGTCGCCGATCACGCCCAACGAGCCGAGCAGCATCGCTCCGATGAACAGGACCGCACCCGCGATCAGCGACTGGATGTGGCCCCGGCCCGCCGTATGATGGGTCCTGGGCGAAGATGACCACAAAGCGAATGAAGAGCGCCAGCGCGGCCAGCCCCATGACGAGCGCTCCGCCCCAGAACACCTTGAGTGGCTGGTACTGGGAGTAGACGCGGAAGATCGACAGCACGTTCCGCCTGACATATGTGGCCGTGGACGGAAACAGCCGGGACTCACGCATCTGCGGATTCGTGTGGACGGGAACGTGCTCCACGGCCACGAGCAGCTTGCCCGCCTGGATGATCGTTTCCAGCGTGTAGGTGAATTTGGATACCGCCAGGACCTGCAGCGCGGCTTCGCGGTTGTAAGCCCGGAAGCCGGAGGTCGTGTCAGGAACGCGGGTGGCCGAGGCCTGTCGGACGACCCATGAGCCAAGGCGCTGAAGCACCTTCTTGACCGGGCCGAAATGCTCGATCGTGCGGACCTGCCGGTCCCCTACGACCATGTCGGCCGCCCCGCGAAGGATTGGCTCGACCAAGCGCGGCACGTCGGCGCCCCGGTACTGATTGTCCGCATCGGTGTTGACGATCACATCCGCTCCGAGCTTCAGCCCAGCGTCGATTCCTGCCTGGAAGGCGGCTGTGAGGCCCTTGTGATTGGTGAGGCGCACGACGTGATCGACGCCGTGGGCGCGGGCGACCTCGATCGTTCGATCGGACGAGCCATCGTCGACGATCAACCATTCCACCGCGTCGAAGCCGGTCACCTGACGTGGCAGCTCGCTGAGCGTGAGCGGGAGCTGACCCTCCTCGTTGAAGCAGGGGATCTGAATGATCAGCTTCATCTCGATGGGGCTGGCTGGAGTTGCAAGGCGCCAAGGGCGCCGACCGGAACACGGTAGCGGGATACTCGTGCCGAGGATGAAGCGGCTCCAGCGGCTTGACCTGCGCTCTCCCCATCGCTGGGCGCTGCTCGGGGTCCTTGCGGCCGGTCTCGGGCTGCGCCTGTGGGGGATCAAGCAGGGCCTGCCCTACAGCTACAACAGCGACGAGGCGTTCCACTTTGTGCCCAAGGCGATCGGCTTCTTCGGACATGACCTCAACCCTCACTACTTCCTCAATCCACCCGGCTACACGATGCTGCTCTACGTCGTGTTTTCTCTCTGGTTCGGGGGGGCCGAGGCAGTCCGTCACGCATATACGACCGACCCAACGGGTGTGTTCGTGCTGGCCCGGGTGGTGGGAGCGATACTCGGCACCGCCTCGGTCTGGCTGACCTATCTCGCTGGGGCCCGCCTCTTCAGTCGGGCCGCCGGACTGCTCGCCGCGGCGATCGTCAGCGTCGCCTTCCTGCCCGTCTTCTACAGCCATCTGGCCCTCAACGACGTCCCCACCCTGGCTCCAGTGGCGCTCTCGCTGTACGGCTCGGCGGGCGTCATGCGGCGCGGTCGGCTGGTGGACTATGTAGCTCGCCGGCGTCGGCTTCGGGCTGGCCGCCGCCACGAAGTACACGGGCGGAATCACACTCCTTTGCCTCCTCGTCGCTGTGGCCGGGCACGGTAGAAGTGGGAGCTTCAGGCTGGCCGCCCGCCGCCTGGCCGTGGGTCTCGTGGCGGCGCTTGCTGCCTTTCTGATCGCCAATCCTTATGCCGCGCTCGATCCGAGTGGCTTCTTCGCAGGCCTCTCACAGCAGGCGACGAAGGCGGGCGGGGGCGCGCCCTACAAGCTGGGCTCGCCGACCAGCAATGGGATCGTCTATTACCTGTGGACGTTCACCTGGGGCCTCGGGTGGGTGCCGGTCCTTGCTGCGGGCGCGGGGGCGGTGCTGCTGTTCGTGGGCCGCCGTCTCCTCACGGCGCTGATGCTGCTCGTGCCTCCGGCCGCCTTTGTGATCTTCATGGGGCTTCAGGCGCGTTTCTTTGGTCGCTGGCTGATGCCGGTCTTTCCGATCGTGGCCCTGCTGGCCGGCTTCGCCGGGGCCGAGGCCGTGCGCTTGATCAGCGCCGTGCTCCGGACCCGAAGGGCGCCGCGCCTCATCGGGCTGCTCGCCGGCGCCGCCACGGCGGTACTGCTCCTCGGCCAGGGGGTTGCGGCCTCCGTTCACGTTGACTCGGTGCTCTCCCGGCCGTTCACGGCCAACCTGGCCAGGTCCTGGATGGTGGCGCACATCCCGGCTGGGTCCAAGGTCGTGATCGAGCCCATGGTTCCGGTGAACTGGGCGATGGACGTCGGCGTGTCGCTACCCGCCACGCCGACCGGCGAGCGGTGGTGGCGCTTCCCCACCTCGAGCACCGGCCTGGATCGCTTCGGGCGGCCGCTGCCCGCCGGACGCCTTCAGCACGTGCCCATCGAATCCTACGAGCGCTACCTGTTCCCATCGCTGTTGCGGACGTACGCCCAGGACGGCTACTGCTGGGTGGTTATCGGCTCGACTGAGTACGGGCGAGCCCTGCTCCAGCCACGCCTGGCTCATGGCGCAGTCGCCTATTACCGCGCGCTGGCTCGGCAGGGAACGCTCGCCTATCAGGCCAGCCCCTACGCGCCTGGTGCCCAGCCGGTGGCGTTCAACTTCGACTGGTCATTCGACTACTACCCCGGCCAGTACCGGCTCCCAGGGCCTGAGATCAGGATCTACCGGCTCCGGGACGGGAGTTGTGCCAGAGGCTGAGCGGGTCGAGCCCAGCTCAGCCCAGCGTCGAGCGTTTCGGCCATGGACGCCCGCCAGGAAGCAACCAGGAGAGTCAGGATTCGCGGCGTATCCTGGAAACGCATGCCGGTCGAGACTGATACCGATCGCCGTCATCTCGCCCGCGCGATTGAGCTGGCCGAGGGAGGCCGTGGGTCGGTAAGCCCCAACCCGCTGGTGGGCGCCGTGCTTGGCCGGCGGGAGGAGGTACTCGGCGAGGGGTTCCATCGCGCGGTTGGGGGTCCGCACGCCGAGGTCGAAGCCATTCAGGCAGCCGACGGCGCCGATCTGGGCGGGGTGACGCTCTACATATCGCTTGAGCCGTGCTGCCACCGCGGGCGGACATCACCTTGCACCGAGGCCATCCTCGAGGCGGGTATCGGGAGGGTGGTTGTGGCCGCGGATGACCCCTCGGAGCATGCCTCGGGCCGCGGGCTCGGCATCCTCCGCGACGAAGGAGTCGAGGTGCTCGTGGCTGATGGTGAGCTGGCTGCGGAGGCCAGACTCCAGAACCAGCCATTCCGCAAACACGCCCGCACCGGGCGGCCGTTCGTACTGTTCAAATCAGCCATGACGCTCGATGGCAAGGTGGCCACCCGCACCGGTGACTCGAAGTGGATCTCAGGCGAAGCCAGCCGGGAGCTCTCGCATCGCTGGCGGGCCGAGTGCGACGCAGTGGCGGTCGGAATCGGCACCGTGCTCATGGATAACCCACAGCTGAATGCGCGGACCCCAGCCGCGCTCCGACAGCCCCGCCGGGTCGTGTTCGATTCGACGGCCCGGTTGCCGCTTGATTCACAGCTCGTGCAGGGGGCCAGGCAGGACCCCCTGACCGTCGTCGTCTCACGGGCCGCACCTCGGACGGCCACCGACGCGCTGAGGGCTCACGGGGTCGACGTGGTGGTCGCCACGGGGGAGAACGAACCGGCTCGCATCCGCTCGGCGCTGGACCAGCTGGGCGCCGCTGGAGTTACCTCCATGCTCTTAGAGGGCGGCCCGCATTTGGCGGGCGCATTCTTCGACGCCCGCGAGATCGATGAGATGCGCGTGTTCCTGTCCCGACTGATCGTCGGCGGCAAGGGGGCGCGTCACCCGCTCGAGGGGGAGGGCGCCGAGGTGATCGGCGAGGCGATGCGGGCGATCAGTCTGACCTGTGAGCGCATGGCCGACGACCTGCTCATATCGGCTCGCATACGGGAGTGGTGAGCGTGTTCACGGGTCTCGTTCAGGAGCTCGGGACGATCCAGGAGGTCGATCGGTCAAACGGAGGGATAACGCTCACGGTGAAAGCCGAGCTGGCAGCCCGGCTTCGCACCGGAGACTCGGTGGCCGTGAACGGCGTCTGCCTGACCGCCACCGACGTGGGCGTTCAGCGTTTCGAGGCCAAGGTCATGAACGAGACGCTGGAGCGCAGCTCGCTCGGCGCCGCCGAGCCGGGAAGTCCCGTCAATCTGGAGCTTGCGCTCCGAGCTGGGGAGCCGCTGGGTGGCCACATGGTTCAAGGCCACGTCGATGGCCTCGGCCGGATCGTCGACACGATCGACGACGGCTTCGCCCGCCGGGTGCGCGTTGAGGCTGATCCGGATCTTCTGCGCTACGTCGTAAAGAAGGGCTCGATCACCGTCGATGGTGTATCGCTCACGGTGACCGAGGTCGACGACCGTTCGTTTGCCGTGTCGCTGATCCCTGAGACTTTGGAGCGCACGAATCTCGGGGCCGCCGGCGGCGGCACCCGTGTCAACCTGGAGGTGGACGTCGTGGCCAAATACGTCGAAAAACTGGTCGTGCGGTGACCATCGTCGAAAGCTCTTACTCAACGATCGAGGACGCCCTCGAGGACATCGCCGCGGGCAAGATGGTCGTGGTCGTGGACGACGCAGATCGTGAGAACGAGGGCGATCTCGTGATAGCCGCTCAGTTCGTCACCCCGGACGCGATCAACTTCATGACGCGGCAGGCCGGTGGCTGGATCTGCCTGGCGTTGACTCCAGAGCGGTGTGACGACCTGGATCTTGAGCTGATGACGCTCAAGAATGAGAGCGCCCACCAGACACCATTCACGGTGACGATCGAGGCCCGGGAGGGCGTCACCACCGGGATCAGCGTCTACGACCAGGCACACACAATGCAGGTGGCGATCGATCCCACCAAGGGGCCGGCCGACATCGTCAAGCCGGGACACGTTCGACCGCTTAAGGCAAAGGCCGGTGGAGTGCTCGAGCGCACCGGTCACACGGAGGCATCGGTTGACCTGGCGCGGCTGGCCGGGCTCAATCCGGCCGGGGTTATCTGCGAGATCCAGAACGAGGACGGCTCGATGGCCCGCGGCGAGGACCTGGCCGCGTACTGCTGGAAACACCGGCTGAAGATGGTCACGATCGCCGACCTGATCTCCTACCGTCGGCGCCACGAGCGGCTGGTCGAGCGCGTCGTGGCAACCGATCTACCCACCAGGTTCGGCGACTTCAAGGCTGTGGGCTACCGATCGCTCGTCGACAACAAGCATCATATGGCGCTCGTCAAAGGCGAGATCACCGGCGCCCCGGACGTGCTGGTGCGAGTCCATTCGGAGTGCCTCACCGGCGACGTCTTCCACTCACTGCGCTGCGACTGCGGGGAGCAGCTCGAAGCTGCGCTGTCAATGATCGAGAAGGAGGGGTGTGGGGTTCTCCTCTACCTGAGCCAGGAAGGCCGGGGCATCGGGCTCCTCAACAAGTTGCGGGCGTACAAGCTGCAAGAGGAGGGGCTTGACACCGTCGACGCCAATCTCAGGCTGGGGCTGCCGGCGGACCTGCGCGACTACGGCATCGGGGCCCAGATCCTGTCCGATCTCGGTCTGAGCTCGATCCGCATCCTGACCAACAACCCGAAGAAGATCTCCGGCCTGGCCGGCTATGGGCTGTCGGTCACCGACCAGATCCCGATCCAGCAGGTCCCGAACCCCCACAACGAGGCCTATCTGAACGCGAAGCGTGACCGCATGGGCCATACGCTGCACCACCAGGGCCTCGCTCTGGATGAGGAGATGCTCCACGCCGAGCAGCGGAAGCATCCGCCCGCTCACGAGGGCGATGAGTGACCGGCGGGTGGCCCTGTGCGTGGCCACCTTCTATCCCGAGCTTGCCCAGCGCCTCGAGGAAGGCGCGCGATCAGCTCTGGCCGAGGAGGGCGACTGCGAGATCGATCGCTTTGAGGTACCGGGCGCCTACGAGCTTCCGCTGATCGCCAGCTACGCGGCCGGATCTGGACGCTACGACGCCATCATTTGCCTTGGCGCCGTGATCCGGGGCGAGACCGACCACTACGTCTACGTATGCGGTGAGGCCGCTCGAGGCGTCCAGCAGGTCCAGTTGCTGACCGGCGTACCGTGCGGGTTCGGAGTCCTGACCGTCGACACGATGGAGCAGGCGCTTGAACGGGTTCTCGGAGGGGCCAAGCGTGATACGGGGCGCCACGCCGTGGAGGCCGCCATGGCCGCCCTGGCGGTCAAGGAGCAGATCACGGTCCCGCGGCGCCAGGCCGGGTTTGGCGCATAGGCGCGGAAACGGGGTTTGCCCCTAGGCGCCGAGCCCGGGGTCGGCGCGAGGGCGCGGAGTTTGGCGCGAGCGCGCGGAGTTTGGCGCGAGCGCGCGGAGTTTGGCGCGAGCGCGCGGATATACTCGCCCGCGTGAGCAAGGTCTGCCATGCGTGCGGGAGGGGTCCCGCCTTCGGACACAGCCGGAGCCACTCGATGGTGGCCACCAAGCGCCGGTTCGAACCCAACCTCCAGCGCGTCCGCATATCTGACGGCGGCACGCCTCGCCGCGTCTATGTGTGCACGCGCTGCCTGAAGGCAGGCAAGGTAGTCAAGGCTCCGTAGGCGCGTGGCCGGCGGACCCGACTCCGACCACAGCCTCGCCCGGTTCCGCTCGGTAGTTCAGGCGGCCCTGGCCGCGTTGGAAGCCCGGCGAGAAGAGGTCAACGACCTCAACGTTTTCCCGGTGGCCGACGGAGACACCGGGGACAACATGGTTCTGACCCTACGGGCGGTGCTGCAAGAGCTCGACCGGCTGAGCACTGCCGCCTCCGGGTCCTCGCTCGACGAGATCGGCCGCGACGAGATCGTCGCATCGGTGGCCCGGGCAGCCCTCCTGGGCGCGCGGGGAAACTCGGGGGTGATCCTCTCCCAGCTCATCCGAGGCGCCGCGGAGGAACTGGCCAGCCGGCCCGGTGAACTGGTGGACCCGGTGCTGATCGGTGCCGCTCTGGCCCGTGCGGCCGACCAGGCATACGGCTCGGTGCGTGAACCGGCGGAGGGCACGATCCTGACCGTCGTGCGTGAGATGGCGGCACGCGTGGTCTCGGAACTGGCCCACACCTCCGAGGCGAGGTTGGGTCCGGACTCCACCCCCGCCGATCAGGATCGCGTGATCGCCGACATCATCGAGCGGGCGCTCGAGGCGGGGCAGGAGTCCGTAGAGCGCGGGCCCGACCTGCTGCCTGTGCTGCGCGAAGCCGGCGTGGTGGATGCCGGCGGCTACGCCGTCACCGTCCTGCTCGCCGGGATCATCGGGGCCCTCAGGGGGACGGCGCCGCCGCCGATCGACCACCAAGCCGCGGCCCGTGTGACCCACCCCCAGCACTCGTCGGGCACCTATCGGTACTGCACGAACTTCGCGGTCACTGGCAGCAACCTTGATCCTCGCGGCTACGTCCGGGCGCTCGAGGAGCTCGGAGACTCGGTGCTCGTGGTCGGAGACCAAACGACCCTCAAGGTGCACGTCCACACCGACAGCCCGGATGCGGCGACGGCGGTGTTCGTAGGCGCCGGCGTTGTCTCGCACCTGGACGTCGCGGACATGTACCAGCAGATCAAGGAGCGAGACGACCGCCTGGTCGCGGGGGGGCTCGTTAGAACGGGTGCCCTGGCCGTGACCAGCGGCCACGGAATGCGTCGCCTGTTCGAAAGCCTCGGCGTCAGGTCCCTGGATGCCGGCCCGAAGTTCAACCCGTCGACTTACGACCTGCTGGCGGCCATTCACGCCATTCCCGCCGAGGAGGTGCTGGTTCTTCCCAACAGCCCGAACGTCGTGATGGCCGCCGAGCGTGCGGCCGCCCTGTCGGATCGGGTGGTCAAGGTCGTGTCCTCAGGCTCGCCCCAGGCCGGTCTGGCCGCGGCCATCAGCTTCGACTCGTCGCGGAGCGTCGAGGAGAACGCCGAGATGATGCACGACACGCTGGAGCGCGTTCGCACGGGGGCGGTGGCCCCCGCGGCTCGCGACGACGTCCGGGGGCGCTTTCACCAGGGTGAGGCAGTCGGGTTTGTCGAGGACGAGATCGTCGTGTGGGGGGACCCGCGCGAGGCGTTGGCCGGGGTCCTGAAGCGCCTGGCGGAGGACGCCGAGCTGATCACGATCCTGCGAGGAGCTGACGCCCCGCTTGACGACGCGGCGGTCACGAGCCTGCCCGCCGACGGAATCGAGCTCGAGCTCTCCGAGGGCGGTCAGCCCAACTATTGGTGGCTGCTCGCGGCTGAGTAACCGGGCCGGCGCCGGCGCTTCGCGACCGCCAAGCGGTTCATCATCCTCCGAGGAATGCCGCCCACCGCCTTTTCGTCGTCCCGGCCCCTGACCGCGGACGAGCTCCAGGACGCTCCGGTTCGGTATCCACGACCATCCCGGCTCGCTGAACCGCTCGAGCTGATCGGAGCAAAAGCCAAGCACGCCGCCGCTGTGCTCGGGCTCCAGACGGTCGGAGATCTGCTGGAGCACCTGCCCCGGGATCAGCGTGAGGCACGTACAGTGGCCGAGCTGGCTCCGGGTGAAAGCGCCACCGTCGTGGTGGAGGTCCGCAGCATCTCCTCGCGGTCGGTGCGCCGCCGGGGCATGCGTCCGATCGTCGAAGCCACGGTGGGCGACGGGACCGGTGCGATGAAGGCCACCTTCTTCAACCAGCCCTGGCTGGTCAAGTCCTATGGACCCGGCACCCGGCTCGTGCTCCATGGCCGCTGCCAGGGACGGCAACGGTTCGGCGTCCAGGCCCATGCCCGCACTTCGGAGACCCCGGCGGGCGCCTCGGCGGGTGCGGTGGCGCATTACCCGGCGACCGACGGGTTGTCCTCGACCCAGATCCTTGCCCTCGTTCAGCGACACGCGGGCGCCCTGGCCGATGTCCCCGAGCCCCTCCCGGGGCATATGCGAGCGATGTCCGGCCTTCCGTCACGGCCGACTGCTCTGAGCGCGGCACATTTCCCCCGCAGCCGGGAGGAGGCCGAGGCCGGACGCCGTCGCCTCGCCTTCGACGAGCTGCTCCTGGCTCAGTTGGTCCTTCGCCGCCGCCGCCGGCTCCGCGATGAGGCCTCGAGCGCCCCGGTGCTGAACGACCCACGGTCGCTCACCGAGCGCTGGCTGTCGGACATCCTTCCGTTCCAGCTCACGGACGACCAGCGCCGGGCGCTGGTTCAGATCGACCAGGACCTGCGCCGGGCAAAGCCGATGCAGCGGCTCCTGATGGGGGAGGTCGGCTCTGGCAAGACGGTCGTCGCCCTGTACGCACTTCTACGGGCGGTGGAGCAGGGGCGCCAGGGCGCCTTGATGGCTCCGACCGAGACGCTGGCCGACCAGCACTTCGCGACCCTTCAGCTGCTGCTCGGTCCCGAGCCCGTCTCGATGGGGCTGCTCACAGGGTCCACTCCGGCCAAGCGGGCCGGAGAGCTGAGGGCCAAGCTGGCCACCGGCGAGCTGGCTCTGATCGTCGGTACCCATGCCCTGATCGAGGACTCCGTGCGGTTTGCCGAGCTGGGTGTGGCGGTGGTCGACGAACAGCACCGCTTCGGCGTCGCCCAGCGTGCCGCTCTGGATCGCAAGGGAACCGCTGGAGAGTCGCCGCACGTGCTCCACATGACCGCCACGCCGATCCCGCGGACGCTGGCCCTCGCCGGATATGGCGACCTCGAGTTCACGCTGCTGCGAGAGCTTCCTCGTGGACGCCAGCCGGTTCAGACCTTCGTCTGCTCCACTCAGCGGGAGCGAGCACGCGCCTACGAGCGGCTGCGCGAGGAGCTTCGGCAGGGTCGCCAAGCGTTCGTTGTATGTCCACTGGTGGAGGAATCAGATGTGCTCCAGGCCAGGGCGGCCACGGCCGAATTCGAGCGGCTGCGCTCGGAAGAGCTGCGGGACTTTGAGTTGGTCCTGCTGCACGGCCAGTTACGGCCCGCCGCCAAGCAGGCGGCGATGGCCACATTTGCTTCCGGTAAGGCCGACGTCCTTGTCGCAACGTCGGTGATCGAGGTCGGGATCGACGTCCCAAACGCCACCGTGATGCTCGTCGAGGACGCGGACCGCTACGGGATCTCGCAGCTTCACCAGCTGCGGGGTCGGATCGGGCGCGGGCCGTGGCCCTCTCTGTGCCTCCTGTTTGGTCCGCGTGATTCGGCCCGCCTGCGTGCGGTGGCCTCGCAATCGGATGGCTTCAAGCTGGCGGAGGTCGATCTCCGGCTCCGCGGTGAGGGGGAGCTGGCGGGCACGCGGCAGCATGGCGTGGCCGCCTTTCGCGTTGCCGAACTGCCCCGCGACGCCGCGGTTCTGGAGCAGGCGGCCGAAACTGCCAGGGCGATCCTGGCCGAGGATCCGTCGCTGGAGTCGCCGGTGAATGCGCTGCTCCAAGATGCGCTCATGCGGTCGCTGGGGGAGGAGGCCGCGGAGCCGATCCGGGCTTGAGAAGGCACGGCGGATGACGAGCCCAGCCTCGTGAGAGTCGTCGGCGGAACGTTCCGGGGGCGAACGCTGCACGCGCCTCGCGGTCGGGCCACCCGCCCGACGCCCGAACGGGTGCGTGAGGCGGTGTTCTCGATCCTCGCCGATGTGGGCGAGGCCACCGTGCTTGACCTGTTCGCCGGCTCAGGCGCGATGGCGATCGAAGCGATGTCGCGTGGCGCTCGGCACGCCACGCTCGTCGATTCCTCAGCGGCCGCGATCACCACCATCCGCCGCAACGTCGAGATGCTTAACCTCTCCCTGGAGGTGCTCCACCAGAAGGCGTTGCCATTCCTCCGCAACGCACGGACTTACGCGCGGCAATACGATCTCGTCTTCCTGGATCCCCCATACGGTCAAGCGGCGGCACTCGGACCGGTGCTCGGTCAGGCGCTGATGCCGGTGCTCACGCCGAGCGCGCGCGTCGTCATCGAGAGCGATCGGCGGGCGCCGCTCAAGCTCGCGTTGCCAGCACCGTCGGACGAGCGTCGCTACGGAGACACGCTGATAGAGATTTTCCAGCTCGCGATTTGAGAGCAACTTTCAATGGCCAATGACAAGCGAATAGCAATTTGCCCGGGCACGTTCGACCCGATGACCAACGGTCATCTCGACGTGATCGGCCGTGCCTGCACGATGTTCGACGAGCTGGTGGTCGGTGTCGTCAATTTGCCGTGGCGCAAGGGCAAAACGGTGTTCAGCACCGAGGAGCGAGTCGCGTTCGTCCAGAGGGCAACCCGAGAGTTTTCAAACGTGTCTGTTGAGCCGTTCAGCACCCTCTTGGTCGAGTTTGCTCGCGAGCGCGGGGCGATGGCGATCGTCAAGGGACTGCGAGCGATCTCGGACTTCGAGTACGAACTCGAGATGAACCAGCTCAACCACATGCAGGCCCCAGAGATCGAATCCGTGTACCTGATGGCGTCGGCCAAGTACAGTTTCCTCAGCTCCAGCGGCGCAAAAGAGCTGGCGACGTTCGGCGGTGACATCGACGAATTGGTGCCGCCGGAGGTCGCGAAGGCGTTGAAGGAACGGCTCGGCCGCTGACGAACAGAAGGGAACGAAATGGATGTCCTGGTACTCATAGACAAACTCGACGATCTCGTTCACAACGCGAAGTCCGTGCCGATGACCGATCAGGTCCGCGTGGACAAGGACGAGATCTACGACATCCTCGATCAGATGCGGGCCACGATCCCGGAAGAGATCAAGCAGGCCCGCTGGATCGTCAAAGAGCGTCAGGAGATGCTGGCCGAAGCCAAGCGTGAGGCCGAGCGGATCATGCAGGAGGCGCGCGAGCGCCAGGAGCGCATGATCTCCCAGGAGGAGGTCACCAAGCAGGCCGAGCGCGCCGCCGAGGACATCATCGAGGAGGCGCGGGCGCGCGAGCGTGAGATCCGGCTCGGTGCCGAGGACTACGCCGACGAGATCCTCAACACGCTCGAGGTCAACCTCTCGAAGTTCATCGCCGCCGTGCGCCGTGGGCGCGAGCGGCTGGCTGGCAAGGAAGAGCCGGCCGAGGTCGGTTAGAGCTCACGACCGGCCAGGGCTTCGCGGCATGACCGCGATCGAGGTTCTCGAGGCGGACATAACCCGATTGGAGGTCGACGCGATCTCCAACGCGGCCAACACGCAGCTGCTGCACGGCGGCGGGGTAGCGGGCGCCATCGCGAGAGCCGGAGGTCCGGCTGTTCAGCAGGCGAGCTCTCGCGCCGGGCCGATCGCCCTCGGGGAGGCGGTCGCCACGGGAGCGGGGGAGTTGCCCTGCAGGTGGGTGATCCATACGGCCACGATGGAGCTCGGCGGCCCGACTTCCGCCGAGATCATCCGGCGGGCGACGGTGTCGACGCTTGAGTGCGCTGAGGAGCTCGGCGCGAGGTCACTCGCGCTGGTCGCGTTCGGCACCGGCGTGGGTGGCTTTCCACTGGACGAGGCGGCCCGGATCGAGGCCGACGAGGTTCGGCGGCACGTGTCCAGCGGGGGCAGCCGGCTCGAGCGGATTGTCTTCGCCGTGCGGGGCGCGGAGGCGCGCGAAGCGTTCGAGCGGGCGGTGGAGGAGAGCGGCTAACGGCTCGCAGTGGATCGACCGCAGGGTGGGCCCGGCGCGCTCTGTGGATCGCCGTCGTGGGTGATTTGTCGCCATATGTGCGACTTTCGTCCCACTCCTCCCCTCCAGTGGCGGCCGTTCCTGGCGATTTCTTCGTCCATGCCGAAGTTTCTCCCCAAACCTCGGCGGCCGAGCGGCCGTCCGACCCCGCCGTCGCTGGCTCCCATCACCGCACCTCGAAGCCGGTCAACCCCTCGGTCGCCTCCTCGCTGATCTGAACGTCGGACACCTGCGCCCGCGGCGGCCCGGTGCGAAGAAAGCGCACGACGCGCTCGACCCCGTCGGCCGGTCCCTCGAGCACGGCCTCAAGTGCCCCA
Organism: uncultured Solirubrobacterales bacterium; assembly: GCA_963785205.1. Classification (GTDB taxonomy): domain Bacteria; phylum Actinomycetota; class Thermoleophilia; order Solirubrobacterales; family Solirubrobacteraceae; genus Palsa-465. The sequence goes on from CAWAUJ010000001.1 coordinate 646,703, forward strand.
TCACCCCGGTTGCAGACCCACCCGGCGACGCCTTCGGCGTCCGCTCGCTCCCGAGTGCTGTCCCGGAAGAAAACTCCCTGCACACGCCCGGAAATGACCACTCGCCTCCTGATCGCCGCGTCGTTCATGCACGGATTCTTGCATCGTGGATCGTTCCGTCCGGACCACTAGAGAACCTTGAGAGCCCATGATCGCCATCTTCTTACTCATCGGCCTGGCGCTGGGCGCCCTGGCCGTCGCGCTTGCCACGCGTCCGCGCTTGCGGGCCTTGAACGCCGAAGCCGCCCGGGCGGCCGGGCTCGACCGTGATCTCGTCCGACTCGAGGCCGAGCTCGAGCATGAGCGTGAACTCGGGGCCCAGCGGCTTGAGACGGTCAAGGACGCCCAGGAGCGCCTGTCGAGTTCGTTCAAGGCTCTGAGCTCCGAGGCCCTTCAGGCCAGCATGGCCCAGCTCACCGAACTGGCCAAAGCTCAGCTTCAGACCGCCCAGGCCGAAGCGAAGGGCGACCTCGACAAGCGCCACCAGGCGGTCGAGCAGCTGGTCGCTCCGCTGAAAGACCAACTCGGACGAGTCGATGCTCAGCTGCTGCGCTTGGACCAGGATCGCCGCGAGTCTCAGGGTCGCCTGAACGCTCAGCTCACGAACATGATTCAGACGAACGAGCGCCTGCGCACGGAGACGGGCGCGCTGGTCACCGCGCTGCGCAAGCCGAACACGCGTGGCCAGTGGGGTCAGATGCAACTGCGCAACGTGGTCGAGCTCGCCGGCATGGTCCGCCACTGCGACTTCGTCGAGCAGTCACAGCTCCCTGGTGACAGCGTGCTGCGCCCGGATCTCATCGTCAGGATGCCTGGCGGCAAGCACGTGTTGGTCGACGCGAAAGCGCCGCTTCAGGGTGTGCTCGATGCATACGAGGCGCGCGACGAGCAGGAGCGCGAGGAGCACCTCCGCCGTCACGCTCGACTGCTGCGCAAGCACGTCAAGGCGCTGGCCGACAAGGCGTACTGGGACCAACTCGAGTCCGCGCCTGACTTCGTGGTCATGTTCCTCCCTGGTGAGCACCTGTATGGCTCGGCGCTCGAGGCGGATCCCACACTGCTCGAGGACGCCATGGACAAGCGCGTGCTCATCACCACACCCACCACATTCCTGGCCTTGCTGCGAACCATTGCCTACGGTTGGCAGCAGGAGCGCGTGGCCGAGTCGGCTCAGGCGATCTCAGACCTCGGCCGTGAGCTCCATAGCCGGCTGTTCAAGCTGGCGACTCTGCTCGACAAGCTCGGTACACGGCTCAACAGCACGGTCAACGCCTACAACGACACGGTCGGCTCCTACGAGCGGCGGATCCTGCCCCAAGCCAGGCGCTTCGCCGACCATGGGGCAGTCTCGGCCGACAGCGAGCTACCCCGAATCGACCAGGTAACGAGCGGCGCCCGCAGGGTGGCGGTGGCCGAGCTGGAATCGCCGGACGTCGAGTCACTGTCTCCGCCCGAGCTCCTGCCGGCGGAGGATCCCCAGCACCAGCTGACGCCCCCAGACCGCGCAGCGGCCTGACAGCCGGTCACTCCTCGCGTTGACGCCAGCGTCTGGTCCCGCGATCCGGGTCCCAAGCCATTCCGTAGCCGTCGTCGCCGAAGACGACAAAGCCCGCCGACTCGACCTCGATCGCAAAGAGGTGGAAGTCTCCGGTGGGCTCCCAATCGATGCGCGCGCGGATCGCCGCGCGGTACGCGTCACGGACCTCGGGCTCCTGGACGTCCCGAGCCCGGCCGTACAGCTTGAAATCGCCCTCGGTCCCCATGCGGCTCGAAGTGCAGCTGTGAAGGACGCAGCGATCGTCGGCCAGCAGATCACGGGCCTTCGGCGACTGCCACATCATTCCCAGCATCAATTCATCACCCACACGGTCTAGCTCGCAAGGGCTGATACGGGGCCAGCCGTTCGGCCTGATCGTGCCCAGCATGCATAGCTCCTGGCCGTGAAACCGCTCCCAGCCGAGCGCCGCCAGCTCAGGGCTTGCTTTGGAGAACTCTCCCCAATTCACGGGGCGAGCTCGCTTTCGGGCGCTCCCTCGCCGTCACCGGAAGCGCGTCCGGCCAGGTATCGCCCCATCGCCGCCCGGGACTCTTCGTCCCGCAGTGCCGCCATCATGGCCTCGCCATCACGGAAGCTCTGCTTGGTCGAGTAGGCCTCCTCCAGCGTCGCGTTCACTAGCTGTTTGGTTTGCCGCAGGAGTAGTCGTGGCTTGCTGGCCAGCTCGTTCGCCAGAGCGTCGACCTCGGCGTCGAGCGCGTCGTCGTCCACCACACGGTTCAGGAACCGCGAGGCGTGAGCCTCCTCGGCGCTGAAGGGCCGGCAGGTCAGCACGAGCTCCTTGGTCAGGGCCGGGCCGAGCTCGCGTACCAGCCGGGGGATTCCTCCCCAAGCCAGCGGGATGCCGAGGTCCACCTCGGGAATCGCAAAGCGTGTGCCTCTCGCCGCGACCCTGATATCGCAGGCGGCGGCCAGGACCACAGCCCCCCCGACGCAGTGACCGCGGATTGCCGCGATCGTCAGCGACGGGATGGAACTGATCGCGTCGGCCATCCGCCTTCCCAGGTCGACTCGCTCGGAGTCCGGCTCACCGTCGAAGCCCCGCAGGTCAAACCCCGCAGAGAACGCGCGACCCGCGCCCGTCACGAGGACCACCTTCACGCGAGCTGCCTGGGTCAAAAGGTCCGCCGCCGCTATCAGCTCCTTCAGGCACTCAGGGCTGAGGGCATTGAGGCGCTCCGGTCGGTTGAGGGTCAGTCTGGCGATTGGCGCCTCGGTATCGAGGGACAGGGTGCTGAACTCGGCCATCCCCGAAACCTAGACCACGACGAGCGCCCGACATCCTCTCCGGTCCGGCAAACCCCGGTCGCTAAGCTCGAAACGGTGCCTCTGCGCACGGACACCTTCGACCTCTCGGGCCTGCATCTGACAGCTGGCGAGGGACGGCGGCTCGAGCTCTCAGTGGCGATTGAGCCGTTCTCATTAGGAGGCCAGCGCTACCGCGTGACGCCTGAGGCCCTGCCGGCCGTCCTCGAGGTGTCGCGCACGACGGGAAGCGGCTATGCGCTCAGGCTCCGGTTTCGGGCCACCATGACTGGGCCCTGCATGCGGTGTCTGGCCGACGCCGACCCGTCCTTTGATGTCGATGCTTGCGAGATATCGCAGCCGGGCGGGGGAGAGGAGCTGTCCTCGCCCTATCTGGAGCGGGAGGTGCTCGACCTGGGGGCGTGGGCACGTGATGCCCTGGCTCTGGCGCTGCCGACCGTTCTTCTCTGCCAAGACGATTGCGCCGGTCTGTGTCCGGTGTGCGGCGTCAACCTCAAAGACGCCGGTCCCGATCATCACCACGAGCGACAGGCCGATCCGCGTTGGGCGAAACTGTCTGAGCTCCGCTTCGACTGAGCCCGTCCGGGCCAATCACCGGCCGGGGCGAGCCGGCCCGAACTGCGGCTAGAGAACCGCTGGATACACTGCCTCCATGGCCGTACCGAAGCAGAAGCAATCGCACGCCCGTACCTCCAAGCGGCGCTCGCAGCACAAGACGAAGGCCCCTGCGTACAACCTGTGCCCGCAATGTCACAGCCCGCGGCTCCCTCACCGGGTCTGCCCCGAGTGCGGCAGCTACAAGGGGCGAGAGGTCATCTCTCCAGAATCGGCCCAGCACGCCGGTTAGTTCATGACCACCGTCGCGGTCGACGCCGGCGGGGCTGACCTAGGTCCGCGGGAAGTTGCGCTGGGGGCAGCGGCCGCTGCCCAGCAGGGCATCCGGGTGCTGCTGTTCGGACCGGCCGATGTGATCGGCGAGGTCGGCGAAGGAGTGAAGGTTGTCGATGCCCCTGTGTCGATCGCCAAGGCATCCGATCCGGCTTTCGCGGTGCGGACCACCCCCGAGGCCTCGATCGTCCAGGCAGCCCGTTCGGTCGCCGACGGCCACGCCCAGGCGCTCGTATCAGGGGGCTCGACCGGGTCAGCGCTGGCCGCGGCGCTCTTTAACCTCAAGCGGGATCGCGGGATCTATCGACCGGCGCTGGCCTTGCCGCTCCCCCTTCCGGGCTCCACCCCCGTCCTGCTGCTCGATGTCGGCGCGAACGTGACGTGCCGGCCCGAGCACATGGTCCAGTTCGCGCACATGGGATCCGCTTTCGCCCAGGCGGTCATGGGAATCTCCTCCCCGCGTGTAGCGCTGCTGTCCAACGGAGAGGAGCCGTCAAAGGGGACGCCCGAGCTGGTGGGCGTGCATGAGCAGCTCGCCGGCCCAGCCGGTGCCGGCCTCAACTTCATCGGGAACATCGAAGGCACCCAGCTGCCCGAGGGCGCGGCCGACGTACTCGTCATGGATGGCTTCACGGGCAACGTCACTCTGAAGCTCACCGAGGGTGTCTCGTTGGCCACGCTGCGAGCAATCCGGGACGCCGCCATGGGCTCCTGGCGGGGCCGACTGGGAGGCTTGCTCCTCTCCTCGGGCGTTCGCCGACTGCGGGACCACATCGACCCTGAGGCACAGGGCGGCGCCTACATGCTGGGCCTTCGCCACGTCGGCGTGGTGGCGCATGGGCGGTTCTCGCACCGAGGCTTTGCCAGGGCGATCGAGGTCGCTGCGCGCGCGGTCCAGGAGGACGTGATCGCCAGGACCCAGAACGCTCTCGCCCAAGCCGGGGCGCTTCGTGCCCCATCCCCAGCGGCCTCCGTCGCCTCTGCGTCCGAGGGCCCGGCTACGGTGTCTGACGAATGACCCGTGATCAGATCTCCACGCTGATCCGCTCACACCTGGCCGAGGAGCTCGAGGTGGACCCCGGAGCGATCACCGAGGCCACGCGGTTCCGGGAGGACCTGGAGGCCGATTCGCTTGACCTGTACACGCTCGTCCAGGAGCTCGAGGACTCCTACGGCATCCATATCTCCGACGAGGAGGCGGCCAAGATCCTGACCGTGGGTCAGACCGTGGACTTCGTGCTCGCTCACGCGCCCGCCGACGCTACGCCGGCTGGCCAGCGCCCGGACGCGGAGTGAACGTCGGCCAGGTCAACGGCAGCGCCGTGAGCGAGGACCGCAGCGTGGAGGCGCTACGCGCCTTGCTCGATGAGCTCTCGCCTGAGATCGCTGCACCCGTGTTCACCCACGCCTCATGGAGCGATCGGCGCTCGGAGTCCTATGAGCGACTCGCATTCCTCGGAGACAGCGTCTTGGCCCTGGCCGTGAGCGCCCACCTCTATCCACTGCTGAACCCCGAGAGCTTTGGCGCGGGGCAGCTCACCAAGATCCGCGCCCAGGCGGTCTCGGGGCGTTCGTGCCGGGCGGTGGCTGAGCGACTTGGGCTCCCCGAGCGGCTTCTGGCGGCAGCGCCTCCCCAGGCATCGGCCGGCGCCGAGACCTTGGTTCGGGCAGAGCGCGTCCTGGCGTCGGTGATCGAGGCCGTGATCGGCGCCTGCTTCGTCGCGTTCGGTTATGAGCGCACTTCCGTTGCCGTCGTCGAGGCATTCACCCCTGAGATCGAGGACGCGCTCGAGCGCTCGGTCGACTTCAAGTCCACGCTTCAGGAGCTCCTGGCCCGGCGGGGATCGGTGGTCGTCTACGACGTGATCCAGGAGGATGGCCCTCCCCACGATCGGGTGTTCTCGGTCAGCGCCCTCGTCGGGGGCGAGGAGGTGGGGCGCGGCCAGGGCCGAAGCAAGAAAGACGCCGAACAGGAAGCGGCCCAGGCGGCGCTGCTCGCAATGGGTAGGGCCACCTGATGCAGCTTCAGTCCGTCCCGTCCCGGTCCTGATGTTTCTCCGCTCGATCACCGTCAAGGGCTTCAAATCTTTTCCCGAGCGCACCCGGCTGGAGTTCGGCCCGGGCGTGTCCGTGATCGTCGGCCCGAACGGCTCGGGCAAATCCAACGTCACCGACGCCGTGCTCTGGGCCCTGGGAGAGCAGTCCCCAGCGGCCGTGCGGGGCCAGGCCATGCAGGACGTGATTTTTTCGGGCGCTCCCGGCCGGCAGGCCAGCCGCGCCGCTGAGGTCGAACTCGTCCTTGATGACAGCGAGGGCGGTCTCGGCCTCGGAGCACCCGAGGTCTCGATCGTCCGACGGCTCGACCGAGCCGGAGAAGGCGAGTACCGGTTGGCCGGCGCTCGGTGCCGGTTGATCGACATCGTCGAAGTGCTCTCGGACACCGGCCTGGGCAAGGAGATGCACTCGGTCATCTCCCAGGGCAGGGTGGAATCTCTGGTCACATCCAAGCCGCGTGACCGGCGACTGCTGATCGAAGAGGCCGCTGGGCTGGGCAAGCACCGCAAGCGCCGGCGACGGGCCCAGCTCAAACTCGAGCGGACCCAGGACAACCTCGACCGGGCGCTCGACGTGGAGCGCGAGGCTCGAACACGGCTGCGTCCTCTGAAGCGTCAGGCCGAGGCGGCCGAGCTCCATGCTCGGATCGAGCGTCAGGTGCTTGAGGCTCGGTGGGAGCTAGCGCGGGATGAGCTGCGCTCCCGCCTTCAGATCACCGAGCAAGCCCAGAGCGCCGCCGCTGGCTCACGCGCGCGCCGCGAGCAGGTCGAGCGAGAGCTCGAAGCCGTGGCAAGTCGCCGGGAAGCCGCCGAGGAGGCGCTGGCTGGACGCAGCGCCCACCGCGATGAGCTCTCACGCCGGTGCTTCACCGCCCGGTCGGCCGCAGAGCGCGTTGCTGACCGGGCGTCGGCGATCCGCTCGACGACCGGCGCAGTCCGGGACCGGCTGGAGCGCTCCCAGCGCCAGCTGGCCCTCCTCGAGCAGGCGGACCGCGCGGAGAGCTCGGAGGCAGCGGCCGAGGAGCGGATCACCACGCTTAAAGCCGAGCTCGCCGAGCTGGAGCGCCAGCGCGAGGACGAGCTGGAGCGAGCTTTGGCCGGTTTGGGGGCAGAGAGGTCCGCAGCGGCCAGCCGGACGGCTGCATGCCAGATCGCGGTGGAGTCTGCCCTCGAGGCCCGCAAGACCGCCGAGCGGACCCTTGATCGGGCGCGGGCGGCGGTCCACCAGGCCCAGCGCGGCGTCGAGGCGGCCAGGGTGGAAGCGGCCCGAGTGGGCGGCGAGCTCGCCGCCGTCAATCAGTTCCTGCGAAGCCACGCCGGAGCCCCCGGAGGCGCACGGTTGCTGGCCGATCAGCTCGAGGTGGATCCCGGCTACGAGCTCGCCGTGGCGGCCGCTCTGGACGGCCGCCTGAGCGCGGCTGTGGTGGAAGACCGCGCGGCGGCGGATTCGCTGCTCGATCGGGCGGGGCCGGATGGCGGGAGGGCCCTGATTACGCACCTTCTTCCCGGGGACCTGGATGACGGCGCTCCGCCCGCCGCTGGCGCTGAGCTGTTGGCCACAAGAGTCCACGGCACAGGGCCAGCTGCCGACCTGGCCAGAGCTCTGATCAGGACAACCTGGGTTGTCGAGTCGCTGGCCGATCTCGATCCGAACTTCGATGGGGTCGCGCTCACCCTAGATGGAAGGGTGCTCTCAGTACCCGGCGCCGAGCTACGCCAGGTTGCGGCCACGGGGGAGGAGCGCATACTCGAACAGCGCAACCGCCGTGATCGCTTGATCGCGGAGAGCGAGCGGGCAGCCAGCGGCGAGGTCAGCGCGGCGTCGGCGCTCGAGGGCGCCCGCGCCGATGAGGGCGCGGCCGAGTCCGAGCTACAGAGAGCCCTCGAGATCCATCGAGCCGCGGCGCGCGAGCGCGACGACGCCGGCGAGGAGGAACGCCGCATCGCGGCGCTGATTGAGCGGCGTCGCGCGGCTCCTGATGAAGGCCCCGGCGAGGCGCGGCGCCGCGCGTTGACCGCCGAGCTAGGGAGCGAGGAGGACGCGCTGGCCCGCGGCCGCGCCGAGCTCGAGCGCCGGCGGCGTCTGTCCGAAGCGCTGGCGACCGGAGTGGCCAGCCACGCGGCACTCGTTCCAGAGCTCGAGGCGCTGGCCACAGCGCTCCAGAGCACTGCCTCGGCGATCGATGAGCGCCGCGCCTGGTTTGAGCAAGCGCTGGCGGACGACAGCGAGGCGGCCGAGCACGTGGCCGCCGAACTGCGGGAATGTGCCCAGGAGGAAGCACCGCTGCAAACCGAGCTTCATCGGGTGAGCGAGGAGCTGACCGAGCGCGAAGTCGCTCTCCAGCGAGCTCGCGACCGGGGCGATGAAGCCGAGCAGGATCTGCGCCAGTTGGCCGCCCGGCTGGGCCTCGAGGCCGCGCCGGCCGAGGAGGAGCTGCCGGCTGACCGGCGTGAGGCGCTCCACGTTCGCCTTGAGCGGCTGGCGCGCCGGCGCGAGCAGCTCGGTCCGATCAACCCGCTGGCCGAGCAGGAGTACGCCGATGCGCTGGAGCACGTCGAGGAGCTCGAACGCCAGCGGACCGACTTGGAGGATGCTCTTCGAGAGCTCGAGAAGCTGATCTCGGACACCGATCGGCAGATCCGTGAGACCTTCGAACAGACGTTCAAGGCTGCCGCCGCGAACTTCGAGCAGGTGGTGGGGCAGCTGTTCCCGGGCGGACACGGAAGGCTGCGGCTCGTGGCTGATCGCGATGGTCCAGCGGCTGTCCTCGGCGGCGAGACCCCCGAATCCACCGACGCCGAGGGCGAGCCGGAAGGTGGGGAGGGGACGGCCGCCCCCGACCCCGAGGAAGAGCTTCAGGGCGTCGAGATCGAGATCAATCCCGCCGGGAAGGCGATGCGGCGGCTGACTCTGCTCTCAGGCGGCGAGAAATCGCTGACGGCGCTGGCTTTCCTGTTCGCCGTGTTCCTAGCCCGTCCGTGTCCGTTCTACATCCTCGATGAGGTGGAGGCGGCGCTGGACGATCTCAACATCGATCGCTTCCTGGGACTGCTGCGGGCCTACTCGAAGCATGCTCAGTTCATCGTGGTCACGCACCAGCGCCGCACGATGGAAGCGGCCGACTTCCTGTATGGCGTCTCGATGGGCGGCGACGGCGTCTCGAAGGTGATCTCGCGCCGGCTCCCGCGAGACGAGGCCGCCAGCGATGACATCGCTGACGCGGCCCCCCTCGGCGTCGCCGAGGCCGCGGCCTGACCCCCCACACGATGGCTCGCGACTGGCAGGACCTTTTCATCGTCGACGGTGGTACGGCGGCGGCAACTGGGACGGCTCCCGAGGACGAGGGCGAACAGGGCTCGCGTGGGGGGCGCTTCCGGCGGCTCAGGGACAGCTTGCGCCGGACACGCCAAGCGCTGAGCAGCGAGATTCAAGCCACGTTGTTCGATGACACGCTGGGGGAGGAGACCTGGGAGCGGCTCGAGGAGGCACTCATCTACGCAGACGTGGGAGCGTCGACGACGGCCAAGGTCGTGCAAAGGCTCGAGCACGAGGCGACCGCCGAGGGCCTGAGCGGCGGCGAGGAGCTGACCGTCCGCCTGACTGAGCTGCTGGCGGAGATTGCCCGCAGCCCCGGTGAGGACGACCGGATCGATCTCCGCCACCAGCCCACGGTCATCCTGGTCGCCGGGGTCAACGGAACGGGCAAGACGACCAGCGTGGGCAAGCTCGCCTGGCATCTGGCCCAGCAATTCAGCCGCTCGGTGACGCTGGCCGCGGCCGACACGTTCCGGGCGGCGGGCGTCGAGCAGCTCGAGGTCTGGGCCGAGCGGGCTGGAGCCCGGTTCGTCCGCGGGCCGGCCGACGCTGATCCCGGCTCGGTGGCGTACGAGGCGATCGCGGCGGCTCGCCGGGACGCAGCGGACGTCGTGCTGATCGACACCGCGGGCCGGCTACACACCCAGGAGAACCTGATGGCTGAGCTCGAGAAGGTCCGGCGGGTGATTTCCAAGCAGATTCCGGACGCGCCGCACGAGACACTCCTAACGGTGGACGCCACGACCGGCCAGAACGGGCTGCGACAGGCCCGCCTGTTCTCGGAAGCAGTCGGCGTCGATGGCCTCGTTCTGACCAAGCTCGATGGGACGGCCAAGGGCGGGATCGCGCTGGCCATCGCATCCGAGCTCGGAATCCCGGTGAAGCTGATCGGAGTGGGGGAGAAGCTCGAGGATCTGCGCCCCTTCGACGCCCTGGATTACGCTCGAGCGCTGGTCAGTCCCGAGTAACCTCGGCCGAGTGTTCGATTCGCTGACGGAGAAACTCCAGGCCACCCTGGCCGACGTGCGAGGCCACGGGACGCTGACTGAGGAAGACCTTTCCGCGGCCCTGCGGGAGATCCGGTTGGCGCTGCTGGAGGCCGACGTCAACTTCAAGGTGGTCAAGAGCTTCACCACGGCGCTGCGCGAGCGGGCGCTCGGAGCCGAGGTGGTCGGCAAGCTCAACCCCGGCCAGCAGGTCGTCAAGATCGTCTCCGACGAGCTCACGGAGCTGATGGGTGGAGCCGCTCGAGACATCTCATTCTCGCCACGCCCACCCACGATTGTGCTGATGGCCGGCCTCCAGGGTTCCGGTAAGACGACGGCAACGGCCAAGCTCGCACGCTACCTGCGCGAGCGGGGGTCATCGGTGGCGGTGGCGGCGTGCGACGTGTACCGTCCCGCGGCCGTCGATCAGCTGGTGAAGCTGGCTCGCCAGGCCCAGGTCGAGGTTTACGAGCGCGGCACCGACGAGGATCCGGTGGGGATCGCCTCCTGGGCGCGTGAGCGAGCCGGGTCCGAGGGAAAAGATGTCCTGATCGTCGACACCAGCGGCCGGCTCCATGTCGACCAGGAGCTGATGACCGAGCTGGCCAACATCAAAGAGGCGATCCAACCTCACGAGATCCTGCTCGTCGTTGACGCCATGACAGGTCAGGACGCCGTCAATGTCGCCGAGCAGTTCGGGGAGACGGTGGATTTCGATGGCGTGGTGATGACCAAGCTGGACGGCGACGCCCGCGGCGGCGCCGCGCTTTCGGTAAAGGAAGTCACCGGCAAGCCGATCCTGTTCGCTTCGACAGGCGAGAAGCTCGATCAGTTCGAGCGCTTCCACCCCGACCGGATGGCCCAGAGGATCCTGGGCATGGGCGACGTGATGACGCTCATCGAGAAGGCTCAGGACGCCTATGACGACCGTCAGGCCGCCGAGCTGGAGCGCAAGATCCGCGCGCAGGAGTTCGGCTTGGACGACTTTCTGGACCAGCTCCGCCAGATCAGGCGAATGGGGCCACTGCAATCACTGCTGAACATGATCCCCGGGATGGGCAAGGAACTCCAGGGGGTCAAGATCGACGAGCGCGAATTCGACCGGCTCCAGGCCATCATCCTGTCGATGACCCCCCAGGAGCGACGCCATCCTGAGTTGATCAATGGGTCCCGGCGGCTGCGCATTGCCCAGGGCTCGGGCTCCAACGTCCAGGCCGTCAAGGCGCTGATCAAGCAGTTTCAGCAGACGCGCAAGGTCATGCGCCAGCTCAGCCAGGGACGGATGCCGGACCTCGGGGCCTTGATGCGGCAGGGCCGCTAGGTTCTCCGGCCCGCTAACCTCGTTCTGCCATGGCAGTGAGACTTCGGCTAACGCGCATCGGCTCGCACAAGAACCCGATCTGGAGGGTGGTCGTCGCTGACCAGCGCTCCAAGCGGGACGGACGCGTGATCGAGACCGTCGGTCATTACAACGCTCAGACGTCTCCGTCGACGATCGTGCTCGACGAGGAGCGCATCCGCAGCTGGCTGGCCCGCGGCGCCCAGCCTTCTAACACGGTTCGCAAGCTGCTGCGCACGCAGGGCATCGGCCCCAGCTGAGGAGGCGGCTCTCCGGGTGAAGGAGCTGCTCGAATATCTGGCTCGGGGTCTGGTCGATGAGCCCGACCAGGTACGGGTCGCCGAGGTCCAGGAAGACAGTGCCACCGTGCTTGAGCTCTCAGTGGCCGACGACGATTATGGAAGCGTGATCGGGCGGGCCGGAAGAACTGCGTCCGCGCTTCGGGCCATCATCAAGAGCGGCGGCGCGAAGCAGGGCCGGCGGGTGTTCCTGGACATCGTCGACGGCTGATGGCCGAAGGCCGGTGGCTGCGGGCTGGCCGCGTCGGCCGGCCGCACGGCCTTGACGGGAGCTTTCACGTCATCCAGCCCACCCCACAGCTGCTGGATGAGGGGGCGTCGGTGGTGATAGGCACCGAGTCGCGCCGAATCATCCGCCGGGCCGGTGCGGACAGCCGCCCGATCATCGCGATCGAAGGCTGCCACGACCGGGATGCCGTGCAGGCGTTGGTTGGCGAGGAGCTGCTGGTAGCTCGGGCCGAGGCTCCCGACCTCGATGCCGACGAGTGGTGGGCCGAGGAGCTTGAGGGGTGCAGTGTCCGCGACGGGGAGGACGTGGTTGGAACCGTCCGGCGCCTGATGGCGCTGCCCTCGGTGGATGTGCTCGAGGTTGAGCTCGCGGACGGCGGTGAAAATCTCCTGGTTCCGCTCGTGTCCGACGCGGTCCGCTCAGTCGATGTGGAGACAAAGGTGATCCAGGTCGATCTGCAGTTTCTGGGGCGCGACTCAAGCTAGAGCGACAGCCAACGAGCCCCGGCCATGGACATCGACGTCTTCACGCTCTTTCCCGCCGCCTTCGACTGGTTCCGCGCGCAGCGGCACGTGGTCAGTGCCCTGGCCCAGGGACACCGGCTGGCCTGCGTCAACTACCGCGACCACACGCCGCTAAAGGCGGGCCAGGTCGACGACGAACCGTTTGGCGGTGGAGCCGGGATGGTGCTCCGGGTCGATGTGGTGGAAGCCGCGCTGCGGGCGCGCTACGGAATCGACCCCGTTTTGTTGCCGGAACGACGGCGGATCATCGCTATGACCCCCACTGGGCGCCTGCTAGACGACGCCTTGGTGGATGAGCTCGCCGTGGAGGAGTCGCTCACGCTCCTGTCGGGCCGTTACGAGGGGTTTGACCAGCGCGTGCTTGATCACTTCGCAGCCGAAGAGATCTCGATCGGCCGATATGTCCTCGCGGGAGGCGAGATCCCGGCGATGGTCGTGTGCGATGCGGTGTTGCGCAAGCTGCCGGGGGTTCTCGGAGACGAGACCTCTGCCGTTGAGGAGTCGTTCAGCCGTGCCCTGGCCGGAGCCCCCGAGTATCCCCATTACACCCGGCCTGCGGAATACCGTGGCTGGCGGGTCCCGGAGGTGCTGTTATCAGGGCACCACGCCCGCATCCGAGAGTGGCGGCTGGAGCAGAGCCAGGCGAAGGCACGCGCGGGCGCGAGCAAGCCCGCTCACACCAAGCCGGAAACCGACGGCGGTTCGCTACCATGAGCAGCCCGCCGGCAGGACTTCCGGTCCTGCCCCAATTGTTTGCCAGACATCCGCGGTGCCTCCGGGCGCCGATCGCAGTCCAATGAGCACCCTGATCGACAGCCTGGAGAACGCACAGCTTCGTCGTGCCCCCACTTTTGACGCCGGAGATCGGGTGCGGGTCCACTTCCAGGTCGTCGAGGGGACGAGGCGGCGGACACAGGTCTACGAGGGCGTTGTGATCAAGCGCCAGGGCCACGGTGTCCGGGAGACCTTCACGGTCCGAAAGCAGTCGTTCGGCGTCGGGGTCGAGCGGACATTCCCGCTCCACTCGCCCAAGATCGAGCGCATCGAGGTGGCCGCGCGCGGTGATGTCCGCCGGGCCAAGCTCTACTACCTACGTGGTCGCGTTGGCAAGCGAGCGCGTGTCCGCGAGCGTCGCAACGTGTCCCCCGAGCAGCTCGTCGAGCGAGATTTGGTGAACGTGGCGCCGGAGCCTGAGGAGGCGGAGAGTCTGGTGCCAGCCGCGGTGCCGGAGGCTTCGGAGGAGGCGGTTGCCCCGGAGGTTTCTGAGGAGACGGCCGCGCCGGAGGAGCCGGCGGCCGAGGAGGTTTCTGAGGAGACGGCCGCGTCGGAGGAGCCGGCGGCCGAGGAGGTTTCTGAGGAGACGGCCGCGCCGGAGGAGCCGGCGGCCGAGGAAGAGGAGTCACAGCAGTCGGAGGAGCCTGTCGAGGAGTCGCCTGCGTCTGAGGAGCCCGCCGCCCAGGACGGATCCACATCCGACGAGCCGGATTCCGCCGGCGAGGCTCCCGACGATGAGCAATGATGCTCCGTCGCAGGCCTCCGCTCCGGAAACTGGCGAGCCGAGGAAGCGCCGGTCGCTAACGCGAAGCCGTCGGCGAACCAGCCGGCCACAGGCGCCCAAGTCAGCAGTCAAGTCGATCATCGAGCTGGTGATCACAGTCGCCGTGGCCGTGGGCCTCGCACTCCTGATCCAGGCCTTCATCGTCAAGCCGTACAAGATCCCGAGCCCCTCGATGGAGCCAACACTCAATATCGGGCAGCGCATCCTGGCGAACAGGCTGATCAACCATCCGAGCGTGGGGGACATCGTGGTCTTCCACCCGCCGGCCGGCGCCGATCCGATCAGCCCGCAATGTGGAGATCCGAATCAGGGCACCGGCCACTCAGAGGCCTGTGACAAGCCGACGGCAAAGGAGTCAGGCCAGACCTTCATCAAGCGGGTGGTGGCCGGACCGGGCGACACGATCAAGATCATCAACGGCCATGTGATCCGCAACGGAGTGCGGGAGAAGGATTCGTACATCATCCGGTGTGGTGGAGGTCCTTCATGCAATTTCCCGGCTCCGATCAAGATTCCGCCCGGGGATTACTTCATGATGGGCGACAACCGTGGAGCTTCTGACGACAGCCGGTTCTGGGGGCCGGTCCCGGACAGCTGGATCATCGGAGTGGCCTTCTTCACCTACTGGCCCCCCGACCGAATCGGCTTCCTGTAATCCGGAGCCGGCGGTGGCGCTCGCTGACGCCGCCGCGGCCCCCTGCGATCCCGGCTCCGCCAAGCAGGCCGCGACCAAACCGCGCCGAGCGCGCCGGCGACCCCGGGCGGCCAGCAGGCTCTTCCGATTCGACCGCGAGTTCGGCGTCCGGTATGTGGCGGGCGCCGACGAAGCCGGCCGAGGCTCACTCGCGGGCCCGCTTGTGGCCGCCGGGGTCCTGTTCGACCTCCACCGCCTGGGGGTCAGGGAAGTCCGCGCCCTCGGGGCGCTGAACGATTCCAAGCAGCAGACGCCTGAGCGCCGGGCCGAGCTGTTCCCGGTGATCCTCCGTCTGGCCGCGCGGGTCGCAATCGTCTCGCGGTGCGCGCCAGGGATCGACGCCCGGGGCCTCCATGTGACAAACCTGGCGGCGCTTCGCGACGCCCTAGATCGCGTGGCTTGCCCAGGATGTGTCTGCCTGAGCGACGGCTTCGCCGTAGGCCCCCTCGGCCACGAGCAGGTCGCGGTGATCGGTGGCGACGCAAAAAGCGCCGCCATCGCCGCCGCCTCGGTGATCGCCAAGGAGACACGGGATCGATACATGCGTCGAGCCGACGCGGTCCACCCCGGGTGGGAGTTCTCAAGTCACGTCGGCTACGCGACCCCCGAGCACCGCAGCGCGATCGAGCGTCTAGGCGTCTCACCCCTCCATCGCCGCTCCTTCCAGTCGGCGGCCTATCAGCAGTTGGCGCTGGGCTCGTAGGCAAGCCACCACCTCAGAAGGCGCTCTCGACGTGGTCCAGGCTGAGCAGCCGCCCAGCGCCATCGAGCCGAATGCCGATGGCGTCGAAGCGCAGAAGCGCGGCGCGAGGATGGTCGCGTCGCTCGCCCAGCCACCTGCCGGCCATCTTGCGGACCTGCTCACGTTTGAACGGGCCAACGCTGTCGAGCGGCGCGAACAGCCGTGACGCGGCGTTGCCCGCCGACCGCCGCGTCTTGACCTCGCAGAAGACAAGCGTCCGGCCGTCGTAGGCCACGATGTCGAGCTCACCCCATCGGGTGCGGTAGTTGCGTTCCAGGATTTGAAAACCGCGGCGTGTCAGGTGGTCCGCAGCAAGCTGCTCACCGACGCGTCCGAGCCGCTGGCGGTGGTCATCGCTCATGCTGACCGACGCTACGAGCGATCGCGTGACGTGTGTGTCACGACGCGTGACGATTGAGCGCAAGCTCCCGAGGTGGACGCTCCGGAGCGCCGCATCACACCCCGCATTGGGGGTATAGCGTTGCCTCCAATGTCATTGATCATGGCCCTGGTCAATCGGCTGCTCGGGACGCCCGGCCCTAGTCCCCAGCTTGTCCAGCGGTTGCGTGAGCGCGGACGCCAGGCACAAGCCGAGCTGACCTCAGCTACCAGGACCAGCGCCTACATCACGGCGGGTCCGGAGTACTCGCCCCGAGCCCGCGTTTGGAAGCTCCAGCTCGTGGTTCGCCCCGAGGGCGGACCCGAGTTTGAAGCTGAGGTGAGGGAGCCATTCCCCATGAATACCGGTCCGATTCCGGGCTCGACATTCCCGATCGTGTTCGACCCCGACAAGCCGACAGACCTGATGGTGGATGAACGTGCGGGAGCGCGAATCCCCACGCGGGAGGTTGAAGACTCGCCACCCCAGGCGTAACCGACGCTCCGGATTAGGGCGACGTACCCGGCCGTGGCCCTCTCCGAGGCTCGCGGTCCGGGACTTCGCAACAGCACGGTGACGCTCGGCAACAACGCAGCGCAAGGCGCCCGACCGGGCTTCCGCAGTGTTGTGACACCGCGTGACCCACGCCTCACCGCCTTCGCCGTAGCGTCGAGGCATGCTCGCTCGGCTGGCCACGTTCGCGATCGACGGCGTCCGACCGCGCCAGGTCTGGGTCGAAGTTGACATCCGAGCTGGGCTGCCGACGTTCACGATCGTCGGCCTCGGCGACACCGCGGTACGGGAGTCTCGCGATCGAATTCGAGCCGCGATCCTGAACTCCGGATTCGACTTTCCGCAGCTGAGGATCACCGCCAATCTGGCCCCGGCCTTCCTGCGCAAGGTAGGGCCCGGCTTCGACGCGGCCCTGGGGCTCGGCATCCTGGCCGCGAGCCGTCAGGTCCCAGCCACGGAACTGCGGACGTACGCCGTTTTCGGAGAGTTGTCGCTGACGGGAGAGCTCCGTGACTCACCCGGAGCGCTGGCTGTTGCCGAGGGCGCTCATCGGGCCGGGCTGGCCAGGCTGATCGTGCCTCGTGAGCGCGGCCACGAGGCGGCACTGGTCGAGGGCCTTGAGATCGTCGCAGTGCACACGCTCAAGGAGGCGGCCGATGTAGTGCTCGGTGCCGCGCCGCCTCCTCCGCTGCCCGAGCCGGCCGAGTTGCCCCGATCAACCAAGTCCGAGCCAGACCTGGCCGACGTGCGCGGGCACCGGACGCCGGCACTCGCTCTGCAGATCGCGGCGGCAGGAGGCCACAACTTGCTACTGGAGGGAGCGCCGGGAACGGGTAAGACGATGCTCGCCCGGCGGCTGCCCTCGATCCTTCCTCCGATGACGAGGCCCGAGGCGGTGGAGGTGACCCGGATCCACAGCATCGCCGGCCTGCACGCGCACGGACTGATCAATCAGCGCCCATTCCGGGCCCCACATCACACGATCTCCGCCGCGGGGCTGGTCGGCGGAGGATCGCCGCCTCGTTCGGGCGAAGCCACCCTGGCCCATCACGGAGTGCTGTTCCTAGATGAGCTGTCCGAGTTCGCGAGGCCGGCGCTGGAGGCGCTGAGACAGCCGCTGGAGGATGGGTGCGTCACGATCGTTCGCAGCCAGCACGCGCTCGTCTTGCCGACGCGATTCATCCTCGTGGCCGCCACCAACCCGTGCCCGTGTGGGTTCGCGGGCGTGGACGATCGATGTCGGTGCGGCGAGGCCGATTTGAGGCGCTATAGGCGGCGCCTCAGTGGGCCGCTCCTTGACCGCATCGATCTCTTGGTAACTGTCGAACGGCCGTCTGAAGCAGAGCTGCGCGCTCCAGCCTCACTGTCATCCGCCGCAGCTCGTGACGCTGTCGCCGCGGCGCGCGAGCGTCAGCACGCTCGCCTCAGCGGCACCGGAGCAAGCTGCAATGCCCAGCTGGAGATGCAGGCCCTGACGCGTCACGCGAAGCTCGACGCTCAGGCTGAGCATGTTCTGGCTCGCGCCTACGCAACCGGAACGCTCAGCGCTCGTGGACGGTTCCGCGTCCTGCGGGTCGCCCGGACCGTGGCCGACCTGGAGGGCGGGGATCGAGTGACGACCGAGCATGTTCTGACCGCGCTGAGCTTGCGCCAGCGGCTCGCCCCTCAGGAGGTGATGGCTGCTTGAGCCAGCGACACGATCTCGCTCCCGAAGAGACCTCGCACGATGAGCGCATGTGACGAGTGCCTGCGTCGACCATGGCTTCTCTCGATCCTGACGTCGCATCTGGACAGAACCGGTGCTCGCCTTCGCGAACTGCTGGAGTTGGACGACGACGAGCTCCTCAAGGCGATCGGTGGGCGCCACCGCCAGCGTCTCGAGCGCCGCCTCGCCGGCTTCCGGCCCGCGATAGCGCGAACCCGGGCACGACAGGCGGATCTCGACCTGATCTGCCGGTGTGACCCGGAGTATCCGCGGCGCCTCCGGGAGTTGCCGAGCGCCCCGGCCGTCCTGCATGTACGTGGTGGAATCAGCCGTCTCCTGGCCATCACCGCTGACGAGCCGGTGGCAATCGTGGGAACTCGGCAGGCCTCGAGCTATGGGCTCGGGGTGGCCAGCGCTCTTGGTCGCGGACTGGCGGCCGCTGGCATCACGGTCGTCAGCGGAATGGCGGCTGGAATCGACTCGGCGGCCCACAAGGGGGCGTTGGACACCGAAGGCTTCACGCTTGCGGTGCTGGCAGGCGGAGCCGATCGCGCCTATCCGCCGTCGGCCCGACAACTGCACCAGCGGATCACCCAGACCGGAGCTGTGATCTCGGAGCTTTCTCCCGGCACCGAGCTCCGGCGATGGATGTTTCCCGCCCGTAACCGGCTGGTGGCGGCGCTATCCGCCATGACGGTCGTCGTCGAGGCGTCGTACGGGTCGGGCGCGCTGATCACCGCACGATGGGCCAGCGCTCTCTCCCGACCCGTCGGCTCGGTCCCAGGCCGGATCACATCGCCGCAGGCGGCTGGCACCAATCACCTGATCGCCGATGGAGCGTGCGTGATCACCGGTCCGCAGGATGTGCTGGATTGCCTTTACGGCCTGGGGGTGAGACGTGCGCCGGCCGACGGTCGCACCGATCTGGATCCGGAGCTCCGCCACTGGCTAGTCGAGATCGCGGGCGGCCGCGACACGCCGGGATCGCTGGCGGAGGCCGGACTCGGGCCGGAGGAGGGCCTCCAGGTGCTCTCGGCGCTTGAGCTGGCGGGGTACATCCGGCGTGAGGCCGGGGGGAGGTTCGTCGTCATGCCCTGACTTG
Organism: uncultured Solirubrobacterales bacterium; assembly: GCA_963785205.1. Classification (GTDB taxonomy): domain Bacteria; phylum Actinomycetota; class Thermoleophilia; order Solirubrobacterales; family Solirubrobacteraceae; genus Palsa-465. Next base: position 665,891 of record CAWAUJ010000001.1, read on the forward strand.
CGAGCGTCGTCGTCCAGCGCGGCGGCCCTGCCGGCCCTACCCATCCGGCGACCCCTGCTTAGCTATCCAGAATGTCCACCTCGAGGATCCCGCGCGTGCTCTCGATCGCCGGCTCTGACTCCGGCGGAGGCGCTGGGATCCAGGCCGACCTGAAGGCATTCGCCGTCTGCGGGGTTCACGGTATGACCGCGATCACGGCCGTCACGGCTCAGAACACGGTCGGGGTGTCGGCGGTGCACGAGCTTCCCCGCGAAGTGATCGTGGCTCAAGTGCGCGCGGTGCACGACGACATCGGGGTCGATGCCGTAAAGATCGGGATGGTCGGTGACCGCGAGAGGATTGAGGCAGTGGCGGAAGCGCTTGAGCTGCTCCCCTCGGGCACGCCGATTGTTCTTGATCCGGTGTTGGTCTCGGAGTCAGGCGCAGAGCTGCTCGATCCAGGCGCGCGTGGGGCGCTCGTCGAGCTCCTGATGCGCAAGGCGACCGTGACGACCCCGAACGTGCCCGAAGCGCGCGCGCTCACGAACGCTCCGGACGACCAGCGCTCCGAGGCCCAGCGCCCCGAGGGCCTTGCCCGGGCGATCCATGCACTCGGCCCCCAGGCGGTGGTACTCACCGGCGGTCATCTGGAGAATCCGACCGACACGTTCTATGACGGGGAGCGCTTGGTGGAGATCCCGGGACAGCGGCACCCCGATGGGGCCGCGCATGGTTCGGGGTGCACGCATTCGGCCGCGCTCGCTGCCTGGCTGGCCTGGGGAGATGATCCGCTGAGCGCGGCCATCAAGGCTAAGGCGGTCGCATCCGCCGCGGTCAGGGACGGGCTGCGCGACGTCGGTGAAGGCGCGGGGCCGGTGGACGCCCTCGGGCTCGCCGGTCGGTCCACCGCCAGCGCTCTGACATAATCGGACCGTGCAGTTTCTGCGGATGAAGCCAGGACATGGTGAGGTCCTGATTGCGGAGGGGGATCCGGAGATCCGGGCTGACCACGAGCGGCTCGTCGAGGAGTTTCGCCGTCAGTTGGACGAGGGGCTGTGGGCGGCCGTCCCGCTAGCCGAGAGCACCGGGCGGCGCGAGTCCGTGATGGTGCGCCATTTCGAGGACATCCCGCCTGAGGCCGACCGGGTCATCTTTTTCCCGCGGGCGGCCGGCGGGCGGTAGCAGGACACTCGCTGATGGCGGTGGCATTTGCGGCAGCGGCGGTCGTGCTGCTGGTGCTGGTGGCCGACCTGGCTTCACCTCGCCTCAAACGGTGGCGTTCTGCGGCCCGGCGAAACGCTCAGGCATCCGCCGAGGAGATGGTTGTTCAGGATCCCGGCCGGGAGCGTCGGGCCGAGCAAAAGGCCCGAGCGCTCCTGCGCTCCTGCGTCAATCAGGAAGATTGGGACATGTACCACGACCTCGGCTTCATCCGGGTGTGGTCCACGCTGGGGTACGCAGACCTCTCGGGCTCTGCGTTCCACTTCAGGACCGCTCAGCGGACCCCCGAGCCCGAGTGCGCCTATCTGCTCTATCCCCACCTTCCGATCATTGCCTACCTGCCCAAGACCCGGCGGCTGGTCGGCGAATACTGCGTCACGTTCGAGGACGAGACCCGGCCGTACGGTTCGAGCCGGCTTCCTGATGCCGACGACTTGCTGGCAAAGTGGATGGCTCTGACCGGTGACGAGCGGACCGTCGTCTCGACGGCCAACATGCATCTGCCGGGACGCCAGGTCTCCACCGAGCACGTTCAGCGCGACCTGCGCCGCCTTGCTCAGTGGGAGCAGGCCCGCCTGCACCGGGCCGATCACCCCGCCGCGGCGGCCAGCTGAGCCGAGGCAGATGGCGCCGCTGGATCCCAAGCATCGAAGCCGTGCGCTTACGGACGGGCCTGAGCGGGCGCCCGCGCGCGCCTACCTGAAGGGCATCGGCTACGACGATGAGGCGCTGAGCCGGCCCCTTGTGGCCGTGGCCAATACCTGGATCGAGACGATGCCGTGCAACTTCCATCTGCGGGCCTTGGCGGCCAAGGTCAAGGAAGGGATCCGCGCGGCCGGGGGCACCCCGATGGAGCTGAACACGATTGCCATCTCCGATGGGATCACGATGGGCACGCCCGGTATGCGGGCCTCGCTGCCGAGCCGCGAGGTGATCGCGGACTCGATCGAGCTCGTGTGCAGCGCACACCTGTTTGACGCCGTGGTGGCCATCAGCGGGTGCGACAAGACAATTCCGGCCGCCGTCATGGCCCTGTGCCGGTTGAACCTGCCCAGCCTGATGCTTTACGGCGGGTCGATCATGCCGGGGCAGTTCCATGGCGATCGAGTGACGATCCAGGAGGTCTTCGAAGCGGTGGGGGCCCACGCTGCCGGCCGGATGAGCGAGGAAGAGCTCGCCGAGCTCGAGGCAGTTGCCTCCCCCGGCGCGGGAGCATGCGGCGGGCAGTTCACGGCCAACACCATGGCGATGGCCTTCGAGGTGCTGGGCATCTCACCGACCGGATTCTCGATGGTTCCGGCCACCCACCGGGACAAGCCTCACGTGGCGTTCCAAGCCGGCGCCCTGGTTATGGACGTGCTCGCTCGAGGCCAGCGCCCGAGCGAGATCGTGACCCGAGAGGCGCTTGAGAACGCGATCGCCGCGATCGCGGCCAGCGGTGGCTCGACCAACGGCGTCCTGCACCTGCTGGCCGTGGCCCGGGAGATCGGGGTACCGCTGACGATCGATGACTTCGATGCCATCAGCCGCCGGACTCCCCTCCTCTGCGACCTCAAGCCAGGGGGTCAGTACGTGGCACCTGACCTTTACGAAGCAGGCGGCGTCCCGCTCCTCCTCCAGCGGCTGGACGATGCAGGCGTTCTCCATGCCGATGCGCAGACGGTTAGCGGCCGCACGCTCGGCGAGATCGCCCAGGACGCCACCGAGGCCGACGGTCAGAAGGTCGTGCGGAGCCTGGACGACCCCATCAAACCCACGGGAGGGCTGGCCATCCTCCGAGGCAACCTGGCTCCCGAAGGGTGTGTGATCAAGCTGGCGGGCCACGAGCGCCTGAAGCACACCGGGCCGGCGCGGGTGTTTGACGGTGAGGAGGACGCGATGGCCGCCGTTCGCAACAACGCGATCAATTCCGGCGACGTGGTGGTGATCCGGAACGAGGGACCGGCCGGGGGCCCGGGCATGAGAGAGATGCTGGCCGTCACCGCGGCGCTGGTCGGCGAGGGCCTGGGGGAGGACGTGGCGCTCATCACCGATGGCCGGTTCTCTGGTGCGACTCGCGGACTGATGGCCGGCCACGTCTCTCCGGAGGCGGTCCGCGGCGGCCCGATCGGAATCGTGCGCGAGGGGGACCAGATCACGATCGACGTGGACGCGCGGCGCCTTGACCTTCTGATCTCCGAGGATGAGCTGGCCAGCCGGGCGGCCGGTTATCAGCCGCCTGAGCACCCGTATCCAGGCCCCGCCCTGGACAAGTACGCCCGCCTGGTCTCGAGCGCCTCCGACGGCGCGGTGACCCGATAGACCGCCACGAGGGCGGGGCATCCCGGGGCGCCCTCGCCTGGGATGACGCAGGAAGGAGGACTCGGGGCTCCGGGATGGAAAGCATGTGTGCTTCAGATCCGGGTTGCCAGCCGCTACCCTTTTCGCTAAGTGGCGATCGTCTCAGAGCCCCGCTACCGCCGGTACCGGTCGAGCAGGTTCTCGTCCGGTACTCCCTTGCGCGGTAACGGATCGTTCTCGTCGATCCCGCCGAGGCGCCGCGTGCGTCCCCTTTTCCTGTTCCTGGCGGCGATTGTGGCCCTAGTCGTGGCCGCGGGCGCCGGGCTCGCGGTCGTTGCCACCTCCGCGGCAAGCCTGGTCGGCGACTCGACAGCGCTCGCTCGGGTCGACATGCCGCTCGGCGGCGGAAAGGTACAGAGCCTGGCGGCTTATACCGACCCGACCAACGAGCGTGTCCCAGTCGTCCTCCGCGGAGACAAGATCTGGCCCCAGGGACGAATACGGGCCGGGGAGAAGATCTCGATCGACGTCGTCGTCCGCCGGCCGGGCTGGGTCAGCTGGGTCAGCGGGGCCACCCACCGCCTGCACCTGACCGTGACCGCGCCGACGGCGAAGCTCGCCCAGAGCTACGTCACGCTGGCTCGCTCGGCTCCGCTGAGGGTGCGCTTCAGCCACTCAGTTAGCGCCGTCTACTACGGCGCCACGCGGTCGCACCTGGTCAAGCATGTGCTGCCCTCACCCACCTCCGAGGTCACGCTCCAGCGCAGCGCAGTGGCGGGGTCGATCTGGATCTCTGCGGTGCCCCAGACGTGGGAGACCGCCGCGCCGCAGGTCGTGAGCTGGTTCCCCAACGGAACGGGCGCTTCGGCCGTGGCCTCACCGACCCCGGGATCCACGATCCGGCCCCACACGCCGATCATCCTCACGTTCTCCAAGGACGTGGCTAAGGCTCTTGGCAGCCACATGCCGCCTGTCGTGCCGGACACCGCAGGAAGCTGGCATCGACTCAACTCACACTCGATCGTGTTCCGGCCCAACGGCTACGGCTATGGCCTGGGCGTGACGGTGAAGGTCCTGCTCCCGTCGTCGGTCAGGCTCGTGGGAGGAGTGGATCCGCCCGCGGCCGAGATCGGAACCTGGAAGGTGCCGCCCGGATCAACCACCCGCCTCCAGCAGCTGCTGGCCGAGCTCGGGTACCTGCCGGTCAACTTCAGCGGCGCATCGGTGGCGCCAACCGAGCGGGCTCAGGAGGGCGCGGCGGTCAAGCCGCCGTCGGGCACATTCTCCTGGCGCTACTCCAATACCCCCAGCGCATTGCGCGGCATGTGGAAGCCCGGGGCCTTCGGTGTCATGACCAAGGGGGCTGTGATGGCCTTCGAGAACGACCACGGCCTCACGACCGATGGCGTCCCCGGGGCGGCGGTCTGGAAAGCGCTGATCGGCGCGGCCATCGCCCACCATGTGTCGAGCTTTGGCTACACGTTCGTGGAGGTGAGCGAGGGCTCACCCGAAACCGAGCACACGTGGCACAACGGGCGCACGGTCGTGTCGGGACTCGTCAACACCGGGATTCCCGCTGCCCCCACGGCACAAGGCGTCTATCCGGTCTTCGAACACGCTCCGTCCGTGACGATGAGCGGCACCAATCCTGACGGCAGCCACTACTCCGACCCTGGCGTGCCTGATGTCAGTTACTTCAACGGCGGCGACGCCCTGCACGGCTTTATCCGGTCCTCGTACGGGTTCCCCCAGAGCCTCGGCTGCGTTGAGATGCCCTATTCGGAGGCGTCCGCGGTTTACCCGTACACGCCGATCGGGACGCTGGTCGACGTCAGCTAACCGAGGCTGACTTTCGGACGGACCGGGTGGGGCGTTAGCAGGCATGGCCGCTTTGGCCGCGAATAGCGTCCGAGCAATGTTCACCGCAAACTGGAGCACTGCCCTGACCGCCCTCGATCAGGACCTTGAGCGCCGTGCGGTAGCCCCGAGCACGCGGGCGGCGTACGGCATCGACGTCCGTCAGTTCGCCGACTGGGCAAGCGCCTCAGACCTTGATCCATCGTCGGTGACGGCGCGAGACATCCGCCGGTATCTGGGGGTGCTGTCCGAGCGAGGGCACAGTGCCACCACGGTGGCCCGCAAGCTGGCAGCCGTGCGCGCCCTGCTCCGGGTCCTGGTGTCGACCGGCGTCCGGCAGGACAATCCGGCCGAGCTGCTGCACTCGCCCAAGCGCCCCCGGCGACTCCCTCGGGTCCTCAAACCAGACGAGGTGGCGGCACTGCTTGACCGAATCCCAGCCGGCGGCCCCCTCGAGCTGCGTGACCGCGCTCTGTTTGAACTCGCCTACGGCTCAGGGCTTCGGGCCCAGGAGCTCGTCTCACTCAGGCTGGACTCGCTGGACTTCGACTCGGAGACCGTGCGGGTCCTCGGAAAGGGACAGAAGACGCGGTTGGTTCCGGTGGGTGAGCACGCCCGCCGAGCCCTCGAGCGCTATCTCGCCCGCGGTCGTCCCAGCCTGGCCACGCCGCACGACTCCGAGCCGACGCTGTTCCTGTCGAAGTCGGGCCGAGGACTCTCCACGTCCGACGTGAGGCGTCGTTTGCGGAGCTGGGCCCGGCTCGTCGCCGCCCGCTCGCCGTCCGTGATCGACGCCCATCCGCACGCCCTGCGCCACTCGTTCGCCACGCATCTGCTCGAGGGAGGCGCCGACCTGCGGGTCATTCAAGAACTGCTTGGCCACGCAAGTATCTCGACTACCCAGGTCTACACTCGGGTAGAGTCGGGCCGCTTGCGAGCCGAGTATGCCCGTGCTCACCCCCGGGCTTAGGGGAGACTTGCGGGGATCCAGTGGAAACGAACGTAAAAGCGATCGAGCTTCAGGAACTTTGGAAGCGGTATAAGGCGACCGGCGACGAGCGTGCCCGCGAGCGGCTCGTGGTGGCCTACTCGCCGCTCGTCAAGTACGTCGCCGGCCGGATGGGATCAGGGCTCCCCGGGCACGTCGAGGAAGCCGATCTCATCTCCTACGGCCTCGGAGGTCTGATCAGCGCGATCGAGCGCTTCGATCTCACCAGAGAGATCAAGTTCGAGACCTACGCCATCACCCGGATCCGCGGGGCGATCATCGACGAGCTCCGCAACCTCGACTGGGTTCCGCGCTCGGTCAGAGCGCGAGCCCGCGAGATCGAGCGGGCCAACATGAAGCTCGAGGCCCGGCTCCAGCGAGCGCCGACCGACGACGAGATGGCCAAGGAGTTAGGCGTCGAGGTCGACGAGTTCCAGGAGACGCTGCTCCAGATCTCGAACTCCACGATCGTCGCCCTGGACGAGCTCTGGAACGTCCAGGACTCGACCGGGGACCAGGTCTCGCTGCTGGACACCCTGCCCGACCGCGACGCTCCAGACCCCCAGCAGCTGGTCGACCAGTCCGAGCTGCGTGACCGGATCGCCGACGCGATCGCTGCCCTACCCGAGCGCGAAAAGCTTGTCGTCGCCCTCTACTACTACGAGAACCTGACCCTGCGAGAGATCGGCGAGGTCCTGGGCGTGACCGAATCCCGCGTCTCCCAGTTGCACACCAAGGCCGTACTGCGGCTGCGGTCAAAGCTTCAGGGCGAGCTGGACTAGAGGTAGCGCTTGATGTCAGCAGCCACCGCCGCTGGTGTTTCGACCAGCTGGCGCTCGGTGTAGCGCAGGACGACGATTCCGGCGCTCCGCAGCTCTAGGTCGCGCCGGTGGTCGCCGTACAGCTGGCCTGCCGTGCGATGCCCGGCTGGCCCGTCGATCTCGACGACGAGCTCGTGGGCCGGCCAGTAAGCGTCCACGAGCCAGCCATGGACGTAGACGTTCACCTGCGGGATCGGAATGCCATGGCTCTGGCACAGGCTCAGCAGGGTCCGCTCGCCCCGGCTGCGGGCGCGAGCGAGCTCGGGCAGGTGGATGCGCAGCGCGTCTCTCAGCGCCGGCGCGCCCGCGACGCGCGTCACGCTCGCGAGGCGTCCGACATCCAGCACGTCGGCGTAGTCCGCGTTGGCCAAGACGAAGCGCAGGAGATCCGTGCTGCCGCTGGCCGCGAAATCAATGATCGTCTGGGATGGCGTGGTGACCGGCAGGCCGCGATGCCAGATCCGCGCGAGCTGGCGGCGGTCGTGGATGACGATGGCGTCGCGGTTCTTGATCCGCCGCGGGCTGGTGACGAAGATCTGGCGCGGCGGGTACTTGAGCAGGCCGAGCCACCAGGCCGCCGTCGCGTGGCTCAGCATTGCGCCTGGGCCGGCGTAAAGGATGGCGGCGGCCAGATCCGACTCCGTCGAGCGTCCCGGATGACCAACGGCATATACGCGAGGCAGCTCGCGGTGCAGGTAGCCGGCACCTCGCCAGCGCCAGATCTTCGAGTCATCGACGCCCATCGTGTGCAGCTGATCGACCCGGACACGTCCGAATTGCCTCGCCGCCAGCGCACCAACCAAGCGTTTGGCATCTGACTCTCGCTCTTCGACAGTGAATCGCCATTCACCATCGTCGGGCCGCTTCGAGCGCGTCATGCACGCAGCATGCGCCCGACTCGCGTGACAGAACAAGACGCGTCCGTGACGGCTTTGTAGAAAGTAGGCCGGGCCGCATGCGGGCCGGCGGGCCGGTGCATGCACCGGCCCGAACAGCATCAGGTCATTGCCCGGCCACGAAGCTGATGCCGTCCAGCGAGGCGTACTCGCTCGCCTCAGAGCCGACCGGGATGACCTGGCCGCCCGCGGTGATGATCAGGCTTCCGTCTGAGGCCTCGTACGTATAGATCCGGAGTCGCAGCTCGTGGCTGGGCCAGAGCGCCTTGGGCAGTATCAAAGCCTCGTCGCCGCTGGTGCCGTTGGCCAGTCCGCCGCGCAGGTGAACGACGCCGAGCGAGTCCTTGGCATAGCCGGGAGCGGCGTTGCCGTAGCTGGCGCTCGCCCAGCCGTTGACCAGTTTGGCGTTCGTGAAGTGGACCTTGGTGCTGCCGCCCGCCACAAAGCTGATGGCGTCGAGCACGGTGTCATTCTGTGTCCCCGTGACGATTGGCGTGACCTGGCCGCCCGTGCCGATCATCAGACTTCCGAAATACGCCCCGCCCGACTGGATCGTGAGCCACATCGGACGACTTGGACGGAGCGCCTTGGGCAGCACGAATGCCACCTTCCCGCTGGCGCCGTCGAACATCTCGCCCTGGAGGTGAATCACGCCGAGCGAGTCCTCGGCGTAGGCCGGCGGGGAGGTGTCGTCCATTTGGGCAGCGCTCCTCCAGCCGTTCAGCAGCTTCGCGTTCGTGAACTTGATCTTGCTGTGGGAGCCCGCAACGAAGCTGATGCCGTCAAGCGACCAATACGGGCCCGGAGCCTCTGGGAAGACGTCGCCGGGCTTGCAAACGGTGGCTCGCGTGTGGGTCCCGCAAATGAACAGGGTCCCACCGGCGTAAACCGGCACGTACGTGTCCTGGGTCGGGCGAAGGGCTGGGGGCAACGCGAAGGCGGCCGTGGCGGACTTGCTGCCGCCACTCAGCCCACCCCGCAGGTGAACGACCCCGAGTGAATCGATCGCGTAACCCGGCTGGGCGCTGTCGTTGCCGCCGTACTTCCAGTTGTGCAGGAGCTTCGCGTTCGTGAACGTGATCTTGCTCGCGCGGCTTCCCGCCGTGGCGGCACCGCCGAGCGCCGCAAAGGCGACCAGGCAGGCGGCCAGCACCCTAGGTGAAGCCCAACGCCGGTCCGTGATTCGCATTGGTTGTGCCCTCGACGACGATCGTACACCCCGGCTGGGGCCGTTACAACCGGAGCTCTCAGGTATCGTCGCGACTTCGTACCCAGAGAGAGGAGACAAGGCATGCACAAGGCCGCGGATCGGATTCGCAACGTGGCGCTCGTCGGCCACCGGGGCAGTGGTAAGACGTCCCTGCATGAGGCCCTGATGTTTCATTCCGGGGCCATCAATCGAATGGGCTCGGTGGTGGACGGCACGACCGTGTCCGATTCCGACGAGGACGAGAAGTCACGGCAGATGTCGATCTCGGCGACGCTCTCCAGCTTCGAGTGGCAGGACCGCAAGGTCAACCTGATCGACACGCCGGGCGACTCGAGCTTCGTGGCTGACGCGCTGTCCGCCCTGCGGGTGTGTGAGTCCGCGGTGTTCGTCGTCAACGCCGTCATGGGGGTCGAGGTCCACACCAACCGGATGTGGCAGCGGGCGGCCGAACTCGATCTGGCCCGCCTGATCTTCGTGAACATGCTCGACCGCGAGCGCGCTGACTTCTTCCGCACCCTGGATGCGCTCAAGGCGGCGTTCGGCCAGCACGTCGTGGCGACCGAGATCCCGATCGGCTCTGAGCACGAGGTCTCAGGCGTGATCGACCTCGTGGACATGAAGGCCTACCAATACGACGGCGCCGGTAAGGACAACTGCAAGGAGATCCCGATCCCCGACGAGATGGCCGACCAGGCCCAGACCTACCGGGAGAAGCTGATGGACGAGGTCTCAGAATCCTCGGACGCCCTGATGGAGCGCTACCTGGAGGGCGAGGAGATCTCGCACGAGGAGATCGTGACTGCGCTGAAGGAGGGGACCAACCATGGCGCGCTCTTCCCCGTCACCTGCGGGGTGGCGACCCGCAACCTGGGCACGAACCGCCTGATGGACGCGATCGTCGAGGACCTGCCGAGCCCCGTCAAGCACGGCGGCCTGGAGATCGGCGAGGTCACGCTCGAGCCCGTCGAGGACAAGCAGCTGTTCGCGTATGTGTTCAAGACCCGGGCCGACCCGTTCGCGGGGCGGATCAACCTGTTCCGCGTCTACCAGGGCGTGATGAGGCAGGATTCCCAGGTCCTCAATACCCGCAGCCACACCAAGGAGCGGATCGGGCAACTGGTCACCTTCGAAGGCGGCCAGACCGGGCACACGACCGAGTTCGGTCCGGGCGACATCGGTGCCGTGGCCAAGCTCAAGGAGACCAAGGCCGGAGACTGGCTGGCCGCGCGCGACGAGCCAATCGACATGCCGCAGATCAAGCTTCCTGCACCGGTGATGGCCTTTGCGGTGACCCCGAAGAGCAAGGGCGATGAGGACAAGGTGTTCTCGTCGCTGCGCCGCCTCCAGGAGGAGGACCCGACGATCGACCTGCACCGCGACGCCCAGACAGGCGAGCAGATCGTGGCCGGGCTCTCCCAGGTCCACGTCGAAGTGATCGTCGAGCGCCTGCGCTCGCGCTTCGGAGCCGAAGTCGAACTAAAGCCCCCGCGCGTCCCCTACCAGGAGACGATCCGCAAGCCTGCCAAAGCCCACGGGCGCCACAAGAAGCAGACCGGCGGCCGGGGACAGTTCGGTGACTGTCATATCGAGATCGAGCCGCTCGAGCCCGGACAGGGCTTCGAGTTCGTCAACGCGATCAAGGGCGGCGTGATCCCGTCAGGATTCATCCCGGCGGTCGAGAAGGGCGTCCAGGAGGCGATGCAGGAGGGCGTCGTGGCCGGCTACCCCGTCAAGGACGTCCGGGTGCGCGTCTACGACGGCTCCTACCACACGGTCGACTCCTCGGAGATGGCATTCAAGATCGCCGGCTCGGTGGCCATGAAGCAGGCGCTCGAGCAGGCCGGGCCGGTGCTGCTCGAGCCGATCATGACCGTGACCGTGAGCGTTCCGGAGGACGCTGTGGGCGACGTGATCGGCGACCTGAACTCGCGCCGCGGCCGCCCGCTGGGGATGGAGCCAGTCGGGGCCGGAATGACCGAGATCAAAGCAGAGGTTCCGATGGCCGAAATGCTCTCCTACGCCCCAGATCTGCGCGCGATCACCGGCGGCCAGGGCGAGTTCACGATGGAGTTCCTCCGCTACGAGGAGGTCCCGGGACACCTCGCCAGCAAGGTCGTCGATGAGTCAAGAGCGGACAGAGAAGCAGTGAAGGCCTAGCTGGGCCTACCGGCACGCCACCCGGGGTGCCGCCGGGCCGCTTGACCTGCCTGCCCCCAGCGTCGGATCGCCGCGCCGCAGCGAGGCCGCTGGAACCCCATCGAGGCGCGTGGCCAGGTCGGCCAGCCAGGCGATCTGGCGCGCCGCCAGCCGCTCGTCGAGCTTGTCGAGCTCGCCGCCGGGGGACACCGTGAGCAGATACTCCGGCCCGGCGATGGCGCCGATCTGGGGAACTCCGGTGCTCTGGAAAGCCGCCCCAACGCCGAACTGAACGGGGGGGCGCAGAAGTGCGGTGCGGGGGAGGCGGTGGGCGGCCACTGCGTCCCGGGTCAGCTGGAACATCTTCCCCTGGGTCGTCCACACCCCAAACAGCTCCGCCTGGCCGGTGGGGTGGTAGCCCTTGTCGAGCGTGTCGATCCACTCGGTGCACCCCAGGTGCTCGACCGTCAGGGCAGCCGCGGCCCGCTTGACGAGGGCCGGGTGGCTGTCGATCCATCCCTGCGTCTGGGGGAGATCGGCCACCATATGCCCCGGCCAGGCCGCGAACACGAGCGTTCGCTTCAACCGGCGGTGAGCCGGGAGCGAGGCGAAATACCGCGCGAGCTGGACGAACGCCACGCCGCCGTTCTCCTCGACGAACCCCTGGCCGTCGGTGTGCGTGTTGAAGATGATCGTCTCCTTGCTCTGTCCGGGCAGGACTGCAGTGATAGCTCGGGTCGGCGCCGTGCGCTGGGTTGCGGTCAGCGTGAGCCGAGCGTTTGGCCGCCGGGCGGCCTGGGCTCGCAGCGTTCGGCCCGTCTCACGGTCGACATACAGCGCCGGGATCGGCTCGAAGCCGTGGGTGAAGGGCAGGTACCCGCCCTGCAGGGCGGCCAAGGAGGCGTCGCAGATGAAGATCACGCCGCGAGCTCCGAGCGCCTGGAAAGGCGCGAGCGGCACGCTCAGCCCAGGCTCGATCCACACCCGCTTGTAATCGATGCCCGCCCAGTCGGCCGTCGTGTGTCCGGGCCAGCTCAGATAAGTGGCCGCGGGCAGGAAGGCAGCCCCGTCAATGGCACGGGCATGGGCAGATCGACCACGAGGATCGAGCCGTGCGTCCCGCCCTGGAGCGTGCCGCTCAGCCCCCGGGCCCAGGACTCGAGCGCGGCGGGGTAGCGCCCGACTGCGTCCTTGAGCGCGGCCAGGTCCGTCCCGCTGATGCTGAGCGTCGGCGCCGTGCCACCGTAGACGAGTGGCCCGGTGATCCCGTGCTCGGGCGTTTGACGCGAGCGTGGGTAGTACGTGGCGACCTTCACCGGACCGGCACCAGGCCCGTGCAGGACATCGAGGCCGAAACGCTCCACCAGCCAGCGATCGGTCGTGTAGCCGTCGCAGTACGGAAGCGCAAGCCCAGCTTTATCGAATTCTCCCTCCAGCCAGGAGATGTAGCGCTCGTGCTGCGGCGAGGCGGTCAGCCGCGGCCCGAACTCGACCATGCGCGTGAACTGATCACGCACCTGCTGAGGGCTGGGCAGCGGGATGTGTCGCCGGCGGCGCAGGGCCGCGCCGGCGGCGGCCCCGTGGGCGGCCGACGCGCCGACCGACATTGCGCCGCCACCCACCGCCGCGGTGGTACCGAGCGTGACGCTGCGAGAGATGAACGAGCGACGGTCAAGGAGGCTGTCCGAGCTCACCCCGAGTGAACGTACCAAGGGCCGGTGACTTGCACCCGGGCTTGCAAATCGCCTGCTCCTGCCGCTTGCTGGGAGCCCCCCGGCGGTCACCCGGTACCGTAGGGACCCGTGCGGACGCGGGACATCAGGACATCGGGCGTGGACCACCATGCCGCCTGCGACGTGTGCGGGCGGACGTTGCTGCGAGGCGAGCGATCTCACCCTTTTCTGGAAGGCGGTACCCGCCGAACGGTGTGCGAGCTGTGCACCGGCCCGGGCCCAGCAGGAGGGCTGGCTTCGCGAGGGCGCGGTGCCGCGATTCGATGGCCGCGACTCATCCTCACACCGCCGCCGCCCGCTGTTCGGACGCATCCGCCGGCGGATGCCGACCGGCGAGGCCGAGGACCTCGACGGATGGCTCCGCCCTGAGGAGCCGCCTGCTCCGCCGGCCCGCGCAACCGCTCCTGAGCCTCCGCGGCCCTGTCCCCAGCGAGCCACGCCACGTCCGGGCGGTTCCCACGAGCCTCGAGCAGCGGATCGTGGCGGCCGTGGACGCGTTCAACGCCTCGGAGCATCCGCGGACGATGGCCGGGATAGCGCGATCGCTCGGGCTCCCGGTCGTTTCGCTGCGGCCCGCCACGACATCGCCTGGCAACCGTGCGCATCCTGGTGGCCTGGGAGCTGTGCTGGTACCGGTACGAGACCGACCTCGGTGACGACTCGAGCGCAGTCCGGCTGGCGGATCAGGGCAATGAGCTCGACGAGCTCGATACCTGGTGAGCTTGAGCCCAACGCGGCGGCCGACGAGGGCGGTCTACTTCACCTGGACGCCTGAAACTGGACGAAAGTTCGATGGTGCAATCGCCGTCTCGGCGATTACCATCCCCGCCGTGATCTACTGCGTTGTCCCTGAGCCGCTGGCCGATCAGCTGCTGGACAAGCTGACCGCCTATTACGCCGATGACCCCAACGTGACCGTGATCGTCGACCGCCGGAGGGCTTCGCGGCGGGAGCGTGGCTCCTCCGGTGGGGGCAACCGCGAGCTGCGGGATCGCCGCCGCGCCCGCGTTGTCGGTGAGCTGCCGCCGCTAGCGGCCGATTGAAGCTCGTCCTGCACGTCGACGGCGGTGCCCGGGGCAACCCCGGGCCGGCTGCCGTCGGCGTGGTGCTGTCCACGCCGGATGGCGAGGTGGTGGAGGAGCGGTCCGAGCGCATCGGCCAGGCCACCAACAACGTGGCGGAGTATCGAGCGGTCCTGCTCGGGCTCGAGCGGGCCCGGGGGCTCGGGGCCAACGAGCTCGAGATCATCGGCGACTCTGAGCTCGTGGCCCGTCAGCTCGCGGGTGTCTACAAGGTCAAACACCCCTCGATGAAGCCGCTGCACCAGCAGGCGATGGTGGCGCTCGCGAGGCTTTGATACCTGGAGCATCCGGACCGTGCCGCGGGCCCAGAACGCGCGGGCCGACAAGCTGGTCAATGAGGCCCTCGACGCGGCTGATACCCGCTCGTGCGGTGACACGCCGTTGAGGTTCTGGAGGCCACCGCCCACGCTTATCTCGGTTTTAAGACCCATCCCAGCTCCCGCTGTACCCTCTTAAGCGTGACAGCGCCGGATACCCTGATCGAGCTCAGGGCGCGTCTTGAGCAGGCCAGCGCTCGCCTGCGCGCCGGAGAGCTCGAGCCCGAAGCAGCGCTGGCGCTGATCGAAGAGTGCGCTCGGCTGGCTGCGGAGGCCAGCGCGCAGGTGGAGGAGCATTCCCGCGCGGCGCTCGAGCCGCTGCCCGATCTTCCCGGCCAGCTCCCGCTTCCGGCGCCGTAGTGGCTTCGGCCGCGACTCCGCAGGTCCCCTCGAACCTGCCCGCTTACCCCGATCACCTGCGCGATGAGGTCGAGCAGTACCTGGAGGGGCTTCATTTCGGCACCGATCCGGCCGCGGAGGGCCTTGAGCAGGCGATGCGCTACTCGCTCCTGGCCGGCGGAAAGCGGATCCGCCCAGTGCTGGCTCTGGCCACGGCGATCGCAATCGGGCGTGATCCGCGGCGAGATGCTGCCCCTGGCCGGCGCGATCGAGCTGATTCACACCTACTCACTGATCCACGACGACCTTCCCGCCATGGACGACGACGATCTCCGGCGCGGGCAGCCCTCGTGCCACAAGGTGTTCGGTGAGGACGTGGCCATCCTGGCCGGGGACGCTCTGTACGCCGAGGCGATCCGGCTGCTGCTGTCCGAGCAGTCCGGCGAGCCGGCCAACCTCCTAACCGTGGCGCGTGATTTGGCCGCGGCCACCGGCGTGGACGGCATGGTCGGGGGCCAGTACATCGACGTGGCCGGCAGCGCTCCTGAGGGCCCTGATGGCCTGCCGCAGGCTCCACGAGCTGAAGACCGGACGGCTGATCGCCGCCAGCGTTCAGTGCGTGCTGGCGCTCGATGGCAGCCAGGAACCTGCGACAATCGACGCATTCAGCGCATTTGCGACCGAGCTGGGCGTGCTGTTCCAGATTGTGGACGACATCCTCGACGTGACCGGATCGCAGGATGCGCTGGGAAAGCGACAGGGAAGCGATGAACGGTTGGGCAAGCGCACCTACGTGACCGAGTTCGGTCTGGATGGAGCGCGCCAGCTGGCCGCCTCTTGTCACGCTCGAGCTCGGAGCGCGCTGGCGTCCGCCGCGCCAACCGGGGGCGCCGAGCTGGAGCAGATAACGAACTTCATCGCCACGAGATCACACTGATGTCAGGACTACTGAAAACGATTGAGAAGCCGCAGGACCTCCACGGCCTGAGCGATGACCACCTCCAGGCGGTGGCCCAGGAGCTCCGCGAGTACATCATCGACACCGTCGGTGAGATCGGCGGCCATTTTGGGGCGAACCTCGGGGCCTGCGAGATCGCCGTGGCCGTCCACTCGCTGCTTGACTCGCCCAAGGACAAGATCCTCTGGGACGTCGGCCATCAGGCCTACCCCCACAAGGTGCTCACCGGCCGCCGGGACCGTCTGGACACGATCCGCCAGTACGGCGGACTGGCCCCGTTCTGCTCGGTGCAGGAATCCGAGCACGACATCATGGGCGCCGGGCACGCTTCCACGGCGATCGGTTACGCCGTCGGGATAAAGGAGGCCATGCGCCACGGCCACGGGCCCGACGGAAACGTTGTGGCCGTCGTGGGCGATGGCGCGATGACCGGTGGAGTGGCCTTTGAGGCCGTGCATGAGGCCGGCGGACTCGGGACGCCGATCGTCGTGCTGCTCAACGACAACGGGATGTCGATCGCGCCCAACGTCGGCGCGCTGTCCCGGTACTTCAACCGAATCCGCCTCAACCCCAAGCTGTGGCACGCCCGTGAGGACATCGAAGGGGGGCTGACCAAGCTTCCCGTCGGCATCGGATCCGCATTCGAGCGTCTCGGCCCTCACGTAAAGGAGTCGCTCAAGGCGTTTTGGGCTCCCGGCCTGTGGTGGGAGGAGCTCGACTTCGCCTACATCGGCGTCGTTGATGGTCATGACGTGCGTGAGCTGCGCCGCGCTCTACGGGACGCCCTGGCCGCCCAACGTCCGGTCGTGGTCCACTGCGCCACGGTCAAGGGCAAGGGGTTCCCGGCCGCCGAGGAGGGTGGTCTCGAGGGGATGGAGAAGTGGCATGCCGCCAAACCGAAGTCGATCCTCAATGGCGCGCCGGCCAAGAGTTCATCGAACGGAAGCGGTAAGGCCGCGTCGAAGGCTCCACCTCCGACGTACACCGAGGTCTTCGGGAACGCCCTGGTGAGCGAGTGTCGTCGGGACGAGCGGGTGCTGGGGATAACCGCCGCGATGAACTCGGGAACCGGCCTGAACATTCTTCAGCGCGAGTTGCCCGACCGTTACTTCGACGTCGGGATCGCCGAGCAGCAGGCGGTTCTGTTCGCGGCTGGGCTCGCCCTTCAGGGCTGTAAGCCGGTGGCTGCGATCTACTCGACCTTCCTCCAGCGCGCCTACGACCAGATCGTTCACGACGTCTGCCTGCAGCGGCTGAACGTCGTGTTCGCGATGGATCGGGCGGGGCTCGTGGGAGACGACGGCCCGACGCACCACGGGGCGTTCGACATCGCCTACCTGCGCTGCCTGCCCAACATCGTGCTGATGGCGCCACGGGACGAGGCGATGCTCGTCCACATGCTGCACACCGCCGTCTGCTCCGAGGAGGGGCCAATCGCACTGCGCTATCCACGCGGCTCGGGTACGGGCGTGCCTCTGCCGACGGAGCCCCACACGATCGAGATCGGGACGGGCGAGATTCTGCGCGAGGCCGCAGCCGGCGGCGGTTCTCAGGGGCCGGTGGCGCTGCTGGCCTACGGAACAGGTGTCGGGAAGGCGCTCCAAGCAGCGGAGCTGCTGGCCGAGCAGGGCATCGCGGCGACGGTGGCAGATGCTCGCTTCGCCAAGCCGATCGATGCCGGCTTGGTCGCCCAGCTCGCGGCCGAGCACGAGCTGCTCGTGACCGTGGAGGAGGGTGTCCTCGCCGGAGGCTTCGGATCTGCGGTCTGGGAGACGCTCTCAGACGCCGGCCTGGGCGCTCGCATTCTGCGGGTCGGGCTCCCTGACCGTTACGTGACCCACGGCGCCCCCAAGCTCCTACACGAGGAGGTCGGCTTCACCGGCGAGCGAATCGCCGAGCGGGTTCAGGCCGCGGTGCGGGGAGACAGCGAAGACGACGGCCTGCCGCACTGGAGCGGGCGGATCACCCGCGCGCATCAGTAGCGAGCGGCCCGGCCGCAGCGAAAACCCCCAGACGCGAAACGACCCGCGAAAAACGCGGGCCGTTTCGAGGAGGGAGGAGAGATGTGTGTCTCTTTTAAGGAAGCCAATCCGGGCTTCCCTGATCATGATGGCCGCTCGAGCAGGGACCCAATGTGAGATCCGTCACCGTCACCGTCACGTACCGTTTGGGCCATGAAACGCGTGCGCGTGGACTCGCTCCTCTCCGAGCGGGGCGTATTCGACTCCCGGGCGCGGGCCGCGGCGTCCGTGCTGGCGGGCGATGTGCTCGTGGGTCCTCACCGCCAGCGGGCGACCAAGCCGGGGCAGCTCGTGCCTGAGAACATCGAGCTCGAGGTGACGGCCGCGCCACCGTACGTCTCTCGCGGGGGCCGCAAGCTGGCTCATGCCCTGGACGCGCTTGGCGTGGAGGTGCGCGACCGCCAGGCGCTCGACGTCGGTGCCTCGACCGGAGGCTTTACGGACTGCCTCCTCCAGCGGGGAGCACGGCACGTGATCGCACTGGACGTGGGCTACGGTGAGCTTCACTGGCGCCTTCGAACCGACCCTCGCGTCACACCGATCGAGCGCCGTAACGCCCGCAACGTGGTCCGCGAGGATCTGGAGTACTCGCCGGACCTGATCGTGATCGACGTCTCGTTCATCTCATTGACCAAAATCCTCGCTCCCGTGCTCGCCTGTGCGGAGAAGACGTTCGATTGCCTGGCGCTCGTCAAGCCCCAGTTCGAAGTCGGGCGCGACCAGGTGGGGAAGGGGGGAGTGGTCAGGGACGCGGCGCTGCGCCGCCAGGCACTCGTCGATGTCGGAACCGCCGCCGTCCAGCTCGGCGTTGTCGTGATGGGCTATGCCAGTTCTGGCCTCCCGGGCCCAAAGGGGAATCTCGAGTCGTTCATATGGCTTGCCGAGCCCGCTCGCGGCGGCCTGGGGGACGTGGCAGCGGCCGCTTTGAAGGTCGAGCCCTGATGGCGATCCGCACCGCCACCGTTCTGACCCACCGCCGCCCCGGAGAGACGGCTGGGGCGCTGGCCACACTGATCGAAACAGCGGCGGCGGCCGGGGCGGTACTTCGTTTCGATCAAGAGGAGGCTCGAAAGCACGGGCTCAGCGCTCGCCCTGGGCTGGAGCTGGATGCGGAGCTCAACCTCGACGTCGACATCTGCTTTGCCATGGGCGGCGATGGCACGATCCTGACCGCCCTCCGGGCGTACGCCGGGAGGGGAGTTCCTGTGTTCGCGGTCAACTTCGGCGAGATCGGCTTCCTGGCGACGGTCGACCGTGAGCAGGCGAACTCGGGCTTTGCGCGGGCGTTTGCGGGGGAGTTCGATGTCCTGGCGCTACCCGGGATCGAGTTCTCCGGCAGCCGTGGCCGCTGGCTGGCCATCAACGACGTGTCAATGCATCGTCAGCCCGGAAAGCGAGTGGCTGATCTTCAATACTCGGTCGGCTCCGACGAGGTCGGCCGGGTCAGGTGCGACGGCCTCGCGGTGGCCACCCCCGCAGGATCCACCGGCTACAACCTGGCCAACGGCGGCCCCGTGATGGCCTGGGGGGTGGAGGGGTTCGTCGTGTCATTCATCGCTCCCCATTCGCTCACGGCCCGGGCGCTCGTGGTCGCCCCGACCGACGTGCTGAGCGTCAGCAACTGCTCCCAGGAGGAACCGGTGGACGTGGTCGTGGACGGCCGGCCGGTGTGCGTCCTCTCACCGCAGGAGCGGATCGAGGTTCGCTTTGTGGCCGCCCAGGGTCATCTCGCCCAGCTGCCGGGCGCGACCTTCTACAACAGGCTGCGGGAGAAGTTCGGGCGCCTGGCCAGCGCGCCCTGAGGCGGATCCGTCGGATCGGATTGGTAAACCCGGTCCGTGCTCGAAGAGCTGCGCGTTGAGAATCTGCTCCTGGTCGCCCAGGCCGAGGTCCGTCTGGCGCCAGGGCTGAACGTGATCACCGGGGAGACGGGCGCCGGCAAGACGATGCTGGCCCACGCGCTGGACCTGTTGCTGGGAGGGCGGCCGAAAAGCGGGATCGTCCGCTCCGGGGCGTCCGAGGCCTACGTCGAGGGTGTGTTCACGATGCCACCGCGCGGGGACAGCCCGCTTTACGAGCGGATTCCTGATGACGCCGAGGAGCTCGTGGTCGGCCGGCGCGTCTGGGCGGACGGACGCACCCGGGCATATTTGTGCGGCCGGTCGATAAGCCTCAGCGACCTCGGTGAACTGGCGCCGAGCCTGCTCTCCTTCTATGGCCAGCACGAGCACCGCAAGCTCATGCTCAGCGCTGTCCAGCTTGATCTCCTCGACGCCCATTGCGGGAGCGAGGTCCGTGCGCTTCGCGACCGGGTGGGTGAGGCCCACACCGCCGTCCGCCAGCTGGAGACCGAGCGCGAGTCGCTGCTCGAGCTATCCGCCGGCCGTGAGCGTGAGCTCGATCTGTTGAGGTATGAGCTCGGGGAGATCGACTCCGCGGCTCCCAGCGCCGAGGAGTGGGATGAGCTGACGAGCGAGCGCGATCGTCTTCGGCACCTCGAAACACTCCAGCAGGCGGCCGCCGCTGGGAGCGAGGCGTTGACTGGCGAGCCAGGAGTGGGGGACGCGCTCGCTCGAGTGATCCCGGGGCTGGAGGCCGCCGCGGCCATTGATCTGAACCTGGAGCCACTGCTCACGCGAGTGCAGTCGATGCGATACGAGGCGGATGATTTGGCGGACGAGCTGCGCCACTACGCCTCCGACATCGAGGCAGTGCCCGGCCGACTTGAGGAGATTGAGGAACGCCTCGCCCCGCTCTCACGGCTGATCCGCAAGTACGGCGGATCGATCCATGATGTCCTCGAGCACGCCGAGCAGTGCCGGTGCCGGGAACACGAGCTCGCGCAAGCCGAGGTCAGGATGGAGGGTGTGGAGGCTGAGCTCGCACGGGCGCGGGATGAGCTGTCGAAGCTTTCGGGATCTCTAACCAAGCTCCGCCGTAAGGCGGCCCCCCGGCTGGCCAAGGAGGTTCAGGCCCGGCTCGCGGAGCTGGCCATGCCAGACGCCCTGTTCGAGGTGGAGGTATCACCCAGGCCCGACGGCTGCGGAGCGCGGGGGGCTGATGCCGTCGAGCTGCTGATCGCGACGACGCCGGGGCTGCCCGCTGGGCGCCTGCGAGACATCGCCTCGGGCGGTGAGCTCTCGAGGGTGATGCTCGCGCTGTTGAGTGTCGCTCACGAAGGTGGGGATCCAGCTGCCCCGGGGGGCTCCAGCAGCCCGTTGCTCGTGTTCGACGAGATCGACAGTGGCGTCGGCGGCCATACCGCCCACGCCGTCGGTCGGCATCTGCGCGACCTGGCTCAGGGCCGACAGGTCCTGGGCATCACCCACCTGCCCCAGGTCGCCGCCCTAGCCGACCGCCACTTCACGATCGCCAAGGACACCTCGTCTCTCCCGGCCAGAGCGAACGTGCAGCAGCTCGAGGGAGACGAGATCGTGGGCGAGGTCGTGCGGATGCTGGGGGCCAGCGAGGGTGATCGGGCCGCCGGACGACACGCCCGGGAGCTCCTGCGCCAGGCCGCCTGACGCGGGTCGCGACCGTTTCACGCCACACAGCGGGTAATCCTCGGCCGTCCGGCGAGCGCGCTACGGTGCCACCACTAGACTCAATGGAAGGAAAGCTAATGCCCGCAGGCGAGACGCGTTTCATCTTTATCACCGGCGGGGTCGTCTCATCTCTGGGCAAGGGCATCGCTGCAGCCTCCATCGGCCGCTTGCTGGTGGCGCGCGGGCTGGACGTTCAGCTCCAGAAGTTCGACCCCTATATCAACGTCGATCCGGGGACGATGTCCCCCTACCAGCACGGCGAAGTGTTCGTCACCGAGGACGGCGCCGAGACCGACCTCGACCTCGGCCACTACGAGCGCTTCACCGATGCCAATACGAGCCGAGCCTCCAATGTCACCGCGGGGGGCATTTACAACACGGTCATCCGCCGGGAGCGCCGGGGCGACTACTTGGGCGCGACCGTCCAGGTCGTGCCCCACATCACGGACGAGATCAAGCACCGGGTATCGCTCATGGCCGAGGCAAGTGACGTTGATTTCGTGATCACCGAGATCGGTGGCACCGTGGGCGACATCGAATCGCTGCCGTTCCTGGAGGCGATCCGGCAATTCCCGGTGGACGTTGGCCGCCGCCGGTGCATGTTCCTCCACCTCACGCTCGTGCCTTATATCGGCCATGCCGGTGAGCTGAAGACAAAGCCCACCCAGCATTCGGTCAACGAGCTCCGGCGCATCGGGATCGCGCCAGACATGGTCGTGTGCCGCTCCGAGGCGGCGCTGTCTCACGACATCCGCAAGAAGATCGCGCTGTTCGCCAGCCTTCCCGTCCAGGCCGTCGTCTCGGCCCGTGACGTCCCGGACATCTACCAGGTACCACTCGTATTCCAGACCGAGGGTGTCGATGACTACATCCTCCGGGAGCACTTTGGGATGGATGCTCCCGAGCCTGACCTCTCCCGCTGGGAAGCAATCACCCGGCGGGCCAGCGGGGCCTCTGAGCCGGTCAGGATCGCGCTCGTCGGCAAATACGTTCAGCTCGAGGACGCCTACCTATCGGTTGTGGAGGCCCTCAAGCACGCGGGGGTCCACCACGGGGCCAAGGTCGAAGTCGACTGGGTCGACTCAGAGACCGTCACCGATCCGGAGGTGGCCCACCGCCTCGAAGACGCAGCGGGGATCCTGATTCCCGGAGGCTTCGGCGGAAGGGGCATCGAGGGCAAGATAAGAGCAGCCCAGATTGCGCGTGAGCAGCGCATCCCGTATCTGGGCATCTGCTTGGGAATGCAGATCGCGGTGGCCGAGTTTGCCCGACATGTCGCGGGAATGGAGGGAGCCAATTCCACTGAGTTTGATCCGGAAACGCCGTACCCGGTGATCGATTTGCTGCCCGAGCAGAAGGAGATGGCGGACATGGGCGGCACGATGCGCCTCGGCGCCGACCCGATCAAGCTCCACGACGACACGCGGATCCGCGAGCTCTACGGAGAAGCCGTCGTCTACGAGCGCCACCGTCATCGTTACGAGGTCAACAACCATCTCCGCCGCCGGCTCCAGGCCGCCGGACTGCATTGCTCCGGCACCTCGCCGGACGAGCGGCTCGTCGAAGCGATCGAGCTGCCGCCTGAGGCTCATCCGTTCTTCGTGGCCTCGCAATATCACCCCGAGTTCAAGTCACGCTTGGAGCGTCCGGCGCCGTTGTTCGATGCCTTTGTGGCTGCAGCGCTGAAGCACTCCCGTCATGACCGCGGCGCTGTCGATGGCCAGGCCGCCCCGCAGGCGGACGAGGGGATCGAGGCGGCTTCCACGACCGCCCAGTGAGGCGGGCCAGCGAGGCCGAGCGCCGTCGGCTGGGCGAAACCTTCGCCTCGTTGTGCCGGATCGAGAGCCCGTCGGGTCACGAACGCCCCTGCACGGACTGGGTCACGGCCGAGCTCGAGGGCATGGGCCTCGAGGTGGCAGAGGACGATTGCGGTCCGGAGGTCGGCTCCAACGCCGGGAACATCCTGGCCACGATCCCCGGAAGCAGCGGCGAGCTGATCCTCCTGTGCGCCCATTTGGACACCGTTCCGCTCGCTGCCCACGTCGACCCGGTCGTGGTCAACGGGGGCTGGGAGAACGCCCAGGAAGCCATCCTGGGCGCGGACAACAAGGCGGCCGTGGCGGTCATGCTCGAGCTGGCCCGTCGCCTGGCGGCTGCCCCCGAGCCACCTGAGGTCGGGATCGAGTTCCTGTTCACTGTTTGCGAGGAGGTGGCTCTCCGGGGAGCGAAAGCCTTTGACGCCGGGCGCCTCCGGAGCTCGTTCGGCTACGTCTTCGATCACGCGTCTGCGATCGGCGAGATCGTCCTCGCTTCTCCGACCTACTACCGCATCCAGGCCACCATTCGTGGACGGGCGGCGCACGCGGGCATTCGGCCGGAAAACGGACGCAGCGCGATTGCGGCGGCTGCTCGGGCCATCTCGGCCATGCCCCTGGGCCGTCTTGATCCCGAGACGACGTCCAACGTGGGAACGATCACCGGGGGGACCAACGCCAACGTCGTGCCCGAGCTCTGCCGTCTGGAGGCCGAGGCCCGCAGCCTGTCCGCCGAACGGGCTGAGGAGGTGGCCACGGAGTTGGTAGACCATCTCCAGGAGGCGGCCGACGCGGCCGAATGCGACTTGGACGTCATCGTGGAGCGGATGTTCGAGGGCTACCGGATCCGTCCGCGTGAACCCCACGTAGCCCTGGCCGAGCGGGCCCTGCGGGCATGCGGGTTCGAGCCTAAGCCGATCTCCACCGGGGGCGGATCGGATGCCAACGCGCTGATGAGCTCCGGGTTCGCCTGCGCCAATCTGGCCAATGGAACCGAGCGCAATCACGAGCCGACCGAACGGGTGAGCGTCGACGCGCTGGAGTCGATGCTGGATGTGGCTGCGGCGCTCGTCGAAGAAGCGCCCGCCGTGATCGGCGGGCTTGCGTCATGAGCGGCTCCGGGCGGCCGGGCGAGCCCTTCGAGTCGCTGGGGAGCGAGATCGAGCTCGAGGGTCCGCTATTCCGGGCCGGCAAGGAGCGCTTTCGCCACGCCGACGGCGCTGAGGTCACCCGGCAGAAGGCCTGGCATCCCGGCGCGGTGGGCATCCTGGCCGTGGACGATGAGACCGTCTGGCTGACCCGTCAGCCGCGAGAGGTGGTCGGTGCCGTCGCCTCGCTGGAGATACCCGCCGGCAAGCTGGATGTGCCTGGCGAGCCGCCGCTGGATACCGCCAAGCGCGAGCTTGCCGAGGAGATCGGGCAGCAGGCTGCGGAGTGGACAGAGTTGTTCGCCTTCTACCCCAGCCCCGGCTTCACGGACGAGCGCGTGAAGCTCTATCTGGCCCGAGACCTGAGCCGGGCGCCTGACACCGAGTCGGACGAGGACGAGCGGATCGAGATTGTTCGCTGGCCCTTGGCCGAGATCGGCGAGGCCATATCGCAATGCGAGGACGCCAAGTCGCTGATCGCCCTGCTCTGGCTAGATGGCGCGGGCAGGAGGGTGGTCCGGGGCCCCGAATAGCGGCCCATGGTCATCGAGGCCGCTCCGCGGCTTGCCGATCTGGTCCTTGATTTTCTCGGCCACCTCGAGCTCGAGCGGGGCCTGTCACGAAACACGCTCGAGGCCTACCGGTCCGACCTTCAGCAGTACGGCGCTTTCCTTGAGCGACGTGGCATCTCGGCGCTGGAGGTGACGCCCGCCCAGATGGCCGAGTTCGTCTCGGAGCTGGCCGCCGGTGGCCCCGGCCGCCCTGCCTGCGCTCCGGCCACGCTGCAGCGCAAGATCGCATGCCTGCGCTCCTTCTACCGGCACCTGCGTCGCGAACAGCTGATCGAGCACGATCCGGCTCGCGAGCTTCGATCGCCCCGGATGCCGTCACGGCTTCCCCACGTCCTGACGCGTGACGAGGTGCTGCGGCTCCTCGCTCAGCCCCAGGGGGACACGCCGGGCGCGCTTCGCGATCGGGCCCTGCTCGAGACGATGTACGCCTGCGGGCTGCGTGCCTCTGAGGCCATAGGACTCGAGCTGTCAGAGCTCGACCTCCAGGACGGCGTCCTGCGCGCTCGCGGGAAGGGCTCCAAGGAGCGGTTGGTCCCGATCGGCACCAAGGCGATCGTGAGCCTGCGCGCATATCTTGAGCGGGGGCGGCCTCGCCTCGTTGGCCTACGCGACGAGGCCCATGTCTTCGTCAATCAGCGGGGAGCACCGCTGTCTCGGCAGGGCCTCTACAAGATCGTCCAGCGCCACGCCGGTAGCGCGGGCCTGGCGAGCCGGATGAGCCCCCACACCCTGCGGCATACCTTCGCGACCCACCTCCTGGCCGGCGGGTGTGATCTTCGTTCGCTTCAGGAGATGCTGGGGCACGC
Organism: uncultured Solirubrobacterales bacterium; assembly: GCA_963785205.1. Classification (GTDB taxonomy): domain Bacteria; phylum Actinomycetota; class Thermoleophilia; order Solirubrobacterales; family Solirubrobacteraceae; genus Palsa-465. The sequence goes on from CAWAUJ010000001.1 coordinate 691,614, forward strand.
CGACATCGCGACCACCCAGATCTACACCCACCTGTCAAATGAGCGCCTGCGCGAGGTCTATTTCGACGCCCACCCTCGAGCCCAGATCCGGGCGCCTGCCGGCGCTGCTGCCCAGGCGAATGGCCAGAGGGGGGCGGGGACTCCGTAGGATCTCGGGAGTGGGGATCGCGCATTTCGACGACGCTCCCGCGCGCGAGGTCGAGGTCGGGCATCTCAAAGCGCGCTGGACCTATCTCGGCGAGGCGGCCGGCTCACACGCCGTTGGGGTACGTCGGCTCCAGGTCCACGCTGGTGGCTGGTCGACGCCCGCTCACGAGCACTCTGGCGAGGAGGAGATCTTCTTCGTGCTCTCAGGTCACGGACTGTCATGGCAGGCCGGACGGACGACCGAGATCGGCCCCGGGGACTGCATCGTGTACCTCCCCAAGCGCGGGGCCCACACCCTTCACGCCGTCGAGGAGCTGGATGTGCTGGCGTTCGGTCCACGACTTCACCCCGAAACGCTGCGTTTCCCACGCTTGGACCGATCTGCGATCGGCACTGGATTCCTCGAGTCAAGCCCTGGCTACATCGACGGCGTCCCGACCCAGTTCCTCCGGGAGGCCGAGCTCGGCCCGCCTGATCTCCCCGAGCCAAGCGAGCGCCCGCCCACGATCGTCAACGTCGATGAGATTGCGCCCCACCGCTGGGACCGGCCCCGGATCGCCTCCACCCGACGGGATCTCGGTGACGCCGTAGGATCGATCGACACCGGCCTCGGGCACGTTGAGGTCGATCCCGGCAAGCAGGCCACGCCGCTTCATTGCCACTCGATGGAGGAGGAGACGTTCGTCGTGCTGGACGGGGAGGGGATGTTCTTGCTCGGGGACGAAGAGATCCCCGTCAGGCCAGGAACAGTGGTCGCCCGGCCAGCGGCAACCGGGGTGGGCCATGCTCTTCGCGCGAGCGACTCCGGCCTGACGTACCTCGTGTACGGCACTCGTGTGCCCGGAGACATGTGTTATTACCCGCGCTCGAACAAGATCGGCTTCCGGGGACTGGGGGTGCTCGGCCGGCTCGAGCCGCTTGATTACTGGGACGGCGAGGACTAGCGAGTCCTCAGGCGAGTCGTGTCAGCGAGAAGGAGTGCAGCGAAGCCCGTGAAGCGGTGGCTCGGGGCTGGTGCATGCTCGGTCCTCCTGCTTTGCGGATGCGGCAACTCACGGACGCCCGTCCCCCAGGTTGGGTCCCCCGCGGTTCCCGCCGGGTTCCGGGTCGTGAATCTCCCCTCGGCCGGTGCGAGGCTGTCGGTGCCCCGCAACTGGGTCCTGCTCGGGACCCATTCCAGCTTGCTGCTCGTGCTCGATACCTCGGGCAATGCTGTGATCGCGCTGTGGCGCTACCCGCTGCAAGGTCATGCGCCGCAGGGAGTCGGAGCGCTCGGGCGTGCCCGGCAGCGCCTCATCGCCTCCGCCCGCAGGCATGATCACTCCCTTCACGTGCTCAGCTCGACCCTCGGCCAGGTCAGCGGACGCCCAGCCATCATGCTGACGGTCGATGAGCGGATCGGGAAAAGCCAGCGCCGAGTCCTCTCGACTCACGTCTTCACCAGTTCGGAGGAGCTCGTACTCGAGGAGTACGCGCCCTATCAAGCCTTTGGCACGGTGAACCGGGCGGCGTTTTCGCCAGTGCTGCGTTCGCTCACCCTTACGGGCTGATGAAGCGAGCGTTCGTGGTGGTGATCGATGCCTGCGGAGCGGGTGCCCTGCCCGACGCCCCGGCGTACGGCGATGCCGGCGCAGATACGCTCGGGCACGTCGCACAGGCCGTCGGCGGCCTCCGAGTCCCAGTGCTCGAGCGCCTGGGCCTCGGATCGATTCTCCCCCTCGAAGGGGTTGGCCCGGCAGCAAGCCCGGTCCTCCACGGCCGCTTGCATCCGCTTGGCCCCGGCAAGGACTCGACCGCGGGGCACTGGGAGCTCATGGGCGTGGTGATGCCGCGCCCGCTGCCCGTCTTTCCCGAAGGCTTTCCAGGCGATGTGATCGACCTGATCCGGAGCTTGAGCGGCCGGGATGTGATCTGCAACCAGCCCGCGAACGGGGTGGAGGCGCTGGAAAGGTTCGGGGAGGAGCAACTCGAGACCGGCTCGCTGATCGTCTACACGAGTCAGGATTCCGTCCTTCAGATCGCGGCTCACGAGCTTGTTGTCTCCGCCGACGAGCTGTACGGCATCTGCCAGCGGCTGCGGAACGATCTTCCGGCGGCCAGCGCGGTAGGCCGGGTGATCGCGCGGCCCTTCGCCGGACCGGCGGGTTCATTTGTGAGGACCGACGGGCGCCGAGACTTTTCTCTGCCTCCTCCGAGCCGGAGCTATCTCGAGGAGCTCCAGGCCAGGGCGATCCCAGTCCACACAGTGGGTAAAACCGGACAGCTCTTCTCCGGCATAGGGATCGACGACCAGCATTCGGGTCCGACAAACGCCCGAGCGCTTGCCGCGACGAGCGCGCTGATCAAAGACCTGAAGCACGGGCTGGTGTTCACGAACCTGATCGAGACCGACCAGGTCTACGGGCATCGGCACGACGTCGAGGGTTTTCATCGCGCGCTTCAGGCCATAGACGAATCGGTCGGAGACTGGCTCGGACGGATCGGCTCCGAGGACCTGCTGATCGTGACCGCCGACCACGGGTGCGATCCAGCGTCTGAGCAGACTGACCACACGCGCGAGTACGCGCCGCTGCTGGCGGTGTTCGACGGCAACGGTGGCCGCCGGCACGACGGACCGCTCTCCGATGTGGGCGCGAGCGTCCTCGACTGGCTCTGCGGAGGGCAGACGGCCGAGCTGCCGGGCCACTCGTTTCTATAGCCCCGCACTACGCTCAGCTGGCATGCCTGAGCTCCCCGAGGTCGAGACGATTCGCCGTCAGCTTGCGCCCCATCTCGAGGGTCGGCGCATGGAGCGGGTCGAGATCTTGGACGCGCGCTGGACTCGTCCTGTCGATCCAGCTGTGGTCCAAGCCGGACTCGGAGGGGCCGTCGTCGAGCGGGTGGCCAGGAGCGGCAAGTACCTGAACCTGGTTCTGGCCGGCGACCGCCATCTGCTGATCCACCTTCGCATGACGGGAAGCCTGCTGTTCGATCCGGCCGCCGAGCCGGTCCACACCCGGGTCCGCTTTCACCTCGACGGCGGCCACCTGCTCCTGTACGTCGACCCGAGGCGTTTTGGGACCGGGCACCTGCTGCCTGATGTCGCGCAGCGCGACGCCTACCTGGCCGCTCGGCTAGGTGCGGAGCCGTTCACCCCGGCTTTCACGCCGCTCTACCTGCGCCAGGCCGCTCGCGGCCGGCGCGCCCCGGTGAAGGCGTTCCTGTTAGACCAGCGCCGGATCGCGGGGGTGGGAAACATCTACGCCGACGAGGCGCTCTTTCGGGCTGGTGTCCACCCGCTGCGTTCCGCCGGTGCGCTCACGTCCGCGCAATGGACGCGATTGCACGCCGCGATCGAGGAGGTGCTGCGGCTCGGCATCGACTCTCAGGGCGCCACCATCGACGATTTCCGCCATCTGGATGGCGCCCGCGGGTCATTCCAGGATCGCTTCCTCGTCCATCTGCGGGCGGGGGAACCGTGCCCTCGGTGTGGGCACCCGGTTCGCAAGATAGTTGCCGCCGGCCGCGGCACCTATGTGTGCGAGCGATGTCAGAAAAAGCCGAGGGCCCGCCGGACGGTGAAGCCAAGCGTCGCGACGGAGAGGACCAAGCAGGGTCTCGTGTCAGGGAGCGCCCGTTAGGCGGCCAGCAGGTCGCTCAGCCGGCCCTCACGGTCGGCCGCGAGCAACTCGGTGAACCCGCCGATCGACTCGCCGTCGATCACGATCTGGGGGAACGAGAACATCCCAGTCTTCTCGGCGAGCGCCGCCCGACCGTCCGGGTCGCGTGCCAGATTGATCTCCTCGTATTCGATGCCCCGCTGCGTCAAAAGCGTCTTGGCGCTCAGGCAAAGTGAGCATCTATCAGTGGTGTAAACGGTGATGTTCTTCATTACTTCAGAAAGTATAGCGTGGCTGACTTGCAAGCTGGGCTCTCAGGGACCCTGTTCGCGAGCGGCCGCTCGCGGAAGCTGCTGAGCGTAATCATGCCCGGTCCGCTCAAGACCGAAGCCATCGTCTTGCGATCGATCCGATACGGGGAGGCCGATCGGATCCTGCATCTCTACACCCCGGACCACGGGCGGGTCGGGGCGATTGCTCGAGGAGCCCGTCGGGCTCGCAGCCGGTTTGGCGCCCGGCTTGAGCCCTTCCTGCACATCCGGGTCGTCCTGCATCAGGGCCGTGGCGACCTTCACACCGTGACCAGCGCCGACACGGTGGCCGCCCACGCTCGCCTCCGGGACCAAGCCGCCACCCTGGATGCTGCGGCGCGGGACTGCGATGCCGTGGCTCGCCTGTTTGAGACCTCGGAGCCCCATCCGGAGGTCTTCCGGCTTCTGGCCAACGAGCTCGCGCTGCTTTCGGCGGACCCGACCCACGCCCGGCCCGCCCACGGCCTGGCCTTCCGTCTCAAGTTGCTATTGGCGGCTGGGATTCTGCCCCAGCTGGCCACGTGCGCTGGGTGCGGTGAGACGGAGCGGCTGGGAGGTTTCTCGGCCGCGGCGGGAGGCGTTGTCTGCGACGCATGCCAGTCCTCGGCCTTTCCGCTGGGCGAGGAGTCCTACCACTTCCTGCTGGCCGCGGTGGGCCGTCCGTTGGCTGAGGTTCCTGACGCCTCTGAGCTGGCGCTCCGTCAGGCGGAGCGGGCTATCGGTGAGACGGCCGAGCACCATGCCCACGTGCACCTGAGGCCGCTCGTCCACGCTGCGTGACGCCTTCGTCACAACATCTGCCGTCGATCCCAGCAGATGTCAGAATCGATCCGATGGCCGACCAAATATTGAGCGCGGGGTACGAGCACCCCGGCGGTGCCGTCGCGGAGGCGTTTGCCGACTGGATCAGCGAACGCGAGGAACGCGACCTCTCGCCGCTGGCCACGCGCTCCTACCCGGCCGACCGACTGAGGCCCGAGCCCGACTGCGGATTGCGCACTCCGTTTCAGCGCGATCGCGATCGCATCGTCCATAGCAAGGCTTTTCGGCGGCTCAAGCACAAGACCCAGGTCTTCGTCTCTCCTCGGGGCGATCACTACCGGACAAGGCTGACGCATACGCTCGAGGTCACCCAGGTGTCCCGCACCGTGGCCCGGGCGCTGAGACTCAACGAGGACTTGGTCGAGGCGATCGGGCTAGGCCATGACCTGGGGCACCCGCCGTTCGGTCACATCGGCGAGCAGGCCTTGGACCGCTGCCTCGCTGAGAGGAACGGGTCACGCTTTCGCCACCACGAGCACTCCCTGAGAGTCGTCGATGTTCTGGAGCGTGATGGGCAGGGGCTCAATCTGAGCCGGGTCGTCCGAGACGGCATCGTGGGGCACTCGGGCAGGGCTCCCGAGCCAGCCACGCTCGAAGGGAAGATCGTCCGGCTGATGGACCGCGTGGCCTACATCAACCACGACATCGACGACGCTCTCCGGGCGGGCGTGATTTCGCCTCCGGCCCTCCCGGAGGGTCCGATCGCCATCCTTGGGGAGTCCGGCCCGCGGCGGATCGACACGCTTGTACACGACCTCGTCGAGCAATCGAGCCTGGCTGGCGACATCGTCCAGGGTGAGGAAGTCGGCTCGGCGATGGCCGAGCTGCGCTCGTTCATGTTCGACCGGGTCTATCTCGGACCCGAGGCCACGCGTGAGGGCGCCAAGATCGAGCTTGTCGTGCGTTCGCTGTTCGACCATTACTGCCAGCACCCCGACGAGATGCCGGAATCGATCCCGGCCGGTCCAGTCGAGCGGCGGGTGACCGATTATGTGGCGGGGATGACCGACCCGTTTTGCATCCGGGCGTTCGAGGCGCTGAGCATCCCGGTGGCCTTCGCGCCGTGAGTGAGCGGGGGTGACTCGCTACACAGCGGACTCACGCGACCGGGTCAAGGAGGCGGTTGACATCGTCGCGCTGGTCTCGGGACGCACGGAGCTCCGGCGGGCGGGGGCGACCGAGTGGGTGGGACTGTGCCCGTTTCACGACGAGCGCTCGCCCTCCTTCGGCGTCAACGCCGACGACAAGCTCTACCACTGCTTCGGGTGCCAGGCCTCGGGGGACGCCTTCACGTTCGTGATGGAAACTGAGGGCCTCGACTTCACTGGCGCGATGGAGGCGCTGGCCGATCGCTTCGGCGTCCAGCTTCAGACCGAGGCGGAGGATCCGGAGGCCGCGGCTCGGCGCGAGCGTCGTGAGCGTCTTTACACGCTTCTCTCGCGCTCCTCGGCGTATTACGCGCGGTATCTCTGGGACGCCGCCGAGGCCGGCGAGGCGCGGGAGTACCTGCTCGGTCGCGGCCTTCAGGAGGAGACCCTGCGGGCTTTCCGGGTGGGATATGCCCCCAGCGCATGGGACCGCGTGCTGACGGCCTCCCGCCGAGCCGGGTTCAGCGAGGATGAGCTGGCCGCGGCCGGTCTGGCCCAGCGCTCTCACTCCTCACCCGGGCGTGTGTTCGATCGCTTCCGCCGACAGGTCATGTTCCCGGCCACGGACGCCCGCGGACGTGTGCTCGGCTTTGGGGCCCGCGCGATGGGGGACCGGCGCGGTCCCAAATACGTCAATACACCTGACGGCGAGCTCTACCACAAGCGGCGCGTTCTGTTCGGGATCGACCGCGCCCGAGCGGCGGCCTCGCGTGCCGCCCGGGTGGTCCTGGCGGAGGGATACACCGACGTCCTGGCGCTCCATCAGGCCGGGTTGACGAACTCCGTCGGCATCATGGGGACTTCCTTTACCGAGGAGCAGCTCTCAGAACTCGAGCGTCTGGTGGGGGGCGGGGGCGTTCTCGAGCTGTGCCTGGATGCAGACAGCTCGGGACAGGAGGCGATGATCCGCGCGGCGGGCATGGCTGCCGGGCGCAAGCTTGAGTTGCGGGTCGTGGCTTTGCCCGAGGGAATGGACCCAGCTGAGCTAGTACAGAAGGAAGGGGCCGCCGCGCTCCGGGACCTCGTTCAGGGTTCGGTCCCGTTCGTCTCCTTTCAGGTCAAGCGGATCCTCGGCCAGGCTGAGGTGACGAGCGCCGAGGGACGCGACCGCGCCCTGGCTGAGCTCCGACCGGTGCTTGCGAAGATTCCCCCGAGCGTCCTGCGGGACGAGCTTGTCCAGCAGGTGGCCGGACGGCTCGAGCTCTCAGAGGCGCGCCTGGCCGGACTCCTCACCGAGGGAGGGCATGCGACGTCTGCGAACGGGTCGCGGACGGCGGTCGCAGCGAACCAGGCCGCTCCCGATAGAGGACCGGCCGATCCCGCCATCCGGGCCGAGCGCGCCTTCCTGGTGTTGTGCATCGCCCTGCCCCAGGCCGGCCGCAGAGCCCTCCAGGCAATCGATCCCGAACAACACCTCACGAGCGAGCGCCTCCGTCGTGCGGCTCGCCATCTGGCCGGTCAGACGGAGATGCCGCTGAGCGGGCTGGATGCCGACGACGAGGAGCTTGCCCGGCTGATGGCGGCGCTGGTCGCTCAGGCCGGCCGCATCGGACAGGTGACGCCTGAACACCTGGAGCAGCAGCGACTGCTTTTGGACCTCGCTCGTCTCGACCGGGCAATTCGCCGTGCCCGCGAACAGCGGGCCCCCGGCATCAGCGACCTTGCCCGGGAGCGCGAGAGCGTTCAGGGAGCCATTCGCGCCCTGGATTCGCGGATGGAGAGGGCGGTGTAGGGCCCCGCCTGACTGGGTTGCTACGCCCCGGCGTGGAAGCCCGACATTGTTGCAAACTTGCGACAGTTTTCGCTCATTTGCAGGTCTTTTCCGTCCGGGTCTCATGAAATCCTTGTTCGATCACAAGCAAAGGACCGGACATGGACAGGGAATCGCCTTCTGCGAGCAAGCATCATGCCAAGGGTGGGATTGAGCGAGGACGACTTGAGCAGCTCGTGGCCAACGGGGTGACGATCGCTGCAATCGCCAAAGATGTGGGGCTGAGTAAGTCCACGGTGCGCTACTGGCTTATGCGATATGGGCTCCGCACCAAGAACCTGCCGGGCAGCAAGATGCATCCAGACGCTCGCGCCGCGAAGGACGCAGGTTCGGTCAACGTGACCTTGGAGTGCCGGCGTCATGGAGTCGTCGAGTTCACACTCGAGGGCAGGGGCTACTACCGCTGCAAAAGATGCCGCGCAGAAGGCGTGACACGTCGCAGGCGCAAGGTAAAAGAGATCCTCGTGCGAGAGGCTGGAGGCCGATGCTGCATATGTGGGTACAACTTCTGCCTCGCGGCGCTTGAGTTTCATCACGTTGACCCGCTAGAGAAGCGACTGGAGGTGAACGCCAAGGGCGTCTCTCTGGCACTTGAAACGCTTCGTGCTGAGGCGCGAAAGTGTGTGTTGCTGTGTGCGAATTGTCATGCCGAGGTGGAGGCCGAAGCTACGATGCTTCCCGCTAGAGTTGCCGCCGGACGGAGTCTCGGTACACCATAATCCGGGGTAACTCAATTGGCAGAGTGCGCGGCTGTTAACCGCGATGTTGTGGGTTCGAGTCCCACCCCCGGAGTTGTTATCGATCGACGGCGAGAGGTCAGGTAATGAAGCTCTACGTCTGTTACGGCACCTGGAAACCAGCGCCTCGCCCTGGCGGGCACCCGTGCGGTACCGCGTACCACGCGCTCAGAGACGCCGGCTATGACCCTGAGGTCAAGCTGTCATATGGCCTCGGGATGTTTCCGAGCTTTCTGAACAACCTCACGTCCGGTCGGCGAGAGGTGAAGCGCCTCACCGGCAACTACTGGGTTCCCGCACTCGTGACCGACGACGACACGGTGATCCAGGGCTCGCGCGAGATCGCCGATTGGGCACGGGCGCATCCGGCATCGACGTCTGGGTCAGCCCCTGCGTCGGCGTCCGCTTGATGCCCCGCTCGGCCACGATCTCAGAGCTCGAGGACTGGACTCTGAACGGTGCCAGCTGGCGCCCTGTCGAGCTTTCAGGAAGCCGAGCCGTCGTCGAGCTCTGCACGTGCCACGGCGAGCGCGTCGACGTGGTCGAGTCTGACGAACCCGAGTTCATCGAGTTCGTGCGCGCTCATCGCGACGACTGACGTCGCCTACGTCAAATCCTCCACGAGGTCTGCCGCCCGGGACGCAGCGTCATTCGCGGTCGCCCAGGCGGAGAGCTTGGCCGCTCGCTGGCGCACGCCCGGGTCGGCCAGCGCCCTGCGCACGGCCAGCCGTAACGTGCGTGGCCCCAGGAGGCGCCACGGCAGTCGCACGCCGACGCCCGCCCAGTCCGCCCGGGCCGCGTTCTCAGCCATGTCACCCGAATGCGGAACGGCCAGCACAGGCGCACCGCTGGCCAGGGCACGGACGAGTGTCCCATGGCCTCCGTGGCAGATGACCAGCGCACTGCCCGGCATCGAGCGCGAATAGGAGATCCACTCGACCAGCCGCGTGTTCGCGGGAACGGGGACGGTGACGGGTGGGGGACGACGGTTCCAGGTGGCCAGGACGCGGACCGGCTCTCCGGCCAGCGCTTCCAGCGCGGCTCGCAGGAGCATCTGCTGGGGGTCCTGGGCGGTCGACGGTGCGACCACGATCAGAGGCGCGCTGCCACGCGGCGGCTCGACCGCATCAAAAGGCGGCTCCCACAAGAGCGGCCCCACAACGTGCACCGCGGACGGCCAGCGGCGGGGATATTCCAGCTGGGGAAACGTGCCCACGATCACTAGTCGCTCGCTCAAGCCACCGTGTAGGCGCGTGATCGCCGGCAAGCCGAGCTGCAAACGCGCTTCGTTGAGCTCCTCCCGTCCACGTCGCAGCCCCCGCTGCACGGGCCAGTCCAGCAGCCGCCACGTCGCGTTTCCGGCCAGGGTTCTGGGCAGCCGTGCGCCCAACGCATACGGCGGAAAGCCGGGCGCAGCGGCTGGATAGACGTGCGGGATCAACGTTCCGGCCGGTATCCCCTCGAGCTCGGCGGCCAGTGCCGGCGCCAGCGTCAGGATGTCGTGGACGACCACGTCAGGCGACGAGGAGGCGATGCTCTCGCGGGTCTGCTGCGTCGAGAGCACCACGGCCTCGTACGGGCGCAGTGGCCGCTCGCGGGTGGGGAAGACGGGGTACTCCGGCGCGGCCAGAAAACGCATCCCTGACCCCTCCACATGCTCGCGCCATCGCTTCCATGTCTCAAACGTGACCTCGTGGCCACGCCCGGCCAGCTCGGTGCCGAGTGCGAGCATGGGAAACGCGTGCCCCGGGTCGCCGAACGCGCCCAGGAAGATTCGCAGGGGGCGACGATCCTCTCGCGGGCGGCGATGCTCTGACGAGCCGCGGTCCCCGCGCGAGCCGCGATCCTCGCGCGAGCCGCGATCCTCGGCCCTGGCGCCCGCGCCCCCAATCACTCGCCGGCCAGCTCGGCCACCGCCCGCAGCTGCTCGATCCGCTCCTCCGTGGTGAACGCCATCGGCGTGACCATCAGAGTGCCCACGCCCGCATCGCGGAAGGCCCCCAACCGGTCCCGGACAACATCTCGCGGACCGCACAGCGAGACCATGTCGATCAGTTCGTCCGGTATCGCGTTGCCTGCCTCCTCCTTCTCACCCGACAGGTAGAGATCCTGGATATGGGTTGCCTCGGCCTCGAACCCATAGCGCTGCACCAGCCGGTTGTAGAAGTTCTGCTCGCGTGACCCCATGCCCCCGATGTAGAGAGCGAGCACTGGCCGCATCAGGTTCCGGGCCAGCTCTCGATCATCGGAGACGTACACATTCACGGTGGGGGCGATGTCAAAGCCATCCAATGACCGCCCTGATTTCGCCGCTCCCTCTTCGAGCAGCTTCCTGAAGTCGGACACGTATTCGGGCGAAAAGAACGTGGGAATCCATCCGTCGGCGATCTCTCCGGCCAGCGCTGTGTTCTTCGGGCCGATCGCAGCCAGGTAGATCGGGATCCGCTCCTGGACGGGCGCGATCATGAGCTTCAGCGCCTTGCCCGGTCCGTCGGGCAGCGGGAGCTCAAGGGTCTCGCCGTGGAAATCGACGCGCTCCCGAGCCAGGGCCTGCCTGACGACCGCCACGTATTCCCGCGTCCGCTGAAGCTGGCGGGCGAACCGCTGGCCATGCCAGCCCTCGGCCACCTGTGGTCCGGATGACCCAATCCCAAGCAGCATGCGGCCTTCAGAGAGCTGGTCGAGCGTGGCGGCGGTCATCGCGGTCATGGCAGGGCTGCGTCCGGGCATCTGGAAGATCGCCGACCCGAGCCGGATCTTTGTGGTCTGGGCGGCCAGCCAGCCCAGCACCGTGGCCGCATCAGAGCCGTACGCCTCCGCTGAGAACACCGAGTCGTACCCAAGCCGTTCCGCCTCCTGCACGACAGCCAGCTGATCCTCGGCTCCCATGCCCAGCCCCCAGTACCCGACGTGGACACCCAGCTTCATGTGCAAGTTTCCTTTCCTGGCCAGGAGTTTTCTTGTGGTGCCCGACGAGGATGGCTAGATTCGCGACCACCGCCGAGCGAGGCGGGAAACCCTATGCGAAGGCGGCGTCGAGCGACAATCGAGGATCTGCGGATGGCCATCCAGGCGCTCCCGCGGACGACGCGCACGGCAATGTTGGAGGGGATCACGGCCAACGAGATCATCGTTGGGGCCTACACCGACAAACGGGGAATCTGTCCGATGCTGGCGGCTCATCGGGCTGGCGGAAGAACGAACCTGATCTCGTTTGCCAAGGCGTGGGATCGGTTCGCGCTCGGCGGAGCTCGGGTCTGCAGGCCGCGGCCCGCCACGGCGCGGGAGCTGCTCGTGCTGCGGACCCACCTGGAAGCCAGCCTGCTCGACGAGGACGCCCCGGCAGCCGAGTTGGCCGCCGCTATCTCCGAGCATCGCAGGCTCGTATCCCAGCAGAAGAGTCTCAGCCAAACCCCTGAGACGAGCCTGCGCGAAAAGCCCACCACGAGCCCCCAGCCGCCACGCCACAGGACCCCCCGCCCTGGCGACCGCGATCGAAGCAAAGAACTGCGGAGCCGTCCGGGCTGGAGCTGGACGCGGCTTGTGCGCCGTTACGACGAGTACACGTCGGCGCTGGAACAAGTTCGCGCCCACGAGCGCGGATCCCAGGCTGACGATCGGCCGCAACCGGTCCACGGCTGACGGCGCCGGTACAGTCTCCGCGGCCATGGTGAGCCGCGCGCAAGGCGAGCAATCGCAGCAGCCGGCAGGGCCCGCCCGTGCTCGCGTTTCGGTCATCGTCCCTTTCGCCGGCTCATCCGCGGACCTCAACGAACTCCTGGCAAGGCTGGAGACACTGGACCGCCGGCTCGGCGACGAGCTAATCGTGGTGGATAACCGGCCTGGTCCGGTTCCGGACTCGACTGCCGCTCCCGGCATCCAGATCCACAGAGCGGGCGACGTTGGGGGTCCGTCCTTCGCTCGCAACGCGGGTGCTCGGCTTGGCTCGGGCGAGTGGCTGGTGTTCATCGACGCCGACACCCGGCCACATTCCGACCTTCTGGACGCTTACTTTGATCCACCGCCCCGCGCCGACACAGCGATTCTGGCCGGGGGCATCCGCGACGTCACCGCCGTCCCCACGCTCGTTGCCCGGCACGATGTCGCGCGGAGGAGAATGAGTCAGGAGATGACGCTCCGACGAGACGGCCGACCGTACGCCCAGACTGCCAACTGCGCCGTGCGCCGCACCGCGTTCGAAGAAGTCGGCGGCTTTGACGAGTTCGCCCGAGCGGGCGAGGACGCAGATCTCTGCTTCCGGCTCGCGGATGCCGGTTGGAAGCTCGAGGAACGCGCCCAGGCGGGCGTGGAGCACCAGGCCAGGCAGTCGCTGCGCGCCTGCCTGGCCCAGAACCTTCGCCACGGCAGCGGTGCCGGTTGGCTCAACCGGCGATGGCCGGGAGAATTTCCAGCCCCGGGGCCGCGATGGCTGCTCGTACGGACGCTCCGGCACATCCGCGATGCCCTGCAGGCTCTGATTCGGGGAAGCCGAGAGGAAGCCGCGTTCGTGCTGCTCGACTTAGCCGAGGTCTCGGCTCGAGACATCGGCCGTCTGATTCCAAACCGCCCGTCGCGCAGTGGCTGACTCCCAGCTCTCGGCCCTGATTCGCTGCCGCGATGAGGAGCGAGGGATTGGCAGGCTGATCGACGCCCTCAGGGCTCAGACGATCGCCGAGTCGATCGAGATCGTGGTGATCGACTCGGGCTCCCAGGATCAGACCCTGGCGGAGGTCCGGCGTCGCGGGCTCGACCCGCTCGAGATTCGCCCGGAGGAGTTCACCTACGGCCGGGCGCTGAACCTCGCCGCCAACGCGGCCTCAGCTCGGCTCTGCGTGTCGATCTCGGGCCACGCCCGCCCAAAGGACACCGAGTGGGCGGCCCGGATGGTGGCCGCGTTCGACGACGACCGGGTGGCCTGCGCTTTCGGTCAGCGAATGTACCCCGATGAGCCGCGGACACTGGATCGGCCGCTCCTTCAGGACCTCAACCACGCCCAGGCTCACCCCTTCTGGGGGTACGCGAACAGTGCCGGGGGGTTCCGCCGAGATCTGTGGAGCAGGCGGCCCTTCGATGAGCAGCTGATCGCCAGCGAGGATCTCGAGTGGGCGCTCTACTGGCAGCGGCACGGGTGGCTCGTGCGTCTGGACCCATCGCTGGACGTCGAGCACTCGCATCGCGATGAGGGCCCGCTCCGGACGTTCCGGCGGATCCGCAACGAGGTCGCCTGCGTGGCGCAGTTTCAACACATCGAGCGCCTCTCGCTCGCGATGGTGGCCCGGGAGTGGTGGGGTGGCCCGCACCTGCACCGGTCAAATCTCCGTGCGCGTCTGGATCCGCGCCGGATGGCGATTCTCGCGGGTAAGTACATCGGATCCAAAAACGGCGTGGCTTGAAAGGATTGACTCCATGAGTGCCCAATCACAGCTGCAGCTCCTGGGGGCGATGGAGACCGGGTTCGAGGAGGTCCTGACACCCCAGGCGCTCGAGTTCCTGGCCGCGTTGCAGCGAGAGTTCGACGGCCGGCGCAACGAGCTTCTCCAACTGCGACTGAAGAGGCGGGCTGGGCTTCGCGAGGGGCAGTCGTTGGACTTTCTAACCGACACCCACGAGTTGCGCGAGGGCGACTGGAGCGTCTCGCCGGCGCCGGACGACCTTCGGCAGCGCTGGGTCGAGATCACCGGCCCGACCGATCGCAAGATGATGATCAACGCGCTGAACTCAGGAGCAGACGGCTTCATGGCCGACTTCGAGGACGCCAACGCTCCGACCTGGCGCAACATGGTGTCCGGTCAGCTCAACCTGCGTGACGCGGTCCAGGGCACGATCACTTACGCGAGCTCGGACGGCCGTCGCTATGAGCTCGGCGAGAACCCAGCCACGCTGCTGGTGCGTCCGCGCGGCTGGCATCTCCCGGAGCGCCATCTGCTCATCGACGCTCAACCGGTCTCCGGGTCGCTCTTCGACTTCGGACTGGCTTTCTTCCACTGCGCGCGGCCTCTGCTCTCGAAGGGGAGTGGGCCGTACTTCTACCTGCCCAAGATGGAGTCGCATCTGGAGGCTCGATTGTGGAGTGACGTGTTCTGCTTTGCGGAGGATGCAGCGGGGATCCCTCGCGGGACGATCAAGGCCACGGTCCTGATCGAGACGCTCCCCGCGGCGTTCGAGATGGAGGAGATCCTGTACGAGCTTCGCGAGCACTCCGCCGGGCTGAACGCGGGGCGGTGGGACTACATCTTCTCGTCGATCAAGTGCTTCGCCGATCGCCCAGACATGGTCCTGCCCGATCGCTCTGAGGTCACCATGACGGTCCCGTTCATGCGGGCCTACACAGAGCTTCTGGCTGCGACCTGCCACCGGCGTGGGGCCCACGCGATGGGCGGGATGGCGGCCCTCATTCCCTCGCGCCGGGACCCGGAGGCCAACGAGAAGGCGTTGGCCGGGGTGCGGGCCGACAAGGAGCGCGAGGTCGCGCAGGGCTACGACGGCACCTGGGTGGCCCATCCCGACCTCGTGCCGGTGGCCCGTGAGGTGTTCGAGAAGGGCCTCCAAGGACACGCCAACCAACTGGACCATCTTCGGGACGACGTAACGGTGACCGCAACCGAGCTCCAGGATCTCTCCACGACGCCGGGGCAGGTCACCGAAGCGGGGCTCCGGACCAACATCAGCGTCGGCTTTCAGTACCTCTCCTTCTGGCTCAGCGGGCGCGGCGCTGCAGCCATCAACTCACTGATGGAGGACGCCGCCACGGCCGAGATCTCGCGCACCCAGATCTGGCAGTGGGTCCACCACGAAGCTCGCCTCGAGGACGGCCGCACGGTTAGCGCCGAGCTTGTCCGCGACCTGCTCGACGAGGAGACCAGCCGCATCCGTCAGGAGGTGGGCGAGGACGTCTGGCGAGCGGGCCGGCCAGCCGAGACACGCGAGCTTTTCGATCGCGTCGCCCTTTCAGCGGAGCTGATCGAGTTCCTCACCCTGCCAGCCTATGAGTACCTGTAGCCTGGGCAGCGGGACCGCTCTACGGAGATGAGCGTGATCGGAGAACACCACCTGGCCAGGCTGGCCGAGAGTTCCTTCGAGCGGAGGGGCGACTACGCGTCGACGCTCTTCGAGGGGCGCTGGCACACGTCGGGCGAGATATTCGAGCGATCCCGCCGGCTGGCCGCCGGGATCGCTGAGCTTGGGGTGGAGCCCGGCGAACGCGTGGTGGTGACGATGGCCAACTCGGTCGAGGTTGGAATCGTGTACCAGGCACTGTGGCGCGCGGGCGCGGTGGTTACCCCAGCCATGTTCCTGCTGTCAGTCGAGGACCTCCGGCACATTCTGGAGAACTCGCAGGCGGTCGCCGTTGTCACGAGCCCCGAGTTCGCCGATAAGGTCCGCGAGGCTGCGCAAGGGCTGGACACCATCCGCTACCTGATCTCCCGTGACCAGGTCGAGGGCTTCACCTCCCTGGCAACGCTCGAGGAGGCTCCACCGGGCGAGATCGTGCCTCGCTCCAACAACGACCTGGCGGCCCTGCTTTACACCGGTGGCACCACGGGGCGCTCCAAGGGAGTCATGCTCAGCCACTCCAACCTCCACTACACCGGCGGGGCGGCATACGAGTCCAGTCACGTGCCGGGGATCCAGCGCGGGCTGATGACCTTGCCCCTGTCGCACTCCTATGGTCTCCTGGTCACGATCGCCGCGATGCACTCGGACGAGCAGACCGTGGGGGTTGTGCTGCGGTGGTTTGACGCGAAAGCCGTGGTCGAGCTGATCCAGGAGCACCGCCTCCAGACGGCCGCGTTCGTGCCCGCGATGATCCAGCTTCTGCTCTCACAGGCGCTGGAGGACTACGACCTGACCTCGCTTCGCTATGTCGGCTCCGGCGGCGCTCCGCTGGCCCCTGACGTAGCCAAGCAGTTCGTTCGGCGAGTGCCCTCGGTCTCGAT
Organism: uncultured Solirubrobacterales bacterium; assembly: GCA_963785205.1. Classification (GTDB taxonomy): domain Bacteria; phylum Actinomycetota; class Thermoleophilia; order Solirubrobacterales; family Solirubrobacteraceae; genus Palsa-465. The sequence goes on from CAWAUJ010000001.1 coordinate 708,086, forward strand.
CCGCCAGGGGTACGGCCTCACCGAGACGGCGGCGCTGATCTCGACCAACCCGGTCGGGCGCGAGCGGACCGGGTCCGTGGGGATTCCCGTGCCGGGGACCGAGGTGCGGATCCTGGACGACAGCGGCCAGGAACTTCCGGCTGGCGAGGTGGGGGAGATCTGCGCCTCCTCGCCGGGAGTGATGGGCGGTTACTGGCGCTCCCCCGATGCCACCGCCGAGGCGATGCGCGACGGATGGCTTCACACGGGCGACATGGGTTATCTCGACGAGGACGGCTACCTCTACATCGTCGACCGCAAGAAGGACCTGATCATCCGGGGTGGCTTCAACGTCTATCCCCGGGATGTCGAGGACGCGCTGCTCGAGCACTCCGCGGTTGAATCGGCCGGCGTGGTGGGCCGTCCCGACCCGGTCAGCGGCGAGGAGGTCGTGGCCTTCGTGTCGTTGCGCCCTGGGGCCGAGCTGACCGGCGAAGAACTAGTCCAGTGGTCGCGCCAGCGGATCGGTGGTTACAAGTATCCCCGTGAGGTGACGGTCCTCGAAGCTGTGCCGCTTACCCCCGTGGGCAAGGTGGATCGCAAGGCACTTCGGGCCTCATTGCCTGTCCGCGCCTAGTCTGAGCTGAGGCGCGACGTAGCCCTGTTTTCCGGGTAGAAAGGGCCGATGGCCCCGAATTCACCGACGGCACCGGACGCCGAGCCGGCCGCCCGAGCAGCCGACGAGGAATCTCCAAACGGCGCGCCGGAGAGTCCTTCACAGGACGACGGCGAAGGCCTGCTCGCTGAGGAGGACCGGGAGCTCCTGCTCGATCGCGAGGCGCGCGTGGAGGCCGTCAGCGGGGAGGGTCGTTTCGGCGAACCAGGACGGCGTTTCGATCGCCGCTCGCCGTTCTGGATTGGGCTGAACGCAGGACTGGGAGTCGGCGTGGCCTTCGCGCTGGCCTGGAGCATTGTCACCGCCCGGGAGATTCTGCTGCTGATCTTCCTGGCCCTGTTCATTGCAATCGGTCTGGAGCCGGTGGTCGCGCTGCTTCACCGTCACCGCGTTCCTCGCCCGCTGGCCGTGGTGCTCGTAACGCTGGCCTCACTGGGGGTCGTGGCCGGCTTCCTAGCCTTGGCCATCCCGCCGCTGGTCAATGAGGTCAACAACCTGATCAAGGAAGCCCCCCACTACCTGCAGACGCTGAACAATCGAAGCTCTTTCATAGGGAACCTCAACCGCCACTACCACCTGGTCACCCACCTCAAGAGCGCGCTCTCCAAAGGGGGTGTCAGCTCGGTCGCCTCCGGCGTCCTGGGAGCCGGCGTGCTTGTCGTCGGCGTAGCCACCGGGATTCTGATCGTGCTCGTGTTGACGATCTACTTCCTGGCCGACATGCCCCGCGTCACGAAGACGATGTATCGGCTGGTGCCCAAGAGTCGCCGGGCGCGGGGCGGGCTCCTGATAGACGAGGTGTTCGCGCGCGTCGGCGGCTACGTGCTTGGGAACGTGATCACGTCGGTGATCGCCGGGGTCGGAACGTTCGTCTGGCTTGAGATTTGGGGAATTCCCTACCCGCTGCTGCTATCCGCCTTCGTCGCCCTGATGGACCTGATCCCGATCGTGGGTTCAACTGTCGCCGGTGTCGTGGTTTCGCTCGTTGCCCTGACCGTGTCCGTGCCCGTCGCCATCGGCACGCTCGTCTTCTACATCGTGTACCGCAACCTGGAGGACTACCTGATCACTCCGCGGGTCATGAGAAGGACCGTCCAGGTGTCGGGGCTCGTGACGGTGATCGCCGTCCTGATCGGCGGCACTCTGCTGGGCATCATCGGAGCCCTGGTGGCCATTCCGATCGCTGCCGCCATCAAGCTGCTGCTCGAGGAGGTCAGCTACCCCCGGCTGGACGAGAGCTGACGCCGCCGCGGGGAACCGAACTTCGATTTCGAGTCCTCCCTCCGGCCGAGGTTGAATATCCATCGTGGCTCCATGGGCCTCGGCTATGGCGGCCACTATCGAGAGGCCCAGCCCGAGACCATCGCGATGGGCGACCCGGTCGGGGGCCAGCCGCTGGAAGGGCTGAAGTAGCCGAGACACTTGATCGGCTGGCACGTTCGGCCCGGTGTTGCCCACCCGCAGCACCGCCTGGTTGTACTCGCTGTCCACGCTCAGCTTGACCCAGCCCCAGGCAGCGTTGTGGCGCAGCCCGTTCTGAAGCAGATTGAAAACCAGCCTTTCGATCAGCCGCTCCTCGCCCATCAGGGTGCCCGGTTCGAGCGAAGCCTCGATCGTCAGGCCGTGGCCGACGGCTTCCGGCTCGAGCCGGTGAACGACGCGCTTCGTCACGGCGTGAAGTTCCACCACAGCGGGATATGCGATGCCACGCTGGCCTTGCGCCAGGGTCAGGAGCGCCTCGATCAGCCTCTCCTGCTGCCCTGACTCCTCGAGGACCTCGTGACATGTCTTGCGGAACGTCTGGACGGTGGCCGAGGGATCGCTCAGCACCATCTCGAGCAGCGCCCGCACCGCGGTCAGGGGGGTGCGCAACTCGTGTGAGGCGTTGGCCACGAACCGTCGCTGGGCCGCGAACGCGCTCTCGAGCCGAGCCGAGCAGCCCGTCGATCGTGTCCGCGAGTTGGCGTAGTTCGTCGCGCGGGCCGGGCATCTCGAGCCGCCGGTGCAGGTTCGCCTCGGAGATCTCCTGGGCCGTGGCGGTGATCGTCCGCAGCGGCCGCAGGACCCGCCCGGCCACCAGCCAGCCGAGCAGGCCTGAGATGAGCGCCATGATGGCCAGGGCAATCGCCGATTCGACCTCGAGCTGATGCAGGTCGGCCACCCGCTGCTGGTTGCCTACGAAGTTGAATGCCTGGCGGCCAGCCGAGGAGCGCAGCAGGCGCTGGATTCTGGGCGATACGAAGGGAGGCAAGCCCGCCTGCCGCGAGGCCAGCTTGGAAACCGGCCTGTTCGTCGGTCCGACCACGGCGGCGCTGTGCGGCCCACGGGTGATGGTGAGCTTGAACCCCGGTTTAGGGGGGAAGTCAGCGCGGGCGAAAACGGCCCGCGGGCCGACAATCGTGGCGTGGGCCACGAGCGTGTACGTGATGGCCAGCAGGCCGGCGCCGCAGACCAGAAATAGGCCGCCATAAAGCAGCGTCAGGCGCCAGCGGACGGTGGTGTGGGGGTGGCGAAGGCGGTGGGCGAGCCTCCTCACGCTGGATCTCCGATCCGGTAGCCCACCGGCGTGACGGTTTCGATCACCGGGGGGTCGCCCAGCTTGGCGCGGAGCCGGCTGACGGTCATGCGGACGACGTTCGTGAAGGGGTCGACCGCGTCGTCCCACGCATGCTCAAGGATCTCCTCGGTGGACACGACACTGCCTTCGGCCGCGAGCAACACCTCTAGCACCGCGAGTTCCTTTGGGCTAAGCGACAGGGGCTGCCCGCTACGCGTGGCTGATCGCTTTACGGAGTCGAGCTGCAGGTCGCCGTGGACCAGCGTCGGTGGAAGCACGCGCCGTGGGCGCCTGCCCAGCGCCCGGATCCGAGCCACAAGCTCCGCGAGATGAAACGGCTTAGTCAGATAGTCGTCGGCGCCGATGCTCAGCCCGCCGACTCGGTCCTCAAGCGTTCCAGCCGCCGTCAGCATAAGCACGGCGCTCGTCGAGTTGTCCGACACCAGCGCCTGGCAGACCTCGTCGCCGGATACGAGCGGCAGATCACGATCCAGAACGACCACGTCGTATGCCACGACCCTCGCCCTGCTCAGCGCCTCCCGCCCGTCGAAGGCAACGTCGACCGCCATTCCTTCGCGCCGCAGCACCGTGGCGACGGTCTCGGCCAGCCGGGGATGGTCCTCCACCACCAGGACTCTCATCCCTCGTTGCTCACTGCACGCTCATCTCTTTGAGACCGCCGGTCTTTACCTCCACCATGGACCGTCGGCGCGGACACCGTTGCCCGCGCCGACGCCGGAGCGAGGATCCCTCACACCACATAACAGTGGCATAACAGCGTTTCGGCGCTGTTATAGGGAGCCGCGTAGACATCGGCCCATGTTCCGGCTGGTAGCGCGCGCGACGGTGACCGTCACGGCTGGCGCTCTCCTCTTCGGGCTGGCAGCGTGCGGATCTTCGGGTGGCGGAGAAGCCTCAGCTCGGGCCAGCTCAGCTCTTAAGTACTCGCAGTGCATGCGGGCTCATGGTGTTACGAACTTCCCCGACCCGTCTCCCGGCGGTGGGGGGTTCCAGGTCGCCGTGGGGCCAGGAGTCAATCCCCAGTCGCCGTCGTTCCAGGCTGCCCAGAAAGCATGCGGCCAATTTGGGTTGGGTGGGGGTATGCCTCACATGAGCGAGGCCCAGAAGGTACGAGCGCTCCGCTTTGCGGAATGCATGCGTTCCCACGGCGAGCCCAACTTCCCCGATCCGGCCTACAGCGTGTCGCGCGGTGCTTCCGAGCCCATCCTGGCCCTGCGAGGAATGTTCTTCCAGATCACTCCTGGGACGGACGTCCGGTCGCCCGCCTTCAGGAGCGCCGCCTCCGCATGCGGGCTGAAGCTCCCCACAGGGCCTGGGCGGGTGGTGACGAAGCCGTGAGATGGACGGACGTGCTTGTACCTGTCATCTGTCTGGGCGCGCTCAACGCCTGTGGCTCGTCGGGGAGCCATGGCGCCACGGTCGCCTCGGCCACCTCCGCATTCAAATTGACCCGGTGTATGCACGCCCACGGGATATCCAGCTTCCCCGACCCGACCCAGGGCCAGGGCCAGGGCGGTCAGGGCTTTCCGATCACGAAGACACCCGGCGGCTCGACGCTGACGGTGGGTGGGATCGCGTTCAACGGCCCCGCCTTCCAGGCCGCCGAGAAGGCATGCCGGTTGTTCGGTGGCGGCCTGTCTCCGCGACCGTTGTCCGAGACCCAGAAAGAGGCCATGCTGGCCAGGGCGCGATGTATCCGCAAGCACGGCGTGCCCAACTTCCCTGATCCGGTCTTCGGGGCTGGAGGCGAGGGGGCCGGGGTTCAGCTACCACCCAGTCTCAGCCCGGACTCGCCGGCGATTCGGAAGGCTCGGCAGGCCTGTGCCAACGTCGGTACTGCGATCCCCGGGTCGGCGACATGACCCGTCGCCTTGCCGCCGGCCTGTCGCTCGCAGTGGCCATCGCCGTGGTGACCGTGCTCATCCTGAGTTCCGGGTCGTCGGCGCCGGCCAGCTCGGGCGGCTCCGCACCATCCGCGGCCGGAGCCACGACCGTGCAAAGGCGAAACCTCGTCCAGACCGACACCGAATCGGGCACCGTCACCTACGCCAACCCCCAGACGGTCTACAACCGCCTCAGCGGCACGATCACGTGGCTCCCGAGCGTGGGGCAGCTGATCAAGCCGGGCCAGGCTCTGTTCAAGGTGGACGGCGCGCCGGTGCTGCTGATGAACGGCTCGACCCCGGCTTTCCGCGATCTGAGTGCCGAGGACACCGCGGGCGCAGACATCCTCGAGCTCAATCGAAACCTGGTCGCGCTCGGCGACAACCCAGACGGCATCGTCATCGACGACACATGGCAGCCCGCGACGACCGACGGGGTGGACATCCTTCAGGCCTCGCTGGGAGAAACCGAGACCGGGATCATCACGCTCGGCCAGATCGTGTTTCTTCCGGGGGATCAGCTGGTCTCAACCCTTGACGCCACCCTCGGTTCGGCCGGAGGCTCGAGCGGTGGATCCTCGGCCACCGGGGCGAGCGATCCGGCGGTCTCGCCGGCACCGGAGTTCGTGAGCCTCACGACCTCCGGCCCGCAGCCGCCTTCCCCTGGCAAAGGCAAGCCGAAGGGCAAGAGGCCACCCGGCCACAAGCCTCCGAGTAACACCTCACCGGGCTCGCCGAGCTCGACCTCCCCCCTTCAGAAGGCAATCGCGCTGCTCAAGTCCGAGGTCGCCAAGCTGCAGTCCGAGCTGGCGGCAGCCAACAAAAACAACGGCAGCGGTAAGAACAGCGGCGGCGGCTCGAGCTCACCAGGGGGCTCGTCCTCCGGAGGGGGATCGTCCTCCGGAGGGGGTTCGTCCTCCGGAGGCGGGTCATCGTCTCCGGACGGCTCGTCGTCGGGCGGTAGCGCCTCGGCTGTCCTTGAGACGAGCTCCAGGCAGCTTGTCGTCACGGTGGACCTGGACGCCAGCCGCCAGAGTGAGGCCAGGGTGGGGGAGAGGGTGAGCGTTGAGATGCCCTCCGGGCAAACGGTGGGCGGGAAGATCACGGCAGTCAGTTCGGTCGCCCAGAGCTCGAGCTCAGACAGCGGCTCCAGTGGGGGCGACACTGGTGGCGCGAGCGGCGGGGCAGCCGGTTCGGGCGGGTCGAGCAGCGGTACCTCCTCCATACCGGTCACGATCAAGCTGACGGGCCACGTCAAGGGGGCGGGTCTCGACCAGGCGGCCGTTAGCGTCAATTTCGTTCAGGCGCAGGCCAAGCACGTGCTCTCCGTTCCGGTCACGGCCCTGCTGGCCACCCCTGGAGGACATTTCGCCGTGCAGGAGGCCGCCGCTCCACACAAGCTGATCCCGGTAACGACGGGAATATTTGCCGCGGGCTACGTGCAGGTGTCCGGGGCGGGAATCTATCCCGGGCTCGCCGTCACTGACTCTGAGGGATGATCGCGCCGGACGCCCAGCCTGGCGACAATGGCCACGACGCGGCTCTCCGGCTCGAGCACGTCGTCAAGGAATATCCCGGAGACGTGTTCGCCCTGCGGGAGGTGAGCGTGACCGTGGCGCAGGGCGAGCAGGTCGCCGTCTCCGGACCATCAGGATCGGGCAAGACAACCCTGCTCACGGTCATGGGCACGCTCGAGCGCGCCAGTCGGGGCGTCGTCATCGTGGCCGGCCGAGATGTGGGAAGCGCCTCCGACTCCGATCTGGCTGGCCTGCGGGCTCACCATCTCGGCTTCGTGTTTCAGACATTCCATCTCCAGGACACGATGAGCGCGCTGGACAACGTGGCCAACGGGATGCTCTACACGGGAATGCCCCTGCGGGAGCGGCGGGAGAAGGCTCGCGTGGCGCTGGAGCGAGTTGGGCTAGAACATCGATTGACGCACCGGCCACCCCATCTGTCGGGTGGCGAGCGCCAGCGGGTGGCCATCGCGCGAGCGGTTGCCAAACGCCCGTTGCTGATTCTGGCCGACGAGCCGACAGGCAACCTCGACTCCAGGTCAGGCCAAGAGGTGTTGAGCTTGCTCCACGAACTCACCTCCGACGGTGCCACGCTGCTTCTGATCACACACGAGGAGCAGATCGCCAGCTCGTTCCCGCGCCGGATCGTCATGCGTGACGGTGAGATCGTGGCCGACGCCGCGGCATGAGCGCGACCGCCGCCACCAGCTCGGACGCCGGCCGGATCGCCCGGGCCCGTCTACCACTGCGCGAGCTCATCGGTACGGCGCTGGGTGGCGTGCGCAGCCGGCGCCTGCGGGCCGCCCTGTCGGCACTCGGGATCGCCATTGGGATCGGTGCGATGGTCGCGGTCGTGGGGATATCGGCGTCGGCTCAGGCCAACCTACTGGCCGAGATCGACGCGCTGGGAACCAACCTGCTGACCGCTTCACCGGGCCAAACGTTCGAGGGAACGGCCGAAGTCATCCCGGACACTGCACTGTCGATGATCGCGCACATGCCCTTCGTGCAGAGCGAGGTGGCGGTGTACCAGGTCGCGACAGCCAACGTGTACCGGACTTCGCTTGTCCCCTCGGCAGAGACTGGGGGAATCGCGGTCGACGCGGCCGGGGACAATCTGCCCCAGGTGTTGGGCACGAGCATGGCCTGGGGAAGGTTCCTGCATCGCCTCAGCGACCGATATCCCGAGGTCGTGCTCGGGGCGGAGGCCGCGAACGTGCTGCAGATCACCCATCCCACTGGCCATGTGCTGGTCGACATCGGTGGGACATGGTTCAGCGTGATCGGCGTGCTCAAGCCGGCCGTGCTCGACTCCACCCTCGACTCCACGGTCTTCATCTCGCTTCCCATGTCCGAGCGGGTCTTTCAGGTCCTTCCCAATCCCTCGGAGATCTACGTCCGGGCCAACGTCAACGACGTGAATCACGTGGCCAACCTGCTCGCGCCCACGACGGATCCACAGGACGCCGGCGGAGTCAACGTCAGCCGGCCGTCAGATGCGCTGGAAGCCAGAGCGGCCGCCAAGGGTCAGTTCACCACGCTTCTGCTCGGCCTGGGAGCCGTGGCTCTGCTGGTGGGGGCGATCGGAATCGCCAACATCATGGTGATCTCCGTGCTCGAACGCCGGGGCGAGATCGGGCTGCGCCGCGCGCTCGGGGCGACTCGCGCCCATATCTCAAGCCAGTTTCTGGCGGAGTCGGCGCTGCTGGCCGCGCTCGGGGCGCTGATCGGACTGGCACTTGGTGCAGGAGCCACGGAGGTCTACGCCGTCAGCAAAAATGAGCCCTTCGTCGTTCCCTTATACGTGCTCATCGCGGCTCCCGCCGGCGGCCTCGTGATCGGAATCGTGGCCGGCCTTTATCCCGCCGGCAAGGCGGCCAGGCTCAGCCCCACCGAAGCCCTGCGGACGCCGGGAGGGTGAGCGCCGCCCAGGGGTCAGGCCAGCTGCACGACTCGGCCCCGGGATGCCACCGCCAGCGCAGCGGCCAGCAGCGTGGCCGCGCAGCCGACGATGAAGGGCGCGCTCACTCCGCCCGATGAGATGACCGCTCCTGCCGCTGCCGCGCCAGCTGCGATCCCCGCGACCAGAGCGGATGTGACCCAGGTGAAGGCTTCGGTCTCGCTTCCCGCCCTGGCGGCACGGCCGACGAGCGCGTACTGACACGAGAACACGGGCGCGATCGCCAGCCCGGCTAGAACGGCGCAAACGGCTCCGGCCGGAATCGACCGGGCCACGATCAGGGGAGCCGTCAGCGCGACTGCCGCGATCAGCAGCGTGCGGTAGCGGGTGGGCAGCGAAGAGCGCCAGTTCCGGGAGCCGAACCAAAGGCCTCCGGTCATGCTTCCCAGGCTCCACAGGGCGAGCAGGAGGCCTGAGGAAGACCGGGAGCCGGCATGTAGCGCGAGCGAGGGGAGACCCACCTCGATCGCGCCGAGTCCAAATCCCGTCAGCGCTATCGGACCCAGCAGCATCCGGAGGGGTGCGGTCAGCGCCGAGACTTGCGCGTGGCTCTCGTCCTTGATCCTGGGACGGGCGGCTAGCGGGCCCTGCACGAATACGAGCGTCCCGGAGACGCACACCACCCCGAGCAGTAGGACCGCTATAGAAGGGCTGGTGAGCGCGACGACCACGCCGACCAGTAGCGGCCCGACGATCCAGACCAGCTCCTGGGCGATCGATTCCAGCGCGTAGGCGCTCTCCCTAACCCGTGGCTCGACCATGACCTCGCCCAACAGGGCGCGCACAGACGAAGCAATCGATGGCACCAGGGCTCCAGAGGCTGCGGCCAGCAGCACCAACGCCGCCGCGCCCGCGTGCCAGTGGGCGGCCAGAACGAGCAAGGCGAGCATCGCGCTCTGGACGAGGGCCACAGGCGCGAGTACCCGAGCACGGCCGGCGCGATCGATCAGCCGGCCTTGAACGGGTGCCAGGGCCGCTGTGGCCAGCGCGTTGGCGCCCACGGCGGCCCCCGCCACCGCGTAGGAGTGGGTTGAGCTCCGTACCAGCAGCAGGATGGCCAGCGATGACATGCCTTGCGGCAGGCGCCCAAAGAGCGCGCTCGCGAACAGGCGCGGAGCGCCGGAAACAGCCAGGACAGATCGATACCGCGAGGTCACCTACCCAGCGTAGTGTCGGCCCCCCGAACCGGCTGACGACGCTCCTGGCTCACGGCTCAAGCGGATGAAATCCAGCCGATACGGTCACGCCCGCGTTCAGGATGTGCAAAAGTCTCGGCTGTGTCGCGAGGGAGTCGAGTGCAACCCATTTCGCTGAGGGCGGTCCTGACAACGCTGGCGGTACTGGTGGCTGGACTGGGCAGCGCCCTGTTCTCTGCTTCGGCCTACGCCGCCTCGAACAAGGTGAACGCCCACGGGAGCGCCGAGCAGGTGTATGTCCTTGGGCTGAAACGGGACGCCAAGGCCTCACTGCTGAACAGCAAGGGCCACACCGTCCAGGCCGCGAGCGCAGACTCGCTCGGCGGTCTTCTGTTCCGCAACGTCGCCCCCGGCCGGGGCTACCGCGTCAAGCTGGCAACCGGCGCCGAGTCGGGGCCGGTCACGGTTCACTCGGACGCTGCCGCGCCGTGGGATCCGTCGATCTACAAGCAGAAGATCAAGGACTGCGGCTACCAATACCTGACCACGCGGGATGGCACGAAGCTCGCCATCAACGTGCATCCGCCGACCGGTCCAGCCGGGGAGCCGGGCGCACCTTGCGGCAGTCCGGTTCCGCCAGGCTCACCGCTTTCGCCACCGTATCCGACGCTGATCGAGTACTCGGGATATGGCTATGCCCGCCCGAAAAGTCCGCAGAACGGCATCGCTGTTTTGGCCAACCTGATGGGCTTCGCGGTCGTCGACGTGAACATGCGCGGGACAGGCTGCTCAGGGGGGGCGTTCAACTTTTTCGAGCCGCTCCAGAACCTCGATGGATACGACGTGATCCAGACGATCGCCCATCAGTCCTGGGTTCTGCACCACAAGGTGGGAATGATGGGAATCTCCTATGGCGGGATCAGTCAGCTGTTTACCGCTCAGCTCGATCCGCCCGCCCTGGCGGCTATCGCGCCCCTCTCGGTGATCGACGCTACCGCGACAACGCTCTACCCAGGCGGCATCCTCAACACGGGCTTCGCCGTCGCCTGGGCCCAGCAGCGCCAGTACGACGCCCAACCGGCCAGCGCTCACGGCGGCGAGCCCTGGGCCTACAAGCAGATCATGGGTGGTGACAAGACCTGCAAGGCCAATCAGGCCATTCACGGGGAGGCGGTCCGCCTGATGGCCAAGGTCCGCCGCAACAACCACTACCGCCCGAGCGTGGCCGATCCCCTTGATCCGGACAGCTTCGTTCACAAGATCAAGGTGCCGGTGTTCATGGCCTGCCAGTGGGAGGATGAGCAGACCGGCGGTCACTGCGCTGACCTCGTCCAGCACTTCACCGGGACCAAGGAGAAGTGGTTCAACTTCACCAACGGGGCCCACATCGACTCCCTCGACCCCTACACCTACGACCACTGGTTCGACTTCCTCGAGCTGTTCGTAGCGCACCGAAACCCAGCCGAGTTCAGAGCCCAGGTAGACGCAGCGGCACCCGCGGTCTACATGGCGGCCATGGGGACCAGCGACTTCCAGAACGACACCTTGCCCAGTGACCCGATCCAGTCCGAGCCGACGTACGCCGCCGCGCTCGCCGCGTTCAAGAAGATCCCTGAGGTGCGGGTGCTGTTCGACAACGGCGCCGGCAAGTCGCCCAACGGTCAGAGCCAGGCTGGCGATCCGTATCCGGCGTTCACGCGGTACTTCAAGTCGATTCCGGTCCCGGGCACCAAGGCCCAATGGTTCTACATGGGTCATGGCGGAACGCTTAGCTCCAAGCCCTCCAAGCGCAAAGAGGTCGATTGGTACACGTCCAACCCATCGGCCCTTCCGCTGACCGATTTCAAGGGCGGAACCGGTGGAGGCGGCCTGTGGGGTAACGCGTCACAGTGGAGCTGGAACTGGAAGCAGAATCCTGCTGGGACGGCCGTCTCGTACGTGTCCCCGCCGCTGAAGAAGAACATGACCGCGATCGGTGCGGGCGCGGTGCACGTTTGGATTGAGTCCTCCGCGCCCAACGTGGACCTACAGGCCACGGTGAGCGAGGTCCGTCCGGATCACAAGGAGACGTTCGTTCAGGACGGCTGGATGAGAGCCAACGAGCGCAAGCTCGCCACGAGCGCCAACAACATCTTCAAGCAGAAGCCGACGCTTCTGAACCCGATCCCCACCGAGGTGGCATCCGACCTCCAGGCCGTCCCGCGCCACCACTTCGTGGAGGTCGTGATTCCCCTCTATTACGAGGGCCACGTGTACCGCAAGGGCTCACGGGTCCGGCTCACGATCGCGGCCCCCAACGGCGTCCAGCCGGTGTGGTCATTCAGCAAGCCGGTGCCGGCGCTTGGCAAGACATCCAAGGTGTGGATCGCGTTCTCGAAGAGCATGCCGTCCGCTCTCGTTCTCCCGGTCGTCCCAATGAAGGTGCCGACGGGCCTCCCGGCGTGTCCCAGCCTGCGCAACGAGCCCTGCCGGACCTACGTGCCGTTCAAGAATAAGACGGCGAAGTCTTAGACCGCTGGATCGCCGGGCCGCCCGTCGAACGGCGCGGGGCTCACGCGGTGAATGGCGATCCACCGTCGATATGCGACGGTGAATCGCCATTCATGTTAGTCGCGTCACCCGCGGCTTCCCTAGCAGCTAATGCAAGCCAGCTGCTTTGGCGCAGGCCGTCCCATCAGCCTGGACTTGAGACTTATGCGTCTTCACGGCTGCCAGGGTCGTAATCCCCTGCGAGAGCTGTTTTTGCACGACGCAGTTGATGATCTTCGGGATTGATGCGGACGTCACGCCAGAGATCTGAGCCAGACCCCGTTCGGCATACGCCCGATAGGCGGCGGAATTCACCTTGGTCGACAGGGGCAACGCGCCCGAGCTCGCGCTCGTGCCTGTGCCGCCCGTGGTGCTGGCCGGCGCCCCGGTGCCCGTGCCGCCCGACTTGTTGCTCGAGCCGCCGCACCCGGCGACGGCAATCGCCACGCTGGCCAAGATCAGCGCCAGCGGACGCATGTGAAACGTGCTCATGTGTCTCCTAGTCATTTGAGGTCAAGGAATCAGTGTCCCCGGCGCGACCTCGTACTAACCCCGCCCGGGGCGATCACAACCGGCTTGGGCCGCTGGTCAGTCAGGTATGGCGCCAGCGTCGGCGGTGGTTGGACTCTCTGGCGCGGCCCGTGGTGCTTGTTTGGGCTTGACCACGTCGATGAGGGTCTGAACGACCCTTGGATCGAGTTGGGCCCCGGGCCGACCGGATTAGCTCTTCCATCGCCACTTCGTAGGAGAGCGCGGAGCGGTAGGAGCGATCGGTCAAGCATCTTCTGACCCTCGGTGCAGCCCCGAACTCGAGATTCCTACGCTGCTCGGCGTCGAGTTCAAGGTGTTCAGCGACCTCGATGCAGAGCGCGACAACGCTCTTGCAGTGCTCGCCTGTGTAGCCGTCATCGGCCTCGACGACATCGCCCAGCACGAGTGCGGTTCCCCTGTAGGCATTGTTGAGCTCGTAACCAGAAAGTCCACGCCGAAGAGAGCGAGCAGCGCAGCGAGTAACACCGCGGCGCTGGCATTCGTGGGGCCGACTCCAGCGGGGTCGGCCTTCGGTCCCTTCGCAGGTGCGCACCGCGGCTCTTTGCCATGGCCCTGCCAGGATTCGAACCTGGGCGCGACGGATTATGAGTCCGCTGCTCTACCGCTGAGCTACAGGGCCATCCGCGGGGCGAAGCTAGCACCCGGACTGGCGCCCAGCCCCCGCGCCGCCGCCGCGGGCCGCCGCCTCAGGTACGCTGCCCGGGGATGGCCCTCTTCGCCTTTTCGCAGTCGCTCGGTCAGACGCTGGCCCTTCTGGCCACATTCCTGGGCATCGGCGTCGTGGTGAACCTGCTGATCGCGTACATCGTCGGCCAGGTTCTGGCCGAGCGCAAGCAGAACCAGGAGCAAGAGCCGCCCGCGGTCTGAGGGGTCGAGGCCGGGGGTGTTAGCGGCCAATCGAGCACGCTTTCGAACGCTGCTCAGAAGGAAGCTCGACGGAGGGCGTCGAATGAGAGGTCTGCCAATGAGTAAGACCGTCAGCTCGAAGCCCAGCCGTGCCGCAGGGGTCGCCTCCACGACTTCGCCCTCCCACCAGGTTCTGTCCACGTACATCCAGTCGCGCTTCGACGAGTTCTCGCGCTCGCAGAAGGATGTCGCTCAATACATCGTCGACCACCTCGATGAGGCGGCCTTCCAGACGGCCGAAGAGCTGGCCAAGCGCGCCAGCACCTCCTCGAGCACCGTGGTCCGGTTCTCACAGGCCCTGGGCTTTGAGGGCTTCCCCGAGCTCCAGCAAGCCGCTCGCGACGAGTACCGCCGCCGGGCGCCCGCCACGGGCGGGGTGCAGGCCGCGGCGCCGCTCTTCTCACTCGATCAGACCCAGTTCGAGGCCGCACTGGCCGCCGACCACGTCAACGTCGAGGACACCGCCCAGAAGCTTTCGCGATCCCAGGTAGAGGCCGCCATCGACGCCATCGTCTCAGCCGAGAAGGTGCTGATCGGTGGTACGGATCAGATGGCTTTCTTCGCCAGCTACCTGCGTCACCTCCTGATGCTCCTCGACCTCCGGGCAGAGCTCGTGGCCAGTCCCTCGCAGGAGGCACTGGGCCGCCTGAGCCGGATCGACGAACGGACGCTGGTCGTCGGACTGTCGGCCGGAAGGCCGCACCCACTGATCACCCGGACGATGAAGCTGGCGCGGCACCGCAAGGCTCCCACGCTCGCAATCACCGACGCCACGCTGTCCGAGGTCGCCCGGCTGGCTCGCATCCGGCTCTACTACTCATCCAATACGCCAGCGTTCGTGCGGTCGCACACCGCGCTCCTGTCGCTGATCCAGGCCCTGGCCTACGGCGTCTATGCCCGCGACGCCCAGCAATACGACGTCCGCATCAAGGCCTTCCGGCTGAAGTAGCCGGACCCCGGACCGCTAACCCGGGCCGCCGCCCCAGAGTCAAGCCGGCGTCAGAGCTGGGCCAAGGGCGCGGAAAGCCGCCTAAAACCAACCCGTTACCATCGGAGGGGGAAGGGGCGGAGAGGTATTCCTACCGGGCTGCACGACCAAGGAGTCGCGACATGACACTTTCACTCGGAGATACCGCCCCGGACTTCGAGGCCGAGACCACAGAGGGTCGTATTCGCTTCCACGACTGGATCGGAGACTCGTGGGCGGTGCTGTTCTCACACCCCAAGGACTTCACGCCTGTCTGCACCACCGAGCTTGGCTACATGGCCAAGATCAACCCTGAGTTCGAGCGTCGCAACGTAAAGATCATCGGGCTCTCGGTGGATTCCTCCGGCGATCATGAGCGTTGGGCCCAGGACATCGAGGAGACCCAGGGGACCGCTCCCAACTACCCGATCATCGCCGACGAGAAGTTCGAGATCTCGAAGCTCTACGGGATGCTGCCGGCCGATACCTCGGGCGAGGCCGGGTCCCGCACGCCGGCTGACAACCAGACGGTTCGCAACGTGTTCGTGATCGGCCCCGACAAGAAGATCAAGCTGATCCTCGTCTATCCGATGAGCACCGGACGCAACTTCGACGAGGTGCTGAGGGTCATCGACTCTCTCCAGCTGACGTCCGAGCACAAGGTCTCGACCCCGGTGAACTGGCGCCCCGGTGAGGACGTGATCATCTCCGGCTCAGTGTCCGACGACCAGGCCCGCGAGCTGTTCGGCCAATGGGAATCGCCCCGGCCGTACATCCGGATCGTGCCTCAGCCCCGCGAGCCGGCTTCTCGCACCTGAACCCGAGCAGGACCCCCAACGCCGGTCACCGAGATGAGCGGCGGGCGATCAGCAGAGCTTGCGTCGCCCGCCCGACTCTCCCTGTCTGGTCGTACAGGATCCCGCTGGCGTTTCCGACTCCGTCCCGAGCGATCACCGTCCGCGCCTCCAAGCAGATCCATTCGCCGATCGGGGGTCGCTCGACGTACAGGGTGAGGTCGGGGTTGATGAACAGCCACCCTTCCCAGGGGAGGCTGGAGGCAATCCCGTTCCCGAAGTCCGCCGCGGCGGCCAGCCGCCCGAGCGGTGAGGGGTCCTTCCCGGCCACGAGCGGAACGCGGAGGCGAAACCAGGCGGTGGCTGGCCCAGATTCCCCGAAGGTGCCGTCGACCATGCGGATGTCCATCGCATCGGCGCCGAACATGCGCAGGTCGCCTGGACGCAGGGGCGGGTGATCGGAGCGGCCCTCCTCAGGGCCGGCTGCCGGGGGCGGGGCGGGCTCCTCGGTGGCGTCAGGGTCGGCACGCCTGACCTGGAGCGCGCGAGCCTTGATCAGCTCTACCCCGTCCGGATCCGTCAGCGTGGCCTCCAGCAACTGCACCCGCCTCCCGCCCCGAACGACATCCGCGTGCACGACGAGCTCCCCGAGGGGGATCGGCCGCATGAACTCGTAGGTCACCCGCGCGATCTCCAAGCCCTCGGCTCTCGGGAGATCCTCGAGGACTCCCACAAGCAGCGCGGCCGGAGCGCCGCCGTGCTGCGCACTCGGATCCCAGGGCCCCCTGGCGAGGTCGGTGGCCTCGAAGCGGCCGTCGGACAACGGGACGAAGACTGCGTCAGGCATTCGGACAAGGTATCCGGCCCTCTACACTCAGGCCTATGAGCACCGATGGCCACGCCCGGCGAGACGAAGCGACCTTCACGGTCAAGGCTGGACTCGCCGAGATGCTCAAGGGCGGCGTGATCATGGACGTGGTCACTCCGGAGCAGGCCAAGATCGCCGAGGACGCCGGCGCCGCGGCCGTGATGGCGCTCGAGCGCGTTCCCGCCGATATCCGCCGTGACGGTGGCGTGGCTCGCATGTCTGACCCGGCGATGATCAGCTCGATCCAGGAGGCCGTCGATATCCCGGTGATGGCCAAGGCCAGGATCGGCCATTTCGCCGAGGCCCAGGTGCTCGAGGCCCTCGATGTCGACTACGTGGATGAGTCCGAGGTTCTGACCCCAGCTGACGAGGCCAACCACATCGACAAGTGGGCGTTCAAGATTCCGTTCGTATGCGGCGCTACCAACCTCGGCGAGGCGCTCCGCCGGATCGGGGAGGGTGCGGCCATGATTCGCTCCAAGGGTGAGGCCGGTACCGGGGACATCGTCGAGGCCGTTCGTCACCTCAGGTTGATCCGCTCCGGGATCCGCCGGCTTTCCACATTGGGCGTGGATGAGCTGCCGACCGCCGCCAAGGAGCTCCAGGCGCCTCTCAGCCTGGTCCGCCAGGTGGCCGAGCAGAAGCGGCTCCCGGTGGTCCTCTTTTGCGCTGGGGGAATCGCCACTCCGGCCGACGCATCGCTGGTCATGCAGCTCGGCGCCGAGGGCGTGTTCGTCGGCTCGGGAATCTTCAAGTCAGAGGATCCGGACCGACGCGCCCGGGCGATCGTCGAGGCCACCACTCATTTCCAGGATCCGGCCCGCGTGGCCGCGGCCTCCACCGGGCTGGGCCAGCCAATGGTCAGCCTGGAGACCTCGAAGCTCGAGTCAGAACAGCTGCTGGCCCCGCGCGGCTGGTAAGCGTGCCCACCGGGCAGTCCGAGGCGGCGAAGCTCGTCGGCATTCTCGCGCTCCAGGGCGACTTCGAGGCCCACGCCAAGATCGTTAGTTCGTTGGGAGCCCAGCCGCGCGAGGTCCGAGTGCCTGCCGACCTGGATGGCCTTGACGCCCTCGTGATCCCCGGCGGTGAGTCGAGCGTGATGACACTCGGGATCGAGCGCGAGGGATTGGCCGAGCCGATTCGCGAGCTGGGTCGAGAAGTTCCCGTACTTGGAACGTGCGCGGGGATGATCATGCTCGACCGCAACCACCTGGGCCTGCTGGACATCGAGGCGCAGCGCAACGCCTTCGGGCGCCAGCTGCGGTCATTCGAGACCGAGCTAGAGCTCGAGGGAGTCTCGGGCGGGCCGGTACGCGCCGTGTTTATCCGGGCGCCCTGGGTGGCCAGTCACGGGCCGGAGGTGGAGGTTCTTGCTCGGGTGGACGGCCACCCGGTGGCCATTCGCCAGAGCAACATCACGGCCGTCGCTTTTCACCCTGAGCTGAGCGGGGAAACCCGACTCCACAGGCTCCTGCTCAGCGCTAACGGCGGCGGCTAGCCCGTGCGGGCCGGGCCGCGGTCGTACCGGTCGGCATAGGCGCGAAACTCACGCTCGAACGCCGCCCAATCGAGCAGCGGGTCATCTCCCGGCCGGTCAGGCCCTGGTGGATCGGGCGAATTCTCGTCTGTGTCCGGGCGGGGCCGGCGCGGATCGCTTCCGCGGGAAAGCCAGGCCGCGAAGGCCGAGAGTGCGATCCCCGTCGCGTAGACAACGGCCGCTACCACGGCGTGGTGGGTGAATGAGGCAAACAGACCAACCAGGTACAGAGCCAGGGCACCCAGGAGCATCCCCCGGAGGTCCTCACGCGGGGAAGAGCGGCGCGGGGCCCGCACCAGGATGCTCAGGAAAATCGCCCCGCCGAGGACGAGGCCGAGAGCGAGCTTCCAGATCAGTGAGGGCGGCATCGAACTTTGCTTTCACCTCGATCATCGGCCCAGAAGGCCATCTCGTCAAGGCCTATTTGCAACTCGGATAAGTCCTGGGCGTGAGCTCACACCACGAGTCCGTGCCGGACCGTGTTCTCACTCAGGGCTCGCGGCTCGACAAAATGGTGCAGGTAATCCGGGCCGCCGGCCTTGGTGCCGTTCCCGGACAGTCGGTTGCCGCCGAAGGGCTGGCGGCCCACCTTGGCACCGGTGATTCCACGGTTGATGTACAGATTCCCCACGGGACTGCGCTGGCAGACGTAGCGAATCGTCGCCGGGTCGCGGGCGAACAGCCCCCCTGTGAGGGCGACCGGGAGCCCGTCGACGATCTCGCACGCCTCCTCGACGCCGCCCACACGCTCGATCGTGAGCAACGGACCGAAGATCTCGTCGCGCAGCACAGGGGAGTCAGGCGCCACGTCGGCCGCCACGGTTGGGGGGCAGAACCAACCCTCACCCGGGACGTCATCGACCCGGGCCACGATCCGGCCTTCGTGCGCGGCCAGCTGTCCGTAGCGGAGCACGCGCTCCTGGGCCGCCTGCTCGATCACCGGGGGGACCTCCGTCCCGAGATCCTCGGCTTGGCCCACGACGAGGACGCTCGTGGCGCCGGAGACCCGTTCGATCAGCCGGTCGGCGATCGCCTCATGAACGAGCACCCGAGCGGCCGCTGAGCACTTCTGTCCCGCGTAATGGAAGGCGGAAGAGACAATCGCCGGGACGGCGTCGTCGAGATCGGCATCGGCATCGACGATCACGCAGTTCTTGCCCCCGAGCTCGGCGATCACGCGCTTGATGTGAAGCTGGCCAGGCTGGACTTCGGCAGCGGTGCGCATAATCTCGATCCCGACGGCCTGCGAGCCGGTGAAGGCAACTGTCTGCACTCCAGGATGTCGGACAAGCGCCGCCCCGACATCACCCTCGCCGGGGAGCAGTGAGATCGCCGCATCAGGGACGCCACCCGCCCGAAGCGCCTCGACCAGACGGAGAGCACAGGCCGGCGATTGCTCGGCCGGCTTGAGGACCACGGCGTTTCCGGTGGCCAGCGCAGCGCTCGTCATCCCGCATGGAATGGCCAGCGGAAAGTTCCACGGTGAGATCACCGCGGTCACGCCGCGGGCGCTGTAGCGCAGCTCGTTTCGCTCGCCCGGGACCTGGAGCAGCGAAGCGCCCGACTCCAGCGCCACGGCGCCCCGTGCGTAGTACTCAAGAAAATCGATCGCCTCACAAACATCGCCGTCCGCCTCAGGCCACGGTTTGGCGCATTCCCGGACCTCGAGCGCGGTCAGCTCAAGGCGCCGTTCGCGCAGCCAGGCGGCGGCGCGGATCAGCGCCGCAGCACGCTCACGAGCGGGGACGGTGCTCCATGCTCGGGCGGCCTGCGCGGCCTGGGCGACGGCCTGATCAACCTCCGAGCTCTGGGCTCCGGTGACGTGCGCGATCAGTCGTTCGGGCTGGCCCGGATCAGTGGATATGAGCCCGCCGCCGGCCCGGTCGTCCGCCCCGATCATGACCGGCACGGTCAATGGAAGCCGGGTATCCAGCGCGGTCAGGGCGTCCGCCAGGCCGGCCCGTACAGGGGCGCGGCGCAGTTCCAGCACCGGCTCGTTTACGAAGGGGCTTGACTCGGCCACCGTGACCACTCGGTTCATCGTGACATGACATATAGCGTCATCGACCTCGCCGGATAACTGGCGTCGATGGCGCCGTCGCGAATAGGAGTCGACCGGGCAGGGACGATCCCGTGGGAGCCGTTCCAGGTCCAGGTCGCCGCACGGGCGGGAGCACCCATCCCCTTAAGCGTCAGATGCCCGGCCAGCGCAGTGGTCGTCTTGTTGATGACCAGCAGGGTGTAGGCCCCATCGCTCGATCGTTGGGCTCCGTACACGGCGAGCCGGCCTTGGGCGCTTGAGACCGAGCTGACCCAGGTGTTGCCGAACTTCGAGTGGTGGCCGTCGTAGTTGCGATAGATCTTGAAAGCGTCGCCGATCAGGTTTCCGTCGTTCGGCATCGGCCAGCGGGTCGCCAGGTTCAGTCCCTCGCGGGCGAAGATCCCGAGCGTGTCTGCCTGGATGAGGGCGTTGACGACCGCATTTTTTGAGACGGAAAGGTTGTACTCGCTCAGCGAGATCTTGGTGCCCGGGTAGTAGGCGGCCACCCACCGCTTCATTCGCGGGATCAGGTCGATCTTGGCCTTGATCCAGCTCGGATCGGTGTAGCTCGGATCCCACAGCGATCGGGTCACCGCTGGCGAAGAGCCCCCCTGGGCGTAGTAGTGCAAATCGAGGTAGTTCAGGTGTCGAGAGCCGGTCCGGCGGTCGTACTGGGCGAACTCCTTGAGGTACCACTCGGCCATCGGGAGATGGTCATGGTGGGCGCAATCGGGTGAGGTGGTGCATGCCGTTGGGCCGCAGCCATAGCCGTACGTGTCCGCCCCGGTGCAGAAGTACCCAGGCCAACCCCATTCCGAGAAGCCCAGCACCTGAGCGCTCGGATCTTCCTGCTTGACCAGCGTGGCCACTTCCCGTGATTTGCGCCACAGCTCAGCCGCGGTCTCAGGTCGTGGATGAACATCCCGATGAGTAGAGCTCCAAAGCGAAGGCTCATTGCCGAGCTCGTAGATCGCGACTCCGCCGAGGAGCGCGTCGCCGTATTGGCGCTTCAGGTCGGTGATCCAGCTGCGGTAGTACCCAAGCCCCACGGCCACACCGGTGCGGCTTGGGTCAGAGGGCAGCGGTTTGCCGTTCCGCAGACCGTCGCCACAGTTGGTGTCGTACGGATCGGCATGATCCTGTGAACCGAGCACGCTCACCGGAAAGCCACACGTCACCGGGTGCTGTCGCGGCGCGTCCTTGGCCACGTACCCGACGAGCGGGAGGTTGAGCAGCGTCTTGGCTTTCCAGGCTTTGTCCCGAGCGACGAAACTCCGGTACGCCGGGGTGCAGGGTCCGGGCTTCAGAAAGCAGTCGGAAAGGTCCTCGAAATACCAGTCGGCGCCTTCCTCGTAGCTCCCCAGGCGCCAGTTGTATCCGTCGGTCGTGTCGCCTCCCCAGCGGTTGACGGGAAGCTGGATCGCGCTCGCCAGCTTTGGACCCGCAAAGTTGAGCCCGTAGATGTAAGGGCTGATCGGGTGCCTGCCCGCGTGGGCGTTGACCGTGAGGTCGATCGTTGTACCAGCTGGCGGGCGAGCCGGGACGGGCGCCCGGGCCCCGATCAGGACCCCCGCGAGCAACACCGCCGCGACGATCCCGACCGCTCGTCTAGTCATGGGGCGGCCAGCAGTTCATCGAGCGGACGGCCGCTCGCCTGCTCGTGCAGGAAGCTCTCGTTGCTGGTGTTCTCAAGCAGCCGCCTCACCAGGTAGGCCATGCCGGCCACCAGATCGCCCACGGGGCAATATGTCCGCACCCGGAAGCCCTCGGCAGCCAGGGCATCCTGGAGCTCATCGCCCAGCCCACGCAGTACCTGAAGCTCAAGATCCTGGTCCTGGCCGCCTTGCAGCCGGTTGTACGCGATCGCGTGGGAGACCGAGCGCAGGTTGTGCGAGGCAACCGCCACCCGGACCGCAGGCCGGGCGTCGAGGAGCGCCCGGGTCAGCGTCTCGAAGTTTCGGTCGCAATCGGCCTTGCGCTCGAAGACCGGCGTCGGCCATCCCTGCTGACGAGCCTCGACCAGCTCGTGATCCCAGTACGCCCCCTTTACCAGGCGTATCTGGAGCGGCGGCCGTCGGGTGGCGCTCCGGGCCCAGCTCAAAATCGTCTCCAGTTGTTGGGGGGAGTCGCGCAGGTAGGCCTGAAGCACGATCCCCACGGAGGGGCCGTCGCTGAACTCCGGGCCACTGAGCAGCTTGAGTACCAGCTCGAGCACCGCCTCTCGCGAATCGAGTGACTCCATGTCCACGTGGATGTGCGCCCCTCGCTCCATTGCCGCCGCCAGCAGGGGCAGCAGGCGACCGGCGGCGTCCTTTTCGCCGATCGCCGGGGCATCGGGCCGCAGGAGTGGCGTCAGCGCGGAGATCTTGACCGAGACGTTGGTCCGGGGGAGGCGACCCAGCGAGTCTTGCTCCAGTCCAGGGCGCTCCGGCCATGATCGAGCCAACGCATCGATCTCCTCCAGCGCTTGGTGGCAGCGGGCGGCGTAGGAGTCGGCCTCGGGTTGCGTCACAGTGGCCTCGCCCAAAAGGTCCACGGAACTCGCCACGCCTCGCTCCCACAATCCTCGGAGGACCCGGACGGCGCTCCGCGGTGACTCGCCGACGATGAATCGGTGGGCCATGTGCTTGACGCCTGCGGCTGCGGCGGCACCCAGGGCGGTCCGGGCCGCGCGGACGTCGGCGATTCTCATCGCGGCACTGATCGGCGGCGGCGCCTCCGAGACCTCCTCCAGGAAGCTCCGCAGGTGGCGGGCGACGTCATCCAGCGACCGGCAGGCTGGAACGACGTCGACAAACCGGAACAGCGCCGCCCGGAGCTCCTGGTCGCGAGTCGCGAGTTCCATCGCCCGGGCATCCAGCGCTTTTACCGGGTGACGGGCCCCGGAGGGCATGGCGCCCGCCAGCCGCTCGCCCACCTTTCGTATCTCGGCTTCAAGGGCCGAGGTGGCGGGCGCGGCGTTGTCGACGGTCCCAGACGTGACGCGTCTCAGCCTTGCAGGATGTTGACCGCCCGGGCGACAACCAGGCCGACGGTCACCAAAGACGTCAGGGCTTGAGCGCTCATCAGCCACTTGGCTCGTGCGGTGAGCGGCATCGTGTCGGTGGGGCTGAACGCGGTCGCGTTGGTGAATGAGAGGTAGAGATAGTCCACCAGTCCCGGCTTCCAGCCCTTCGGGGAGTAGGGCTTGGCGTCGGTCATCTGGGGAAACTGGAAGTCCGGGTAGAACTGGACCGCCCCAGCCCCTGCGCGCTGCGCCGGCCCACCCCGGTCAAGCTCCCAGTACCACAGGCCGAACAGCAGGACGTTGGTCAGCCAGAGCACGGCACCCGAGGCGATCAGAATCCGACCGTTGGTGTGCCCCCCGTCGACGAGGTGCTTGCACAGCAGCACGAGCGAGAAGGTGTTGACCACGCTCACCATCGCGATCAGCCCGATCGCCACCTGCCGGCGGCGGGGATGGTTGCGAACCATCGGGTGAGGGCTGACGCCGGCCAGCCCGATTAGAAGGGCGGCCTCGACGCTCGGGAGAAGCCAGTTCGGCCCGAGGGTGAGTTCCTTGGGCAGAACCAGGTCGAGCAGGATCGCTACCAGGACGACGAGCTGCGGTCCCCAGAACGGTGAGAGGTCGTCGAGCGCCTGCAAGGGCCGCGAGCGGGGGAGCGAGCGCATCGGGCGACTGGGCACCTGGCGCTCGGTGCTATCGCTGGTGTGAGCCATCCGTGTGGCAGTGGATGGTGGCACGTGTAGCGGCAGGGTGGCCGTCCGCGCAGGATCCCAGCGCTCGGTCACGAATCGAGCCTTACATGAACCACCGGGTGATCGGTCGCTGTGTCGTCGGTATCGCGCTGGCGCTTGGGTTTACGGCGTGTGGCGGGGCAGCTAAGACGGTGACACATACGGTGGCACCGGGGCCCTCGAGCTCCACCCACAAATCGAGCACGTCGAGCACGAGGACTGCTGCCCCGGCCCAAACCAGTTCAACGACCACGACAAGCGCCTCCGCAGGGACGTCGGCCTGCGTGGCCGCTGATCTATCGCTCACGTACCTCGGTCAGCAGGGCGCGGCCGGCCATGGCGAACTCGGGTTCGCCTTGAAGAACACGAGCCAAACCGCGTGCCATACCTATGGTTATCCCGGCGTCCTGTTCCTGGACTCGCACGGAGCTGGCCTAACCACGATCCCGCAGCACACGACGCTCGACTACTTCGGTCACGCGCCTGAGGTCAAGCTGACAATCCAGCCCGGGGCCGAGGTCTCATTCCGTCTCGGAGTGACGCATGGAGCCGTGCCGGGATCGATATGTACGACCGCGGCCGGGCTTCAGGTGATCGCGCCGGATGACACGGCGACACTCCGGGTCACGATTCCAAACGGAGCGTACGAGTGCCGCGACGTCACGGTCTCGCCGCTTCAGCCCGGGAACACTGCCTACCGATAATCCGGCGCCTCGGTGGACGCTGGCGGCGTCACCGGTGCGCCCGGCGGGCCGGTCAACTCGAACACGGACGTGCCGTCGTGCTCACGCTCGCGGACCGCGCCTTCACGGGCCAGCAGGTCGAGATGGCCGAGCACCTCGGACAGCGTGAGGTAGGCCTGGGTCAGCGCGATATTGCCCCACATGCGGATCGCCAGCTCATATGCCGTCAGGGGGCCGGGCTCGAGCAGACGGGCGATCTTCTCCGCCCGGCGGCGGTGCAGCCGCACACGCTCGTCGATGAGCGAGACGTGGTCGGTGACCGGATCTCCGTGGCCCGAAAGGACGATGTCAATCGGTAGGTCCCGCGTGGCGGCCATCGAGTCGAGGTAATCAAGCAGGGCGCTGGGACGGGCAGGCTGCCCACCGTCGTCCTCCCCGCCGGACGCGGTGGCCTGAAGCGGCCGGGCGATCAGCGGATTTGAGGAGATGTGGGCCAACAGATGATCTCCGGCGATCAGCATGCGGCGCTGCTCGTCCCACAAGACCGTGTCTGAAGGGCTGTGTCCAGGACGGTGGAGTACGCGGAAGCTGCGGTCCCGCAACGCCAGATCGCCACCATCCCGCAGCTCGATCGTCACCTGCGCTCCTGAACCGAACGCCCTGAAGGCAGCCCCCACGGCTCCGAGCACGGCGGCCATGTCGGCGGGGATCCCGTGGCGCCGCATCACCGCGTGAGCAAATTCGTCGTCCGCGGTGGCGTGTGAGCGGAAGTCGGCCAGATATGGCGCCAGCAAATGCAGCGCGGCCACGTCGGCGCCGGAGCGCCGAGCCAGGATCTCGACCAGGCCGAGGTGGTCCATGTGCTGATGGGTGATCACGATCAGCCCCAGATCCTCGATCCGTCGGCCATGGCCCTCCAGCGCCCGCTCGAGCTCGTCCAGGGACTTACCGGAGTTCGGCCCCGTATCGATCAGCGTCAGCGGCTCGTCCTCGATCAGGTAGCAGTTGACGCGGCCGACGGCGAACGGTGTCGGGATGCTGAGGCGGTGGATTCCCGCTCGGGCGGCTCGCTCGAGCGAATCGTCGGGAGAGTTGGAGGCTTGGGTCAAGAACGAATCACGCCCAGCACTTCGTCGCGCCGGCTCTCCATGTCCTGCACCGACCGCAGCGACTCGAGACAAAGCCTCAGCAGGGGCTCGGTATTGGAGGGACGGACGTTGAAGTGCCAATCCTCGTAATCCACCGACAGCCCATCGAGCCGGGCCTGTTCAGCATCGGAGTAGAGCTCGGCCAGCTCCTCGATCTTGCCCGCCTGGTCCGCGACCTCAGAATTGATCTCGCCCGAGATGAAGTACGAGGCGCGGTAAGGGGCGAGCAGCTTGGACATCTTCGTCTCCCGGAGCGAGAGCAGCTCGAGGATCAACAGCGCGGGGATCGTGCCCGAGTCCGCGCAATAGAAGTCCCGGAAGTAGTAGTGGCCCGAGACCTCACCGCCGAACACCGCGTTCTCCTCTCGCATCCGCGTCTTGAAGAAGGCATGCCCGACGCGGTTCATCAGCGCGTGACCACCGGCGCGCTTCACCGTGTCCGCGACCGCTCGGCTGGCGCGCACGTCGTACAGGATCTTCGCCTCGGGATATTTGGTCAGCATCGACTCGGCCAGGAGCGCGGTCAGGAAGTCCCCGTCCACAAACGCGCCCGTGTCGTCGATGAAGAAGCAGCGGTCGGCATCGCCGTCCCAGGCGATTCCCAGATCGGCCCCGTGTTCTGTCACCGCCGCCATGATCAGCCGCCGGTTCTCGGGCAGGAGCGGATTGGGTTCGTGGTCGGGAAAGTGGCCGTCGGGCTCCCAGTAGGTCTTGATCAGGTCGAGCCCCAGTCCCTCGAGCAGCGGGCCGACCATCGGCCCGGCCATGCCATTGCCGCCGTCCACGACCACCCGCAGGGGTGCAACCGCGTCAGGGTTGATGAACCGCAGCGCAGCCCGGCGAAATTCCTGGGCGACCTCCACCTCCTGCGCCACACCACCCCCGGGTGCTGGCCCGAGATCATGCTCAAGCTCGGCCTGGATACGGTCGATTCCGGCCGATCCCGACAGGGCGATGGCTCCGCGCCGTACCAGCTTGGCCCCGGTGTACTGCTTGGGATTGTGCGAAGCAGTGCACATGATCCCTCCGTCGAGATCGCGCGATCCCACGAGGAAATAGAGCATCTCGGTCCCTACCTCGCCGGCGTCGAGGACCGTGGCTCCCTCGGCACACATGCCGCCCCGGTATGCCGCTGCCAGCTCTGGCGCGGTCAGCCGCATGTCGCGGCCCAGCCCCAGCTGAAGCTCCGATGCCGGCTTTCCCTCCAGCTCCGCGATCACGTGCGCAAAGGACCGTCCGATTTGCCCGGCTGTGTCGGCGTCGATCTGGCTCCCGTAAAGGCCACGAATGTCGTAGGCCTTGAAGATGGACGGGTCGGCGACGGCGGGCATGGGGCGATGCTACCCGGAGGGACACGAGGCACGGAGTTCGTGCAGAACGCCCGCTTCTAGACTCATGGGGGTATGTCTGGTCATTCCAAGTGGCATTCGATCAAGCACAAGAAGGCCGTCGTGGACGCCCGTCGCGGCCAGCAGTTCACCAAGCTGGCCCGGGCCGTCACGGTGGCCGCGCGCGAGGGGGGAGGCGATCCCGAAGGGAATCCCGCGTTGGCGCTGGCCATTCAGAAGGCGCGAGATGCCTCGATGCCAAAGGACAACATCGAGCGCGCGATCGCCAAGGGCACGGGTGAAGGTGCGGACACCGATCGGATCGAAACCGTTCTTTATGAGGGCTACGGACCCGGTGGAGTGGCCCTTCTGATCGAGGCGCTGACCGACAATCGCAACCGCACCGGAGCCGACGTGCGGCATCTGCTGACCAAGCACGGGGGGAGTCTGGGCGAGCCTGGATCCGTGTCCTACCTGTTTGACAAGCAGGGTGTGATCGTCGTAGATGCCGAGCGCTATGGCGAGGAGGACCTGATGCCGGCGATCGACGCCGGCGCCCTCGACATATCGCTCGATGAGGATGTGCTCGAGGTGGTCACCGAGCCGGCCGACCTCGTGCCTGTCCGTGACGCGCTCGATCGGGCGGGGGTCGAGCCAGAGAGCGCCGATCTCGTCCAGCGGCCGCGGGCTCGGGTCCCCGTGGAGGAAGGCGATGCCCAGCGACTCATGCGGCTGATTGATGCGCTTGAGGAGTCAGACGACGTCAGCGCCGTCCACGCAAACTTTGACGTGGACTCGGCGGTGCTGGAGCGAATCGCCTCCTAGTCGCGCTTAGCGAGCGCTTCATTGCTCTGGGAACTCCGTCCGCTACCCTTGCCCGCCCGTATGACCAAAACACTTTCCATCACGCTGGCCGCCGCCATCCTGGCCGTGGGAGCCTCAGCCTGCGGCGGCTCTAAGGCGACCGGCATCACCCCGGCTCCCCAGGGTGGGGCCACCGGCTCCACGACCCCCGCCGCGACGACCACCACCTCGACGACATCGACCACTTCTACCGCCACCGTCAGCACTCCCACCTCGGGCCCCCTTTCTAAAGAGCCGACGGTCAAGGTTCCCAAAGGCCCCGCGCCGAACCACCTCGTGATCAAGGACCTGATCAAGGGCAACGGCAAGGAGGCCCACACCGGGCAGACGATCACCGTCAACTACGTCGGGGTTCTGTACAAGAACGGCAGCGTGTTCGACGCCTCGTGGAAGCGCCATCAGACGTTCAGCACGCCGCTGGCTAACGGCAGCGTGATCGCCGGCTGGGTGAAGGGGATCCCCGGGATGAAGGTCGGCGGGCGGCGGGAACTGATCATCCCGGCGAGCCTGGCCTACGGCAAATCAGGCCAGGGATCGATCCCCCCAAACGCGACGCTTATCTTCGTCGTCGACTTGCTCTCGGTTTCGTAGCGGGGCGCCCACCCCTGCGTCCTTCGGACCGGGACGACGGCCGGCGTGAGGCATCGTCTCCGTCTCCTTCCGCATCCCCGCCGTCCCCCTGAACGTCCGCGCCGTCGTTTCGCCTAGCTCGATAAAGCGGCATCGAGTCGGCGATCCCCTTCAACCGGTGATTCCCGGCGAAGGACCACTCGAAGGTCGGTGCGGCGTCACGGATCTCCCTCGTGCAGAGCACGCTGGAAGGTCGGGCGATGCCGGTGACGCGGCTGGCGAGGTTGACGGCGTGCCCGTACAGATCGCCGGAACGGGGGATGGCCAGGCCCCAGGCGATTCCTGCCCTGACCGCCGGCAGGTCAGCGCGTTCCACCTCTTCGGCGAGTGATAGCGCGGCGCTGACGAGGGGCTCGACCTCCTGGGACACGAGCATGGCTGCATCCCCGATGGTCTTCACGAGCCGGACCGGCGGCTCGGCCACCTCGCCGGCCAGGCGGCCGAATGTGCCCACGACGTCGCCGAGCATCTGGGTCTGGAGCTCGCTGCCCAGCGTCGTGAACCCGACCAGGTCAGCGAAGCACACGGCCACGTCCTGCTCAGCCATGACGTGGCCGGCCGCCATCTCGGCCCGGCTGAGCACCGTCCGCCGAACGTTCGCCAGCAGGTGGGCCCTGAAAGCCGCCGCGAGCACTGGCTCGAACAACGGCGTCAGGTTCTCGGCCAGGCTGGCGAACCGCCAGGCAACGTCGTCCTCGCTCTCACCCGGCTTGAGAAAGGTCTCGGCGAACGCTGCCCCTGAGGCGCCGCTCAGCCGTGCCATCGACTCGCCAAGAATCCGGGTCAGCTCGATAACTGAGTCTTCGCTGAATCCAGCCTCCATGAAGACCTTGATCGACCGCGCCGCTTCGATGTCGGCTTGGGAAAACAGCTTCTCGTCTCCCTGGACGTTGGCCAGGCCGAGCGAGCGCCGGATCCGGAGCAGCGTTGAGGCCGGGAGGCCTGTTTCTTGCTCGATTTCTTTCGCTGAGTATTGACCGGCCAGAACCTGCTCGAGCGGGAGCATGGCCAGACGGTCCTCGGCGACCGCGGACTTGAGCTCGTCGAACTCGACTCCCTTCTCCAGCAAGCCCTCGAGAAGGCGGATTCGGGCGTCGCGCTCGTCTCCCTCCAGCCCATCGAGCAGCCCGGCCTCGGCGAAATCCATGGCAGCATCCTCTCGGAAAGGCGATCTGTTCGCTACGCTCGCCCCTCCTCGCGCCCATGCTCTCGATTCTGATGCCCGTCTACAACGAGCGCGAGCGGGTGGAGCGCGCAATCGAAGAGGTGCTGGCCGCCGAGCTGCCAGCCGAATTCGAGCTGATCGTGGTCAACGACGGGTCCACGGATGGGACCACGGAGATTCTGCGCGGCGGCCGCTGGGACCCGCGAGTGCGGGTCCTGGAGCATCCGGAGAATCGGGGAAAGGGGGCCGCCGTAAGGACGGCTCTGGCAGAGGCTCGGGGCGAGCTGTCGGCCATCTTCGACGCCGACCTGGAATATGACCCTCAGGACCTGGCTTTGCTGATGCCGCCGCTGCTTGACGAGCGGACCAACGCCTGCTTTGGCGTCCGGGCCTTCGACGGCTATACGAGCCACTCGTTCCTGTATGTCGTCGGGAACAAGGCCGTGACCCTGGCCGCGAACGTGCTCTTCAACGTCTACCTGCACGACATCATGACCTGCCACAAGATGATCCGGACCGAGGTCTTCCGGGCGTTGCCTCTGCGCGCGCCGGGCTTCTCGATCGAACCCGAGATCACGGCCCGCCTGGTCCAGCGGGGAGAGCGGATCTTCGAGGTTCCCGTGACCTACCGGGCGAGATCCACCGCCGAGGGCAAGAAGCTCACGGCCGCCGATGGCTTCAGGGTCCTGGGCACGCTGGTGCGCTGCCGCTTCACATCTGGCCAGCGGCATCCCTGAGAAGGCGTCCGCCCCCGCACGCAGAATGGATCTCTGTGATCGTCCTGGGCATCGATCCCGGCACCGCGGATACGGGCTATGGCGTGGTCGAGAGCGCGGGCTCCCGCCTGCACTCACTGGCCCACGGTGTCATCCAAACTCGTGCCGGGACTCCGCTCGAGCTCCGGCTCGCTGACATTCATGCCACGGTGGCGCAGCTGCTGGATGACCACCTTCCTGACGCGGTCGCGGTCGAGCAGCTCTACTTCGGAGTCAATGTGCGCACTGCGTTCGCCGTGGGCCAGGCGCGGGGTGTCGTGCTCCTGGCCGCCGGCCAGAGAGCGGTCCCGTCAGCGTCCTATACACCCCAGCAGGTGAAGGGGGCGGTGTGCGGCCAGGGGACGGCCGGCAAGGAGCAGGTATCCCGGATGGTGACCCGGCTTCTCGGCCTCACCACGCCTCCGGCGGCTGATCACGCCGCCGACGCGCTCGCCGTCGCCATTTGCCACCTCAACCGGGCCCCGCTGGCCCAGGCGGTGGCGCGAGCGTGATTGCTCTCGTGTCCGGCACCGTAGCCGTGCGGCGGAGCGATCACGTCGTGGTGGATTGCGGGGGCGTCGGTTACCGGCTGGCCGTCTCGACGGAGACGCTTCGGCACGTGCCAGCGGTCGGTAACGAGGTCACGCTCCACGCTCACCTCGTCGTGCGTGACGATGCCCTTTCCCTGTACGGGTTTGCCACCGAGGAGGAGCGCGAGCTGTTCCTGATGCTCCTGGCAGTTCAGTCGGTCGGCCCGAAGGTCGCCCTGGCGGTCCTGTCTGGCGGCCCGCCCCGTGAGCTCGTGTCCGCTCTAGCCGCTGGAGATACCGGCCGCTTTCAGGCGGTTCCCGGGATCGGCAAGCGCACTGCTGAGCGGATCGTTGTCGAGTTGCGGGAGAAGGTGGCCGCCAGCGCACCGGCCCCGGCCATTCGGATAACGAGGCCGGACGATCCACGCTCGCTGGCCCGAGCAGGCCTGATCGAGCTTGGATACAGCGCGCAGGAGGTCGACGCCCTTCTTGACGGCGTCGAAGGCGAGCGGGCCGAAGATCTGATCGCAGCCGCGCTGAGGGTGGCCCGGCGATGAGCGCCTCCCAGGCCCGGCTGAGTGAGCCGGGAGAGCTGGCCGAGGACGAGCTCGATCGCTCGCTCCGCCCCCGGCGACTGGAGGATTTCGTCGGCCAGGAAGGGGTCAAGGACCAGCTTGCCGTGTCGATAGCCGCCGCGGCGAGCCGCGGAGAGGCGCTTGACCACGTGCTCCTGGCCGGGCCTCCGGGTCTTGGAAAGACCTCGCTGGCCCAGATCGTGGCTGCCGAGCTCGACGTGGGATTCGTCCAGACGGCCGGGCCAGCGCTTGAGCGCAAGGGCGACGTGGCCGCCTTCCTGACCGCTTTGGAGCCCCGGTCGGTGTTCTTCGTCGATGAGATCCACCGTCTGCCCCGGGCGCTTGATGAGACCTTCTACCCGGCGATGGAGGACCGTTGCCTGCCGATAACGGTTGGGCAGGGGGCGGGGGCGCGGGTGGTGACGCTCGACCTGCCGCCGTTCACCCTGATCGGGGCCACTACCCGCTCGGGACTCCTGACGACCCCGCTGCGCGATCGATTCGGGATCCAGCACCGTCTGGACCACTATGCGCCTGTGGAGTTGGCCACGATCGTCCGCCGGTCGGCGCGGCTGCTGGGGGTCGAAATCGACCCGGAGGGAGCACAGGCGATCGCCGACCGCAGCCGCGGGACTCCGCGGGTGGCGAACCGCCTGCTCAAGCGTGTGCGGGACTACGTGGAGGTCCGCGGGCAACGGAGTGATCACGGCCGGCGCCGCCACGGCGGCACTCGATCTGCTCGAGGTCGACCACGAGGGGCTCGAGCGGCTGGATCGCGACATTCTGCGGGCCATCTGCGAACGATTCGGGGGCGGTCCGGTGGGCCTGTCCACGCTTTCGGTCGCGGTCGGCGAGGAGGCCGGAACGATCGAGGACGTGTATGAGCCGTATCTCCTTCAGCGTGGCCTGATCGAGCGCACCCCGCGCGGCCGCGTCGCCACCCTCCGTGCCTTCGGTCATCTGGGTCTCGATCCGCCGGGCGCGCCCAGATTGCTTTAGGAGCCTCAATGGAGCCGCGGCGGAGCGGGTCTGTCTAACCGAAGAGCAACCGAAGACACCCGAGTTCATGGCTGCGCTCACGGCTATCCTGAACCCCTCGATGTCGCGGGAGCACTACTTCATCTGCCCCCACTGCGGCCATCGCTCGATGGCCACAGAGCGCAATGTCGCCTTCCGGCGTGAGGAGACGCGGGGCTGCGAGAAGTGCGGCTTCGCGTACCTGTTCGAGCTCCTGGACGATTATTACCCCGCGCCGGCGGCGGCCTTCTTCGCGTGTGACTCCGACGGGCGGATCGTCGATTGCGGGAAAGGTTCGTTCGAGCTCACCGGGCTGAAGACCGAGCAGGCCATCGGACGGCCTATCTCGGAGGTCTTGGGGCTCGCCTTCGACGACGGCAACGACCATGTCCAGACCGCGCTCGAGTGGGAGGTCCGAGTACAGGGCAAGGCGGTTGGAGTTCACGCCGACGGTGACCTCCCTGCCCGGGCTGTGGCCGACATCTTCCCGGCCTACGACGACGACGATGGCGGCGTCCTGGTCGTTCTGACCCCCACCAACGGCCGCTGAGTCGTTGTGGTGGCTGTTCCGGGCGCTCTGAGCACTAGCATCACTGGCTGATGACCGACCGTCAGCGCAACGGTTTCATCCTGCTTCTGGTCATCGGGCTGATCGCCGCGTCTGTGGTGGTGATCGCAACCCAGAAGACGGTGCTCGGGCTCGACCTGAAGGGCGGGGTGGAGCTGATCTATAAGGGCGAGAAGACCGCCCAGAGCAACGTCACCCAGGCCGCCCTGGAGCGAGCTGTGGAGGTGATGAACCAGCGGGTCAACCAGCTGGGCGTTTCGGAGCCGTCGATTTCTACGGAGGGCTCGAACCTGATCTCCGTCCAGCTGCCCAACGTGTCGAACGTCCAAGAGGCCGAGAGGTTGGTCGGCACCACGGCGCGTCTGGAGTTCTACGACTGGGAGGCCAATGTCCTGACCCCGAGCGGCAAATTCGCGGCCAGCGGGCTCCAGACAGGCGATCCCAGCGCGATCACCCTCAGTCAGGGGTCCGCTTCGGGGCCCAATTCGGTGAATCCGGGTAGCCCCAACGGCGGCGGCATGTCTCTGTACGCCGCGGTCAAGCTCGCCTCGAAACAGAAGCCCTATATCTCCAAGACCAACGCCCGCGTGGGGCCCGAGTACTTCTTGTTTGGCAAGTCCGGGAGCGCGGCCTGCGAGGCGGCTGCGCGCGCCGTCAACGCGACCCCGATCGTCGGCAAGCCGTGTTATCTGGCCGGGCCCGCGAGCACCGCCTCTTCGGTGACGTCTCTGCTCACCAAAGGGGTGACCGCTGCCGAGGTGGCCCAGGCCCAGCCCCAGACGATCAAGGTCAACCGGGGTTGGGTTGTGATGGAGGCGGCATACGGTTTCGGGAAGTCGCTGCCTCTGGCGAACCCGTCGGCCCAGTTCTTCGTCCTCCGTGATCACGTCGCGCTGTTTGGCAACAACATCACCAACCCACAGCAGAGCACCGATGGAGCCGGAAACCCGGACGTGTCGTTCGGCTTCACGGGCAACGGGGCCAGCGCGTTCCAGGCCGTCACGGCGGCGATTGCCAAGCGTGGCTCGCTGGTCAGCGGACTCGGGAAGCAGTACTTCCAGCATTTCGCCGTAGCGCTGGACACCCAGCTGATCACCGTCCCGTACATCGACTACACCCAGAACCCGTTCGGGATTCCTGGAGATCAGGGAGCCGATATCCAGGGCGGGTTCACGATCAACTCTGCCCAGCAGCTGGCCAAGCAGCTCAGCCTGGGAGCGCTGCCGATCAAGCTCGTTCAGATCTCGACGTCTCAGGTTTCGGCCACACTGGGAAAGCAGGCCCTGAACAAGGGCCTGCTGGCTGGCTTGATCGGGTTGATCGCGGTGGTCGTATTCCTCGTCTCCTATTACCGCGTGCTCGGCCTGATCGCCACCGCGGGCCTGTTCGTCTACGGGCTCTACTTCTTCGCCCTGATCAAGCTGATCCCGATCGTCCTCACCCTGCCGGGCATCGCTGGCCTGATCCTGACGATCGGGGTGGCCGCCGATGCGAACGTGGTGATCTTCGAGCGAGTCAAGGAGGAAATCCGCGCCGGCCGTTCGGTGCGTCAGGGGATCATCACCGGCTATCGAAAGGGGCTGACGGCGATCATCGACGCCAACGTCGTCACGATCATGACGGCGTTCATCCTGTTCGTTCTGGCGACATCCGAGGTTCAGGGGTTCGCCGTCACGCTGGGAATCGGGACTGCCGTATCGCTGTTCACAGCGGTGATGGCCACCCAGGCCATCCTGTCGACGATGGGGAACGCCAGGGTTATCTCGAGTCCCAAGTTGCTCGGTGCTGGTGGAAAGAAGCGCGCCTGGCGCTTCGACTTCATGGGGGCCTCGAGGTACTTCTTCACGATGTCGGGGGTCATCCTGCTCGTGGGAGCACTGGCGATCGGCGGCCGGGGGCTGAACCTGGGCATCGACTTCACCTCCGGCACCCGCATCGTCGCACCGCTGGAGCGTGCACCCACCCAGCAACAGGTCGCCGTTGTCGTCAGTGGCACTGGCGCGGCCAACCCCATAGTTCAAAAGATCAGCAACAAGGGCCTCGGCAAGAACGTTTGGCAGATCTCCTTGAAGAAGCTGAAGCCCGGGGGTCTCAACAAGGTCGAGAGCGCCCTCCAGAGCCATTTTGGTCTGCACGGCACCCCGCAGGTGGACTCGGTCGGGCCAACCTTCGGCAGCACTGTCGCCAACAGCGCGATCATCGCGATCATCGCCTCGCTGGTAGTGATCTCGGCCTACGTGGCGCTGCGATTTAGCTGGAAATTCGCCGTCCCGGTGCTGATCGCGCTGGCCCACGACCTGCTGATCACTGCTGGCGTGTACGCCTTGACCGGCCGGGAGGTGACAACAGCGACAGTGGCCGCGCTGCTGACGATCTTGGGCTACTCCCTGTACGACACGATCATCGTGTTCGACCGGGTGCGGGAGAACATCCCGCGGATGCCGCGGGCGGCCTTCTCGCAGATCGTGAACCGCTCGATGTCCGAGGTGCTGACCCGATCGCTGGCCACGACCTTCTGCACGCTGATGCCGATTCTTGCCCTGCTGCTGTTCGGCGGCGTCGCGGGCTCCTCTGAGCTCCAGGACTTCGCCTTCGCGCTGTTGATCGGCGTGGCCTCGGGTGCCTACTCCTCGATTTTCATCGCGTCGCCCGTGCTGACCCACTGGAAGGAGCGCGAGCCTCAGTTCCGCGCCCGTCGGCACCGGATCGAGGCCGAGAAGGGCGCTGTCCCGGCGTACGCCGAGGCTGGCGGCCGACGTCGACCCCGAGCGCCGGCGCGCTCGCCGCTCGGGTCGTCTGACGACTCCCGAGCCGGACAACGTCTCGGCGGCGGAGTTCGAGAAGATGAAACGAGACCTCGATCTCGAGAGCGAAGTGCCGGGAGCGCACACCTCCACCGATGACCAAGCGCCTGGCTCGCAGCCGGCTTTCCGACGCGCCCGCCACCAAGCCAGGGCGCAAGCAGCGAGCGCCTGATGGCGACGGGCGGCGCCAGCAGCCGGTGCCCCGGGGCGTCCCCCGGAAGAGGCTGGCCCCTCGGCGGAGCGCGGCGCCTCACGTGCCGGCGCCTGATATCCCTGAAAACGAGGGCGTCGCGCACGTGCCGAAGACGCGGCGCCCGGCCAAGTCACGCCGCCGTCACGGGAGGCGCCGCTGATGTGCCATCGGTTCATGAAGTCGGGGACGGCCTGATGGGCGCGCTCGCCTGGGTAATCATGGGCCTCGCCCTGTGGCATTTCTCGATCTGGGTCCCTGACCGCTTCATGGGCGGGATCGTTGGGGCGCTGATCGGCGGTCTGATCGGGGCGTTCCTGTCAGGTTTCCTGATCGCCGGAGCTCATATTCCCGGCCGGCACGACACCCATCTCGTGACCGCGGTCGAGGCGATTCCGGGCGCGTTGATCGGGATGGTGATCGTCTGGCTGATCGGAGTCAGGCGAGAACGCCGGCGCCCGGCTGTCGCAACTTCCTAGCAAGACTGCACCAACCCTGAGAGGGACGCGGCAAATGCCTCGAAACGGCGCGGAGGGGCCTGATCCGTGGGGGAGGCCGGTGGGGCGTCAGCGCGCGGCCGGAGGGCGGGCGAAGCGGCACCGCCTGAACGTGCCGACGTCCGGTCCGTCGGGGCCGACCTAGGCTGCCGGTATGGCTGAGCCAGCGCTCCTGCCCCAGGCCATCCGGCCTGCCAACGGCTGCAGGCGAGCCGCCGTCAGGTGCGCGAGCCCCCGCCGCTGCGCCTGGCCGGCGAGCTTTCATCGCCTCCTCCGGACCGCCCGTCCCACGGTTAGAGGTCCCGCCATACGAGCTGGCGGCAGCGCTCGCTCTGGAGCAAGAGCTGGGTGTCGGACATGTCCTGTCTCAGGTTCTCGTGCGCCGGGGTCTGGCTGATCCCCGCGCCGCCCGTGAGTTCCTGGACCCGCGTGAGGAGCATTCGCCGGAGGACTTCGACGGTATGGACGATGCGGTCCAGACGATCCTGCGCCATGTCGCGGCGGGCAGCCGCATCACGGTCCACGGCGACTACGACGTCGACGGTGTCTGCGCCACGGCGATCATGGTCCGCGGGCTGCGGTCACTCGGAGCCAACGTCGACTGGTTCGTGCCCGGGCGGATCGAGGATGGCTACGGCGTCAGTGCCCAGACGGTTCGCCGGCTGGCCGGTCGGGGCACCAGCCTGCTGATAGCGGTCGACTGCGGGATCACCGCCGTCGAGGAGGTGGCGCTCGCCAACGCGGCGGGGATCGACGTGGTCGTATGTGATCACCACCACCCGCGGCCCGACGGCTTGCTGCCCGACTGCCAAATCATTCACCCGGTCGTCGGTGGGTATCCGTGCCCAGAGCTCTGTGGCACGGCCGTCGCCTCGAAGGTGATCCAAGCTCTGGGCGCTGGGGGCGAACAGGATCTCGAGCTTGTGGCGCTGGCCACTGTGGCGGACTTGATGCCGCTTCGCGGAGAGAATCGGCGCCTGGTCCGGGCGGGGCTCAAGGCACTGGCGAACACGGCCAGCCCCGGTCTGCGCGCGCTGATGGCCGTGTCGAGCACCGACCCGAGCGGTCTGAATTCTCACGCTCTCGGTTTCCGACTGGCCCCCCGGATCAACGCCGCCGGCCGCCTTTCTCGCGCCGACGCTGCGCTGGAGCTTCTGCTCACGCAGAATGACGTCCGGGCGGCCGAGATCGCCGCCGAGCTTGATCGCCTGAACGCGGAGCGGCGCGCGGTCGAGCAGCGGATCACGTGGGAAGCGGAGGCGCTGCTCAACGGCGGTCCGGAGAGCGAAGCATCTACGTCCTGTCCGGCGAGGAATGGCATCCGGGGGTGATTGGGATCGTCGCTTCGCGGATCGTCGAGCGCCACCATCGACCGGCGGTACTGATCGCTTTCGACGGCGACACAGGTACCGGCTCGGCCCGAAGCATTCCGGGCTTCGACCTCCTCGGTGCGCTAGATGCCTGTTCTGGGCACATGGAGCGTTATGGCGGTCATAGGGCCGCGGCTGGTCTGACCGTGCGCCGGGACCGACTCGATGACCTGGAAGCTGCTCTCGAACGCCATGCCGCGGCGGTTCTCACTCCCGAGCTCCTGACCGGCGTGGAAACAGTCGATGCCGTGGTCTGCGGCTCGGAGCTGGGTCTCGATGTGATCGAAGAGCTGGAGCTGCTCGAGCCCACCGGACTGGGCAACCCGGGAACACGCGTGCTCCTGCCAGGGGCGCGTCTCGTGGACGTCCAGGGGATGGGGGAGGGGCGTCACGCGCGGTTTGGCGTGCTGGCCGGTGGTGCTCGCACGCCGGCCGTGGCTTTTGGTTGCGGCGAGGGCCTGCGCGCCAGGGCCCGGGAGCCCGTCGACGCAACCTTCCGGCTGGAGCGAAACTGCTGGAATGGCGTCGTCGCGCCCCGGCTCGTACTCCGTCACATGTGGCTCTGCGCCGCAGGGCCGATCGAAGTCCTGGGCGAGGGTGAGCACTACCTCGGGGCGGCTTTTGAGGAGGTGACCCGGCCACTCGAGACGTCCGCGTCGGGAATCTGCTCCCGGGGCTCTCGGACGGTGCTGGACCGACGAGGAGCGGGCGCCCTGGCGGTGCTGGCGGACGGCATGGCCGCTGGAACCGTGCTCGCGCTCTGCGCCGATGTCCCGCGTCGGATGGAGGGGCTGCAAGCGCGACTCGGTGGCTTCAGCCTGGCCTCGTACCACGCCTTGGAGTGCGATCCCAATCTGGCGGCGGATTTCGAGCATCTGGTTGCTCTTGACCCCCCGGGCTGCTCTGCCCACGATCAGCTGCTCCGGGCGGGAAACGGTTTCACCCATTTGGCGTGGGGAAATGCTGAGCTACGCTTTGCCCAGCAGATGCACGAGCTGGAGTACAGCCTGCGCGCTTCACTTGTGGCTCTCTACCGGAGCCTCCGGCTCCGCCAGCGAGCAGCCGGCGAGGAGCTCGAGCGCCTGCTCCGCGGCGATGGCTCGCCCGGTCGTCCGGCCCGGCTGGCCGGGAGATTGATGAGGGTGCTAGCGGAGCTGGAACTCGTCCACCTTGATCGGGATCTGCCGGCTCTGGCCATGGCCGGCGGTGCACCCACTCAACTGGAGCGTTCGCCGGCCTACAGGGTCTATGCCCAGCGACACGAGGATGGACGGCGATTTCTGAGCAGCGCAAACCAGCGTCCAAGCGGCTGACGCGGTCGAGCAACGGGTCGGGCTCCGACGGAGCCTCGGCGTCGGGCAACGGGCGCCGCCGTGTGTCTGGGCGCGCCGGCGGACGGGGAGGCGGCCGAGGCTCCAAGCGCGGAAGCTCGGCCATGCTTGCGCCCGAGCGGGCGGCTGTTGACCACATCTCAGCCGGCGTGGACCACATCTCGGCTGGACCCAGCGAGCTCACCGAGCTCGAGCGTCGGCTCCTGGGAGACCTGTTCGCGATCGTCGAGGAGCACGCTGACCACGCCGTTGGGATCGACCGCGAGCGGGTCGAGGAGGCGTTCGTCTCCGCCTGCCGCCACCACGCTGACCAGCGGCGCAAATCAGGCGAGGACTTCATCATCCATCCCGTCGGGGTGGCGAAGATCTGCGCAGGGATGCGGCTCGACACAGAGACCCTGTGCGCCGCCCTGCTGCACGACACCGTGGAGGACACCTCGGCCTCCTTGGAAGAGGTGGGTGAGGCGTTCGGTGAGGAGATCGCCAGCCTGGTCGACGGGGTGACCAAGCTCTCAGAGCTCACCTTCCAGTCCAGGGACGAGGCCCAGGCGGAGAACTACCGCAAGATGATGGTGGCGATGGCGACGGACATCCGCGTCATCCTGATCAAGCTGGCCGACCGGCTGCACAACATGCGGACGATCGAGGCGATGGCCAAGCAGAAGCAGATCGACAAGGCGCGGGAGACGCTTGACATCTATGCCCCGATCGCCCACCGGCTCGGTATTCACGCGATCAAATGGGAGCTCGAGGATCTGAGCTTCCAGACGCTGCACCCCCGCAAGTACAAGGAGATCAAGGGACTGGTCGCCCAGCAGCGGGCCGAGCGCGAGCTCTATGTCAACGAGGCTGGCGAGTATCTGCAGAAGGAGCTCGGTGAACTCGGGATCGAAGCCGACATCTCCGGCCGGGCCAAGCACTTCTACTCGATCTATTCGAAGATGACCAAGAAGGGCCGTGAGTTCAACGAGATCTACGACCTCACGGCCATGAGGGTGATCGTGGGCTCGGTCAAGGACTGCTACGGCGCCGTCGGCGTGATCCACTCGCTGTGGAAGCCGCTCCCCGGGCGCTTCAAAGACTTCATCGCCATGCCCAAGGCGAACATGTATCAGTCACTTCACACGACGGTGATCGGGCCCGAGGGTCGGCCGTTGGAGATCCAGATCCGCACTCGAGAGATGCACGCCCTGGCCGAGTTCGGGATCGCCGCCCACTGGATGTACAAGGACAGACCCGGTCGTGATCGTCGACTGACGGCGTCCGACGCGGAGGGGAGGCTGAAATGGCTGCGCTCGCTGCTGGATCTCCAGCAGGACGAGGCCGACCCGCGCGAATTCATGGAAACCCTCAAGGTCGACCTGTTCGAGGACGAGGTTTTCGTCTTCACCCCCAAGGGTGAGGTCAAGTCGCTCGCCGCCGGCTCAACGCCGCTGGACTTCGCCTACGAGATTCACACCGACGTGGGTCACCGCTGCGTCGGGGCAAAGGTGGGCGGGAAGATCGTCCCGCTCTCCTACCAGCTGCGCTCAGGCGACATCGTCGAGGTGCTGACCTCAAAGCGCGAGCGTGGCCCGTCTCGAGACTGGCTGGCCGTGGTCAAGACGACCCGGGCCCGGAACAAGATCAAGGCCTGGTTCAAGGCCGAGTCCCGCCGCGACACCGAGCACTCGGGGCGCGAACAGCTTCAGGAATTCCTGCGCAAACAGGGGCTTCCGGCGCAGAAGATCGTCGGCTCCTCGCTGCTGGCCGACGTCATCCGGGAAATGGGCTTTCGCAAGGCCGATGACTTCTACATCGCCCTCGGCGGGGCCAAGATCTCCGCCAAGGTCGTCGTCAATAAGGTCCTCCAACGACTCAAGCAGGGTGAGGCCGCGGACTCAGAGCCCACGGCCGCCGACGACCTCCTTCAGACCCGCCGGCGCCGGTCGCGTCCCACCACCTCGTCCACGCGCTACGGCATCAGTGTCGAGGGCATCGACGAGGTCATGCTCCGCCTGGCCAAGTGCTGCCGGCCAGTCCCCGGGGATCCGATCGTGGGCTATATCTCGCTCGGCCGCGGAATCACGATCCACCGTGAGGACTGCCCCAATGTGGCCGTGCTTCGCCGTGATGAGGAGCGCTTCACCCCGGTCAGCTGGGAGGGCGACGCCGAGACCTCATTCCGGGTCGAAATCCAGGTTGACGGCTGGGATCGTCACCGTCTGCTCGAGGACATGTCGAGAACCTTCGCCGAGGCTGGGATCAACATCCTTGAGGCGCGCTGCACGGTCAAGCATCCGATGGTCAAGAACCGGTTTGTCGTCGAGGTGGGAGACACCAGGATGCTCGATCAGACGATCAATCGGCTGCGCAACATCGACGCCGTTTTCGACGCCTACCGAATCACTCCGGGAGGGGGGTAGACGTGGGCGCGCGCCGGGGGTTCCATCCGGCGCACCGGCCCCTCGCGATCGTGACGGCCACGGGAGCCGTGTTCCTCGCGGCGTGCGGGTCGGCGGCTCCCGACTCCGGGACATCTACCGGGGGAGGACGGCGAGCTGGCCAGGGCAGGCAGACCGGGGATGGCTCGGGCCATGCGGCCAGGGACTCGTTCACGGGCACCGTCCGGTCCGCCTCGGGGAAATATTCGGGCGCCACCGGCCGCGTCCACGTCTATCTGCGACCTCAGGGCCACCGTGTCAGACGATCTCTAACGCTGACCCTCGCGCCCTCATCTTGCCCGGCCGGCGCGAAATGCCTCAAGC
Organism: uncultured Solirubrobacterales bacterium; assembly: GCA_963785205.1. GTDB lineage: Bacteria > Actinomycetota > Thermoleophilia > Solirubrobacterales > Solirubrobacteraceae > Palsa-465. The sequence goes on from CAWAUJ010000001.1 coordinate 749,949, forward strand.
TGTCCGGGACGCTCACCGGCACGCTGGCCCCAGGCCCCGGTCACCTCCCGGACACCGGACACGGCTACCTGCTGAACGCCACGGGCACGGTGCGTCCGCTCGGAATGGTGACTGCGCGAGGTGGCGTCGAGGGCACAGGGTTCATTCGGCGTGGGCAGGAGACGCTTAACGTTACGCTGACCGGGCCCTCGGTCAGGATCGCGATCGAGGCCCTGAGTGCGCCGGTCAGCGGTTTCACCTCGCCCTGACCTGCGGAGTGCTCAATTGACCCGGGGAAGCGTTGGCCAATGACCCCCAGAGGCCGCGTCCTCAGCTTTGGCTTCGCGGGCTCGCTGGTGATCGCGGGCACGCTCTGTGCCGTGCTCGTCAACGGAGGTGTGGGACAGATCCTCGCCTTCGTCCTGATCGGGCTCGGCTTCATCCTGGCCACCGGACTGGTGTTCTTGGAGGTGGGACTAAGCGAAGATCGAGAACTCGCCCGAGAGCGCCGGTCGAGGCGCTCCACGCGGCCCCGGAGAGAGAACCGGCCCAAGCTCGAACGCTCTCGCGGGCATCGACGGCGGCTTCGGGGACCGCCCTAAAGCTCGGGACCCTCACGGCCGTGGGCCCTGCCGGCCCCTGGTCCGGTCGCCCCACGACCCTCCTGGGGTCGCGCCATATGTCGCTTGATCCTGATCGTTCGCGGTCGCTCGCCCCTGAGCTTTGAAATCAGAACTGCGTGACCGGTTTGGAGGTCTTTGATCTCGTTGGGATCGATGATGAACCGCTCGGTTTGGCGGCGGGTGCCGCGCCCCGTGCGGTAGCCGCCGAGGAGCGGCCCGCCGATCTGTTGCGTCTCCTCCCAGACCTTCTCGGTACCGGCCAGCTGGGCGATCGTCCGTGCCGAGGAAGGAACCTCCTGGCGGTGGACCAGCTTCACAGCTGTGTTGCCCAGCACCTGATCACGGAGGCCGGGAGCGGCGCGCTCGAAATCGGTCAGCTCCTGGGTGGCGGCCAGGACTCCTATGCCCGCCTCGCGACCGCGAGCGAACAGCGACAGCACGTGGTCACCGCCGAGCACGGACGCTTCGTCGATGCCGACGAAGGCGGGCTCGAGCGTGCGGCCGTGCGTCTGCTCTGCGAGCCGGTGGCCGGCGGCGCAGATCAGATCCTGCACGGCCAGCGTCCCGAGTTGGGCAGCGAGCTTGCCGTACGTGCTCGAGTTCAAGCTGAAGAGGACCACGTCGGGACCCGAGAGGGCGGAGCGAAGGTCGATCTCGCCCTGCGATCGAGCTGCGCCGGGCTCGAGGAACTGGCCGGTGTGCGACTCGGTGAGGATGGCCAGCCGGGTCTGGAGCCCGCGGATCGCGCTGAGCTGGTCAGGTGTGAGCCCGGCCAGGTAGTCCTGGACCCGATCTCGCAGCTGGGGGCTCAGCGACCGCAGGCTTCCCCGCAGGCGCTGAGGATCCATCAGCCCGACCACGCCTGACAATGTCGGCGGCCGGTCCGGCCGAGATTCTTGAAGCACCTGAAGGACTGTCTGGACGTAGCGCTCGGCCGCCCGCTGGTAATGCGGCTCGGTGAAACGCTCGGTGGCGATCAGCTTGTCCTTCAGCTCGGTGGCGTTACCGTGCCGGAGCGGGTTCCAACTGGTGGTGCCATCCGGGCTCCAGATCCGAAAAGGCCGGCCGGCCGCGGCAGCCGCCTGGGCGAGTGTCTGCGCGAACGCGGGTGACCCCTTCATGTCGATGGCCACCACCGGTCGTCCGCGGGCGATCAGCTCGCTGAGAATCCCGAGCAGAGTCGTCGTCTTGCCGGAGCCGCTCGCTCCGACGATCAGCGTATGAGCGGACAGCTCTGACTCGGAGATCTGGGCGGGCCGTCCGCGCCCGTCGGTACCCACCACGATCTGCGGGACGGCTTGCCCGGCCCCGGCACGAGAGCGCCGACCGGCCATTCGGGTGGCGCCTCGAAGCGATTGAAACAGAGTCAATCCCACCGCGGCCCCGGCCAACGCCGGAATCAGCCACGGCAGCGGAGCCAGCGCAGCGACCAGCAGCAGAAGCAGTGCCCAGAACGGAATCCGGCCTGAGCTCATCGCTCACCTCCGCGGGACTCCGCCCCACGTGGCCGCTCTGGCGTGGCTCGCGTTGCGGACCGGCTGGTGGTCTGCCCTGGTGCGGGCAAGGTCTGGCGCACGCGCTGGACTTGGACGAGCGACGCGATCCCCAGGCGGCGTGCCGAGGCCTCGATCGCGCGCCCCACGCTGGGCCGATCGACCAGATAGAGGACCGTTCCGACCCGGCCGTCGGACCCGTAACCAGTCAGGATCTGCTGGCGCCGGGTCGGTCCTTTCGACGTGAGCTCGAGCTCGACGGCGATCCGACGGCCGCCCTGCGTCGTGAGAAGAAGATCGGGATAGTGCAGGCGCTCCCGGCCCCGACTTCCGAGCCCGCCCAGCCTGACCCCGTATGGAGGACCCGTCGGATCGGTGACTTCGCCAGCGCCGGTGAGCCCGGCCCGGGTGGCCGCCGCCCAGCGGCCATCCTCCGAGCGGAGTGTCCGCTCGGACAGCAACTCCTTGAGCGGCCCGAACGCGCCGTGGCGTCCGCCCAGCCAGAGCCAGGCCACGCCCACGTCGTGGACGTATGCCCGCAGATCGAGGCGTGGGGGAGGCAGCGAGCTCCCGATCGCTGCAAGTCCCTCACGGGTGATCTGGTAGCAGGCGGGGTGTCCGGCGAACACGCGGCGGGGGACCACGTAGCCGTTGCGTTGGAGTCTCCGGAGACGGTGCTGGGCCACTCGCGTCGAGACACCCAACAAGCTCTGGGCGTGGGACGCCAGGATCAGGCGGTGCTGGCCCGCGAACTCGAGCAGGCTCAGGTCGCGAGCGGTGAAGGGCGTGTGCTTTGCCTCCCGGCCGGGGCCCGAATCGGTCTCCATACCCATATAAGCCCCGAGCGACCGATTTTCCCCCCCCTGGACCGATTTCCCCCTCCAAATGGGTACGATCGTGTTGTGGTCGACCGGCTTTACTTCACCGATTCCGACGAGGCCAACGCCCTGCTGGTCGCCGACCCGATGGCCCTGCTGATTGGTTTCGCGCTCGATCAGCAGGTGACGGTGCAAAAGGCCTTCATGGGCCCACTCGTCCTCCGCGAGCGCTTGGGAGCGATCGATGCCAGGACGCTCGCCGGGGCTGACCTTGAGCCGGTGTTCCGGGAGCGGCCGGCCATCCACAGGTTCCCGGGCTCGATGGCCAAGCGCGTCCACGAGCTGGCCATGTACATCCTCGATCGCTACGGCGGAGACGCCGGGCGGGTGTGGAGGGACGCCGCAGACTCGAGTGAGCTCCGGGCCAACCTGGGTGACCTCCCAGGGTTCGGCGAGATGAAGGTCAAATCCCTGGGCTCAGTTCTGGCCAAGCGTTTTGACGTTGCCGCCGCCGAGGACCTGATCCCGTCGCACCCCACCCTCGGCGACGTCGACTCGCCCCAGGCGCTGCTCGACTACCAGGCGGCCAAGCGGGCGCACAAAGCGGAGTGGATGGCTGGCGCGACGCGCTGACCGGGAGCAGCGCCCCCAGCGGAGCTTGACAGCGGCCGGCGTGCCTGAGAGGGTCGTCGGCGATGCGGTGGGGCACATCGTTCGTCCTGGGCATTCTCGCGGCGGCTGCCGTCGTCGGCTGCGGCGCATCTAAGACCCTGACGGACACAGTCAACGCCACCAACACGACGGTGACCACGTCCTTGACGGGCGCCAAGACCACCGTGCGAACCACCGTCACGAAGTCGGCCCGAACGGCCACCCACACCGTGACGAAGACCACGACCATCACGCACACGACCACAGGGAAGACGGCGGGTGGCTCCTCTGTCGAGGGTCCAGGGTCCTACAGTCATTCCACCGACGTTCAGTTTTGCGCCACCCACCAATGCGTCGAGAACTTCTCCAGTGGCCGCGGCTACATCGTTCAATGCGCCGACGGCTCGTGGAGCCACTCCGGCGGCATGTCCCATGCCTGCTCGGGCCATGGAGGCACCGGCTGACGCTCGGAAGCCGTACGGGCGTATTCGTATCATCGCCAGGGTGGCGGCGCGAAGAGCGATGAAAGGCCGGATCTCGACACCTAGCCGCGGCGCGCTCGGCGCGTTGTGTCTCCTGCTGGCTGGCTGCGGCGCGTTTCATCCGTCAGTCGTGCAGGGGAGCAGTTCCGAGACGGCGCTTGAGCAGGGCGTCGGGCAGGAGTTTCAGAAGCTCGTGCCCCACGACACCGTGGTCCATGACGTGTATTGCCACAACCGGCACCGTCACGGCGATCTGGCCGCCTGCGAGATCACGATGATTCGCAACGACCCCGCCCCGAAGTACGACTACGTCGTCTACTTTCGCGGAACCAGATTCACAGCCCAGCTCACAAGCAGCGCGGGCCAAACCAGCTGGGCTCCCCCAGAGACCTTCGGAGGCGGTTACTAGACCCCGCGGTGGGTCAGGCCACCACTTTCAGTCCGCCTGGCAGCACCGCGAACTCGATCTCGTCGACCGCCCCGATGTGGTCCCCGTCGACCTCGAGCGGCAGAAGGCGACCGTCCAGCGACCGCACCCGGGTAAGGGTGACCCCGGAGCGGGCGTCGATCTGGCGGTGGCGGCTCACCTTCGCCCGCTTGGATAGCGCGCGCCAGGCGATCGTGGGGAGGTCGATTGGATTGGCCCGCTTAAGCACCGCGAGCGCTAGATCGCCGCTGTCCAGGGTGGCGCCGTCGCTGGCCACGATCGGACGGTCTCCGAAATACGTGTAGGGAGGCCCGTTCTGGACGAACGCGCTCACGCCGGTGATCGTCTCTCCGTCCACGACGGCCTCGATCCGGGGCGGGTTGCGCAGGTAGTGGCGGTTGAAGACGCGGAGCGTGACCACCGTGTAGTACCACTCGCCCATCCGGGCCTTGAGCTTCGGATGGGCGTCGACGACCTCAACCACGCTCGCGTCGAGCCCGACCCCTGCGGAGAACAGAAATTTGCGCGCCCCGGCCGCTCCGAGATCGACGCTCCGGGGGCACCAGTGGTCGGCCAGGCGCAGCAGGTGCTCGGTGGCGTCGACGACGTCGATCGGGATCCCGATCATGCGGCAGTAGACATTCGTCCGACCGCCCGGCAGGCATGTGAGCGCCGTGTCTGAGCCGGCCAGCCCGTTGGCCGCCTCGTTCACCGTCCCGTCACCCCCGAAGGCGACGACCGCGTCAAAGCCTTCCTGGGCCGCCTCCCGGCACAGATCAGTCGCGTGGTTGCGGGCCTGGGTGTCGATCGCGGTCACGTCGTAGGTCCCGCGCAGCGCGTACACGACCAGGGTCTTCAGGCGATCGGAGACCGTCGTGGCGTAGGGGTTGACGATGACCAGAACTTTCTTGCGCGGCCCGGGGGTTTCGATCCCAAGTAGGGCTTCCAGCCGCTCCTCGGCCTCTGGACTGGTAGTGGTCATCGACGTGTCCCCAACACCGGGCCGAGCCAGTGGTTACGCGTCGGCCCGTGAGAACGCTGGCGGCCAGCTCGTCTGGAGCAACGCGCGGACGGTCCGAAGCCCGCCCCACTGGCGCTTCACCGCCGTCGCCGGCAATGCGTATACTGCCGCCCTACATAGCAGTACGCATCCAGAGGGGTGGAGGGATATGGCCCTGTGAAACCCCGGCAACCGCCCGCAAGGGAACGGTGCCAATTCCATCAGGCTCCAACTACGAAGGCCTGGGAGATGTGGAAAGGGCGGTTTCAGGACCTCCGACCACAGACCCCGGCGGAGGTTTTTTCATATATGCCGCCAGAGTCACTTACCTGTAAGGAATGTCAGACCCAGTACCCGCTCGAGGCGCGTTATGTCTGCGAGCGCTGTTTCGGCCCCCTCGACGTCGTGTACGCCTCGCGGGTGGACGCGGACCTCGATGAACTCAAACGCCGGATCCAGGCCGGCCCCTACTCGCTGTGGCGCTACAGCGACTTCCTCCCGGTGCGGGCGCCCCGGCAGGGGCTCCTCCCGGCGGGCTTTACGCCGCTGCTGAGGGTCGATCGCCTGGCCGAGCGGCTCGGGCTCGGCGAGCTTTGGATCAAGAACGACGCGGCCAATCCCACCCACTCCTTCAAGGACCGGGTGGTCTCGGTGGCAGTGGCCAGAGCTCGGGAGCTCGGCTTCCAGACGGTGGCCTGCGCCTCCACCGGGAACCTGGCCAACGCCGTGGCGGCTCACGCCGCCGCGGCCGGGCTCGAGTCATACGTGTTCGTGCCCTGGGATCTTGAGGAGCAGAAGGTCCTGGCCACGGGGGTGTACGGGACGAACCTGGTGTCGGTGCGCGGGAACTATGACGACGTCAACCGGCTGTGCACCGAGCTCTCGGCCGAGCACGATTGGGCATTCGTCAACATCAATTTCCGCCCCTACTACTCGCAGGGGTCAAAGACGCTGGCCTTTGAGACGGCTGAGCAGCTGGGCTTCACGCTGCCTGACCGGGTCGTGTGCCCGGTTGCCTCGGGCTCGCTCTTCACCAAGATCGCGGGCGGGTTCGAAGAATGGCTCGACCTGGGCCTGGTGAGCGGCTCGCTGCCCACCTTCAACGGAGCGCAGGCGGCGGGATGCTCTCCCGTGGCCGCCGCGTTCGAGGCGGGACGTGACTTCTGCCAGCCCGTCAAGCCCGAGACGATCGCCAAATCGCTGGCCATCGGGAACCCGGCGGACGGACCCTACGCGCTCGATCTGGCCCGCCGCACGGGAGGCTCGGTCGAGTCGGTCTCGGACGCCGAGATTCGCCAGGCGATAAAGCTCCTGGCCGAAACCACGGGGATCTTCACCGAGGCCGCCGGTGGGGTTACGATCGCTGTTCTGGCCAAGCTCGCCCAGCGCGGAGAGATCGATCCCGACGAACGCGTCGTGGCTTACATAACCGGCGAGGGGCTCAAGACGCTCGATTGCGCTCGGGGAACATTCGAAGCCTGGGAGATCGAGCCAACGCTCGAATCGTTCGAGCACGCCCAGGAGCGAGTGGTGGCCGTGGCGTGACGCGGCCGAGGCGCTATAACACGGCCCGCCGATGGCCACCGTCAAGATCCCAACCCAGCTGCGAGCCGCCACTGACGGCGAGGCGACCGCCCGGGTCGACGGCTCGACCGTGGGCGAGGTCCTGGATTCGCTCTACGATCGCTACGGCGAGCTCCGGGAGCGGATCGCCGAGGACGGAGGATTGAGGCGGTTCGTCAACGTCTACGTGGGCGGCGAGGACATCCGGTTCCTCGATGGGCTGGATACCAACGTGTCCGACGAAGACGAGGTGACGATCCTCCCTGCGGTGGCCGGGGGCTAGCGCGTCGATTGGTCCCGCCATGGCGGGCGCGAAGCGATCCCCCGGGTCCGCCGCCCTGCCTGAAGCGGCATAACGCACACCGGCGCGCCCGCCGGTGGCGAACGTGTTGCGCCATGCCGGCTATAGGCGGAATAGCGCAACACGTAGGGCAGGTTGCCGGGGGCTGATGAGCGATATGCCGGTTGCGGCCGCGCGCCGGGCCCCCCGGCCCCAGCGCTGCGCCTGCCACCGCGCGCCGCGCGCCCGGCCTTCAGCGCGGCGCCGGGCCCCGGCCCGGTATCAGTCCAAATCTCAGCCGCTGCCAGCTGGCGCCACTGCCGGCTCCCCGTCCTTCCGAGCGCCGGCCAGGCCCACTGGGCAGCTCACACCCGTCCCGCCGAGCCCGCAATATCCCCACGGGTTCTTGTGCAGGTACTGCTGGTGGTAGTCCTCGGCGTAGTAGAACTGGCCCGCCGGGGCGATCTCGGTCGTGATCTCGCCATAGCCGGCGGCACCCAGCCGCTGCGCGTAGGCATCGCGTGAGGCCTCCGCTGCCGTCCGCTGTGCGTCGCCTGAGAAGTAGATCGCCGAGCGATACTGGGTTCCCACATCGTTGCCCTGGCGCATTCCCTGGGTCGGGTCGTGGTTCTCCCAGAACAGGCGGAGGATCTCCTCGTAGGAGGTTTTCGCGGGGTCAAAGACGACGAGCACGGCTTCGGCGTGGCCCGTGCGGCCGCTGCACACCTCTTCGTAGGTGGGATTGGGGGTGAACCCACCGGCGTAGCCGACCGCCGTCGTGTGCACGCCGGGTGCCTGCCAGAAGACGCGCTCAGCGCCCCAGAAGCAGCCCATCGCAATTACCGCCTGCTCGAATCCTTCCGGAAACGGCGGCTTCATCGGGGTACCCAGCACGGCATGACGTTCCGGAACGGGCATCTCCTGCTCGCGACCCGGGAGCGCGCTGTCGGCGTCGATGAGCATTGTCTTCCCGCGCAATCCAAACATGTCCTCAAGCGTAGTCCACCCTTGGTTTTGCGCCAAATCACGCGGGTAGTCGAGGAGAGACACAGCGAATAAGGAGGTGGCCGCATGGCCAATGAACTGAAAGGCAAACGAATTGCGTTCCTCTTCACCGAGGGCGTGGAGCAGGTCGAGCTCACCGAGCCTCTCGAGGCCGTCCGCGAGGCGGGGGCGGAGGCCGAACTGATCTCGCTGGAGAAAGGCGAGGTCGAGATGTGGCAGCACTTCGACAAGGGCGACAAGATCGAGGCGACGACGGCTGTCGCGGATGCCGATCCATCGGATTACGACGGGCTCGTGCTCCCCGGCGGGGTCGCCAATCCTGACCAGCTTCGCGCCGATGAGGACGCGGTCAAGTTCGTCCGCTCGATCTTTGACCAGGACAAGCCGCTGGGCGTCATCTGCCACGGGCCCTGGCTGTTGGTGGAAGCCGACGTGGTCCGGGGCCGCAAGGTCACCTCGTGGCCCAGCCTCAAGACCGACATCCGCAACGCGGGAGGAGAGTGGGTCGACGAGGAGGTCGTGGTCGATCAGGGCCTGGTGACCAGCCGCAAGCCTGACGACCTCCCTGCTTTCTGCGCCAAGATCGTCGAGGAGTTCGCCGAGGGCAAGCACGAGCAGCGCGAGGCGGCGTAGGGAGGCCGCCGCTCCGATAGGCAGCGAAGGAGACGCCGCCTCAAACCGTGGCGGTCGGCGCCGCCGGCCGCCACCGTTTGTCCCAAGGCCACCGGGGTACTCATGTTCCATGCCCCGCTATCGGGCCGAGAATCGCCTCGGCTTCTGCGCTCGGCCGTGATGCGACGAGCCTCGATCCTGGGCCTCGGGGCAGTGATCGGCGGCGGGTTCTACCTGCTGCTGGTCGACACCAAGAGCTCTCCTGAGCTCTACGTCCTAGCCGCGACGGGAATCGTCTCAGGAGTTGCTTTCGAGCTGTCTCGCGAGCAGGGCTTCACCGAGGCAACGATCAGGCTGCGCTGGTTCGGCGCGAGCTGGCGCGTCCTGGTGAAAATCCTCACTGAACATCCCGCTGCTTTGCTTCGAAGCGCTCGCTCAGCTGGCCCGTCCGCGGGCAGTCCGCGGTCGCTTCAGAGCGGTGCGGTTCAGGGCCACAAAGGAGACGCCCCAGGATGTCGGGCGCCGCGCGCTCACGGAATGGCTCGGGTCGTTGGCTCCGAACACGATCGTGATTGGGATCGACACAAAGCGCGACCTCCTGCTAGTCCACCAGCTGCATCGGGAGGGGGAGCCCGACGACGTCGACCCGCTGGGACTCGGATGAACGAGTGGGAGATAGCGGCCGCCGTGCTCGGGGCAGCCATCATTCCGTGTCTCGGGGTGTGCGCTCTCACGGGCGCCATGCGAGCCCTGACTGCGCTTGAGCTTTCCGGCACGCTGCTCTCGAGCGCTCTGATGGCGCTCTGCGAGGGCTTTCACCGGCAGCCCTTCATCGACCTGGCCCTGCTGTTCGCCTTCATGTCATTGCTGGGTGCGTTCGCCTTCGCCCGGCTGATGGAGCGAGACCTGTGAGCGCGAGCCACCTGATCGCTACCGTGCTGCTTGCGCTGGGAGTGCTGCTGGAGCTGTTCGCGGTGCTGGGGGTGGTCGTCATGCGGGACGCATTCGACCGCTTGCACTACGTCGGATTGGCCGGCTACGGCGCGTTACTGATCGCGCTGGGCATCCTGGTCAGGGAGTCGTGGTCGCTTATCGCAGACAAGGCTCTGGCCACGGCCGCAGTGCTCCTTTTCGTCGGACCGGTGCTCGTGCACACGACGGCCCGCAGTTTCCGAAGCCGCAAGCTGGGCGACTGGCGGCAGGGAATCGAGCGGGAGGTTGAGCGGAAATGACGGTTCTTCAGATCGTCGGTCTGATCGTGGTCGCGGCTGGCGGCACAGCGGTTGTGTTCACCGGCGAGGCACTCCGGCAGACGATGGTTCTCGGGATCTACGGGATCGCGCTGACATTCCTGTTCTTCACCTTTCAGGCCCCCGATGTCGCCCTCTCGGAGCTTGTGGTCACCGGCCTCGGACTGCCTCTGATCATCCTGGCGGCTCTCCGAAAGATCCGGCAGCAGGAGGACAGCGAGGATGAGTCGAGCTCCTCTCCTCGCGGTGATCGCCAGAAGAAGAGGAGCCAGGGGTCGTGAGCCGGCGGGTGCGGCTTGGACTGTTCGTCGTGGCGGGGAGTGGGCTGGCCGCGGTCCTCGTCATCGGCTTTACCGGGCTTCCCTCCTTCGGATCGGCGCACGAGCTCTACGGGAACGTGGTCAACCTGCTCGAGCCCCAGCTCCGTCACGCCACCGACGTCGTGACGGCCCTGAACTTCGACATTCGCGCCTACGACACGTTGGGAGAGGAATTCATCCTGTTCACATCCGTGGCCGGGGTCGCGCTGCTGCTCCGGCATCTGCGAACTGAGGAGGAACGGGAGAACCAGACCCCGGGCATCGAGGATCACCGCTTCGCGGGGGCGAGCGAAGCGCTCAAGCTGCTCTCGCTCGTGCTGATCCCGCTGATCATCGCTTTCGGGATCTATGTCGTACTTCATGGAGCACTGACTCCGGGCGGTGGATTCCAAGGCGGCGTCGTCCTTGCGGCCGGGCCGGTGGCGATTCTGCTCGCTGGCCGTTATCTCTCGATGCGGAGGGTTGCGCCCAAGCGGATGGCTGAGGCGGCCGACTCCGTGGGGGCAATGAGCTATGCACTGATTGGACTCGGCGGACTCATCTTCACCGGCGTCTACCTCAAGAACCCACTACCGCTCGGGACTCCTGGGATGCTGCTCTCTGCCGGGATGATGCCGCTAAACAGCATCGCGGTCGGCTTAGAGGTGGCCGGAGCGTTTCTGGTCACCTGGACCGAGTTCTTGGACCAGACGCTGTTTGGCCCGCCAAGCGGTTGATGGTGTGGGGATACCCCTGGCGATGACCTCGTATCGCGGAGCACGATGAGCTTTCTCCCGTTTGCCGTAGCGGCGTGGCTGTTCGTGATCGGGCTGTGGGGCGTGGTGTCGAGCCAGAACCTCGTCCGGACGGTTCTCTGTCTAACGGTCGTGCAGTCCTCGACGTACCTGATCCTGCTCGGGGTCGGCTACCGATCTGGCGGCAAGGCGCCGATCGTGGCCGACATCCCATCCGTGGACAGGCTTGTCGACCCGATCGTTCAGGTATTGGTCCTGACTGATGTCGTGATCGAGGCGACGATCACCGCGCTGCTACTCGCCATGGTCGTTCAGGCCCACAAGCGATTTGGCAGCGTCGACCCGAACGACCTGCGGCCGCTGCGGGACTAGAGAGATGGACAGTCTGAGCTCGCTACCGGTGCTGGTCCCGTTCCTGGCCGGACCCGTCCTGGTTGCGGTGGGTTATTTCGCCCCCCGATGGTTCAACGACAGCGTCGGCGCGCTGGCGGCGGTAGCCGTGACCGCCTTGTGCGTTCTGCTGGCCGTCCACGCGGCGGTCCATCCGTTTGCCTACTGGATGGGTGGTTGGAGTCCGAAGCACGGCGTGACGATCGGGATCTCGCTGTCGATCGACACGCTGGGGGCGGGGTTGGCGGCGTTCGCCGCGGTGCTCGTGACGGCGGCGCTGGTCTACTCGCTCCGATACTTCGAGGAGATCGAAGGCCTGTTCAACGGGCTCATGGTGCTGTTCATGGCTGGGATGGTCGGCTTCTGCCTGACCGGCGATCTGTTCAACCTGATCGTTTTCTTCGAGGTGATGAGCGCGGCGGCGTACGCACTCACGGCCTACCACATCGAGGAGCGAGGGCCGATCCAGGGAGCGATCAACTTCGCCATCACGAACAGCATCGCCGGCTACACGATGTTCATCGCCGTGGCGCTGCTCTACGCCCGCACCGGCGCGCTCAACATGGCCCAGATCGGAGCGCTCTTGGACCACCATCACACCGACCCGCTGGTGATCGTCTCGATGGTGCTGCTGTTCTGCGGCTTTCTGACCAAGGCCGCGCTGGTGCCATTGCATTTCTGGCTGGCCGACGCCCATGCGGTGGCGCCGGTGCCCGTGTGTGTCCTGTTCTCCGGCGTCATGGTCTCCCTGGGCGTTTACGCCGTCGCTCGCCTGTACTGGGAGGTCTTCGCGGGCCCGCTGGCCATCCACTTCGCCGCCGTGCGAGCCATCCTCGTCGGGCTGGGGGTGATCACCGCCGTGCTCGGGGCGGTCATGTGCACCCTCCAGCGCCATATCAAGCGCCTGCTGGCCTTTTCGACGATCGCCCACGTGGGCTTGTTCGTGTGCGGCGTCGCGCTCTTGACTTCGAAGGGCGTCGCCGGCGTGGCTGTCTATCTGGTGGGACATGGGCTGACGAAGGGCGCACTCTTCATGTGCGTCGGTGTCCTGCTGCACCACTTCGCCACGGTCGATGAATTCGACCTCCACGGGTGTGGCCGCCGGCTCCCACTCGTCGGATTGCTGATGGGAGTGGGGGCGCTCCTACTGGCCGCGCTCCCGCCGTTCACGACGTTCATGGGGAAATCCCTGCTCGAAGAAGGCTCCTCGAGCGTGGGCTACAACTGGCTGATCGTCGTGTTCATCCTGGTCTCGGCGCTCACGGGCGGCGCGGTGCTCCGTGTTGCCGGCCGGGTGTTCCTGGGGTGGGGGCCCAAAGAAGGTCCACACGTCGGCCAGGAACGGGCGGCCGCCGAGGAAGAGTTTGAGACTCGGGGCTCACACCAGCGCACACCGGTGGTGATGGTCCTCGTCCCAGCCGTCCTCCTGCTCGGCGCGCTGGCGCTGGGGCTGATTCCTGGAGCGATACCCGGCGTCGAGCGGCTGGCCGCTCGCTTTACGACCCATCGTGACTACGCGGCCTGGGTCCTCCATTACCGCCAGATCCCGCTCCCCGTGGTGCCCTCGAGTCACATCAGCGCCAGCGATTACATCTACGGCATGTTCTCAGTCCTGGGGGCACTGCTGGCCGGCCGGCCTCGGGCTGTTCGGGCGTCCGTTGCGTGACCGGATTCCAGGTGTCCTCGGGGCACCGGTAGCGGTCGTGCGCCATCTGCATTCAGGGCACATTGGCGACTACATCGCCTGGTGGACCGCCGGCGTCGGCGCAATTGGAGGCATATGTCTGCTCGCGCTGCGCTGAGGCTCCGGCACCAGATTCTCCTACCGGGCTTGCTCGCGGCGCTCCTCAGCGCCGGCTGTTCCGAGGCGGGGATGCCCTACGTGTCGTTGCAGGAGGCGGCCAAGATCGGTGTGGCCACGACTCGCATCACCGTCGCCTGTGGCACGGCCGACGAGCTGCGGGCGTTCGGCAAAGCCGAGCCTCGCCACCTCTCCGCGGAAGACTCGATCGCGGTGTCGGGAGCTCGCAAGCTGGCTGCCGTTTACCGCCGGGACCAGAGTCACATCTACGAGGGCGAGAGCGTCGGAGGCGTGGTTCACGACAGCATCTCTCTGCTCGCCAACTGCCACATGGCGCGGGCCCGGGAGCTGCTTGTGGAGGCTTTGAAGCGCAGTCGCTCTTGAAACATGCCGCTCGCCGGACATCGTGCGGCCCGTTCCGCTCTAGCCGAGCGGAGTGTCTTTGAGCGAAGCGCACAAGTCGGCCACCGACTCGTACACCCCGGCTGCTCCTGACTCGGTGAGCTCTTCGATGGCAAAGCCGCCGGTGAGTACAGCCAGGGTGTCAACCCCGGCCCGCTGGGCCGCGTGGACATCCCACGGGGTGTCGCCGATCATGACGGCGTCCTCGGCCTGCCCGTCCACGCTCTGAACCGCAGAATGGACCAGATCAGGCGCGGGCTTTGTCTCCTCGACGTCTGCCGAGGTCGTCCAGCTGTCGGCTAGCTCACGGGCATCGAGCAGATCCAGGTAGTGCTCGACCTCATCGGACTTGGCCGAGGAAGCCAGCACAACCGTGTGCCCTCGGCGCTTCAGCTCCTCAATCAGCGCCCGGGCGCCATCCATCGGCTCGACCTCGTCGATCAGCTCGCCGTAGAGCTCCTTCTCGGAGTCCCGGATGGCGTCGCCCGATTCACGCTCGGTCTCCTCGCCGCACAGGGCCTCGACCAGCTGGTCGCCACCCATGCCGATGTGGCGATGAATCCGCCACACCGGCAACACGATGCCGTGCTTGCGAAATGCTCGGTACCAGGCCAGCGCGTGCTGGTAATTGGTGTCGACGAGCGTCCCGTCGATGTCAAGGATCGCGATCAGGAAGTCTTGCGCTCCAGGTCGGCGACCTCTGCCGCCTTGTCCTCAGCGCGCTCCTGGTCGCGCACGAGCTCCTCCTTGGCCTCGCCCTTGCGTTCCTCCTGGCGACCCTCACGTCGCAGGCCGGGGTCGCCGGCCAGATCGCCCGCGGCTTTCTTCGCCCGGCCGGTCAGCTTGTCCAAGATGCCCATTGTCATCTCCTCTCAAGTTGCATTCCCTTTATCCCTACCCGTTGCCCGAGGCCTGTACGCCTCCTTGCACGCGGGCTCAGCGGCACGTTTAGCTCCCCGCTCGACGGGGATCAGCCATGGCATGACTCCAGAAACCATTGATGAACAGCTGACCAAGTATTTGACGGACGCCCATTCAATCGAGCGCCAAGCGCTCGTCCAGATGAAACTAGCCCCCAAGATCGCAGGGGAGCCTGCTCTGGCCGGCGCGTTCTCGGCGCACCTGACCGAGACCGAGGAGCACGAGCGGCTCGTCCGTGACGCGCTAGAGCGTCGCGGGGCAAGCCGCTCGATCGTCAAGGACGCCGCGGGAGTCCTGACCGGACTGGGTTTCGGCGCTTTTGCCGCGGTCCAACCCGACACTCCTGGCAAGCTGCTGGCCCATGCCCTCTCCTATGAGCACATGGAGGAGGCGGCTTACCAGCTGCTCACGCTCCTGGCTCAGCGGGCCGGAGACGATGACGTCGCTCGCGTGGCCCGCACGATTGAGGGTCAGGAGCGGGGGATGGCTGAGCGACTCGAGGGGCTCTATGACCAGGCCGTGGCGGCGTCTCTCGAGGCCAAGGACGCGGCGGATCTGGATTCAGAGCTCGATAAGTACCTGGCCGATGTCCACGCCATCGAGAAGCAGTCCGCCAAGCTGCTCGAAAAGGGACCTGAGCTGGCGGGCACCGGCGAGCTGGCCGCCGCCTACGAGAGCCATCTGAAAGAGACGCTCGGACACATCGAGCTCATCGAAGAGCGACTGGACGCTCGCGACGAGGCGCCCTCGAAGCTTAAGGATGCTGCTCTCCAGGCGGGAGCCCTCAACTGGGGGGCGTTCTTCTCCGCGCAGCCTGATACCCCCGCCAAGCTGGCCGCGTTTGCCTACGCGGTCGAGCACCTGGAGATCGCGGCGTACGAGTTGCTCCGGCGCGTAGCCGACCGGGCGGGTGACCCGCAGACCGCCCAGACCGCTACGAGGATCCTGTCAGAGGAACGAGCGGCGGCGACCAAGGTCAACTCGCTATTCGCCGAGGCGCTTGACGCCTCGCTGCGGGAGCAGGGCCTGTCGGTAGGTGCGGGGGCGTCGCGATGAAAGCCGTCACCTACCACGGCAAGCGCGACATCCGGGTCGACGACGTCCCCGATCCCGCGCTACAGGCGTCCACCGACGCGATCGTGCGAGTCACCAGCTCCGGTATCTGCGGCTCGGATCTTCATCTCTACGAGGTGCTCGGCCCATTCATGGAGGTGGGCGACATCATGGGCCACGAACCGATGGGGATCGTCGAAGCGGTGGGCTCCGATGTGTCCCACATCCAGCCCGGCGATAGGGTTGTGATCCCCTTCAACATCTCCTGCGGGAGCTGCTTCATGTGCGGTCAGGGCCTGTTCTCGCAGTGTGAGACCACTCAGGTGACAGAGCAGGGCAAGGGGGCGGCGCTGTTCGGATACACGAAGCTCTACGGGGAGGTACCTGGTGGCCAAGCCGAGCTGTTACGGGTACCACAGGCCCATTTCGGACCGATCAAGGTGCCGGAGGGCCCGCCTGATGAGCGATTCGTCTACCTGTCAGACGTGTTGCCCACGGCCTGGCAGGCCGTTGAATATGCGGCCATCCCAGCCGGCGGCAGCGTTGCCGTCTTCGGCCTCGGACCGATCGGGCAGATGTGCTGCCGGATTGCCCTGCACCGCGGGGCTGGGACGGTATTCGGGCTGGATCTTGTCTCCGAGCGACTCGAACTCGCCACCCAGCATGGGGTGAGCGCTATCGACATCGGCGAGCACGACAACTCGGCGGAGGTCCTGCGCTCGCTGACTGAAGGCCGTGGCCCGGACTCGGTCATCGACGCGGTCGGAATGGAGGCCCACGGGGCTCCGCTGGGCAAGCTGGCACAGGAACTGGCGGGCCTGCTCCCTGACGCAGTGGCGTCCAAACTGATCGAGGAGGGTGGTGTCGATCGTCTATCAGTCCTGCACGCGGCCATCGACAGCGTGCGTCGCGGCGGCACTATCTCGCTCAGCGGGGTCTACGGCGGAGCGGTCGACCCAATGCCGATGATGGATCTCTTTGACAAGCAGATCCAGCTCAGGATGGGCCAGGCCAACGTCAAGCGCTGGATCGATGACCTGATGCCGCTCGTTCAGGACGAGGCCGATCCCCTGGGGGTAGAGCACCTGGCCACCCACAAGCTCCCGCTCCAGGACGCGCCCCACGCCTACGAGATCTTCCAGAAAAAGCAGGAGGGAGCGATCAAGATCCTGTTGCAGCCCTAGCTGGGTCGCATGGCAGCCCGGGGGGGTCGCCCGCGAACCGTCCCTAGACCCCGGTCCGCCGACCAACACCGGTCAAGAACTCCCGAACCCGCAGTGGCCCGCTCGTGGCCCGGGCCAGCGGAGGAGTTTCGCTGTCTGTCCCGCGGCGCAGCGCTTCGATGAGCTCGCGGAGCGTGTTGGTCGAGGAGTGGTGCGGCGTCCATCCCAGCTCGGTGCGAGCGCGCGAGCTGTCGATCAACGGAACGGCCAGCGCCATGTCCACCCAGCCAGGTTCCGATGGCTGAAGGCGCAGCCGGTACGTGGCCGCTGCGGCACTGCGCAGGATGCTCGGTGGGATCCGCACGCGCCGGGCCTGAAGGACTTCCGCCAGCTCGTCCGGGCCAAGGGGAGGCTCGGCCGCCAGGTTGAACGCTCCACGAGCCTCGCTCAGCAGAGCCCGCCGGTAGGCATCGCCTACGTCCAGCGAATGCACGGCCTGAAAGCGAAGCCGTGGAACATTGGGAACCAAAGGGATCAAACCTGGCCTCAGGAGTCTTCCGGGCAGTAGCGGGCCCGCGAATAGCCGCCGGATCTCCGTGGCGGCGCCAGCCTTGAAGATCAGGGCAGGTCGGAGCCGGACCACGCGGAGAGCCGGCCGGTCACGCTCGAGCGTGTCAAGCCGCTGCTCGACGGCGACCTTGTGACGAGAGTAGAAAGAGCTCGGAATACCCCCGGTCGACCAGGACTCATCCACCATCCGGTTCTTTGGCCCGGGGGAGTAGGCGCCAATCGACGAGGCGTAGATGAGTGACGGAACCCCGGCCTCGACGACCGCCCGAAAGACGCGCTCGCTGCCCCGGACGTTTGCTGCATACGTAACCCGCTCGTCACGGCCCGGTTGAATCAGCCAGGCCAGGTGAACGACAGCCTGGGCTCCGCGGACGATCTCGACGAGGTCGGAGCGCACGATGTCCGCGGCGACGAACGTCGTCCGTGCGAAGGCCGTGCCCGGTGGTCGGCGGGCGACCGCCACGATCTCCTCGACGGCAGGCTCATCTGCCAGGGCATCCAGCAGGCTCGTGCCCACGTTCCCGGTGGCGCCAAAGATGACGACTCGCATGGGGGCGAGATACCCAGCCGCGTCCTGTCGAACCTAGGACCGAGGCGGTGGTTAGCACCGGATCCAACGGGTATCGGGGCCCAAGGCCAACCGCCCACGACCCGGAAAGGAGCAATGCATGGGTGCCACACAAGAAACCGGCCAGGTCACCGGGACCAAGGACAAGGACTACAACTTGATCTGGTTCACCGAGCAGTGCCTGAGCAACGTGTTGCGTCTCGAGTCCTATGTCCAGGACGCCGAGCGTGAAGGTGACTCCGAACTAGCGGAGTTCTTCCGCCGCGCTCAGGAGACGAGCCGCAAGGGCGCGGAGCAGGGCAAGGACCAGCTCCGCAAGCGCTTGGCGTCCTGACCCCCTCGATCGGGCGGCGGGGGCGGAAAGCCGGGACCCCGCCGCTCCGACTGGGCTATGTGCTCGTCAGGAGCACGGCGGTGAAGGCGGCATAGGCCCCGACGATCAAGAGGCCGTGGCTCAGCCGCAGCCCCCGGGATACGTAGGCCACCCCGAGCGCCAGAGCCGTCAGCCCCAGATACCAGCCGGCCACAAGGGTGACGGCCCCTGACGAGGCCGCAATGCCGACGGCCGTTCCCGGGATCATCAGTCCAGCCAGCACGTTGAGGGCATTGCTGTTCATGGCGGTGCTCAGCGTTGCCGCGCCTCGGCCGCGCAGCGCCAGATAGACGGCAGCCACGGCGTTGGGCACGCTGGTCACGCCGGCCAGAATCAATCCACCGACCACCACCGCTGAGATGCCATGGCGGGTGCCGAATTTCGACGCCGCCTCCTCCATCGCAACGCTGGCCCCGATGACCACCACAACCGACGCCGCGGCCACCGCGAAGTCGATCCGCCGGGCTCGTGCTGGATGGATAGCAACCTCGAGCTCCATCTCTTCCTCGACGATCGCCGTTTGCAGCCACCCGGACCACGAGGCGGGCAGGCGCAGCCAACGCCAGCGCTCTCGCGGAAGTCCCATGACGAGGGCATACAGGCCCACCACCGCGCCAACGACGACCAGGCCGATCCAGGCTGAAAGTGCTCCGGTGACCACCGCCAGGGCGGCGGCGGCGACGGGCAGGGCCACCAGCGCTTCAAGCGCGATCACACGGCGATGAAGCGCGATCCGGCGAGCGGCGATCGCCGCGAGGCCCAGCAGTGCTGCGAGGTTGAAGACGTTTGACCCGAGCACTACGCCAGCGCCGATCCTGGCCCGGTGACCGCTCGTGGCGGCTACGGCGGCGGTTATGTCGGGGGCGTCGGCGGCGAGTGCCGCCAGCAGCCCGAGCAGGGCTTCCGAGAAGCCCAGGCGGGCCCCGATGCGCTCGATTCGGGACACGAGAATCCAGCTCGTGCCCAGACTGACCAATCCGGCGAGCACGAAGGCCCCAATCAAGAAAGCGTCAGACACGCTCGTGGAGTTTGCCTGCGGTGCCAGCGGGAATGCCCAGTCGTGGGCGGAGGGTCCGAAGCGTGACAAGGGGCACCGCTGAGCCGTAGCTACCTAAAAGCGCCGTAACTCCTTTAGCGCTCGGTTAGGCAGCGGCCCTCGCGCGGAAGTTCGCGAAGCCTTGGGCGTCGTTTGGTGTTAGTCAGCCCAGGGAACCGAATATTTATGGCCGAGACGATCACAACCGACAGCCTTGTGGTGTCGCCTGGAGTGCGCGAGCTGGCCGACCAACTGCTCGCCCGCATCGAGCGCCAGGCCAGCGATTGCGTTGAGCTCTCGGAACTCAGCGAGCTCGCCCAGGAGGCAGATCTGAGCGAAGACGAAGTTCAGTCGCTCGAGGACGTGCTCGAGGCGCGAGGCGTCGAGCTCAGGGATGACTGCGGCCGCGACGAGGCAGAGCCGGTCACGTACCTCCCGCAGGACCTGACTGTGCAGACCACCGACGCGATGGCCCTGTTCCTCCAGGAGGTTCGCCGGCATCCGCTCCTCACAAAGGAGGAGGAGGTGGAGCTGGCCAAGCAAATCGAGCGCGGTGATCTTCGGGCCAAGGAGCGACTGGTCAATTCAAACCTTCGCCTGGTTATCTCCAACGCCCGCAAGTTCCAGGGACATGAGCTCCCGCTGCTCGATCTGATCCAGGAGGGCATCCTCGGATTGATCCGGGCCGCCGAGAAGTTCGACTGGCGCAAGGGCTACAAGTTTTCGACCTACGCCACCTTCTGGATCCGGCAGGCTCTCCAGCGAGCTCTCGATAACCGGTCGCGGACGATCCGGATCCCGGTCCATCTCGGGCAGCGCGAACGCAAGATCGCCCGCGTACAGCGCGAGCTGGCCACCCGCCTGGGCCGCGAGCCCACCGATTACGAGATCGCCACGGCCGCAGAGCTCACCGTGGCCGAGGTCCATAACACATGGGAGACGGCACGAGTGGTCACGAGCCTGGATCGTCCGGTCGGAGAGGAAGAAGAGACCCCCCTCGGGTCCCTCTTGGCGAGTGGCGAGTTGACCCCGGAAGAAGAAGTGGAAATCAGCCTCCGTGAGGATGCGCTGCGCCGGGCGCTGGAGCGGCTGCCCGAGCGCGAGCGCGAGGTGGTCAAACTCCGTTATGGCGTGGGGGGCGACGAGCCCACACCGCTGAGCGAAACCGGCCGGCGACTGGGGATCTCGCAGGACGCCGTCCGCAAGCTCGAGCACCGGGCTCTGTCCGAGCTCGCTCAGAGCCGCGAGCTGGAAGCGCTCAAGCCGGCCGCCTAGAGCTTCCTTGGCCCATAACACGCTGACTCGACGTGATCAGCCGCTGCGCAAGAACGTGGCCCCGAGCCCGGCCAGGGCCGCCACGCCCGCGCCAGCCAGGATCTTGGCCCGATGCTTGGCCAGCTCGTACTGCGGACTGATCGAGTGGGCTTGCCCGTCGAACGGGCCGTGGGCCCCGCGATCCTCTTCCACCGGTTCAAACAGGTTGTCGTGACCACTCGGGTCGAGCTTCTGATCGGTCATCTGCGACGAATAGCCGATCCTGGCCAAATAGTGATCGAGCAGCCACGGTGCCAGGCGCTCCCCCAAGATGTTCATCACCGTCGGGATCCCGACGTAGATCTGGCGCCGCTTGTGGTGCGCGGCGTAATGGATCGCGTCGGCCGCGATCTCCGGCTGGTAGATCGGGGGCACCGGCATCGTCTGCTTGGGGAGCTTGGTGCGGCCCCAGGTGAACTGGGTGGTGTTCAGCCCCGGGAGCTGAATCATTGAAACCTGGATCTTGGATTTGTTGTGCAGCAGCTCAGTGATCACGCTCTCCGTGAACCCCTTGCACGCGTGCTTGGCCCCGCAGTACGGGGACTGGAGCGGAATGCCGCGATATGACATGGCCGAGCAGACCTGGACGATCGATCCCGTGTCGCGCGGGAGCATGTGTTTCAGGGCGGCTCGCGTACCCCAGACCATTCCGAGGTAGCTGACGTCGGTGGCGCGCTTGAACTCATCGGGCTCGATGTCCATGAACTCGGCGTACACCGTGACCATGGCGTTGTTGACCCACACGTCGATCGGCCCGAATTCCTCCTCGACCGAAGAGGCTGCCGCTTCGACCTGGGCTTGGTCAGCTACGTCGAGCGGGAGCACCATGGCCTTCCCGCCGGCCTCCTTGACCTCGCGGCTGACGGCTTTGAGGCCCGTGTGGCCACGGGCGATGAGGGCGACCTTTGCCCCGTCAGCGCCAAACCGTCGGGCCGCGGCGCGACCGACTCCGCCTGAGGCCCCGGTCACCACCACAACTTCCCGCTTGCGTTTTCTTGCCATAGCTCTTACTCCTACCCCGGGCGGGGGGATCGGACGCAGCACTGCCTTTACACCATGGGAGCACTTCTCTATCCTCGGGTTCGGTACAGGGTCCGCGGGGCTGCGAACTACAGGAGGGTGTCATGCGGCATCGATACGTGCTGGCGCTAGCAGTTGTCTCGGTGTTGGGGTCAAGCGTGAGTTCTGGCTGGCTCCTGGCCGGCCCTTCGATGGCTGCAGGGAGCATTCGAGCGAAGGCGGCCAAGAACACGACCTTTGCCGGCTACCGGGCCAACGGCGGCGGGGGATTCGCCAGCTTCAACGTCAAGGCGACGTTCGTGGTGCCCAAGCTGAGGCGGTGCACGGCCGCCTCCCAGGCGATCGCCCCCGACGTAGACGTCGGCAACGGAAAGACGGGATCGGGTGTCGGGCTATTTGTCGGGTGCTACAAGGGAAGGCCGGACTACTTCCCGTTCATTCTCTTGAACGGGAGCAACACCGACTACGCGGCCGGAACGGTGCAGGCGGGCGATCACGTCGCGCTTCATCTCTCCGAGGGCCCCAAGTCGGCTGACCTGACCTTCCAGGACCTGACGCACAAGCTCGTCAAGGTGAAGAAGGGCTCGGGCCTGAAGGGCCTCGGCTTCCCGGGGATCGGCGATAACTCCTGGAACATCAAGGGGGTCGAGCTCGGCGTGCCGGACTTCGGCACGATCAGCTTCAGCCACTGCACCGTGAACGGAGCCGCGCTGGGGTCAGGAGGGAGTCCGAGCGCGCCGGCGGCGCTCGAGTACGACCGCGCCTCCAAGGCCGGCACGCTCCAGATCGCAACCGGCGTGCTGACTGCAGGCAAACAGGCTTTCACGACCTACTTCAAGCATTCGTAGGCCCGGGTCCCCTACGAACTGCCGAGCGGTACCTGATACTCCGCGGCTGCCGCGCGCTTGAGCTCGATGCCGAGCCCAGGGCGGGACCGGTCGGGGGTGAGCAGCCCATTCTCGGGGTTCAGGATGCCCTCGAACAGCATGCCCTCGATCCTGTAGTGGTCATAGAAGTACTCGATGTGAACCACGGTCTCCATCGCGCAGCAAGCGTGAGCCGAGACGGACGGAGCGCAGTGGGCCGAGAAGGGCAGGCACCGGGCTGCGCACAGCCCGTCGATCCTCAGGAAGTTGGTGATCCCACCACAGCGAGTCACGTCGGCCTGGAGGATGTCCACGGCGCCTGCGTCGAGCATCCGCTCGAAGTAAGGGAGGTTCCAGCCGTACTCGCCCGCCGCGATCGCCATCCCTTCAGGAGCCCGGGCACGGACCGAGGCCAGGCCGCTCAGGTCATCGGAGGACACAGGCTCCTCGAAGTAGCTCACCCCGAACTCCTCGCCGTACCTCTTGGCCCAGCCGACGGCTTCATGAACGTTGTTGGCTCCGTTGGCGTCCACCATCACGTCGATCTCGGGACCCACGACCGAGCGGACGAGGGCCACCCGATCCGGATCGGCCTGGCCATCACGACCGACCTTGATCTTGACGCCCCTAAAGCCCTCCTTGACCCAGCCCTCGACCTGCTCACGTAGCTGATCGGCGGTGTAGCTGCAAAAGCCGCCGGAGCCGTAGACGCCGACGCTCTCCCGGAAGCGGGGGAGCGCGTCTGCCAGGCTGAGGCCGAGCAGCTTGGCCTTGAGGTCCCAGAGGGCGATGTCGACGGCTGAGATGGCCATGGCTGCGATCCCGGCGTGACCCATCTGACGGGTGGCTCTCTGCATCTCCGCCCACGTCTTCTGTGGCGTCAGTGGGTCCGAGTGCTCCAGGATGCCGGCCAGATGAGACTCGATCAGGACGCCTGCGGTGGGATCGCAGTAGGTGTATCCGAGGCCGGTGTGCTCGCCGGACCCCACCTCGACCAGCACGAGCGTCGTCGAGTCCCAGACGAGCGTGCCGTCTGACTCGTCATCGGTGGCGGTCGGGATCTCGAACGCGCTGACCCTGACGTCCTCGATCCGTGCGTCCAGTGGCTGGGCCGTCGTAGCAACCATGGTGGACTTGGGGTCAGGCCGGGCGGTTCATCGCGTGATGAACTCTTCGAGCTTGCCTTTGAGCGACTCCTTCACGATCCGGCCCCGATGGGGATCGCCGGGCAGCGCCTTGGCCAGCTTCTTGGCCTGCTCGAACTGGATGTGGGGCGGCAGCGGCGGGACCTCTGGGTCGGTGATCGCCTCGATCAGGACCGGGCCACCGGTGTGGGACAGCGCCTCGTCCCAGGCCGGGACCACGTCCTCGGGACGCTCCATCCGGATGCCCTTCAGACCCAGCAGCTCGGCGTAGCGGGCATAGGGAAAGTCGGGCAGGACCTGTGAGACCTCGAGCTTTGGGTCGCCCTCCATCACACGCTGCTCCCACGTCACCTGGTTGAGGTCGTCGTTGTGGAGTACCAGCACGATGCACTGCTTGTTCGTCCAGCGATCGGAGTAGCGCGCGAGGTCGATCATCGCGTTGATCCCGAGCATCTGGAAGGCACCGTCGCCGATCGTCGCGATCACTGGCCGGTCGGGGTAAGCGAACTTGGCCGCCAGGGCATACGGCACGGCTGGGCACATCGTGGCCAGCGTCCCTGAGAGCGCCGCCTTCATGCCGGCGCGCATCCGGAGGTGGCGGGCCCACCAGTTGGTCCCTGACCCGGAATCGGAGGTCAGGATGCAGTTGTCCGGTAGCCGGGGGCTCAGCTCGGCGAATACCAATTCGGGGTTGAGCGGTTGTGCTTCAAGCTGCGCACGCTCGCCCATCAGCTTCCACCACCGCTCGATCTCCTGCTCGAGGTGCTCGCGCCAGGAGCGCTCCTGCTTTTGCTCGAGCAGCGGAATCAGCGCCTGGAGGGTGTCCTTTGCGTCCCCGACCAGATTGCACTCGGTCGGGTAGCGCATGCCGAGCAGCTTTCCGTCGATGTCGATCTGGATCCCGCGAGCCTGCCCCTCCTCGGGCAGGAACTCGGCGTACGGAAAGCTCGTGCCCACCATCAGCAAGGTGTCGCACCCTTCCATCATGTCGTAGCTCGGTTTGGTACCGAGGAGGCCGATCGCTCCGGTGACGAAAGGAAGGTCATCGGGGAGTGCAGCTCGACCGTTGAGTGCTTTGGCGACGCCGGCACCCAGCATTTCGGCCACCTGAATTACTTCGTCCTCGGCTCCGATCGCGCCCTGGCCGATCAGAATCGCCACCTTTTCGCCAGCGTTGAGGATCTCGGCGGCCCGGGTGAGGTCCTCGTCGCGAGGACGGATCAACGGCTTGGAGTACCCAATCGACGAATAGACCGCGCCGTGCACTCGCGGGGGGTCCGAATAGTCAAGGTCACCAACGTCGTTGGGAACGATCACGGCGGTCGGCTGGCGCGAGTCCAGCGCGATGCGGAGTGCCCGGTCGATGACGTGGCGCGCCTGGCTCGGGTCCATGATCGTCATCACGTACTGGCTGGCCACATCCTTGTAGAGAGCGTCGAGGTCGACCTCCTGCTGGTAATTGGCGCCGATCGCCATACGCGGCTGCTGACCGACGATCGCCATCACAGGCTGGTGGTCGAGCTTGGCGTCATAGAGCCCGTTGAGCAGATGGATCGCTCCTGGGCCTGAGGTGGCCAGGCATACGCCTACTTCGCCGGTGAACTTGGCGTGCGCCGTCGCGGCAAAAGCGGCGATCTCCTCGTGTCTGGTTTGGATGAAGTCGAGCCTGTCGCCCACGCTGTGAAAGGCGCCCAAGATCGAGTTGATCCCGTCACCCGGATATCCGTAGACGCGTTTGACGCCCCATTCCGTGAGGCGGTTCAGGATGAACTCGGCGGTCGTAGGCATTCAGGACTCCTCTCGCGATTTCTTGCCCCTTGGGGTCTACCCCCGGCGTGGACGGCGAACCGTCGAGTGGTCCGAATACGTCGGTGATCGGACGAACAACCTCAGCCCAGCCCGAGCGCCCCGGCGTACTGAGGCCAGCACGAGGGGAGACCAGCACCGTCATCGTGCACCTTGCGCTCGAGGATCCAGCGTCCATCGGAGCCCCGCTCGATCAGCTTTTGGCGGGTCAGCGACCGCAGGGCTAGCGTGACCGAAGGACGCCGCGCGCCACAGAGGATTGCCAGCAGCTCGTGCGTGATTGGGAGGTCAATCCGAACACCAAATGACGTGACCCGGCCCCACTTCTCGGCCAGCAACGCGAACAAAAGCAGCAGACGCTCCTCGATAACGGGCGAGCTGAGGACTAGGCATTTGGCCAGGAGCCATCTGGTGGTGCGCGCGGTTCGCTCGACGAGCGCGCAGCTCAATGCTGGCGTCGAGAGCAGCTTGGAGGCGAACGCCGCGTCGAGCAAGGCCACCTTGGCCGGGGTCAGCACGCGCCACGTCGCCTCACTGGTGATCGAACTCTCGGTCAGATCCCAGGGCCGGATCAGGTCCTCCTGGCCGATGGCCCAGCCGACGCGAGCCCGTCCTGCTTGCGCCTCGACGATCAGCACCCCCTGAACGATCAGAAGACCGACCCAACACTCGCCGTCGCCCGTCAGGTCGGTCAGGTTGACGGGACCGGGGGAGAGGTGGGCAATCCGAGCCCCCACGCCGTGGCCGTCCTGTCCGTGCACGATCACGTCGCGCTCCTGGAGATTGCCATCGAGTTGCACGCTGCTCAGCCGAGCGACGGCGCGGCGCGCCGAAGGGGCTGTGTCGCCTACCTGAATAGCCACGGAAACCTCGCTTCTCACCGGGATGTCCCGGAGCCTCTAAGGGGCGTGTGGTCCGCGCCCGCCGGGTTCAGCGACAGCGTCCCGCAGCTCTGCGGATTGACCGCCTCGGTGACGGTCAGAGTGTTTTGAATCATACGCTCACGCCCCAGGGTCGCAACGGGGTTGGCACGTGCCCGTCCGGGTAGGCCACGGACATGAGCGAGTCCGATCACGAACAGTTGGCCGATCGCCTTGAGCAGGAAGCCCAGGACATGCAGGGCCGCAGCGACCAACTCGGGGAGGAGCTGGCGGAAACCCGGGAGGACTGGGAGGCCAAGCGAGCGGATCCTCGCATCCCCGGAGCGCCACCTCCAGATGCCCACCCGGCCGAGGGCGAGGCGCCATCTGAGAGCGCTGTCGGCCCGCCGGCCGACGACGACAGCTAGCCCGCCGAAAGCTTCAGTTTCGTCAGGATGCGGCGGAGCTTTCCCTGTGGCGGCGGGGAGGGGACGTCGGCGTCTGAGCGCGGGGCAGCGTCATTCTGGCGCTCGGCGATCCATGCGCCGCTCGGAGTACGACGGACAGCGCCCACCCGTGCTCCATCTCGGTCGTGCAATCCGCCTCCGTCGTCGACGGTCAGGGAGAGCTCTCCTGCCAGCACCTCGCTCACGAGTTTCTGGAACGTGCCTGCCTCCAGGTGATCGACTCCCCGATCGTTCAGCGACGCGGCTATCGCGGCCAACGCCCGATCGATCTTGCTGTCGCTGCCCATTGGGCCCGCAGTACCCCACAGGTAACCGTCAAAACAATCTGGTTTCACACCGGCTGCGGTCCGGTATATACCTTGCCAAGTGGCTTCGTTGCGCCCGAATCTGCCTCTGCTCGGACAACTGCGGGGTGATCCGCTGGGGCTGGGGCGCGCGGCTCAGTCAAACCGCTCCAGAGAGTTGACGCCGAGGACTAGGACGGCGGACAAGGTCGTTCAGTCGGTCTGCCCCTACTGCGCCGTGGGATGCGGCCAGAAGGTCTACGTCAAGGACGAGAGGGTCATCCAGATCGAGGGGGATCCCGACTCGCCGATCTCTCGCGGCCGGCTATGTCCCAAGGGCGCGGCATCAGAGAAGCTCGTCAACTCTCCGATGCGGGAGACGCGGGTCAAGTACCGACCGCCCGGCGGCACCGAGTGGGAATACATCAGCCTCGAGCAGGCGACCGAGATGATCGCCGAGCGCGTGATCGCCACGCGCGAGCAGACCTGGGAGGAGGAGACCGACGACGGCCAGCCGCTCAAGCGCACGCTCGGGATCCATTTCCTGGGCGGAGCCACGCTCGACAGCGAGGAGAACTATCTGATCAAGAAGTTCTTCACCGCCATGGGGGCGCTGTCAATCGAGAATCAGGCCCGCATATGACATAGCTCCACGGTTCCCGGTCTGGGGACCTCGTTCGGACGGGGAGGAGCTACCACCTTCCAGCAGGATCTGCAGAACTCCGACTGCATCCTGATCATGGGATCGAACATGGCCGAGCAGCACCCGGTCGGATTCCAGTGGGTGATCGAAGCCAAGGAGCGCGGGGCCAAGGTCATCCACGTCGATCCGCGCTTCACCCGAACGAGCGCGATGGCTGATCTGCACGTTCCGATCCGGCCCGGCACCGACATCGCCTTTCTGGGCGGTGTCGTCAATTACATCTTCGAGCACGGCGCGGTGTTCGAGGAATACGTTCGCCACTTCACCAACGGTCCCGTGATCATCAAACGGGACTTCCAGGACACCGAGGACGCCAGTGGGTTCTTCTCAGGCTGGAACCCCGACGACAGCGCCTACGAGATCGACACCTGGGGGTACAACGAGTCCTCCGGAGAGGCCACGGCTGGAAAATCCGAGCAGCAGGCGGACGTCTCAGGCGAGCAGGCCCACGGCGCCCACGGAATGGAGCTCAGCCATGGTGACCCGCCGGACGTCGACAACTCGATGAAGGACGAGCGGTGCGTGCTTCAGATCCTGCGCCGCCACTTTGCCCGTTACACCCCGGAAACGGTGGCTGAGATCTGTGGATGCTCGCCCCAGGATCTGGTCCGGGTGGCCCAGGCGCTGTGCCAGAACTCCGGCCGGGACCGGACCTCAGCCGTCGTTTACTCGGTCGGCTGGACCCAGCACACGATCGGGGTTCAGAACATCAGGACGGCCTCGATCGTGCAGCTCCTGCTGGGGAACATCGGCCGCACGGGCGGAGGGATCCTGGCACTGCGGGGGCACGCGAACATCCAAGGTTCGACCGACATCCCGACGCTCTACAACATTCTTCCGGGATACATCCCGATGCCGCATCCGCAGTCGCATCCGTCGCTGGACAAGTTCGTAGAGCTAAACGGCCCAAGCACCGGGGCGTGGGGCAACCTGAGCAATTACATGGTCTCGCTGCTCCGGGCCTGGTGGGGTGACGCCGCCACCGAGGAAAACGAGTTCTGCTTTCACTACCTGCCGCGGATCAACGGCGACCACTCCCACTACGCGATGATGCTCAAGATGCTCGACGGGGGGGTCAAGGGCATGTTCTGCGTGGGGCAGAACCCGACTGTGGGCTCGGCCAACTCCAAGCTGATGCGCCTCGCCCTGGCCAAACTGGACTGGCTCGTGGTGCGCGACTTTCAACCCATCGAGTCAGCCAGCTTCTGGAAGGACTCCCCCGAGCACGAGTCCGGCGAGGTAACCGCCCGGGACATCCAGACCGAGGTCTTCTTCCTGCCCTGCGCGGCCCATACCGAGAAGGACGGCAACTTCACCAACACCCAGCGGCTGCTCCAATGGCACCACAAGGCGATCGAGCCTCCAGGCGAGGCTCGATCCGAGCTCCACTGGATCTATCACCTGGGCAAGCTGATCCGCCAGAAGCTCGCCGGGTCGGAGGATCCGAAGAACCGGCCGATCCTCGACTTGACCTGGGACTACCCATTGCAGGGGCCGTACGACGAGCCCGACGCCGAGAGCGTCCTGCAGGAGATCTCCGGGCGCGACCAGGAGGGGTCATTCCTTTCCAGCTACGACGAGCTCAAAGACGACGGGTCGACGGCGTGCGGGTCATGGATCCATTGCGGCATCTACCAGGACGGCGTCAACCAATCGGCGCGCAAGGAGCCCTACACCGGCCAGAACTGGATCGCTCACGAGTGGGGTTGGGCCTGGCCCAAGGACGTCCGGATCCTTTACAACCGCTGCTCGGCCGACGCGGAGGGGCAACCGTGGTCGGAGCGCAAGCGCTACGTGTGGTGGGACGCTGAGGAAGGCCAGTGGACGGGGTTGGGCGATTCGCCCGACTTCCCGGCGGACAAGAAACCCGACTACGAGCCAGGCCGGAATGACAAGGCGCTCGACGCGATATCCGGCGACAAGCCGTTCATCCTGCACCCCGACGGCCGAGGCTGGCTGTATGCCCCCAGTGGTCTGGTGGACGGGCCGCTGCCGGCGCACTACGAACCCCAGGAATCCCCGTTCACCAATCCTCTGTATGCCCAGCAGCAGAATCCCACCCGTCAGGTCTTTTCCCGTCCGGAGAACCCTTATCACCCAGCTGCGAACGAGCCGGGATCAGACGTTTTCCCGTTCGTGCTGACCACCTACCGGCTGACCGAGCACCACACGGCGGGCGGCATGTCCAGGACCGTTCCGTATCTGGCCGAGCTGCAGCCCGAGTTCTTTGTCGAGGTCTCGCCCGCCCTGGCCGCCGAGCGCCGGCTGGAGCACGGAGGCTGGGCCACAGTGATCACCGCCAGGCAGGCCGTCGAAGCCCGGGTGATGGTCACCGAGCGGATTAGGCCGCTCGAAATCCAAGGCCGCAAGATGCATCTGGTGGGAGCGCCGTATCACTGGGGCGGCGTGGGCATCGTCACGGGCGACTCGGCCAACGAGCTGCTGCCCGTCGTCCTGGACAACAACGTGCACATCAACGAGTACAAGGTGGCCACCTGCGACATCCGCCCCGGGCGGCGGCCTCGGGGGAGGGAGCGGCTCGAGCTCGTGCAGGAGTACCGCGTGCGAGCGGGGGTGAAGGATTGATGGAGACCATTGCCTGGCCCTCTACCTACGGGCCGGAGGCGCAGCCTCGCAAGGGTTTCTTCACCGACACCTCCGTGTGCATCGGCTGCAAGGCCTGCGAGGTGGCCTGCAAGGAGTGGAACCAGATCCCGATGTCGATCCAAGGCTTCACCGGCCATTCCTACGACAACACGATTGCCCTCGGGGCCGACACTTGGCGCCACGTCGCGTTCGTGGAACAGAAGGTGGCCGCTGATGCACGTGAGAACGGCGGGGACCTGGTGCGTGTGGCGCAGGCCGAGGCCGCCATCGACGCCGGCGCCCAGACCTATCAGGAGGGGGACGGCCTGCGGTGGCTGATGGCCTCGGACGTGTGCAAGCACTGCACGCACGCCGCCTGCCTCGACGTCTGTCCCACCGGCGCCCTGTTCCGGACCGAGTTCGGAACGGTCGTTGTCCAGGAAGACGTGTGTAACGGTTGTGGGTACTGCATCCCGGCTTGCCCGTTCGGGGTCCTCGACCAGCGCCAGGACGACGGCCGGGTGTGGAAGTGCACGCTTTGCTACGACCGCCTCAAGGACGACAAGGAGCCCGCGTGCGCCCAGGCGTGCCCCACCAACTCGATCCAGTTTGGCGAGCTGTCAGAGCTGCGGGACCGGGCAGAGCACCGATTGGCCCATCTCCAGCAGGTCGGCCAGGAGAAGGCCCAGCTCTATCTGGCCGACGACGACGACGGAGTCGGGGGCGCCGGGGCCTTCTTCCTACTGCTCGATGAGCCCGAGGTCTACGGGCTGCCACCGGACCCGGTGGACACCCGGCGCGACGTGGGCGAGATCTGGACCGCCACGGCTCTGGCCGCGGTGGCACTCGGAGGCGCGCTGATCGCGGCGGTTCTCGGAGGGCGCCGATGAGCGCTGGCGGAGACGGACACGACGGCGTCCGCTCCTACCACGGCCAGCCAGTCCTGAAGGAGCCGGTGTGGACATGGGAGATCCCCGTGTATTTCTACGCCGGAGGCCTGGCTGGGGCATCGGCCGGTCTGGCCCTGCTCTCCGAGCTCCGGGGCAACGACGTGCTGGCCCGGCGGGCCTGGGCGACTGCGATGGGCGCAGTCGCCGCGAGTCCGTTGCTCCTGACTTCAGACCTGGGCAAGCCGCTGCGATTCATCAACATGTTCCGGCTGTTCAAGGTGACATCGCCGATGAGCGTCGGCTCGTGGCTACTTGCTCTGAACGGGGGAGCCATCACGCTGGCTGCCGCCGACAGTCTGCTCGGCCTCTTTCCCCGCCTCGGGCGTCTGGCCAAGCCGGCGGCCGCGCTGCTGGGGCTACCGCTGTCCACCTACACCGCGGCGCTCGTGTCCAACACGGCGATTCCGGTGTGGCACGAGGCTCGACGAGAGCTTCCGTTCCTGTTCGGCGCCGGGGCGGCGCTGAGTGCGGGGGCGGCCGGTGTCGCGCTGGCCCCGACGGAGGCTGCCGCACCGGCCCGACGGCTGGCTCTGCTGGCGGCGGCGGGGGAGCTGGCCGGCAACGAGGTGATGAAGAAGCGCCTCGGTGGGCTCGGGGAGCCCTACCGCGCGGGGCCGGCCTCCAGGTTTGGCAACGTGACCCGGGGCTGCCTGGTGGCCGGAGCGGCCCTCCTCGCCACGAAGTCCCGGAGCTCGCGAGCCGCGGCCGCTGTCAGCGGAGTGCTCCTGAGCGCGGGCGCACTCAGCGCCCGATGGAGCGTGTTCAAGGCTGGCT
Source organism: uncultured Solirubrobacterales bacterium (assembly GCA_963785205.1). Classification (GTDB taxonomy): domain Bacteria; phylum Actinomycetota; class Thermoleophilia; order Solirubrobacterales; family Solirubrobacteraceae; genus Palsa-465. The sequence continues at coordinate 782,238 of CAWAUJ010000001.1, forward strand.
TCCAATCGGCCGCTGACCCCAAGTACGTGGTTGGGCCGCAGCGCCAGGAGATCGATCGTGACCGCCGGCGGGGCGCCGCCCGCCGCCAGGCCCGCGTCGCCAACGCCGATCCCGGCCGGGGTACCCCGGCCCTCACCTACCCCGGCGACCAGAACCGTCAGACCTCGGCCGCGGAGCGGTAGAACCCCTCTGCCAGCGGCTCGATCGCACCCGAGTTCACCGCGGCGGCCAGCGCGCGTTCGTAGCTGCACTCATGCCAGCGGTCGGTGCCCGCGAGCTTCTTGAGCGCGTCGCGGTGCAGGACGCGATAGGGAGCCAACGTCCTGACCAGGTGGCGGGCCTCCGCTTCAATGACCGCTGTCTCCCGGGTTGGATTGGGGTCTGCCGTCGCGGTCATAGCTCACTTTGAGTTTGACAGTCACCCTCCTGGCTCCTGCCCGGCGTGTATGCGTGATGACAGCCCTATCCCGAGGGCGCAGATTGCGTCACCCGGCGCCCGCATGGGCCGCTTCGCGCTCGTGCTTGGCCTCTTCCTCGGCCTGATCCTGGGTCTCCTCGACGCGGTCGGCCTCCTGGAGCTCACGGCAGATTCGCCGGGTCACGAGGAACAGGATGGCTGGAATCACCCAGATCCCGATCCGGAAGATCGTCAGCTGGGCCTGGTAGCCGATGTTCCACAGGACCAGGATGCGGTCGGCTGCGCCGAAGGCGAAGATCAGGAACACCCAGCTCAGGAAGGCCACCCCGAAGGCCGTACGGGTCGGGGCGTCCCGCGGGCGGTCGGCCAGATTGTGGACGGCCCGATCGCCCGTCAGGCGGCGCTCGATCCAGGGGAACGATGCCAGCACGAACAGCACAACCAACGGGAAGGCCGCGCCTCCCCAGAACGGATTGGGAACGAGGGTGAAGTGACCGAGCGTCACATCGAAGCTGGGCATCAGTCGCAGCGCGCCGATCAGCCAGCCCAGGTACCAGTCGGGCTGGGCTCCGTTCGTGGCCAGGTAGGTGTGAAACGGTCCCCACTGCCAGATCGGGTTGATCTGGATCAGTCCTCCCAGCCCGAACAGTAGGGCGAAGACCCCGAACATCAGCGCCAGCGACCGCGGTGCCTGGCCGGGAAACATGGGCACGCCGATGATGCGCTTGTTGGTGTGCCTGGGACTCTCCCGAAACTGAGTGTGGTGGCGCAGCGCCACGAGCGCCAGATGGATGCTGATCAGCACAGCCAGAAGGATCGGGAGCAGGAGCACGTGCGTGATGTACATGCGCGACCAGAACTCGGGCTTGCCCGGGAAAGGAGCCCCAAAGATGGCCAGCGTCATCGGGCCGCCGACGATCGGGAGGGAAAGCCCCACGCCGTAGCCGATGGCCAACCCCATGCCGGACAGCAGATCGTCGACCAGTGAATAGCCAAGGTAGCCCTCGAGAAAGGCGGTGAACAGCAGGAGCAGCCCGATGATCCACGTCAGCTCGCGCGGCTTTCGGAAGGCGCCGGTGAAGAACACGCGGCTGAGATGAAGGACGATCGCCACGACGAACACGTCCGCCGCCCAATGATGCGTCTGGCGAATCAAGAGGCCGGCTTTGTAATAGAGAGAGATGTCCAGAACCGACTTGTAGGCCGCGCTCATCTCGCGGCCGTCCAGCGGTTTGTAGGGGCCGTGGTAGACCGTGTGGGCGGTCGAGGGATCGAAGAACAGCGCCAGGTAGATCCCGGTGGCCACCAGGACGATGAAGCAGTAGAGCGCCACCTCGCCCAGCAGGAACGACCAGTGATCCGGGAACAGGTAGCGCAGGCCCTTGCGCAAGAACGGAGCGCTGGCCGTGCGCTCGTCGATGAACCGGACGGGGTCTTTGATCGGGTCGCTCATCGCGCCCGCGCTTCCACGTCGATCACGTCGCGGGCTCCCGGACGTTCCACCACGCTGGTCCGACTCGGCCCGAGAAGTTACCCGCCGCCCGAAGGAAGCCGTCGGCGTCGATCATCAGCGGGAGCTGGGGGAGAGGACGCCCCGCCGGCCCGTAGATGACGCTCGCCCCGGTGGCCGGATTGAAAGTCGAGTAGTGGCACGGGCAGACGAGCGCCGGCGCCGGCTCGACGGGCGCAAACGTCGGCTTGCGGTAGAGCGCTATCGCGCACCCGGCGTGAGTGCAGATCTTCGAGTAGGCCAGGATTCCGTCCGGCGCCCAGCCGTTGCGCCCGGGGGGCAGGTGGATTGCGCTTGGGGCCAGCCGCACCACGACCACCGGGGATGCCAGCTGCTCCTTGTCCGCGCCCTCGGGAAAGGCGGTGTAAAACGTCGAGGTCTCGATCTCGCTGGCTTTCAGCGGGTGGCTGCGTTCGTCCACCAGCCGGCGGCCCCGCCGCCAGGGCGTGCGGTCGAGCGGCGACGTGTCCCAGATCGGGCCAATCGAGACCGCGGGAGTGATCGCAGCGGCGCCCAGCGCGGCCGCGGTGGCTGCCCCGGCGCCGATCAGCAGCCGCTTGCGGGTAAAGCGGCTCCCGCTCTCCCGGACGATCTGTGCCACCTCGGACTGCTCCTCGGGGTGCTCCTCGGGATATTCATCCTCGAGTTCCTCTGTTACGACGAGCCGCTTGGCCACCACGGTGAACGCCGCCGCGACGAACGCCAGCGCCATGGCCAGGCACAGCCCCAGCAGTTCGTTGGACATTTTGCGCGGGCTGAACGCGGCGTAGATGACCACGAAGCCGACGGCCCAGACCGCTGCAATGGCCAGCAGGATCAGGACCACGGTCTCAGCTCGCCGCTCCGGGGTGCCGGCCGGGACGATCCGCTCGCCGTTGCCGTCCTGGGGGCCGCGCCGTGCCAGCCAGCCAAACGCGAGAGTCAGCCCGGCCACCAGAACCCGTCCGAGCCAGCGCAGCGCTTTCACGAACGAAACTTCTTTCCTAGGAGGACGCAGAGCCCGATCAGCAGCGGACCGGCTATCCACCAGGCGACGATGCCCTCCGGGATCGGCCCGACGTTTCCGATCCCCCAACCCCCTCGGTTGGAGGGAGCGTTCGTGGCCTGCACGTACTTGACGATGTCCGCCAGCTGAGCATTTGAGATCTGCTTGGGCGTGAACTTCGGCATCAGGTAGGGGCCGATGCGCACCGCCTCGGCGACCTCGGTGGCCGATAGGCCCTGGAGCGGGGGCACGCGTGCGCCGGTGACAAACCCGCCCCGGCCGTCGATCTGATGGCACCCCGCACAGTGCTCGGTGAAGAGGTTGAGCCCGGCGGAGATCGAGGCCGTCCGGATGTCAGGGTGGGGGATCGCCGGGCCATGGCCGAGTGAGGCCACGTACTCGACCACGGAACGAACCTCCTTGTCGGAGAACAGCACGCGCTCGTTCTCCGGCTCGCGGTTGGGGGCGCTCAGCGGCATCAGCCCCAGTCGGAGGTAGAAGTCGGGAGCCATGGCCCCGACGCCGCGCAGGGATGGTCCCTGTCCCAACACCGCTCCGGCGCCCGGGCGCGGGGAAGTGATCCCCGAGCCTGCGATCCCGTGGCACGAGGCGCAGTTTCCCGCGAACAGCTCGGCCCCCAGTTCGATGCTCGCGTGAGACGGCTCGGTGGTTGGACGCACGATCCCGGAGGGCGGCTGGCTCTGGGCGCCCCCGGCCAACCCCAGGCTGAGCGCTGCGACCAGCGTAAGGGTGCCGACCAGCGTCTGGATGACGCGACCGGGGCTCATGTCTGCTGACAAACCGGGTGTAGGCCGACCCCAACGCCATCCAGGATGATCAGCGTCAGGACCAGGAAGTTCACGGTCAGTGCGACCAGGGCAAGGAAATGGACTCTGCCCAGCGGGGGGGCCGAGCCGTCGCCCCGCCGTTCCTGGCCAAACACGTCGTCGATCCGAAACGTCCTGAGGAAGATCACGAGTGACACCCCGGTCGAAGCCAGCGCGAGGAGGACGGCCCCGCCGGCCAGCGCGATCTGCCAGGTCCGGACCGGCAGATGCCAACGCGCCGCCGTCTGGTTGCACTGGGCGAAGCTGAAGGCCAGCCCGGCCACAAACTGGAGGACGAACGCACCGCACCCGCCGGCGACACCGAACCACAGGAGGGCGTTGGATGGTCTCCACTTCATAGCGCCGGCGTGAGTTGGGTGAAGACCACGAGAACGGCCAGGAAATTGACCACGTACCAGAACAGCGCCAGCCCACGGACTCCGATCAACCAGTAGTTCGTCAGGCCTTTGCTGACAACTTGCCACAGGATCCCGAGGTCAAGCAGCAGGCCCAGGATCACGTGCGCGTGGTGGACGCCCAGCAGCGTGAAGTAGATCGATCCGTAGGCCGAGCCCCGGGGGGTGAACTTGTCCAGGTCGTTCTGGAACAGAAAGACCTGGGCGGCCAGGTAACAAGTCTGCATCACGAACGCCAGCGCGATCATCCAGGCCGTCAACTTCCGCTCGCCGTTCCGGGCGGCTCGGGAGGCCAGCCACATGGGGAGGGTCGTGGCCACCAGCCACCCGGTGGCGATCAGCGGGCCCGCCAGCTTCGGGGGCTCGATCCCGGCGGGGGGCCACCGGTGCGCCTGGAAGTCCAGATAGAAGTAGGTCGAGATGAGAGTGCCGAAGATCGTGATCTCCGAGCACAGGAAGAGCGCCATCCCCCACAGGCCGTTCGGCCACGCCTGGCGCTCCCGAGACACCCTGGCGACGACGCCGGGCGACTCGGCGGCCATGCTTCTGGTGGGGGGTGGTGCCGGTGGGTGGGTGCCGCCGGGTGTCACGCCTCGGCCTCCTTGTGATGCCAGGCGAACAGCACCCCGGCTCCGACGACCACGAACCCGAACGCGATCCAGTAATGCGCCAGCAGGAGCATGGCGAAAACGCCCGTGAGCACCACACCGGAGACAAAGGGCCAGATCGAGTGGGGGGGCATCGAGACGATCTCGTCCCACTCGGCGTCCTGGACCGTGCTGACCGGAGTCTCATGCCCCAGGTCGAGGACTCCCTCGCCCCGCCCGAGACGGCGGTTGTCCAGGTCCCGGTCTTTCTTATCCCACATCGGATATGGGCTGGTAACGGTGGGGATCACGGCGTAGTTGTAGGGCGGCGGCGGCGAGCTCGTCGACCATTCCAGCGTGTCTCCTTCGAATGGATCGGTCCCGCATTCTGGCCCTCTGAAGTAGCTGATCAGGAGATTCAGGAAGATCGTCAACAGACCCAGTGCGAGCAGATATGCGCCAGCTGACTCGAGGGCGTTCAGGAAGGTCCAACCCATGTTTGACGGATACGTGTAGACGCGTCGGGGCATACCCAGGAGCCCGAGAAAATGCATCGGGAAGAAGGTCACGAACGTGCCCAGGAACGTGAGCCAGAAGCTGAGCTTCCCGACGCCTTCGTGGTACATGCGGCCCGTCAACTTCGGGAACCAGAAGTACATGCCGCCCAGGATCGGGAACACGGCCGCGCCGAAGATCACGAAGTGGAAGTGAGCCACGATGTAATAGCTGTCCTCGACCTGTTGGTCGAACGGGATCGCGGCCACGGTGATCCCGGAAAGGCCCCCGATGATGAAGTAGACGATGAAGCCGATGATCCAGAGCAGGGGCGTCTTGAACTCGGGGGTCCCCGTCAGGATCGTCGCGATCCAGGCGAAGATCTGGATCGCCGAGGGGATCACGATGATCAGGCTGGCCGCCGCGAAGTAAACCGTGGTCAGGGTGGAGAAGCCGACCACGAACATGTGGTGCACCCATACCCCAAACCCCAGGAACGCGACGAGCAGTTCGGCCAGGGCCACGAACGGGAACAGCACCATCTTTCGGTGCGTAAAGGTCGGGATGATCGCGGTGGCGATCCCGAACGCGGGCAGAATGATGATGTAGACCTCTGGGTGCCCGAAGATCCAGAACAGGTTCTGCCACAGCAGTGGGTCGCCGCCGTGGGCGGCGTCGTAGAAATGGAATCCGAGCTGGCGATCGAGCTCGAGGAAGAAGGTGGCCACCGACAGCGCCGGGAGCGCGAACAGCAGCGAGAAGGAGACCGCCAGGAACGCGAAGCAGAACAGGGGCATCCGGTTGAACGACATGCCCGGCGCCCGCATCTTGAAGATCGTGACGATGATGTTGATGGCCGTGGCCGTTGAGGCGATCCCGTTGAAGATCAGGCCGTAGCCGTAGAAATCGATGTTGCTGCCGGGGTCGTACGCCTTGGAGGCCAGCGGGACGTAGTCAAACCAGCCGGCATTGGGAGCGTGCCCGGTGGCCAGCGCGACGTACATGAAGACGGCCGACCCCAGGAAGATCCAGTACGAGACGGCGTTCAGGCGCGGGAAGGCCATGTCCCGGGCCCCAATCATCAGCGGCACGAGGTAGTTCCCGAACGCGCCCGTGGTCATCGGGATCACGAACAGGAAGATCATCGTGATCCCGTGCATCGTGAATACCTCGTCGTAGGCCGCCGGCGAGAGGACGTGTCCGTTCGGCCCGATCAGCTGCGTGCGGATCAGCAGCGCCTCGACCCCGCCGGCGCCGAACAGCACGAGCGAGGTGAAGAAGTACATGATTCCGATCCGCTTGTGGTTGGTGGTGGTGATCCAACCCAGCAGGCCGGAGCGCTCGGCCCAGACGCGATCAAGCCGTTCGACGTAGTGCTCGGCCTGTGGTGAGACGACGGTGGCCATCGCTATGCCTCTGCCCCGGCCCGCATCATTTCAGCGAGTCGAGGTAGGAAACGATCTTGTGGGCCTGCAAGGCAGATAAGCCGAGGTCCGGCATGCGGTCACCCGGCTTGATGGCCTGCGGGTTGAGAATCCATCGCTCGAGCTCGGCCGGCGTGTTCGGGATCGTGACCGCGGCCAGCGTGGATCGTGTGGCCAGATGACTCAGGTTCGGACCGACGGTGCCGCGCGCCGGCGTCCCGGCGATCGTGTGGCAGCTCGCGCACTGATCGTTCATGAACTCGCGCTCGCCCGCGGCGGCAGCCGCGCCCGCGGGTTGCCGGGCCGGCGAAGACATGTCGGCCAGCCAGGCCCGGAACGCGGACATGGGCTGGGCCACCACCTCGAATGACATGTGAGCGTGCTGAAGCCCGCAGAACTCGGCGCACTGCCCCCGGTAGCTGCCGGCGCGGGAGGCGTAGAGAAGGATGCGGTTCCGGCGCCCCGGAACCATGTCGATCTTCCGAGCCAGTTGGGGGACCCAGAAGCTATGGATGACATCCGCGCTGAGGGCCACGAGGTTGACGCGCGTCCGGACCGGAATATGGATCTCGTTGGCCGTGACCGCGTGCGAGCCCGGATAGTGCACCTCCCACCACCACTGGTGTCCGATCACCTCGACGGTCATCGCCGTGCTCTTCGGATTCGGGGGCGCCGTCTCGTTCACCAGGTAGACATCCGAGCCCCCGAACAGCGCGATCAGGACGACGAGCGGGATCGCCACGCCGAACAGGACGACCATGATTTGGGGTACCGATTCGCGCTTCCCGAAGAACGGGAGCCCCGGGGTCCCGCGGCGAATCCAGGCCAAGACGAGCAGGGCCACCGCGCCGAAACACACCACCGCGGCGGCTCCCAGCATCCACCACCACAGGGTCCGGATGTCATGGGTCTGGGGGCTTCGCGGCGAGAGGATCGACTGCCGGCCGCACCCAGCCAAGCCGAGAAGACACACGGTCACGAGGCCGCCGCGCAACATCCGGGTCATCAGGCGGCGATCGCGAGGCGCGCGTGGCACGTAAGCAAAGTTCTACAGCTAAAGGCCTGGTGGAGTACCGCCGGAGGCTTCGGCCCGGTGGGGTGACTGGGGCCGAATTACCCAGCTCTCCAGGACGAGAAACCCGTGTGGTTAGCGACCGCACGAAAGCGGTTCGCCCGGCCCCTGGAGGCAGGCCGGCGGGCTGGTGGCTACGGTGCGCGTGTGAATGCTTCCGGGCAGTCGAGCGGGGTCGTGGTGGTGGGCGGCGGCTTCGGGGGCCTCGAGGCCGTCAAGAGACTGGCCCGGGCGGGAGTCAACGTGACGCTGGTCGACCGCCACAATTACTTTCTGTTCCAGCCGCTGACCTATCAGGTGGCGATCGGAGGGCTGGCGCCGGGGGACATCGCGGTTGCGCTCCGCCACGTACTTCGCCGCAGGCGCAACGTCAGCGTGGTCCTGGGCGAGGTCACCGCGTTCGACTGCGAGCGACGAGAGCTGGTTGTCAAGGGACTCCCGTCCGGACAGGCCGACCCCCTCCGTCTGCGCTACGAGTCGCTGATCATCGCCGCAGGGTCTGACTACGCGTACTTCGGCCACGACGAGTGGCGGTCTCATGCGCTGGAGGTCAAGTCGCTGGACAGCGCGCTCGAGGTTCGGGGGCGAATTCTCAGAGCCTTCGAGGCCGCGGAGGAGCGGCCCGAGGAGCGTTCACGCTGGTTGACGTTCGTCGTCGTGGGCGCAGGGCCGACGGGAGTCGAGATGGCCGGCCAGATAGCAGAGCTCGCTCGACAGACGCTCCCGGGTGAATTCCGGCACATAGACCCCGCCGGGGCCCGGGTGCTCCTGGTCGAGATGGGCGACCGCGTTCTGGCGGGCTTTCCAGAGTCACTGTCGGCCCGCGCAGAGCGGGCCCTGGTGCGCATCGGGGTCACCCCCCTCCTGGGACACGAGCTCGTCGACGTACGAAGCGACGCCGTCGAAGTCAAGCTCGCCGACGGCGAGACTCAGACGATCCCCACGGCCACGGTGGTCTGGGCTGCGGGGGTATCCGCCTCTCCGCTGGCCGGGATGCTGGCCGAGCAGACCGGGGCAGAGCTCGACCACAGCGGACGCGTAACCGTGGAGTCCGACCTCTCGCTTCCCGGTCATCCCGAGGTGCTGGCGCTCGGGGACATGGTCCGGATCCGGGACCCCGACACGGGCGAGTCCAGGACTCTGCCCGGCCTGGCCCCGGTGGCGATGCAGGCGGGGCGCTACGCCGGGAGATTCCTCGCCTTACGGCTCGCGGGCAAGCCGCCACCCGGGCCCTTTCGCTACCGCGACAAAGGCTCGCTGGCCACGATCGGTCGGGCCAAGGCCGTGGCTGACGTCCGCGGGCTGCACCTCAGCGGCTTTGTCGCCTGGGTGATGTGGCTGACCATTCACATCTTCTACTTGATCGGGTTCGAGAATCGGGTCGTGGTCCTGCTCCGCTGGGCCCACGGGTACTTCACTCGTGGCCGTGGCATCCGGCTGATCACCGGCGCGACCGCCGGCCGGCGCCCCAGCAGCCCGAATGCCTAGGCGTCAAGCGCGCCGTTTCCGTAGTGTCCTCAGGAGTCCGAATCGTCCCGGCCGGACGCCTCCAGGAGCCGAGACAGCGAGCGGCGCAGCAGACGAGAAACGTGCATCTGCGAATAACCCACGAGTTCGGCGATGCGTCGCTGTGGCAGGTCATGGACGAAGCGCAGCACCAGCACCCGGCGCTCCACATCCGAGAGGCCACGCCATGCCTCTGAGATGGCCTCCCGGCTGTCGGCCAGGGCGAAGCGGCCGTCATCGGCCCCGAGCGCCTCAACCAGCGTCGATGAGTCCTCGGCGTCGCGTCGCACAGGAGCGTCGAGCGACACGGCGTGGTAGCTGTGGAGCACCTCGGTCGCCTCGAGCACCTTCTCCTGCTCCCACCCCAGGCCTGTGGCCAGCTCCCCGACCGTGGGCGAGCGGCCGAGATTTCGGGACAGGCGCTCGGTCTCCCGGCCCACCTTGAGCGCTCGCTCTTGGAGGTCCCTGGGCACGTGGACCGACCACCCCTTGTCACGAAAATGGCGCTTGAGCTCTCCGAGGATGGTGGGCACGGCGTAACTGGCGAACCGGCATTGGCGCTCGAGATCGAAGTGGTCTACGGCCTTGACGAGGCCAAGGCACCCGACCTGCACGAGGTCCTCGAGGGGCTCGTCGGCATGCCGGTAGCGCATCGCGAGCTTGCGAGCCAGGGGGATGAACCGCTCGATCAGCGCGTTGCGGGCCCATTGCTGCCCGTCCTGACGGTAGGCAATTAGCAACTGCTGATCTGATAGGCGCGCGGTCTGAACCGGCGCGAGAGTGGAAACGGCTGACACGAGGCCCTCCTCGCTGGTGGATTAGCTCAAGACTCGTCCGCCGGCGCTGGGACACAGCGTGCACGTCCGTTCCTCTGGCGACTCACCGAAAGGTCTGTAGGCCTTGCGGCAGATGTCTACCTAATCTATCCGCGGTCGGGCTACCGCAAACCGAAAACTGCGTGATCGCCTATTGCTCCGGGGTCCTGGCGCCCTGGCGCCGCGCGTCGACCAGCGCTTCGGGCCGCGTGGGCTCCCGGGCACGGGTCCGGCGTCGGCTCGTCGGCAATGGCCGCTCGGCCGTATGGGATGCATCGGTCTCGGCCCCTGCGCTGGCGGCTAGGGAACGACTCCACATCGAGTACACCACCACGGACACGATCCCGATTACGGCCAGCGGGACAAGAATCAGGGTGTATACGCCGCCCAGGAAGATGACCCCGGCCAGACCCAGGAGAACAAGCAGCGCCAATAAGGGGTAGAACCACATCCGCCAATCGTCTACCCCTGCGGTCCTTTGCCAAACCGAGCGTGAGAATTGTTCTGCTCGCCGGTCGACAGCTCTCGGCCGCCGGGTCTGTCTCCAGCAGAGATTGCCCGACTCCAGCCAGCCATACCCCCCCATCGCCGATTACGGCCTGATCGGCGACTGCCACAGTGCGGCGCTCGTCTCCCGCGAGGGCTCGATTGACTGGTGCTGTCTGCCCCGGTTTGACGCCGGGAGCACCTTCGGCCGGCTATTGGACTGGCAGCGCGGAGGGTTCTGCTCGGTGGCCCCGGCCAAGAGCAGGAGCTGGGAGAGCTCTCGAGAGTACATAGAGGACACGCTGGTCCTGACCAGCACGTTTCAGGGTCCAGGCGGCGAGTTCAGGGTCACTGACGCGTTCCTGCTGGCCGATCGCAGGGGAAGGGTCGAGCTCGAGGACCGCGGCCACGCCCCGGAGATCCTGCGCGTGATCGAGTGTCACCGGGGACTCGCGGACGTGCAGCTGAGGCTGGCGCCGCGATTTGACTATGGCGCGGTGAGCCCCTGGGTCCGGCGCCACGGCCCGCAGCTCTACAGCATGATCGGGGGCAACGACGGGCTGGTCGTGTGGTGCGAGCGCGAGTTGGAGGAGCGCCCCGACCATCACCTGACCGCGCGGTTTGAGGTTCGGGCGGGCGAGAGGGTGAGGGTGCTGATCGGCTATGTCGCTCCCGAGGAGCTCGAGCCCGACGGCCCGGAGGAGCCAAAGCCGGAGGAGCTCGATCGGCGTCTTGACGCGACTGTCCGGTGGTGGCGGCGGTGGACTGGGAGGCTGAGCCTGGGTGACGATGACCAGGTTGCCCTACGCCGCTCGGCGCTCATCCTCAAGTCTCTGACTTACGCCCCGACAGGCGCGGTCGCAGCCGCACCGACAACCTCGCTACCGGAGGCTCTCGGAAAGGCTCGTAATTGGGACTACCGCTACGCCTGGGTACGTGACTCGAGCTTCAGCTCCCGGGCCTTTGCCGAGGTGGGCTGCGAGGCCGAGGCCGACGCCTTCCGCCGGTTCATCATGCGCTCGGCGGCCGGGCATGCGGAAGAACTCCAGGTTGTCTACGGCGTGGGTGGGGAGCGCCGGCTCAGCGCCTGGACGGTGGACGAGCTCGAGGGCTACCGACGCTCTTCCCCGGTTCAGATTGGCAACGGCGCCAGCACCCAGCGCCAGCTCGACTCCTATGGCGAGATCATCAATCTGGGCTTCCGCTGGCACCGCCGGGGCCACTCGCCCACCGACGACGAATGGCGCTTCCTGGTCACGGTAATCGAACACGCCGCCGAGCGGTGGGCCGACCCTGATAGCGGCATCTGGGAGTGGCCCGGCAAGCCCCAGCATTTTGTTCATTCCAAGGTCGCCTGCTGGTCGGCTCTGGATAAGGGAATACAGCTGGCCGAGGAATGCATGCGCCGTGCGCCGACCCGACGCTGGGCCAAGGTGCGCGACCAGATCCGGCGGGCCGTCGAGCGCCGCGGATATGACCGCAAGCGTGGCCTGTTCGTACAAACCTTCGACCGTCCGGAGCTGGACGCGGCGCTGCTCCTCCTGCCCACGATGCAGTTCGTGGCCTGGGATGACCCCCGCATGCTGCGCACCGTCGAGGCTATCCGTGAGGAGCTGGATGCCGGTGACGGGCTGCTCTACCGCTACCGGCGCCGCGACGGCCTGGCGGGGCGCGAAGGGGCATTTCTGTGCTGCTCCTTCTGGCTGGTGGACTGCCTGGCCCGCTCCGGGCAGCTTCCCGAAGCAAGCGAGATATACGAGATGGCGCTGACACGGGCCAATGATTTAGGCCTGTTCTCCGAGGAGCTCGATCCCCGCAGCGGTGAGCTCCTGGGGAACTTCCCGCAGGGCCTGACCCACCTCGCCCACATCGACGCCGCGATCGCCCTGGAGGAGGCTCGCTCGGAGGTGTGAGGACGGTTGCCGCGCTCCGCGGAGCTCTGTGCTGTCTCCACACAGCGCGGGTTAGCCTCCTCGGCCGCCGGGGTAACGCACTAGTCAACGTGACGCTGTTTGCCCGGAAGACGACCCAGCCCGCGCTAGCGCGATGGTGGGAGAACGTCCGCCACGGCCGGATGCAGCGCACGCTGGCCGTTTCCACGGCACTGAGCGCTCTGCCGTTGGGGCTCGAGATCTACTTCGAGCACTTCCGGGGGTCGTTCGGAGACAAGTGGATGTGGACGCCGGTCGCCCTCTCCCCGGCCTTGACCGCGGCCGGGCTGGCCGGTGCCCGGTCCGAGCGGGCGGCACGGACCTGGCTTCCGGCGCTGGCCGGGCTTTACTGCTTGGACGGTCTGGTTGGCGTGATCACCCACGTCCGCGGCGTGGCTCGCAAGCCTGGCGGTTTCGAGGAGCCACTGTTCAACATCGTCATGGGTCCGCCGTTGCTCGCCCCCGGGTCCCTGGCCCTGGTGGGGGGAATGGGCCTGGCGGCGGCGGCGCTGGGGCGGGAGCGGTGACGGCCGGGCGCAGCCTGGATTTCACCTCCGCCGAGCATCTCCCCAACCGGCGAACGGACCGGCAGCCCGCCTCGCCCGACCGTCTGCCCCGGCAGCGCAACGGCGTGACCCCGCAGATGCATGGCCGCTATCCGGACTACAACGTGCTCGACGAGGTCGACCACTGGGACGAGGTGACCCGCGAGGTGGTCACCGACCGGGTCGAGAACATCCCTCCGATCCGCTTCTTCACCCGGCCAGAGGCGGCCACGCTGGGTGCCTTCTGCGACGTTGTCATGGCGCAGGACAAGGAGCCCAAGATCCCGGTCCTGAACTTCGTGGACGGGAAGTTGTTCGCAGGCAAGCTGGATGGCTTTCGCTTTGCCGGCATGCCTGACGACCGTGAAACCTGGCGGCGTGCCGCCCAGGGCCTCGACGCGGCGGCTCGTCAGCATGGGGCGAGCGACTTCTGCTCCGCCTCCGAGGAGGTACGGCACAAGATAGTCGAGGCCTTCTCCCAGGGTGAGCTGCGGGGGGAGGTCTGGGATGAGCTACCGCCCAAGCAGGTTTTCTCCGTGCTGATGCGCTCCGTCCTGAGCTCGTTCTATTCGCACCCATGGGCCTGGAACGAGATCGGATTCGGGGGGCCTGCCTATCCGCGCGGATACGCCCGGTTCGGCGTCGGACAGCGCGAAAGCTGGGAGGGCCAGGCCGCCTTCGAGCTCGATCCCGTAAGCGACACCCGCGAGCGTGGGGAGGAGGGGGCATGAGGCTCCCCAGCAGCCACGATCTGCGCACCCTCGCCCGCGGCGCCCTGCGCCCCCCGGAGAACGACTCGGCCTTCCTGTTGGATGTCCACCGGCGAGCTGTCCCGCAGGAGCGAATGGCTCGCTACGACGACGATTACTCCGTCGACCTGCTGATCGTCGGCGCGGGCGCCGGAGGGGGCACACTCGCCCAGCGGCTGGCCCGGCGGGGCTGGAAGGTCCTCGTACTGGAGGCCGGACCGTTCTGGGATCCCGACGCGGATTGGGTGTCGGACGAAGCGGGCTCACACAGGCTGTTCTGGACAGAGGAGCGCGTCACGGGCGGGAAGGATCCTGTCGAGCTTGGAAAGAACAACTCAGGGCGCGGTGTGGGTGGCTCGATGGTCCACTACGCCGGCTACTGCCCCCGCTTTCACCCCTCGGACTTCGAGGTCCGCACACGCGACGGGGTGGGAGCCGACTGGCCGATCTCCTACCACGACCTCAAGCGCCATTATGAGCGCCTGGAGTTGGAGCTGCCGGTGTCGGGAGATTACTGGCCATGGGGGGACCCGCACCGCTATCCGCACACGGCTCATCCGATCGCCGGCGGCGCGGAAATCGCCCGCGGCGGAGCGGCCAAGCTCGGTATCGAGACACGGGTGGGACCGGTCGGGATAACCAACGGCTCGTTCGGCAATCGTCCCCACTGCATCTACCGCGGATTCTGTCTTCAGGGGTGCAAGGTCAATGCCAAGGCCTCCCCACTCGTCACCCACATCCCGGACGCCATCGAGCACGGGGTAGAGATCCGTCCGGGCTGTATGGCGATCGGTGTCGAGCTCGATGACTCGAGCGGTCAGGTCACCGGCGTCCGCTACCTGGAGCTGGACGAGTCAGGCTCAAGCCGGGAGCGATTTCAGAAGGCCGAGGCGGTGGCCGTGGCCGGCTACTCGATCGAGACCCCGCGCCTGCTTCTGAACTCCACGAGCCCGCGCTTCCCAAACGGCCTGGGTAACTCGAATGATCAGGTGGGCCGCTACGTCATGGTTCAGGGAGCGCCCCAGGTGGCGGGGCGCTTCCCGGACGAGGTGCGCGTTTACAAGGCACCGCCCCCAGAGATCTCATCTGAGCAGTTCTACGAGACCGATCCCTCGCGGGGCTTCGCGCGGGGATTCTCAATCCAGACCGTGGGCCCCCTCCCGATCGAATGGGCCCAGCACGTGATGGCGGACGGGCATTGGGGCCGTGCGCTGCGGGAGTACATGCGGGATTACAACCACTGGTACACGCTCGGGATCCTGTCCGAGCTGCTCCCCCAGCCCGAGAATCGCGTCACGCTCGACACCGAGGTTCGCGACCGGCATGGTCTCCCGGTGGCGCGGATGGAGTACACCCAGTGCGAGAACGACCGCGAGAACATCGCCTTCGCCAAGAAAACGCTCCATGACATCTGGGAGGCCGCCGGTGCCCAGGACGTGCTGGTGATCGACCGCTACGCCCACCTGGTGGGCGGCTGCCGGATGGGAACCGCCCCAGAGGAAAGCGTGGTCGACTCAGACCACCGGGTCTGGGGAGTCCCCAACCTGTTCATTGCCGATGGCAGCGTGATGCCGACTCAGGGATCGGCCAATCCGGCGCTTACGACGATGGCCCTGGCTTCCCGTCTCGGCCAGCGGCTGTCCGACGGTCGTCTGGACTCAGGTCAAGCCACTGCGCGACGGTTTCCAGGTCGGCCACGAACTGCGCCATCGCCTCGCGGCGCTCTGCCTCTCCCGACACCCGGAGGATCGCCGAGGGATGGGTCGTGATCGCGACCAGCTCTGCCAGATCGGAATCGACCGGTCTTCCGCGATCCCGTCCGATCCTGATCTGAGGACCGAGCAGCGCCTGAGCCGCGGTGGCGCCCAGGCAGACCAGCGCTTCGGGTCCGACCAGCTCGAGCTCGGCCCGGAGCCAGGGCAGGCAGGCCTGGATCTGCCAGCGGTCGGGCTTCTGATGGATCCGCCGCTTGCCTCGAGCCTTGTATCGGAAATGCTTGACCGTGTTGGTGATGTAGGCATCGGTGGCGGAAATACCGGCCTGCTCGAGACCATCGAAGAGCACCCGTCCGGCCGGACCCACGAACGGATGCCCTTCCTGATCCTCGCGGTCGCCGGGCTGCTCACCCACCAGCATCAATCTGGCTCGGCGCGGACCCTCACCCATAACGGCTTGGGTAGCGGCTTCGTAGAGGTCGCAGGCGCGGCAATCTTTCACCGCGTCGTGAAGCTGTGCCAACGAGGCGCGCTCCGGAATGGGTGGCGGGGGGTAGTCGTTCACTCCGGCCCGGACATACCCTCGCCGTGATGGTCCTACGCGTCGGCTGCTCGGGCTGGATGTACGACGACTGGCGCGGCCGGCTGTACCCCGCGCGCGAGCCTAAGCGTCGGTGGCTCGAGCTCTACGCCGAGCACTTCGACACCGTCGAGGTCAACAGCACCTTCTATCGCCTGGCGCGCCGCGAAGCGGTCGCAGCGTGGGTCCGCCAGACACCTGCGGGCTTCCTGTTCGCCGTCAAGGCGAGTCGATACCTGACTCACGTCAAGCGACTGGCCGACATCTCCGAGGGCATCGAGCGCTTCTACGCGCCGCTCGAGCCGTTGCTCGACTCGGGCAAGCTGGGTCCCGTCCTATGGCAACTGCCGGAGAACTTTCACCGCGACGACGCCCGGCTGCGCAGCTGGCTGGAGATGCTCCACCACGCTCCATCCGCCCGGCACACGATCGAATTCCGTCACCCCAGCTGGTTTGCCCCTGAGGTCATGCAGATCCTGCGCTCACACGAGGTAGCGCTGACCATCGGCGACCACCCCGAACGGCCGTTTCAGTCACATGAGCCGACCGCTTCGTGGCGATTTGTCCGCTTCCACTACGGCGCACGCGGGCGCAGAGGCAACTATTCGCCGCGCGAGCTTGAGGAGTGGGCCCGGCTGATCGGTGAATGGTCGCCGGACCAGGACGTGTACGCCTACTTCAACAACGACTGGTCAGGCTACGCGCCGGCGAATGCCCGGACGCTGATCAGGTGCCTTCAGCCCGCCGAGACGACCGTCTCGTCGACCGGCAGGCCAAAGCGCTCGCGAACTTCCTCGAAGTCGAAGTCCTCGCGGTAGCGCTGCTCATCTTCTCCGTGCCGGAAGATCAGGATCCGGTCGGCGTCAAAGGTCTGTAGGGCGTCCTGGATTGCCTGAAGAGGATCGGATTCGCCCGTGTCGGATCGGGTCTGGAGCCCGGACTGCTCGAGTTCCAGTTCGGTCTTGCGGCGAACCGTGTCGGCCCGCGCAATCGCGGCGTCGGCGTCGGCCGTCCAGAACTTCAGACCGCTTTCGTTGAGCGCCGGCGCGACCACCATCACCTCCGTCTGCTCGTCTTCGCCTTCGCCGAGCGCACCGCGCACCTGCTCGGCCGTGATCGGCTCACTGGTCAAAACCAAGACTCTCATGGGCGTTGTGTTACCCCGGCACCGGGTTGCTACACGCGGCCGAGCGGGTAGGCGTACTCACATGACCGAGTTCGGAGTTCCCACGCCCCAGCCTGGCCCCCCGGATCCAGGCGCCCCGAGCCCGCAGCCCTCACCGGGGCCGCTACCACCAGACCCTCAGCCCCCGACGCCGCGCCCGCCGGGGCCCGGACCTGAGCCGCCGGGGCCAAACCCGCCCCAGATCTGATCAGGCGGCGCCCCCGGGCAGCACACGAACGTGGCGTTGTGCCTCGCTGGCCCCGCCCGCGAGCGCCGGAGCCAGGCCCAATTCCTCGACGAGCGTGAAGAACGCTCTGGCGTATGGGGAGCCGCTCGTCCGCGCGCGCAGGCGCGGGAAGTCGATCTGCTCCCTGAGCGCGCGAGCGATCGCCACCAGTCGGCGATAGTCGAGCGAGTGTTCGTCGAGCGCCATCAGCATCGTGACCAGCGCGTCCTCGAGCGCCATCACCGGCGTTCCCACCGCCATCACCGAGATGTTCTCGGCCCTGTCCAGCACCTCATCGGTGATCTGCACGCCCGATGGTCTGAAGATGATGTCCACCAGGATGCGCCCGTGCCACGCCTTGAGCAGCCACTCCTCGGGCGGCCGCTCGGGCCGCATCCCGGCGGCGCCCAGGGCCTCGAGCACCCGCTCGGCATCCTCGGGCTTGACCATCAGATCGAGGTCGTTCTTCGGCTCAGGTCCTCCCCGAGCCCAGGCGGCCAGGCTTCCTCCGAGCATGAACGGGATCTCCCGCTCGCGTAGCGCGGACACCGCCAGCTTCAGCGTGTCGATCAGGTCCTCAAAGTCAGCCTGTTCGGCCATCGACTATGGGATTACCCAGATCCGGGTACCTGTGACCTCATGGTTCCGGAAGCGTCGGTTGGGCGCCAACGCTGCCTACGGATTGCGGCCGCGGGCGATCTGCACTGTTCCGAGCAGCGAGGGGAAGAGGTGGCGGAGTCGGTGGCCGCGCTCGATGGGCAGGCGGACATCGTGCTTCTGGCTGGTGACCTGACCACCCTGGGCGAGCCCGACCAGGGGCGCGTGCTGGCCGAGGCGTGCTCCCGTCTCGATGTGCCCGTGTTCGCGGTGCTGGGAAACCACGACTGGCACGCTGCGCGGGCAGAAGAGCTCACCGCGGTGCTCGAGGAAGGCGCAGTGCAGGTCCTCGACCGGGACTGGGCGATATGCCAGGCTGGCGGCGCAGATGTGGGCGTCGTGGGCGTAAAGGGTTTCGTCGGGGGTTTTCCGGGCTCGCACCTACCCGACTTCGGCGAGCCGCTGCTGCGGGAGGTCTACGGCGAGACCTCGCGTGACGTGGAGGCGCTCGACCGGGGTCTTCGGGAGATCGCGCTCTGCTCGACCCGGATCGTCCTGCTGCATTACGCGCCGGTCACGGACACGATCGTCGGGGAGGCCCCGGGGATCTGGGCGTTTCTCGGATCGGATCGGCTGGCCGCGCCAATCGCAGAGCACGAGCCGGACCTGGTGCTCCACGGCCACGCGCACGGCGGCACCTTCCAGGGTCAGGTCGGTTCGGTCCCGGTCTACAACGTGTCGGTCCCCGTTATCGAGCGCGACTTCTGGCTGTTCGAGCTGGACGTGAGCGCTTCGGCCCGTAGCGCCATTCACTAGCCGGGTATTTGTCCCTACTTGTACATGCCCTCGAACAGCTCCGCGTAGCGGTCGTACACAACGTTGCGCTTGACCTTCAAGGTGGGGGTGAGCTCGCCGGTTTCGATCGAGAGGTCGTGGTCGATGATCTCGAAGCGCTTGACCTGCTCGACCTGGGCGTAGTTCGAGTTGGCACGGTCGAGTTCTTTCTGGACCATCTCACGGACCTGGTCGTTCTGGGCCAGCTCAGCCAGATCTTCTGCAAGACCGTGCTCCTTGGCCCAGGGCAGCATCTCCTCCGGATCGAGCGTGATCAAAGCGACGGGATACGGCTTTCGGTCCCCGTACATGACGGCCTGCGAAATGAACGGCGCCTGCTTGAGGTCGTTCTCGAGATTGGCCGGCGTCAAGTTCTTGCCGCCGGCGGTGATGATGATGTCCTTCTTGCGCCCGGTGATCTTGAGGAATCCCTCGTCGTCGAGCTCACCGACGTCGCCGGTGTGAAGCCATCCGTCGACCAGCGTCTCCGCCGTGGCCTCCAGGTTGCGCCAGTACTCCCGAAACACATTCGGACCCTTCATCATGATCTCGCCGTCCTCGGCGATCTGGAGCTCGACCCCGGGGAGGGCCTTGCCGACAGTGCCGAATCGGAAGTCATCGACCGTGCCCACGGTTCCCACTCCGGTGGTCTCCGTCATGCCCCAGCCCTCGAGCACGGGCACCCCAGCGGCGTAGAAGAACTCGAGGATTTCAGGGGCGATCGGCGCCGCGCCGCTGACTGCCTGCCGGACCTGCCCTCCGAACAGCTGGCGGACCTTGGTGAAGATCTCCTCGTCGGCCTGCTCGAATTGCTGCCGCATCTCATCCGGGATCTCCTCGCCGCGCTGCTGGCGGTTGCGGACCTCGACCCCGAGTTTGATGGCTTCACGAAAGCGCTTCTTGTCCTGTTCGGAGGCCTGCTCCTGCAGCTTCGTGGCCGCGGCATAGAGCTTTTCGAAGATCCGCGGCACCGATGGCAGGTATGTGGGCCGTGTCTCGATGATCTCCTCGAGGATCTTCTTCGAGTCTCCTCCGAAGTACACGATCGATGTCCCCTGGTCATAGGACGCGAGCTGGGTCAACAGGGCAAAGATGTGGGCCAGGGGGAGATAGAGGTAGGTCGTCTCGTTGGGCTGGACAAACTCGAGCTCCTGGACGATCTTGCACACCGTCATCCCGTTGGCGTGCGTCAGAACGACTCCCTTGGGTGGCCCTGTCGTGCCCGAGGTGTAGATGATGATCCAGGCGTCGCTCGGCTCGACGCCGTCCTGGCGGCTCGACAGCTCGGACGGATCGCGGCCGGCACCGCGCTGCCGGAGCTCGTCGAGTGACAGATCTCCCGCGCCGTCCTCGATGCCAATCACGTGCTCGAGCTCAGGCAGTTCGTCTCGGACCTGGTCGATCTTGGCCCGCTGGCCGTCGTTTTCGCAAATCACCGCCCTGGCTCCGGAGTTTCCCGCGACCCATGCGCACTCCTTGGGGGAGTTGGTGGGGTAGATGGGCACCACGACGGCCCCGGCGGCCGAAACGCCATAACTGGCGAGCGTCCACTCCACCCGCGTGTTGGCCAGGATGCAAACGCGGTCCCCTGGCTCGACGCCCAGGTCGACCAGACCGAGCCCAATTTCCTCGATTGCCTGACCCGCCTCGGCGTAGGTCATTTCGCGCCACTCTCCGTCCTCGCGGTGACGGGCGGCAACGTGATCGGCAAAGCGCGCTGCGGCCGAGGCTGGCAGGCTGGCCACGGTCTCGGCCAGCCTGGTTGATTGGGTATCGGACACTGGTCCTCCTATGGACGCGTAGGGAGCCGGGAGCGCCGGCCGAGGCATCTTCTCACGGCATCACCGTATGAGGCAGGGGCTCGGAACCCCGCCGCCTGGCCCCTGGCCGGGCGGTGCCGACTGCTGCCCCGCCGGGAAGCCGTGAGCGAGGCCCTGGGAGATGACGTGCGTTCGGGCCACGTAGCCGGGCGAGTAATAGTGGATCCCGTCAGGGATAAACCAGTTCCGGCGAGCATAAGCCGGCCAGTCGAACACCCGCATGTTGGGGTAGCGCGCGCACGCGGCCAGCAGCGACCGGTTCCAATCCTGCATGCCCTGCTCGTCGTACGGGCTTCCGGAGGCCAGCAGCGTGAGCGTCTCGACCCACATCACGGGATGGTGACCGATGATCGACATCATCCGCTCGATCCGGCCGGCATAGCCCGGACGGCCGCCAACGCGTACATCGGCGACGTCGTTGGTGCCCAGGGCGACGATCCAGCAGCCGTTGAAACCCTCCGAGACATGGCTCTTAGCCACCGTGGTGCCGTTGGCATGGCCTTGGTAGGTCTCGACGATCGAGCGAGCGCCTGAGATCTCCGGATAGACGGTCCGGACTCCCACACGGCGCAGCTGGCTCTGCAGGCGCTGGGCGGCGTTGGGGATGTAGTTCGAGGAAATCTCGCCCTCGGAGGTGGAGTCGCCTATGTAAACCACTGAGCGACATGACGTATGGGTCGGCTCGTGGACTGGAACCGAAGCGGGTCTCACGGTTCCTCCAGCCTTTCGCTCCCCCGTCAGCCTTGGGACCGTCCTCAGTAGCGGGCGGCTGCCTTCAGAGGCCAGGCTGCTCGAGGCGGCGGGAAGCAGACCGGTCAATCCAACGACGGCCAGGGCCACGGTGGCCGTGGCGGGACCCAGCAACGCAACGGCACGAGCTCCGAGGCGCCGGCGCCGCGCACTGAACATCATGCGCCGACCGATGTGGAGCAGACCGCCCCGCCGGATCGGGTCCTCCAGGAAGCGCCATGAGAGGGCGGCCACTAGCAGCGTTCCAGCGACCTCGACCAGCGGCCGCCCGGCTCCCCAGTCGCGGGTCACGGGGTTGACGAGGACGATGATCGGCCACTGCCAGAGATAGATGCCATACGAGCGGACTCCGATCCAGCGAAGCGGCGGCCAGGCCAAGACCATCCCGAGCAACCCGGCCGGGTTTACGGCCGCAGCCACAACCGCCGCGGTGGCCACGGACAGGAGCACTAATCCCCATGGGTAGAGGAACGGCGAGAAGGGGGTCGTTCGCCACACGAGCAGCGCGATCCCCACCAGGCCAACCACGCCCAGGACATCGAGCCGGTTCGATTTCCTGAACCGCTGCTCCCCACGGCCGCGCCTCGTCGGCCAGACCATGGCGAGGGCCGCCCCGATCAGCAGGCCAAAGGCACGTGTGTCGGTGCCTTCGTACGCGCGCGTGGGATCGTACCCCGGGTGGTACAGCGAGGCCATGACGAAGACTGAGCCGGCGGCCAGCGTGAGCGTCACGAGCGTGAGCCGCCACCGGCCCCGCATGACCATGATCCCCAGGAAAAGGAGCGGAGGCCAGACCAGATAGAACTGCTCCTCGATCGAGAGCGACCACAGATGGTCGAGCGGCAGTGGCGGGGCGAAGCGGGCGAAGTACGAGCCGTGCTGCGCGATCGTGGACCAGTTGGCGAAGTAGAAGGTGGCTGAAATCACCTGCCGCCGGACACTGGCCAGCTCGCCGGAGTCGAGCACTGCCACCACGATGCTGACCACGACCAGCATCGAGAACAGTGCCGGGAGAAGCCGCCGGGCGCGGCGAATCCAGAATGTCCGCAGCCCCAGCTCGCCGTGGCGTCTCCAGTGGCCGAGGAGAAGGTCGGTGATGAGATAGCCGGATAGCGTGAAGAAGACGCCGACCCCGAGCATGCCTCCCGCCGCCCAGCCGAAGCCGAGGTGATAGGCGATCACGCACAGCACGGCAAGCGCGCGGATGCCATCGAGCCCCGCCACATAGTGCCGTCCGGGTTCGGTCGGTCTCGGCATGAGGGCTCAAGTGTGGCGCACGAGGTCCGGAACAAGAAGGCCAGCAACGAGACGCCCGCGTCCGATCAGCGAAGCCGCTTTTGTCGTGACGTCGGGAGCGACTGTCGCGGCGCGGGGTGCGACTGCCGCGGCGTTGGGAGTACGACCGCCGCGGCGTTGGGACGGCATAACGCAGCAAAGCGGTTGGCTGCGAGCCCTACGTGTTGCGATTTGCCGCCACTAGGGGCAATTTCGCTACCCACCCAAAAGCAGGGCACGAGCTTTGTTGCGTTTCGGCACGAGCTTTGTTGCGTTTCGCCTCATGCGGGGCAACTGCTGCGTCGACGGGGGCGGCCTAAAAGATCGCCGACGTGCTCCACGCGATGGCGACGCCGATCAGGCCTAGGCCTACGAGCGACCACCACCAGACTGTGGCGTTGAATCTTGGGCGGCTTCCCGACCGGTCGAGGACGAGGACGAACAACAAGCCGCCGACCACGGAGACGACGACGGCGGCAGCGATGACGACTTCAACAACGAGCATCTTCGTCCAGCACGATCTCCAGTGTGACAGCGAGCTGCGCGTCGTCCCGATCGCTGTTGGGGATGGGGGTGCTCCTGGAGTGAGCGGAGGCTCGTACTAGCCGAGTTCGATCAGCTCGAACTCGATCCCGTTCCGGTGGGTATAGGCGATGCCCATTGTCTTGGACGGCGCCCGGCGGCGCTCAGTCGGGCTGCCGGGATTGAAGATTTGAAAGCCATCGGGAGCTCGCTCGTGCCAGGGAAGATGGGAGTGCCCGAAGATCACGGCGCGGGCGTCGGGGAACCTCCGGCCGAGCCTTTCAAGACGACCGCGAGTGGGGCCGGCATCGTGCACGACGGCCAGCGACAGGCCGTGATCGAGCTCGACCTCGGCTGTTTCGGGCAGCAGGGCCGCCACCTCATGATCGTCGACGTTTCCGCGCACGGCCACCACCCGTCCGATCGCCTCGAGCTCGTGGAGGACGGTGACCGTGACCAGGTCCCCGGCGTGAACAATCACCTCGGCGCGCTTCAGGCGCACGAGGCATTCGGGTGGAAGCCGGCGCTGGCCGCGCGGCATATGGGTGTCGGAGATGATGGCGATCTGCATGGTCTGGCGGACCCGAAATGGCAACGGCGACGCGCTCGCGGGCCTAGCGGGGCGCTGTACCCTAGGACGTCCCCGCGCCCGTAGCTCAGTGGATAGAGCGCCGCCCTCCGGAGGCGGAAGTCGCAGGTTCAAATCCTGCCGGGCGCGTTGCCAGCCCATCTGAGCGTGCAAAGCGACCGGTGGGCCCGGCCGCTCGACCGGAACGGCGCGGCGGGCTGACAGACTCCCGCTCGTGGATCTCTCGGTCTTCTTCGCCGGCACGGCCGGTTCGGTTCCCACCGCTCGCCGTGGCCTCCCCGCCGTGCTCATACGGCGGGGGGGTGAGCGCCTGCTGTTCGACTGCGGCGAGGGAACCCAGCGGCAGCTTGTTCGCTCGGTGGGGCTCCTCGATCTCGACGAGATCTTTCTCACTCATTTCCATGCCGACCACTGGCTCGGGCTTCCCGGCCTCCTGAAGACATTCGATCTGCGCGGGCGTGAGCGCCCGCTCAGCATTCACGGTCCTGCCGGGCTCCGTGAACTGGTCGTGCTAGCGCTGCGAACCGCGGGACGGGTCCGGTACGAGCTCGTCCTCAACGAGCTCGAGCCGGGACACATCCTCGAGCGAGCGGGGTACCGAATTGCGCCGGTCCTTGCCGCGCACCGGACCACGGCGTTGGGCTACATCCTCTACGAGGACGAGCGCCCCGGCCAGTTCGACGCCGAGGCCGCGACGAGGCTTGGCCTCAAGCCCGGTCCCGAGTTCGGCCTCGTCCAGCGCGGCGAGGTCGTCCGAGGCGTCTCCCCTGAGCAGGTCCTCGGTCATTCGCGGCCTGGCCGGAAGATTGTCCTCTCTGGGGACACCGCGACGTCCGAGGAACTGGCTGTGGCCTCTTTTCGCGCCGACCTGCTGGTCCACGAAGCCACCTTTGCCGCACCCGAGATCGATCGAGCGGCCGAGACGGGCCACTCCACCGCCGCCCAGGCCGCGCGGCTAGCCGCGCAAGCCGAGGTCACGATGCTCGCCCTTACGCATCTCTCGACTCGCTATCCCGCCGGTGTGCTCGTCGAAGAGGCACAGGAGATCTTTTCCAACACGGTCATCCCCCGTGACTTCGACACGATCGAGCTGCCATTCGCCGAGCGGGGCGTTCCGGAGCTCCGGCCCTGGGATCGCCGTGCGGCCACTGGAGAGCAGCCCGAACCGGCGCGGCCGGAGGGGGTGACATCGAGCTCCTGAGCACAGCTCGCCTGCGCGGCGAGCCGCTTCGGGCCGATCACGCGGCCGAGCTGGCTGAGCTGTTGTTGGACCCGCTCGTGTACCCGTGGCTTCGCGCCCCGTCCGACCCACCGCCGACGCCCCAGGAGGTGGCCAGGAGCGCCGCCGGCGCTCAGGCCCATTGGGAGCGATTCGGCTTTGGCCTCTGGCTGCTGAGAGACCGGCAAACGGGGGAGGCCGTTGGTCGTGGCGGCGTCCGCTGGGCGGGGCTGGCCGGTGTTCCCAACGTCGAGGTCGCGTGGGCGATCGTCTCGCGGCGCTGGGGTCAGGGCCTGGCCACCGAGCTCGCCCGCGAGTCCGTGCGGATTGGCTTCGAGGAGCTCGAGCTCGACGAGCTGATCGCGTACACCCTGCCCCACAACACGGCCTCTCGCCGGGTCATGGAAAAGGCCGGGCTTGCGTACGACCGGGACATCGTCGTCGAGCAGATGCCGCACGTCCTGTACCGCCTACGGCGCTGATACGCTGGGCCGAGTTGGTTCCTTTAACCAGGCCCTGAGAGGCCAGGAAGGAGCAGGTGCATGCAGGACCCGAGGGTCATTCTTGACCGCGACGATATTCGCCGCACGCTGGTGCGGATCGCGCATGAGATCGTCGAGAAGAACCCCGGGGGAGCGGTGGCGCTTGTGGGGATCCAGCGCCGGGGCGCCGGTCTGGCCCAGCGACTGCACGCGCTGACCAGCGAGCTGCTGGATCAGCCCGTCCCCCTCGGATTCGCCGACATCTCCTTTTACCGCGACGACCTGGCGCTGCGGGCCTCCGCGCCGATCGTCCATGCCACCCAGCTGGACTTCCCCCTCGACGGGCGCACCGTGGTGATCGTGGACGACGTCCTCTACACGGGCCGAACCGTCCGCGCCGCCATCGGCGAGATCTTTGACTACGGCCGCCCTCCCCGAGTGCAGCTGGCGGTGCTGGTCGATCGCGGCCATCGCGAGCTTCCGATCCGCCCGGACTACGTCGGCAAGAACATCCCCACGTCCCGGGCGGAGCGGGTGAACGTCCATATCGAGGAGATCGACGGTCGCGATGAGGTCACGATCGGCCCGTTGCCGCCGGAAAGCGACCGGGTGGCGGCGTGACCCGCAGCCTCGGCAAGCATCTGCTGTCGATCGACGACCTGGACCGAGCCGGGATTGAGCGCATCCTTGACCGCGCCGAATCATTTGCGGAGGTCAGCGGGCGGGAGATCAAGAAGGTGCCGGCCCTCCGGGGTCGGACCGTGGTGAACCTCTTCTACGAGGCATCCACCCGCACGAGTTCGAGCTTTGAGCTGGCTGCCAAGCGGCTGAGCGCTGACGTGGTGAGCGTCCGCTCGACCGGATCGAGCGTCGAGAAGGGCGAGTCACTGAAGGACACCGTTCAGACCCTCTCGGCCTACGACCCCGCCGCGATCGTGATCCGCTCGCCCCACGTCGGCGCCGCCCAGCTGGTGGCCGGGTGGACCAGCGCCTCGGTGATCAACGCTGGCGACGGCAAGCATGAGCACCCCACGCAGGCTCTGCTGGACGCCTTCACCCTCCGCCGGCGCCTGGGCGCGCTGGATGGCGTCAACATCTGGATCGTCGGAGATGTCCTGCACTCCCGAGTCGCCAGGTCCAACATCCTCGCGCTCAAGCGAATGGGAGCCGAGGTGACAGTGTGCGGCCCGCCGACGCTTGTCCCTCGGGAGATCGAGGCGCTCGGCTGCCGGGCCGAGGTGACTCTGGATCGACTCGACGAGGCGGACGTCGTCTATGTCCTGAGGATGCAGCAGGAGCGGATGCGGGACTCCTTCGTCCCCACGCTGCGCGAGTATGCATCGTGCTACCAGGTCGACGCCTCACGGCTGCGCCCCGAGCAGCTCCTCATGCACCCGGGGCCCGTCAACCGGGGAATCGAGCTCTCGGCTGCGGCCATCGACTCGTCGCAGGCGCTAATCGGCGAGCAGGTCAAAGCCGGGGTGGCGGTGCGGATGGCCGTCTTGTATGAGCTGTTGGCGGGCATGCCGCTGCTGGCGGTGGCGGCATGAGCGATCGCCCGGGTTTGTTTGGGCCCGCGCCACCCGCGGCTTCCCCGTGTGACCTTCTGATTCGCGGTGCCCACGTGCTCGACCCCCGTACGGGGCTGGACGGGCACCACGACGTGCTCGTCCGGGACGGGCATATCGCTGAGATCGCGTCCCCCGGATCGCTTTCAGGTCCCGACGAAGGTGAGGTTTTCGACGCCACCTCCAAGCACCTGTTTCCGGCCTTCGTAGACCCGCACGTTCACCTCCGTACCCCAGGCCAGGAGTACGAGGAGGACATCGCCTCGGGCACGGCGGCCGCGGCCGCGGGCGGCTTCTGCGCGATCGTCGCGATGCCCAACACCGACCCGGTCGTCGACGAGCCGGCCATTCTTGAGTCATTGACGGCTCGGGCCATGCGGGAAGCCCGGATCCCGGTGGGCTTTCTGCCTTCTATTACCAGAGGGCTCCAGGGCGCTGAGCTGACGGAGATGGTCGCTCTAACCGAGGCCGGGGCACTCGGGTTCACAGACGACGGCAAGCCAGTGGTCTCCGCCGGCATCGTGCGCAAGGCGCTGGCCTACCAGCGGCTGTGCGGCGGGGTGATCGCGCTGCACGAGGAGGATCCCGAGCTCTCCCGTGATGGCGTGATGCATGAGGGCGCCGTTTCCTCCCGCCTGGGACTGGCCGGCATCCCGTCGGTCTCTGAGTCGACCATGATCGCCCGCGACGTTTCGCTGGCCGGCTACGAGGGCGCGCGGCTTCACTTCCAGCACCTCTCGGCGATCGAGTCGGTCCAGGCGCTCGAGCAGGCCAAGGCGGCCGGAATCATGGTCACCGCCGAGGTCACTCCGCACCACCTGACGCTGACCGACGATGTCGTGCGGACGCTGGATAGCCGTTTCAAGATGAACCCCCCGCTGCGCTCGGACCGAGACCGGCGGGCTCTCGTGCAGGCATTGCGTTCAGGCGTGATCGACTGCGTGGGCACCGACCATGCTCCGCACGTGCGCCACGAGAAGGAGGTCCCGTTCGAGCAGGCGGCGATGGGGACCACTGGCCTTGAGACCGCATTCGGGGCCCTGTTCTCGGAGCTCGTCCTGTCGGGCGAGCTGCCGCTTGAGGTGGTGGTCGAACGAATGAGCGCAGCCGCAGCGGTCTTCGGGCTGCCCGTCCCGCGAGTCCAGGTTGACGAGGTGGCGAATCTGGTCGTGGTCGACCTCGAAGCGTCGTTCGAAGCCGGCGCTCACGGGTACGTGAGCCGCTCTGAGAATTGCTGCTTCCACGGCCGGACACTTCGCGGACGTGTGCTCCTGACACTGGCCGCGGGCGGCGTGGCCTTCCGGGAGCGAATGCTTGTGCCGGCGGCGTCGTGACGATGAGCCAGGAACGCTCCGCCTACGTGCTGCTGGAGGATGGGGCGCGGTTTGACGGTCTGGCCTGCGCCGCCCCCGCCGTGGCCGTTGGCGAGATCGTTTTCACGACCTCGATGTCCGGCTACCAGGAGTCGATGACCGATCCCTCATACGCCGGTCAGTTGATCACTTTCACGTTCCCGATGATCGGGAACTACGGCGTCTGGCCGGACGCGATGGAGTCAGACCGCGTGCAAGCGCGGGGCGCGATCATGCGCGCGGCCGTCGACCACGGCGGCGCGGGATGGCTCTCGTGGTTGACCGACAACGAGATCCCGGCGATCACGGAGGTCGACACTCGGGCTCTGGTGCGTCACATTCGGGACAGGGGAGCGATGCGAGGCGGTCTCTTCCCCGGCGAGATGAGCGAGGCCGACGCTCAGAAGCGACTCCGGGCTGAGCCTGAGATGGCCGGCCGTGACCTGGCACGGGACGTCACTCCCGCTGAATGCCGGCGAGTGGGCGATGGCGAGGGTCCCCGGATCGCCATGATCGACACCGGGGTCAAACGATCGATCGTCCGCAACCTCCTGGAGAGGGACGCGACGGTCGAACTGCATCCCTGCACAGCTGGCGCGCGCGAGCTGCTGGACGCCGAGCCCGACGCGGTCTTCCTGGCCAACGGACCGGGCGACCCAGCGGCCCTTGACTACGTCGTCGAGACGGTCCGCGGGCTGGTCGGGAAGGTACCCGTTTATGGCATCTGCCTGGGGCATCAGCTTCTCTGTCGTGCGGTGGGACTTGACACCTACAAGCTTCCCTTCGGCCACCGCGGAGCCAACCATCCGGTCAAGGACCTCGTCACCGGGCAGATCGAGATCACCAGCCAGAACCACGGCTTCGCTGTCGTTGGGCCGGATGGCTCGCCCACGCTCGACAGCGACGAGGCGGTGCGCTGGGAGACCGACTTCGGCACGGCCGAACTGACCCATATCAACCTGTATGACCGCACCGTGGAGGGACTGGCTCTGCGTGACGTTCCCGGCGCGACCGTCCAGTACCACCCCGAGGCGGGCCCGGGTCCGCATGACGCGCTTCACCTGTTCGATCGGTTCATCGCCGAGCTCGCCTGATGCCCAGGCGTGACGACATCCAAAAGATCCTGCTTATCGGATCCGGTCCGATCGTCATCGGGCAGGCGGCGGAGTTCGACTACTCGGGCACCCAGGCCTGCCGGGTCCTCAGAGAAGAGGGCTACGAGGTCGTCCTGGTCAACTCCAATCCCGCCACGATCATGACCGACCCCGAGGTCGCAACCACGACCTATATCGAGCCCCTGCTCCCATCGACGCTGGCCCAGGTGATCGAGCGCGAGCGGCCGGATGCGCTGCTGGGGACGCTCGGCGGCCAGACAGCGCTCAACCTCGCCAAGGCGCTGTATGAGGACGGGACGCTCGAGCGATACGGCGTCGAGCTGATCGGGGCCGATTACGAGGCGATCGACCGGGCCGAGGATCGGGAGCGCTTCCGGGAGACGATGACCGGCGCGGGGCTTCGCGTCCCCAAGTCGACGATCGCCCACACCATCGCCGAGGCGGAGGCGGCGATCGAGGACCTGGGCCTCCCGTTCATCGTCCGGCCGGCGTTCACCCTGGGGGGCACCGGCGGCGGGATCGTGCGCCGTGCGGAGGAGCTCAGAGCCGTGGTCGGCCGGGGCTTGAACGCTTCACCGATCAGTCAGGTGTTGCTGGAGGAGTCCGTGCTGGGCTGGGGCGAGTTCGAGCTCGAGGTGATGCGCGATCGTGCGGACAACGTGGTGATCGTGTGCTCGATCGAGAACCTCGATCCGATGGGCGTGCACACCGGGGACAGCGTGTGCGTGGCGCCCCAGCAGACCCTGACCGACAAGCAGTATCAGATCCTCAGAGACCAGGCCATCGCCGTGATTCGGGCCGTGGGCGTGGAAACGGGCGGGTCCAACGTCCAGTTCGCCGTCAGTCGCGAAACGGGTGAGGTCGTCGTCATCGAGATGAACCCACGCGTCTCCCGCTCGAGCGCTCTGGCCAGCAAGGCCACCGGTTTTCCGATCGCCAAGATCGCCGCTCGCCTGGCGGTGGGCTACACGCTCCAGGAGATCCCCAACGACATCACCCAGGCCACGCCGGCGAGCTTTGAACCCGCCATCGACTACTGCGTCGTCAAGTGGCCGCGGTTCGCCTTCGAGAAGTTCCCGGGCGCTGAGCCTGGCTTGACGACCCACATGAAGTCGGTGGGCGAGGTAATGGCCATCGGCCGTACCTTCAAGCAGGCGTTCGCCAAGGCGCTCCGCTCCCGTGAGCTTGACAGCCCGGCGCGCCCGGCGGCCGCAGATGCGGACCTCCTGACCTCGCTGGAGGAACCCGGGGCGGAGCGGTTTGACCTGATCCTGGAGGCCATAGCAAGAGGGGCTGAGATCGACGAGCTCTACCGCCGGACCGGAGTCGCTCCCTGGTTCTTGAACGAGCTCGCCGCCATGGTGGTCGACGGTGACCACCCGGTGGAGGCCGAGCGGACGTTCAAGGCTGTCGACACCTGCGCCGCCGAGTTTGCCGCCCACACGCCGTACTACTACTCGAGCTGGGAGCGGCCCGCACGCGGTCTCAGCGGTCGCGAACCCAGCCCCAGCCATGAGGTTGTCCGGGGAGACCGGCCGAGCGTGGTCATCCTCGGTTCAGGCCCAAATCGAATCGGTCAGGGCATCGAGTTCGACTACTGCTGTGTCCACGCGGTGCAGACCGTCAGGGAGACCGGCCGGGATGCCGTCATGATCAACTGCAATCCCGAGACGGTCTCCACCGACTACGACGTCTCTGACCGGCTCTACTTCGAGCCGCTGACCCTCGAGGACGTGCTGGCCGTATGCCGCCTCGAGCGTCCCGAAGGCGTGGTCGTCCAGTTCGGCGGGCAAACCCCCCTCAAGCTGGCGGCGGGGCTCCACGACGCCGGCGTCCCGATCCTGGGGACGAGCATCGAGGCCATCGACCTTGCCGAGGATCGCTCCCGATTCGGTCAGCTCCTCGGCCAGCTCGGTTACAAGGCGCCCCCGTACGCCACCGCTGCCTCACCGGACGAGGCACTCGAGCGCTCCGTCGAGGTCGGGTTCCCCTTGCTTGTCCGCCCCAGCTACGTGCTGGGGGGACGGGCCATGGAGATCGTTTACAGCGTCGAGGGACTCCGGGACTACCTTGAGCGGGTGGGCACCCCGGTCGGAACGCAGATTTACCTCGACCGGTTCCTGGAGGACTCAATCGAGGTTGACGTGGATGCCCTGTGTGACGGCAACGACGTGTGGGTGGCCGGGATCATGCAGCACGTCGAGGAGGCGGGAATCCATTCGGGTGACTCGGCCTGTGTGCTGCCGCCGCACACCCTGGGCGAGGAGATGGTGGCGCGGATTCGCGAGCAGGCCGAGGGCATCGCCCGCGCCCTCGGGGTGGTCGGGCTTCTGAACGTGCAGTTCGCGATCCAGGGGGACGAGGGGCTGCACGTGCTTGAGGCAAACCCTCGCGCCTCCCGGACCGTGCCGTTCGTCTCCAAGGCGATCGGCGTCCCGCTGGCCAAGCTGGCGTGCCGGATCATGCTGGGAGAGCGGCTGGCCGACCTGGACCTGGACGAGCTGCGAGTCGGGTCAGCGGATGGCAACCGCCACGTGTGCGTCAAGGAGGTCGTGCTCCCCTTCAACCGCTTCGCCGGCGCCGACGCACTCCTGGGACCCGAGATGCGCTCGACCGGAGAGGTTATGGGGATCGCCCGGGACTTCCCGACAGCTTTCGCCAAGGCCCAGGCGGCGGC
Organism: uncultured Solirubrobacterales bacterium; assembly: GCA_963785205.1. GTDB lineage: Bacteria > Actinomycetota > Thermoleophilia > Solirubrobacterales > Solirubrobacteraceae > Palsa-465. The sequence continues at coordinate 814,490 of CAWAUJ010000001.1, forward strand.
GGGCGCACATTTGCCCGAAGAGGGGACCGCGTTTATCACGGTGGCCGACGGCGACAAGCCTGCCGCCAGCGGAGTGGCAACGCTCCTGCACGACCTGGGCTTCCGAATCGTGGCCACCCGCGGGACTGCTCAGGCGATACGCAGGATGGGTATCCCTGTCGAGACGATCAACAAGATCGGCGAGGGCTCGCCCCATGTCGTGGACTGGATTGAGGACGGGCAGGTCGACCTGGTCGTGAATACGCCCGTGGGCACGGGCGCGCGAACCGACGGCTACGAGATCCGCACTGCGGCCATCTCCCGCGGCATCCCGTGTATCACGACGATGGCCGGAGCGACGGCAGCTGCCCTGGCCATCGGCGCGGCCCGCCGGACCGCGGCCGCTGGGGAAACGCGCGGGCCAGAGGTGCTCTCCCTCCAGGAGATCCACGCCTCGAGTCACGTCGTGGGATGAGCGCGACCGTCCGAGCGTCTGAGGAGCGTGTGCAGGCGCCTTTTGGTCGGCGGTACGTGCCGGTGGTCGGGCGGCGCAGGTACGACCCGTACGTCGTGCTTACCGTCGATGACAGCGTTGGGCCCCGCCCGCGGGCGGGACAGTTCTACATGATCGCCGCGGCGCAGCGGTGGGGCGGGGGAGAGGGCGAACGGCCATTCCTGCCGCGGGCCTTCAGTGTCTTGCATGCGCCGGCGGACAGCTCGCGGCTTGAGTTCCTGATCGAGGACGTGGGTCCCGGGACCAGGCGTCTGTGCGAGCTCCAGCCGCCGGACGAACTGGCGCTGGTCGGGCCGCTCGGGGTCGGATTCAGGCCGCCGTCGGGCGATCACTCTGCGCTGCTCGTGGGTGGCGGGGTCGGCCTGGCGCCGCTGGCGGTCTGGCGCGAGCAACTCGGACGTCCGGCTGCAACGATCCTGCTCGGGTTCCGGGACGCTCCTCGAGCGATCGCCGCCAGCGAAGTGATCGCCGGGGCGCAGCTCGCCACCGACGACGGGGCGGTAGGCCACCACGGCCTGGTGACCGATCTGCTCGAAGCAGAGCTCGATCGTGACCCTGGACGGACGGTCTATGCGTGCGGGCCGCCGGCCATGCTCGAGGCTGTCCGCCTCCTCTGCGCCGAGCGAGGCGTTCCGGCCCAGCTCGCGCTGGAGTCCGGCATGGCGTGCGGCTTCGGTGCCTGCTTTGGATGTGTGGTTCCGACCCGCAGGGGCTATCTGCGCCTCTGCCTGGACGGACCCGTACTTGACGCGGACCTTGTTTCATCGGCGCTGATCCCGGGGACGGGACATTGACCGTCTCCTTCTGCGGCCTTGAGCTCGAGCACCCTGTGCTGAACGGGTCGGGGACGTTTGACGCGATCGCCGCCGAGCAGGCATTCGGGCAAGAGCTGCTCGAGCACTTCCCGTTCGCCGCATTCGTCTCCAAGACGGTGACGATCAAACCGCGCCAGGGTAATCCGCCCCCTCGCCTCTGGGAGCTGCCAGGCGGCCTCATGAACTCGATCGGGCTCCCCAATAAAGGTCTACCTGGCTACCTGGAGGATGACCTCCCCAGGCTGGGCCGCCTGCCGGTCCCGCTGATCGTCAACGTGATGGGGTTCAGCCGCGATGAGTTCGCCGAGCTCGTGAGCGCATTCTCGGCGCGGCCGGAGGTCGCGGCGCTCGAACTCAACGTCTCGTGCCCGAACGTCAAGACCGGACTCCTCATGGGAGCTGACGCCGGCGAACTCCGGGCGCTGCTCGACCTGGTCCGGCCCCTCACCGACAAGCCCTTGATTGCCAAGCTTTCGCCCAATGCCGGCGATGTCGTCGCCGTGGCGCTGGCTGCGGAGGAGGGGGGTGCCGACGCGCTCTCGCTGATCAACACCCTCCAGGGAATGGCGCTCGACCCCCGTCGCGGCCGGCCCTGGCTCGGCGGCCGGACGGGCGGCGTGTCAGGGACCGCCGTCCGCGCGATCGCCCTCGCCCAGGTCGCCGCCGTCACCGGGGTCGTGAGAATCCCGGTTGTCGGTATGGGGGGCGTGGCTCGGGGGCAGGACGCACTTGATCTGATGCGGGCGGGCGCAACTCTGGTGGCTGTCGGCACCGAAAACTTCCGCGATCCGGCAGCTGGCGGACGAATTGCCTCCGAGCTGCACGAACTGCTCGCAAAAAGCGGGGTGGCTGGTGAGGAGGGGTGTGATTTCGAGCGTCTCGTGAGCAGTTCAAACCCCGATGAACGCTGGTGATCGTCGCAACCATCCTCGACAATGCTCGACCTCACGTAGAGGTCGAGCCAAATTCGTGGAATTGGTCTTGATCGCCGAGCCCCAAGATGTATAGTCGCCGCCCATGCCGCCGGTCTCAGAGCAGCTCGCCAAGCCCACTGTGGCGCCCGAGCGGTCCTATCTTCAGCGCATGGAGGCGCTGGCCCGGGCCAACGACATTCGCACCCGGCGGGCCCAGCTCAAGAGAGATTTGAAGGGTGGCAGGCAGCCGATTGACGAGCTGCTGCTCTCGCCTCCCGCCTTCCTGGAGACCGCGAAGGTCTTCGATCTACTCCTTGCTGTTCCGAAGTACGGGCGGGTGAAGGTGAACAAGATCCTGACGCAGTGCAAGATCTCCCCGTCCAAGACGGTCGGAGGCCTGTCCGAGCGCCAACGGCGAGAGCTGGTGGCGTTCATGCGCCGCCGCTAAGCGGCTCGGCGCCGTGAGCCCGGGCCTGGCCAGGGTATTCGTAATCACCGGTCCCTCGGGAGTGGGGAAGGGAACCCTCATCCGCGGGCTGCGTGAATCGGTGCCCGAGCTCGAGCTGACCGTGTCGGCCACCACCCGCGCGCCACGACCGGGCGAGCGCGATGGCGTGCACTACCACTTCCTCAGCCCTGAAGAGTTCGAAGCCCGCGTGTCCGCCGGCGACTTTCTCGAGTCCGCTGCCTACGCCGGCAACCGGTACGGGACGCTGCGTCAGGAGGTGGACCAGCGCCTGGAGCGAGGCAGCCCGGTCGTCCTTGAGATCGAGCTCGAGGGCGCGCGCCAGGTTCGCCAAGCGATGCCCGAGTCGGTGGCGGTGTTCATCTCGCCGCCCTCCGCCGAGGCCTTGCGCAGCCGGTTGGTCGGGCGCGGGACCGACAGCCCGGAACAGGTGAAGGCGCGTCTGGAGACCGCCCAGCGAGAACTCGAGGCGGAGGGGGAGTTCCGGTATGTGGTCATCAACGACCGGCTCGAGGAGGCCACCAGCGAGCTCGTGGATATCGTTCGTCGGGAGCTTGCCAGCCGGCTGGCATGAACGCGCTGGCCGCCCGCTACCCTTCCGTTGAGCAAATCTCCCACGGCAAAAGGAAGTACGTCGCCTTGATCTCTCCCCGAATCGACAAGCTGCTGGAGCACGTCGACTCCGACTACGCGAGCGTGATCGTCGCGGCCAAGCGGGCCCGACAGATCAACTCCTACTACCACAACCTGGGTGAGGGAACTTTTGATGAGTTCCCGCCGCCGATGGTCGACACCCGCTCCAAGAACTACCTCACGATTGCACTCGAGGAAGTCGCCCAAGGCAAGCTGAAGTACCAATACCGGTAGGCCATGTCCCGGTTGCTGCTTGGGGTAAGCGGCGGGATCGCAGCCTATAAGGCGCTGGAAACCGCCCGGCTGGCGATCAAGGCCGGGCACGGCGTTCGCGTCCTCCAGACGGAGGCCAGCCTTCGCTTCGTTGGCCGGGCCTCATTTGAAGCGATCACCGGAGCGCCGGTCCTGGTCGATGAGTTCGAACCCGACCCTTTGCGGGGTGCTTATCCGGGCGAGCCCGCGCCTGACCGGCGGCCGATCAGCCATCTGGCGCTCGTCCAGCGAGCCGATCTCTTTCTCATAGCTCCGGCCAGCGCTAACACACTGGCCAAGCTGGCCGGCGGGCTGGCGGACAACCTGCTGACGACGGCCGCCCTGGCCGCGACCTGCCCGGTCGCGGTCGCCCCCGCGATGAACGACCGCATGTACGCACATCCCGCCACCCAGGCGAATCTCGACACCTTGCGTCGCCGCGGGGTCGTCGTGATCGGACCCGGAGAAGGAGAGCTGGCGTCACATGGCGAGCATGGGCTTGGTCGACTGACAGAGCCCGCCGAGCTGATCGAGGCATGCGCCTCGCTACTCAGCGGTGCGCCCGCGCAATCTTGGGCCGGCGTTCGCGTCCTCGTGACGGCCGGGGGGACCAGGGAGCCGATTGACAGCGTGCGGTACATCGGCAACCGCTCCTCGGGTCGAATGGGGGTTGCTCTGGCCGCCCGAGCCGCCGCGCGCGGGGCGGATGTCACGCTGATTGCCGCCAACCTGGTGGTGCCGGCGCCGCCGGGGGTACGGGTGCTCGAGGTCCATACCGCGGGCGAGCTGTTGACCGCCGCGACGGCCGAGTTTCCGAATACCGAGGTGCTGTTGATGGCGGCCGCGGTGGCCGATTTCCGTCCCGCCGCTGCGCTGGAGCAGAAGATCAAAAAGGACGCCGGTGCGCCCCCCGTGATCGAACTCGCGCCGACCGACGACGTGCTGACCTCGCTCGCCGCCAGTCGACGCCCCGGCCAGGTGATGGTGGGATTCGCAGCCGAGCACGGTCGCCAGGCGGTCGCCTACGGGCGTTCGAAGCTGGAGCGCAAGGGCCTGGATTTGATCGTCGTCAACGACATTTCGCGGTCAGACATCGGCTTCGACGCCGAGTCCAACGAGGTGATCGTGCTATCCGCCGCGGGCGAGCGCCAGATTCCGCACGGCCCCAAGAAGCAGGTGGCGGACGGGATACTTGACGAGGTGGAGCGGTTGCGTGGGCCGAGAATGGATTTCGATGGAAGCAAGCGAGCACACACAGGCAGCGCCGTCCGAGTCCGGTAAGCCCGAGCTGGCGCGCCGGTTGGCCGAGAACATCTCTCGGGCTGTCCAGATCCGCGCTGAGACGCTCGAGCACCTTTTGGTGGCCCTGTTCGCCGAAGGGCATGTCTTGGTCGAGGACTATCCAGGGGTGGGCAAGACGGCCCTGGCGCGAGCGCTGGCGCGGTCAATCGACGCCTCGTTCGCCCGGGTTCAGTGCACCTCGGATCTCCTGCCGGCCGACGTGGTGGGGACCAATGTGTACGAGCAGCGAGCCCAGGAGTTCCACTTCCGCCCCGGTCCCGTATTCGCCAACGTCGTGCTGGTTGACGAGATCAACCGGGCTTCTCCCAAGACGCAGTCCGGCCTGCTCGAGTGCATGCAGGAACGCCGGGTGACGGTAGATGCTCAAAGCCACGAGCTGGCCCGTCCATTCCTGGTGCTGGCCACCCAGAACCCGATCGAGTACGAGGGGACCTACCCACTGCCGGAGGCCCAGGTCGACCGCTTCATGGTCCGGATCTCGCTGGGCTATCCCTCGCACGAGGCCGAGGCCGGCATGCTGGCCGATCACCAAGCGGGGGATCAGGTGCTCTCGCTGCGCCCCGTGGCCAGCGCGGCCGAGGTTCTCTCCGCGCAGGATGCGGCCACTCGGGTCGAGGCCGCCCCCGCCCTGCGGGACTACGTCGTCAGGCTGCTGTGGCGAACCCGCGAGGATCCGAGGGTCGACCTCGGAGCCAGCCCGCGAGCCGGGCTGATGCTCCTGCGCGCGGCCAAGGCCCACGCGATGTTGCAGGGCCGCGATCACGCGCTCCCGGACGACGTCCAGGTTCTGGCGGAAGCAGTGCTGGCCCACCGGCTTGTGCTTGCCCCAGGTTCGCTCCGCCATCAAGCCCAGGACGTGGTGGCGGACGCGATCTCATCCGTCCGGGCGCTATGACGCGAGCGGCCTGGGTCGCAGTCGCTGGAGGGGCGCTTCTCCTGGCTGCCCTGACCTTCGCCTCCACCACGTTGTTTGTGCCGGCGCTGGCGCTGCTCGTGCTACCGGCGCTGATTGCCGTCTGGATCCGGCTAGCCTGGCGCGCCGCCAGCGTCGAGCGGGTGCTCGAAGCAGAACGAGTGCTCGAGGACGAGCCGATCGAAGCAAGGATCGTGCTTCGAGGCCCGCTGGGGCTACCCGGGGCCGAGCTCCGCGACCCATTGGCCGGCGGATCGATCGGGATCTCCACCGCATTGTGGACCCGGCAGGTCCAGCTCCGGGTCCTGGCCAGGTTCCCGACCCGCGGCCGCATCACGCTGCCGCCTCCAGAGCTGCGGCTGGGAGACCAACTCGGCCTCATCCAGGTCGCCCGGACGGGCCCCGATACCCATCAGGAGCTGCTCGTCCTGCCCCGTACCGAGCGCATCTCGTGGCGTCCGGGTGCGGGTCGCGCCGCTCTCCAAAACAGCGGCGATAGCAGCTCGCCCGAGCCCGTCGGGACGACCGAGCCAGACGGCTTGCGCCACTACCAGCTGGGCACGCCGGCCTCCAGGATCCACTGGCCGGCGCTGGCCCGAGGCGCCGGACTGCTCGAGCGCCGCCTCCTGTCAGACAGCGAAAGCAGCCCTTTGGTGGTTCTGGACAGCCGATGTCCGGCGCCGGGGCCATTGCTCGATGCGGCCGTGCGAGCAGCGGCTTCGCTGACATTCGAACTCGGTCGGCGCGAGGGCTGTGACCTACTGCTCCCAGGCCACCGGCGTTCGATTCATGTCGGGCGCGATCTCGGGGCCTGGTCCGCGGCGCACGTTGAGCTGGCGCTGGTGGTCGGAGGGCCGCAGGCCCCAGTGCCCGCGCTGGCCAGCCGGCCTCGACCTGGCCTCGTCTTCTATGTGGCCGCCGATCCGCTCAGCCGCCCGCCCGCCGGTACCGGAAAGGTGGGATTGACGTTGGTCCTGCCCTCCTCGCTCGCCGCCGAGGTCGACCGGCCACCGAGCTTTGAGGTGTCCGGCTGCACGGGATTTCTTCTCGACCCGAACAGGCGCCGGGTGGGCCGAGGGCGGAACGCGAGGGAGAGGTCAGGGCTCGCCACGGACGGAGACATCGCGGCATGAGCATGAGCAACGTCCAGATCGCGGTGCTTCCTACCGGTCCTGGATCCGCGCCTCGCCGGGTCTTTCAGAAGACCGACGGACGTCCGACGGTTCGGGTCCTCGCTTTCGCCGCACTGGCGCTGTACGGCGCGCTGCGCTGGGGATCGCTGGTCTCCACCGGGTCGAGCGCCCGTCTGCTCGGCCTCGTCGTCCTCGCGACGCTCGTGGCTGCCGGCGGCCCGGTGCTGGCCTTCCGAAGTCGGTTGCTCGCCGGCCTTGGTGTCCTCATCGCCGCGGCCGTGGCGCTGGCCATTGCCGGAATCCCGGCCAGCTGGATCGTGAACCTGCGCGTGGCTGTCACGGCGCGAGCGATTGGCGATGGCCTGAGCACGCTCCCCAACGTCAACGTGCCCTACGACGGAGTAGACCAATGGGTTCAGCTCACGATCACGCTCGGGGCCGCGGTCCTGCTTCTCACGGCCGCGGTCGTGCTGACGTTCGTACCGCTGGAGCGGGGTCTCATGCGTCTGGCCGGAGCAGTCCTGCCGCTCCTCACGCTGGCCGTGATCCCGACCACGATCCTGCGCCCTGCCGTGCCGTCCGTGGAGGGAGTGCTGCTGTTCGGCCTGCTGATCGCCTTTGTGTGGGGCGATCGGATCGGACGCACCCGCATGGCCGGCGTCGTATGGCCCTGCGCATTCGCCGTGCTCGCCGCCCTGATCCTGGCGCCGGCATTCGATTCCTCGAAACCATGGATCAATTACCGCTCGATCGCATCGGCCCTGGCGCCGACGAACGCGGAGACGTTCAATTGGGCCCAGAGCTATGGTCCGTTGCACTGGCCGCGGACGCACCGGACGGTGCTTGAGATCCAGGCCTCCCGACCCGAGTACTGGAAGGCGCAGAACCTCGACGTGTTCAACGGGAGTGGGTGGACGGCCGCGGAAGCTCCGACGACCAATCCCTGGCAGGACGGGGTAAGCCGGTCGGCGCTCAAGCGCTGGACGCAGACCCTCCAGGTCACGGTCCGCTCGATGGCCACGGATGAAGTGATCGCCGCCGGCTCGGCACGACAGCCGCAGGACGTGCCGGGCGGGACGGCGAGCGATCTCAGCTCGGGCACCTGGCTGGCCGGCAAGCGACTCGAGCCCGGGGCAAGCTACAAGGTGACGGTGTACTCCCCCCACCCGGCGCCGGCCCAGCTGGCCTCGGCGGGCACCTCATATCCGCAGGCGTTGCGACTGGGCTATCTCTCGCTTGCGGTGCCAGGCGTCAGGCGGCTCGGGTCAGGCTCCGCTCAGCCCGAGGTCCACGGGCAACCGGGAATCGTGTCCTTGGCCTACACCCCCAACCGCGGTTATCTCGTGAAGATGGTGTTTCCCCCCTTCCGTTCACACATCGTGGATGCGGGCCCAGTGGCCGCGGCCATGCGCGCTTCGCCATATGCCGGAGCGTTTGACCTGGCCCAGCGCCTGGCCAAAGGCGCCGCCACGCCCTATGCATACGTGGAGCGCGTCCAGGCGTTTCTGGGACACGGGTTCACCTACGACGAGCACCCGCCGACCAGTAGCTATCCCTTGGAGAGCTTTCTGGTCTCTACGAGGCGGGGCTACTGCCAGCATTTCGCCGGAGCGATGGCGCTGCTACTCAGAATGGGTGGCGTACCGGCTCGGGTCGCGGTCGGCTTTACGACGGGCTCTTACGACAGCTCGCTGCATACCTACACGGTTCCCGATTCCGACGCCCACGCCTGGGTGGAAGCGTGGTTCCCTCATTACGGCTGGGTGAAGTTCGATCCCACCCCGCGGGCCGACCCAGCGCTGGGGGGAAACGGTGCGCAGCCCACCGCCCAGATCGGGCTGCACGCGCCGCTTCTCCACCCGGGTCACGCATCGGCGAGGAAGAGTCACGCGAGCTCCCGCGCTGCCGGCGCCGCTCAAGGACCTGCCCGGGGCGGGGCCTCTTTCCCGGTCGCCGGGGTGGTGGCGCCAATCGCCGCTTTCGCTCTCCTGATCGTGCTCATGATGCTGAGCGCTGCCCGCGGCGGGGGCGATCCCGTGGACGAGCTGGCTCGCGCCTTCGCGCGCACGGGCCGGCCCCTGAACAGAGAGGTCACACTGGTCGCACTCGAGCGGCGGCTGGCCGGTGCTCCCGAGGCGGCCGCATATGTGCACGGGTTGCGACTGGCCCGCTTCACCTCGCGCCCTGAGCCCGTTTCGCTGCGCCGCCGTCGGGCGCTTCGGCGCGCGCTCGCGTCCGATCTTGGTGTGGCGGGGCGCCTGCGCGCCCTCTGGGCGTTGCCGCCGAGGTGGCAGCCGCCCTGGCGGGGTCGACCCGAGGCCTAAACTGGATCCCATGGACGACGTCTACGAGCTCTTCCAAAAGGGGACGGCATTGCTCGAGGCGGGGCACAACCATCAGGCCACGATCCCGCTCAGCCGGGCGCGTGATCTGGCCCCAGACAAGACGTCAATTCGTGAGGCCCTGGGGCGGGCGCTGTTCGGCGCTCAGCAATACGAGCAGGCGGCGGCCGAGTTCGATGCCGTGGTCAACCAGGCCCCAACGAACGACTACGCCCTCTTCTGCCTGGGCCGCTCGCTCCAGATGCTGGGCCGCCACGCGGAAGCGCGAAAGCCTCTCGCGCTGGCGGCCTGTCTGCAACCGGGGCGCCGCGATTATCGCCTGTATCGCGACCGCGCTCGGGCCCGCGCAGGCCGCTCGTAAAGCGCGCGCAGCGGGCATTTCGAGGCGCGAAACAAGGCTTGCGCAGTGCTAACCTGAGCTGGAAGACGCGCCGGGCGCTTCCCGGTGGTAGTACCTGGAAGTGGGCGCTGGCCCGCTTTTTTTGTAGATGGAGGAGAAGATGATTCCCACACAGCTGCAGACCGAGATCGAGAGCCGGCTGGCCGAGTGCGAGCCGGAGGTCGAGGTGCTGCTGGTCGAGATGTCGTCCAGCACACTACGGCTGTTCATCGACCATCCGCAGGGAGTGACAGTCTCGCTGTGCGAGCGGGTCTCCGGCCATTTGAGCAGTTACCGCGACCGCTACGCGCTTGAGGTTTCCTCACCGGGGCAGGACCGGCCGCTGACCAAGCCCCAGCACTTCGGTCGGTTCCTCGGCCGGCGGGCCAAGCTCCGACTGGATGAGCCTGGCCACGCCCGGACAAGCGTCAGCGGCGAGTTGGTGGGCGCCTCTGAGCGCGACGTGACGATCGCGGCCGGCGAGGGCCTTCTCACCATCCCTTACGAGCAGATCGCTCGCTCGAACCTGATTCCCGGAGACTGAAAGCCATGTCGAGAGAGATCCTCGAAGCAATACGCGGCCTGGCGGCCGAGAAGAACATCTCTTCAGAGAAGCTGATGGAGGCGCTTGAGGACGCCCTGCTGTCGGCCTACAAGAAGACCCCCGGGGCGGCCCGCTACGCCAAGGTGGAGATGGACCGGGACAGCGGTGACTTCAAAGTCTGGGAGTTGAAGATTCCGCCTGAGCTCGAGGAGCACCTGCTCGTCGACGCGACGGTTGATCAGGAGCCCACGGTCGATCCTGAGACGGGTGAGCTCCGAGAGCCGCCCGAGCCCGAGCTCGACATGGAAAAACTCAAGGAGTACGAGGACCAGATCGAGATCGAGGACGTCACGCCCCACGACTTCGGACGAATCGCGGCTCAGACGGCCAAGCAGGTGATCCTCCAGCGGATCCGCGAGGCCGAGCGCGACATGATGTTCGAGGAGTATCGCGACCGGGTGGGCGAGCTGATCACCGGAATCGTCCAGCAGTCAGACTCGCGGTACACGCTGGTCCAGTTGCGCGAGCGTGTCGAGGCGCTGCTGCCCAAGTCCGAGCAGGTGGATGGTGAGCGCTATGACCACTCGCAGCGGATCAAGGCGGTGATCAAGGAGGTTTCGAACTCGACCAAGGGGCCGAGCATCATCGTGTCCCGCCGCGATCCCGAGCTGATCAAGCAGCTGTTCGAGCTCGAGGTGCCCGAGATCGCCGACGGCCTTGTCGAGATCACCGGCGTAGCCCGGGAGCCCGGCTATCGCTCGAAGATCGCGGTGGTCTCGCACGTGGACGGCGTCGATCCGGTGGGGGCCTGCGTCGGCCCGCGGGGCTCGCGCGTGCGGATGGTCGTATCCGAGCTTCGAGGCGAGAAGATCGACATCATTCCCTACAACGACGAGCCCGCCAGGTTCGTGGCCAAAGCGCTCTCACCCGCTCGGGTCAGGGAGGTTCTGGTCGACGACGCCGGCAAGCAGGCCACCGTGATCGTGCCCGACGACCAGCTATCGCTGGCCATTGGCCGCGAGGGCCAGAACGCCCGATTGGCAGCCCGGCTCACGGGCTGGCGAGTGGATATCCGGTCTGAGACCGAGTTCGCGGCCGAAGAGGCAGACAGCGGCTACGAGCAGGACGACGCACAGCAGGGACGGTGCGCCGCCGTGCTGGCCAACGGCCGGCGCTGTCCAAACGCTGCCCTGCCTGGGTCAAAGTACTGCGGATTGCCAGCCCATCAGGCCCTCGAGCATCAGTCCGAGCCTGTGGCGGAGGCTGAGGTTGAGACTGAGGCGCAGGCACCTCCCGCTGCCGCCCCTGAGCCTGCGCCCGCTGCCCCCGAGTTCCCGCCGACGGACGAGCCGGCGCCGATTGCCCCGGCGGAAGGCGATGGGGCCGTTGCCGAGCACCCCCAGGAATCAGAGCCGGTCGTCGAGGCGGCCGAGCACCCGGTGGAGTAGATGAACAAGCGCGTCCATCAGATCGCCAAGGAGCAGGGCCTGACAGCCAAGGAGCTGCTCGGTCGTCTCCAAGCGGCTGGGATTGAGGTCAAGTCAGCCTCCTCGAACGTCGACGACGCGCTGGCATTGCGTGTGCTGGGCGACGGCAGTGGCGATGGCGCCGGCTCCGCGACGGCCACCGCCGCCGTGGCTGCCCCGAAGGCGCCCGCGGCGTCTGCCCCCAAGCCCTCTGAGGCGGCCGAGGTCGCTCAGGCGCCCGCTCCGGCAACTCCACCCGCGGACGACCAGCCGAACCCGGCACAGCCGACCGCGCGGGCCGAGCACAAGCGCCCCACGCGAGACTCGCTCCAGGGTGAGCGTGCCCCCGGGACGGCCGGTGGCCGGCGTCGTGTGGTGATCGATTCCCAGGCTTCGCGCCGCGCACCCGGCGGAGCGGCCCAGAGCAACCAGCCGCCGCGCCGTCAGCGCCGCGGTCGTCGGCGCCGTGGCTTCTACGACGAAGAGGCCGAGTCGCGGCCCTCCGCCTCCACGGCGGTCGTCGAGCGCACGGCAATCCGTGTCAACTCGGGCTCCACGGTCAGGGACGTGGCCGAGTACCTGAACATGGCGCCGGCCGAGGTGATCAAGAGGCTGATGGCGCTCGGTGAAATGAAGACGCTCGCCCAGACACTCTCGGATGAGGCGATCGGCGTCCTCGCGGCCGAGTTGGGCAAGGACGTCGAGATCGTTCACACCGAAGAGGAAGAGGTCACCGAGCCGGTCTTCACCGACTCTGAGGAGGATCTCGTTGTCCGCCCGCCCGTGGTCACGATCATGGGCCACGTCGACCACGGCAAGACCTCGCTGCTGGACGCCGTCCGAGAGACCGAGGTCGCGGCCGGCGAGGCCGGCGGGATCACCCAGCACATCGGCGCCTATCAGGTCCACCACGACGGCAAGACGATCACGTTCTTGGACACCCCCGGCCACGAGGCGTTCACCGCAATGCGGGCCCGCGGGGCGAAGGTGACCGATATCGCGGTGATCGTCGTGGCCGCCGACGACGGCGTCAAGCCCCAGACCCAGGAGGCGGTGGATCACGCCAAGGAGGCCGACGTCCCGATCCTGGTGGCCGTCAACAAAATCGACAAGCAGGGAGCCGACCCGACGCGCGTCCGCACGGAGATGACCAACCTTGGGCTCCAGCCGGTGGAGTGGAGTGGCGAGACCGAGTTCGTCGACGTCTCGGCCAAGACCAAGGAGGGACTGGGCGATCTCCTGGAGACGATTCTGGTCATGGCCGAGGTGGAGGAGCTTCGAGCCAATCCGGACGCTCCAGCCTCGGGCACCGTGATCGAGTCAAAACTCGACCCGGGACGGGGCCCCGTGGTCACGGTGTTGATCTCCAGGGGCACACTCCAGGTTGGAGATTCCCTCGTTGCTGGGGCACACTGGGGCCGGGTTCGGGCGATGAGCGACTTCCTGGGCAACCGCGTGTCCCAGGCGCTGCCCGGCGAGCCGGTCGAGGTGCTGGGCTTTGACGGCGTACCCGAAGCGGGCGAGCTAGTACGCGCGGTTGAGAACGAGCGACGAGCCCGCCAGTTGGCCACCGAGCGAGCCACCCGCCTGCAGCGGGAGGCTCTGGCCCGGCAGGCGGGCAAGAAGGTCTCGCTGGAGGACATCTTCAAGAGCGGGGTCCAGGAGCTGAACCTGCTGCTCAAGGCCGACGTGGCTGGATCGCTCGAGGCGATCCAGGACGAGATCGCCAAGCTCCCTCAGGACGAGGTTTCGGTCAACGTGATCAGGGCGGCCGTGGGTGCCGTCACGGAATCCGACGTCATGCTGGCCGCCGCTTCCGACGCTGTGATTCTGGCCTTCGGCGTGCGAACCGTGGGCGACGCCCGCGCGGTGGCCGAGCGCGAAGGCGTGGAGATCCGCCACTACTCGGTCATCTATCGGGCGATCGACGAGCTCCGCGATGCCATGCAGGGGATGCTGGCTCCGGAGGAGGTCGAGGAGATCCTGGGCACCGCCGAGGTGCGCCAGACATTCCGCGCCTCCCGGGTGGGCACCATCGCCGGCTCTCACGTGACCGACGGCAAGGTCACGCGCGGCGCTCGAGTGCGACTGATCCGTGACGGCACCGTCGTTTACGAGGGTGAGATCGCCAGTCTCCGCCGCTTCAACGATGACGTTCGTGAAGTGACATCAGGCTATGACTGCGGCATCGTCCTGCGGGACTTCGCGGACATCAAAGAAGGTGACGTGCTCGAAACCTTCACCACCCGCCAGGTCGAGCGCGAACTCGCCTAACGGACTCATGGCGAGCGGCTTTGTCGCCCTGCTCGTGATCGACCTCCATTTCTCGGAGGCGGGCTCTCTGAAGTCAAAGCGCCGCGAACTCTCTTCGATCAAGGCTCAGCTTCACACGAGGCTGGGGGCCGCTGTGGCCGAAGTCGATCACCAGGATCTATGGCAGCGCGCTCGACTCACGGCCGCGCTGACGTCGGGGTCGCTGTCGACCCTTTCAGCCGCCGCGGATGGGGTCGAGCGATGGCTCCGGGCCCGCTGCCCGGATGGGGTGGGGGTCCAGCGGGTGATTGCTTCAGTCGAGGACTTGCAGCCGTGAACGTCTTTACGTCAGCTTTCGGTGGAGAGCTTTAGGATGGCCAGCGGCCGCATGCGTCGCGTCGATGAGGCGGTCCGAGCTGTGCTCAGTGATGCCATCACGAAGGATTTGAAGGACCCACGCATCGGATTTGTGACAGTGACCGGAGTGACAACGAGTCCAGATCTCCAACACGCTCGCGTCTATGTGAGCGTGCTCGGCGACGAGCCTGCGCGCCACGCGACCCTTGACGGGCTTCGCTCGGCACACGGCTTCCTCCAGGGCCGGATCGCAGCCGAGCTCTCGCTCAAGCGCACGCCAGCACTGTCGTTCGAGTACGACGAGTCGATCGATCGAGGCATGCGGATCTCGTCGCTTCTTGATAGCGAGCCCGATGCCTGAGAACGGCCGCCGCTCCAGCCGTGCGCAGGTGCTCGACGAGCTCCGATCGGCTCACATGCTGATCGCCGTCACGCACGAAAACCCCGACGGTGATGCGCTCGGATCGCTCGTCGCGATGACCCACGTGCTCACGGCGCTGGGCAAGGATTGCCGCCCGTTCATCGATGAGCGTGAGCTTCCGCTGCCTCGCGAGTACGAGTTCCTGGACACGGACGGGTTGCTGATCGCGCCGCCAGACGATCTCGACGAGCGCACGGTGGTGTTCCTCGATTGCGGCAATCTCGAACGCAACGCGGCCAAGGCATTCCGCCATCCCGGGATGCACACGGTCAACATCGATCACCACCACGACAACACGATGTTCGGGACGGTGAACCTGGTGGAGCCGAGCGCCTCCTGCACGGCCGAGATCGTGTGGGACCTGATGCATGGTCTCGGCGTGTCGGCCACGCCGGCGATCGCGGAGGCTCTGTATGTGGGCCTGATCACCGACACCGGGCGCTTCATGTACGAGAACACCGGCGTCCAGGCCCACCTGATGGCCGCGGAGCTGATCCGGGCGGGTGTGCGCCCTCACGAGATCTACCGCCGCGTGTACGAAAACGTCCCTTACGGGAAGCTCGCGCTGCTGGCCAGAGGACTGGCCAAGGTGGAGCGCTTTGACTCGGGGCGCCTCACGGTGACTGAGCTGAACGCGGATGACTTTGCCGCGGCCGAGGCGGCCGAAAGTTTCTCCGAAGGCGTGATCGACCACCTGCGGGCGTTGCAAGGGACATGCGTAGCGGCCCTGGTCCGTGACCGGATCGGTGCCGGAACCCCGGGCGAGCGTAAGGTCTCGCTGCGCTCGAGCGACGACCGGATCGACGTGTCCCGGATCGCTCGGGTGAAGGGGGGTGGAGGCCACCCCCAGGCCGCGGGCTTTGCTACCACGATGGGACGCGACGAGGTGGTCGACTTCCTGCGGGCCGAGATCGCCGAGCAGCTTGGCGGATCCTGAGGTCCCGGACCACGCCCTGGGCGTGATCCTGTGCGACAAGCAGGCGGGGGCGAGCTCCCACGACATCGTGGCCCACGTACGCCGCCGGCTGGACCGGACCGTGAAGGTGGGTCACGCCGGGACGCTTGACCCGTTCGCGACCGGACTTCTCCTGATCCTTGTCGGCCGCGCCACCCGAGTCCAGCGCTTCCTGATGGCGCTGCCCAAGCGCTACGAGGTGACGGCACGCTTCGGCGCGACCTCGACCACCGGCGACCCGGAGGGTGAGGTCGTCGAAACCGGAACGCCGCCCGAAGGCGACCTGGACCTGCCCATAGGCAGCCTGCTCCAGCGACCCCCGGCCTACTCGGCGGTCAAGGTCGGTGGCCGGCGCGCCTACAAGCTCGCCAGAGCGCGGGAGGCGGTCGAGTTGCCCGAGCGTGAGGTGCACGTATACCGCTTCGAGGAGACCTGGCGAAAGGGGGACCGGCGGGGATTCGTGATCGAATGCTCCGCCGGCACGTACGTCCGCAGCCTGATCGCGGACCTCGGAGACGCCTACTGCCTTGAGCTGCGGCGGACCCAGATCGGCCCCTTCGACGTGGCCGACGCCGACCCCAGCAGGATCGTTCCACTGAGGGAGGCGCTGTCGTTCCTGCCCGAGGTCCGTCTCGAGGCGGAGCTCGCCCTCCGTGCCCGTCACGGTGCTTCGGTCTCCCACGAAGCGCCGCCCTCGGGCGTGGTGAGGCTGGCGGATGATGAAGGCTTGATCGCGCTCGCCCAAGCGGACCATGAGCTGGGGGGGCTGAAGCCGATCATCGTCCTGCGCCCGGCGTGAGAGATACCCCTGATTACCGATTGCCTCCCAGCACCCAAGCGCTAACCTGAATGACGGGATGCGCGCGTCACGGCTCACGGTTCTGCTTGTCTCAGTTTCAATCGGCTTGCTTGCTCCTGCGTCGGCGCTGGCCAAGCAATCACTGGCCATCACCTCGACGACCGGCTTCCCGGCCGGAGGCGATCCGTCGTACACGACCAAGATAGGTCTGGATACCAGCGCGGGAACGCCCTCGACCATCACGATCGCTCTCGCTCCCGGTGTGCTGGCCGCTCCGTCGGCCAATCCCTCGTGCGTTAAGAAGCAGGCAGCACACGGGACCACATGCGAGATCGGCACCGGGTCAGTGACCACCAAGGCCCTTTTGTCCGTACCTGTTACGGCCTACCTGGCGCCCCCGCCTAAGAAAACGGATGTGGTAGGAATCGACGTCGTCCCACTCGGGCTGACGAGTCTGACGACCCATGCCGGAGCCCAGCTTGTCCAGACCGCGTCCGGCAACGTGCGGACGGAGCTCAGCCTGAGTCTGCCCAGCTCGCTGGCCCCGATGGTCGCCGGGATGAGCCTAACGATCAACGGGAAGCTTGACGGCAAACCCTTCAACCGGATGCCCACGAACTGCTCGCCCGGCACGAGCCAGTTGACCGTCGCCTACGCCAACAAGACGGAAACGGTGGCCGCGTCTCCTGACTTCGCTCCGACCGGCTGCTCGAGTCTTCCGTATTCGCCTCAGGTGAGTGCCACGGCCCGTTTGGCTAAAACCGCGGCGGGAACGGTGGTCCAGACGATCACTCAGCCGAACGGACAAGCCGCCAGTGCCAAGAGCACGCTGTCGCTGCCAAAAAACGGCCTACTGCCGAATCTGGGCTCGGTGAAGTACCAGAACACCCCCCACCCGGTGGGCTCCGCGGTGGCGGCATCACCGCTTCTGCCGGCGCCACTCCGCGGAAAGATCTTCCTCAAAGGGACTCTCAAGGCACCGTTCCTGCTGTTCAAGTTTCCTCCGCCGGCGGCTCTGACGCTCAAAGGCGCGGTCAACCTGAGCAAGGATTCCGTAACGATTCCGGTGATTCCTGACGTTCCACTCACCCGTCTGCGCGTCACCTTCCCCAGTGGTCCCTACGGCATGATCGTGGTGGGATGTCCCACGGCCCCGGCCAAGCTAACGGGCGCCTTCGTCTCCCAGAGCGGCAGGACGGCCACCTCGACACAGCCGGTCAAGATCAAGGGCTGCTAGCTGCGGCATAGGCCGCGGCACCGACGGCGCCAGTTAAGGGGGCCTCGCTTCCCACCCCCGGGCACCCGCGCCCCGGATACCCTTCGCCGCCCATGCGGGTCACACCTCTGGCAGAAGCTCAGCCCCGTTCGCGCCGTGTGGCCGTGGGCGAGTTTGACGGCGTCCACCTCGGCCACCGCGAGGTGATCCGAGGTAGCGACACCGTCCTCACGTTCGACCCTCATCCGCTGGCGGTTATCCACCCGGAGGTGGCGCCCAAATTGTTGACCACGCTAGAGGTCAAGGCCGAGCTGGTCTCAGGGCTGGGTGTGGAGGAGCTGGTGGTGATTCCGTTTGATGAGCGCTTCGCCCACCAGACGCCGACGGAGTTCATCGACGACGTGCTGGTGGGCCGACTCAGGGCCACCCACGTCTCGGTGGGAGAGAACTTCCGCTTCGGCCACCGGGCGGCCGGCGAGCCGCAGAGCCTGCTGGCCCAAGACAGCTTTGAGACCCGCGTCGTCCCCCTGGTTGAGGTCGACGGTGAGGTCGTCTCCTCGAGTCATATCCGCGCCCTGATTGCGTCCGGCGATGTCGAGGCGGCGAGCCGGATGCTGGGCGCGCCCTTCCAGGTCCGGGGTGCGGTCGTCAGGGGCGATGGCCGGGGACGTGAGCTGGGCTTCCCCACGGCCAACATCGTTCCTGATGATGCTTTGGTCTATCCCGGGCACGGGGTTTACCTGGCGCGCGCCGATGGCGCGTGTTCCGCCGTGAATGTCGGCGTCAGGCCGACGTTCGGGACCGGCCGCGGCGTTTTGATCGAGGCCTACGTGCTGGACCGGGATCTCGACCTCTACGGTCGCGTTCTGCGGGTGGAGTTCCTCGCCCGTCTGCGGGGCGAGCGGCGGTTTGCCTCGGTGGAGGCGCTCGTCGAGCAGATGCACCGGGATGTGGCCCGGATCCGTGAGCTCTGTGATGACTAGCAACCCCTGGCCGGGACCCCAGCCACCCGGCTGCTAGCCTGATCGCCCGGCATGACCCTCACACAAGAGCGAAAGCAGGAGCTGGCCCAGAAGTTCGGAGACTCGCCGGCCGACACCGGTAGGACCGAGGTCCAGGTGGCGCTTCTAACCGAGCGCATCAACCTGCTGACCGAGCACCTGCGCACCCACCGCAAGGACCACCACTCGCGTCGTGGCCTGCTGATGCTGGTCGGGCGGCGGCGCCGGTTGCTCAACTACCTCCAGCGAGACAACCTCGAGCGGTATCGCTCGCTCGTGCGCGAGCTCGGCCTTCGTCGATGAGTGAGGCCGACGGCGGGGTCATCGCCCCCGGCACGCCGGCACCCGAGTTCATGCTGCGCCGCGAGGACGGCGCCGAATTCACGCGGGGCGACCTGGACGGGAAGACGACCGTGTTCGTCTTCTATCCCTTCGCGTTCAGTCGCGTTTGCACCGACCAGCTGAACCTGTACGACGAGGTCCTGGACGACCTCGCTGCCCAAGGAGCCACGCTTTACGGCGTCTCCTGTGACGCCCAGTACGCGCAGAGCGCATTTCGGGAAAAGCTCGGCGTGAGCATCGAGCAGCTGTCTGATTTCGAGCCGAAGGGCGCGACCTGCCGGGCGTTTGGCGTATACCACCCCGGTGGGTTCCCCCAGCGGGCGTTGGTCATCATCGGTCCCGATGGGGTTGTCCGGTGGAGCTATCAGGCTCCTTCGCCGGCCGAGCTCCCGGGAGCCAATCTGATTTTCGACGGGTTGGCGGCGGCCACGGCTTGACCGCGCTGGGGTCGGCTCCGCTGCCCGAGCCCTCGCCCGAGGATCACCTGCGGGGCCCCTCCGGTGCTCGGGTGCTGATCGAGTATGCCGACTTCGAGTGTCCGTTCTGTGCCGCTCTGAAGCGCAAACTGGAGGCGGTCGAGGTCAGGCTCGTGTTTCGCCACTTTCCCGTGCGCTCGAGCCATCCCCGAGCCTGGGCTGCGGCGTGCGCCGCCGAGGCGGCATCGAATCAGGGGCGCTTCTGGGAGATGCATGACCTCCTGTTCTCGGATCAGGGCCGGCTGGAGGATCCCCATCTGTGGAGCAGGGCGGAGGCGCTCGGCCTAGACGTGGAGCGCTTTGACGCTGACCGCCGCGGCCAACCTGTGCTCGACCGCATCCGAGCTGATTTTCAGTCTGGAGTGAGAGCCGGCGTGGTGACCACCCCGACGCTGTTCGCCGATGGACGGATGCTGGCCGGCGGTTTCGGCGAGTCCGAGCTGGCCAAGCTCGTCTAAAGCGTGGGTGCGCGGCCCCGTAGAGGCGGCTGATCCGGGCTTGCGAGCAGACTGGCTCCGATCAGGTCGAGGTGACGATCGATCATCGTCGGATCGTTCTGGCCGAAATGGCTGGCTGCGACGCAGGCGCCTTTGAAGAGCATGATCACATCGGTCGCCTCCACGTCGCGGCGGACACGACCGCTCTCCTGGGCGCGGGCCAGCAGCTGCTCGAGCACACCCAGAATCTCCTGATGGGCGGCCCGGATGTCCTCCCGGGCCAGCCAGGATTCATCCAGCGCCTCGGCGACATCCCGGTTGAGCTGCCGGCGCCCCGCCAGCTCCGCCAAGAACTCAAATAGCGCGGATGTCGGGTCGCCTGCCTCCAGGAGCTCCTCGCCCTGCATCGCGACCTCGTGCATTCCATCGGCCACGATCGCGGCGATCAGATCCTCCTTGGAGGCGAAATTCCGAAACAACGTTCCCCTGCCTACGCCGGCCGCCTCGGCGATCTCGGCCACGCTGACATCCAGTCCACGTTCGCGGAAGAGGCCCTGGGCGGCCTCGAGCAGACGCTGGCGATTGCGCTCAGCATCTGCTCTAAGGGGTCGCTGCTCGATGGACATGGCGTAATTCTCCTACGCCGCCACCGGAACTGGCAATGCCTCGGTGTCGATCGCCCGCAGGTGGCGCTGGCGCAGAGCCAGAGCGAGGATCAGCCCTCCGGCTCCCAGCATGATCGCCGCGGCCGCGAAAGCGACGTGATAGCCGGAAACCTTCGCTGCCACGGCCAGGGCTCCAGCGGCGGGGCCGTGCAGCAGGCTGCTGGTCTGGCTCGCGGCCAGAGTGGCCAGGATGGCCAGACCGAGCGAGCCACCGACCTGCTGGGCTGTGTTGAACAGGCCGGAGGCCAGACCCGCGTCGTTGCCTGCGACGCCTCCGGTACCGAGCAATGTGATCGGCACGAATGTGAGGCCCATGCCGATGCTCATCGGGAACAGACCACTCATCAGGTTGCCCAGATAGCTGCCGTGAACTGGAAGCTGAGTGAGCACGGCCAGCCCAGCGGTGGCCAGGGCGACTCCCAGTACCGCCACGTTACGGATACCGACGCGCTTGATCAGCTGCTGCGCCGTCCCCGCGCCGATCACGATCCCGGCCGTGACGGGCAGGAAGGCGAGGCCGGCGCGGAGCGGGCTGTAGCCCAGGATGTCCTGCACGTAGAGCGAGGCGAAGAAGAACATCCCGAACATGCCTGAGGCGACCAGGAGCAGAACCAGGTCGGCCACGGCCAGCGTTCTCACTCGGAAGATCCCGAGCCGCATGAGGGGCGCCTTGCTCCGGCGCTCGATCGCCATGAACGCGGCCAGCAGCAACGCGCCGGCCGCCAGCAGTCCGAGCGTCTTCCATGAGCCCCAGCCCCAGATCTGTGACTTGACGATCGCGAACACGATCAGGACCAGCCCGGTCGTTACCGTGCCGGCCCCGAAAAAGTCGAACGTCCGATGGGACAGATTCGCCCGAGACTCGGGTACAAACCGCGCGGTCAGCGCCAGGGCGGCCAGGCCGACCGGGACGTTGACGATGAAGATCCACTGCCACGAGGCCAGGTCGGTCAACACCCCGCCGAGGAGGAGGCCCACAGCGCCGCCGCCGGCGGCGATCGCGCTCCACACGCCCAGCGCCTTGGTCCGCTCTTCGGTGGCTGTGAACGTGGTCGTGATGATTGACAGGGCAGCCGGAGAGAGAAGCGCGCCACCCAGTCCCTGAAGTCCGCGGCCGACGATCAGCATCGTCGGCGACTGAGCCAGCCCGTTGAGCAACGACGCGAAGGCGAACAGAGCAATCCCGGCCGCAAACAGGCGCTTGCGCCCGAGCAGGTCGGCCGCTCGCCCTCCGAGCAACAGAAAACCGCCGAAGATCAGCGTGTAGGCGTTGATAACCCAAGGGAGGCTCGAGCTCGAGAAGTGCAGGCCCCGCTGGATCGAGGGCAACGCGACGTTCACGATCGTGGCATCAAGCACGACCATGAACTGGGCCAGGCACGCGATCACGAGGACGAGCCAGCGATTCGTGGAGGCGGGGCGAGGATCGGTGATCGAGAGGGCGGACATACGCGACTCCTTGGTGCTCAGAAGTTGACGCTCTTAAGACCAGCGGATAAACTGGAACTCATTGGTCCGCTTAGAATAATCATAACCGGACCGCTCGGTCCGGTTATGTGCGGGATCACACACAGAGGGGCTGGCTGCTCCCCGACCGCGCAGCGCTAACGGCTACCGTCGGCCCCGTGAGGGTGGGTGGGGGTCCGCTACCATCACCGTGTTCGGACCAGATAGAGAGAAAACGACGCACTTCGCCTACCGAACGGCGAAGCAAGAAGGGAACTGAATATGTCTGACGGCGTAACCAACGTCGCCGTGGAGGTCGGGGGCGAGGAGATCTCCTTTGAGACCGGCAAGCTCGCGAAGCAAGCTTCCGGAGCAGTGGTCGTCCGGGCGGGCGACACGATGGTCCTCTGTACCGCCACCGCGGGCAACCTCCGTGATGTGGACTTCCTCCCCCTCACGGTCGATGTGGAGGAGCGGATGTACGCAGCCGGGAAGATTCCCGGCTCTTTTTTCAAGCGCGAAGGACGGGCCGGAGAGAAGGCCACGTTGTCTGCGCGGCTGATTGACCGGCCGATTCGACCGCTCTTCCCGAAGGGCTGGCGGTATGAGACCCAGCTCGTCGCGATTCCAATGTCGGTCGACCACGAGCACCCCTACGACGTGCTGGCCATGAACGGCGCCTCGGCTGCGCTCATGGTGTCCGATATCCCGCTGCCGATGCCCGTCGGCGCCGTGAGGATCGGCAAGCTCGAGGGCAACTTCGTGATCAACCCCAACGAAGAGGATCTGGCCGAGAACACCGAGCTTGACCTGATTGTCGCCGGCACCGAAGAGGCCATCCTGATGGTTGAGGCCGGGGCCAACGAGGTGCCGGAGGCTGAGATCCTCGATGCCCTTGACATCGCCCACGGCGAGATCAAGAAGATTTGCCAGGCCCAGCGCGAGCTGGCCGAGAAGGCGGGCAAGCCCAAGCTCGAGGTGCAGGCTCCCGAGGTCGACCCCGAGCTCTACGAGCAGATCAAGAACTCACACGGCTCCGCTCTCGATGCGGCCACGCAGGTGGAGGACAAGCTCGAGCGTCAGGACGCGTGCAAGATGGTCGAGGAGCAGGTCCTGACTCAATATTCGGGCGATCCCGAGGCCGAGACCCACGCCGAGTATCGGGCGAGAGCTCAGCTGGCCTTCGACAAGCTTGAGAAGTCGCTGATCCGGGAGCGGATCGCGGTGCAGAAGAAGCGTCCGGACGGGCGCGGATCGGAGGAGATCAGGCCGATCTCGATCGAGGTCGGGGTTGCTCCCCGCACTCATGGCTCGGCGCTCTTCACTCGCGGTCAGACCCAGGCCTTCAGCGTCGTGGCCCTCGGAACGACGCGGGAGGAGATGCGGCTGGACACGCTCGGGCTCGAGACCTCCAAGCGCTACTTCCACCACTACAACTTCCCGCCGTTCTCGGTGGGGGAGGCGGGCTTCATGCGCGGCCCCAAGCGCCGGGACATCGGTCACGGCGCGCTGGCAGAGCGAGCGCTTGTCCCGATGGTTCCCAGCCAGGAGGAGTTTCCGTACACGATCCGGGTCGTCTCGGACATCCTTGAGTCCAACGGCTCCTCCTCGATGGCCTCCGTATGCGGCTCGACCCTGTCCCTGATGGATGCCGGCGTGCCGCTCAAGGCCCCGGTGGCCGGGATTGCCATGGGCCTGATCAAGGAGGGCGACGACTACATCATCCTCACCGACATCGCCGGTGTTGAGGACCATCTGGGGGATATGGACTTCAAGGTCGCCGGCACTGAGCGCGGGATCACGGCGCTTCAGATGGACATCAAGATCACCGGGGTGACGTTCGAGATCATGCGGGACGCCCTCTCACAGGCCAAAGTGGCTCGGGAGTACATCCTGGGTGAGATGGCCCAGGTGATCGATGCCCCGCGGACCGAGCTCTCCAAGCACGCACCGCGGATCTCGACGATCCAGATCGACCCCGAGAAAATCGGCCTGCTGATCGGCAAGGGCGGCGAGACGATCCGAGGCCTCCAGGAGGAGTTCGAGGCTCAGATCGACGTCTCCGAGGACGGCCAGGTGCTGGTATACGCCTCCGACGGCGAGCATGGAGATGCGCTGGTCGAGCGGATCCGCTCGATGACCAAGGACGTCGAGGTCGGCGACGAGTTCCAGGGCAAGGTCGTCAAGACCACGGCCTTCGGTGCGTTCGTCGAGCTGTCCAAGGGGACCGACGGTCTGCTGCACATCTCGAACATCGCCCCCGGCGAGCGGATCGCCACGGTCGAGGATGTCCTCAATCGAGGCGATGAGCTGACCGTCCGCGTGGTCGAAGTCGACCGCGAGCGTGGCCGTATCGGGCTGCGCCTGGCTGACGACCCCGAGGTGGCTGGCAAGACCGCCGAGGAGCTGGCCAGCGTGGGCACGGGCGATCCTGGTCCCTCTCGGAACCGTGACCGTGGCGACCGCGGAGACCGCGGAGGGCGCGATGGCCGCGGAGGGCGCGGAGGGCATCGGGACCGTGATCGCGGGCGTGTGCGCGACCGCGATCCAGAGCGACCGCGCTCGTAGTGATCGAGGAGCACCGGCTCACAAGTCTGGACAACGGCGTCCGGGTCGTGACGGAGGCTATGCCCTCCGTCCGCTCGGTCGCCCTTGGCCTCTGGATCGCCACGGGCTCCCGACACGAGTCCGATAGTCAGGCCGGGCTCTCGCACCTGATCGAGCACCTGCTGTTCAAGGGCTCGGCTTCGTACAGCTCGCTTCAGATCGACCAGATCTTCGATGCGATGGGGGCCGAGCTCAACGCCGGAACGGGAAAGGAGACGACGTCGGTCTACGCCCGGGTGATCGACCAGCACCTACCCGAGGCCTTCGATGTGATGGCCGACATGGTGTTCCGCCCCGCCTTTGAGGAGATCGAGGCCGAGCGCGAAGTGATCCTGGAAGAGATCGCCATGTATGAGGACGATCCTCAGGAGAAGGTGTTCGATGTCTTCGGAGAGGCGGTCTTCGGATCGGATCCGCTGGGCCGGGCGATCATCGGTCGCGCCGAGGTGATCGCCGATACCCCGGGCGCAGAGATCGCGCGGTTCCATACCGAGCGGTACCGGCCGGCCAACATTGTGATCGCGGCCGCGGGTTCGGTGGACCACGACGAACTGGTCGCGCTGGCGGCCAAGCACATCGAGCAGGTGCCGGTCGGCAATGGCCAAGGACCCGACCGGACGACGACACCCCCGACGGGTGCGCCGCGGCGTCGATTCGAACGCAAGGACACCGAGCAGTACCACGTCTGTCTCGGGGCCACGGGGATCTCTCGCCACGATGACCGGCGCTTCGCCCTGCGGGTCCTGGACACGCTGTTCGGCGGCACGACCTCCTCTCGGCTCTTTCAGGAGATTCGCGAGCGCCGCGGTCTGGCCTATTCGGTTTACTCGTTCACCAGCGCCTACCGTGACACCGGACAGGTCGGGCTGTATGTCGGAACCCGTCCGGAGAACCTCGGCCAGGCGATGTCGGTGGTGGGCGATGAGCTGAGCAGGCTGCGACGGGATCCAGGGTCCACTGAAGAGGTAGAAAGGGCCAAGGAGAACCTCAAGGGCCGAGTCGTCCTGGCGCTCGAGTCGACCGGTGCCCGCATGAACCGCCTCGGGTCCGAAGTGCTGAGCGGCGAGCCGCTGCTCTCGATCGATGAGGTCATCACGCGGATCGAGTCGGTGACCCGTGAGGATCTGGCGGTCCTCGTCGATGAGCTGTGGGCTCCCGAGCACCTGGCCGTGGCTGGGATAGGGCCTGGGGAGGCGCGTTTCGAGGAGACGCTCGGGGCCGTGGCGCCGGCTCTGGCCGGCGCATGATCGCCGTGGCCGTGGCCGGCGCGGCTGGCCGGATGGGTCAAACGGTGTGTGGTGCGGTTGAGCGGGCGCCCGACATGGAGCTCGTGGCCCGGGTCGATCCTGCGCTGGGCTCTTCGCTAAAGGACGCCCTTGGCCAGCGGCCAGACGTGCTGGTCGATTTCACCGTGCCTGACACGGCGATCGACAACGCCCGTCAGGCAACTGCCGCCGGCGTGCACGTGGTCATCGGGACGACGGGTTTCGATTTGTCAGAGCTGGATGAGCTCAGCGGGGCCAACGTGTTCGCGGCGCCCAATTTCGCCGTCGGCGCAGTGCTCATGATGCGCTTCGCCCAGGAGGCGGCGACCCATATGGCCAAGGCCGAGATCATCGAGCTCCATCACGACCGTAAGGTCGACCGCCCGAGCGGGACGGCCGCTCGCACGGCCAGGCTGATCAGCCAGGCAGCGCCCGAGCTCAGCGACGTCCCCATCCATTCCGTCCGCCTGCCTGGACTGGTCGCCCACCAGGAAGTCATCTTCGGCGACGTCGGTCAGACCCTCACGATCAGGCACGATTCCGTCGACCGCGAATCATTCATGCCCGGCGTGCTCCTAGCGGTTCGTCGCGTGTCCTCGCTCGAGAAGTCACCGGTCATCGGTCTGGAGAAGCTGCTGTGAGCGGGATCGAGGGATTCACGCCCTCCTACCGCCGCGGTCAGGGCCAGCCGCTCGTCTGTATTCACGGTTTCACCGACACGTGGCGGACCTGGGAGCTGGTCCTGCCCGCGCTCGAGCGCCGCCATGACGTCTTGGCGCCCACTCTGGCCGGACACGCCGGCGGTCCTCCGTGGCCCGCGGCGGCGAACGACGACACGCTGGTCGAGGCGGTAGAGGCTGCGATGGACGAAGCCGGATTCGAGACGGCACATGTCGTCGGCAACTCGCTCGGTGGATATGTGGCGCTCCAGCTCGCGTCCAGAGGCCGGGCCCGCAGCGTGGTTGCGCTGGCGCCCGCGGGCGGCTGGGCCGAGGACGACCCGGCGCAGGAGTGGCGACTCGAGTACTTCACGACCCAGCAGGAGCTGGTCCGCGGAGCCGCCCCTTACGCAGATCAGATCGTGTCCTCGGTCGAAGGCCGTCGGCGGGCCACCGAGTACACCACGGTGAACTTCGAGCATCTCCCGGCCGACCTGCTCGCTCACCAGATACGGGGCGCAGCGGCGTGCGAGGCAGCCCCGGCGCTGCTCGAGCGGGCTCGCCGTCGTGGGTTTCCCCTCAATTCTGGGCGGATCGTCTGTCCCGTCAGGATCGTCTGGGGGACCGAGGACCGGCTTCTCTCCTGGCCAGAGGCCGCGGTGCGCTACCGAGACCTGCTTCCGAGTGCCGATTGGATCGAGCTACCTGGCCTCGGCCACTGCCCGCAGCTCGACTCTCCCGCCGAGACTGCCGAGCTGATCCTGGGATTCACCTCGGATCAGCGCGCAAACACACGACAGAAGGAGCCAGCATGAGCACCACCTCCGAATTCGTCCGCGGGGTCGACTTCGTCGGCATGCCCACCCACGACCTTGATGAGGCAGTTCAGTTCTACGGCCAAACGTTGGGACTGCCCCGCTCGGTCTACCTGCCGGAGCGAAACTACTCCGAGTTTGAGAGCGGCAACCTGACGCTGAGCATCTATAACGCCGAAAAGATGGGCCTCGAGCACCACGCCAATCCAAACCCGGTCGCTCTACACGTCGACGATGTGGCCGAGGTTCGCCGAGCTCTGGAAGAGCGAGGCGTCCGGTTTCAGGGCGACATCCTGGACACGGGGGTCTGCCACATGGCCTTTTTCGCCGACCCCGACGGCAATGCTCTGATGCTCCACCACCGCTACGCCCCGCGGGCGACCGAGCAGGGTTAGGAGGGCTCGCTCAGCAGGGGCTCCAGGACCGCTGCAGAAAGCCCTCGTCCAGCAGACGACCCGAGCTGCGCGTGAGGGTGATTCCGGCGTAGTAGCGGCGACTGCCGCAGGTCCTGATCTCCGAGAGCCGGATCGTGACCAGCGCGGTGTGCGTCGGCGCCTGCGCACAGTCGGGGGTGCAGCCGTGGTACACCGCGTCGCCGCTTCCGGTTGCCGTCGGGCCTCCCCACGAGCTCCACTGCACGTGGTCCACGAACAGCGTCCCGTCGCCGGTGAGCTCAAGCGTGGGCGGTCGCTGCCTCCCGCCGCCCGCCACCCCCTGGAAGTAAGCCGGCTGGCTTGCGGGTGCCGAGGTGGTCGTCGGGGCGGTGGTAGTTGTGAGGGCGCTCGTGGTCGTCGTGGTCGGACTAGTCACCACCGTGGGCACGATTGGCCATGCCGGTCCCCAGTGCTCCTAGGCCAGCGCCGGCAGCCCAATCCCGATCACCTTCAGGCGGCGCGAGAGCGCGGTGAAGGCGAACTCGTTCATCTCTTGGCTGGAGAACCCGAGGTACTCGTAATCGTCGCCCAGCTTGTAGCCCGGTGGCACGAGCACTCCCGCAGCGGCGGGCAGCGTCTGGGCGAGCTTGTCCTGCACGCGCCGAGCCAGATCGGGATCGCGCACCTTCTGCTGAAGGAACCACGTTCCGTACGCCACGTGGCGATGCTCGTCCTGGGAAATCCTCTTGAAACCCTCCAGGTGACCGGGAAGGATTCGGCGCCGCTCCATGTCGGCGGTCTGAAAGTATTGGCCGGTGAGGGCCAGCGTGCCCTCGATCACCATGTGGTAGAGCGTGACGAAGTCGACCTTGGCCTCGATGTTCGAGGGATCGTCCAACAGCGCGCCGTGGGCGTCGGTCAGGTGGAGGTCAAAAAGCGTGAAGTAGTCATCGGTCAGGTCGCCGCGGGCGCGCTCCAGGCGGTCTTCGAACGAGCCATCGAACTGGAACACCTCCTCGAAGAGGCGGTTGAAGTGCTGAGCGTGCCGCGCCTCATCGACCTGTTGGGTGAGCAGGAACGCCTCCTCGTGCTTGTCCTCGGCCGCCAGCACGAGCCCGGAGAACTGATTGGTGACCCGCTCTTCGCCCACGAAGAAGGCCGACAGCCCCCACATCATCTCGTCGCGGACCTCTTCGTCCATCGCGTCCCAGTCCCGTCGGTCCTGCCTGAAATCGATCTCATGGGAGATCCAGTTCTGCTTCTCCCACAGTCGGTAGAGCTCCGCCGGCTCCATCAGCTTGATCTGCCCCAGCTTGGATTCGTCTGCAATCGTGGCGACGTCGCCTTGGACGGTGAGATCGAGCAGACTCGGCATGGCGACAGACTATCGGCTAGTTCTCCAGGTCCTGATCCGCAAGGTCATCAGGTTCGCGCGCTGATCCCACGCTCGCTCGGGAGCCCTGTCGAGCCGCCCCGCTCAAGATCCGCTCACGCAGCCGGTCGGTCTCACCGGCCATGGCGGCTCGCCGGGCTCGCTCCTCAGATAGGGCCACGCCGTGCGCCTCGGCCAGGTCCACGAGTTCCTGACGCTTTTCGTCCTGCATGGCGAATCGGAAGAAGAGCCAAGCCAGGAGAATCACCGTGAGCAGCGATTCCTCGATCATCATCAAGCCGCCGGCCAAATTCTGGTCCGAAAGCGCGCTGATGCCCCGGGTGGCGTCCCGGGCGTCGTAGACGGGATAGAAGACCGTTTGGCCCCAGATCAGGACGTTGGCCAGGATCGCCCCCAGCAAGCGGACTGCGATCACGTATCCCATGGCTCCCCAGCCGCGGAACCAGGCTGGCTTGGGCAGGGGGCCGATCAGCGCGAGCCACAACAGGCTGCCGAACCACAAGAAGCAGGCATGCTCAAGCGAGTGGACCAGGTCGTGGTTGATGGCCGCCTGGTAGAAGAACGGGATGTGCCACGCGTAGAGGTCGGCCGCCCAGAGCACGAGCGCCACAACCGGACTCGCGGCCACTCGGATCGGGCGCGTGACGCGAATGTGCAGTAGGGGTCCTAGGACGGGCCCGGTCAGCCCCAGCACGATCAGCAGGCTCGCGATGTCCCCGATGATTATGTGCTGGGCCATGTGGGCGACCAGCAGCGTGTCCGCCAGGTCGTCGGCCGGGCCCACCTGCACGCCCAGTACCAGCGCCACTCCCGCCACAAAACACCAGACCCGCCACCTGGGAACCGGCCGCCCCTCGCGGGCGAGCGTGCGCACGCGCCGCGTGTACAGAGACAGATAAACGACCGTGGCGATGAGCGGAGGCAGCGACTCGCCCAAATGCAGGTTGTTCGCGTAGGCCGCTGCGGCGAGGGCCGTCATGAGTAGGAGGCCGGCGCTTGGGAGGCGGCCCGGGCCGCGGTGATCTGGGCCAGCAACTGGGAGGGCGTGGTCCCGCCCAGGACCCGCAGGCGCGGAAGCCGGTAGGGGTCATCCGACCGACTGGCCCATCCGGGCACGACCGTCGTCGAGCCCTCAAACCCGGCCGCCCGGACCGCGGCGATCACGGTCGCGTTGTAGTGGCCGGATGGGTAGCAGAACCAGTTGACTGGGACACCGTAGCGCCGCCGAAGAATCTGGCGGGCAGTTGCCACCTGATAGTGAAGCTGCGTCGCATCGAGCGTGATCAGATCGGCGTGGCTGATGCCCTGGGTATCGAGTTCCCAACCCGCGCGGATCAGACCGCGCACCTGGCCATCGGTCAGGCCTCCCTGCGAGGGCGGAAGCCCTTGGAGCTGGATGTTCTCCACGCCCACCCACCCGAGTCGCTTGAGCACCGGCAGGGCATTGGTGTATTGCGACTGGTAGCCATTGTCGAAGCTCAGGATGATCGGCTTGCCGGGCCCGAGCGGCACGCCGCGTGTCCAGTTGGCCTCGACCTGGTCCATCGTGACCGCGTGCCACCCCGCGCTCTTGAGGGCCTGCATCTGGGCGGCGAACTCCGACTTGGGGACGTACAGGCCCGGGTACGGAGCGCTGGGTAGGGGTGGGTTGATCACGTGATACATGAGGATCGGGACGATGGCGTGGCCGGGGCGTCCCGTGCCACGCAGCCCAGCGGCCGTGCCAGCATGGGCGCGAGCCGCGGCCTTGTGGCCGGAAGTGCTCGCGGCCGTCGTGGCGCTGTTTTTGTGGCCTCGACCCGCCGCGCGGCCGCCTCCGCTGGTTGCAGCGACGACCGACACGACCACGCCCGTCACGACCACCAGAGACGCCACCGCCCCCAGGCGACGCCGCCGGATCCGAGCGCGTTTAGCCTCCATGCGTGCCTGGCGGCGGCGCTCCAGGTCGGGGTAGCTCACAGGCACGACGGTACCGAAGCTCGCTAGTCTCCCGGGCATGCGGAGAGCGGTCGTGATCGTCGCCCTGGGCCTTGCGGCCAGCGCGTGTGGGAGCTCCAGCCACACGCCGTCGACACCCTCGAGCACGGCCGGCGGATCCGGGACCACTGGGGGGTCCTCGAGCGGCGTCAGCCTCTCCACGGCCAGCGTGTCAGGAGTGGGGACCGTCCTGGTCAACGCCCAGGGACGGACGCTTTACATCTTCGCTCCCGACAACGCCAAGAAGGTCACCTGCACCGGCTCCTGCGCCCAGATCTGGCCCCCGCTGAAGGCCCCTTCGGGCCAGAAGGCGTCGGCCTCCGCGGGCGCAAAGTCCTCGCTCATCTCAAGTGCCCCGGATCCCTCCGGAGGGCGCGTGGTGACCTACGCCGGCTGGCCGCTCTACCTATACACGGCAGATCAGGCGGCCGGCACGGCCCACGGCCAGGCGCTCAACTCGAGCGGAGGACTCTGGTACGCCATGAGCCCGTCAGGCACGGCGATCAAGACCAAGCCGAAAAGCAAGAACAGCGGCTACTGAGAGCCCTGCGATAATCGCCCCGATGTCCGCCCAGCTTGGGGAGGTTCTCGTTCCGATGGTCACGCCGTTCGATGCGGCCGGGCGAGTGGACGACGAAGCCGCCGTCAGGCTGATGCACCACCTGCTCGAGCAGGGCTGCGACGGACTCGTGCTGTGCGGAACGACCGGCGAGGCGGCCACGCTTGATGACGAGGAGCAGCTCGGGTTGGTCGCGCTCGCGATCGCGGAGATCAAGCCTGCCCATCCGCGGTGCACGATCGTGGCCGGGGTGGGCTCCAACGACACCCGGCATGCGGTCCACCTGACCGAGCGCGCCACCGAGTTGGGGGCCGACGCGTTGCTGTCGGTCAATCCGTACTACAACCGGCCCAACCGGCGGGGGATCATCCGTCACTACGAAGAGATCAACCGGGCCACCGACAAGCCGATTGTCCTCTACAACATCCCGCTGCGAACCGGATCTGACATGCCCAACGACCTGCTCGCCGAGCTCGCCCAGCTTGAGCACGTGGTGGCGGTCAAGCAATCCAACGCCGAGAACCTGGCTAAGGTCGACGGGCTCCAGATATACGCCGGAAACGACGACCTGTTCGCCGATGTACTGGAGATGGGGGAGGCTGGCGGCATTCTGGTGGCTGCCCATCTGTTCGCGGGCGAGTTCCGGCGGATGGTCGATGAGCCCGAGCATCGACGCGAGATCGACAGCTCGCTCGCGGACGTCTACCGGGATTTGACGGTGGCCCCGCTGGCCTGTTCGACGAAGGCCGCTCTCAACCTGATCGGACTTCCGGTGGGCAAGCCTCGCCTTCCGTATGTCGAGCTCGACGAGGATGAGGAGGCTGTGATCCGCGCCATGCTGGAGCGCCACGGATTGCTTGCCTCCGGAGTGCCGTCCGCGGGCCTGGCGCCCCCCTCAGCTGTGTGACTGAGTCCGGGCTCCGCGTCTTGCCCCTGGGTGGACTGGGCGAGATCGGCAAGAACATGACGGTCCTCGAGTACGAGGAGCGGATCGTGGTGGTCGACTGCGGGCTGCGGTTCCCCACCAGCGACATGCTCGGGATCGACCTCGTGCTGCCCGATTTCGCCTACCTGCGTGACCGGGTGCGGGACATCGAAGCGATCGTCGTGACCCACGGACACGAGGATCACCTGGGGGCCCTGCCGTGGGTGTTGCGAGAGCTGGGTCAGGATCTCCCCGTGTTCGGGGGGCCACTGACCATGGCCATGGCGCGCTCCAAGCTTGATGAGCACCGCTTGCGCGAGGTCGAGCTCGACGATCTACCGCCTGGCCAGGTGCTTGACCTCGGGCCGTTTGAGGTGGAGCTCGTGCACATGACCCATTCGATCCCTGACTCGTGCGCGGTCGTCGTCGGCACCGAGCTGGGGAGGGTCGTGGTCACCGGCGATTACAAGTTCGATCAGACGCCCGTGGACGGACCACCGGCGGATGTTTCCCGGCTGGCCGAGCTGGGGCGCGATGGAGTGCTGCTGCTTTGCGGCGACTCGACAAACGCCGACCGAGCCGGGTTCTCGCCCTCCGAGCGGGGCGTCGGGCCCCATCTTCAGGAGGTGTTCTCCCGCGCCCCGGGCAGGATCGTGGTCACGAGCTTTGCCTCGAACATCCATCGCGTCCAGCAGGTGATCGACGCTGCCTCAGCGCTGGGGCGCAAGGTGGCGCTGGTGGGCCGCTCGATGCGGAAGAACGTCAATATCGGGCGCTCGCTGGGCCATATTCAGTTCCCTGAAGGCATCCTGATCCAGCCACAGGAAGTCGAGGACTGGCCTGACGAGAAGGTGGTGGTGGTCTCGACCGGGTCTCAGGGCGAGCCGCTATCGGCCCTGCGCCGTATGGCCCACAACGATCACCGGACGATTAAGTTGCGGCGGGGGGACACGATCGTATTCTCGGCCACGCCGATCCCCGGTAACGAGCGCGCGGTGGGGGAGACGATCGACCGTCTCTACCACATCGGATGCGAGGTCATCACCACGCGCGAGGCGCCGATCCATGCCTCGGGCCACGGGTATCAGGAGGAGCTCAAGCTCATGCTGAACCTGCTCACCCCACGCTATGTGCTGCCCATGCACGGGGACCACAAGCGACTGCACCTGCACGCCCAGCTCGCCGAGGCAGTGGGGATCGACCCCGAGCGGGTATTCAGCGGCGAGAACGGCCTGCCGCTCGAGATCGAAGCGGGCGGCGCAAGGTTCGGCGAGCCCGAGCGGGCCGGGATGATCTTCGTGGACGGGGTCGACATCGGAGATCCAGCCGACGTCGCGCTGCGTGACCGGCGCATGCTGTCCGACGACGGCATCTTCATCGTCGTCGCCACCGTCTCAGAGCAGAGCGGCGAGTCGGTCGTTGCCCCTGAGGTGATCTTCCGCGGAGTTCCCTTCATCGAGCAGGCCGACGGCCTGGTGCAGGAGATCCGGGATCAGGTCGAACTGACCCTACGTCGAGCTGTGGCCGACGGAATCGGAGAGATCGATCTGCTCCAGCAGGAGCTCCATGACGACCTGGCGGCCTTCGTCTATGACCGCCTGCGGCGCCGGCCGATGGTGCTCCCGGTCGTCGTTGAGGTGTAGTCGGGAGCGGACTTGTCGTCGTCGGGCGGCGAGTCACCCTCGTCCGAGCTCCGGCTCGTAGGCAGATGGACCACGAACCGCGTGCCGCTCCCGCTCTCGCTGGTGCTCAGCGCCACCGAGCCGCCATGTGATTCGGCCACTGCACGAACGATGGCCAGTCCCAGGCCGGAGCCACGAGCCCCGTCGCCGCCGCCTCTGACGAAGCGCTCGAACACGCGCGGGGCCAGCTCGGGCGAGATTCCCGGACCTGAGTCCTCCACCACCAGCACCGCATCACCGTTGGAGCTGTGCGTGGACGCGCTGATGCGGGTTCCGCGTGGTGTGTGCTTGACCGCGTTCTCGAGCAGGTTGAGGACCATCCGATGAAGTTCATCCCGAGACCCTGAAATGACCGCGGGCTTCGGATCGATCGACATGTCGTGATCCTGTGCCATCGGCCCGATCTCCGAGGCCGCCTCCGTCAGCACGTCGGAAAGCTCGGTGGGGGTGTGGGTCTGGAAGCGCCGGGCGTCCGCTCGGGCCAAAAGCAGCAGGTCGCCCACCAGACGCCTCATCCGCCGGGCCGACCGCAACGCCCCCTGGGCGGTTTCGGCCTGTTCGCCCTCCAGCTCCTCCGATAGCAGTTCGAGGCTGGCCAGGACGCTGGTCAGCGGGGTTCGGAGCTCGTGCGACGCGTCGGCGACGAATTCACGCTGGCGCTGCAGCATGCGCTCGGTACCGGTACGCGCGGCATCAAGGCTCTGAAGCATCCCCTCGAGCGTGCGGGCCAGCTCGGCCACCTCGTCGTCGGCCTTGGGCAGCGGGACATGGACGCTCGGGTCGCGGGTTCGCTCGATTTCCCGCGCGGCTCCGGTCAACTCGACAATCGGCCGGATCGCCCGAGCAGCGGTGGCCAGGCCGGCGAGCAGGGCGAGGGCGGTCCCGCCCAATACCCCGAGCAGCAGGAAGAACTGGACCCGGGCGATTGTGTGGTCGAGGTCCGAGAGGGGCCGGGCGTAGAGGAGCCAAGCGTGCTTCTCGGGTCCGGGACCGCGGACTCGTATCTGCTCGACCACGACTCGGTAGCCGCGCTCCTGGGTCACCCCTGAAGCAGTGGGCGCCGCGAACTGCGGCGCGGCCCTGAGGAGGTGCTTGGCCGCCTTGCTGTTGGTATTCGGCGCAACATCCTGGAGGCAGAGGAGCCGGAGGTCGAAGCTGTAGATCCTGATCTGAGCGTGCGCAGCGGCCGAATAGTCGCTCAGGTCAGGCGTTGCATTGGCGCAGTCGACCTGCTTGCCCCCCGGGAGCCAGAAAAGACGAAGCTGGTGGACCAGGCGGCCGGCTGACGAGTGCGTTTCTGAGTTGAAGCTGCCCCGGACCTGTTCGCTCGTCTTGACTCCGACAAGCGCCGCGAAAGCAGCCAGAATCACGAACGTCAGCGCAGCCGATCCGCCGGCCAGACGCCAGCGGACGGGAATCCGCCTATACGCGGAGAACGTAGCCCGCGCCGCGGATCGTATGGAGGAGCCGGGGCTCGCCACCCGCTTCAAGCTTGCGTCGGAGGTTGGAGACGAACACCTCGATCGTGTTCGTCATGGAGAAGGGATCGTAGCCCCACACTTCGTCGAGCAATCGTTGCCGAGAGATCACGATGCGCTCGTTGCGCATCAGGTACTCCAGCAGCTCAAACTCTCGCTGAGTTAAATCGATCGGCCGACTGGAGCGTGCCACCTCGTGCGTGTCAGGATTGAGCTGGAGGTCGCCGACCGTCAACGCGGCCTGGCCACGGGGCGGGCGCCGCCGCAACAGTGCCCGAAGTCTGGCCAGCAGCTCCTGGCGCTCCCACGGTTTGACCAGGTAGTCATCGGCTCCAGCGTCAAGCCCCTCCACGCGCGCTTCGATGGCGTCCCTGGCCGTTAGCACTAGGATCGGGACGTCGTCGGACTGCCGCAGTCGCTTGGCGACCTCGATCCCGTCCAGGCGGGGCAGACCCAGGTCGAGAATGATCAGGTCGGGCAGAAAAGAGTGCGCCTCATCGAGCGCGTTCACTCCGTCGATCGCGATCTTGACTTCATAGCCTTCCAGTCGCAGGGTCCGCTGCAGCACCTGGGCGATCGCCTCGTCGTCCTCGACGACCAGGACTCGTGGTGAGCGCTCGTACGTGGGCATGGTGATTGCCAATGGTAGGGAGGGCAGGACACGGGTCGCCTCCGTCGAAGCCATCTGATCGGAGATGGCTACACGCGCGCGTAAGAAGGCGCCCCCCTCGCGGGCGAGGCGCTCGCTGCTCAGTTCCCGCCCGACGCTGCCCCGAATCGACCTGGCGCCCCATCAGCTGGACGTAATCGCTCTGGCGCTGATTGCCCTGGGCGTGTTCCTGGCGGCGGTGGCCTACGGCGGCGTCTCCGGCGGCCCCGTGGGTCGTGGCCTGACCGGCGGAGCCCGATTCGTGCTCGGAGTCGTCGGATACGCGGTCCCGGCGGCTCTCGTGATTGCCGGCGGGCTCCTGCTCATGCGCGAGCTGCGGCCACCCACTCGTCCTCTTCGCGCCGGCGTCATCTGCCTCACGGCTGCGGTCACGCTGGCGCTGGCCAGCGGAACACTCGACCTCGGTCCTGGCCCGCTGGCCGGCCGGGCCTTCTGGCACGCGGCTGCTTTCCGAACCCGTGGCGGCCTCCTCGGACAAGGTGAGTTCTGGCTGGCCTCGCATCTGCTCTCGAACACGGGCGCGGAGATCCTGGCCATCTTCCTGTTCGTGGTAGGCCTGCTCCTGGTGACCGGTGCCGGCGCGGCTGGAATGGTGCGTTACGCCACCGACAGCGTCGCGCAGACGACTCGCGTGATGCGGCGCCGGACCGGAGAATTCACCCAGACGATGATGGATCGGACTGCGTCACTGCCGGCGGACGAGCCATTTCTGCCTCCAGAACCTGACACCTCTGAGCTCGTCATTCGCTCGACGCACGTAGAGGCGCCTCCAGCCGATGAGCTCCAGGACGAGGAGCCCGCCCAGATGGACCCTCTCGACGAGCTCGAAGACGAGCTGGAGGAGGAGCCACCGGCGGTGGATTCCAGCGAGCTCACGCCGCGCGGCCGCTATCGCTCGAGCGTGACGGACGACCCGAGCTTCACGTGGCGCGCTCCGTCCTCGCGGTTTTTGATCCGCTCGACCGGGGAGGCAGCCAAGCCCGACACCGCGGGGCAGGAGCAGGTGGCTCGGACGCTCCTGGAGACCCTTGGGCACTTCGGCATCGACGCCAAGGTCATCGGTCGGGTCACCGGCCCGCATATCACCCGTTACGAACTTCGCCTGGCGCCGGGCACGAAGGTGTCAAAGGTCGCCCAGCTCAAGGACGATCTGGCCTACGCGCTCGCGGCCACCGACATCCGCATCCTTGCCCCGATTCCCGGCAAGCAGGCGGTGGGGGTCGAAGTCCCCAACGCCCGGCGCCGGATCGTTCACCTGGGCGACGTCTTCCAGGACCCGCCGAGCGACTGGTCGGTGCTGTCGGTGTGGCTCGGCAAGGACGTGGCCGGTCGTGCGATCGGCGCCGACCTGGCCAAGATGCCCCATGTTCTGGTGGCTGGCACGACCGGCGCCGGCAAGTCGGCCTGCGTCAACGCCATGCTCGCCTCGATTCTCCTCCGGGCCACGCCCCACCACGTCCGTTTCGTCCTGGTCGATCCCAAGCAGGTCGAGCTCAACCATTACGAATCGATCCCGCATCTCCTCACACCGGTCATAACGAGCCCCAGGATGGCCGCCAACGCTCTCCAGAACCTCGTCAAGGAGATGGAGACGCGCTACGGGATGATGTCGCTGGCCCGGACAAGGGCCCTGCCCGAGCTCAACCAAGCCCGGGAGCAGCGAGGCGAGCCGCCGCTGCCCTACATCCTCTGTGTGATCGACGAGCTGGCGGACCTGATGATGGTGGCTCCCGCTGAAGTCGAGGATTCGATCATTCGGCTGGCCCAAAAAGCCCGCGCCGTGGGTATCCACCTCGTCCTGGCCACCCAGTCCCCGCGCGTCGACGTGATCACCGGAATGATCAAGGCCAACGTTCCGTCTCGGATCGCCTTTGCCGTGTCCAGCCAGACCGATTCTCGGGTGATCCTGGACCAGAACGGGGCGGAGACGCTCCTCGGCCAGGGCGACATGTTGTTCTCGCCGCTGGGGGCGTCCAAGCTCCAGCGGATCCAGGGCGCCTACATCGACGAGGACCAGATCGCCGAGCTCACTGAGGCCTGGCGGCGTCAGGGCGAACCGGACTTTCAGGATGAGCTGCTGGCTGAGGTCGAATCTTCGGGGAACTCGAGCGAGGATGAGAGCGAGTTCTCGCCTGACGAGGACCCGCTCCTGGAGGAGGCGATCGCGCTGGTGGCCCAGATGGGCACCGCCTCAACTTCGATGCTCCAGCGCCGGCTGCGGCTGGGCTACACCCGAGCCGGCAGGCTGATCGACATGCTGGAACGGCGGGGCATTATCTCCGGCTATGAGGGATCAAAGCCGCGGCAGGTGTTGATCTCCGAAGCTGATGTTCCTCGGATCCTCTCCCACCTAGCCGAGGCCGATGCGCCCTCTGCCGTGGGCGCGCGGGGCGAAATGCCCCCACTCGACTGACTTTTTCCTCGGCCTTTCAACCCGAGGAGCGTCGATAGCCTTCAGCCGATGGCCGAAATCGGCGCAACCCTGCGGGAGGCCCGGATGCGCTCCCATATCGACATCACGGAAGTCGAGACCTCGACCAAGATCCGGGCCAAGTACCTGCGCGCGCTCGAGAACGAAGAGTGGGACCTGCTTCCCGGCCCCGTCTACATCAAGAGCTTCCTGCGCACTTACGGGGGCTATCTGGGCTTGGACACCCGGATGCTGGTCGACGAGTTCAGGCACCACTACGAGCGTCCCTCGGACCACGATCTCCGCCCGACGGGCTCCCTTGGGCGGGAGCGGGCGCGCCGGGAGCGCACCGGTCTGCGGATCCCTCCCTGGGTCTCGATCGTCGTCGTGGTAGCGATCGTGGTGGGCATTCTGTACGCGGTCGGCTCGGCCAACCAGAACAACTCGACGCCGCCTGTCACCCACCCATCAACCTCACTGCACACCGCGACCCATCTGCACCGGAGCACCCATCCTCGGCTGCCCTCGCTGCCCAAGAAGGTCGTCCTGAAGATGGTTGCCACGGGTCAGGTCTATGTCTGTCTGGTCGACAGCGCGGGGACCAAGCTGATCAACGAGCAGGTCTTTGCCCCGGGCCAGTCGATCCCAGTCGAGCATGGTCGGAAGTTGCTGCTCACGCTCGGGAACAACTTGATCACGGTGCGGGTGAACGGACGGGCGGTGCCGGTGGCGCCGTCGGCCACGCCGATCCGCTTCCTGATCACGCCCAAGCGCACCTCTCACATTCCGCTCTCGCAGCAGCCGACGTGTCCGTAGCCGCCGCTCCCAGAGCGGGAATCCTGGTTACGGGGACCGAGGTCCTGACGGGCATCATCTCCGACCGCAACGGGCCCTGGCTCTCCGAACGCCTGTTGGAGATCGGCGTGGACACGGCCACGATCCAGATCGTGGGCGACCGGCCAGCGGATCTCGAGTCCGCACTCCGTCACATGGCGGAAGACGGAATGGCGCTGATCCTGACGAGCGGAGGCCTCGGCCCGACGGCCGATGACCTGACGGCCGAGGTCGTGGGTCGGTTCTCCGGGCGGGAGATGATTCTCGACGCGGCGCTGGAGGCGCGGATCGAGGAGATTCTGAGCGGCCTCCTGCGGCGCTGGCCGAACCTGGATCGGGAGGCCATCAGGATCTCCAACCGCAAGCAGGCGATGGTCCCGGAGGGGGCGACGGTGCTCGATCCGGTTGGAACCGCCCCTGGTCTGGTTGTCCCGCCTCCTTCGGGAGAGGGTCCGACAGTGGTGGTTCTCCCCGGGCCACCGCGTGAGCTTCAACCGATGTGGAAGATGGCCCTCGAGACCGAGGCCTTCCGGGCCGCGATCGCCGGGGCTCCCACGTATAGCCACGGAATGCTCAGACTGGTCGGGATGCCTGAGTCGGAGATCGCCTCGACCCTGAGAGAGGCGGAGGCACAGGGCATCGAGCTCGCCCCCCTGGAGATCACGACGTGCCTGCGCCGCGGCGAGATCGAGGTCTCCACCAGATTTGAGCCCGCCGCCCAGGAGACGTATGACCGCCTGGAGGCGTTCATCGCCGATCGCCACGCCGACGCGGTGTTCTCCCGGGATGGATCGACCGTCGATGAGCAGGTCGCCAAGCTCCTGGTTGGCCGCTCGGTGGCCGTGGCTGAATCGTGCACCGGGGGTCTGCTCGCTGCCCGGCTGACCGAGCGCCCGGGATCCTCGGCCTACTTCGCCGGCGGGGTCGTTGCCTACTCGAACGAGGCCAAGTCGGACCTCGTGGGCGTTGATCCTGGCCTGATCGAGCGAGTGGGCGCGGTGTCTGAGGAGGTCGCGGAGGGCCTGGCCGACGGCGCGATGGAGCGCTTCAGCGCTGATTTTGGGATCGGACTGACCGGCATCGCCGGACCCGGGGGAGGAACGGAGGAAAAACCAATCGGTCTGGTCTGGTTCAGCGTGGTCTCACGGTCCGGGGTTCGTCTTACCCGGAGCACGCGCCTTCCTGGCAGTCGCTCGGACATTCGGGAACGGTCCACGACGGTAGCCATGCACCTGCTCAGGCGGTTGCTCCTGGGAGAGGTCTGAGCCGATTTGAGCGACGAGCGTCTCCGGCTGTTCGTGGCGCTCGTGCTCCCACCGCAGATCATCGAGGCGTTGCTCGCCTGGCGCACGGAGGCGACACGCGGATTATCGGGACTGCGACTCCTGGATCCCGAGCACCTCCACGTCACCCTGTGCTTTCTGGGCTGGCAGCCTCTGGAGGCTGGTGAGGCGATCGCTGACGTGTGCCGAGAGGTTGCATCCGCGGCCAGCGTTTCGGAGCTAGCCCTGGGTCAGCCCGTCTGGCTACCCCCACGCCGCCCGCGTGTCCTGGCGGTCGAGGTGGACGATCCCCGAGGAGGACTAACCGAGCTCCAATCCGAGCTCTCAGGTCGCCTGGAAGCCGGAGGCTGGTACGTCCCAGAGCGACGAAAGTACATGCCGCACGTGACGGTGGCGCGAGTGCGGCAAGGAGGGGAGGCGGGGGCGTCCGGGTCGCGGGGCGGGTCGGGGTCGCCGCGCGGAGCGGGGTCGCCGCGCGGAGCGGGGTCGCCGCGCGGAGCGCCAGCGCTTGCCCACCCGCCGCCGCTTCCGTTCGCCGCAGCAGGCGTAACTCTCTTTCGCTCCCGACTCAGCCCTGCCGGCGCACGTTACGAGCCGCTCGCCAGCGTAGGACTGGCGTAGGCGGCGAAGCAGACTAGCCCCCTCGCAAGCAGATTCGCCGCTCGCTTCACCGCGCCGGCGGGGACCGGCATATCGCCCATCAGCTCGCACTCCTCGGCCTGACGTGTTGCGTTATGCCGCCTATAGCCGGACTAGCGCTACACGTTCAACGCCGGGCGGCCCGCTGATGAGCGTTATGCCGGTGCGATAGAGAAGCCCGAGCCGCCAGACCCGGCGAACCCACGCGACTCGCCCCACCACGCGTTCTATGGCAATGCAGGTAACGCATGCGTACCTCAATTACCAAAGAACGTCGGCCAAGCCGATCGCTCCCCAGCTGACTGCCTCCAGCCCACCGCCTTCCCGCGAACGCCCCACCGCCTCCCCGCGCCGAACGCCTTCCCAGCCGAACGCCCTCCCAGCCGAACGCATCCCCAAAACCGCCCCCGCCGCCCCCCAATTGTTCAAATGTTGTGACGAACGTGTCTTGTTCTGTTGCAGCCTGCGGGCCTAGGCTGCTTTT
Organism: uncultured Solirubrobacterales bacterium; assembly: GCA_963785205.1. Classification (GTDB taxonomy): domain Bacteria; phylum Actinomycetota; class Thermoleophilia; order Solirubrobacterales; family Solirubrobacteraceae; genus Palsa-465. The sequence goes on from CAWAUJ010000001.1 coordinate 856,564, forward strand.
CCGTCCGAGAGCAGCCTTACCGTGGCGGGTTCAAAACGATCAAGGAGCCCCCCAGATGACCGAGCAGAAGAAGTCGGGCCCGGTGCCTGACGCCAAGCTTGACGCTAAGCGCCAAGCGGCCCTCCAGGGGGCCCTGAGCCAGATCGAGAAGCAGTTTGGCAAGGGCGCTGTGATGCGCATGGGGGATCCCGGCGCGCGCGTGGCGGTGGACGCAATTCCTACCGGCGCTCTGCCATTGGACTTGGCCCTTGGAATCGGTGGCGTTCCCCGTGGTCGCGTGGTGGAGATCTTCGGTCCCGAGTCCTCGGGCAAGACGACCCTCGTCTACCACATCATCGCTGAGGCCCAGAAGCTGGGTGGGGTGTGCGCATTCGTGGACGCCGAGCACGCGATGGATCCGCTTTATGCTCAGCAGATCGGCGTCAACATCGACGAGCTGCTCGTCTCTCAGCCGGACTTCGGCGAGCAGGCTCTGGAGATCGTCGACATGCTGGTTCGCTCCGGGGCGGTGGATGTGATCTCCGTCGATTCCGTGGCCGCCCTCACGCCTCGAGCCGAACTCGAGGGTCAGATGGGCGACGCTACGGTGGGCGCCCAGGCCCGGATGATGTCTCAGGCGATGCGCAAGCTGACGGGCATCCTCAGTCGCACCCAGACCCTGTGCGTGTTCACGAACCAGATCCGGGAGAAGGTGGGCGTGATGTTCGGCCCCACGGAGACCCAGCCCGGCGGACGGGCTCTGAAGTTCTACTCGTCGGTCCGCCTGGACATTCGCCGGATTGAGACGCTCAAGGACGGCACCGAAGCGGTGGGGAACCGGGTCAAGGTCAAGGTGGTCAAGAATAAGGTGGCGGCTCCGTTCAAGCAGGCCGAGTTCGACATCGAATTCGGCAAGGGGATCTCCACGTCCGGCAGCCTGATCGACCTCGGCTTGGAGCACAGCATCGTCACCAAATCAGGCTCGTTCTTCTCCTACGGCGACGAGCGACTTGGTCAGGGCCGGGGTAACGCCAAGGCGTTCCTGGACGAGCATCCAGAGGTGGCCAAGGAGATCGAGGAGAAGATCTACGCCACCCTCGGGGTGGGTCGTGATCTGGTCAAGGAGATCGAGCAGCGTGAGGAGGCGCCGTTGACTCCGGCCCCACCGGTGATAGCCGACCGCGCCGCGTAGTGGACGATGACGCAACACGGCGCGCTGCCTGACGAACCCACAGCGTGACCTTCGAGCAGGCGCTATCGATCGGCTACGCCTACCTGAGCCGTCGCGAGCGGACGGAGCACGAGCTGCGTGAGTACCTGCTCAAGCGTCACGCTGAACCTGAGACCACCGACGCCGTGCTGCGAGAGCTGATCGAGCAGGGCTACCTGAATGACGCGCGCTTTGCCCGGCTGTTCATTCAGGACAAGCGAGACCTCAACCAGTGGGGCAGTGCCCGAATCAGGCGGGGACTGATCGAGCGCGGGATCCCACGCGAGGTGGCCGACCAAGCCCTCGGCGAAGAGATCGATGACCCGGAGGATGAGCTTCAGCGGGCATTGGGATTGCTCGCCGGACGACTCGTCCAGCCCCCCGGGACAACGCGCGAGCGCGAACGGGCACTCGGCTTGCTCCTACGCCGAGGTTATGAGTATGAGCTCGCCGCCGAGGCCGTCTCGAAGTACCGCTCGGCCCCCTGAGCAATCCCCTCAGGAGCCTGCCCCGGCGCCGCACGGGGCCGTGCCGGGTTTGCGCAAGCCGCTCGCTGGTACTACGATCCAGGTAGCGAACGAATGGCCTGCGGGCCGCGAAAACCCAGCAAACTTGAACAATTCGATATTGGATCCAGTGACGTCGTTCCCCACCGGGCCACCCGGCCCAATCCGCGCATTTCGACGAACACGCATGTAGACATCTGTTGAGGGTACGCGTCGTCTGGTGGGCTCCTTCGCGCGTCCCGCGCCATTTGGTCGCTTGACATAAGCACTGACGGTGGTCCGAGCCGGCGGCTCGGACTGGGCGAGAGGATGGAGCATGGAAATCATCGGTGCCGCAGACTCGGCAATCATCGGTGCCGCTGCGCTTATTGCCGTAGGCCTGATTGCAGCCGCGGTGGCATACGCTCGGATGCGCGGCACCCCAACGGTGCCAACCCCGGGCGAACGTGAGCAGCCGGATCAGGATCAGACCCGCAGATCGGCTGAGCTGGCCCGGCGTGAAGAGGCGGTGGCTCGGCGTGAGGCCGACGTGGAGCGCGAGCGCGAGCAGATGGCTCAGCGAAGCCAAGAGCTGAGCAGAGCGCTCGAGCAGGCTTCCGGGCTTTCCCCGGCAAAGGCCAAGCAACTGCTACTTCAGGAGATCGAGGAGCAGGCCCGCCACGACGCCGCCCGGCGCATCCGCTTGGTTGAGGAAGAGACCAAGCGCGACGCCGACCGGCGCGTACGCAACATCCTGTCTGTCTGCATGCAGCGTCTGGCCGCCGGACACGCCGCCGAGACCACGGTCTCCGTTGTCCACCTGGCCTCAGACGAGATGAAGGGTCGGATCATCGGCCGGGAGGGGCGAAACATCCGGGCGCTCGAGAATTTGACCGGGGTCGACTTCATCATCGACGACACCCCTGGCGCCGTCGTGCTCTCAGGCTTCGACGGAGTCAGGCGTGAAATCGCCCGGATGACCCTGGACAAGCTGCTCCAGGACGGTCGGATTCACCCCGCCCGGATCGAGGAGAGCTACTACCAGGCCAAGTCTGAGCTCGAAGGCCACATGATCCAGATCGGCGAGCAGAGCGGTCTGGATGCCGGGGTGAACAGCCTCCATCCTGAGCTGGTCAAGCTGCTTGGGCGGCTTCGCTTCCGCACGAGCTACGGCCAGAACGTGCTCGCCCATTCGGTTGAGGTCTCTCGTCTGGCCGGGATGATGGCCGAGGAGCTCGGAGCCAGCCCCAAGACCGCCCGCCGGGCGGCGCTTCTCCATGACATCGGCAAGGCTGTAACGCATGAGATCGAAGGTCCCCACGCACTCGTCGGTGGTGAGCTAGCCCGCAAATACGGCGAATCCGAGGCCGTAGCCCACGCGATGGAGGCCCACCACAACGAGGTCGAGCCCCAGACCATCGAGGCGGTGATCGTGCAGGCGGCCGATGCCCTGTCAGGCGCGCGCCCGGGGGCTCGAGGGGAATCCCTCGAGCACTACGTCAAGCGGCTCCGGGATCTCGAGCAGATCGCGATGCGCCACACCGGCGTGGAAAAGGTCTACGCGATGCAGGCCGGGCGGGAGATCAGGGTAATGGTCGCGCCCGGCTCGATCGGTGACGACGCGGCCACGCTGCTCTCCTACGAGATAGCGCGGGAGATCGAGAAAAAGCTCGAGTACCCGGGTCAGATCAAGGTCACCGTGATCAGGGAGTCCAGAGCGGTCGAGTACGCCCGCTAGCTGCCATTTTGAAATTCCCGGCTCGCGGGTATGTGGGTGCCGCGGGTCTCAGAGACCGGAGCGGCGATTCTTCACCCGCGAATCGCCAGACAGGGGAAGTTCATGAGGAATTGGCAGTTCGCTCCCAGGAGGAGAGCTTCGCGTTTGACCACGTTGGTGCTCGGCGCGCTCACCACGCTGGCGCTCACCGCCGCCAGCGCCAGCGCCCTGAGTGCGCACGGCCAGCTGCTGAGGTTGGCCCATGGCCGGCTCCCGGGAGGGAAGGTAGACACCAACCAGAGCAGCAACTGGTTCGGCTACGACCAGGGTTCGCTTGAGCAGGGCGGAAAGCTCTTTAACTCGATCACCGGCGACTGGACCGTCCCAACGGCCAGCCAGCACACGACTGGCCAGGCCGAGGACTCATCCGATTGGATCGGGATCGGCGGTGGCTGTGTTGATTCGGGCTGCAGCGTCGGCGACAACACGCTCATCCAGACCGGAACCGAGCAGGACGTGTCCGCGAGCGGAAGCCCGTCGTACTCGGCCTGGTGGGAGCTCGTTCCCGCACCGTCCACCACGATCAGCGGCATGACCGTGAGTCCGGGAGATCACATGCATGCTTCGATCTCCGAAACGGTGGCGGATTCAAACGTCTGGACGATCACGATCCAGGACGTGACCAAGAACGAGTCCTACTCGACCACGGTGCCGTATAGCTCGAGCCACGCCACGGCGGAGTGGATCGAGGAGACACCGCTGATCATCGGGACCAACGCCGGGTTTGCCTCGCTGCCCAATCTGACCTCTCCGGTATTCGACCTGGCTACGGTCAACGGAAAGCCGGCCAACCTCACGCCGGCCGAGGAGATCGACCTGATCGACTCCAACAGCAACGTAATCGGCACTCCTTCGGCCCCGGATCCCGATAGCGACGGGTTCAACGCCTGCACCTGGGCGACCAGTTGCTCGGCCCCCGGTTCTAGCTGAGCAGCCGTTAGCCGACCACGGCCGTAATTCGCCGAGCTACCATCGCGGGTGCCGATGTACTTCCCCGCTGGCAGCTGGTCCCGTTTCTTGAGGAGTGCGCTTGAGCGTTCGCGACGGCTGGCCGCTCGATGGGCTGTACTGCCCGTCGCGTTTGGTTTGCTCAGCTTGGCCCTGGCTGTCCCGGCCGGTGCGCGAGCTATGAGTGCCCATGGGCAGTTGCTGAAGCTCGTCCGGCCATCGGTCGGCGAGGCCAGCCAGAGCTCAAACTGGTTCGGCTACGGCCAGGGGGCGGTGAAGAAGGGCCTCAAACTGTTTCACGCAATCACGGGCGAATGGACCGTCCCGAAGGTCCGTCAGCATAAGAAGGGCCAGGCCGAGTACTCGTCTGATTGGATCGGGATCGGGGGCGGATGTGTCAACTCGGGCTGCACCGTCGGGGACAACACGCTCATCCAGACCGGAACCGAGCAGGACGTGTCCGCGAAGGGGAAGCCCTCGTATTCGGCCTGGTATGAGCTGATCCCGCAGCCCGCTACGCCGGTCAACCCACAGAAGCTGAAGGTGACCGCCGGTAACCGGATGAGCGCCTCCATCACCTCGGTTGGGATGGACTCGTGGAAGATCACGATCACCGACCTGACCACGAAAAAGTCCTACTCGAAGACGACTGCATACACCTCGAGCCAGGACACCGTCGAATGGATCGAGGAGACGCCGCTGATACTCGGCGCTGGAGCAGGCTTCGCTCCACTGCCAAAGCTGACCTCGCCGCATTTCGATAAGGCCACGGTGAACGGGGTGTCCGCCAAGCTGACGCCTTCTGAGGAGATCGACCTGACCAATTCCTCGGGCAAGGTGATTGGCACCCCGTCGGCCCCCGACCCCACCAAAGACGGCTTCAACGCGTGCGCCTGGGCTCGGATCTGCGCAGCGCCGACGACGGGCTGAGCAGCCGCCCAAATCGGTCGGCTGTCCGTGCGCTGCTACGCGGTGCCGGGGCGGCATGCGTCGTCCTGATGGTCGGTGCCTGCGGGTCCTCGCGCACCGAGACGGTCCAGATCCGGAAAGCGGCGAAGTCGATGCCCGGGGTACCCCGGGCCCGGCCGCAGGTGGTAGAGCCCACGGCCGGAAAGCAAGCTGCGGCAGTCACTCCCACAGACCCGGTGGGCGATCCAAATGCCCACGCGCAGCCGCTCAGTCAGGTTCGCGGGGAGCTGCGCCAGGAGTTCGTAGCCGTGAAGACCACCAGCGGGACGTATATCGACCCGCTGCGCTTCGTGAGCGTGTGGGAGCGCACGGATCAGGGGGTCGACGCTCAAATGCCCGTGGGGGCGCCGATCTTGGCGCCGTGCCCGGTCAAGATTCTGGGGATCGAGCCCGACTGGTACCTCACCCAGCCGCTCGTCTACTTCGAGCTGCTCGATGGGCCCGATGCGGGCAAGGTGCAATACGTGGCTGAGGAGATCACCGCCATCGCACGCCCCGGCACGTTCCTCCCCCAGGGAGCGGCGATTGCCCGCTTCGCCCGCAAAGGCACGGGGATCGAATACGGCTGGTCGACGCTGAACGGAATCACCCTCGCCCGGGCCACAACGGGATACGAGGAGGGGCAGGAAACGCCCGCAGGCAAGAGTATGCGCGCGTGGCTGAACGCCCTCGGAGCAAATGCCGGGCCGAACACCTGACGCGGGTGAACGCTCGTTACATGCCGCTTAGCGTCAAAGCTTCGCCACGAGTGGGACGGACTGGATGCCTGGACTGATTTTGGTGATCGAGGATGAGCCGGGGATCGTCGACTTCCTGGAGCGGGGTCTGGCAGCCCAGGGCTTCAATGTGGCCTCGGCGCTGGACGGCGACAGCGGACTTGAGCTGGCCCGCTCAGAGGATGTCGATCTGGTGGTGCTCGACATGCTCCTCCCGGGGCGCAGCGGGCTTGAAGTTCTGGAGGAGCTGAGGTCGATACGGCCGTCACTACCCGTGATCGTGCTCACCGCCCTCAACGAGGTCGATCATCGGGTCACCGGGCTGGATGCCGGCGCGGCCGACTACCTGACGAAGCCGTTCTCCCTGGCCGAGCTGTTGGCCCGCATCCGCGCCCAGCTGCGGATGGCTGCCCAGGTACCCCAGACCACATTGAGTGCGGGCGGCGTCGAGATCGATCTGCTGACGAGGGAGGTGAAGCGGGAGGGCACGCTCGTCAGGCTGTCCACCACCGAGTTCGAGCTCCTCGCTTATCTGATGCGGAATCGAGGGCAGGTGTTGAGCCGGGATCAGATTCTCCGGGCAGTTTGGGGATACGACTACGACCCCGGGACCAACGTGGTCGACGTGTATGTCGGATACCTGCGCCGGAAACTGCGCCAACGCCGCAGCGCGGAGGGCGGAGCCGATGCCGGGCGGCGCGATAACCCGATTGCCACGATCCGCTCGGTTGGCTATCGCTTCGATGCCGCGGATTAATCGGCCGGGCCGGCGTCCCCTTCTCAGACTCAGACTGGGGGGCGGGGGGCTGCGCTGGCGGCTGACTGCCTGGGTGGGTGGCGTCCTGGTGATCTCGTTCGCCGCGATCTTCTTCTTCGTCTATCGGGACACCGGTTCTCAGGTGCAGGACACGATCGACAGAGACGTCGTCGGCGACGTGAGCCAGCTCCGCCTGGCGCTCGCGCCAGTGAGCGCGGGGACGCCGGCGCAGATCTCCGCCGCCGCCATCCGATATGCCCGCGCCCAGCCCTACACCGCGAATTCGACCCTCCTGTTTGTGCTCGTTCCCGGAGAGCGCCCGGCCAGCAATCATCCGGAGGTGTTCGGCGCGCGCGCGGCCGACCCCGGGGAGACGCCGGCCGAGCAGGCGGCAGAAAACGCCGAAAGCAGGCGCCTGCTCGTCTCGGATCCGGGATATTCGGTCGTGGGCGTGCCGGATGTAGGGAAGATGAGGGTGTTCGAGCGGCGGGCGCAGCTTGGGTCGGTCGGGGCGACAATCGGAGCCGGGGAGCCTCTGGCCACGGTGCAGGTGGCCCAGCACAGCGTGGCTAGGGCATTCCTGCTGGCGGGTGCCTCGGTGCTGGTGCTGGCGCTGATTGCCTCCTACTTGGCGGGCGCCCGCGTGTCTGCCCCCCTGAGACGGATGGCCGCTGTGGCCGCTCGAGTGGATGCGGGCGACCTCGATCCGCGAATGCCGACTTCCGGGCGGGGACGCGATGAGGTCCGGATTCTGGGTGAGGCCTTCAACCACATGCTCGACCGGCTGGCGGAGGCGTTCGCCAGCCAGCGAGAGTTCGTGGCCGACGCCTCTCATGAGCTCCGGACGCCCCTGACCGTGATACGAGGTCAGCTCGAGGTCCTGGCCGCCCAGGAGAGCGCATCAGGAGAAGAGCTGCGCCACGTGGAGCGGCTTGTTCGATCGGAGATCACACGACTGAGCCGGCTGGTGGACGATTTGCTCGTGCTGACCCAGGCCGACCGCACCGATTTCCTGCGCGAGGAGCGATTCGACCTACAGCCGTTCGTGGCCGAGCTGTGGGATGGACTCAGCCTGACCGCCGACCGCAAATTCGAGCTCGGACCAATTCCCGCCGGCACGCTTGAATCCGACCCCGATCGCGTCGCCCAGGCCGTGCGCAATCTGGGCCGGAACGCGATCGAGCACACGGCGGAGCACACGGGGCTCGTACGGCTGGAAGTCCATCGCCTGGGGGCCGACTCGGTGCGCTTTACCGTGCTCGATGACGGCCCCGGGATCCCAGCCGAGCAGCGCAGCCGCGTGTTTGAGCGCTTCTACCGGGTCGACAGCGGACGCAGCCGCGCCGCCGGCGGCGCGGGTCTCGGCCTCGCCATCGTGCAGGCGGTGGCCGAGGCTCACGGCGGTTATGTTCAGGCCGTCGATCGAAACGGAGCGCCGGGCGCCTGCGTCGAGCTGGTCCTGCCTGGGTTCGAGGCTGCGTAGCGCAACTATTCCGTCGGCGGTGCGTTTGACCGGTGATGGCCGAGCCTAAACTGGCCGCCGGACTCCCCAGGTTGCTCAGGGCTGTGGTGCTGGTTGTGCTTGTTGCCAGCGTGTTTCCTTCGTTGGGCCTCGGGGCTCACGCCCATCCTCGCCTCGTGTGGTCTGCGCCGAAGGTGGTCGATCGGGCGACGCCCACGACAGCGGCGTTTCCGGTCCAGATCACGTGCCCGTTGACCACGCTGTGTCTGGCGGTCGATGACCTGGGAGAGGTGGTCAGCTCTGCCAGCTCGGATGGCCACGGTCCATGGCGCATCGTGACGATCCCCACGTCCACAAATATCCTGACGCTGCCCGCCTGTCCGTCTTTGCATCTATGTCTGATCGGCGACCACAACGGCCGGCTCTTCGTCTCGAGGAATCCGCGGGGTCCGTCTTCGGCGTGGCGAAGAAGCGCATTCCGCGCGCCGGACCCGATCGCTGGCATCACGTGTCCCAGTTCAGCCCTATGCGTGCTTTGGGATACCGGCGCTCACCTATTCACATCCACGGACCCGACCGGCGGAGGCGCGAGCTGGCATCGACTACAGCTGCCTGCCCAAGACATCCAGGACGTTTCGTGTCCCACCACGAAGTTCTGTGCGATCGCGACGCTCGAGGGACTGGTCTTTACCTCTACGAACCCCGCCGGTGGGTCGAGCGCATGGACCGAGCAGCATCTGCACGTCCAGCAGTATCTAAACGACATTTCCTGCCCGTCGGCGCAGCTGTGCCTGACCCTCGACGGCGGAGGCAACGTGGTCAGCTCGACCACGCCCACGACGGGGCCGTGGCACAGGCAGCCGGGTGCTCCGGTCGACAAGGCCGGAATCGGAACCGTGTGGTGCGGATCCTCAACGCTGTGTTTCGTCACGGACGACTCTGGCGGGCACCTATGGGCCACGTCTGATCCGACTGGCGGCGCTGCAGCGTGGCATGAGAGCAAGTTCCCCGGAGCTGTGGATGTGACCTGCCCCTCCACCAGCTCGTGTCTGGCCACGAGCTCTACGCCGACGAGGGGGTACCTCTTCTCTTCCGCGGCTCCCCTGACCGGGTCGTGGCGCAGGCGCCAAGCACTCGATGGGTACAACCCGTTCAGCGGAATCTCTTGTGCCCGGGACGGGACGTGCGCAGCCATTGATGCCGCCGGTGACATCTTGACAACGGACCGCCCCTCAGGTGGCCCAGGCGGCTGGCAGGCGCGAAAAATTGCGGAAGCGGGGCAGCTCACACATGTGTCCTGCGCGTCCATGAACCTGTGTGTCGCCACCGACACGCGTGGCGCGGTACTGGTTGGCATTGACCCCACGGGCTTCGACGCGAAATGGACCCGGTTCGAAATCGACGATGGTCAGCGCCTCAGCGGCATTGACTGCGTGTCATTCCACTTCTGTATCGCGGTGGATCGCGGCGGCAGGGCATGGATCGCGACGAAGCCGATCGCGGGAAAGCGTGCGTGGCATGCGGCTCGCTTGGATAACCAGGGCGACCTTGACTCGGTTTCGTGCCTGTCAGCCTCGCGCTGCATCGTCGGCGCTGATCACGGTGAGATCTTCACGACGACAAACCCGACGGGGGGTGCGGCCGCTTGGAGAAAGATAAGCCCCACCGGGACCAGCGCTCAGGGGCGAATCTCGAGCGTCGCCTGCATGTCGTCCACGTTGTGCGACTACACCAACGGCGCCGATGACATCGTGGCCCTGAAAGATCCGTGGGGAGCGTCACCGACGTCCCACGCCGCGCTGAACAGCGATGGTGAGCACCAGTTCTACACGGATGTCGCGTGCGCATCGGCTCGGCTCTGCACCGCCATCGATGAGCTGTACGACGGCGGATCGCAGTACACGATCGTTTCTTCGACAAGCCCGACGACAAGCTCGTGGCGAGCCTACGGGGCATTTGCACTCGGCAACGTCACCAGCATTACGTGTGAGCACCTGACTCGCACGTGCGTGGCCGTGGACGACGCCGGAGAGGTACTCACCTCGCGCTGAATCGGTCCGGCCGCTCACCGCTACGCTTGGCCTGACCATGGCCCGGAGCTACCACCTGACGAGCTTCGGCTGCCAGATGAACGAGCACGATTCCGAGCGGATGAAGGGCATGCTCGAATCGCTTGGCTACGAGGAGTCAGAGGTCCGCGGCGACGCGGATCTGATCCTGTTCAACACGTGCTCGATTCGGGAGAAGGCCGACGACCGTTTCATAGCCCACCTGGGCGAGGCTCGAGCGCTCAAGCGACGCCGGCCCGAGCTGCTCGTGGGAGTCGGCGGCTGCTGGGCACAATCGGTCAAGGACGAGGTCTTCAGCCGCTTCCCGTTCGTGGATGTGGCCTTCGGCCCGGGCCAGGTGCACAAGCTGGCCGAGTTCTTGACCAGCGACAGCCTGACCGCTCAGGGCTTCTTCGAGTTCGAGGGGTTCACCGGACGCCTTCCGGCCAAACGAGCTCGGAAGTTTCAGGCTTGGGTGCAGATCAGCGTCGGCTGCAACTGCGTGTGCTCGTACTGCATCGTGCCCTCGACTCGGGGCCGCGAGGTAAGTCGCCCGGCTGATGAGCTTGTCCAAGAGGTCGAGCGGCTGGCCGCTGACGGCGTGATCGAGGTGACGCTGCTCGGTCAGAACGTCAATTCATACGGACGCGACCTTCCGACCGGGGAGCGGTGCACGTTTGCCGAGCTGCTGGCCCGGCTCGATGCGATCCCGGGCATCGAGCGGATCCGGTACACGAGCCCGCATCCCAAAGACATGCGCGAGGACGTGATCCGGGCCCATGCCGAGCTGCCGTCGCTGTGCGAGCACATCCATCTCCCGCTTCAGTCCGGGTCCACGCAGGTGCTCAGGCGGATGCGCCGCACATATAGCCGCCAACGCTACGTTGATCGCGTGGCCATGATTCGTGAGCTCGTGCCCGACTGCGGTCTGACCACGGACATCATCGTCGGATTCCCAGGGGAGACCGAAGCGGACTTCCTGGAGACCCTCGAGGTAGTGGGGGACGTTGGCTATGACGGCGCATTTACGTTCCTCTACTCGCCTCGGCGGGGGACCGAGGCGGCCAGCCTGTCAGACCAGATCCCGCACGAGATCAAGGTCGACCGGATGAAGCGACTGGTGGAAGTCGTCCAGCACCGCGCCCAGGAGCGCGCCCAGAGATTCCTCGGTCGAGAGATCGAAGTGCTGGTGGAAGGGCCGTCCCGGACCGACCCCACCCGGCTGCGTGGACGTTCGCGTCACAACAAGGTCGTCAACTTCGACGGCCTGAGCAGCCCAGGCGATCTCGTAGGGGTGCGGATCACGGCCGCCAGCAGCCAGACCCTTTCCGGCGAGGAGCTGATCCTCAGCCGGGCCGGGGCCTGAGCGCTCCTAGGCCTGCACCGGCGCCGGGGCGTCACGCCGCCGTGACGCGCCCACCGACGCCAGCACGACCAGGGCGATACCACCCAGAGAGCGCGCCCCCAGATTCTGGTCGAGCACGAGGAACCCGGCGATGGCCGCCACGGCGGGCTCGAGGCTCATCAGGACGCCGAACACGGGGGCGGCTATACGCCGGAGTGCCTCCATCTCCAGCGTGTACGGGATCGCGGAGGACAGCACCCCGACGGCGCCACCCACCAGGATCGAGTGGAGGGCGAGAAGGTGCCCGCCCGCTTGGACGATTCCGAAGGGGAGGGCCGCCAATGAGGCCACCGCCATCGCCAGGGCCAGACCGGTTCCGCCGGAGAGGGCTCGCCCAACGCGAGCGTTGACCAGGATGTAGCACCCCCACAGGCAGCCTGCGCCTAGGGCAAATGCGACGCCCGGGCCGTCAAGGCCGTGGGTCTGGCCGTGCATCAGGGCCACAATTCCGGCGGCAGCCAAACCCACCCAGACAAGGTCTCGGGGCCGGCGCGATCCACCGACTCCCACCGCCAGCGGACCGACCATCTCGATCGTCACCGCGATGCCCAACGGAATCCGATGCAGCGCCTCGTAAAAGCTCAGGTTCATGCCGGCCAGGATCACCCCGAAGAACGCGACGAGGAGCAGTTCGCGCCGGCTGCGCCCTCGGATCCGGGGTCGCCAGATCGCCACCAGCACGACCGCCGCCGTTATCAGCCGTTCCGTCACCGCTCCGGCCGGCCCGAGTTGGTTAAACAGCGTCGTGGCGATGGCAGCGCCGAACTGGACAGACGCGATCGCACCCAGCACAAGGCCGGGCGAAGGGACGCGCGAGAGCAACGGCTCCCGCGACGCGGCCTGGGCCGTGTCTGCGTTGAGCACGCTTCGATGGTAGTGGTGGCCTGTTTTGGGCTCCTGCCGAGCCGTCGGTCATCCTTACCGGGTCAAGCTCGAGCCTCAACCTCTGGAGGTAGGAGTGTTCTTTCGCCAGTTGCTCACCGACGAGACGGCTTGCGCCTCGTACGTCCTGGGCTGCCTCACCTACAGCCAGCTGGCCGTGGTAGAGCCGCACGTCGACCTGGTCGACGAGTACGTCGCCGTCGCAGAAGCCCAGGGAGCGCCCATCGTCGCCGTGTTCGACACCCACGTCCAGGGTGACCATGTCTCAGGGTTGTCCAAGCTGGTGCAGCGGACAGGCGCTCGCGCGTATCTCCCGGCTGGCGCCGGAGCTCAGTTCGACCATCATCAGCTCGGGGACGGCGAGGTGATCACCCTCGGCAACACCGAGATTCAGGCGATTTCCACTCCCGGTCATGCGCCGGCTCACCATGCCTACCTGGTCACCGACCACCGGCGGGCGGATGAGCCGTGGCTGGTCTTGACAGGGGATGCGCTCCTGGTCGGCGACGCAGGACGTCCAGACCTCCATGCCCAGGGTGAGCACACGCCCGAGGAGATGGCCCGGACGCTCTACCGATCGCTGACGGAGAGGCTCATGACCCTTCCGGACCACATCGTCGTGTATCCATCGCATTACTCGGGGTCCGTATGCGGTCGTGGCCTGTCAGCCAACCCCATCTCCACGATCGGGTTCGAGCGCCGCCATAACCGCGCGCTCCAGTTTGGCTCTGAGGCCGAGTTTGTCGTGGAGCTGCTGCGGGACATCCCGCCGGCGCCTGAGCAGCAGGCGGCGATCGTGGCAGCGAACCGGTCTGGAGAGCCGCCGGCGGCAGCGATCTGATCTTCCGAGGCTCCGAAGGGAGCCGTCCGGCCGGCATGCAAACATACGTTCGTGCGCTGGAGCAATTTGTCGGTTGGAGATGAGGAACGCGCTCGGTTGCCCGGCTACCGCGAGGAAGCGCTGGTACGCCATTTCGAGGCTCCTGGCTCGATCGAGACGAGGTTTTACGAGGTCAGAGCCAAATCGATCATCAATCGCGTACCCGAGGCGTCCCGGATGCCGTTCAGGTTCACGATCAATCCGTATCGAGGCTGCACACACGCCTGTGAGTTTTGTTTCGCTCGTCCCACCCACAGGTACCTCGACTTCAACCCCGGGCGCGATTTCGAGCGTGAGATCGTGGTCAAGGTCAACGCCCCTGAGGTCCTCCGGACCGAGCTCGCGCGTCCATCCTGGCAGGGAGATCACGTTGCGCTAGGGACGAACACGGATCCCTACCAATGGGTGGAGGGGCGATATCAACTCATGCGTGGGATCTGGGAGGCCATGCGTGACGCGGCCAACCCGTGTTCGGTGCTGACGAAGTCGCCCCTACTGCTCCGTGATCTGGACCTCATGAAGGAGATCGCCGAGCGGACCGAGTTCTCCGCTGCCCTCTCGGTGCCCACGCTCGATGAGAAGGCGTGGCGGGCAACGGAGCCCCATACACCGAACCCGCGGGCGCGTCTCGAGGCGGTGGCGAAGCTCACCCGTGCCGGAATCAGGACAGGAGTTCTGGTGGCCCCGCTGATGCCCGGAATCAACGACGCGCCCGAGCAGGTGGCCGAGATCGTGGAGCTCGCGCACGAGGCGGGGGCGGCATACGTCACGGGTATCGCCCTTCATCTCCGCGGTGACGTGAAGGGGCTGTGGTTCGACTGGCTCGCCGAGAACCGGCCCGGTCTGCTTGAGCACTACGAAAAGCTCTACCGGCGCGGCGCCTACGCTCCGCCCGAGGAACGGCGTCGCCTCTCCGAGCTCGTGCAGTCGCGCGCCCCTGACCGAGCTGGATTCACGCGAGGCACGGAAAAACGACGAGCCACCGTTACATCCGGGGAGCGTTCGCTCTCGGCCCGGTCCACTGGACACGGGGCCGCCGCCACGAAGGATCCCCGGCGCAGTGGGCGTATCACGACGCATTACCCCAAACAGGCGCGGCTTTTTTAGCTCAGCATGAAACTGAAACGCCGCCGAGGTGGTAGGTAAGAGGGAATCATGTTCGATCGCTTCCGAAGAGCCAAGGATTTCCATCTCGAGCGGATGTTCGAGACCCGCAGCGACGCCTGGGAGCGGGTCGGCCTCGCTTTCGACATGACCCAGCAGAGAGCCCGCCGAGCGCGACGCGAGGCGGCCCTCGTGATCCCTTTGCTGGCCGGCGTTCTGGTCGTTTTCGCGTTGCGTCGCCAGCTGTTCGGGCTCGGCCAGCACAGCGACCAGACCCCCATCCGGGCCGCGACGGTAATAGCGCTGCTGGCGCTCGGCTGGGCCCTGGCCCGGGATGTCGGGCGCGCCGTGGCCCCCATTTTCTTCCGGCGCATGGACCCCTCCACCGCCGGAACCGTCGGGTTCCTGATCCGTCTGATCACGATGGCCGTATCGCTACTGGCCGCATTGTGGATCGCGCAGGTTTCGCCCGGCGCGATCGTGGCGGGGTCTGCGTTCACCGCGGTCATCGTCGGACTGGCGGCGCAGCAGACCCTCGGGAACCTGTTTGCCGGGATGGTGCTGATCAGCGCCCGGCCCTTCCGCGTGGGCGAGCGCGTCCGGCTACAGGCCGGGGCGGTCGGCGGCACCGTGGAGGGCGTCGTGGGCTCGCTCGGGTTGCTGTACACCACGCTGGTCCGCGGCTCGGAGCGCACGATGATCCCCAACACGGTGGTGCTCGCAGCCGTCGTGGTCCCGATTAGGGAGCCAGAACCAGTCGACGTCCGCGTTCACCTGACATCAGGGGTACGCCCCAGCCAGATCCAGGAGATTCTGGACGGCGCCATCACCGTTCCCATCCGCTACCGAGCCAGTGTGCTTCTTGAGGAGGTGGATGGCGACGAGGTCATCGTCCGTGTCCAGGCCACACCGGATCGACCCGACGACGGCGCCCGCCTGGCTGACGAGATCATCGCGGCACTGGCTTCGGTCACCGACCAGCATGAGCTCGTCAGGCGAGAGGAGGCCTGGGCAGGACGCGCGGGGCACAAGCCCTAGTCGATATGCCGCTGGCCCGCCGCCAGGTCGGAGGCGATCTGCTCCCCACCCAGCCGGCGGCTCAAGCTCGAGGCCAATCCCGGGGCCACGGAGGCCAAGCTTGAGCCCAGGCGAAGAAACAACGGCGCCACCTCCACCTCGGGACGGTTGCGCTCGACGGCGCGGAGCACGCCGTCGGCTACCTGCTCGGGCGATCGGGTGCCCACGGTTCGCGGGAGCTCTGCGCCGGACTCGGCGAACATGCCGGCGTCCCGGATAAATCCAGGCAGGACAACCGACACCCCGACCCCATGCGGCCGGAGATCCTCCCTCGCGGCCAGAGCAAAGCCACGCAATCCGAACTTGGTGGCCGAGTACAGCGAAGAGGCAGATGACGCGGCCTTGCCCGCCAATGAGGAGACGAACACCATGTGGCCGCTGCCCCGAGCGATCATCGCCGGTGCAAGGCCGCGAGCCAGTGCAATCGGCGCCCGCAGGTTGACCTCCAGCATTCGGTCGATTCGTTCCTGGTCGAGGTCTGTCAAGAGCCCGCTCCCCGGGTGCGCCGCGTTGGCCACGAGGATGTCCACGTCGCCCACCTGAGTTAGCAGCTGTCTCACGTCGTCGCGGTCGGCGAGGTCGCACACAATCACCCGCCCTGAGACCTCTCGAGCGAGGTCGTCCAGGACGTCCGCCCGTCGGCCGGTCAGGATCAGCTCCGCGTCTCGACCTGCAAAGGCCCGGGCGATCGCCTGTCCGATGCCCCCGCTGGCTCCGGTGATGAGGACTCGGCCGTCGAGTCGGGTCACCGTGGGGTCCCTGCGTCGTCCTGGCGGCTCATCGGCGGTGCACGATACTCGGGCCATGCCGCAGGCGGACGTCATAGCGCTGTTCGGGCCAACCGGTGTCGGTAAGACGTCCGTCGCGATCGCCCTCGCCCGCCGGCTCAGAGAGGTGGGCGAGGATCCCGTGGCCGTGTCAGCCGACGCCCTCCAGGTCTACTCCGGGCTCGAGACCCTGACCGGAGCCGCGAAGGCGGAGGAGCAGGCCGAGCTCGAGCATCGCCTGATCTCCGTCATCCCCATCGACGCGACCTTCAGCGCGGGCCAGTACGCCCAGCTGGCGCACGCCGAGATCGACGGGCTTCTGGTTGATGGTCGGCTACCGATCGTGGTCGGGGGGACCGGCCTCTACCTGCGTGCGGCGCTGAGCGATCTGAGCCTCAAGCCTCCGCCGCCCGAGGGGGTTCGAGAGCGCTGGACCGCCGAACTGCAGGAGCGCGGCCCGCAGGCACTGCACGCCGAGCTGGCCGAGCGCGCCCCGTGGGCGGCCAGCGAGATCGAGCCGAGTGACCGCCAGCGGATCGTCCGGGCCCTGGAGCTTCTCGATGCCGGCGAACTGGAGCCGCCGGAAGGGGAATCCGAGCTTTGGACCGCCACCGTGCGTCATCCCACCCTGCTGGTCGGCCTGGTGATGGACCGATCACGGCTCTATGGTCAGATCGATCAGCGAGCGGAAAGTATGGTGGCCAGCGGAGCACGGGAGGAGGCGCTCCGCGCGGCGGCATCGGGGGCGTCTACGACTGCCCGGCAGGCCCTCGGTTTTCACGAGCTCCTGGCCGACGACGTCGAATCGATGAAACGCCGAACGCGAAACTACGCCCGCCGCCAGCTGACCTGGATGCGCAAGCTGAGTGGCGTGAACGTACTCGACGTCACCGACCGCCCGCCGTCCTCGACCGCGGACGAAATCATCGAGCTGTGGAATCAGGGCAACGGAGTGAACGGATAGAAAACGATCGCCGCGGCCGCCACGCAGGCGATCCAGAGAGCGAGCAACCACCAGTACCGCAGCAGCCGAGCCGCCAGCCACGCCGCCGCCAGGTACAGGCCCGGCATGACGATCGACATGTAGTACAGGTAGGTCGTTCTGTTGAACGCGACGCTGGCCACGAGAAAGGGCCCAAACGTGCCCAGGAACCAGGCCGCGGACACACGGAGCAGGGTGTGATCGCTGCCATCCAACGTGCGGCGGCCACAGCCGCCCCCCGCGGCGCCGGACGAGTGCTCCTCCCGACCCCGCCACCGTCGGAGCGCCGGATGGAGCGCAGATACCCAGATCGCGGCAGCCGTGCCGATCAACCCGGCCAGCAGCGTTGGAGGGCTGATCACTCCCGTGAAGTGGACCGATGGATGCACACCCGAACCAGAGTCCGACGCGAGATAGGCGATCGGCTTGTAGTCCACCAGCCACTGCCACGGGTAGGACGCGATCCCATTCCCGCCGGCCACTCCAACCTGGCTGGACGCGTAGCTGATCATGTGGCTCAGATGGGAGAAAGGGTTGGCTGCCACGAATCGCCCGGCCGAGTTGTCGTAGGGGTGGGCGATCTGGTCAAGAACCGCTAGCAGCCCGAGAAAAGACCCCGCCAACGTGACGATGGCCCCGGTCAACGACAGCACCCGCGCCTTCACTAAAGGCGCCTTCCAGCGCAGCAGTTCGTAGACCAGGAGCACGGGGACCACATCGAGCGCGAACAGCTTCATGCACGCGCCGACGCCGGCCACGAGCCCGGCGAGCAACGGCCGGCCGCGCAGGTACAACGCCAGCGACCAGACCATGGTGGCCACCACGTAGATCTCGAGGGTCCCAATCCGGCCCTGCACGATCATCAGGTTGTCCGTAGCCATCAGAGTGGCGGCTCCCAGCGCCAGCCAGCGGCTGCCACCGCCGCAGCGGACGAGCGCGAACATGCCGAGGATGGCGAGGGTTCCGAACAGAATGCTCCCCAGCCGCCAGGCCCAGGGTCCGTTACCGAAAAGCTCGATCGATCCGGCCATGATCAGCTTGGCCAGCTGCGGGTGCTCTGCGTTGGGATCGCTTCCGAGCGGTGCGTGGTGGTAGGCCGTCCCGGGTATCGCCGGGGGACGAATGCCCGCGATCACTCGCGCGGCGTTGACGTAGTAGCGCTCGTCGAAGATCAGCAGGTGGTCGGTCGGCGTCCGGCACGACCCGCGGCAGGGAAGGCCGATCGCTGCACTGCGAGCGCCGACCGAGGCGGCGCAGACGAGCCCCAGCAGCACGAGAGGAAGCCAACTCCGCCGGGAGACGAAATCGGCGGTGCGGGTGGCGATCTTGATACCCATAGACTGGCTCGCCGTGGAATTCGAGAAGTGGCAGGCGCTAGGCAACGACTACGTGATCTTGGAGTCCTCGGCGCTCCCGTTCGCGCTCACGCCGGGCAGGATCCAAGCTATCTGCGCGCCGCACACTGGTGTTTTCGCCGACGGCGTGCTCTTGCTATCAGATCCCGAGCAGCCGGGATGCGTGGCTCAGCTGCGGATCTTCAACCCAGATGGATCGGAAGCCGAAGTGTCTGGCAACGGCGCCCGGGAGGCGATCCTGTACCTGCGCCGGCGGGGCTGGACCGATGCTGATGAGTTCTCGATCCAGACGGCGGCGGGAGTGCTCAAGCCTCGGATCACGTCGGCCAAGACCTGCACGGTCGACATGGGGAAGGCCCGCCTTCAGAGTGTGAGCTTTCCCTCCGGGGCGGCGGATGGTTTGGGTGAACTCACAGCTGCCGGTCGGTCCTGGCGGTTCCGTCACGTGAATGTGGGCAACCCCCAGTGTGCGATCGGCGTGCCCGGCGAGGCGGAGCTCGCTGGGCTCGATCTTCCGGCGATCGGGCCTCTGATCGAGCACCATGAGCTCTTCCCCAACCGCACGAACGTGTCCTGGTTCACGGCGCTGGAGCCCGGACGCATCAGGGCGCGGATCTTCGAGCGCGGGGTCGGGGAGACCTCGGCCAGCGGCACCGGCGCCACCGGTGCGGCGGTGGCCCATGTTTTGAATCAGCCCGAAGCCCCGCGCCGGGTCTCTGTGGTCCTTGATGGCGGGCAGCTCGAGGTCGACGTCGGCCACGACCTCGAGATCGCGCTCACAGGCTGGGCGCTGCCCGTTTTTGCCGGTCGCCTGTCTGACGAGTTCGTGGAGGAGCTCGATGCGGTCAAGTAAACGCCTCGAGCAAATTCCGCCCTACCTGTTTGCCGAGCTCGAGCGCAAGGTGGCGGCCAAGCGTTCCGCGGGGATCGACGTGATCAGCCTGGGCATCGGCGATCCGGACACTCCCACGTTCTCGGGGATCGTGGCCGCCGCCCAGGGGGCTGTGGCCGATCCATCCACCCACACCTATCCGACCAACCGTGGCCGAGGTGAGTTCCGTCAGGCCGTGGCGGAGTTCTACGCCCGGCGCTTCGGCGTCGAGCTCGATCCTGATACCGAGGTCATGCCGGCGATCGGCGCCAAGGAGTGCATCTTCAACCTCAACCTGGCGTTTCTGGATCCCGGCGATGTGGCGCTGGCGGCCGACCCGGGCTACCCGGTCTACACAGCCGGGCCATTGCTGACCGGCGCTGAGCCCGTGTTGATGGCGCTCGAACCCAAGCTTGGCTTTGCTCCGGACTTCGCCGCCCTGAGCGAAGACGCACTCACCCGGGCCGGGTTGATGTTCCTGAATTACCCGAACAACCCGACCGGGGCGATCTTGCCGGAGGGGGTGTTTGAGCGGGCGATCGAGCTGGCTCGGACACACGGCTTCCTGCTCGTGCACGACAACGCCTACAGCGAGATCACGTTCGATGGATACGTCGCCCCGTCGTTCCTCCAAACGCCGGGGGCCAAGCAGGTCGGGGTCGAGGTTTTCTCGCTCTCCAAGGGCTACAACATGACCGGCTGGCGATGCGCGGCCATCGTCGGCAACGCCGAGGCGATCTCCCAGTATTGGCGGCTGAAGTCCAATCTCGACTCCGGTCTATTCGACGCCGTCCAGCTGGCCGGAGCGGCCGCGCTCGGACCAGAGCGCGACGCCGACGTGAAGGACATGTGCGAGCTCTATCAGCGGCGGCGCGATTTGGTGTGCGATGCCCTCGCCCAGGCCGGGGTCGAGGTGGAGCGGCCCAAGGCCACGATTTACATCTGGGCCCCGGTGCCCGAGGGCTTTGAGTCGGCCGTCGCGTATTGCGAACATGTGCTTGAGCAAGCAGCGGTCGTCATTTCCCCGGGCGACGCATACGGTCCCAGCGGAGCTGGCTTTTTCCGGATCTCGCTGACCACCCCTGACGACCGACTGGTCGAGGCGGTCGAGCGGTTGCGCCGCCTGTAAGAAAAGCCATGAAATGCCGGGATTGCCCCGTGGTCGGGGGTACCATCAAGTGAGTGCAGCGAAGCCGGCACGGTCGCGTAAGGCAGTCGTCGGAGGCCGCGGACGGGCGGCCGCGGGGACGGGCTCGCCAGCGGGCCTACATGATCGCCACGACCGACCAGTCGGGAGAGCACGAGCTGGTCGAGCTCGAGGAGCTGCTTCGCACCGCAGGAGTGGCCAGCGTCGGGGAACTCGTCCAGCACCGGGCGGGGCCTCACCCCAACAGTTACCTGGGCTCGGGCAAGCTCGAGGAGTTGAAGGCCGACCTGGGAAGGGCCGATGCCAACCTCGTGGCCTGCGATGACGAGCTGACCCCTCGCCAGGAGCGCACGCTCGAGAGTGCCCTCGGGGTGCCCGTGATCGACCGCACGGCGATCATCCTCGACATCTTCGCCCAACACGCCCACACGGCGGAGGGAAAGCTTCAGGTCGAGCTCGCCCAGCTCGAGTACAACCTCGCCCGCATGCGGGGCCTGTGGTCGCACCTCGAACGCCTGGGTGGCGGCATCGGAACCAGAGGCCCGGGTGAGAGCCAGATCGAAACCGACCGTCGGCTGGCGCGTGACCGCATCTCAGCCCTGAAACGAAAGCTGGCCGGCGTTCGAGCGAGCCGGTCGGTGATGCGGGCCGAGCGTGAGCGAGCCTGGCTGCCGCAGGTGGCGCTGGCCGGCTACACGAACGCGGGCAAATCCACCCTACTCAATGCGTTGACCGGAGCCACGGTAGGCGTGGGCGAGCGGCTGTTCCAAACGCTTGATCCGACCACCCGCGTGCTCGAGGCGGGCGGCCGCAGCTACCTGCTCACGGACACCGTCGGCTTCATCCGCAAGCTCCCCCACCAGCTGGTGGACGCGTTCGGCGCCACGCTCGAGGAAACCCGGCTGGCCCAGCTCATCCTCCACGTCGTAGACGGATCCGCCGAGGAGGAGGAGCTCGCGGCGATGATCGCCGCCGTTCAAGATGTTCTGCACGAGATCGGCGCCGATGAGGCGCCCCAATTGCTGGTTCTGTCCAAGAGCGATGTCATCCCCGAGGAGCGCCGCCGCGAGCTGGCGCACCGCCATCCTCACGCGCTGCTCGTCTCGGCCCAGACCGGCGAAGGCTTGAACGGGTTGATTGCTCGCATCGAGCGCGAGTTCGAGCGTGCGCTTCAGTCGGTCGATCTCCTGATTCCTTACGACCAGGGTGCTGAGCTGGCTCAGCTGCACGAGCTCGCTGGAGACCTGGAGCGAGAGGACACGGAGGCCGGAACACGCGTTCGGGCCCGCCTACCCGCCGCCGTCGCCTCCCGCTACGGGCGCTTTGCGGTGAGGCGGTCCTCACCGGCTACGGCGTGACCGAGCCCCTCCGCGTTCAGCGGCTTGATGCTCGGAGCGTGCTTCCGACCCGCGCCCACACCCACGACGCCGGCCTCGACCTCTACGCCGCAGAAGCGCAGGTGATCGCGCCTGGTGAGCGGGCCACAGTTGGCACCGGGATCGCGGTGGAGATCCCGCCCGGACACGCCGGACTCGTACTGCCCCGGTCGGGATTGGCTCACAGGCACGGGATCGCTCTCGTCAACGCGCCGGGCCTAATCGACGCGGGTTACCGCGGCGAGATACGGGTGGTCCTGCTCAACACCGACCGCCGCGAGACATTCAGTGTGTCGGTCGGCGATCGGATCGCTCAACTCGTCCTCGTCCGGATCCAGACGCCGCCCGTGCTCGAGGTCGACGAAGTCGGCGAGTCCGAGCGCGGCTCCGGTGGCTTCGGGTCGAGCGGAGCGTGAGCTACGGGGTCAGCCGTCAGCCGCGGGCTGGCGGCTGCTGCCCCCGACCGTTCGCGCGCTCCGCCCTGGACCGAGCCCCCAGCTCAGGATCCGCTCCGGGTGAATACGGATCAGAGGGGTCGGCAGGGCGATCGCCTCGGCGCGACCGCGGATCTCGACCGCTCTGGGCCGCCATGGGTCGACGCTTTCCAGGTCATCGACGACGATCGCCGCCCGGCCCGTCCGTTCCACATCCCGGAACTTCTTTGATTTTTCGAGTTCGTAGCCGGTGATATCGATCGTGTCGCTGGCCGAGTTGTAGATCCAGCCCACCGGGACGACGTGGGGCGTTCCGTCGAGTCCCACCGTGGCGAGCCTGCCAAGTTGCTGGCCGCCGGTCAGATACTCGAGCTCAGCCTCAGTGAACGCGCCCATCGAGCAATGATCCCACAGAAAGACTTGACAAACGACAGGTTACGATATATCGTTGAGCTATCGCCCAACGAAAGGAACGATATGACTGGTGAAGCATTTGCGCCGAACTGGCCCGGGGCAAGGGGAAGCGCCCGCCACGGGCGCCGATGCGGGCGCCAAAACTGGTTCTTCGCTGGTGAAGGACGCCCGCGTTTTGACGACATCGAGGACCTGATTGCGCTCCGGCGCATGTGGAAGGGCGGAGGTCCGTTTGGCGGCGGCCCCGGCTGGGGCCCTCGCCGACATGGCCGCGGACGCGCCCGCCGAGGCGACGTTCGTCTGGCGCTCCTGCGGTTGCTGGCAGAGGAGCCCCGCAACGGGTATCAGCTCATGCAGGCCATCGAGGAGCGCAGCGAGGGCATCTGGCGACCGAGCCCTGGTTCGGTGTATCCCACGCTGGCTCAGCTCGAAGATGAGGGTCTGGTCCGCTCGGCGGAGGCGGACGGCGCGCGCCGGTTCGAGATCACCGACGCTGGCCGCGAGCACCTCGAGGGCCGGGCCGATGAGCCGGCTCCGTGGGAGCCTCCCGCCGAGGCCGCGGATAACCCTCTCGCCGAGCTCGCTCCGCTGGTGATTCAGATCGGCAAGGCGACCTTCCAGGTGGCCTCGGTCGGAGACCAGGAGCAGCGCGACCAGGCACGGGAACTTCTGTCCGAAACTCGCCGTGCCCTGTATCGCATCCTCGCTGGGGACGCCGGCGACGCCGGCTCTGGCGAGGAGCAGCGCGAGGTTTAGCCCGGCCTCAGGCTACGACGGGCTCGAGGCCCAATGGACGCTCGAGCCCGTCGTTGAGCGTGCTGAGAAACGCCTCCACAACGCTCGGGTCGAACTGCGAGCCTGAATGGCGGAGCAGCTCGGATCGCGCTTCCTCAGGGGGCATCCCGTTGCGGTAGGGACGATCGGAGATCATCGCCTCGTAGGCGTCGGCCACCGCGAGAATCCGCGCTTCCAGGGTTATCTTCTCTGCGGGCAGGCCAAGGGGGTAGCCGCGCCCATCGATCCGCTCATGGTGCTGGCCGACCCACAGGGCGATGTCGTGCATCCCGGCGTGCTCCAGAATCTGGGCCCCGACTTCGGGGTGACGGCGCATCTCGCGCCATTCGTCGTCGCTCAGTGGCCCGGGCTTGAAGAGGATCGCATCCGCGACACCCAGCTTGCCGAGATCATGCAGAACTCCTGCCGCCTGGATCCGCTCCACGCGACGGCCGGAAAGCCCCAGCGCCCGCGCCGTGTCAGAGGCAAACTTGCCCACCGTACGGGCATGACGAGCCGTGCTGGGGTCTCGCATGTCCAATGTCTCGGCCAGCAGAAGCACGGCAGCAAGGCGCAGCTCGTGAGATTCCTGGCGAGATCTCTCGGAGTCACGCTGACATTGCTCGAGCACCAGCCCCGCATGGTCGACGACGGCCATCAGCACGCCGATCTCCTCACGCGACGGCCGGCGCCCCAGCAGCGGCTGGTCGACGGACACCATCCCGAGTAGTTCCCCGGACCCATCTCGCAACGGGAGCACCAGCATGTCCTCGGGATGCCACGCATCCTGGTTTGGCGCGGCGACCGCCGGCGGGGTCCATACCGCCGAGGTGCTCTGGAACGTGTAGGAGCCGGCTTGCAGCCACGCAGCGCCGTGGATGGTCTCGCCCTCGTCCATCATCTTGTGCCACTCCTCCCAGGTGGACGTCGTGCCCAGCAGGGTCTCCCGGGCCTCAAGGTCGCCGTCGACGACCACCGCTCGCAAATACTCGCTGTCTGCTTCGGGGAGATTGATCGCCACGACCTGGAAGGAAAGCTCGCTGCGGATCGCCTCGGACAGGGCCTCGGCGACCGCCATCTCGCCTCCACCGGAGGCACCCGCTCGAGAGACAGCCAGCATGCTCTGGAGCTGCCGGGGGACGGGACCGTCGGTTTCCGGCGGCCACTGTCTGGTGAGGCGCCGAGCGGGCTCGCCGGAGGCCACGACGACCTGATTGCGACCACCCCGCTTGGCCTCGTACAGCGCGCCGTCGGCCCGGGACAGGAGCTCGCCGACATCGCCCAGGCCAGCCGCAACGCCAATCGACACGGTCAGTACGCCGCGCTCACCTCGGGGGTGGGGGAGGGCTGCCCGCTGGACCGCCTCCCGAACCCGCTCGAGCACGTCAACCGCGTCCCTCGCCTCCAGACCGCGCATAACCAGCAGAAGTTCCTCGCCGCCGAAGCGGTAGGCACTATCGCCCGAGCGCAGTGCGCCGCGCGCGATCCCGGCGATCATCCGCAACGCCTGATCGCCGGCCAGATGCCCCACCAGGTCGTTGTACGCCTTGAAGTGATCGACGTCGCATAGGGCGAAGGCGAACGGCTCACCGGCCTCGCGTTGAATGGTCTCGATCATCGGCAGGTCGTCGGCCAGTGCCCGGCGGTTGCTGATTCCTGTCAGTGGGTCACGCCGCGAGTCCTCGACCAGTTGCTCGTTAAGCCTTGCCAGCTCAACCTCTCGCTGGGCAAGTTCAGCCAGCGCTGTCCGTTCTCGCTCAAGCATCAGCCGCATCCGAGCGGCGATCAGACGAGATCGCACCATCAACGCCCCGAACGTGCAGACCAGCCCGGCCTCCAAGGCGACGTGAACCGCCACGGGCTGGCCTTGTATCCGTGAGACGACGAGCGCGAGCGTCAGGATCACGAACATCACGATGGGCAGGAATCCGCCCCGGTGAGAAGGCTCATCGCTGGCCGGGGAGGGTTCCGGGCGTCGCGCGGCCAGGAGGCCGCCCACCCCGATCGCACCCAAGCCAACCACCCACAGCGGATCGAGCAACGTATGTCCTGGAACGTAGGTCCCATGTAGCAGCTGGCTGCTCCAGAGCCAGAAGCCCACGGCCTGCGCTGCCATCCCGCCCATTACCAGCTGGAGCGACGCCGTTCGCTGCGTGCGCAGCGCACCGCCGACCATGGCTTGGAGCATGAGGACCGCCGCCGAGGCGTACAGGATCGGGTAGGTCAGGGCGGACAACTTCGGACCGAGCGCCAGCGACGACGATGACGCTGCCGACCACAGCTCTCCGATGCTGAGCGCGATCGCCGCGGCGATCAAGGGAAACGCCTCGACCACGGCCACGAGCCGTAGCCTCCGCGAGCCGGAGCGCTGGAGCATTGAGGTCATCACCAGCAGGGCGAACGCCCACCAGCACATATCGGCAATGCTCGGCGACGGCGGAAAGCCGACTACTCCGTAAATATTCCAGGCGATCTGTCCGACCAGCCAGCAGGCTGTCGCGAGCGCCCAGATCGTCCACCGGCGACGGTTGGCGCCGGTCGCGTGGCGGCGAGCTGCCAGCGTGCCCGCGAGGGCGCTCGAGGCGGCAGCCGTCCAGGCCACATCCCACCAACCGCCCGTCCATCCGCCTACACGGCTGGCGATCATGGCCGCAAGCGCGACAATGAGAAGTGCCCCCACGGCGCCGTCGCGCACGTAGGCGCGCCTCGTCCAATGATTCTCCATTTAAAGAGTTATCGGACGGTTGCTCAGGTACGCTGAAACCCCGACCACGGCGGTGGACGCCCAGAGGTTTCCCGCGTCCGGCCGCCACTCCTGGCACGATGAGCGTCGTGCATAACGCCGCCCAGGACACCGCGATCGACCAGGCGCTGACTCGCCGCCGCGCTGCCGTGGCCGACGCCTGGCAGCTGAACGATGAGGTCGTGTTGATCGGCGCGGGCGAGCTCATCTACCGGCCCGGCCGTGACGACACCAGCTACCCCTTCTACGCCCACTCGGAGTACTACTACCTGACCGATCGCAACCAGCCGGGCGGTGTGCTGGCTTTCGATCCGAAGGAGGGCTGGGTCGACTTCGTCACCCCGATCACGGTCAGCGACCGCCTTTGGTCCGGCGCCCCCGAGGAAGACCCCGAGGGACCGACCACGGATGCTCTCGAGGGATGGCTGGCCAGCTGTCGGGGCCGGCCATTGGCCTGGCTGGGCATGCCGCCGACCAACGCTCGGCAGGACCCAGGCCTTACCGACGAGCTGCGCTTCGGACTCAGCTCGGTGCGCCGCCCGAAGGACTCGGTCGAGCTCGAGCGGATGCGCGCCGCGGAGCAGGCGAGCCGGGCCGGTTTCGCCGCGGCCGTGCCACGGCTGCGAGAGGGGGGCAGTGAGCGCGAGGCTCAGATCGAGTTGGAAGTCGAGGCGTTCCGCCACGGAGCCGAGGCGATGGCCTACGACACGATCGTGGGCAGCGGACCCAACTCGGCAGTTCTCCACGTCGCCCCGAGCGCCCGGGTCATGCGCGCGGGAGATCTGGTCCTGATTGACGCGGGAGCCCAGTATCTGGGCTATGCCAGCGACGTGACCCGGACCTACCCGGTGGGCGAGCGCTTGGATTCACTGCAGCAGGAGCTGCACACCCTTGTCCACGCCGCCGAGCAAGCGGCGATCGAACGTTGCCTGGCCGGCGTGGAGTGGCGAGACATACACCTCACGGCCGGCCTGACGATCGCCGAGGGCCTGGTCGGTTGCGGCATCCTCCGGGGCGACCCTGAGTCGCTCGTGGAATCCGAGG
The DNA here is from genome assembly GCA_963785205.1 of uncultured Solirubrobacterales bacterium. Classification (GTDB taxonomy): domain Bacteria; phylum Actinomycetota; class Thermoleophilia; order Solirubrobacterales; family Solirubrobacteraceae; genus Palsa-465. Next base: position 884,170 of record CAWAUJ010000001.1, read on the forward strand.
CCGCGTGGCTGTTCTTTCCTCACGGAATCGGCCACCTCGTGGGGCTCGGGGTTCGGGATGCGGGAGGCACCCCGCTGCGTGAGCGCCGCGACGACCCCAAGCCTTATCCCAACCTGCGGATCAACCTCCCTCTGGAGCGGGGGATGGTCGTCACCGTCGAGCCGGGAATCTATTTCGTCCCGGCGATCCTGGGCGATCCCGAGAACCGGCGCCGCCATCGCGACCAGGTCGATTGGGACCGGGTCGACACCCTGCTCGGATTCGGGGGTATTCGGATCGAGGACAACGTCCTGATCACCGAGGACGGCCCCGAGGTCATTACCGCGGACATTCCGCTGCTGGGCTAAGACTCGACATGGATAGGTACCTCGAGGTCAATCGAGCCGCCTGGGACGACCGCGCTCCCGCCCATGCCGCCTCCCCTGATTACGGACTGGATCGATACGTCGCAGACCCCGAGTTCCTGAGTCACGTCGTTCGCTTCGACCTCCCCCGTCTCGGTGATATCCGGGGGCTCCGCGGGGTCCACCTTCAGTGCCATATCGGCACGGACACCATCTCCCTGGCGCGCTTGGGCGCGGAGATGACGGGACTCGACCTTTCTCCCGTGTCGCTCGAGGTGGCCCGGTCCCTGGCGGCTCGTGTCGGCGCGTCCGTTGAGTTCGTGGAATCGGAGATCTACGAAGCCGTCTCGGTGCTGGGAAGCGAGGCGTTTGACTTCGTGTTCACGGGGGTCGGGGCACTGTGCTGGCTGCCGTCAGTTGAGAGATGGGCAGGCGTCGTCGCCCAGCTGCTACGGCCCGGCGGCAGGCTCTTCATCCGCGAGGGTCACCCGATGCTGTGGGCCCTCGATGAGCAGCGGGGCGATGGCTCGCTGGTCGTCGACTATCCCTACTTCGAGCGTGAGGAGCCGATGGTCTTCGATGAGCCAGGGACGTATGTCGAGACTGATGCAGAGTTCACTCACACCCTCAACCTTGTGTGGAATCACGGCCTGGGCGAAACCGTGACTGCGTTGCAGAACGCCGGCATGAGCTTGACGATGCTGGTCGAGCACGACAGCGTGCCCTGGGAGGCGTTCAAGGGGCAGATGGAGCAGGACGAGCTGGAGGAGTGGCGGCTCAAAGATCGTCCCTGGCGGCTGCCCCACAGCTACACGCTTCAGGCGATCAAGTCCGCCTAATCCCCGAGCCAGCCTCCGAACAGCATCCCAAGTTGCCACCGAGCCGACTGTAGCCCGCTTTAGGTTCAGTCGAGCTAGCCCGGTTGGCCGAAGAGCGCGAGCTGCAGTGCCCGCTCTTCATCCTCCATCAGGGCGCCGGGACCAGCGCCTCCGCGGTGCCGAAGGATTCGACGCTTGACCTCGGCGGTGGCCGCCGCCGGAGCGCTGGCCACCTGGTCGAGAGCCTCCCGGCCGGGGCTGATGCGTGACACGACGCCCAGGGCCAGTGCCTCTGAGGCATCGAGCATCCGGCCGGTCAGGCAGAGGTCACGCGCCGTTCCTGCCGGGAGCGCCCAGGCGGCCGCGGCGTAGCTCGGAGGGATGAACCGGCCGAGCTCGGGGAAACCAAAACGAGCCTCGGGGGCGGCGATCCTGACATCGCAGATCAGCGCGAGCGCAAACCCTCCGGCGATCGCCGGGCCGTTGACCAGCGCGACCGTGGGCTTGCAACACTCGGCCACGGCTCGAAAGCAGCTCACGCTGCTCTCGAGCAGCCTTCTCCTGTGGTCCTGATCGCCGCCAAACTGGGTGATGTCCATACCAGCGCAGAACGCGCTACCAGCTCCAGTGAGGCCGACTGCACTGACATCCGGGTCAGAGCCCAGGTCGCCGAACACTTCAGCCAGACGTTCGCGGAGGTCGATCGAGAGCGCGTTTCGCTTCTCCGGCCGGTTCAGGGTCACGAGCGCGGCGCGGCTATCTCGCTCGACGAGGACCACGTCAGCAGCCATGGATCAGCTCGGGGTGGCCACGTCAACCCAGCCCGTTCTCGGCTAAGAACTGGCTGGCCACCGTAGCTGCGTTCTGGCCCTGAAGGTCGACCTCTGCATTGAGCTCCCGGATCACGTCGGTCGTGAGCAGGGCCGTGACCTGGTTGATCGTGCTGGCAAAGGCCGGGCCCTCGATTGCCATCGCGTGGGCGGTGACGACGGGCACGACGTTGCCCCACCCGAACGCGTGTAGCGGGTCGCCCAGCAGCGTGTAATCGCCCGTGCTGAGCTGGGCGTCGGTGCTGAAGACCTGGGCGGCCTGAACCTGACCCGAGTCGAGGGCCTGATATTGGCCCCCGACTTCCAGCGAGTTGTACGACGAGGTGTGGAAGCCATAGGCCGACTCCAGCGATGGGAGCCCGGGTAACCAGGGGAGCCCCGTTCGGTCCTCCTGGAACTGCGGGGGCCCGCCGAGCTTCACCCCGTGGTTGACGGATCGCAGATCATGGATCGTGGTCAGGCTGTGCTGAACGGCGTAGTTGAAGGTGACGGCGATGGCTCCCGTGTCGCTGAAGGGCGACGGATTGAGCAGCTGCATGCCGTGTGCCTTGGCATACGCTTGGCCCACCTGATACGCCTCCGCGCTGCTGTCGAACGGGCCGGAATCGTGGGCTACATCGCTATCCCACGTGTCGATGTATTCGGGGTACATAGCGAGCGCGCCCGTGCGGAGCTGCTGCATGGTGACGTCGAGAGTGCCGATGTTCTGGTTGAGCTGAACGGAGAAGCCGTCGTTGCGCAGCGCCAGGTAGTAGAGCTCGCCCAGAACGAACTGTTCGGTGAAATTCTTATCCCCGATCGTGACCAGGGGCTTGCCGGTCCCGGGAAGCGCCGAGCTGGCTGCCTTCTCGGTGTGATCGTCCCTCGCCCCCGGCACGACACCGCAGCCGGCCAGGACCAGCGCGCTCAACCCGGCGATCAGAGCCAGGACCCGAGCGGGCCGGAGGGGACCTGGACAATCCATTTGGGCCGATCGTAGTAGAGCGGCGCTCAGAGTCCCGCCGCTCGCCGGGCGCTGCCGTGAGCCGCTGCCTCGAGTTCGTCTGAGAGCTCGGATAACGCCGAGGACAGGCCGAGCGCTCGGCTTATCAGCCAGTCGGCAAACCACACGTTCTTGGGCAGGAGCGGCCCGTGCAGGTAGGTACCGATCACGCTGCCGCTACGCGCGCCCTCGTGTCCGTCGCGGCCGTTGTTTCCATGTCCCTTGAGGACACGGCCCAGAGGCTCGGCGCCCGCCCCCAGATAGGTTCGTCCGCCGTGGTTCTCAAACCCGGCTATAACCGCGTGCCGACCCGGGTCGAGCTCCACCTCGATGGCCGCGTTTCCGATCAGCCGCGGACCGTCCTCACGGACAGTCGTTAGGTCGAGCAGGCCCACGCCGGGAAGGCTCTCATCGCCCAGCTGGTAGGAGTGACCGAGCAGCTGATAGCCACCGCACACGGCCAGGATCGGCTTGCCACGCGTCGCCGCGTCCTCCAGGCCGGCCCGCTTTGTCTTCGCCATGTCAACAGCACAGCGCCGCTGGTCCCGGTCCTGGCCACCACCCATGTAGAACAGGTCGGCCTGATCGGCGTCGAGCTCTGATCCGATTCCACTGGAGCTCACCTCAAAACCGATGCCACGCCACCGGCAGCGACGCTGGAGCACGAGCAGGTTGCCCCGGTCGGCGTAGATGTTCATGAGGTCTGGATAGAGCGCACAGACCCGCAGCGTTTGCTCGAAGGCGTCAGGCACCGAGGACCACCACCACGCTCCCCACGTGGTCGCTCGTAGGGGGAATGGTTACCCGCCGGAGCGGCTGCAGACCAGCCGCCCGGCCCTCTCGCTCGAGGGCGGTGGCGCTCAGCTGATCGAGATGGATCTCGTAGCCCTCGACACGCCGGCGACCCCGTGCACCCAGAATCTCCCGCCGGCGCTCGAGGATGATCACCGGCCCCTCCTGGCGGACGGCGGTGGGCTGGCTTCGGTAGACGCCGTCGGCCAGCGCCCGGACATCGGCCACCGGGAGAGATGACGAGCCATCGGCGCTGCCGTCATAGAGATCAAAGACCTCGGTCAACGCGGCTGCCAGCACGCCGCCGGGACGCAGGTGAGCAGCGGCGCGGCCCAGGAAGCGAGCGCGTCCGGCCGGGCCGCCGAGCAACTGGACGGTCTGCATCGGCACGACGATCAGACCGAACTGCTCATCGAGCTCGAAATCGCGTGCGTCGGCGGTCACGGCCACCAGTCGCGGGTTATCACCGCCCGCTCCGAACCCCTGCGACCGAGCCCGGCGGGTCAGCTCGGCGAGCAGCGCAGGCTCGATGTCCAGCGCCGTGACGCGATGGCCGTGCGCTGCCAGGTCGATGGACACGCGCCCTGTCCCGGCTCCGACCTCGAGCACCGGCCCTGACCGCCCGGCGGCCAGCTCCCGCCAGATCGGGAGATCCGCCGCGTAGGCCCCGCACTCCAGATCGTGCCAGATGGCGGCGGCCGCGCTCACGACCCCTTGGCTTCCCAGAAATGCGGGGCATGGCCGCGCGAGGCGAGCTCTTGGCGCAGCTCGAGCAACGCGGTATAGGTCGGTAGGACGAATAGGCGGCCATCCTCGGCGCTGGTAAGCGCTTGGTCGAGGCCGTCAGGCAGGCGATCGACCGAGGTGATCAGCTCCTCCGGAACGCCGGCGTACTTGAGCCGGAGGGCCAGCTCGGCCGCACGGGTTCCAGAGCATGTGAGGCGGCGGAGCTTGCCGGCCAGCAGTTCGAAATCGGCATCCCAGATCCAGGAAACGTCGCGCCCGTCGGCCACCCGATCGTTCAGGACCGCTAACACCTCCAAGGGTCCGGCCTCAAGCGCCAGGGTGCGGAGAATCTCGTTGGCTCCAGCTGGGTTCTTGATCAGTAGGACCTGGAGCTCGACCTGGCCGATCATCACGCGTTCGGCCCGCCCAAACGCGGCCGTGACCGCTTCGAGCCCCGAGACCACGGTTGACAGGTCGACGTCAAGGGCCAGGCAGAGGGCAGCCGCGCCAAGCGCGTTGTAGACGTTGTAAAGCCCCGGGAGCGGAAGCTTGACCTGGGCCTCGCCCACCGGGGAGACCAGGCGAAACGCCGCGCTGCGTGTCCCGTCCAGAACGATGTCGTGGGCCGCAACGGCTGGATCGGGACGGGCCTGGCCGCAGGACGGACACGCGTAACGCCCGAGGTGACCGAGATAGATCTGGGTGTAGTTGTACGCCGCCCCGCAGCGCCGGCAGTGCTTGGAGTCGGCGGCGTGCTGCATCTCCGCCATGGCCATCGCCGGATCCTCGACTCCGAAGTAGGTCACGTTCGCCCGGTCTCGACCCAGGTCGGCGATCAGCGGATCGTCGGCGCCAAGGACCAACGCCGTGTCCGAGGGAAGACCGGATACCGCGGCCGCCCAACGGTCGGCGATGGTCTCCAGCTCGCCGTAGCGGTCAAGCTGGTCACGGAATAGGTTGGCCAGGAGGATGGCCCGCGGCCGGAGCTCCGGCACGACGCGATCGAGCCAGAACTCATCGACCTCGAAGCAACCGAGCTCGCCATCCATCCGATGCTGTCCCCGAGAGGCGGCGAGGAGGGCTGAGGCCACCCCACCGGCCATGTTGGCCCCAGCGCGGTTATTCACCAGCGGGATCCCGGCGCGTTGCATGATCGACGCCACCATCGCGGCACTGGTCGTCTTGCCATTGGTTGCCGAGATCACGAGGTTGCCTCGCGGTAGGCGCCCGGCGAGCCGCTCGATCGCCCGGGGCTCGAGCGCCACGAGGAGCTTGCCGGGCAGGCTGGTTCCGCCCCGACCCGAGCGGCGGGCCAGCCTTCCGACGGCCCTCGCGGCCAGAATCTTGGTGTCGAGCAGAACTATCGCGGCACCACCACCTGCACCGCTCCGCGCAAGGCCCGAATCGTCGCAGGCAGCTCCGCGATCGGATCGCCGTCGGCGTACACCGTGAAGGGCCGGTCGGCCGAGATCGTCAGTTCCGCGGCTTGCAGCACGGTGACTTCGGGCTCGTCGACATGGGTGCCTTTGAAGACCTTGGGCATCAGCGAGAACAGGAATCGCCGCTTGCGCATCTGGGCGAGCATGACGACGTCGAGCAGGCCGTCGTCGAGCTCGGCCGCCGGCGCGGCATACATGCCGCCGCCGTAGGCCTTGCTGTTGGCCGCTCCGACGCTGTAGCCCGTCACCTCGTGCGTTCGGTCGCCATCAAGCGTCAGCTCGAAGGTCGCGGGCTTCCAGCTGGCGAGCGCCCGGATGGCGCTGTAGGCATAGACCAGGTTGCCACGGACCACCCGGGTCTGATTGGCGATTCGATTGGCTTCGGAGTCAAAGCCGCAGCTGGCGATCCCCACGAACGTCCGCCCGTTGGCCTCGCCGAGGTCGAGAGCCCGCACCACGCCTGTGGCCAGGACAGGGCAGGCGGCCACCGGCTCGAGTGGAATCCCAACCACGCGCGCAAAGTCGTTGCCTCGACCCCCGGGCAGGATTCCCACCACGCCGCTTGAGTGCATCAGCGCGCCCGCTACGGCCCCGAGTAGTCCGTCGCCCCCGAAGGCCACCGCGATCTCATCCCGCGCAGCCGCCTCCCGGGCCAGCTCGCCGGCGTGTTCCAGGCTGCGAGTGGTCTCGACGCGGTGATCGAGCCCGAGCTTGCGGAGCGCATCCTGGACGTCAGGAAGCGCCTGACCCGCCCGCCCGCCGCCGGCCGACGGGTTGACGATCAGGGCCAGTCTTCTGGCCTCATCTTCCATTTGCCAACACCAAGCTCTGTAGGTCTGCGGCCACCGCGACCGGGGCAGGTTCCGTGGCCTCCTCGGCCTGCTCACGAGAGCTCACGCCACTCAGGACAATCGCGGCGTCCAGCCCGGCTGCGGCCGCCCCCGCCAGGTCCGAGTCCAGCCGATCGCCCACCATCAGCGTTCGCCCGCCGTCGAGCCGGTCGATCGCGGTGTGGAAAATCTGGGGCTCGGGTTTGCCTACGATGGCGGTGGCCCGCCGTCCGCTGGCGTACTCGAGCGCGGCCACGATCGCTCCCGTCCCCGGCCACAGCTCATCTTCAACCGGGAAGGCTGGGTCCCGGTCGACCGCCACCATCTCGGCCCCCGCCACGAGGGCCTGGGTGCCCTCACGCAGCTCGCCATAGTCGAAGTCGTCGTGCCCCGCCACGACGACGATCTGCGCCTCGGTGGCGGGCAGGCGGCCGTTGACGATCCGCTGGCCCGACTCGCTGACGTGCCGGAAGATGGCCGGCGAGCCGATCACATACACCCGGCCCGGCTCGCGGCCAGCCAGGAAGTGCTGGAGTGCTGCCCCTCCCGTGACCATCTCCTCGAGCGAGGCCTTGATCCCGAAGGACCACAGCTGGCGCACGTAATCCTCTGGCGAGCGCCGGGAATTGTTGGTCAAAAAGACGATTCGCTTGCCTGCCGAGCGCACCTCTGAGATGGCCTCCGCGGCACCCGGCACGGCGGCGTTGCCAACCCAAACCACCCCGTCCAGGTCGAGCAGAACGTTGTCGTAGGACTTGAGCAGGGGGGAGAGGGGCACGAAGCCGCCTTTAGAAGAGCGCAGGCTGATGGGCGGCCGGCTCGGCGGGAGCCAGGCATTCCGGTCCGTCGTAGCGAGTGTCGTTGACCGCCGGGCCGACGGGCCTAACGATCGTCTCCGAGGCTGGAATTGGCACGAGTAGTGGCTCGAGCTCTGGGAGTGGGGAGGAGGAGTCGAGCCAGAACTCCTCGGCCTCGCGTGGGAGAATCACGGGCATCCGGTCGTGCAGCGGGGAGACGACCTCGTTGGGGACCGTGGTCACGATCGCGCACGAGCGCACCTTCTGCCCTTCCTCAGGTCCTCGCCACACCGACCAGATCCCGGCAAACGCGAACAATTCCTCGGTCGACCACGAGATGTGAAATGCCTCGCGCCGGCCATCTGGAGCCGAGCGCCACTCGTAGAAGCCGTCGGCTGGAATAAGGCAGCGGAACCGGCTGAAGGCACCTCTGAAAGTCGGCCGCTCGGCGACGGTCTCCGCTCGAGCGTTGATCGGACGGCGCCCCGGCTTCTTAGCCCACGGTGGGATCAGCCCCCACTGGAGCAGCTCACCGCGCGGGGCTCCCTCCTTGTCGGTCGTGACCGCCAGCACATCGTCGCCCGGGGCAACGTTGAAACGGCGGCGGATATCGACCGACTCGCCCAGCGGAAAGCGGGCACGTGCCGCTGCTGGGTCGATCGTGGCCAGGGTGTAGCGGCCGCACACGGACGGTCAGCCAGGACGTCCGGGGACCTGCTGCGCCCGGGCCTCTTTGGCTCGGCGCTGCCGGCGCCGTCCCAAGAAGAACAGCACCACGAAAGCGACCACCACGAGCAGGAAGCCGTAGAAGATCGAGACGTCGACCGAGAGTCCTCCGGCCGCCTGACCGATGCCGTAGACGATGCCGAAGCCCAGCCCGAGCACTGCCACGACGAGCACAATCACCAGCAGAATCCCGCGGATGCGAGCCAGAATCCCCGCGCTGGAAGGCGGAGCGATCAGCCCAAGGAACTGAAGGCCGAACAGCTGGCGGGAAGTCGGCGCCTCCATGCCGAGCCGCTCGGTGGCCTTCTTGAGGTCCTCTGCACGACGCTCGGCGAGAGCCAGCGATGCGTCGGCCATCCTCCGCAGATGCATCCGCTCCTGCGGCCGGGCCGCGGCCATCGCCCGCTGGAAATGGGCCCGGGCCGCTTTGGCGTCATAACGCTCGGCCGCCCGCGCACCCAAAATCGCCTGGGCGGCGGCCTTGAACCGAGTCTCGGCCTCGAGCTCCTCGTCCGTCCGGGTCTCGAGCTGCTGCATAGCAGCCAGCTGTGTGCGCTGCTCGACCCTCATCACTCGCTGCTGCTTGGGCATGCGGTTGATGTTATCCGCGCCGGACACAGATTCGGCTGCCTCAGTTTCCGGGCGCCGCGGACGGCGCTACTGGCGGCGCGCCGGGTGCTACTGCGGCGGAACGACGTATACCCGCTGGGAATTCAGCGTCTGGCCTCCGTCGCTCGGGCTCGCGGGTGGGCGTCGGTACACGTCAACGTGATGACCGTTGATCGCGCCGCCGGTGTCCTGGGCCAGGAACCAGCCGCCGTGCCCGTCGTTCTTGTAGGCCGGGATATAGACGTGGCTGCCCATCGGGATCGTGTTCGGATCAACCGCGATCGACTGTAGGTAGTGGAGCGGCAGAGAGGGGCCAGGGGCGAAGCTCACCCCTCGCAAGGGGACATAACGTTTGCCCTTGCCTGCGTACCAACCACCGGCGGAAAGGGGGAATGTGACCCCACCGTGGTTGTTGCGCCAGTACCCGCCAGCTCGCCAGAAGGGGGCGCCGGCCAGGAACCCATTGGAGGCCGACGTTGGCTTACCCGCGGCCGTTACCCAGCCGCCGTTGCCCATGTTGTTGATGTGGTACGTCTGACCGTTGAGACCGATGCCGTCGCCCTCCATCGACACGCCCGTGGCCGAGTAGAGCCAGTCGATCCGGTAACGGCCAGGAAGCCCCGGAGCCTGGACGAATTTGCCCGAGAACCAGGATTCAGGCACCGGCCAGTACTGGGTGACCGTGAACTTGGTCATCCAATGCCCCTTGCCTGGCGCTCCAGGAGGCGCCGGAGACCCGGTCTTCTTAGAAGATGAGCCCAGCCCACCGCCACCCGACGGGTTCGGACCGGAGGCCCCAACCCCCGCGGACGCGTTCGGTGCGCCAAACGTGAGCGGCGTTGGCTGCGCCCTGGCCACGGGGACACTCAAACCCACAAACATCGGCGGAATAACCGACGGCGCGAAAGCCGGCACAGGGCTCAGCTTGCCGAACGCGATTCCGGTGCCGAATCGGCTGCTGCTCGAGCTAGAAGCCGTGCCAAGAGACGTTGCTGGGCCAGCCAAGGCGGCCAGAAGGGCGACACACGCGGTCAGAACGCGCTGTGAGCGCGAAGGCGCGATGACGGCGCGAGCGCAGCGCCGAGCGGCGCGCGCAGCGCGATTCCAGCCTGAAGCACTGAACCGGACCAACCTGGACATCCCAGGCCGGTTGTCGGCCATCTTTCTCCGCGGCCTGACTTCTCGCCGCCTTCTCTGGACCGTTCCCCGGAGGCCAGCGGCCCGCCCGGACCCAGTGAGACCCCTCTTCTACGGGTTATCGAGGCTTTCGACCCCTACGTCCATCGTTGATGGTCGACATAAGATCGATTATCGAGCATTGCCAACGATGGTCGCAGCGGTGCTCAAAGCCTCTTCCCCGGGTAGTGCGGGTGTGGAAAAGTCCGGCTGATGGCCCGCAATCCCCGCTGGAGGCCCGCCCCCCCGCGAAAAATGGCGAATTACATAGCCTATGCGGAAGGGAATCTCCAGATTTCGCCCACGAGCGCCGCTTCGGCTGCCCGTCCGCGAAAAATGGCGGCTAGGCCATCCCCCCGCCCTACCCCTCCGCCCGCCGAGCCAACTCCGCGATGATGCGTGACAGCTGGCTCCCCTGCCAAGCCACCGGTGAGCGCCCAGGCTCGTCCGTGACCAACTCCGCCCCCGGGATAGCGGCCGCGTACGCCTCTCCCAGCGCTAAGGGGTGACCTGGATCGGCCTCATCTCCTGACGCCACCACGACGACCGGGACCGCGATCGACCCCAGTTCCGCGAAAGACTCAAATGGCCGCGACCGCGGGACCACGCGCAGAGCGTCCGCCACGGCCCCGGGGTGCTCGTGCAGCGCCAACCGTTGTCTGATCACCTTGAGCACCGTCTCCCTCCACTGAACCGGCACCTCGAGGGTCCCGTACGCCTCCACAAATCCCTCGACCCCACCGCGCTCCAGGCCGTCGGCCAGTGCATCCCATCGGGCCAGGCGGGCAGGGTCCTCCACATCGTCTGGGTCGTGTCCAGGCGTTATGACTACTAGCGCCCTCACCCGCTCGGGACGCTCGAGCGCCAGCCGGAGAATGGTGTGGGCGCCCATCGATGCCCCTGCCAGCACGGCAGCCGGAACCCCGGCGGAATCGAGCACCGCTTCCAGATCGCCGACGAGATCCGCATACGTGTAGCCCGCATGGTCCGGCGCCGGCGAAGACTGCCCGTGCCCGCGGGCGTCGTAGGCGATCACCCTGTGGCCAGAGCGCTCCAGACCGCGAGAGCCCATCACCACATAACGCCGGGTGGCGGTCAACCCATGGAGCAAGATGACCGCCGGCCCTTCGCCGTCATCTGAGCAAGCAAGACGGACCTCGCCGCTCTGAATCGCACGGTCACCCATGGCTACCATCGAAGCATGGACGTCACGGAGAGCGCTTTTCAGACCGCGGTCCTCGACCGCTCCCATACGGTGCCCGTCGTCGTCGACTTCTGGGCTGAATGGTGCGGCCCCTGCAGGCAGCTCACTCCGGTCCTCGAGCGCGCCGTGGCCGCTCGGCAGGGGAAGATCGAGCTGGTGAAAATCAACACTGACCTAGAGCCCGGCCTGGCAAGGGCCTACGGCATCCAGGGAATCCCCGCCGTGAAGGCGTTCAAGGACGGCAAGATCGCCAATGAGTTCGTCGGCGTCGTGCCGCCGGCCACCCTGGACCGCTTCCTGGACTCGCTGGTTCCCTCCGAGGCTGACGGCCTGGTGGGACAGGGCGACGAGGAATCACTTCGGAAGGCCTTGGAGCTAGAGCCGACGCGCGCAGACGCCGCGGTTCCGCTGGCCAAGATCCTCCTGTCTCGCGGGGAAGCCGACGAGGCGGGCCGGATCCTGGCCCGGGTGCAGGGCAGCTTCGCCGCTGACGGACTAGTGGCCCGGATCGAGCTCGAGCAGGCGGATGGGCGGGCGGGGCCCGTCAACCTCACGGATGCATTCGCGGCCCTCGATCAGGGCAATCAGGAGCAAGCGCTCGACCTGCTCCTCGGCGTCCTGCCCAGCGCGGACGGGGCGCGCGATCAGATCCGGCGCGTCGTGGTGGGATTGCTTGAGGAGCTTGGGCCTGAGAGCCAGCTGGCCCGAGAATCGCGCCGCCGCCTCGCTGCCGCGCTCTACTGAGTCTGGGCGCTAACTTTCCGCCTGCAAATTCAGGTGGACGAGGTTGATTTTTCTTTGCCCCTAGTGGGTAGCTGAAGCTCGGAATGTTGAACTCAGGTTCGACTTATACCGAGGAGTTTCCGGCCGACGCGACTTCGGTGCCCAAGGCGCGCGCTGCGGTGGCGGGGTTTGCGCTGGCTGCTGGGGCCAACAACGAGCGGCTCGAGGCGGTCAGGCTGGCGATCTCGGAGGCCGCGACGAACGCCGTCCTGCACGCTTTCAAGGATGGTGGCGGGAGCTTCCTGGTCACCGCGTCGTTCATGCCTGGTGAGCTCCTGCTGCTGGTCGCCGATGACGGGGGCGGGATGCAGCCGGGCGGAGCGCCCGGCGGACTCGGAGTCGGGCTGGCCATCATCGCCCAGCTGGCTGACAAGCTTGAGATCGTCAAGCGCGCCAGCGGAGGCACTGAGATTCAGATGCGCTTCAAGCTGGAAGTGGCCGGTAAGTCGCCAGAGGCGAAGCCGGGCCGGCGCAATCTGACCACGGTCTGACGGCCGTCGATTACAGCCGGCCATTAGCGGCACACCGGCTTGTGCGGCCGCCGAATCCCCTTACGAAGCGTCGACGTACGCTGCGAGATGCTCGCCGGTGAGCGTCGAGCGATCGGCGACGAGCTCCTCGGGTGTCCCCTGAAAGACGATCTGCCCGCCGTCGTGGCCGGCGCCGGGGCCGAGATCGATGATCCAGTCCGCGTGCGCCATGACCGCCAGGTGGTGCTCGATGACGACGACCGACTGTCCCGAGTCGACGATTCGGTCCAGTAGGCCCAACAGCTGCTCGACATCGGCCAGGTGCAAGCCGGTCGTCGGCTCGTCGAGCACGTAGAGACCGCTCTTCTCCCCCATGCGTGTGGCCAGCTTCAGCCGCTGGCGCTCCCCACCGGACAGAGTCGTCAGCGGCTGGCCGAGGCTAAGGTACCCGAGCCCCACATCGGCCAGCCGATCGAGGATCGTGTGTGCCGCCGGCGTCCGGGCCTCGCCATCGGCGAAAAACTCCGTTGCCTCCGTCACCGACAACGCGAGCACCTGGCTGATGTCGCGCCCGCCGAGCTGGTACTCGAGCACCGAAGGGTGGAAGCCCTTGCCCTCGCACTCCTCGCAGGTGGTGGCGACGCCGGCCATCATCGCCAGGTCGGTGTAGATGACCCCGGCCCCGTTGCACACGGGACAGGCGCCCTCGGAGTTCGCGCTGAACAGCGCCGGCTTCACGCCGTTGGCCTTGGCGAAGGCCTTCCGGATCGGTTCGAGCAGCCCGGTGTACGTCGCCGGGCTGCTTCGCCGCGAGCCCCTGATCGGGGTCTGATCGATCGCCACGACATCGGCGTCGGCCGGCATCGACCCGTAGATCAGCGAGCTCTTGCCCGACCCGGCCACCCCGGTGACCACCACCAGGACTCCGAGCGGGATATCGACGTCGACGTCGCGCAAGTTGTTCATGCTCGCGCCGCGGATCTCGATCGTCCCGACGGGAGCCCGCACCGACTCCTTGAGACTCGCCCTGTCGTCTAGATGGCGGCCGGTCAGCGTGCCGCTGGCACGGATCTCCTCGACGCTGCCCTCGAAGCACACCGTCCCGCCTGCCGTTCCGGCGCCCGGGCCGAGATCGATGACATGGTCTGCGATCGCGATCGTTTCTGGCTCGTGCTCGACGACGAGCACGGTGTTGCCTTTATCCCTGAGCCTCAGCAATAGGTCGTTGATCTGCGCGATGTCGTGGGGGTGCAGCCCCGTCGTGGGCTCGTCGAAGACGTAGGTGACGTCGGTCAGGGGCGAACCCAGGTTCCGGACCATCTTGATCCGCTGGGCCTCCCCGCCTGAGAGCGTGGCCGCCGGCCGGTCGAGCGAAAGGTAGCCCAACCCGATTTCGACGAACGAGTCGAGGGCCTCCGCCAATGCGTCCAGCAACGGGGCCATCGAGGGGTCGTTGAGGCCTCGGACCCATTCGGGCAGATCGCTGATCTGCATCGCGCAGACCTCGGCGATGTTGATCCCTCCTACCTTCGAAGACCTCGCGCCCTCACTCAGCCTGGTTCCATCGCAATCGGGGCATGTCATGAACGTGACCGCGCGGTCGACGAACGCGCGGATGTGAGGCTGCATCGCCTCCTTGTCCTTGGACAGCATCGACTTCTGAATCCGTGGGATCAGACCCTCGTAGGTCATGTTGATCCCGGCGATCTTCATCCTGGCCGGCTCGTGATGCAGGAAGTCGTGGAGCTCTCGCTTGCTGTACTCCGCAATCGGCTTCTCTTTGTCCACAAAGCCCGACTCGGCGTAGAGCCGGTAGTTCCAGCCGCCGGCCTGGTAGCCGGGGATCGTCATGGCACCCTCGCTGAGCGACTTTGAGTCATCGAACAGCTCGGTCATGTCGATGTCAGAGATCGCTCCCCGCCCTTCGCATCGCGGGCACATCCCGCCGGCGCGTGAGAAGCTCGCCTTCACGGTCCTGCGATTCCCTCGCTCGACCGTGATCCCGCCGGTCGCGCGGACCGACGGGACGTTGAAGGCAAACGCGCTCGGGGGCCCGATGTACGGCTTGCCCAACCGGCTGAAAAGGATCCGGAGCATCGCGTTCACGTCGGTGGCCGTCCCCACCGTTGAACGAGGATCCGCCCCGATCCGCTGCTGGTCGACCGTGATGGCCGTCGTCAGCCCGTCGAGGACATCCACGTCGGGCCGGGCCAGCGTCGTCATGAAGCCCTGGGCGAACGCGCTGTAGGTCTCGTTGATCAGCCGCTGGGACTCGGCGGCGATCGTGTCGAACACCAGCGAGCTCTTACCCGAGCCCGAGACGCCGGTGAACACCGTCAGGCGGCGCTTAGGGATCTCCACGCTGATGTCCTTGAGATTGTTCTCCCGTGCGCCGTGCACACGGATCAGGCCGTGGCTATCGGCCACGTGCGTGCCCTGCCGCTGGGTGTCATCGCTCGTGATAGTGCTCATGACTCGGCCGTCATTGGTCCTGGACCACCCCGAGGACGTTGCCGTCCGGATCGGTGAAGCTGGCCACCAGGCGTCCACCACCGACGCCGTGGGGAGGCTCCGTCACCGTCGCCCCGGCGGCCGTGACCTCGGACAGCTTGGCCTCGATATCAGGTACCTGCCAGTAGGCGACGGGCGAGGTCATACCCTGGGGTCCACCCCCAGGCACGAGCCCAATGTGCTGGGCCCCGGTGTCGTAGCCGACGTAATAGTCCGCGTCGGTCTGCGGCTCCATTCCCAGCAGCGCGCTGTAGACCGCCTTGGCCTTCGCCAGGTCCGAGACGGGATGCAGCACGACCGTGATTCCTTGCTTGGATGAATCGCTCATCAATCGCTCCTCAACTCGTGGGTCGGATATACTGTTTGTATCACAAATAGTTGATCTCATCCACTAACTATGCGACAATTGTCAAATATGGCTCCCGATCGCCTCTCCACCCATCCCGAGATTGCCGAGTTCGCTGGGCAGCTGTTCTTTCGCCTCTGGCGGGCCACTCATACCCGCACGGCCGCGGCCCTGGAAACGGTCGGTCTCTCCCCGGCTCTGTTCGCCGTCCTCAACTATCTCGCCGCGCACGACGGGGCGACCCAGCGGGAGATCGGTATCGCGATGGGCATCGATCCGAGCACGATGGTCTCGCTCGTGGACGGGCTACAGGGCGCCGGCTTTGCCACCCGTCGCCCCCATCCGAACGACCGGCGCGCGCACGCAGTGACGATCACTTCAGGCGGTCGGGCTGCTCTGGAGCGCGCGCGCGCATTGGCCTATGAGATCGAAGAGTCGGTCCTCGGCGGTCTGTCTGGCGACGAGCGTCGGGAGCTGGTCGAGCTGATGAAACGAGCGTTAGAGGCCGCGCCGCCGCAGCCGCCGTGGACCTCCGCCGAGGGCGACTGACCTCAGCCCGAGACTAACTCCGGGGATCATCGTCAGCCGCCTTCTCCCCCGCCTCACCGATCTTCTCGACCACCAGGTAGGTCGGGCGCGTCTCGACCACCAACTCGACGTCGAGGCGCTCGTGACCAGGCGTGACCAGAAACCGGCGCGGATGCTCGCGCACGTGTTCGTACTCTCGTAGGGTCAGCGCGAGCATCTGGGTGCAGCCCAGGCTGGCACACTCGCACCGGAAGCTTGAGATCGAGTCCTCCTCGCCCGGCCAGCGACCGCGCCGGATCCCCTCGTTGATCTCACGGAAGATCGCCTCGTTGCGAGCGACCCGCTGCTGGAGATCTTCGGTCACCGCGTCATTATCACTCCCTTCGAGCGGGAGCACGTTGATCATCAGAGCGCGAGGCGAAGCTGCTCGGTCGAACTGTCTGCGCGATCGAGCCCCGCCACCCTCACACCGAGCAGCCGAACCGGCCTGGGGACGCCGAATCGGCGCAGCAGCTCAAGCGCCACGGGCCCGACCTGCTGGGCGCCGGCCACCGGTTCGGCCAGAGTGCGCGCCCGGGTATGGGTCGAGAAGTCATCGAGCCGGATTTTGATCCCGATCGTCCGCCCGGATAGACCCTGGGCCACAAGCCCGTCGCACAGCCGTCCGACCAGCCCGTCGAGCACTGGCTCAAGCAGCGCCGGATCCTCGATGTCGCTCGGAAAGGTCGTCTCGCGGGATTCGGAGACAACCTTGCGCTCCTGGCTGACGGGCGCGTCATCGATGAACCTGGCGCGGCGCTGCAGCTCGGCCCCCAGCCGCGGCCCGAAGGCCTGCGCCAGAGAGCCGACGGGCGTCCGAGCCAGCTGCCCCAGTGTGCGCACCCCGAGGCTGCCCAGCCGCTCAGCCGTTTTTGGCCCGATCCCGGGCACCAGACCGCAGGGTGCTTGGGCGAAACGCTCGCACGCCTGCACGCGACTCAGAACGACAAAGCCCCGCGGCTTTTCGGCATCTGAGGCGACCTTGGCCACGAGCTTGTTGGGTCCGATACCAATCGAGCAATCGAGGCCTGTGCGGTCGTGGATCTCGCCGGCCAGCCGTCGCATGAGTGGGACGGGAGCGGCCACATCACTGAGGTCGAGGTAGACCTCGTCGAGCCCCACCACCTCAACGGTGTCGACGCACTCGCGCACGATTGCCATCACCTGAGCCGAGGCTTTGCGGTAGTAGGGAAAGTCGGGCTCCAGGAAGACCCCCTCAGGGCACAGGCGCCGTGCCCGAGCGGCCGGGAGGGCCGACCCCACCCCAAAGCGACGCGCTTCATAGGAAGCGGTGGTGACCACGGCTCGGGGGCCAGAGCCGGCCACGATCACGGGCTGGCCGCGCAACTCACCTCGGCGGCGAAGCTCGACCGAGACATAGAACGCGTCCATGTCAAGGTGAGCCACGCAGCGGCTGGCCATTACCGCAGCCTAGGCGGCCCCGCAGACGGCAACAGCCACCCGCGGGGCCGACGAGGGCAACGAGCCGGGCTCAAACCGAGTGAGCGGGGCCGATTGCCGGGTGCCTACCGGGAGGCCCAGACACTGGCCACTCCGTTGAATCCGAGAGCGCCAGCGGTGTTCTGGTTGAGGTCCCATTCGCGGCCTCCTACGTACGGGCCACGGTCGTCGACCGTGGCCGTCACCTTGCGGCCGTGGTAGAGGAACGTCACCTTCGTGCCGCACGGGAGGCTCAGGTTGGCCACGCCGTATTGGGCATGAAAGCCGCAGGCCGTCGCGCCGCCGTCCTGATACCACGACGCAACGCCCTGCCTGAACACCGTCACGCTTGCGCTCCGGGCGGTGGTGGTGGCGTTGGATCGATCGCCACCGAAGCTCACCCGCAGGTAGCGCTTGCCGGATCCAGGCGAGTAGCGGAGCCGAAAGTGCCCCTGGCCGTTGGTGCTCGTGTGGGCCACGTTGGTCCAGCGATCAGCTCGGAGTGCCTGGAGGTGCACTCGCCGGCCGTGAATCGCCGGGAGCAGCTTGCCCTGGATGGTGATCGAATGGCCGCCCATGTCCTCGCTCGAGTGAGGAGCCAGGTGGAACGATGCGCTCACCTTCACCGGCTCGGCGCCGCTGCTCGGCTGAGTGGTCGAGCCCGTCTGGCGGGGCGAGTGAGTCGGTGTGCTGGTGCCAGACCACATTCCTTTGACCTTTAGAAGGCCTGAGCGCCGCAGCCGGGTCGCGATCTGAAACTTGTCACTGCTTCCCACCGTGGCCTGTCCCACGGGGCGCCAGCTCGTGGTCCCTGCGGGCGCAAACTCGAGCTTGACGTGCTGTCCGGCCCCACCAGGGGGCGTCTGACCGTCAACGGTCAGACGCTGGCCGTAGCCGATGCGTCGATCCGTGACCTTGAACTTGATCGTCTGGGCGCCGGCCGAACCAGAGCTGGCAGACGTGGCCGCCTCGGCCAATCCGGCAGCCAGCCCCGGGACGAGAAGCCCAGGCAGAGCGAGCACCATCCGTGGGAAGCGGGATCTTCGCAGGGAGAGCCTGCGTTTCATTCGTGTCCTCCTGTTGTGAGTCGACCCGGGCGCCTACGGGGTTAGCTGTCGGGCTCGTGGCAGTCCCAGGCCTACGGCACCGGTCCCGTCACTACGGTCGCGGCAGCCGATGTGGCAAGGCGACCGATTCGCCCCGGCCAGACCGAAAGGCAGACGTCTGGCAGCGGGTCCCCCGCTCACCGCTGCACCGAGCAGCGGCGACTCGGCAGGTCGAATCGCGATGAGGCTGGCAGCCGAATTCCCAAAGTTGTGTGATACGCCTCACACATTCGTCTCCCGCTAACCGCTTCGTTCGCACTCCAACAACGCCGCCCGATCCTGCAAGAATCACCCCCGGATGGAGATGAGAGGGAAGAGACACGGTGGCCAATCCTGACCGCCTGACCGGGCTCGACAGCTCGTTTCTTCACCTTGAGCGGGGCCCCACCCACATGCATGTGGCTGCGTGTGCGACCTTCGAGGGGCCTCCGCCGGCTCACGGTGAGCTGATCGAGACGGTGGAGTCACGCCTGCATCTGGTCCCCCGGTATCGCCAGCGGCTGGCGTTTGTGCCGCTTGGGCAAGGTCGTCCGGTCTGGGTCGACGATCCCCACTTCAACGTCGCTTACCACGTCCGCCATAGCGCCCTTCCAGAGCCCGGCGACGATGCTCAGTTGAGGCGTCTCACCGGCCGCGTCTTCTCGCAGGCCCTGGACCGTGCCAAGCCACTGTGGGAGATGTGGATCGTGGAGGGCCTGTCCGGAGGTCGCTTCGCGGTGCTCTCGAAGACCCACCACGCCTTGGTGGACGGCGTCTCCGGCGTCGACATCATGAACGTGCTCTTCGACACCTCGCCCGAGCCGATGCCGGTGGCACCCCCTGACCAGGAGTGGACGCCCCGCCCGGTGCCGTCGGACGCCCAGCTTCTGGCCGACGCGCTGCTTGAGCGGACGACCGTCCCCGCGGAGATCGTGCGCGGGCTCAGGGCTGTGATGCGAGGCCCCAGGAAGATGCTCCGGCGCGTGACCGATGACGCGATCGCCCTCGGCGCGCTGGCCTGGGGCGGGCTTCGACCCGCGCCACCGAGCCGTTTCAACGTTCCGATCGGCCCCCACCGGCGGTTTACCTGGGTGCATGGCGACCTCGACCAGTTCAAAGCGATCAAGAACAGCCTCGGTGGCACTGTCAACGATGTCGTGTTGGCGTCCGTGGCCGGCGGGCTCGGCCGCTACCTACGCCACCATGGCGACCCGACAGACGGTGTCGAGCTCAAAGCCCTGGTGCCGGTGTCGGTCCGGGCGGACGTCGAACGGGGGGCGCTTGGCAATCGTGTTGCCGCCATGTGGGCGCCGCTGCCAGTGGGGATCATCGACCCGGTCGTGCGTCTGCACACGGTCAGCGAGGCGATGCAGGAGGTCAAGGAGTCAGGCCAGGCCGTCGGCGCGCAGGTCCTGACCGGTCTATCGGGATTCGCTCCCACCACAATCGTCTCTCAGGCCGCCCGGCTCCAGGCGCGCCAGCGGCTCTTTAACCTCGTGGTGACAAACGTCCCCGGCCCCCAGATGCCCCTGTACATGCTCGGTCGCCAGCTCGAGGCGATCTACCCGATGGTGCCACTGGCCAACAACACTGCCCTCGGGATCGCGATCATGAGCTACAACGGTCAGCTGAACTTCGGGCTGGCCGCCGACTACGACGCCCTCCCGGATCTGAACCGCCTGGCCAGCGACCTCGAGTCCTCGATCGACGAGCTGGTCGCTGCCGCGGCGCCCGGGCCGCGGCGCGGGGGCGGCGCAGGCGCTTTCGCACCAGCGGTATTCGCGCCGCTGGATGAAGCTGCTCGAACGAGTAGCGATCGTCGTTGCGTCGCTGGCTCTCTCATTTGTCCTGATCGCTCTGCTGTCGGGGTTTTTCCAGAGCCGCGACAACGGGGCGCTGGCCGGTGCGGCGGGCGGCGGTTTCGGCCTCCAGTTCCGCGACCTGGGCAACGGAATCCTGGCCCGCGGGGAGCTTCGTCCGGCATACAACTCCAACCCGCCTACCAGTGGGGCTCATGTGCAGAGCCCTGTCACGCGCGACCGGGAGCCACTCGACGACGATCAGCTGCTCTCGGCCCTTTCCGTGGGTGACGTGGTGATCATGTACGGCACTTCGCAGCCCCCCGCAGCGCTGGTCGCGCTTCAGCGGTCGGTGGCAGGGCCCTTCACACCGTCGCTGGCGGCCACCGGGCAGGCCGTGATCCTCTCGCCGCGGCCGCACACACAGGGATTCCTGGGGGTGGCCTGGACGCACCTGCTCAGGGTGGGGCTAGCCAGCGATCCCCGGTTGTCACAGTTCGCGGCCTACTGGCTGGGGCGAGGCGCGCCGCGGTGATCGCCGCCCGACTCGACCGAGACGGTGAGGCGGCTGAGCGCGCACAGCTGGGCCCGTTCGTCTGATATCTCGACCTGCCAGACCCAGGTGGTTCGGCCTCGATGGCGGCGAATAGCCACGGCTTCGATCGTTCCGTCTGTGATCGGATGGACGACGCTCGTGTGGTTGGCCAACGGGATCGCCACCTTTCCCTCGCTGGCCACCGCCTGGCCGGTGGCCAGCGAGGCAAGACCCGCGGCGAGCGCGGAATAGACGCCGCTGTGGACCACCCCGGTTGCCTGCTTGAGATCGTCGCGCACGCGCACCCGCCCCCGGGCGTGATCGTCCGTCAGTTCGACGATCTCGAGCCCGTACAGGCGGTCAAAACCAGGGGCAGCGGTGAGGGCCTCCACGGCCTGGTGACCTTATTAGACCGGCGGGGAAGTTAGGCTTGCTGGAGACATGGCTTCCATCGAGTCGCTTCCCCATGATCAGCGAGCCGTTCTCGAACTGGTTCTCCGCCGCGGTCGGAGCTACGACGAGATCGCGCGGCTGCTATCGATTGATCGGGCTGGGGTCAGGCAGCGAGCGCTCAGTGCGCTGGATGCTCTGGGTCCGGAGGCCGGGGTTCCGGCCGAGCGGCGAGCGCTGATCACGGATTACCTTCTTGGTGCGCTTCCCCCCAAAGGTGACGGAGCAGGTCCGCGACCGGCTGGCCGAGTCGCCCGGTGAACGGGCGTGGGCTCGAGTGATCGCCGCCGAGCTCGAGCCAATCGCCGCCAAGCCTCTGCCTGAAATCCCCGCCGCCGGAGAGACGGGCCCCGCGCCCTCCGCTCCGCCGCCTTCGCCTGGCCGAACCGGCGACGCGTGAGCGGGGTCGGTGCACCTCCGACCCCGGCGGTCGGCGAGGCCGCGGCGCCCAAGCGGCCGACGCGGCCGGCTCTGCGCCTTCCTCGCTGGCGCCGGGAGCCGGAGCCTGGGCTGGGACCGCGGCCCCCGGTCGAACCCGGACGCCAGCGGCCGCCTTCGCGTCAGGGCGGGATGCTCGTGCTCGCGGCGGCCGCCCTGATCGTGCTGGCGATCGTGCTGATCCTGGTCTTGGGCGGTGGGGGCAGCAAGACCCCAACGACACCGGCCGCCTCGACGCCCACGGGAACATCCACCCCCACCACATCCACGCCCACGACGTCTTCGACGCCCACCACACCGGCTGGCCAGGTGGTTGCGCAGGTGAACCTCAAGCCTCCGTCAGGCGGAGGCGGCCAAGCGGGATCGCGGAGGTTCTGCGGGCGGGGAGCAAGCAGGGGCTGTACATCGTGGCCGAGGGGCTGAAGCCCAACACGTCGCATCGAACGCCTACGCCGTATGGCTCTACAACTCAGCGTCGGACAGCCATCTGCTCGGGTTCGTGAACCCGCCGGTGAGCTCCAACGGAAAGCTTCAGACCGAGGGGCAGCTTCCCTCGAACGCCTCGCATTACGGCAAGCTCCTGGTCACGCTGGAGACACAGGGGAGCCCCAAGAAACCGGGGACAGTCGTGCTCGAGGGGCCGCTCACCGGGCTCAAATAGCGGTCCTGGGCTCAGCCGTCCTAGTCCCAGCACCCGCTCGAGCCCGTCAAGCGCTTCATCGAGCTTGTGCCTGGTGGCGCGGCGGAGCAGGAATCCGCCAGTGCGATTGGCTCCGCGTAGTGTCTGTGTCTGGGAGATCGTGACCTCGCTTCCTTCCTGTGCCGGCGACACCTCGACCTCGGTCACGGCCTCGCTCAGCACCCGCTCGAACGGGGTGCCCTCGATGGACTGAGCCCAGGCCACTTTCCCCGGCTGGCCGGCCGGTCCGGGCGGCTCGAGCTCGACCAGGTAGTGATCGGCCCGGACCCGCCGGCCCTTCTTGGTCATGAACACCTGGGTGAATACGTCGTCTTCGATCCCTTCCATGCCCTGGAGACCGGGCCACCAGCGCGGCATGTGGTGGGGGTCGGCCACGAGCTCGTAGACCTCCTGAACGGGGGCCTTGAGCAGCCGGCTGCGCCGAACAGTGGGCACGTCAGCTCTCGTACTCGATCAGCGCCCGGACTTTTCTGGGGGCCAGTCGCTGGCGGCCCGGTAGAAAGCTCAGCTCGATCAGGAATAGGCAGGCCGCCACCTGGCCGCCAAGGCTCTCCACGAGTTCGCACAGGGCCAACGTGGTTCCGCCCGTGGCCAGCAAATCATCGTGCACGAGTACCCGGGCTCCGCCGGCCAGCGCGTCGGCATGCACCTCCAACGCGTCCTGCCCGTACTCCAGCGCGTATTCGGCGCGCACCGCGTCGGAGGGCAGCTTTCCCGGTCGCCGGGCGGGGACGAAGCCTGCGCCGAGCTCTCGGGCCAGAGCGGCGCCCAGGATGAAGCCGCGGGCCTCCGGGGCCACGACGTAGTCAACGCCAAGAGGCGCAGCCGCTTCAGCCAGACCGGCCACGGCGGCGTCGAGTCCCTCGGCGTCCAGAAGCAGCGGGGTGATGTCCTTGAAAACGATCCCCGGGGTGGGGAAGTCAGGGACGTCCCGGATCAGCCTGCGCAGCTGGGAGGCCTCCCCGGCTCATGGGCCGCCTTCTCCGTCCGATCGCCTTACTTGGCGATCTTGCGCAGGTCGCGGATCAGCAGCAGATGCTTGAGGTGGGTGGTGACCGAAGCCAGGTTCTCCAGTGCCTCGATCGCTTCCTTGCGCCGATCGGGATTGCGCGAGCGGAGCGCCGGAGCCAGGATGCTCTGGAGCAGCTGGGCTTCCCGGTCGGCCGAGCTGCGAAAGACGCGGAGGTTGCGGCCGCCGACGCCATAGCGGGCCAGTTCGGAAACCGCCCGTACGATCTCGCGCTCGGTCTCCTCGTAGTAACGAACGCCGCCTCGGTTCTCGCCCTTGATCACTCCGAAGTCGACCAGCTCACGGACTAGGGCGGGTTCCGCGCCGGTCTCCTCGCACACCTCCTCGAGCGAGTAGAGCGCGCCACTATCCCGGGCGGTCACCATTGCCCGGCGAATCGAACGGGTCTCCCCGGGGGGCGCCACCTCGTGTTCGGCCCGCCCGGCGGCGAGCTCCTGGCGGATGACTCGAAGCGGTAGGAACTCGTCCCTTTGAAGGCGCAAGATCGTCCGCAGGCGTTGGACGTCGGAGGCCGTGTAAAGGCGATAGCCACCCTGGGTTCGACGCGGAGAGAGCAGCTTCTGATCCTCCAGGTAGCGGATCTTGGAGATCGAAATGTCCGGGAACTCCTGCTCTAGCGCCTTGCACACGGCGCCGATCGTGATCGGCTTCTGACGAGGCCCTCCCTGACCAAGCCCGTGATCCTCGGGCGGCGGTGGCTCCGGTACCTGGACCTCGGGGATGCTTGCCTCGGAAGTGCTCATCACCGGCTGAAGTAGGCCATCTTGTACTTGCCCACCTGGAGTTCGTCGCCGTCGGTCAGGCGCTGGGAGTCGATCCGTTCGCGGTTGACGTAGGTCCCGTTGAGCGATCCGCAGTCGTCGAGGTAATAGTCAGGGCCCCGCCGGACCAGAATCGCGTGGTCGCGAGAAACGGTGACGTCGTCTAGGAAAACGTCGCTTTCCGGCCGGCGTCCGATCGTCATCCGGTCGCCCTGGAGCGGGAAGCTTTCGCCCGCCCGGCCACCGCCGGCCCTGATCACCAGCGCCGCTCCCCCGGCCACGGCGTCGCCGAGCTCGAGCGCTTCGAGCTCGCCGGTCTCCCCCACCTTGTACGTCGCCGTTGTCGTTCCCTCAGGCGGATCGGGCTGAGCCAGGAATGCCCCACAGCGCGCGCAGTAATTGGCGCCCTCGCTGTTGGTGAAACCGCACTCGGGGCAGTGCAGGGCCACCGACGGTGGCTACTCGCCCTCGCCGCCCGGAACCCGGCCGGCCAGGATGTCGGTCAGCTGCTGTACATCCGCCCCCGAGATCACCAGCTCGCCGCTCTCCCCCTTCTTGCGCAGCCGGTTCACGAGCTCGGCCCGCAAGATGTCGATCTTGCCGTGCAGGATCCGTCGCTCGTAGGAGATCTCCATCTCCTTCTCGGTCAGCTCTTTGATGAGTTCCTTGAGCTCCTGATCCGTCAGCGAGCCAAGGTCGGGAAACGTCGTGTCCATTCAATCCCCCTCTGAGAATGCTCTGCGGGTCGGGGCAGTATAACCGTCAGCGGCGCAGGGTCAAGTTCAGCTTGAGACTTTGCTCGAACCGAGCTCTCGCCAGCCCGTGCGCACGTACGCGCCCGTCGCTGCCAGCGCCATCGCCAGTCCCCAGTAGAGCATCACGAGTGCCACCGTGTGGAGCCCGAGGATGGCGAAGAATGGCGCCCCCATCGTCGGAGCGACGCCGATCCGCCCGAACCAGTTGATCCGAAGCTCGACTCCTCGCTTGAGGCCGTAGCGGCTGAGCATCAGGACCACGACCTCACGGGCGATCACAAGGGCAAGCGCCCACCGGGGCAGGAGGTCAAAGCGCCATGCCACGGCCATGCCTGACACCACGAGCAGCCGGTCGATCACGGGGTCAAGCAGCGCTCCCAGGCGGCTGTACTGACCCGTGGCCCGGGCGGCGAAGCCATCCAGGTAGTCGCTCCAGCCGATGATCGCAAACAGGACGGCTGCCAGCACGCTCTGGCCATGCCGAGCCGACAGGGCCACGGCCAGGAAGGCGGGGATGCCCGGCCAGGCGCACGTAGCCGATCAGGTTGGGGAGGGTCCAGGGTTGAAGCGGGGCGCCGGCGAGTGTGGCGGCCGGAGGCGGCCCCGAGCGGTCGATTCCAAAGAGCCGCCGCTTGCTGAGTGGGCTCAGGGAAGCTCCCGCCAGATCCGCGCGATGGCCTCCGCCGCCCCCTGCACGGCCACGTTACGAGTCTCGCGGCCGCGCCTGATCTGGACCTCGACCTCTCCCGAGGCCAGCGTACGACGTCCCACCGTCACCCGAGCCGGACAGCCCAGCAGTTCCGCGTCGGCGAACTTCTCCCCCGGGCCTGCGTCGCGATCGTCATAGAGCGTCTCGAGCCCCGCCGCGGAGAACTCGGCGTAAAGGGCGTCGGCCACGGCGCGCTCCTCATCGCCCTCCACGCCCCAGCACGACCAGCTCGACGTCAAAAGGCGCCAGGCTGCGAGGCCACGAGATTCCTTGCTCGTCGGCGTACTGCTCGACCGCCGCCGCCGCTGCACGGGCCGGGCCAAACCCGTAGCACCCCATCCAGATCATCTCCTCCTGCCCAGACTGGTCGAGGTAGGTCGCGTCGAAGGCCTCGGTGTAGCGCGTCCCGAGCTTGAAGATGTTGCCGACCTCGATCGCGGGCTCGATCCTGATCACCGCACCATCGACGGTGTCGCCGGGGACGACCGAGCGGATGTCCGCCGGCTCGAACTGGAAGTCCCGACCGGGCTTGACCCCTCGCAGGTGAGCGTCTGGCTGGTTTGAGCCTGTGACGTAGCCGCCGGGCGCCACCGCCTGATCGAGCAGGATCGGCATTTCCACACCAACGGGGCCGATGAAGCCCGGCGGTCCCAGTCGCTCCGAGACCTCTTCGGGGTGGGCCGGGCGAAACGGCTGCCCCAGGGCCAGCCCGAGCTTGATCTCGTTGACCCGGTGATCGCCCCGGACGAGCGCGAGCTTCATCGCCCCGTCCTCGAGCACGACGGGATAGGCCTTGAGCAACGCTCCGGCGGGTACCTCAAGTGCCCCTGCCACCGCGTCGACGGTGGTCAGCCCGGGAGTCGAGACGAGCTCCGGTTGCGAGAGCGGCTCGGGCAGAGTCACAGGTTGGGCGTCGGCGCTGGCCACCTCGACATTGGCCGCATAGCCGGGGGCCAGCGCGACCTCGTTCTCCCCGGCCGGACACGGCGCCATGTACTCGTGGGCTCCAAACCCGCCCATGATGCCCACGTCGGCCTGCACCCGGTACCACTCGAGCCCACAGCGGTCCATGATCCGGTCGTAGGCCACGACGTGCTTCTCGTAGGCCTCGTCGAGTCCCTCGCGGTCGCGATCGAAGGTGTAGGAGTCCTTCATCACAAACTCCCGGGTGCGGAGCAGACCCGCGCGGGGGCGCGGCTCATCCCGCTCCTTGACCTGGAAGTGGTACAGGATCAGCGGAAGGTCGCGGTAGGAGCGCACCGCGGCCGCGACGTGCTGAGTGACGATCTCCTCCGAGGTCATGCCCAGGACCATGTCCGCCCCGCGGCGGTCCTTGAGCTTGAACAGCTCATCGATCGCGTATCGCCCGCTGCGCCGCCACGGCTCGGCGGGCTGCAGGACCGGCATCAACAGCTCGAGGCCGCCGATTGCGTTCATCTCTTCTCGAACGATCTGCACGATCTTCTGATGCACCCGGTAACCAGCGGGAAGCCAGGTCCACAGACCCGCGCCGATCTGGCGGATCAGCCCGGCGCGAACCATGAGCTTGTGGGAGATCGCCTCGGCGTCGGACGGAGGCTCGCGCTCGGTGGGCAGGAGGTAGGCCGAGAGACGGGTCATTTCGCGGGACCCAGGGTACCCCTGGAGTGATACAAGACAGTGTCACCAAGGAAAAGGAGCAACGATGCCCTACGAAGTTCCGCCTCTGCCGTACGACTATGACGCCCTCGAGCCGCATATCGACGAACAGACGATGCACCTGCACCACGACAAGCACCACCAGGCCTATGTGGACAAGGTGAACGATGCTCTGGAGGGCACGGACTGGGCTGACAAGGCGATTCAGGAGGTTCTCCAGAACCTCGAGTCGATCCCCGAAGACAAGCGCGGCGCCGTGCGCAACAACGGCGGCGGCCATTACAACCACTCGCTGTTCTGGGAGTGGATGTCTCCCGCCGGTGGCGGCGCGCCCGACGGTGATCTGGCGTCAGCAATCGAGTCCGCCTTCGGTTCCTTCGACGACTTCAAGGACAAGTTCAAGGCGGCCGGGGTTGGTCAGTTCGGCTCAGGCTGGGCCTGGCTGGTTCACGACGGCTCTGGCCTGGCCATCGCCTCCACGCCCAACCAGGACAACCCGATCAGCGAGGGCAAGACCCCGTTGCTCGGTGTCGACGTTTGGGAACACGCGTACTACCTGAAGTACCAGAACAAGCGCCCCGACTACATCGACGCCTGGTGGAACATCGTCAACTGGGCCAAGGTGGCGGAGGGCTTCCAGGCTGCGTCCGGCTAGCGCTGGCTAGGCCCGGGTGAATCGGCGCCCGCTGACCGGCGAGACGTCTTCGTCGAGTGGGGCGGGCGCCGAACCATTCCCAGCTGGCGCCGCCTCCGCTTCGGCCGCCTCCGCTTCGAGCGCGGCCATGCGCTCGGGCGTCATCGCGGTGTCGTCCTCGTTCTCGGCCAGCCATTCGCGCGCCGCGGCGGCGTCGGCCTCATCTCGGACGACCTTCTTGCCGGCGGCGTAGTAGCGGTCGATCTCGTTGAAGAGCTCATCGACGAGCCGCTCGGTCGGAACCTTCTTGAGCGGCTCGCCGCGCGAGTAGATCATCCCCATGTCCTTGGCGCCGGTGATCCCGAAGTCGGCATGGCGAGCCTCACCGATGCCGTTCACCGCGCAGCCTAGGACGGAAACCTCGATCGGATCGTCGTAGGCCTCGAGCCGACGCTCGATCTCGGCCACGACGGTGTCCATGTCGAACTGAAGGCGTCCGCATGTCGGGCATGCGATCAGCACAGGTCCTCGCTGGCGAAGCTTCAGCGCCTTGAGGATCTCCCACGCCACCTTGACCTCTTCCTCGGCATGGAAGGTGGAGAGCGAGATCCGGATCGTGTCGCCGATCCCATCGGCCAGCAGCGTCCCCAGCCCGACGGCGGATTTCAGCGATCCTGACCACTTGGTTCCGGCCTCCGTGATCCCTAGGTGGAGGGGATATGGGATCCGCTGCGAGAGCAGCCGGTTGGAGGCGATCGTGTTGGGAACGCTCGTCGACTTCATCGAGACCTTGAAGTTCGTGAACTCGAGGCTTTCCATCAGCTCGACGAACCCCAGCGCGGCGGCGACCAGAGCCTGAACGGGGTCGGTGAACTCGAGCTCCCGAAGATGAGCCGGCAGCGAGCCTGAGTTGACGCCGATCCGCATCGGGGTGCCGAGCTCCTTCGCTCGCTCGACGACCTTGGCGACCTTGTCAGGGCCGCCGATGTTGCCCGGATTGAGCCGGACGCAGTGAGCTCCGGCATCGAGCGCCTTCAGCGCCAGCGTGTAGTTGAAGTGGATATCGGCGATCACGGGAATCGGCGACTCCCGCACGATCGTCTTGAGCGCCTCGGCGTCTTTCTCACGCGGTACGGCCACCCGGACGAGGTCGGCTCCGGCTTCGGCCACCCTGCGGATCTGGTCCATGGTGGCCTTCAGGTCAGCCGTCTCCGTCTTGGTCATCGTCTGGACGGCCACGGGCGCGCCGCCGCCAATCGGCACCCCACCCACGTTGATCTGGCGCTCTGAAGCCATCTTTTGAGTGTAGAGAGGGCTTAGAGGCCTGGGCAGGTGCGCGTATAGTTCCCCACAGGCCGCAACGACTACCGATAGGGGCTGAGGATGACGAGATCTACGAAGATGTGGGTGATTCTGGCGATGGGTGCGATCGTCCTGATGGGAGCACCGGTTGCCCTGGCGTCTGGGCTTCCGAAGCTCCTGAACACTGGCGGACCGGGGACCAGGAAGGACTTCCAGGTCCGGCCAGCCACGATCAGCTACGGCATGGGGCAAAACTTCTTCGCCGGCCAGCACCGTTCCGGTACCCATTATGCCCCGCTCAAGTGGACGAGCTGGACTGCGGCGGACGCTAGCGCATCCGCTCTCAGCTGGATCGACAACTGCAAGCCGGACTGCGCCGGTGGCACGGAGAAGTCCTACCCCGTCAAGCTCAAGGCCTGGCGGCCCCAGGCCAAGTCGGGACTTCTGATCTTCACGCGGCTGACAGTCACGTACACCGGGATGCGCCCGTCGTACATCAAGCAGAAGACACAGGTGTGGAAGGTCAGTCTCAAGGGGCATTACTGGTACTGGTCGATGCCCACCCCCTAGGGCGGCGGCCGCCGGTTCATGACGTTCCCGTGAGGTTTCGATGGGCGCCACTGCCCAGCTGATCCGGCGCTTGGAGTCGATCTGCGGGGCTGAGCACGTGCTCACCCACGAGCACGACCTGGCCACGTACCGCTCGGACGGGCTGGGCCAGTACCGCCAGACGCCGGCGGCCGCCGTCCTGCCCGGAACCGCCGGCCAGGTCCAGGAAGTCGTGCGGGCCTGCTTCGAGGCCGAGATCCCGTGGGTAGCCCGCGGTTCGGGGACGGGACTCTCAGGCGGGGCACTCCCGATCAAGGAAGGGGTCCTGATCGTGCTCGCTCGGCTGCGGCGGATCCTGTCGATCGACGTCGCCGACGCCCGCGTCGTGGTGGAGCCGGGGGTGACCAACCTGGCGGTGAGCCGAGCCGTCGCGCCCACCCATTTCTACCCCCCGGACCCGTCGAGCCAGATCGTGTGCTCGATCGGGGGCAACATCGCCGAGAACTCCGGGGGCGCCCACTGCTTCAAGTACGGCTTCACGACCAACTACGTGACCGGCCTGGAGGTCGTTCTCAGCGACGGCAGCGCGGCCACGCTCGACCGCGACTCGCCCGGATACGACCTGCTTGGGGCGTTTGTCGGGTCCGAGGGCACGCTCGGAGTCGCCACCCGGATCACGCTGCGGGTGATCCCGCGGCCCGAATCGGTCCGAACACTGGTGGCGTTCTTCTCGGACACTGGAGCCGCCGGACGAGCGGTGTCCGCGATCGTCTCTGCCGGAATCGTCCCTGGAGCGATCGAGATGATGGACAAGCTCTCGATCGAGGCCGCCGAGCAAATGGCCCATGCCGGCTTCCGGATGGACGCGGGAGCGGCCCTGCTGGTCGAGCTGGACGGGCCCGAGGACGAGTGCCAGACGAGGATGGACGAGGTGCTGAAATTGCTCGAGCAGACGGGGGCGCTCGAGATCCGTCCGGCCCGCAGCGACGAGGAGCGCGAGCTCATGTGGAAGGCCCGCAAGGCAGCCTTTGCCGCGATGGGCCGAATCGCCCCGGCGTACTTCGTGCAGGACGGGGTGATTCCCCGCACGCGCCTGCCCGAGGTGTTGGGGCGGATCGAGGAGCTGTCCGCCGAGTACGGCCTTCGCGTGGCCAACGTGTTCCACGCCGGCGACGGCAATCTGCATCCACTCGTCTGCTACGACTCGGCCCTCCAGGGCGAGCCTGAGCGGGCCGAGGAGTTGGCGGGAATGATCGTCAAGGCGTGTGTTGAGGCGGGCGGGTCGATCACCGGCGAACACGGCGTCGGCGTCGACAAGAAGGCCTACATGCCGGCGATGTTCGCTGAGCCTGATCTCGAAGCATTCCAGCGCCTTCGCTGTGCGTTCGACCCCCATTCCCTGGCCAACCCTGGGAAGGTGATGCCGACTCCACGGCTCTGCGGGGAGGTGCCGGGCCCCTATCGCCAGCATCCGCTCGAACGCGCGGGCGTCGCCACCCGCTTCTAGGGCTGCGAGGCGATGCCCATCCCGCTTTCGCCCACGAGCATCGAAGAGGCAGCCGCTGAGCTGGCGCACGCGTCCAGCGCCGGCGAGACCGTCCGGATCATGGGTGCCGGGACGAAGGCCGGGTGGGGCACCCCGGGCCAGCGCTTTGACCGACAGCTGCATACCGGAGCCTTGAACCGACTGGTGGAGCACAACGCCGGCGACCTCACGGCCGTGCTCGAAGCCGGCCTGCCGCTGGCCAGCGCCCAGGCCACATTCGCCGCGGCCGGTCAGATGCTCGCTCTGGACCCGTGGCTGGGGCCGCACGGCGAGGCCACCGTCGGTGGCGTCCTTGCCACTGCGGATTGCGGACCGCTGCGCCATCGCTATGGGGCACCTCGAGATCTCGTCCTCGGGATGACGGTCGCGCTGTCCGACGGGGCGGTGGCACGGTCTGGAAGCAAGGTGATCAAGAACGTCGCCGGCTACGACCTCGCCAAGCTGTTCTGCGGTGCCTTTGGAACCCTCGGGCTGATCGCGTCGGTGAGCGTCCGCCTGCACCCGCTCCCTCTGGCCACGGCCACAGCTGCGGGCGCGACTCAGGAGCCAGGGGCGTTGGCCGAGGCGGCCCGTGGCCTGGCCGCGGCTCCGCTCGAGCTGGAGCGTCTGGACTTCTCGTGGAAGCCGGGGGCTGGGATGCTGCTGGCCCAGTGCGGCGGAGCCAAAGCCGGGGATCGGGCCCGGCGCGCCGCGCGGATGATGGCCGAGCATGGGTTGATCGGCACCGACGTCATCGCCGACGACGAGGACATCTGGGCTGACCAGCGGACGCGTCAGCGCTCGACGGAGCGCGCGATCGTGCACGCGGCCGCCCGTCCCAGCCGGCTGGCCGGTGTGTTCGAGGCAGCCACCGCTTGCGGCGCCTGCGCCGTGGGGAGGGCATCGTCAGGTCATTGCTTCATCGACGTCGAGCCCGAAGGCGTGCCGCGCCTGGTGGGGGCCCTGCCCGAAGGCACAGTCTGGACGCTCGCGGACGCGCCGGATTCGGTGCCCTCGGCCGTGCCGGTTTGGGGCGCGGGGCCGCCGACAGGGGCGGCCCACCTCATGAGGCGGATCAAACTACGATTTGACCCCACCGGCACGTGCAACCGGGGGCTGTTTGTGGAAGGCATCTGAAATGGCCGCGTTCGATGCACATCGTCCGCCGGAGCAGTCCGTGATCGATCGCTGCGTCCACTGTGGCTTCTGCCTCGACACGTGCCCGACGTACGTCCTCTGGGCAGCCGAGGCCGACTCCCCGAGGGGCCGCATTGTCCTGGCTAGCGAAGGCCTCAGGCCGGACTCCGAGCTGTCCGTCGAGATGGTCACGCACTTTGACCGCTGCCTGGGGTGCATGGCTTGCGTGACCGCTTGTCCGTCCGGCGTCCAGTACGACCGGCTGATCGAGCGTGTCCGCCCCCAGATCGAGCGCCACCACCGGCGCCGGGTGGGCGAGCGGATGCTGCGCGGCCTGCTGTTCGCCACCCTCCCCCACCCCCGCCGCCTGCGCGTTCTTGCCCCGCTGCTGGGCCTCTCGCGGCGAGCCCGGCTCGACCGGCTGCCTGGAGCGCCTGGACGACTCCTGCGGCTCGCCCCCCGGCCCGCCGATCAGGGTCGGAAAGGGATCCCGGCTCACACCCCGGCTCATGGTGCGAGCCGTGGCCGCGTCGCCCTCCTCCAGGGCTGCGTCCAGAGAGTCTTCTACCCCGAGGTCCACCGGGCCACGATCGGCGTGCTCGCGGCCGAGGGGTTCGAGGTCTTGGCCCCGGAGGAGCCGGGCTGCTGCGGAGCCCTGGAGCTGCACTCGGGCGAGGAGGAGTCGGCGGTTACTCGGGCCCGGGCCATGATCGCCGCGCTCGATCGGCTCGAAGTGGACCACGTCGTGACCAACGCGGCGGGCTGCGGCTCTGCAATGAAGGACTACGGGGAGCTCCTTGAGACCGACGAGGCCCGGCGCTTCTCGGGGCGGGCCAAGGATGTGCTCGAGTTGCTTGGTTCCGCCGAGCCGCGCTCGGCGCGAGGGCCGGTCCCGATGCGAGTGGTCTACCACGACCCCTGTCACCTGGCTCACGCCCAGGGGATTCGCGCACAGCCCCGGGCACTTCTCAGTGCGATCCCGGCGCTAGAGCTGGTCGAGGTTCCGGCCGAGCGTGAGATCTGCTGCGGCTCGGCCGGCCTATATAACCTGCTCCAGCCCGAGGCAGCAGCCGCGTTGGGTGAGCGCAAGGCACGTCATCTGCTGGACTCTGGAGCGGAAGTCATCGCCGCCGCGAACCCGGGCTGCGCCGCCCAGCTGGACCACCATCTACGAGTACTGGGAGAGCCCCGGCCGATCGTTCACCCGATTGAACTGCTCTGGCGCTCGATCCAAGCCGTCGCTTAGCGCTCAGTCACCGCTGTTGATCAGCTCGACCGCGGCCAGATCCCAGTGATCGTGAGCTGGAGCGAGGTCGCTCACCTTGACGCGGCTACCCGCGGGGCCGGTGGTCTGGTTTGTGTACTGCGTCCAGAACGTGTCTCCGGAGCCCGAGTCGAGCCACTGGTTGAGCATCACCCAGCCCACCGGAAGCTTGCGCGCGGTGGCCTGATCCCAGTCGTGGCCGACGGCGAAGACGAGAGACGTTGCCGACTCGGTCTTCAGGGCCACCGCCGGTGCCCCGGAGGATCCCGACCCCGTGGCCGTCGCGGCGGTCCCATCAGCCGCCTCCATGGCGATCACATCCAGATCGACGTCGTACCCGGTGCTGGACATTGTCGCCTTGATCGGGCTCACACTCGTGGCCTCGGTGGCGATCGCCTGCCAGACCTCGGCGTCTCCCGGACTCCGGTTGGCGCGAGCCACGAGCGCCCAATGGAGTCCACCGCCGCTGACCGTCGCCCGCTGCGGGGTCCCCTCGGGGCCATCGGCGGAGACAAAGGCCAGCAGCGTTTCGTCCGCGGCCACGGTCCGGAAGGCCGGCGTTGACGCCGTACCGCTACCGCGCCCCGTCACGTGTCGCTGGAGCACAAAGCAGGTCATCGGCGGTTGGGGGTTCTGAACCCTGATAGCGATTCGCGCGGTCGTCGTGTGGCCGAGGGCGTTGAGGGCGGTGGCGCTGAGGATGTGCCTGCCTTCCTTGAGCTTGCGGGTGTCCCATTTGAGCGTGTAGGGGACACGCGTGAGAACCTGACCGACCCGGTGGCCGTCCACAGAGAAGCTCACCGAGCTCACGCCCACTGCGTCGCTGGCCTGCGCGGTGAGCGGCGTTATCCCGAATACCGTCTGCCTGGAAGCAGGGTTGACGATCCGGATGCTCGGTCGGGCGTTCAGTGGCACGGGCAGCGTGGCCACGACCTGGTGAGCAGCGTTGACGACCTCGATCGTGAGCGACCTCGGCCGAGCCGAGCGGATCCTCAAGCGGTAACCGGCGATCGTGACCTTACGCTCAGACGCGCTCGTCCTGATCGCCGCCACGAGGCTGTCCCCGGCGGGACGGTGACTCAGAGCCAACGTCAGCCAGCCGTTCTGCCAGCGCAGGGAGTGGATCGTCACGCCTGGCCCTCGGGTCACCGAGACGGGCACCGGCGCGGCGGAGCCGACGATCCCGTCGGAGTCGGTTACCCGAGCGCTCAGATAGTGGCGTCCCGGCGAGGTTCCTCGTAGGTTCCACGGGAGGCTGTACGGCGCCTTGGACAACGCGGGGCCAACGGGCTGGCCGTCGAGCAGGAACTGCACGGCAGCGATCCGAGTCGCCTTGGGCGCCGACACGGTGGCCTTCAGGGTCACGCCGCCCCAGAGCGAGCTCCGCGCCGCGGGTGCGGTGATTCTGGCCGCCGGAAGCGGAACATTGACCACGCGCTGGGAGAGGACGGTGACCTGGTCGCCGCTGATCCGTAGCTTGGTGTCAGTCACGTCGTTGGTCGTCGTCCGCTCGTGGAGGACGTGGTAGGGGTCGACGATCGCCCGCAAGATGTAGGTCCCGTTCGCCACGCCGGAGAGGTCGATCGGCTGACCGGCATCCGTTTGGTCGTATTCGTCCGCCCAGCCAACCGACCACCCGAGCGGCTTGGTCGGATCCGTGCAGTCACCCTGGGGAATCGCGGTCTGGTTTGGGGTGTTGGGAACGCCCTGGAGCTGCGTGTCCCCCGTGATGCAGTAGTCGACCTTGGGGCTGACCGCGACGACGGCGCCGGGAGATCCGTCGCTGCGCACCCGGTTCAACGTGAAGCGGGTCAGCGGAAAGCGATAGTCGCTGGGCGGCTCCCAGGTTCCCGTCACGGGCAGTGCCACTGAGTAATCGGCCACCCAGACCCCCGGCTTCGTCTCACGGTAGATCCGCTGGGTGAATGTCGAGACGCCCGTACGCGAGTTGTAGTGGGGGTCAATCTCAAATGGTCCCCTTCCCACGTCGGCCGTCTCGTGGGTGAAGCGCAGCTCGCGGTGGCCGGTGCTCGGATCGAGCCCGATCGAGATCAGGTTCGTGGGAACGATGATCTTCATGTCCGGCAGGGCGACCGGGGAGGATCTGGCCGCAGAGGCGCTCGCCTGAAGCGCGATCGCTAGGCCACCTGTCCCCGCCAGCGCAGCTACGGCCATCACACCCCGCCGTACGCGTGAGCCCATCACGGCCATCATGATCTTCTCGGCGGATCGTCTGCGCAGCCTTAGCGCAGCGCGGCGAACTCAGCCCGAATACATCTCCTCGATCGCCGCCTCATATTTGGCGGCGATCGGCTTGCGCTTGAGCTTCATGGTGGGTGTCAGCTCATCCCCACCGGGCAGCCAGTCACCGGGCACGATCGTGAACGTCTTGATCTGCTCGACCCGGGCCAGGTGGCGGTTGGCCTCGTCGATTCCCTCCTGGATGGCCTCAGTCACCTTCGGCTCTGCAGCCAGCTCCTCGAGCGACGTGCCCTCGAGTCCGTGGCTTTGGGCCCACTGGGGGGCAAAGTCCGAGTCGAGCACGATCAGGGCCGTGTTGTAGGGCCGGCGGTCTCCGATCGTCACCGCCTGGCCGATCAGCGGGCTGGCTGTCTTGATCGCCGCCTCGATGTTGGCCGGCGACATGTTCTTGCCGGCCGCGTTGATGATGATCTCCTTCTTGCGGTCGACGAGCCGCAGGTAGCCGTCCGCGTCGAGCTCCCCGATGTCCCCGGTGTGCAACCAGCCGTCCTGGTCGATCGCCTCCGCGGTCTTGTCAGGCTGGTTGCGGTATCCGAGCATCACGAATTCAGATCGCACGAGGACTTCTCCGTCGTCGGCGATCCTGATCTCGCACCCTGGGTTAGGCGGCCCTACCGTGCCGATCTTGACCGCCCCGGGCCGGTTGCACGTCCCGGCTCCGCACGTCTCGGACATGCCCCAGAGCTCGGCGAGCTCGATCCCCAGCGCATGAAAGAACTCGAGCACCTCGACGGGAGTGGGGGCGGCGCCGACATTCACCCCTGCTACCTGATCGAGTCCGAGCATCGTCCGGATCCCGGAGAAGACCTGCTCGTCCGCCGCAGCGACCTTGGCCTCGAGCGCCTCGGGCACCGGTTGGCCCGACTGGCGAAGCCGGACGCGCTCGAGCGAGGCCGCGAGCGCATCCTCAACGGGACGTCGCTGCTCCTCGGGCTGACCGGCCAGCATCGCCTCGAGCCCTGCCTTCAGCTTCTCCCAGATCCGTGGCACGGCGAAGAACCAGGTGGGATGGACCTGGGGCAGATAGCTCAGGATCTCCCGGGGGTTCGGGCAGGCGGTGACCGTGCCGGCGAAGACGACGGGAAGGTAGTGGTGAGCCATTCGCTCGGCGATGTGGGCCGCGGGGAGCCAGGAGATCACACGGCTCCCCGGCTCGAAGGTGATGATCTGCTCGGTCACCTTGGCGGCCACCATCACGTTGTGGTGAGAGAGCTGGACGCCCTTGGGCGGACCGGTCGTGCCCGAGGTGTAAATCAAGGTCAGCACGTCGTCGGGCTGCGGCGGCTCCACGAGGCTGGGGTCGAAATCGGGATCGGAGCCCTCGACCTCGACCAGAGAGAGGGTCCCCTCGGGGGCCTCGCCGTCAACGACGATCACGTGCTCTAGATCAGGCAGGTCACGGCGAGCCTCGAGCATCACGGGCAAAAAGGCCTGCTCGACGATGGCCACCCGGCTGTCCGCGTCGGTGATCAGGTAGCGAATCTCCTCGGGCGGATACGTGGTGTAGATCGAAAAAGGCGTCGCCGCGAGCGTCACCGCCGCCAGATCAGCGATGTGAAACTCGGGCCGGTTGCCCAGCATCATCGCCACCGTGTCGCCACGGCGCACCCCCAGCCTGGCCAGCCCGCCAGCCAGCGCCTCGACCCGGCTCAGCAGCTCGGGCCAGGTCAGAGAGACGGTGTCATCTGTCGTGCGGACCGCCACCACGTCGGGATGTGCGGCCGCGGTCCGCCGGAGCGCCTCGTTCAGCGTCGGGGCATCGACGGCTCGTTCCCCCACGGGTGTGATCGTCGTGCTCGCCATGTCTCTCCTCGGCTCGTTTTCTCCTGGAAGTGCTGAGGATAAAGTCTGACCGCATTGCACGTAGTGGGGTGATCCCCGTATCCTCCAAGGGCGAGGTAGCTACTGAAGGTGTACCGGCTCGGCGTGAGCCAGCCGGAGAGGGGACGAGGAGGATGATTGTGGGCCTGAGAAAGCTTCTGGGATCGACTTTTGTCGTGGCCGCTCTAGTCGTGGCGTTCTTCGCTGCGCCGGCGATGGCGGCCAGTGTGACCTTCAAGGTCCAGACGAAGGTCGATGGCAACCAGGCGAACCCCGGAACGACCCAGTGCGCGACCGCGTCCGATTCAGGGACCGGCGGCAAGTGCACCCTGCGCTCCTCGATCGAGGCCGCCGACAACGAGCCCTCAGGGACGAACGTCACGATCGACGTTCCCGCCGACACGTACAAGTTCTCGGTCCCCAACCCGGTCTGCATCCAATGCGCCCCGGTTCAGGGCTCCTCCTACCAGCTCGAGATCCTCTCCGGTCCGAGCTCGATCAACATCGTCGGCGCTGGAAGCTCGTCGACGATCATTGACGCCAACTCCCTCGACCGCGTATTCGAGATCGCCGCTGGCGCCACGGCCACGATCTCCGCCGTCACCATCGAGCACGGCCGTCCGGGTGGCCTGGGCAACATCAGTACCTGCCCAGCCCAACCACAGGCCGAAGCGGACGGCGGAGGCATCCTAGATGACGGATCGCGCCTCAGTCTGATCGGTGACGTGATCAAGGACAACATCGCCTCGGGCGGTGGCGGCGGGATTGACGAGAACGGCCAGCATCTCCTGATGACCGGAACCGACGTGTCCAATAACCTGGCCTGTCAGTCCAACGGCTCGTTTCGTGACGGTGGCGGCATTGACGTCACCGGTGGCGACACGGTCGACGTTTCCTCCTCCACGATCTCGGGCAACTCGGCGGAGCCGAACGGGGATGGCGGAGGCATGGGCGAGGAGTCCAAACCGGCCACGATGAACGTGCGCGACAGCACCATTTCAAAGAACAGCGCTTACGAAGGCGGTGGAATGGGGGCTGATGGGCGCGGCGTCTGGAACCTCTACGGCGACACGCTAAACGACAACACGGCGCTCAATTTCGGCGGGGGGTTCAATGACTTTGGCCCGGATACCGACACCTTTGTCAACACCACCATCACGGGCAACCATGCCGCCTCTGACGGAGGGGGCATTTTCACCTTCGGAAGCGAGAGCATCTCGTTCTCCACGATCGTCG
Organism: uncultured Solirubrobacterales bacterium; assembly: GCA_963785205.1. Taxonomy (GTDB): domain Bacteria; phylum Actinomycetota; class Thermoleophilia; order Solirubrobacterales; family Solirubrobacteraceae; genus Palsa-465. The sequence continues at coordinate 923,190 of CAWAUJ010000001.1, forward strand.
GAAACTTCTCCCCGGGCGGCGTGGGCAACCTTGGCGTCGAGTTGGGCGGGGAGAAGCGCCCTCCGGCGGTAAGGCAGCAGGCATCGGGCTTCGGCTACACCCTTGACGACACGATCGTGGCTAAGGGGAACAACGACGCCTCCAACTGCGAGGGGCCATTCGCATTCACCGACGACGGCCACAACCTGTTCGACGACACCTCGGACAGTGGAGCACAGTGCGGCTCGTCCCCGACCAGCCATGACGTGATCACTTCGGATGCCAAGCTCGGCGGCTTGGCCAACAACCGGGGTCCGACCAAGACCGTGGCCTTGTTGGCGGGCAGTCCAGCCATCGATGCAGCTAGCAGATCGAAGTGCGTGTCGGAGACGAAGGACCGAGGGGGCAATCCGGTCGATCAGCGCGGCATCCCCCGCCCGGAGGGCGCGGCGTGTGACATCGGTGCTTTTGAGGTCACTCCCAACCTGGGCGTGACAGCTTCCCCCCAGAAGGATTCAATATTGGTGGGCCAGCAGGACACGATCACGGACACGATCAACAACTCCGGACCCACGAACGCCGTCGACTCAACGTTTACCGACCCGGCCGGTGGCTTCAAGATCGACTCCGTCACGACCAGCCAGGGGACGTGCACCCATGCCACCACGACAATCAGCTGTCAGCTGAACACGATCCCCTTCCACGGCAAGGTGACGATCAGCTTCGTGATCACGGGTGTGTCCGCGGGGACGGTGGTGTTCCACAGTCATGTGGCCACCAAGGACGACGACCTCATCCAAGCCAACAACCACGCGGAGACGAGCGTCGAGGTCAAGAAGCGCCCGGCGCCGCCGCCTCCGGCAAAGCCGTCGGTCTCGATTGTGCATCTCGGGCCTGCCTGCTATCCCGAAAAGTCCACGATCAACTTCAAGGCCATGGCTCGCGCGGCCGCGGGGATCAAGCTGCTGCGGCTGATGGTTTCCGGAAACGGATTCTCGAAGAGGTGGGATTTCACGCCGGCGTCCGGTAAGACCGTCAAGCGGCAAACGCTCCGAGAGCACGCCCAGGGTTCGGCTCTCATGGGCGGCCACACCTATCGCGTAACGGCCAAGGTCGTGGACAAGCTCGGCCGGACCGACGGAGCCCACACCACCTTCACCGTCTGTAAGCCGCCCAAGCGAGGGTTCACCGGTTAGCCGGACCGCTGTTGGGGCGTCGCCGGCTCGGGCGGCGCCCCTCCGGCTACTTGACGTTGAAGCCTGAGCCCGAGAGGGTCGAGATGTCGTTCGAGAGACCGACGAGAAACACGATGATGATGAGCACGAAGCCCACCGCACTCGCACGCTCGATCACCGAGAACGGGATCCGGCGCCCCCGAACCTTCTCGGCCAGCGCCCAGAACACGTGGCCCCCGTCGAGGGGCAGGAACGGGAACAGGTTGATGATCGCCAGCGACAGCGAGATCAGAGCCAAGACCCAGAAAGCCTGCGTCGCGCTCGCGGCAAACGATTCCTGGGTGATCGTGTAGGCGCCGACCACGCTGGATATCCGCTGGCGTTTCTTCGGGTGGAACAGGTGGCCGATCGCCGAGAGGGTCGCCTTGGTCACCCCCCAGAGCTGGCTGCCTGCCAATGAAGCAGCCTGACCGGCGCTGACCGGCCCCCAGCCGCCCGCAAAGGAAAAGCCGAGCAGCATCGTGTGCCCGGCTGCGTTGTAGCGAGGGCGCGCTTGGAGGCTCAGCCGGTGGCCGTGCCGTTCCACAACCACCCGGACGGGAGTGGCGGCGGTACAACCGTTGACCTGCGATCCGGGGCAGCGATGCTTGGCGATCGCGATGTGTAGCGCGGTCGGAGAGCCGGTGACCCCGTCCACGGAGACGATCCGATCTCCCGGCCGAAGGACGGCCGCGGCGGGCGAGCCCTTTTCGACCGCCGCCACTCGCTTGATCGCAACCGGCTGCCCATAGGCCAGATGGAGCGCCCACACGATCACGAAGGCCAGTACGAGATTCACTGCCGGACCAGCCAGGATCACCACCACGCGCTTCCACACCGCCTGGTTGTAGTAAGCCCGCCGTCGGATCTCCTCGAGCTCAGCCTGACCTGCGGCGATCCGCTTGTTCGTCTCGGCCACCTGTCCCCGCAACTCTTCGTGGTGCTGGTGGTCGTCAGCCGGCGCCTCGGCGAGCTCGGCCTGGATCTCGTCTCGCTGCTCACGCAGTTCGGTCAGCTCCTCCTGCTGGATCAGTTCCTCGCGGGGGCTCATCCCGGTGATCTTCACGTAGCCCCCCAGCGGGATCGGGCCGATTCCGTACTCGGTTTCCCCTTTCCGAACCTTCACCAGCAGCGGGCCAAAGAAGAGCGAGAACCGCTCGACGCGCATCCCCACGGCCTTTGCGGCCGCGAAGTGGCCGGCCTCGTGGAGGATGATCAGCACGGCGAAGCCCAGAAAGGCGTAGATGTACGACACGAGATCAGTGTGGCAGGAGCGCCCTCGGACCCCGCCAGGATTTCGGAGCCTCTTACGCGGCCGCGAGCTCGCTAATCAGCTCGTCCGCCACCTCACGAGCTCGCCGATCGGCCTCACCAAGCGTGTCGAAGGAGTGAACTCGCTGTCCCGGGAGTGCGGTGACCGTCTGCTCGATGACCCCGGCGATGTCCAGGAAGCCGATCCTTCCGGCCAGGAAAGCGTGCACCGCCACCTCGTTGGCGGCATTGAGCGTGCAGGTGGCGGTCCCGCCCGTTCGTGCCGCCTCACGAGCCAGGCGGAGGCACGAGAACGTGTCCTCGTCGGCCTTCTCAAACGTGAGCCCACCGAGCGCGATCAGGTCAAGCGGGGCAATTGGCACGTCGACCCGCTCCGGGTGATGCAAGGCGAAGGAGATCGGGACCCGCATGTCTGGGTATCCCATGTGAGCCAGTGTGGCCCCGTCACAGAGTGAGATCAGGCTGTGGATGATCGATTGGGGATGAACTACCACCTCGATCTGCTCATACGGCACCCCAAATAGATGATGGGCCTCGATCAGCTCGAGTCCCTTGTTCATGAGGGTGGCCGAGTCGATCGTGATCTTGCCCCCCATGTCCCAGGTGGGATGGGCCAGAGCCTCGGCCACGGTCACGTCCTCGAGTTGCTCTTTGCTCCGACCCCGGAAGGGACCGCCTGAGGCCGTGAGGATCAGGCGGTCAACGGTCCCGGGGCGCTCGGCGGCCAGCAGCTGAAAGAGGGCTGAGTGCTCGGAGTCGACCGGCAGGATCTGGGCGCCGGTGGCGCTCGCGAGCTCCATCACGAGCTCGCCCCCCACGACGAGTGACTCCTTGTTGGCCAGCGCGACGTCGATCCCCTCGCCCAGTGCTGCCACCGTCGGCAGCAGCCCCGCGGAGCCGACGATCGCATTCAGGACAATGTCGCACTCCGACCCGGTGATCAGATTCACGATCCCCTCAGGGCCCACGAGGACGTCGCCCGTCCAGGCCTCGCTCGCTTGGGCGGCCGCATCCCGATCGGCCAGGGCGATTCGCCGGACGCCGTAGCGCTCGGCCTGCTCTACCAGCGGTTTCCAGGCCGCAGCCGCGCTCAGCGCGACCACCTGAAGCTCGCCCTCGGAGCGCGAAACGACGTCGAGAGCTTGTACTCCGATCGACCCCGTCGAGCCGAGGATGGCCACGCGGCGAGGCACGGAGGGGATTGTAGGCCGGCCTCGGCTCAGGATTCCGGCGCCTGCCGGACGATGGCCTGTCCCGTCACCTGCACGGCGCCGCGCCTGGCGAAGTGCAGAGTCGCGATCATGACCTCAACGCTAACCCGGTCACCGCCTGCACCGAGCGTGAACTCCATCCGCCCCTGGCCCGGCCGGTAGCTCTCCATGTCACTGAACAGCAGCTGGGACAGGGTCCGCAACGTGTCGCCAAGCAGGGCGACGTCGAGCCGGAAGAGGCCATCTGCGAGCAGGAGCATGGCCCGGGTCTGAGCACGAACTCCCTCACCTGGCGGCGCTACCCCCCCACGGCCAGCCACACGTAGTAGGCCGCGGCCAGCGTAAAGAGGGCTGCGTCGGCCCGATCGAGCACGCCTCCATGGGGGCCGAACGCCCGCCCGGTGTCTTTCGCCCCCGCGTCGCGCTTGATCACCGATTCGAACAGGTCACCCAGGGGAGCCAGGACGGCCACTGTGGCGCCCAGGAGCAGGGCGTGGCCTTGGGTGAGCCAGGTCGTCTGAAATTGGGCAGCCAGCAGCACGGTCAGGATCGCGGCCAGCGACCCGATCACGAGTCCCTCAACGGTCTTTCGTGGAGAGATCCTCGGCGCCAGGGGCCGGTGGCCGAACAGCCTGCCGCCGATGTAGGCCGCCGTGTCCCCGATGAACGTGCCGAGCAGCACATCGATGATCACGCCCTTGCCGTGTGGCAGCTCCCGGAGAAGCACCGTCAGCGTTACGGCGATCCCGATCCAGTACACGCCCAGCAGGGTTCCGGCGATAGAGACGCTCGGCCGGGCCTGGCCCCGAGCCGCCACGAACACGAACAGGATCGGAACGGTGACGATCGCCACCAGCACGAGGTCGCGTTGCCCGCCGTGGCGGGCGGAGAGCACCATTGCGGCCAACGCCGCGAACCCCACAACCGCCACCGGACGCCAGCGCGCCAGCAACCGGTAGAGCTCGTGTAGGCAGGCCCAGCCGATCGCGACCATGAACAACGCAAAGGCGATCCCTCCCACGTCGATGAAGGCCACGGCCACCGCCGCCAGGGGAACCGCCACCAGAATCCGCATCAGCAGGTCTGAGCGCTCCCGTCGAGGCGGCTTGGGTTGCCGGCTGCGTCGCGCCTCGGGCATCAGCGACTCCTTCGCAGCGCGCGCAGCGTCATCAGCGCCCCCCGAATCGGCGCTGGCGGGCTGCGAACTCCATCAGGCTCTCCTCGAACGCTTGACGCGAAAAGTCCGGCCACAGCTCATCGCGGAAGACCAGCTCGGAATAGGCGCCCTGCCAGAGGAGGTAGTTCGATAGCCGCCGTTCGCCACTGGTTCGGATGATGAGGTCCGGATCGTGCATCTCAGGGGCGTAAAGATGAGCTTTGAAGTCGTCGTCTCCCCCGCCAGCGAACGACCGAGCCGCGTCGATGATCTCGGCCCGGCCGCCATAATTGAAGGCGACGAACAGCGTTATCCGCCGGTTGCCGCCCGTCACATCCTCGGCCCAGTTCATCCGTTCGATCAGCGTCTGAGGGACAGGCGCGCTGCGACGACCGATGAAGCGCATCCTCACCCCCTCCTCGTGCAGCTCCGGGGTCTCCTGGTCGATCCGTCGGCCGAACATCGCCATCAGACCGGAGACCTCCTGAGCCGACCGGCTCCAGTTCTCGGTCGAAAACGAATACACGGTCAGTTCCTCGATTCCCAAGTCGACGGCGTCCCGAAGGCGGGCCTTGACGGTGTCGGCGCCTGCCTCATGGCCGGCCAGCACGGGCAGACCCTGCTGACGAGCCCACCGTCCGTTGCCATCGGTGATGATCGCTACATATCGCGCTTGAGCGGGCGGACCTGAGGACGGGAGGGAATCCCGGGGTGAGAGCGGATCGGATGGGTCGCGGTCGGGTGGGCGGGGATCCTTCACACCTCCAGGATCTCGGCTTCCTTGTGCTTGAGGAGTTCCTCGAGCTCCTTGACCCGGCCGTCCGTGACCTTCTGAAGCTCCTGCTCAGCACGGTGCTCGTCGTCTGATCCGGCCTCGCCGGCTTCCTTGAGCTCACGCAGCTCGTGCATCACGTCGCGCCGGATGTTGCGCACGGCCACGCGCCCTTCTTCCGCGATGTGCCGCACCACCTTGACCAGCTGCTTGCGCCGCTCCTCGGTCAGCTCAGGGACAGACAGCCGGATCAGGTTGCCGTCATTGGAAGGAGTGAGACCGACGTCAGATTCGAGGATGGCCCGCTCGATCGCCTTGATTGAGGTCTTGTCGTAGGGCTGGATCGTGAGCAGGCGTGCTTCCGGCGCGCCGATGGTCGCCAGCTGCTTCAGCGGCGTCGAAGTTCCGTAGTACTCGACGACGATTCGGTCGAGCAGCGCAGGGCTCGCTCGCCCTGTGCGCACCGAGCCGAACTCGTGCCGGATGGACTCCACGGACTTGCCCATGCGGTCCTTGGCGTCGGCCAGCAGCTCATCGATAAGTTCGCTGTTGCCAGCCACTTTTCTATGTCCTGACCAGGGTCCCCACGCGCTCTCCGGACACTATCTTGTCCAGATTGCGCTCGTCGGCCATGTTGAAGACGATGATCGGCAGGTTGTTGTCCATACACAGGGCGAACGCGGTTGAATCCATCACCCGCAGGCCGCGGGTCAGAGCGTCCTTGTGGGTTATCTCGGGGATGAACTCGGCGGCGGGATCGAGCGCAGGATCAGCGGTGTAGACGCCCTCGACCCGGTTCTTGGCCATCAGCACGACCTCCGCGTGTATCTCGGCGGCCCGCAGCGCGGCCGCGGTGTCGGTGGTGAAGAACGGATTGCCTGTTCCAGCGGCGAAGATGACGAGCCGGCCCTTCTCGAGATGCCGGATCGCGCGGCGGCGGATGTATGGCTCGGCGACCTCGGAGATCGTGATCGCGGACTGGACGCGCGTGGGCACGCCCTCACGCTCGAGCCCGTCCTGGAGGGCGAGCGCGTTGAGCACCGTCGCCAGCATGCCCATGTAATCGCCGGTGGCTCGATCCATTCCGCGGGCCGCCGCCTCGAGCCCTCGGTAGATGTTGCCCCCGCCCACCACGATTGCGATCTCTACACCCCGGCTGTGGATCTCGCTCAACTCGCGTGCAATTGCCTGGACGCGAGCTGGGTCTGTCCCGTAGGCGAGTTCGCCCATCAGGTCCTCGCCGGATAGCTTGATCAGGATCCGTCGGAACGCCGGCCCTGAGGGCGGCCCATCCTCGAGCCCGGCGACGGACTCAGTCACCGACCTGGAACCGGGCAAAGCGGCGAATGACCACGTTCTCCCCCGTTTCACTGGCCAGTGCTGCCCGCAGCTCCTCGATCGTCCGTCCCTCGTATTTCGGGTTGACGTGGGGCTGGCGCAGGAGCACCACCTCGTCGAGCCAACTGGAGAGCTTGCCCGCGATGGCCTTCTCCCGGGCCTGCTCGGGAACATTTGAAAGCTGCTCAGCCGCGACGCGCTGCTCGCGCTCGCGCTCCTCGGCGGGCACGTCGTCGTCGCTCACGGCCAGCAACCCGGGCTGGGCGGCGACGTGAAGGGCCAGGTCGCGGGCGAATCCCACAAAACCCTCGGTGCGCGCGACGAAGTCGGTCTCGCAGTCCACCTCCACCAGCACGCCCACCTTGTTCCCGGGGTGGATGTAGCTCTGGACGGCACCCTCGCGAGCTTCCACGCCGGCGCGCTTGGCCGCCTTTATCGCGCCGCTGGAACGCAGGATCTCCACCGCGCGCTCAATGTCGCCTTTGGCTTCGGACAGGGCCTTCCGGCAGTCCAGGATCCCCGCCCCGGTCCGGTCACGCAGGACCTTCACCTCCCGTGCGGATGGCTCGCTCATCCCTCCTCCTCAGTCGTTTCGGTTTGCGCCGCGGGCGCCTCCTCCGACGCTTCCGTCGGCGCGGGTGCCGTTTCGGCCGGCGCTGGCGGTGTCTGGGCAGGCTCGGATGTCACCTCGGCAGGCTCGCCTGTCGCCTCGGCAGGCTCGGCTGTCGTCTGAGCAGGCGAAGGTGGTGTCTCGGCCGGCGCCTCCGGTGGCGCCGACTGCGGGGGCGCGGGCTGCTGTGCCGCGGCGGCGGGTACCGAGCCCTCCTGACCAGGCGCCTGGCCCGCTGCGGCTTGCTCCGCTTGCTGACGGGCCTGCTCCTCGGCCTGGCGCGCTTGCTCCTCGGCCTCGCGGCGGGCCTGTTCCTCGGCCTCGCGGCGGGCCTGTTCCTCGGCCTCGCGCCGCTCGCGCTCGACTCGTGCCCTCTCTTCATCAGCGAGGAATGCGCCGTAGGAGTCGGCCACCACGTCGCCGATACCGCGGGTGACGGCAGCGCATGACCGGATCGCGTCGTCGTTGCCCGGAATCACGTAATCGATCCCGTCGGGGTCACAGTTGGTGTCGACCAGCCCAATGATCGGAATCCGCAAGCGCTGAGCCTCACGAACTGCGATCGCCTCGGTCTTGAGATCGATCACAAACACTGCGTTAGGGACCCGCTCCATGTTCTTCACGCCGCCCAGATTGGCCCGAAGCTTCTCGAGGTCGGCCTGGGCCGAGATGCGCTCGCGCGTGGGCAGCAGCTGGAGCTGGCCCTCGGCCTCGTAGCGCTCCAGGTCATGCAGACGCCTGATGCGGAGCGAAATCGTTTGGAAGTTGGTGAGCAGACCGCCCAGCCAGCGATGGTTCACGTATGGCATGCCGGAACGCTCGGCAACCTCCTTGATGACATCCCGAGCCTGCTTCTTGGTCCCCACGAACAGGACCGTTCCGCCGCGCCGGGCCAGGTCGCCGGCGAACTGGCGAGCCCGTTCGAGCAGCTCCTCGGTTTGGAGAAGGTCGATGATGTAGATCCCGTCGCGCTCCCCGTAGATGAAGCGACGCATCTTGGGGTTCCAGCGACGGGTCTGGTGGCCGAAATGGACGCCGGCCTCCAGAAGCTCCTTGACGCCGATAGAAGGCAAGTTTCTGCTCCCTTTGTTGGTGTGTTGTGGCAAAACGCCCGTCGGTCGGCGCTCGCAGACCTCCGTTGGTGGAGGCAGGGTGCGGCCCGTCCGCCGGGGACGAGGACAGTTCCGGGTCAGTGTAGAACGCCAAACCCCCCGCGGCGCGCCGCCGACCGCCCGAGTCGGGGCGTCGCGCCCGGACCGGCACTTCGCATCAAAGCGAGCCACCTCGGCGCCTACGTGTTGTGCTCTCGCGGCTATAGCCGGCATTCCGCTAACCCACTCAAAAATAGGGTTCGAGCTTTGTTGCGTTATGCCGGCTCCGCGCGGGTTGCTGTCAGGACACCCCACCGACCGCTGGCGTCTCGCCCGGCCCCTCGCCCCGCCCACCCAGCGCCCCCGCGCTCGCCGGACCAACCCGCCGGTCAGCCCGTGGACGCCACCGGGTTGGATGTGGCCAGCACCTGGCCGCTCGAGCCGAGCGCCTGGACGGCCACTTCGGCATAGGGGCGTTTGAGGAAGATCGCGGTCTCAAACCCTTTCTTGGCGTCGCGACTCACCGGCAACAACGCGGTCGAACTGGCGCCCGCTTTGACGCGCCAGGCGGCGACCTGTGTCGATCCATTCCAGGAGGCCCACACCTCGGTGCCTCCGGACTGGAGCTTGGCCCCCGCCGTAGGGGCCCAGGTAGGCATCCCGACCCAGGGAAAGCGAAGCGTCCGGTAGGAAGCGGAGGACAGCGTCAGATCCATCTTCACGTGCTTGCCGTTCTGGCTGAATTCCGTGACTGCGGGGATATCGCCATAGCCGACGAGGAAGTCGCCCCCCGGCTCCACCTGGGCGCTCCCCAGCCATGAGCTGGTGATCAGCGGGTGGTGCACGTAGGCCCGGATCAGCTTGACCCCGGCGGGGTGCTTCGACGGATTCACCTTGATGATCAGGCCTCGGGAAGGGTGATTGTTGCGACCCGGATTGCACTCGGGGCCGCTCCCGCCATCGTCGAAGAGGCTGTACTCGTCGTGGCCCAGCGCGGTCACGTCGTGCTGGTAGCACCAGGGCGTCCGCAGCTTGCTGTCCGCTTTGGCGCCCACCTGCCACATGGTCTTGCCGGTCTTGACGTTGATCTTGAAGATGCCCCAGGTATTGCGGGAGGAGACGATCAGGTTGCCGTCACTGTCCTGAGAGACCGAGTTGCCGTGGAAGTAGTCCCAGAAGGTCTTCGTGTTCCCGGGATCGCGCTCGTGGGACTGGGACAGCGGGACGTGCTGAAGCGACTGCCATTGAAAGAGAAGCTTGCCCGTGTGGATCGTCCCCCCGCTCTGCACCAGCGAAAGCTTCTGAACCACGAAGTTCTCGATCAGATCCTCGTGCCCGTGGACGCGCATCATGACCGGATCGACGATGTCGATCAGCGCATCCCCCTGGGGAGTGATCCGGAACTCGTGCGGGTCCACCTCCTGTCCTGGCGGGACGTTGGCCACGTTCTTGTAGAACGGGCCTACGGCCGTGATGTCACCCACCTGTTGGTAGTGCTCGTTGTAAAGGACGACCGTCCCCTCGTTGATTGGCTTGCCATTGGACATGTAGTACTGGCGGCCGATCCAGACCGCGAGATACGGCTGGCCGTGCCAGTGCACCACCGAAGCGTCGTAGTCGGCGCCGTGCGACGGCGGCTGGTTCCACCACACGAGGTTCCCGTTGCTGGCGTAAATACCGGTCCCGCCGTTGCCCGGGGTGGCGAACAGGTATGTGCCCGGATCGGTCCCGTGTGTCACCACGCCGTTGTCCATGCACATCCGCTGGGCTGCCATCCCGCTGTGGTAACGCACGGCTTCGCACGGTCGCTGGCCGGACGCGGCCGCCGAGCCGCCAATCGTGAAAGCCAAGCCGAGACTCAGCAGCAGCAAGCACCTAGAAAGACGAAACCGTGGCATCTGGATCGGCAAGCGAGCGGGCCCCCGAAAGCCACGGTAGATCATCGTGCCTCCCCCTGCGCAGCCCGCGCCAGCGCCTGCTCGAGGTCCGAGGGGAGCGGGGAGGACACGTCGACCAGCTCGCCGGTCACGGGGTGGGCGAAAGACAGCCGGTGGGCATGGAGGAACTGTCTGCTCAGACCCCAGCTCGCAGCGGTGCCGTACAAGGGATCGCCCGCTACGGGATGACCGATCGCAGCCAGGTGGACTCGAATCTGATGTGTCCGGCCCGTCTCAAGCGTTACCCGCAGGAGCGCGCTGGCCGGCAGGAGCTTTATGAGCTCGAAGTGAGTCATGGCCGACCGGGGGACGACCGTGTCCAGCGAGATCCGAAGCCGGTCGCGTCTGTCGCGACCGATCGGAGCATCGATCGTCCCCGTTCTCGCCGAAGGATGACCGTCCACCAGGGCCAGGTACTCCCGGGTCAGCCGGCGGGCGGCCAGGGCCGCTTTCAACGCCCGGTGAACCTCATCGGTCCTGGCCACAACCAGCAGGCCGGACGTGTCGCGGTCCAGTCGGTGGACGATGCCGGCACGGAACTCCTCCCCTCCCCCGGCTCGGCCCGCCAGCGCCTGGGCGAGCGTGCCGGTCGGGTGCCCGCGAGCCGGGTGGACGACCACCCCGGCTGGCTTGTCAACGACCAGCAGGTGTCCGTCCTCGTAGATGACCGTAAAGGGAGCCTTCTCCTCGCGGTCCTCCCCGGACGCGGCCGCCTGGCTTCGTGGCCGGGCAGACAGGTCAGCGGCCACTAGATCCCCGGCCCTGAGCACATGGCGCTTGGGGCGGGATTGGCCGTTGACCAGCACTCTTCCTTCGTCGATCAGAGCCTGGGCGGTGGTCCGCGAACCCAGGGGGCCGGCCAGGAAGCGATCGAGCCGCGATCCTCCCTGGCTTTCCGGCACGCTCAGCTCGAGCGGGTCAGGGGGCACGAAGCCGTTCGGCCCGCCGGCGCGCCGGTCGGCGCTGATCTCGGCGTCCCTCGAGCACCCAGAGCAGCGCGAGAACTCCGAACGTGATCGAGATGTCGGCGACGTTGAAGGCCGGCCACGCGGGAAGCTTGATGAAGTCGATCACCGAGCCGTTTACGGCGCGGTCGATCAGGTTTCCCACCGCCCCGCCGATCAACATCCCGGTGGGTAGCCACAACCAGGGCCGGCTCGGTCGCATCAGGAAGTAGGCCAGGAGCAGGCCCAGCGCAATCAGGGTGAGCGCCAGCACCAATGCCCCCCCGCTCGAGAACAGGCCAAACGCGACGCCCGTATTTCGAACGTGCACGAGCTGGATGCCCGGAAGAAACTTCTCCTGATCCCCGGGAGCGATCGACGTGGCCACCGTGTGCTTGGTGAGCTGATCGAGTCCAACGACGACGACCAGAACGACGGCCGCCCGCCAGAACGCTCCCCGCCGGCTAAGCGTCGGTCCCTCAGGCGTGGTCTCTGGTGCGTCTGTCATATGCCGCTATCGCTCGGGCGAGACGAACTCACAGCGTGCCCTGAATCGCCCCGACGATCACGATCCGCAGCACGTACAACACAAGCAGGGCCGCGATCGGAGAGAAATCCATCATCCCCATCGGCGGGATGATCCGGCGGAACAGGCGCAGATAGGGCTCCGAGACATCCCGCAGGAACGCCAGAAAACCGTCGAGCGCTCTCCAGTAGGGCTTACGTACCCCCAGCGAGAAGATCATGTTGAGCAGGAGGTGGACGAAGATAATCGCGATATAGACCAGGAACAGAGCGTCGACATAGTTCCCGATGTCGATCCGCGTGATGGCCAACGTCAGCATCAGCGGCCTGCGTCGCGAGGCGGTGCCAGCACTGCGTCGGCTGCCATCTGAAACGCGTTGCGGATGCCCGCCTCCTCAAGCGCGGCCAGTCCGCGGGCGGTGCTACCGCCGGGCGACGTCACCTCGCGACGCACGGCCAGGGTGTCGTATCCCCGGGCGGCCAGCAGCGCGGCCGTTCCGGCCATCGTCTCCCCTACGAGCTGGCTGGCCAGCTTCGGCTTTAGCCCGCGTCTTATGCCGGCGTCCACCTGGGCCTCAGCCACGAGGGCCTGATACGCGGGGCCGACGCCGCACAGTGCGGTGGCCGGGCCGACCAGGTGCTCGGGAAGGGCGATGACCGTTCCCAGCCGGCCGAACAGCTCCAACACCTCGGCTTCCCGGTCGCTGCCCTCGACCGGGCTGCCGGGTCGCTCGGTGTACACCGTCACGCCGAGCCGGACCTCCACGGGAGTGTTGGGCAGCATCGCGAAGACCGGCGTATCTGGATACATCTTCTGAAGGACCTCGACGCCAACTCCGCCGAGCACGGAGACCACCGCTGTGGCCGCGCCTCGGATCTCCTCTGCCACCGTCGATAGCTGATACGGCTTATGGCAGAGGACGACGATGTCGGCTCGCTCCGCCAGCTCCCGATTTGACCGCAGAGCCTCGCCGCCCAGCTCCGCGACCAGCTCCTGTGCGCGGCCTGAACCGCCGTCGGTGCACAGCACCGGATCGCCCCATCCCCGGGCCATGGCACGGGCCATGTTTCCAGCGCCGATCAGGCCAACCTGCATGGCTCTACGTTAGCCGTCCCGGTCCCCTTGGATCGTCGGCCCCCGGGCTAGGACTGGTTGAAGAAGCCCTTCTCCACGAGCCGCGCGCGCTCCTCGGCGGAGACCTCCACGTTGCGCGGCGTGAGCAGGAACACCTTGTCGGCGATCCGCTGCATCCCCCCGTCCAGGGCGTATGTCAGCCCGCTGGAGAAGTCGATCAGGCGTTTGGCCAGCTCGGTGTCCGTGTTCTGGAGGTTGAGGATGACGGGGATCGTGTCCTTGAACTTGTCAGCGACGTCCTGCACGTCGTTGAAGCTCTTGGGGGCGACGAAGTGGACCCGGACGTCATTTCGGCCGTTGCCCCGGCTCGAGCCCACGGCCCGCAGCGAGGTGGTGCGTCGCTCGCCCTCGGCGTCGTCGGAGAAGATGTCATCGATCTCGTCCCGCCGCCGGCGGGTTCCGAGCCGGCGCACACTCGGCCGCTCACGGTAGCTGTCGGCCATATCCGTCTCAGGTTCGGAATAGTCGAACTCGTCTTCGTAGGCCTCATCCTCGGCCAACCCGAAATAGACAAGCGCGCGGTGCCAGGTATCTCGTAGGGCCATGTGCGATTGGTTGTTCGCCCGCCGGCGTGGTTTCCCTGCCCCTGATTATGACGCCCTGCCGGACGTTTTAGGTGTAGAGGCCCGTGCCGAGCCGCAGGATGGTCGCTCCCTCCTGCACCGCCACCAGGTAGTCCTGGGTCGTGCCCATCGATAGCTCAGGCAGATCATGCGCCTCGGCTAGCCGCCGCAGGGCGGCGAAATATGGCCTCGAGTCATCCGGGCGGGCGGCCAGTGGAGGCATCGTCATCAGTCCCACCACGGTCACAGGGCAGCGCTCCAAGAACGCCGGCAGGTCCTCCGCGGCGAGCCCGCTCTTGCCAGCATCCTGAGCCACATTGACCTCGACCAGGATCCGTGTCTCCTCGTTTCCGTGCCGGCGGAGCTGCTCCAGGGCCGACTCGCTGGCCACCGAGTGGATGTAGCGCACGTACGGAAGAACCTGGCTGACCTTGCGGCTCTGGAGATGGCCGATGAAGTCCCAGGTGAACTGGCCCGGCGTCGCCTGCGCCTTGGCCACCAGGTCCTGGGCTCTGTTCTCGCCGAGCAGCCGCAGCCCCGCCTGGGCGAGTGCCGGCAGCTCCTCGACCGGTATGTACTTGGTCGCGGCCAGAATCTCGACTGCGTCGGGGTCACGGCCGGCGTCGGCGATCTCCGCCCGGACGCGACCGAGGTTGGCTGCGACGCGGTCGGCCCTGAGGTCTCGGATCAGGTCAACCACGCGACCCCCGCCTGACGACCTGTGACGCCGTTGTCCCGGCGGTGCGAGAAGAACAGCTCCGGGTGGCACGAGGTACAGAGCCCGAGGTTGTGCACCACCTCAACGCCCGCTCCCTCGAGCTGCGCACGCGCGACGGCCGCCAGGTCCAGGTTGTTGCCCCGGCGCACCTCCGGGCCGAGGGAGGCGAACGCTTCGTGGACCTCCTCCCCCACCTCGTAGCAGCAGACACCGATCCCTGGGCCGATCGCCGCCTCCAGCACACCGTTACCGCCAACCAGCTCCCGCACCTTGGTCACTCCGGTGGCGAGGATGCCCTCTGCCAGGCCGCGCCAACCGGCGTGAAGCGTCGCTACGGCATTTGCCCGCTCTCCCCCGTTTCCTCCAGGCCCAGCGCCGGCGACGACCACCGGCAGGCAGTCGGCCACGAGTACGACGAGAGCGCGCTCTCGGCCGGACGTGACGATCCCGTCGCCCTTGGCGAAGTCTGGTCCATCGGGCAGCGCATGCGCTTGGTGAACGATCGCGCCGTGGACCTGGTGGACCATGGCCAGCGGCCTGCCCACCTGCTCCCGGACGTGGGACCGGTTCCGCGCGACCGACGCCGGTCGATCGTCGGTCAGGCGCCCGAGATTGAGGCTTTCGAACGGACCCGTGGAATGACCTCCACGGCGGGTCGTGAATAGGACGCGGGTCCCGGGCAGGATGACCGCCAGGTGCTCGCCGCACTGTTCAAATGGAGCCGCCAGCTTCATCGGATCATTAGCTCGAGGCCCGGCACTGGCGTGCGCTGGGCGTACTCGAAGTGACACCGATCAGGTGAGATGTACGTCCCGGCATGGGCCCAGCCCGTCCTGGGCCGCCGCTCATAGACCTCGAGCTTCACCGAGGCGGTCTCGCTGTTGTAGCAATAGGCCTCCTGCCCGTCGGGATCGTGATAGGTCACGCCGACAAGCTGCTCCCGCCGGGCTGAAACGGCACCCACCACTTTCAGCGCAGCCCCTCGAGCCTCGAACTCCCAGCCGTCGGCGTTGAAGCGGCTGCGATTGGCCAGGATCCTGAGCGGAGAAGTGGAGCGAAGTTCGCGCCCGGCCAGCCGGCCGACCATGGGTGTATTTGGTCCGATCTGCCGCCCTATCCGAGTGACGACCGCCGATACGCCGTCGAAGAACGACTCTGACGCGGGATCACCATCGGGGCTGACCAGGTCGCTACACCGCGCCCACGCCCAGCTGGTCGCGTGCTTGGTGCCCCACAGGTGCGCCTGTCCGCCGCGAGCGTTCGCGAAATCGATCCTCCGCTCGCCGAACCCCACCGATCCCTCAATCGCCACGCTGGCGTGGGGTAGGGCCAGGACGGTCTGGGCCAGGCCGAGTCGCTCGAGTGCCGGGTGGACCGGCCGGTGGGCCCTGGCCGCTGGGACCCACCGCAGCTCCCACCAGGCGTCCTTCACCGCCCCGGCCATCGATCCGTCCGTCAGGCAGGCCCCGTCCAGATCCAGCCTGAACGGATCTCCGTGGGCATCGAGTCGCTCGATCGGAAAGCTCACCTTGCGAGCCAGCACCGGCTCTCGGGCCCCAGGGCTCGGGTCCATGACCGCGAACCAGAGTGCGCATGTGGGCTCCTCGGTGCGCCCCGCCACCGGGGCCAGCATCGTGTATCTGATCCAGAGGCCCACGCCAGTGCCAGGATCGTTCAGCGTGACGTAATACACCTCGTAATGGCCGGGCTGGCCGCTCCAGCGCAGAGCATTCGCGCTCCGGGACATCGAGGCCAGGCTACCCCGCCGCTCCGGCAGCTTCGAGCGCTGCTCTGAGCTCGGCCTCCGGACCTTCTGCCCGGCCGTCCAGCTTGGCCCCGAGTGCGGCCCGGAGCCCTCGCCCGATCGCCGGGCCCTGGGGCACTCCCGCGGCCAGCAGGTCGGTGCCGTCGATCTGAAGCCCGACGTGGCGCAGCTGTTCGAGCCAGGTCGTGGCGGCCTCCGCCGGCCCGAGCGCGCCAGCCAGCGCAACCAGTTCAGGTGGGAGGCCCCCTGCGGCGGCCAGGATCTCCGAGGGATACTCGGCGCGCGACAGCACCGCGGCGAGGTTCGGTGCCGTCGAGACCGTCGCCGTGATCACCTCGCGATCCTCGGCCTCGAAAGCCAGCCGGTCGAGCAGCGTGCGCAGCTCTGATGCGTCGAGGCGTATCAGAGCGAGCGCAAGGACCAGCCGATCCGGCCTGCCGTCATCGGGCAGGATCTCAAGGGCCCGGCGACCGAGTTCGGCGTCTGCCGGTCCGAACTCGGGGTGAATCGCGTTGCCGAGCCCGAGCTCGTGCAGGGCGTTGAGGGCCGCCAGCGGCTCGGGCTCTCGGGCCAGCAGCCTGAGCTCGGCCCCGATCCGTGATCCAGAGACCGTGCCCATGGCGTCCCCCTCCACCGCCTCTGTCGCCAGCCGCGCTGTGGCGGGCTCGATCTCAAAGCCAAGTCGACTGCGATACCTGGCCAGCCGCAGCAGACGGGTGGGATCGTCGAGGAAGCTGGCATCGTGGAGCACCCTCAGGCGCCGGTGCTCCAGGTCGTCCAGGGCGTGCGGCGCGGCGCTGAGCGCCCCGGGCTCGGGGTCGCCCAGGGAGATCGCGATCGCGTTGACGGTGAAGTCCCTGCGGAGCAGGTCCTCCTCCAGTGCAGCGGGACCGACGTCGGGCAGCGCTCCAGGCTGGGAGTAGGTCTCCCGGCGGGACTGTGCGATGTCGTAGGAGTGGCCATTGATTCGCACGGTGGAGGTCCCGAAGCGCTCGTAGCGCACGATCTCGCCCCCCAAGCTCTCGGCCAGCTCCCGGGCGTCTCCCTCCACGAGCAGATCGAGGTCCGGCGGGGCGCCGCCGCGCAGGAGGTCACGGACCGCCCCGCCGACGAGGTGAACGCCCGTCTGGCCACGGAGGCGCTCCAGCAGCACGGCACCCGGTGCCAGGGAGCGCACTCGCGCGATCAGCTCGTCGGGCGGGGGGATCTCCATCCGGAGATCTTCTCCGATCAGGACGCACGGCTACCATGCCCCAGATGCCGAGTCCCGGTCGGCGGCGCTGGCTGCGACGGGGCCTGATCGCCGTGGGCTGCCTGGGACTCTTGCTGGGCGCCGCGGTAGCGGTCCTGCTCCTGCACGAGCCTGGCAACGTCTCAAACCCCAAGATCCCATTCAAAAAAACCGCTCCCGTGAAGCCGCCGCACCAGGCGAGCGTCGAGTGGCTGGCCTACGGCTATAACGCTTCCCGGACGCGTTTTTTCCCGGGCGGACGCAAGCTCAAGCCGCCATTCCACATCGGCTGGAAGTTCCAGGACTACGCCGAACTCGAGTTCCCCGCCGACATGGACGGCAACTACCTCTACATGATGGACGACGACGGGTCGGTCAAAGAGCTGAACAAGCTCACGGGCAAGAAGCTCTGGGAGACGAAGGTTGGGACTCTGGCGGCAGCATCCCCCGCTCTGGCGCCGAAGCAGGGGCTGCTGTTCGTACCCGTCCTGTCCGATCACGGCAGCAAGCCCGGCGGCGGCAGCTTCGTCGCCCTGAGGATGAAGACGGGAAAGATCGTCTGGAGGCACCCGGTCCCCGCCGGCAGCGAGTCCTCCCCGCTCGCGGTCGGTGATTCGGTCTACTTCGGCGACCAGGCAGGTCACGTCTACGACCTCGGGGTCCGGGACGGCCACGTCAACTGGACGTACAAGGCGACGGCCGCGGTCAAGGGAGGCCCGGCGCTGGCCCACGGCGACCTGTACTTCGGCGACTACGCCGGCCGGGCGTACTCGCTGAACGCCACCACCGGGCACCAGATCTGGGCCGTCAACACCAACGGAGCCAACTTCGGGTTCGGCTCAGGGAATTTCTACACGACGCCGTCCCTGAACTTCGGCCGCGTGTACATGGGAAACACCGACGGTCGCGTTTACTCCTTCGCCCAGCGCAACGGGGCGCTCGCCTGGGCCACGGCGACGGGCAACTACGTCTACTCGTCCGCGGCCGTGGCGAACGTGCCGCATCTGGGCCCGACCGTGTATCTCGGCTCCTATGACGGCAACTTCTACGCCTTCAATGCCCGGACCGGAGCAATCCGCTGGACTCACCACGCCGGCGGCCGCATATCTGGATCTGCCACGCTCATCAATGGGATCGTCTACTTCTCCGACCTTGGTTCGAAAACCACCGCAGGGTTATGGGCTCGGAACGGAAAGCAGGTCTTCTCCTTCCCGGATGGCCAGTTCAACGGATTGGTCTCCGACAATGGCGCGCTTTATTTGAGCGGACGGTCTATGCTGTACCGTCTGCTTCCCCAGCGCTCGGTGAGCGCAGGTGGTAGCACCACAAAGAAGCCACATTCCCCGAAGTCAAGCGGCGCATAAGCGGCGCGGGGCAAGCGCCCCGCAAGAACGTGCGTTCGCCTCCTGCTATACTTGAAGTATCTATGCGTTGTCGTAGTGGAAGTCACTGTCAGCAGCCGGCTCTGCCCGGGCGTCGCTTCTGTGCTGAGCACGCCGCCGAGCTGGACCGTATGCGTGAGGAGCTAAAGGACGCGGCCGCCGCTCGTATCGGCCGCGGCCGGCCGAAGCGCTCCTCAACGTGCTGCCGTCCAGGCTGTTATGAGCCTCGCGTTCCCCCCGCGGCCTATTGCGATTCCTGCACCGCGGCGGGCTACGTCGAAGAGGCCGCTTAACGCCCGTCGCCGGCCTGCGCCGTCACATTTGATTAGCCGTAGCGCACGAGCGCGACTTGGCCCGTGGCCACGTCGCCCCCGTTGCTCAACCTGACCTGGACTGGCAGCTGATTGCCGTGTGCTTTGGCGAGCATCGACCGACCGGCTCTTGTGAGTCCGAACGCCAGGTATCCGACATCGTTCGCTCCCAGGTTCTGCGGGCTGATCGTGGCGATCTTCGCCCCGCCGCTTGACAGCGTGCCCTGGACGTAACAGCGAATCGCGGCATAACACACGCTGAGAATCGCGCCCGCGCCGGCGCTGGTCGAAAAGTCCGTAGTCCCGAAGAGTCGGATTGTGGGCGACGGCGACGTGCTTCGGGATGGACCCGCTCCCCGTGTTGTTACCTGGATTAGCTTGAGGTTGCGGCCGGCGCTGTGGCCGGAGGAATCGCTGCCGTTGACGTGAACCGAAAGTTGGTGGGAGTGGGCGCCGGAAAGCATCCTCCTCCCGTTGCCCGTCAGATGGAACCTCAGCAGCCCGGCCTGATCCGCGGAGAACGGCTCGCGTGGAGTCTGGGCCACAACCGTCTTACCAGCGGTGATCGTGGCTTTGACCGAGCAGCCTTTCGAGTGGACGGTGAAGCATGTCACTGGGAGCTCGCCGGCTCCCGTCGAGGCCGAGACGAACGCTTGCTGTCCGTAGACCGCCACGTTGGCCGGCCGGCGCATCACCTCGGAGCGGCCGAGCACGCGGCCATGGGCGTCGAGGCCCTCGACCGCGAAGAATCGGGGCTCGCCGTGCACCCACTGTCCGGTTTCAAACCCTTGGTCGGCCGCCTGACTCAGGCCCCCGAGCGACTTGGGCGAGGCTCCGCCCAGCACTCTCCAGTGAGCTATCTGTGTGGCCCCGTTCAACGCGGAGTACACCTTCATTGCGCCGTCCGGGCCCGGCGATATCGCCAGCTCAGGTGGCGCCGTGGGCTCGCCGGTCCAGCGGAAGCGATACGCGCGATAGGTGTTGATGCCGCCCAGAAAGCTCCCGTTGTAGAGCTGGTGCCCGCTGGCCGAATACTCGGAGAAGTTATCTGTGTTCCCCCAGCCCACGAACATGTCGTGGTTGGGCAGCAACTGGGCGCTGCCCATGTAGGTAGCCACGACCGGCGGGTAATGGGTGTCGCGCCTGACCAGGGTCGCGGTGCGCGCGTGGGTGTTGATCCGCAGCAGCTTGGCCGAGGAGCTCGACTCATACGAAGGGACCGCGGCGTCATCGAACACGGTCAGCAGCCCGTTGCGGTGAAGCGTGACGTGATGCTGCCACTCAAACCCGGCCCCCGAGCCGAAGTGGAAGCTCGAGCTCTTTCCGCCAAGCGTCCAGTCGATCCGGCCCGTTCGCTCGTCGACCAGGTAGGCGGCCCACGTGTTCCGCCCGGAAATGAGCACCTTCCCGTGGGGCAACTGCTCGATCGAGTTGATGTGGAAGTAGTCGTAGGGGCCATTGCCATTGGCTCCGATATACGAGGCGGTGATCGGCACGTGGCCCAGCGCGTGCCACTCCCACAGCACCCGCCCGGTGTGGATGTCGATTTTTTCGACCACGCCGTCCAGCACCGTCCCGTTCGGCGACCCCCCCTGGCTGGTCAGGTTGTACCGGACGGGGACGTAGCAGTCCACATACGCCGTGCCCTGCGGCGTCACCTGGAACTCGTGCAGATCAGAGGTGTACCCGTCGCCCGCCCTGACCTCCTTGAGGATCTTGTAGGAGCTGTTCATGATCACGCCCCGGCCGTCGATCCCGTGGCCGCCGGCGAACTTCCCCTCCCACCAGGTGAGGACGGGCTTTCCCTGGTAGGTCTTGACCTCGAGGTTGGACACGTCCACCCGGTTGGTGATGTGGTCAAACCACACCAGCTGGCCTTTGCCGTTGATGATCGTCGGCCCGTGCTGGCGGCCGTTCCCCGGCGTGAGAAAGATGTCGCCTGAACGGTGATCCGCATCCTTCGTGGACCTGATGATCGGCGGACCCAGACCCGAGTAGGTATGGAAATGCTGCGACGGGGGATAGTTGCCCGCGGTCTGAGCGGAGGGTGGCGGAGGCGGCTGGGAGCCGGTTTTGGCCGCAGCGGTGCTGACGGCCTGGGCCGCCGGCGCCGTGATCGCAGATCCGACTGGCGCGGCCATGGGCTTGGCCCTGACCGCGGTGATCGCACTTCCGGCCGATGCCGGCACGGGGGCATTCCGCGCCAGGCCAGGTCGGGTCACGGGCGCGGCCACCCCAAACGAGAAGCGCAGCTCTCGTGCCCCAGGCGCTCCGGAGGCTGTCCCGGCCGCCCGCGAGCTCAGCATCGCTCTGACCTTGACGGCCTCTGACGTGGCAAAGGGCTGATCCGGTACGAACGCCGCCCCCGAACCGTCGGGCAAGGCGATGATGCGCCCGGCGTGGCGACCGGTTAGCGAGCCGATGACGCTCACCGAGCGCAGCTGCGCTGGAGCGAGCGCGGAGAAGATGATCTGGGTTATCGGGGAGGCATCCGGTGTCCCGGGAAACGGGATCACATGAAGGCCAGGGTCAGACCCTCCGCTCCACGTCGTGAAGCTGGCGCGTACGGCCGTCTTCGCCGGAGGCGTGCCACTGGCCGGCCCGCCGAAAACCATGAGGGCCACGATCGCCCCAGCCAGAAACGCGCCGACGACCGCCCAAGCCCGACCTTGCCACACGAGCCACATCGTACGGGGCGGCGAGGCGGCCTGCGCTGGGGAAGCCTCCCGGCCATCAGCCTCCGCTCCCGGACAGCAGGAGGCTCCAGACGCGCGTGAGGGCGGCCAGGACACCCTCGCGCGGGACCGAGGGATGCTCCATCCACCAGAGCACCAGGGACGCCATACCCATCCGCATCAGTTCAGCCAGGGGCTCGACTTCGCCCTCCGGAATCGAACCGTCGGCGCCGGCGCGAATCAGATCGGCCATCACCTCCCGGGCCCGAGCCTGGACCTCAAGCCGGACGCTGTCGACGTCAGGGCCTCCGCCCGTGTCTCTGAAGAGCATCTTCCAGGCGTAGGAATGAGCCTCAACGTAGTCGAGCCAGACCGAGAGCATTGAGCGCAGCTTCTCCTCGTCAAACGCACCGGACGGCGCTGATCCGGCCGCGGTTGGAAGGTCGTGGCGATGGCGCTCGAGCAGGTCCAGATACAGCCCCTGCTTTGATCCGAAGTGGCGGTACACGATCGGCTTCGTGACGCCGGCCGCTGCGGCGATGTCGTCCAGCGTCGTGCCCTCATATCCCCGATCTCCGAACAGCTGTCCGCCGGCCTCGAGGATCGTGGAGCGCCGCTCCGCCGCCGGCAGCCTTGGCGAGGATGTTGAACTCATGTTACTCTAGGGTAACATGGAGGCAAGACACTGAACAGCCCGACATTCGAGGAGGACCGATGACCGAGGTCACGAGCATCACCGACCAACCCACGCCTACCTCCGAGGCGCCTGACATCCGTGAGCCGCTGAAGACGCCGACCATCCACGATCCGCTGCACGGCAGCGCCATGGCCTTTGAGCGCGAGGGAGCCAACGTGTGGGTCTACACGTGGCTCGACCCAGATGGCCATCTCCCCGAGCATTTCCATCCCGTGACCGAGGAGCGCTGGGCGTCGCTCGAAGGGACCGTGCGGGTCAAGCTCGACGGCACCTGGCGCGACCTCGTTCCGGCCGACGGCCCGGTGATCGTGGCACCCGGCGTACCCCACGAGCTTCGCAATGAGAGCGGTCAGCAGGTCTACCTGCGCTGCGAGGTGATTCCGGGTGGTCGCTTGGAGGAGTTCCTGACCGAAGCCTCCTGGGCCGCCCAGCAGGGTTTCTTCAATGCGCACAACCTGCCGCGCAGCCTTCGCGGACTGCTCTGGATCGCGGACTTTGCCGACCGATTCAGCGGCGAGACCGTGATGACCTCGCCGCCGCCGGCTCTCCAACGGCGCCTCCTGCCGCCGCTGGCCCGCATCGCGCGGCGACGGGCCGCGCGAGGTCGCTCGGCTTAGGCCGGGGCGCGAAGGGGCTGGCCGGCGTCGATCAGGTACCGCTTGATCTCGGGCACGGTGTGCTGGCCGTAGTGGAGGATCGAGGCGCATAGAACCGCGTCCGCGCCGCCGTCGAGCGCCGCTGCCAAATGTTCGAGCCGGCCTGCACCACCCGAGGCGATTACGGGGACCGTTACCGCACCCGCCACAGCGCCGAGGAGGTCAAGGTCATACCCGCCCCGGGTGCCGTCCCGATCCATGCTGGTGAGCAGGATCTCGCCGGCGCCGCGCTCGGTGGCCTCGTGGGCCCATCTGACTGCATCCCGGCCTGTGGGCGCCCGGCCGCCGGCCAGGTATGCCTCCCAGCCAGAGCCCGTGGCCTTGGCGTCAATGGCGAGCACGACGCACTGTGACCCAAACGTCTCGCCGAGCTCGTCGACCAGATCCGGGCGCTGGAGCGCAGCCGAGTTGACCGACACCTTGTCCGCGCCGGCGTCCAGCACCGCCTGGGCATCGGCCACCGATCTGATCCCGCCCCCGATCGTGAACGGGATGAAGAGCTCATCGGCCACGCGGCGGGCCAGCTCGGCCACCGTGTCCCGCTTGTCCGACGTCGCCGTGATATCGAGAAACACCAGCTCGTCGGCCCCCTCGGAGTCGTAGCGGGCCGCCAGCTCCACGGGATCTCCAGCGTCCCGGAGATCGACAAACCCGGTCCCCTTGACGACGCGGCCGCGATCGACATCCAGGCAGGGGATCACGCGCTTGTAATGCACGAGGCCAGCATAGGCAGCGTCTCCGCCGTGCGGTACATTCGCGCGACGGGCCGATCCATCGATTTCTTGAGGGGGTAATTCATGGGCAGACGTAGTCTCAAGCGCATGGCCGGGCGCATGGTGCGCCGGGCTGGAATACAGGGCGAGGAGGGACAGGCGGTCGCGTTCGGGTTCAAATCGCTCTGGGCCGCGATCTTGATCAGCCTGCTGGAGGAGCTGCCCTACGTGGGGCTGGCCGCGACGTTCCTGACCTTCCCTCTCCATCGCATCGTCCTGGCCACCGACAAGAACACCTATGTGTTCAGCGGGCGTCCATTCCATCGGCCGGGCGACAAGCTGGGCGAATACCCCAATGCCCCCGGGACGGTCACGCTCGGGCAGGGCTTCCTCAGCGGCGGCCAGCAGACCTACCCAGATGGGCAGGTCGTGTGGCATAGCCCGTTCTTCGCCTGGCGCGTGCGCGCGGTCACCGACGTGACGAACGGCGCCCAATAGGCGCTGCGCGCAGGCAAGCGGCTCTCAGGTCAGGGCTCGGAGTCGGCGTGAACGGCCGCATCGAGCATCCGTTGACCCTCGCTCACCGAGAATCGCCGCTCGTATAGCGCTTTGCCCACGATCACGCCGGCCAGGTTGACCTGGCGCAGCTCGGCCAGGGCGCGCAGGTCGTCCGTGCTGGAGATGCCGCCGGAATAGAAGAACGTACCCTTCACGGCGTTGGCCACGCGCCGAGCGGCCGCGAGATCCGGGCCTGTCAGCGTGCCATCACGGTCGATGCTCGAGTACACGAACCGCCGTACCCCCCGCTCTCCCAGGGCCTGGATCACGGGCTCGATCGGGATCTCCAGCTCCTCGGTCCAGCCGCGGGTAGCCGGGCGCTGATTGCGGGCGTCGACGGACACGACCACGCGATCCCCCAGCCGCGCGACGGCTTCGTCGAGGAGATCGACGTCGTCGAGCGCAGCCGTGCCGAGCACAACCCGTGCGGCCCCGGCCTCGATTGCCTCCTCGACCGCGGCGGTCGTCCTCAGGCCGCCACCGACCTCGACCGGGATGTGCAGGCGCTCGGTGATCCGCCGGACTGCCTCCAGATTGACCGGAGCCCCCGTGCGGGCACCATCGAGGTCGACCACGTGGAGCGCCCGTGCCCCTTCGGCCTCCCAGCGCAGGGCCGCCTCGAGAGGTTCGGTGTCATACAAAGTGGGGGCGTCGAACGAGCCGCGCGTGAGCCGAACCGCCTTGCCGTCCAGGATGTCGACAGCCGGAACGAGAATCATGGTCGGCCGATGGCCGGCGCCAGGCCGAGCTGCTCGCCGCCCGCGGCACATAAGCTCACGAAGTTGGCCAGGAGCCGGAGCCCATGAGCTGAGGATTTCTCCGGGTGAAACTGGACCCCGGCGACGCTCGCGCGCTGCACCATCGTGGCGAAGCGCTCGCCATAAACCGCGGTCACGACAACGTCTTCGACGTTCTCCGGCCGGGGGGCGAACGAGTGCACGTGGTAGAACGCGCAACCGGATTGAGGGAGTCCGGCCGTGAGCTGGGAGAGCCGCTCGAACTGGACCTCGTTCCAGCCGATATGTGGCAGGCGCTCGGTCGTCTCCAGACGCGTCACGTTCCCGCCCAGAAGGCCCAACCCCTCTGTGGGCTCGATCTCCTCAGAAGAGGAGAAGAGCAGCTGCATCCCGAGGCAGATACCCAAAACCGGGGTTCCTTCGCGGGCCAGCGCCCGGAGTGGTTCGACCAGCGCAAGTTCGCGCAGCTTCGCCATGGCCTTGGGAAACGCCCCCACGCCTGGAATCACAATCCCCGAGCACGAGCTCAGTACGTGCGCCTGGCTGCTCACGAGCACGGTGGCTCCGACGTGCTCGAGTGCTTTCTGGACCGAGCGCCGGTTGCCCATTCCGTAGTCGACGAGCCCGATCTGCGCGCTCAGGCCAGCCTCCCCTTGGTGCTGGGCACGCCCGGCTCAGAAGGGTCGAGCGCGATGGCCGACCGCAGCGCCCTGGCGAGGGCCTTGAACGACGCCTCGATCATGTGATGGGCGTTCGAGCCCGCTTGGAGGCGAAGATGAACGGTGATCCGGGCATTCGAGGCCAGCGCGCGGAAGAACTCCTCGGCGAGCTCGTGGTCGAAGTTGCCGATCGAACCCGGCGGCAACGGCGCCTCGAACACGAGCAGGCCGCGGCCCGAGATATCGATCGCACAGGCCGCTCGGGCCTCATCCATCGGGACGGTGGCGTCGCCGTAACGGCTGATGCCAGCCCTGTCGCCGAGGGCCTGATCGAGCGCCTGACCGACGACAATTCCCACATCCTCGACCGTGTGGTGGGCGCCGGTCTGGAGATCCCCATCGGCCGAGACGTCGAGATCGAGATGCCCGTGGCGGGCCAGCAGGTCAAGCATGTGATCGAGAAAGCCAACACCGGTTTCCCGCTGGCCGGCACCAGACCCATCGAGGGACAGCCGGACGGACACCGAGGTCTCGGCCGTCTTGCGCTCTCTCGCCGCTTGCCTACTCATCGCCCTCGATTGTCCCGGATGCGTGCTTCCATCGACCGGGCGTGGAGCTCAAAGCCCTCCGCCCGGGCCAGCGGCGCGGCCATCCGCGCGAGTCCGGCGGGATCCTGGATCCGGACCTCGGTGAAGCGCCGGCGAAATTGCTCGACCGAGAGTCCGGAGGCAAACCGGGCGGAGCCATTCGTCGGCAGGATGTGGTTTGACCCGACGATGTAGTCGCCAAACGCGGTTCCGGCCCGTGCGCCCACGAACACGCACCCAGCTCGGGTCACCCGCGGGGCCAAGTCCTCTGCCACGCCGCCCACGAGCTGCAGATGCTCCGGGGCAAACTCCTCGGCCAGCGCCAGCGCGTCTTCCGCTGAGCCTGCGTGGACGAGGCGAATCACCGCCCCGGTTGCGGGCCCGCCGGCCAGGAGCTGCGTCAGCGAGTCGATCACCCCGACCGAGGTCGACACCGCCACGGCGATCGTTCCGGGTCCATGCTCCGCCTGGGCCAGGAGGTCGAGCGCTATCCATTCCAGCTCCGCGTCCTCGCCTTCCACGAGCACCATCAGGTCGCTTGGTCCAGCGAACGAGTCGATTCCGACCACGCCAGAGACCCGGCGCTTGGCCTCCTGCACGTAGGCGTTTCCGGGACCGACGATCACGTCCACGGCCCTGACGGTTTCCGTTCCATAGGCCAGGGCGGCGATTGCTTGAGCACCACCCATCCGATAGACCTCGCGGACCCCGCTGAGCTGGCAGGCTGCGAGAATGGTGGAATCCACGGCGGGTGGCGAGCACACCACCACCTCCCCCACTCCCGCGGCCTGGGCGGCGGCCGCTCCCATCACGACGGTGCTTGGATAAGGCGCTCGTCCCCCCGGCACGTAGACGGCGGCTCGCCGGACGGGTTCGTCGCGGATGGTCAGCTCGCGTGAGTCGTCGGCGATCCGGACGAGCGACGCCTGGATTCCGGTCTGGGCGAGCTCAAAGACGTTCCGGAATGCGGTGACGAGCGCCTCGCGGACTTCTGGGTCGAGTCCGGCCTCGGCCTCCGCCAGCTCGGTTTGATCCACTCGGAGAGGTGGTGCCGGCGATCCGCCGGTGTCGTAGCTCTCGGTGAACTCGATCACGGCCGCGTTACCCCTATCTCTGACCCCGGCCAGGATCGCCGTCACCGTCCTGTCGAGCCCGCCGGGGACGGGCACGAGTCGTCGCAGAGCGGCCGCCACCGCCGCCGGGCCAGCCTCGGTGCTAAGCGGCTCAGATTCCATCAAGCCGCTCGATCAGCTCATCGATGGCCTGCGCCTTGAGCTTGTGAGCCACTGGGTTGGCAATCAGCCGGGCAGTGCACTCGGCGATCTCCTCCCGGACGACGAGGCCGTTCTCCCGGAGGGTGGCGCCGGTGGCCGTGAGATCGACGATGCCCTCGACCAGGCCTATGAGCGGCGCCAGCTCGACAGATCCCTTGACCTCGACGATCTCCGCCTGGCGACCCGTGTCCAGGAAGTAGCGCGCGGCGACCCGCGGATACTTGGTGGCAACTCTGACCACGCCGAGACGCCGGAGTGCCTCGGTGGCGCGGTCCTCGCCGGCCACCGTGGCCAGCACCATCTTGCACCGC
This sequence comes from uncultured Solirubrobacterales bacterium, assembly GCA_963785205.1. Classification (GTDB taxonomy): domain Bacteria; phylum Actinomycetota; class Thermoleophilia; order Solirubrobacterales; family Solirubrobacteraceae; genus Palsa-465. Next base: position 951,211 of record CAWAUJ010000001.1, read on the forward strand.
CCGTAACCCAGATCGGCCAGCTCGTAGACCTCGTGCTCGTCCTGCTCCATCAGTACGTCCTTGCCGGTGATGCCGAGGTCAGCCGCTCCCGCCTCCACATACGTTGGGACGTCTGATGGACGCATCGTCACGATCCCGGCGTCGGCGAACAGCAGCTTGCGATCGTTGGATCGGACTTCCTCTGTATCGAGCCCGAGACGGTCCAAAAGGGCAAGTGTGTCTGCGAACAGCGCCCCCCGCGGCACGGCGATGATCAGATCAGACACGGCGCCCGCGCTCTTCCCCGGTCAGCGCGATGTGGACGCGCTCCACGTTGAGGGCGAATCCAACGGCCGGAAGCGGACAGCCGAATGCGGCCAGCAGATCGTCATAGCGACCGCCGCTGCCGATCGGAATCCCGTGGGCCGGGTCGTAGACCTGAAAGATCGCCCCGGTGTAGTACCCCAGACTCCGAACCAGGCCGAGGTCGAAGATGACCCGGCTGGCCACGGCCTTCGAGAGCAGGCCGTGGAGCTGGCGCATTCCCGCGATCGCGTCGTCGAGCGGACCAGCCAGGCCCTCGAGCACCTCCGGCCCGCCGCGTGTCCGAGGCACGCGGAGCAGCAAATCCTTGTCCTCGGATCCCAGGGCAAGTTGCTCAATTTCCCGCTGAACCCCGACAAAGTCCCCGTCCACAAGTGAGCTCAGGATCCGCCCTTGGGGCTCCTGGGCGACACCGTAGGAATCAAGCAGCGTGGTGTAGAGCGACGCATCCCCCAGACCGACCCGGTAGCTCTCGAGACCCGCCGCGTCGAGCGCCGCGCACAGAATGCTGAGCGCCTCCGCCGTGCCGTCGGGTGCCGGCGACCCGATCAGCTCGACCCCAGCTTGGAGCAACTCTCGGGGCTGCCCGCGTTGAGGACGCACCGCTCGGTAGGCATGGGCGAAATAACAGAACCGGAGTGGAGGCTCGGCGTGGGCGTAACGAGTCGCCACCAACCGTGCAATCGGGATCGTCATGTCTGAGCGCAGCACGAGCATCGCTCCCTGCTCGTCGGTAAGCCGGTAGGCCGGCCGGCTCGCCCAATCCGTGCTCTGCCAATCGGGGTTCTGATCACGCAGCCGGTCGCCGCGGGAAAACGTGCGGGCGTATTCCAGAGCGGGTGTGTACACCTCGCCGTATCCGCCGCGCTCAAAAACCGCGCGTACACGATCGGTCATTGCGCGTAGCTCCCGCATCTCGTCGGGCAGCACATCACGCGTTCCGCTGGGGATCCGGTCAACCATGGCGGGGTTTCGCCTTGGTGATGGTGTCGTTAATGGACCGGCTGGACGTCGTCCACCCGGTCGATCCGCGCCCCCAACGCTTGCAAGCGCTCGTCGATGCGCTCATAGCCGCGGTCGATCTGGCGAATGTTGCCGATCTCGGTCACGCCATCGGCGCACAGCGCAGCGATCACCATGGCCATCCCCGCCCGGATATCCGGGGACTCCACGCGCTGGCCGGTGAGCCTGCGCGGACCCAGAACGATGGCCCGGTGGGGGTCACAGATCGTAATCGCGGCCCCCATCAACTGGAGCTTGTCGCAGAAGAACAGCCTGTTCTCGAACATCTTCTCGTGGATGACCACCGTGCCGTGAGCCTGTGTGGCCAAGGCGACGGCGATGCTCGTCAGATCTGCCGGGAAGGCCGGCCACGGGCCATCCTCGACCTTGGGCATGTGATCGCCCGCGTCGTTGCGCACCTCAAGCGTCTGGTTGCCCGGAACGATCACATCCTTGCCCCTGACCTCGCTGCGCAGCCCCAGGCGATCGAATACGAGGCGAATCATGCGGAGGTCCTCCGGAACGGTGTCCTTGACCACGAGCTCGCCCCCGGTGACCCCGGCCAGAGCCATAAAAGAACCGATTTCGATGTGATCCGGCGCGATCGTGTGGGTGGCGCCGCGCAGCGTCCCCGTTCCGTGCACGGTCATCACGTTGGAGCCAATCCCGTCGATAACGGCGCCCATGGCCACGAGCATCCGGGCCAGGTCCTGGACGTGAGGCTCGCAGGCCGCGTTCCGGATCACCGTCGGGCCGCGGGTGAGAGCGGCAGCCATCAGGGCGTTCTCGGTGGCCATCACCGAGGGCTCGTCCATCAGAAAATCGCAGGGTTTGAGGCCCAGGGGCGCGCTCAGGGTGATCTTCGCCTCCCGGTGCTCGACGGAGGCACCGAGCGCTCGGAACGCATCCAGATGGGGGTCAAGCCGACGGCGGCCAATCGCATCGCCGCCCGGCGGAGGCATTTCGACGAAACCGAACCGGGCGAGCAGCGGCCCGGCGAGCAGGAACGAAGCCCGGATTCGCTCGGCCAGCTCGGTGTCAACCGTGTATCCAGGCTCGACCGTGGAGGCGTTGATGGATAGCTCCCCGCCCTCGAGCCACTGAACCTGGGCACCCAGCCCCTCGAGCAGCAGGGCCATCGCCTCGACGTCCCGGATCCGAGGGACGTTGCGCAGGATGACCTCGTCCTCGCTCAGCAGACAGGCGGCCAGGATCGGCAGCGCGCCGTTCTTGTTACCAGCCGGGACGACCGTCCCTGAGAGCGGCGCTCCGCCCTCGATCACGAACTTCTCCATCTCTCGCCTCAGACTAGCTCGTAGACCTGCGGATTGTTGGGCGCCACGGGCAGTTCCCTTGCTTCCTTTTCCCCGGCGGCGTGAGACCCGGAAGGGCGTTGCCGGTGCCGCCAGTGGGGGCGTCTCAGCTACGGTGGTAGCCATGCACAGCCATGTTTCGCGCCAAGAGGCCTGGGACCTCCTAACGGAATGGGTCTCCTCGCAGACGCTGCGCCGGCACGTATTGGCCGTCGAGGCGGCCATGCGGGCCTACGCCCCTCGGTTCGGCGGCGACGTCGAGCTCTGGGGGGCCACCGGGCTCCTGCATGACCTGGACTACGAACGCTATCCAAGCCTGGAGGACGGCCATCCCAGATATGCCCTGCGCGAGTTGGAGCAGCAGGGATACCCGCCTGAACTGGTGAGGGCCGTCGCCTCGCACGCCGATTTCATGGGCGTCCCCCGGGAGTCGGCAATGGAGAAGACGCTGTTCGCCGTTGACGAGCTGTCTGGATTCATCCTGGCTGTGGCGTATGTCCGGCCCCAGGGCCTCGAAGGAATGACCCCCAAGTCCGTGAAGAAGAAGCTCAGGCAGCCCTCATTTGCCGCCGCGGTGAACCGCGACGACCTCATCACAGGGGCCGAGGAGCTCGGCGTGGACTTCGACGAGCACCTGACGACCGTCATCGGTGCCCTGGCCGAGCGGGCGGGCGATTTGATGGGAACGAAGGAGCGATCCGGGGAGGAACCGGATCCGCCCAACGGACCGGGCGCCACCGCCCCGGTGTCCGTTGACGCTGGCCCAGGCCGGGCGTAGGGCCACCGCCGCCTCGAGCGGCCTACCCTGGTTCGCTCACGCCCAACGTCTCGGTCAGCCGAGCCATCTCTATCACGTGCCGCACGGGGCCAGGGTGGCAGAGCACACGGAGCCCCCGGTTGCTCCGAGCGAGACGACGCTGAGCGTTCAGGAGGACGTACAACCCAGCCGAGTCCAGGAACTCGGTGTCGCTCAAATCAACCACCACGTCGCCTCGGCCGCTGCGCAGATGCCTGTCGAGCTGAATCGCAAGCTTCGGGGCGGTGACGACGTCGACCTCGCCCTGGGCCCGGATGAGCGTCTGATCGCCCTCTCCCCCCTCCTCTGATAGCTCCAGGCGAAACGGCCCCCGAGGCCGTAGGGACTCGGCCAGGGACTCCGGCCGGGCTTGGCCCCGAGGGTGTCTGGCGAGCTTGGTTTCCGAAGCAACACTCATGTCTGTCCATGCGAAGCGCCATTGCTTGAGCGGCATTCGCCGCCCTGCCCGGTCCCGTGCTGACTGGGCTGCCCTCCGATCCGCGGAGGCAGTCCCGCACACGCTTGGCTGCCCGCTCAGCGGGGGTTGAAACCCTGGCCCAGGCCGTCGAGCTACCCGGTGAACTGGGCCCTCGTGGGCTGACCCGCGCACGCTAAGCCCGGCGCGGACGGGCTATGGTGCGGCCATGTCCCTCACCATCGCCGTGCTCGAGGGCGATCAGACAGGCCAGGAGCTTCTCGAGCAGGCTCTCCGCGTGCTCGATTCGGATCTGCTCGCGTTAGATATCGAGCTGGAGCGATTTGACCTCTCGCTCGAGGCCCGTCGAGCCACCTCCAACCGAATCGTCGAGGAAGCGGCGACCGCGATGCGAGCCGCTGGACTCGGACTGAAGGCGGCCACGATCACGCCGGAGGGAGCGGACGACGTCGGGTCGCCTAACCGGATCTTGCGCGAGCAGGTGGATGGCAAGGTCATCGTGAGGACCGGCAGGCGCTTACCGGGAGTCACGCCGGTGGCCGGCGTCCACCATCCGATCTCGATCGTCCGCATGGCGGTCGAGGATGCCTACGGCGCCCGGGAGTGGCGCGAGAACGGGGCCGGAGGCGGTCCCGATGAGGGCGAAAGGAGCGCGACCGAGACCGCTTACCGAACCGAGCGCGTCACCCGGTCCACATGCCGCGCCGTGGCCGAATACGCGTTCAGAACCGCTGAGCGAACCGGGGCGCGCGTATATGGCGGCCCAAAATGGACCGTGTCACCCGTCTATGAGGGGATGCTCAAGGAGGAGATGGACGACGCGGCGGAGCGCCACCCTGAGGTCGAGTACCAGCCTGTCCTGATCGACGCGACGTACGCCGGTCTCATCTCCGGAGCCGCCGACGGCCCGCTCGTCATCCCCGCGCTCAACCGAGACGGAGATTGCCTCTCGGACTTCGTGCTGCCGATGTTCGGGTCAATCGCCGGCGCAGAATCAGTGCTCCTGGCCTTCGACGATGAGTACCGGACGACCGTGGCCATGTCCGAAGCTCCCCATGGCACCGCGCCGGCGCTTGAGGGCAAAGATGTGGCCAATCCGCTGGCCATGATCCTGGCCTGCGGCGCCGTGCTGCGCCATGGCTCAGAGCGCGAGCCGGGAGTCGAGATCGACCGCGCATCGCGCGCAATCTACGAAGCGGCGCTTGAAACCGTTGGCTCTGGCACCCGCACATCAGACCTGGGCGGACACGCGGGCACGACCGAGTTCACCGATGCCGTGATCGAGCGCGTCCGGACGAAGCTGGACGTGTGGTCAGCGCTTTAGAGCGGGCTGCAAGATCTCCTGCAGAACCACGCTTCCACCCCGGTTCCGTCCGGGCCCCTTTTTAGTCTGGCGAACATATGTTCCATAGAGCTTCTAAACGACTGAGAAGCGCGCTGAGCCTGCTAGACGACGTGCTCGGCGATCCGGCTGACGCCACCACCCTCCCCCACCCGCATCGCCAGCCATTGCGCTGGCAGCCCGTGCGGCGGCCGGGGACCGTGGCGCGTCCGCCCGCCCACTGCCTCTCGCCCATCCGGCGGTCGACTCCGACCGGGCGCGAGGCCGCTGTTCGCTGACGCGACTTCTCAGACCAAGACAAATCAATAGACAGACGCTGGCGCCGAGCCGTTCGGGCTGGCCGCCGTAGGGCGCCTAAAGGAGCGCGCGGCTGATCAGCAAGAGGCCGCTGGGCTCCCCGGTCGTCTTGAGCGAGCCTGCGCTGATCAGCCCGAAGATCACGGCCAAAAACGTCCCGATCCCCAACACGAGGCAGATGATCAAGAGAATGAGGACCTGCGGATTGGAGCGAAAGAAGCGGCGTAGTTGGGCCATGGCCGGTTGGAGAACGATAGGGCCGCTCGTTCAGGGCGCACCGAGAACCGGTGTCAGCTCGCGTACAGCCTTGTCCCGAGCGTGCCAGCATGTTCCGATGACCATTGACGGCTACCACCACCCGGCACGATGAGCGCTGACCGACCTCCCGACACTGAGCCGATCACCGCCGAGGGCCTCAAGGCGCTCAAGCAGGAGCTCCACGACCTGGAGACCAAGGGCCGCCGGGCCCTCGCGAAACGGATCCTGACGGCGCGCGAGCTCGGCGATCTGTCGGAGAACGCCGAGTACCACGCCGCAAAGGAAGATCAGGCCCACATGGAGACGAGGATCAAGCGCCTCCAGCAGCGCCTCCGAAGCGCGGTGGTGACCGAGATCGCCACCGAGGGCAGCTCGTTCGAGTTCGGCCGGACGGCGGAGATCCTCGACGAGGGCACCGGCGCGGTGAACACCTGGACGATCGTCGGCCCAGCAGAGGCCGACGTGTCACAGGGAAGGCTTTCTGCCAGCTCGCCCGTGGCCCAGGCGTTGCTCGGCCGGGAGGTCGGTGACGTCGTCGAGGTCGCCACGCCCAAGGGGTCTCGGAAGCTGAAGATTCAGCGCTTCGTGTAGGCGGCATCTAACCTGCGCTGGCCCGGTGGGATCGTCAGCGTGGATTTACTGATCCGATGCGTACCGCTCTCCGACCTAAGCTCGCGCCACCTCGACCAGAAACGCAGAAACGCAGAAACGCAGAAACGGCCCAATAGCAGGCAAAAGGAACGGCCCGCAGTCGCGGGCCGTTCTAATCAAAAACCGGCGGCGACCTACTCTCCCAGGCCCTTGCGAGCCAAGTACCATCGGCGCTGAGGGGCTTAACTGCTCTGTTCGGAATGGGAAGAGGTGTTTCCCCCTCGCCATAGCCACCGGAAAATTGTCGAGACCGGGCCACCCAATCGAGGGCGGCACACGTCCGGTGGACCTTCAAAACTACACAGTGCCAATGCACGGATATCAAATATCCGTCAAGCCCTCGACCCATTAGTACCGGTCTCCTACGGATGTCACCATCCTTCCAGATCCGGCCTATCAACCTGGTGATCTTCCAGGGGTCTTACTCCCTCTAGGGGATGGGAGAGCTCATCTCGAGGCCGGCTTCCCGCTTAGATGCTTTCAGCGGTTATCCGATCCGCACGTAGCTAACCTGCGGTGCCCTTGGCAGGACAACAGATACACCAGAGGTGCGTTCATCCCGGTCCTCTCGTACTAGGGACGAATCCTCTCAACTCTCCAACGCCCACGGCAGATAGGGACCGAACTGTCTCACGACGTTCTGAACCCAGCTCGCGTACCGCTTTAATGGGCGAACAGCCCAACCCTTGGGACCTACTTCAGCCCCAGGATGCGACGAGCCGACATCGAGGTGCCAAACCGGGCCGTCGATGTGGACTCTTGGGCCCGATAAGCCTGTTATCCCCGGAGTACCTTTTGTCCGTTGAGCGACGGCGCTTCCACTTGCTACCGCCGGATCACTAAGGCCTGCTTTCGCACCTGCTCGACCTGTCGGTCTCGCAGTCAAGCTCCCTTGCTGCCTTTACACTCTGCGCACGATTTCCGACCGTGCTGAGGGAACCTTTGCGCGCCTCCGTTACATTTTGGGAGGCGACCGCCCCAGTCAAACTACCCGCCTGGCACTGTCTAGCGCCCGGATTCACGGAGCACTGTTAGAGATCCAATACACCAAGGGTGGTATCTCAAGGTTGCCTCCACGCCAGCCGCAGCCGGCGCTTCATAGGCTCCCACCTATCCTGAGCGAAATGCATCGAACCCCAATACCAGGTTGTAGTAAAGGTTCACGGGGTCTTTCCGTCTAGCCGCGGGTACTCGGCATCTTCACCGAGACTGCAATTTCACCGAGCCCCTCGTTGAGACAGCGTTCAAGTCGTTACGCCATTCGTGCAGGTCGGAACTTCGCGTTCATCCCCTGTTTCCAGAGGCGCAGACTATCCCTTCACCTCATCAGCGCCCTTAGGAGCCGTTTCCCGCTCCAGGTGACCCCTTGTCAGGCCATCTGGCAGAAACACATCTTCTGACGGATCCTCGCGGATCCGGCGGGCGGCACTCCATAGGCTGCCTTTTCATGCGATGAGGGCCGGCGTATTGCAGATCGACTCTTGCGCCGTAGCGCTTCGAGACGACTCGCCTCTCCTTTCGGATCAGTCGTTACGGGGTCACTAGGCCAAGGCCCAGGACTTCCCTCGGGATTACCCGCGACCGAAGTCGGTAGGGCTTCCCCGATATGAGCCGGTACTCGGCCGCTCCTCGCGGAGCGGCGGGGCAAGTTTTCCTTACCCGACAAGGAATTTCGCTTGAGTCTTACTTCCGGTGCGTTAAAAGCCATAGCTTTCGGTGCTCAGAAGCGGAGGATGCGTCCTTTGGCGCTTCCTCCCTGCATGTCGCCATGCAGACGGGACCATCTCATCATCCAATGTCCTGGATGTTCGGCGTATGGCCTCTGAGGATTCTGAGTAGCTCAGTCCTGGGCTTTTGGCGGTTCATCGTCTCAGCGATCTCGACGATCTCACTCAGCCCCTCCAAACAGAGGTGCCGACCACGTACGATCATCTCGACGCACAGAGCGAACTTCTCGAAGTTCCGCTGCTTCGACGAATGCATCGGGTGCTCGCGGAAGAACGGAATGATCGTTCCGATCAAATCCGCCCGCCGGCGCACCACCTAGCGATACAGGTGCTCCTTGTGGTTGTCGTAGCGTTTGTTGGCCACGACTTGGCCCACGCCGAAGAACGTCACGAGCTCCTCGAGACAACAGACGCTCTGCGCGCCTTGAGTCACCGCGAACTCATGAGCCACCTGATAGCCGGTCCTGTAGCCGGTTCGGCCTTGCGCGCCTCCTTGGCGAACGAAGCCGATCGAGAAGCATCCTTCTCCGTCTACAAAACCAATAACCCAGCCTTGCTGCCTCAGCCTTTCCTGCTGGTTTTCCGCACCGTTCGGATTTTTACTGCTCACATACTGATTATGTGGCGAGTACCGGACGGATACTCGGGTTTTCCAGCATATAGCCGAATGCATTCTGCGACATTACTGCCACAGTGGGCAACGAATTTACCTTAGGACCGTTCACATTTGTTACTACTTTGTGACACACTAGTGTCACAAAGCGGCTAGCTCATTTCTGGCCAGCTCTCCATGTCGCCATGGAGGTCGGACTATCTCATCTCACCGGCCTGAACCGGTGAGCTCGGCGTATAGTCTCTGAGGATTCCTCCGACACGTGCCGAAGGTCTTTCCTGCTGATTGTCCGCACCGGACGCATTATCACTGCCGCGCGGAGCGCGGCGAGTAGCGCCGGATACTCGGAGTTTCCAGCATATAGCCGAGTTTTATAACTACCTCGGTTGATAGTTACGGCCGCCGTTTACCGGGGCTTAGTTTCGGTGCTTCGGGCCGAAGCCCTAACACCTCCACGTAACCTTCCGGCACCGGGCAGGCGTCAGCCCCTATACGTCGTCTTACGACTTAGCAGAGACCTGTGTTTTTGGTAAACAGTCGCTTGAACCTATTCACTGCGGCCCTCTCGGGCTCCCTCCGCGAGGGAGTTCACCCTACTGGGGCGCCCCTTATCCCGAAGTTACGGGGCGATTTTGCCGAGTTCCTTAACGAGGGTTATCTCGATCACCTTAGTGTTCTCCACTTGCCCACCTGTGTCGGTTTTGGTACAGGCACGCGCTTTCTCCCTAGAGGCTTTTCTCGGAGGCATGGCTTCCGGGACTCGCCGGCTTACAGCCAGCTGGCATCGCACCTCGGGTTATGCGGCCCCGGATTTGCCTAGGGCCACCCCTACATGCTTACCCCAGGGCAACCATCGCCTGGGATCCCATAGCCGTCCTCGTCCCCCCATCGGTCAAACGAAAGCGACGTGGTACGGGAATATCAACCCGTTGGCCATCGACTACGCCTTTCGGCCTCGCCTTAGGACCTGACTAACCCTGAGCAGACGAACTTTACTCAGGAAACCTTGGGCAATCGGTGGAGGGGATTCTCACCCCTCTTTCGTTACTCATGCCGGCATTCTCACTTCCAGCGCCTCCACGGCGAGCTTACGCTGCCGCTTCACTGGCGTTGGAACGCTCTCCTACCGCGCGATTGGCCCGAAGGCCTCACGCACCCGCAGCTTCGGTGACTAGCTTAAGCCCCGTTACATTGTCCGCGCTCGAACACTTGACCAGTGAGCTGTTACGCACTCTTTCAAGGATGGCTGCCTCTAAGCCAACCTCCTGGTTGTCTGGGCATTCGAACATCGTTTACCACTTAGCTAGTACTTAGGGACCTTAGCTGGCGGTCTGGGCTGTTCCCCTCTCGACGCTGAAGTTTATCCCCCAGCAACTGACTCCCGGAGTAACCGTGACGGTCTTCGGAGTTTGCCTGAAGTCGGTAACCTGGTAGGGCCCCTAGTCCAAACAGTGCTCTACGGCCGCCACGGAATTTATCCGAGGCTATACCTAAATATATTTCGGAGAGAACCAGATATCACTGAGCTTGATTAGCCTTTCACTCCGACCCACAGGTCATCCGCCCAGTTTTCAACCTAGGTCGGTTCGGTCCTCCACGAGGTCTTACCCTCGCTTCAACCTGCCCATGGGTAGCTCGCTCAGCTTCGGGTCTACCGCCTACGACTATGTCGCCCTATTCGGACTCGCTTTCGCTACGGCTCCGCTCATCGCTTAACCTTGCCGCAGACGAGTAACTCGCCGGCTCGTTATGCAAAAAGCACGCGGTCACGGCCGAGGCCGCTCCCACCGCTTGTAGGCACGTGGTTTCAGGTACTATTTCACTCCCCTTCCGGGGTACTTTTCACCTTTCCCTCACGGTACTAGTCCGCTATCGGTCACCAAGGAGTACTTAGCCTTAGAGGGTGGTCCCCCTAGTTTCAGTCCGCGTTTCACGGGTGCGGACTTACTCAGGAACACCTGCGAAAGGCCGTGCGATTTCGCCTACGGGACGATTGCCCTCTGTGGTGCGTGGTTCCACACGCTTCGACTATCACACGACTTTGTAACTTTCGCCGGATCGGCCACGATCCGGATCAGGTGTCCTACAACCCCCGACGTGCAACGCGTGACCGCTTACACACGCCGGGTTTGGGCTATTCCCTTTTCGCTCGCCACTACTCAGGGAGTCTCGGTTGATTTCCTTTCCTCGGGGTACTGAGATGTTTCACTTCCCCCGCTTGTCCTCCGCGCGCCTATGTGTTCAGCGCGGGATAACGCCGCATTACCGGCGCTGGGTTTCCCCATTCGGGCATCCGCGGGTCACTGGCTATTCAGCGCCTCACCGCGGCTTATCGCAGCCGTTCACGCCCTTCATCGACTCTTGGTGCCAAGGCATCCACCATGTGCCCTTACTATCTTGACGGTGATCTTGGGAAGAACCTTGCGGTTCCGCCCGGTGATACCCGTGTCATTGGCTACTGTGCAGTTTTCAAGGTCCGGGGAGGCGCCGCACTCCGCCAGCCTTCGGGGACCAGGTCCTCTCGAGCCGCCGGCAGCGCGCCGGTCTCTCAAAACTCAACAGCATGCGAGCCGCATCGCTCGGGTGCAATACCCGGACGCACGGCCTGCCAGGTCGGTCGACATTCTAGTGCCGGTGCACTGACAGAGAGCGCCGCGGAGCTCTGGGAGCTCAAGGCGACGATCCGCCTGGCAACCGGTGCCCATTTAAGGGCTCCCTAGAAAGGAGGTGATCCAGCCGCAGCTTCCGCTACGGCTACCTTGTTACGACTTCACCCCAGTCGCTAGCCCCACCTTCGACGGCTCCCCCCCTTACGGGTTAGGCCACCGGCTTCGGGTGTTGCTAACTCCCATGGTGTGACGGGCGGTGTGTACAAGGCCCGGGAACGTATTCACCGCGGCAGTGCTGATCCGCGATTACTAGCAACTCCGCCTTCATGGAGGCGAGTTTCAGCCTCCAATCCGAACCGAGACGCGCTTTGAGGGATTCGCTCCACCTCACGGTCTTGCAGCCCTCTGTACGCGCCAATGTAGCACGTGTGTAGCCCTGGGCATAAGGGGCATGATGACTTGACGTCATCCCCACCTTCCTCCGGTTTGTCACCGGCGGTCTCGCATGAGTCCCCAACTAAATGCTGGCAACATACGACGGGGGTTGCGCTCGTTGCGGGACTTAACCCAACATCTCACGACACGAGCTGACGACAGCCATGCACCACCTGTGATCCTGCCCCGAAGGGAAACCGTGTTTCCACGGCGGTCAGGAACATGTCAAGCCCAGGTAAGGTTCTTCGCGTTGCGTCGAATTAAACCACATGCTCCGCTGCTTGTGCGGGCCCCCGTCAATTCCTTTGAGTTTTAGCCTTGCGGCCGTACTCCCCAGGCGGGGCACTTAATGCGTTAGCGTCGGCACGGAGGGAGTCGACACCCCCCACACCTAGTGCCCATCGTTTACAGCGTGGACTACCAGGGTATCTAATCCTGTTTGCTCCCCACGCTTTCGCGTCTCAGCGTCAGTACCGTCCCAGCGAGCTGCCTTCGCCATTGGTGTTCCTCCTGATATCTGCGCATTTCACCGCTACACCAGGAATTCCACTCGCCTCTTCCGGACTCTAGCTTGACAGTATCCACTGGCATTCCAGGGTTGAGCCCTGGACTTTCACAGCGGACTTACCAAGCCGCCTACACGCTCTTTACGCCCAATGATTCCGGACAACGCTAGCCCCCTACGTATTACCGCGGCTGCTGGCACGTAGTTAGCCGGGGCTTCTTCTGAAGGTACCGTCACTCCGGCCGGCTGTTAACCGACGGAGCTTCGTCCCAACTGAAAGGGGTTTACAACCCGAAGGCCGTCTTCCCCCACGCGGCGTTGCTGCGTCACGCTTTCGCGCATTGCGCAAGATTCCCCACTGCTGCCTCCCGTAGGAGTCTGGGCCGTGTCTCAGTCCCAGTGTGGCTGATCGTCCTCTCAGACCAGCTACCCATCGTTGCCTTGGTAAGCCGTTACCTCACCAACAAGCTAATGGGCCGCGGGCCCATCCCGATGCGGAGGCCGAAGCTTCCTTTCCCCAGCGGCCTTATGGCCAGAGGGCACATTCGGTATTAGCCCGAGTTTCCTCGGGTTGTCCCAATCATCGGGGCAGGTTACCCACGTGTTACTCACCCGTTCGCGGCTTTGCCCCAGGCCGAAGCCTGGTTCGTCGCTCCACTTGCATGTGTTAAGCACGCCGCCAGCGTTCGTCCTGAGCCAGGATCAAACTCTCCGTGAAGAACTGCTTGATCGTGACCGTGAGGCCACCGATCAAAGAGCGGCGGTATTAACCACCACCCTTCACAAAGAGTCGTCAGCGCCGTCGCACCGGCGACCGGATGGCCGCTGGCGAGGAAGTCCCTGTACACCAGGGACTCCGAGGCGCGTGACGGGGTAGGTCTTGGCACCGCCGGTCTCCGACCCTCACGGGTCAGGCGATCGGCGGCGTTCGAACCTGGACACACCATCTCGACCGAGGGTCGGTCGAGGGTGCGCATGCTGTTGAGTTTTCAAAGACCGTCGCGCCTCGTCGGGAAGGGGTTCCCTCCCGTTAGGCGCACGAAGCCGGATCCGGCTCCGAAGCGAACCGTCGAGTATAGCGGCGGCGGGGCCCCGTGGGCCAGGCGTGGAACGCGCCCAGGAAAGGGCAGCAAAACCCGGCTCCGGAAGGCGCGCGCAGCCCCCGACCAGCTGGGCCTCAGCTCAGGACCTGGAGGGTAACCGTCCGGGTTCGCGGACGGTCGTCGAAGTCCAGCAGAACGAGCTGTTGCCACGTGCCGAGGGCCAACCGGCCGTCCACCACCGGAACGGTCTCCGAGGGCCCGATCACGGCTGCTCGAAGATGCGCGTGCGCGTTCGTGTCGTGGTTCAGCAGGTTATGCTCATAGGACCCCTCAGCGGGAATCAACCCATCAAGCAGGGCCTGGAGATCACGGACCCCGCCCGGTTCATGCTCCATCGTGGTGATGGCCACCGTCGATCCGATGGCAAAGGCCACGGCCACCCCTCGATCGACCTCGGCCGTCCGGACGATCCGCGCCACCCCCTCGGTGATGTCGACGATCTCGCCGTTGCCCGGAGTGTCCATCCGCAAGAGCCCGCCATGGACGGTCACCGCCCCGTCATCCGGTCCGATCGGTCCACCTTCGCCGTCACTCCCCCACCCGAACTCGGACAAACCGCCGTTTGCCGAGCTGCAGCACCTTGCCATCGAGCTCGCTGGCATCGATGTCGAGCTTTCCGTTCGCCAGCGCCTGCCCGTCGAGCCGGACGCCACCCTGAGCGATCGTCCGCCGGGCCTCCGAGGTTGAGATGCCAAACGCCTTACTCAAAAGCGCCGGCAGATGGATGACACCCTCGCCTCGAGGCCATTCGAGCTCATCCACGACTTCCGGGATCTCACCCTCGATGAACTGCCGATCAAATCCCCGCTCGGCCGCCTCGGCGGCGGCATCGTCATGGAAGCGAGCCACGATCGCTCGGGCGAGCGCCCTCTTGGCGTCCCGAGGTGACATGTCAGGTGGCACCGGGGAATCGAGGAGCAGCGCGTACCACTCGCTAAGCGCGGTGTCGGGGATGCTCAGCGTCTTGCCGTAGATGTCCTCCGGGGTGTCTGTGACGCCGATGTAGTTGCCGAGCGACTTGCCCATGCGCCTGACCCCGTCGGTGCCCGGCAGGATCGGCATCGTCAGGACGACCTGCTCCGGGACGCCATAGGCCCGCTGGATGTCCCGCGCCAGCAGCAGGTTGAATTTCTGATCGGTCCCACCCAGCTCGACATCCGCCCGGACGGCAACGGAATCAAACCCCTGGAGCAGTGGATAGAGCAGCTCGAGAATGGAGATCGGAGCGTTGCTGGCCAGGCGCTGGGCAAAGTCGTCGCGTTCGGTGATCTGGGCCAGCGTGGCGCTGCGGGCCAGGCGAAAGAGCTCCTCCATGCCCATATCGAGCCATTCGCTGTTATGGCGCACTTCCAGGCGAGCCGGATCGAGCACCAGCAGCGCCTGTTCCTGGAAGGTCTGGGCGTTACGTTCGATCTCCTCGCTGGAGAGCACGGGCCGGAGCTCGGACCGACCACTCGGGTCGCCGACCCGAGCTGTGTAATCACCGATGATGAGCACGACCGTATGACCGTGATCCTGAAACTCGCGCAGCTTGCCGAGCACCACGGTGTGGCCCAGGTGGATGTCCGGGGCGGTCGGATCGATCCCGAGCTTCACTCGGAGCGGTCGACCTTCCTCGAGGCGGCGCTCGAGCGCACCGTGGGGCAGGCAGTCAACCGCGTTCCGGGACAGCCAGTCAGCCTGCTCGGATGGGTTCATGCCGAGGGGGGCATCGGCGACGGTGAGAGGGACCCCCCGGTCGAAAATTCCATCCGGCGCAATGCTAGACTGCCCCGCCTCCCGGGAACCTTTGCCGTCGCGTTCCCGAGGGTGGTCAGGGCTCCATTGCGGGGGCACTGTGGACGTAGGTGCAACTCGATCGCATGCGTGACGAATTTGAAATCGTCAGACAAACCACACGCGTGCCGCGCGAGGGGTGGCTCGGACGGGTCACGCGCGCGGCTAACGAAGCGGCAGCTGCGGAAACACGCCCGCGGCACATGACGGAGCCCGCGCGCAGCCCGCGGCCCCTACGCCAGCCTTCGGATAGCCCGCAGGCCCGGTCGCGTCCTAGCGCGCAGCCCGGCAATGGCCACGCAAACCGGCCGCGCTCAGTCCCGCGTCCGGCTGCGAGCGTTGACGCACCGCCACGGGAGCGCAAGAGGACGCCCTACCGCGGACCGGTTGTTGTCCCTGCCCCTCCGAGCCAACGGGAGCTCGAGCCGACCGAGAGCCCGATCGAGGCTCCCCGGCGGCGCTGGCGTGGTGGCGGCGGTGGTCCACCCTGGCGACCGCGGCGGCGCCGGCGAGGCGACGACGGAGCACCCAAGCCGCGGCTTCGCAAGCTGCGCATGCTTCTGATCCTGATCGGCTTGGCGGTGCTGGCTCTGATCTCAACCGTCTTCGGGATGCTGCTCGCTGTGGCTTCGGACCTGCCCCAGCTTGAGAACACAAAAGAGTTCGCGGCCGGCCGGACCTCATACCTCTACGACGATCAGGGACGACCGATCGGGCCCCTCCTGCTCGCCCAACCACGAGGTGATCGACCAGTGGAAGCAGATCTCGCCCTGGATGATCGACGCGATCATCGCGGTCGAGGACAAGCGCTACTGGAGCGATCCCGGGATCGACCTGCGCGGAGTCGCGCGAGCGATCTTTGCCGACCTGACGGGAGGGGCCACTCAGGGCGCCTCGACGATCGCCGAACAGTTCGTCAAGAACGTTCGGGAGCAGGAGAACCCGTCGGCCCAGCACCGGACGATCTTCGAGAAGCTCCAGGAAGCCGCGCTCGCCTTCCAGCTGACCCATAAGTGGTCCAAGGTCAAGATCCTGACCGAGTACCTGAACTCGATCTACTTCGGAAACGGGGCCTATGGCGTCGAGTCTGCAGCGCGGGCCTATTTCGGCAAGCAGCTCGGCTATGACCCGAACGCTCCGGCCGATGGCCATGTTTCGCGGTGCGGTGACAGCACACCCGGACACCCGCTGCCCTCCTGCGCCTCCCTGCTGCAGCCTTGGCAGGCGGCGCTCCTGGCTGGCATGGTGGCCAACCCGAGCGGCTTCAACCCGGTCGTCGAACCCGGCTTCGGCCAAGGCACGTCGAGATCTGACGCTCCAGGACATGCTCCAGCAGGGTTACCTGACTCCGACCCTTTACAAGGTCTCCAAGGCTCAGCCGCTCCCCAGGGCGACGGACCTCCAGCAACCTCAGGAGCCAGCCGCCGCTCCGTACTTCACCAGCTGGCTGGAGCCTCAGATCCTCAAGGCCATGGGCTATGGCAAACCCGGCGTCCCGAATAAGGTGGCCGAGTACCGCGCCTACTATGGCGGGCTGAAGGTCAAGACCACGCTCGACCTGAAAATGCAGGAGGCGGCCGACCAGGTCATCTCGCAGGATCTGCCCTTCGATCCGAAGAAGGGTCTGAACCAGCCGGTGGCCTCGCTGGTGGCGATAAACAACGCCACCGGCCAGGTTCGTGCGATGGTCGGCGGGCCGATCGTGGATGGCCGGGAGGACTACCAGCAGTATCCGTTCAATATCGCCACCGAGGGCGAGCGCCAGCCCGGCTCGGCGTTCAAACCGTTCACCCTCGCTGTGGCCCTCGAGTCTGGCTACGGTCCCGATTCTGTCTTCCTGTCAGCACCGGCCTCGTTCGTCGTTCCCAATAGCGGCGGCAGGGAGATCTTCCGTGTCCGCAACTTCGGGAACACCTACTCGGGCCCGATCACTCTCCAGGAAGCGACCGACATCTCTGACAACTCAGTGTTCTCCCGGCTGGGCATCATCGGTCTGGCCCACGACGGCGGCACAAAGCGCATTGCCCGCCTGGCCAGCACGATGGGGATCCGGACCAAGGTTTCCCACAACTACGCGATGATCCTGGGAGGCCTGAAGACCGGGGTCTCGCCCCTCGACATGGCGCACGCGTACGAGGGCTTCGCCACCCTGGGCCGGAAGGTCTATGACCCGGTGCTGGGGGATGTCCACCAAGGCCCGATCGGCCTCGAGCAGATCCAGTGCCCGAAGGTATGTCCGCAGCAGACGATCACCGGTCATCCGAAGTACCGGCGAGTGCTGCCGGTGGGCGTGGCCCAGGTCGAGCACGTGATGCTGGAGGGACCGGTCCAGTCCGGGACGGCCACCGCGGCCCAGATCCCCGGGGTGATCGTGGCCGGCAAGACCGGCACCACGACCAACTATGGCGACGCCTGGTTCGTCGGCTGGACCCCGCAGCTCACGGTGGCCGTTTGGGTGGGTTATCCCAACAGCACGACCTCGATGTCCACGCTCTATAACGGCGGCCCGGTTGAAGGTGGGACCTTCCCCGCCGTCATCTGGCACGACTTCATGGTTGACGCTCTTTCGATCCTCTCCAGCGAGCACGCCCTCGGCAAGACGGGCAGTCACACATCGCAGAGCTCGAGCAGCTACAGCGCCCCGTCGAACTCAGGCGGCGGAGGCGGCGGCTCGGGCTCGGCCGGCGGCTCGAGCGGCTCGGGTGGCAGCCAGAACCCCGCCGGACCGACGGGCAACCAGGGCGCTGCTGGAGCCGGCGGCGCGGCCGGCGGCGGGACCACCGGTCCTGCGGCCGGCGGCGGGACCACTGGCCCTGCGGGTGGCGGCGGCGGTGGCGGCGGCGGTGGCGGCGGCCAAGGTGGCGGCGGCCAAGGCGGCGGTGGCGGCGGCGGTGGCGGAGGAGGATCAGGTGGCAGCTCGGGCGGAGGCGGCATCGGCGGTTAGCCGCCGGGCCGGTGCGCCAGCGCCGGCGCGACTAACCGGTCGAGAGAGGTATCGGCTCCCGGCGGCGCAGAAGCGCCACGGCAGCTCTACCGCTTTCGTGATGCCCACCCGCCGGTCGACCGCGATCTGCGGGTGACGCCATGCCGCGGGGCGAGGCTCGATCCTGATCGCTCCTCGGGCCAGATCCTCGCCGTTGTGATGAAGGCCAATTTCCATCGCTTGTGTCAACTTCCCTGGCCCCGAGCAAAGTGCGCGCAGGGGCTCGAGCCCGCGGCGCTCGCGCATGAGCTCGATCCCCGCAATCGGTTCGAGTGCCCTGATCAAGACCGCCGCGCCCACGCCTTCTGGCTCACACACGGCGTTGAGAAGGGCGTGGACGCCGTAGGAGCGGTAGACGTAGGCCCGGCCCGGGGGACCGAAGAGCGTGGCCGTCCGCGGCGTCAGGCCCACGAAGGCGTGGCACGCCGGCTCGGAGTCGTGGTAGGCCTCGGCTTCGACGATCACGCCGGCGCAGGCCTTGTAGCGGACGACGCAACCAATCAGATCTCGCGCCACGTCCAGCACCGGACGGCGGTAGAAGGCTGGCCTCACCGCTCGGACCTCACGACATCCTCACCGCGCAAGAGCGGCCCGCAGCTGCCCGATCTGCTCACGGATCCGGGGCACGCTGGTGCCGCCTCGTGAGACCTTCGCCTCAGGCGAGCCCTGCTCGAGCAGGGCATAGAACTCATCATCAAGCAGCGCGGAGTGCTTGCTGAGCTCCTCGCGATTGAGCTCCGAGAGAGTCTTCCCCTGCGTGACCGCGCTGCGCACGAGTCCGGCCACAATCCCGTGCGCATCTCGGAACGGCACACCACGACGGACCAGGAGGTCGGCGACATCTGTAGCCAGGAGGAATTCGTCCGCAGCTGCCGCCTCGAGGCGCTCCCGCCGGAAGCTGATCGAACCGAGCATCCCGCGCGCCGCGCTCAGACAGAGATCGATCGTGTCGACCGAGTCGAACAGGTGCTCCTTGTCCTCTTGCATGTCTTTGTTGTAAGTGAGCGGCAACGCATGCAGGACGCCGTGGAGCCCCGCCAGATGGGAGAGAACCCGGGGCGCCTTCGCTCGGAGCAGCTCGGCCGCATCTGGATTCTTTTTCTGGGGCATCAGCGAGGATCCTGACGTCCAGGCGTCCGCCAGTTCGCAGAATCCGAACTCGGCGCTTGACCACAGCACGAGCTCGGCGCCCAGGCGAGAGAGGTGCGTCGCGCATACCGCGGCGGCGCTCAGGTAGTCGAGCACGAAGTCTCGGTTTGACACGGCATCGATCGAGTTCTCGGCCAGCGAGCTGAAGCCAAGCTCAGCGGCCGCCATTTCGCGATCGGTGTCGAAGTTGGCGCCCGCCAGCGCGCCGGACCCGAGGGGGAGGACGTCGGCGGACGCGGCGGCCAGCTCGAACCGCCGCCGGTCTCGCAGGAACATCCAGCCGTAGGCCAGCAGGTGATGGCTCAGGTACACAGGCTGGGCGCGCTGAAGGTGGGTGTACCCGGGCATCGGCCAGTCGATGTGATTCTCTGCCAGCTCGACCAGCTGGCCGACGAGGCCGCTCAGCGCCTCGGCGGCCCGACCGGCCTCCGAGCGGACGAACAGGGCCATATCCGTGGCCACCTGGTCGTTACGCGAGCGCGCGGTGTGAAGCCGCCGGCCAGCTTCGCCAGCCAGCTCGGTCACCCGGCGCTCAATCGCCATGTGGATGTCCTCGTCGTTTTCGTCGAGCCGAAAGCTCCCCTCCCCAAACTCTCGCTCAACCTGGTCCAGCGCCTCGAGTACCTCGTCGCGGTCCTTGGCGGACACGATCTCTCGGGCCGCCAGCATCCGGACGTGCGCCCGGGACTGTTGGACGTCGAAGGGCCAGAGTCGCTGGTCGTAGGAGATCGAATCGTTCAGCCGCCTGAAAGCGGCATCCGGAGGTTCGGAAAAGCGGGACATGGCCGCAGGATGGTAGGCGGCCTAGCGAGACGCGGGGATGCCCGCGGCCGCCGCTGCCCCAGGCTGGAGCTCGGGCACGGCCCCGCGCATCAGCACGGAGCAGGCGTGACGCGGCAGGCTGGCGGCCGCGGTTTTCGCCTTGCCCAGCTTCCCGGCAAGCATGAGGTTCGGGAATACGTTCACGTAATAGCGGGCGATGACACAGCCACTCGAGTTCAGCACCATGATCCCGCGCGTCGTGATGTCGGGCGCAGCCTGGGGTTGCCCGTCGTAGTCCATGAACACTCCGCGGGCGTCGACCTTCCGGCGACCGAAGCCAGAAGTCGTGGGGCCGCCGATCAGCATTCCTCGGCCGGCCTGGAGCGTCTTTTTTCCGCGCGGCGTGATCAGCACGCCCACCGCGCCTGTGGGCCACCGGGAATAGTCGCCATTTGCCAGAACAAACCGTCCGAGGACGAAATGGGCGCTCGGGTCTGGATGCTGGGAGAGCAGCTTGGCCAACCGGTTGGCCACGTCGTTGGCCGAGGCTGGTCCGGCCGATTCGGACTCGAGCTTGTGACCGTGGCCATGCTCGTCCTGGTAACAGGTGTCGTTGTTGAACAGCCCGGGCGTGCCGCTGGCGAATGCCCAGGCCGGGATCAGGTACCCGAGCATGTCGTCGGCCAGGCCCACCTGGAATCGAAACGCGGCGTTGGCGTGCCAGGCGGGGACGGCTGGATTGGGCCGTGGGCAGCTTTCGGTTGATGCCCCGAACGGACTTCCCAGCATCAGGGCCGGGAAGGCCTCGCCCGGGTTGTCGACCATCTCGAGGTCTGGTCCAATCCGCGCGTAACTGACGAACGTGCGGAACTCAGCGCCGGTGGTTGGAGAAATGGAGCCGTTGGGCACGGGCCGCACCGGCTGGCCGCTGGGCGTGCACACCCAGGCCTGGCGCTTGCCGAACTCGCCGGCGCCGGCCAGAAGCACGAAGCCGTTGTTCTGGAGCGGGATACAGAACTGCTCCCGGGTGAGCGTGACCACCCCGGGGGCAAGCCGCACCGCTGAGGGCAGCGCACCCTCCGCTACCTTGGCCATCTGCTGGCCTGTGGCCTGGGCCTGGATGTACTGGGTCTGCGGGTTGGAGTGGTTCTCGGAGCCGTTCGGAATCACCGTCGGATCCGTCTGGGGATCCTCCTCGGACCCGTTATCCCCGACTAGGAACATCGAGATTCCGGGCAGCTTGGCGTCAAGCGCATGCTCCATCGCCCCGGGCCAGTCGGCGCTGACCGCCGGGCCCGAGTCCCCCATCTCCTGGTTATGGGCGGCCAAGCTGACCACGGTGAAGATTGGACGACCGGACGGTGTGCGGGCTTGGAGCAGTCCCATCTTGGGGTCAACGGCGGCGACGCGATCATCCTTAGGCAGCGCGACCGAGGTGGGGAACTGGTCTGAGATGTGCTGCGTGAGCCCGGTGAGCAGCGGATACGTCGATCCCGACGTGCCAGCCGGTATCTGGCCCTCGATCTGGTTGGCGTAGAGCCGTGCAGGCCTCAGATGCTTGACCGCGGCGGCCGCGGCCTGGGCGATGTGGTACTCCAAGAACTTCATGTAGTACTCGTCGATACCGGAGCGCAGCCCGACACTGAGCGGCGTGTCGACCGCGCCGTACAGGCCGATCGTGTCCGGCGAGCTCTCATTGTGATCGGCCGAAACGACCAGGTTGGCCCGGGTGTGGAACACGCTGCGCAGCTCTTCGCGCGCCTGCTGGTCGTAGTAATCGAAGATCCCGATCGCGTCGACCGAGGCATAGACCAGCGGGACATGGTGGCCATCGGAGATGGCCACGGCACGAACATCGATGGGATCGTTGATCCCGTTCATCGGTCCGTGCTCGTTATCCGAGTACAGGCCGTCCCACCGTCCATTGCCGTTGGCGTCACAGAACGGGTCTGGCTTCTTTCCCGAGGGGCCAGTGTTCAGGTCGCCACCCGGGTCCCACTGACCGTCACCATTGAGGTCGTCGAAGGGCTCCTGAAGCGCAAAGCGTCCTTCAGTCGGGAAGGCGACGGCAGGACACGTGGAAAACTGCGGGGCAAACTGACGGTCGGCCGCAGCCCCCGCTGCGGTGCCGGCTTGAGGCGGGGTGATGCCGACCTCAGCGGCTCCCGCGTAGAACCGGAAGTGCGGCGCCTTATGCGGGGCCGCGGCCACGGCCGGACTCGGGGCCAGGAGCACCGGCAGGCTCGCCAGTGCGAGCACCCCGGCCCGCCGCAGCACGCGTCGCACGGCTAGTGCACCTTGACGACCGCCGGCAGCCCGACGTTGCCCACCCCGTCGACCGCGCGGATCGCCACGTAGGTGAGTGCGGCGGCCGGAACGCGCATCGTCTGCTCACGACCAGCTAGCACGGGTTTCGGGGCTCCGGCTAACACCTTTGCGTGGCTGAAGTTCTGAGGCGTGATTGGGCGCTTGGAGGTGACCAGCTGATACGACTTCACAGTGCCGCACATCACGGCGGCTCCGGGCGCGTTGAACGTGAGCGTTTTACCTCTGAGGAGAACGTGATAAGGGACTCCCGGATCCACCGCCTGCGTCGTGTAGTTACCGGAATTCCAGTTGTCATGGTGAAAGCGCGGGGAGGAACTGGGCGTGCACGCCTGCGCCGGGGTGCGGTAGACGGCGACGGTGCCCATGCGGGTGATCGACACGACGTCCTTGTGCGAGGCCTTGAAGTTGTCCATCGTGCCGAACGACCCCAGGGTCGGGGTGGCGATCGTCCAGTCGCCCGTCAGCTTGGGCCACGCCGAGCTGACGGGGGTCCCCGTGGAGTTGACCGCCGCCAGGTCCAACGAGGCCGTGCCGCCGATAACCGCCTGGCCGCTGGCGGCGGTGATCTGCCCGACCGCCGGACCGGTGAGGAACTGAAGGTCGTTGACCTCCGCGGGGAAGCCAGGCAGCTGCTGGCCGGTGGTGGGGTCCCATCCGCCGATGAAGTCCTCACCACCTTGATACTCGTTGATGGCCACGTCGAGGGCGCGGATCAGTCCGGTCTCCGGGGTGAAGAAGTCGATCGTCGAGCCGTTGAGGCTTCCGAACGCCGGATAGCCGACGGCCGCGAAGGCGGGATGGTCGTACTGCGTGCTCCCCTGGCTGAAGTCGGTCTCAAGCGGGTTGTACGCGTTGTTCTGGTCGTTGCCGTAGCACGACGTGCCGTCGGCGTTGAGGATGTAAGCCGGGCCGGCATCCGGAGTAACGCCGATCTTTGGCCCACTGCCGCCGCTTGGACACGTCAGCGGAGCCACGACCGGAGAGCCGTTGATCCCCTCCCCCACGTCAGGCAAAAGCCCGGCGTCGATGATCCCGATCTTCACCGGCCAGCCCGGCCTGAAGGCAGTCGAGTGACACGTCCCGCCGGAGCACGTCATCTTGCCGCCGGTTGACTTGATCGCGTACACACGGCCGTTGGCGAAGCTGAGCAGCCCTGAGGCCTGGACCGCCTGGAGGCTGGCGGCGGTCGCCCCGGCATTGATCGCCCCTTCGTCGCCCGTGTTGACGAGGTACTCCTCGTTGGTCCCCACGATGATCGAGGGAGGCTTGGTGGGCCCGTCCAGATAGGCGACCGCAGGGGTGTCGATGATCTTGCCCTGGTCCTGGTCGATGCCTGGGTTAGCGCCCGCCCGCGCGTCGGAGAACGTGGGCTCGCCGGTGGTGGGGTCGACGGCGCTGATCTTGTCGGGGTCTTCGACCAGGACCGGGAAGCCGGGCAGCGCACGGCCGGCCAGATGGCCGAGCTGGGGCTGCCACGCGTACAGGTGGCGGTCCTCGCCGGCGGCGATGATGTCCAGCGTTCCGTTGGGTCCTCCCCTCAGATGACCCAGCACCGGCGAGGAGAGAAACCCGACCTCGGTCCGGTCCCGGGGGCCCTGGCGAACGGTGTGGAACGGTTGCAGCGGAGCGCCCGAGAACGCGGGATTCGAATGCTCGTGGAAGACCAAGTGTCCCTGCCCGTTCCACGCGTACACGTTCCCGCACAGGTCGTCGGCCACGATCTCGATCTGCCCGTCGTGAAAGAGATCGCCCCCGGCCAACGCCCCCAGGACTGCGCAATAGTGGCCGGTGCCGAGCGTCTTATAGGCCAGCTCACCGGTGTGGAGGGGCAGCGGCTGGGTGTGGACAGGCCATCCCGGAAGCTCTGTCCCGTTGGATCGGTAGGCATTGATCCTTCCGTCAGAGGTCGCGACCACGAGCTCGTTGCGGTTGTCGCCGTCCAGGTCGATCAGGAGCGGGCTGGAGGCACCGTCGGTTCGCAACTGCTTTGGCCAGCCACGGAGCATGTCCTTGTCACGGTGCAGATAGAGCTGACGCCGATCCTCCCCGGTCATGGCTGGCTGGCTCCCGCGCTTGGCCTCGCTCACCACCACCCGCACGGTGAACGCGTAGGGCTGCGTGTTTGGCCGCCCGTTGGAGGTCTGGGCTGTTCCACCGTTCTCGTTGCCGTTGAAGCCCTGAACGTTCGAGGGAAAGCTGGCCTCGAGCTTGGAAGTCTGAATGTCGGCCAGGAGCCCGCTATGCGGCGTGGTGTGCTTGGTTTTTCCGTCGCAATAGCTCGAGGTGACCTTCTGAAAGTCACCCGGCGGCGAAGCAGTGTTCATCGCATTGTTGGGCTGCGCGCCAGGAGCGACCTGGACCTGGCAGGTGTAGGGACCGCGGGCGTTCACGTACCCGGTGATGGCGATCTGCCGCATGGCCGGATTCACCTGCGTGAACCAGTCCGGCGAGGTGATGTCCGCCTGGGGCGGAATCGTGCCGTTGGACGCGGCCACCACCGCCTTGTACGCGTTCAGGCGCCCGTAGCCGTAGAACTCGTCGAACCCTTTGCGGGCGTGGTAGCGCGTGGTGTGAGGAGTTGGGCCCACCACTCCTCCGTTCTCCTGGGCAGAGAACGTCGTGTTGCTGTTGGGATCGGTGCACGTGGGGATCAGCGTCGACGTGCAGGAGGGCTCGGGTTGCTGGGCGAAGTTGACGTCATCCGCCTGTCCCCCATCGCCTGCATCGGCCGAGTGAGTCCCGGTGCTGGCTGACTGACCAGGCGTGAGGTCACCCGCGATGTTGCCCGAGGCCATCAGCTGGCGGACCTCGTTGGCCGTAAGCGGGCACGGCGTCCCGTTCACGCGCTTGCAGTCCGTCGCCGGCTTGAGCTTGCCCTTCGCGATCGCGTTCAGCGCGGCGCTGTACACGAGCCCGGCGATCCCGGCGCCCAAACCAGTGGCATTGGAGGAGCACGATGAGCTCTCAACGGACACCGTCACCCAGCTGCCAAAGTTCGTGCAGCCGTTGAACTGAAGGTACGACGGTGGGACCTCGGTTTCGGTGCTGTACTGGTTGACCGAATTGACACGGATCGTGTCGGGAAGAACCCCCGGCAGGTTGTGGTGCTCGGCCGCTTCGTCAGCCGCCGAGGCGATCACCACCGTCCCATGGTGATAGGCGTACTCGATCGCCTGGCGAGCGAAGTAGGAGTTGTTCAGCGTCCCGAGCGCCTCCTGGATCACGTAGGCGCCCTGGTCCGTGGCGTACAGGGCAGCCTGGGCAAAGCGGTTGACGTCGGCGATGAACGACTCCCCCACCCTGAGTGGCATGACCATGCAGTCCGGACACGCGCCGACTTGGCCGGACGGCGAATTGGCCTCGGCATTTGAGTCCTCGGCCTCGCCCGTCCCGTGGCCGTACTGCACGTCGTCGTACGGATCGTTGTTGTTGTCCACGAAGTTCCAGCCGGCGATGTCGTTGGCGAAGCCGTTGTGGTCGTGGTCCTTGCCGTCGGAGAAGGCCAGGATCAGGTCCTCGGGCGTGAGCATCGGCGGTGCGTTGTGACCGTCCCAGTTCTGGCCGGGACCGTGGCGAAGCGCGCCGCGACCGGTGGTGCCGTCGACCACGGCGGCCACACGTTTGTCGCAGGCATAGTCCAGGACGTTGAACACGCCCTGGCCGAGGATGTCGTACGGGATCTTCCCGTTCGAGCCCCGCTTGCCGCCGTTCTTGTTGTAATTGCCGCCCGCGCCGACGTTCCCCTCGTGGGCTGCACAGTTCACGCCGGTCGACGGGTCGAACGTCTGCGACATGTCGTCCCTCGGCGCGGGAAGCTCGCCGGCATTCAGCCACACCTTCTTGCGCAGCTCGAGCATCGCTCCCGCGTCGTTCCACTTGATGCCTGAGTCGAGCACCGAGATCAGCACGTCCGGGCGCCCCAACGTGGTCTGCCAGGCGGTCTTGACGGCCGAGCCGCTGGTCGGGCAGCTCGTCGAGGTCGAAGGGATCAGTGGATACGTGGCGCTCGAGTCGACAACGCTCATCCCTCGGATCCCACACAGCTCCTGGGAGTTCTGGTCGACCGTCGCCTCGCTCTGCGCGCTGGTCTCGGGGGTGGCCGCGAACTTCCAGTTCTGTCCGTCGCCGGTGATGTTGCTCGGCACCACTCCCGCCGGCAGCTTCCAGGTCGTGGGGTCGTTGACGTTCCCGGTTGGCCCGGTGTAGGGAAAGTCGGCGCTGGCTGTGCCGGCGCTCAGAACCAGGACTGCGATCGCGAATGTGCCGGCCGGAAGAAGCCGTCGTCGTGTTCTGCTTGACCCCCGGAGCATCTCCCTACCTCCCTCCTCAGATCAGCGCCCTACGCGCAGACGGGAATAGTTGCACATCACACTTGGCCGCACGCTGCCCTGTGCGTGATGTCAACTGTCAGGCCAGGGATCCTCCTCGAGGATCTCGCCGTCGCCCTCGCGATGGGGCCCGAAGACCAGCAGCTCGAGCCCCTCGGGGCCAGCTTCGAAGGCGCGCGCAATTGGGGGCGCCACCCGAATGGCGTCAAGCGGGCGAAGCTCCACGATCTCGCCGTCCAGTACGACTCGCCCGCCTCCGCCCAGGACCACATAGATCTCCTCGGCCTCGTCATGCCGGTGCGCGCTGCCTCGTTGTCCCGGCTTGATCACGTGGTAGGCCAAACCAGTGTCCTGCGCCTCCAGGGCACGCCAGGGAAAGCGAGCCTCCTGGACCTTGTCAAAGCCAAAGCGAGGAGCGACGTCCTCAACGTCTCGGAGATTCTTTTTTGTGTAGCTCATGCCCCCATCCTAGGCGGAACTCGCCTACGTGAGCCGGGCTGGGGACACGCTCAGGACTTCAGTGAGCGAAGCGGCCACTCGCTCCACCTGCCCCTCGGTCATCTGGGGAAAGAAGGGGAGCGCGATCGATCGGGCGGCCACGTCCTCGCAGACCGGGAACTGGCCTTCGCGGTAGCCGAAATGCTCCCGGTAGTAACTCATCAGGTGAACGGCTGGGAAGTAGGGCTTGCTGTCGACCCCCCGCTCGTCGAGGGCACGGACGACGCCGTCGCGATCCACTTCACGAGGCAGCTGGACGACGAACACGAACCATCCCCGTCGGGCTTCGCCACGGTCGGGACATGGGAGCTCGAGGCCCTCGAGCCCATTCAGCGCCGCCCGGTAAAGCTCGGCCACCCGCGCCCGGGCGGCCAGGAGGTCATCCAGACGCTCGAGCTGAGCCAGTCCCAGCGCGCAGGCGACGTCCGAGAGCCGATAGTTGAACCCGAGGCGATCGTGATCAAGCCATGACATATCCGGCGCGCGGCCCTGGTTGCGCTCGGAGTCGATCCGCTCCTTCACGGTCGGGTCGGGGGTAGTGACCATCCCGCCCTCGCCGGTCGTCAACTGCTTGTTGGCATAGAAGCCAAAGATCGTCGGGTGGCGGCCGCTCCCCATCCGAGTTCCGTCTGGATACACGGCCCCGAGGGCCTCGGCCGCATCCTCGACGATCGGGCGCTCGAGCTTCTCGAACGCAGCGATGTCGGCCGGATAGCCAAAGACATGCACCGGGATGACCGCAGAAGTCCGCTCCGTGACCGCGGCCGCGGCACCCGCGGGATCGAGGTTGAGGGTCACGGGATCGATATCTGCAAACACGGGCCTCGCTCGCTCGAACACCGCCACGTTGGCGCTGGCCACGAATGAGAACGGGCTGGTAATGACCTCATCGCCGTCGCTCACGCCCACCGCCCGTATGGCCAGGTGCAGTCCAGAGGTTCCGCTTGACACGGCGCTGGCGCACCGGGCACCAACGGCTTCGGCGAATCGCCCCTCGAACTCGCCCAGCAGAGGTCCCAACGACAGCCGCCCGCTGCGCAGCGTCCTCAGCACGAGCTCCTCCTCGCGCTCTCCCATCACCGGCCGCGCGAGCGGGATCCGCTCGGTCACCGGCCGCGCGTGGGCTGTGCTTGACGGGCCGGTACGCGCTGCATCCCGTACTCGAGCGAGTCCACGAGCGCTTCCCAGGAGGCCTCGATCACGTTCTCCGATACGCCGATCGCTCCCCACACCGTGTCGCCGTCAGTGGCGTCGATCAGAACCCTGGTCACCGACGCCGTACCGGCGTGCTCGTCGATCAGGCGGACCTTGAAGTTCTCAAGCTGGATATCGGCCAGGTGCGGATAGAGCTCGCCGATGGCGTCGCGCAGCGCCCGGTCCAGCGCATTGACGGGACCGTTCCCCTCGGCGGTCCTGACGTAACGCTCCTCCCCCACCCAGATCTTGATCGTCGCCTCGGTCTCGACGTGCCCCATGTGGCCCATCTCCACGATCACCCTCCAGTGCTCGAGCGTGAACAGCGGCTCGTACTCGCCGGCCTCCCGCCGCAGGAGCAGCTCAAATGAGCCGTCGGCCGCCTCGAAGTGGTACCCACGATGCTCCAGGGCCTTGACGCGCTCGACGACCCGGCCCGCCTGCTCGGAATTGAGCCGGACCCCCGCATCACGAGCCCGCGCTTCGACGGTCCCCTTGCCTGAGAGCTCGGAGATCAGGATCTCGCGGCGGTTGCCGACCACCCGGGGGTCGACGTGCTCAAAGGTGGCGGGGTCCGCGCTCACGCCAGCCACATGCATTCCGCCCTTATGGGCGAATGCGTTCCGGCCCACATAGGGCCGGTTGGGGTCCGGAACGAGGTTGAGGAGCTCGTCGAAGAAGTGCGCGCCGGCGGTCAGCGAGCCGAGCTGGTCGTCGCTGATGCACTCGAAGCCGAGCTTGAGTTGGAGGTCGGGAATGATCGTGGTCAGGTTGGCGTTCCCGCACCGCTCGCCGTAGCCGTTGATCGTGCCCTGAACCTGTCTGGCCCCACGCCGGACCGCGGCGAGGGTGCTGGCCACCCCGCACCCAGCATCGTCGTGGCAATGGATGCCGACGCGGGTTTGCGCTGAGGCCAGCTCAGACACCACCTCATCGATGGCCCCCGCCACTACGTCAGGCAGCGTTCCGCCATTTGTGTCGCAGCAGACGACCGTGTCTGCGCCTGCTTGCGCGGCCGCGCGCAGGCACCGCAACGCGTAGGCCGAGTCGTCGGCAAAGCCGTCAAAGAAATGCTCGGCGTCGTAGATCACTCGCTTGCCCGCGTCGCGCAAGAAGCTCACTGACTCCGAGATCATCCGTAGGTTTTCCTCCGGGTCGACCCTGACGACCTTGTCCAGGTGCAGCGCCCACGTCTTGCCCACGAGCGTGCACACGGGTGCGCAGCACTCGGCCAGGACCCGAAGCCCGGGGTCGGCGTCGGCCCTGGTCGCCTTGCGCCTCGTCATACCAAAGGCCGCCACCTGGGCGTGCCGGAACGTCTCCCGGCCGAGCAGCTCGAACAGCTCCAGCTCCTTGGGATTCGAGCTCGGGAAACCCGCTTCGACCACGTCGATCCCAAGCTCGTCCAGTCGGTGGGCCACCCTCAGCTTCTCCTGGACTGAGAGCGACATCCCCTCGCCCTGCATCCCATCACGCAGGGTCGTGTCGTAGAGCTCGATTCCGGTCATGGCGTTCGAGTGAGCGGTTCAGGAGCCGGCGGCAGGCGCCGGATGCGCCGGCACCTCCACCAGGTCCAACCACTCGGCGTAGCGAGGATCACGTCCGTGCAGCGCGTCGTCAAACACGCGCTGTACCTCATGGGCTACCGGACCGGGCTCGCCCCGGCCAATCGCGTGGTCATCGATCTCACGAACCGGGACCAGCTCGGCCGCGGTGCCGGATAGGAAGACCTCATCAGCCAGATACAGCTCGGCTCGCGCCAGGTCGCGCTCGACGACTTCGTACCCCAGATCCCGGGCAATCGTGATGACAGAACGTCGGCTGATCCCGTCCAGGATCCCAGCCGTCTGAGGCGGGGTGAGAATCACCCCGTTCTTGACCACGTACACGTTCTCGCCGCTGCCCTCGCAGACGAACCCGTGCGAGTCGAGCAGGATCGACTCCTGGTAACCCGCTTTGGAGGCCTCGATTTTGGCCAGAACGCTGTTGAGGTACTGTCCACACGCCTTGGCGTGTGGAATCAGCGCGTCGTGCGGGATGCGCCGCCAGCTGGCCACCTTGGCGCGGACACCGTCGCGCTTACCCTCTTCGCCGAGGTACGCGCCCCAGGGCCACACCGCGATCGACACCTCGACCGGGCAATCCAGCGGATAGAGCCCCATCTGGCCGTAGCCGCGGAAGGCGATCGGCCGGATGTAGCACTCGCGCAACTCGTTGGCCGTGATCAGCTCATGCGTGGCGCGCCGCAGCTCGTCGAGCGTGTATGGGATCGCCATGTAGTACAGCTCGGCTGACTGCAGCAGCCGCTCGAGGTGCTCCCGATGGCGGAAGACCGCCGTCCCTCGGGACGTCTCATAGGCCCGAATGCCCTCGAATACCCCGGTCCCGTAATGAAGCCCGTGCGTGAGTACGTGAACCTTGGCGTCCTCCCAGGCGACGAGTTCTCCGTTGTGCCAGATGAGGTCCGCTTGCTCCACGACGTCTCCTTCTACAGGTTCTCGAGGACTGCCCGGGTGGCCTGTGCGGTGGTGGCGCTACCCCCCAGGTCAGGCGTGCGCAATCCGTCGGAAAGCGCCCGTTCGACAGCCGATTCTACCGCCGCCGCCTCCGCTTCCATGCTCAATCCATGGCGGAGCATCAGCGCGGCTGACAGGAACATCGCGATCGGATTGGCCGCTCCGGTACCAGCGATGTCAGGCGCCGAGCCGTGGACGGGTTCGAACAGTCCGGGGTTGGGTGGGTCACCATCTCCCAGTGAGGCACTGGGCAGGAGCCCGATCGAGCCGGTGAGCATGGCCGCCTCGTCGGACAGGATGTCGCCGAACATGTTCTCCGTCAGCAGCACATCGAAATGCCGGGGCGCGGCCACGAGGCGCATGGCCGCGTGATCCACGAGCAGATGCTCGAGCTCGATGTTGGGGAACTCCCGGCCGTGAATCTCACGGACGACCTCCCGCCACAGCCGGCTCGTCTCAAGGACATTGGCCTTGTCTACGCTGGTCACGCGGGAGCGAGCGGTCATGAAAGCCACCCGCGCAATCCGCTCGACCTCCTCACGTGTGTAGACGCAAGCATCAGATGCCTCGTCGGCCGTCCGCGTCTTCTGGCCGAAGTAGATCCCTCCGGTGAGCTCACGGACCACGACCAGGTCGGTTCGCTCGATCACCTCACGCTTGAGCGGACTGGCCTCGTAGAGCGCTGGGAGCGGCTTGACCGGGCGCAGGTTGGCGAATAGCTCAAGCCCTTTGCGCAGGCCGAGCAGCCCCTGCTCAGGCCGCGGCTGATCCGGGCCGGTGGTGTCCCACTTCGGGCCACCGACAGCGGCCAGGAGGACGGCGTCGGCCCGGCGGCAGGCTTCGAGCGTCTCGTCGGTCAGAGCCAGGCCGTGCGTATCGATCGCCGCCCCGCCGAACGGGTGCTCCTCGGTCTCGAGCCGGCCGCTCGCCACCGCATCCAGGACCTCGACGGCGGAGGCCATGATCTCGGGGCCGATGCCGTCGCCGGGAAGCAGGATCACCTTGGGAGCCATGGCTCAGGGACGGTAGCCGCTCGCCGCCGAGCGTCCGGTGGTGGCTCAGAGCTGCGCGGAAAACGCCACCTCGCCGTCCACGACGGTCGTCTGGACGAGCGGCATGCCCGGGCGATAGACGAGGTGGGCGTAGTGCGGCGCCGCCAGGATCACAGCACCGGCGCGCGCCCCGGGCCCGAGCCAGCCGATCTCCGTGCGACGCAGCGCGTGGGCTCCCCCGACCGTGGCCGCCTGCACGGCCTCCTCGATCGTCATCCCCATCTCGCGGACGGCGATCGCGATGCAGAAGCTCATCGAGGACGTGTAGCTCGAGCCAGGGTTGCAGTTGGTGGCGATCGCCACCCTGGCCCCTGCGTCCAGGAGCCGCCGCGCGTCGGGATAGGCCTGGCGGGTCGAGAAGTCGGTCGCCGGCAAGAGCGTCGCCACCGTGTCCGAGCCCGCGAGCGCTTCCACGTCCTCGCGTGAGAGGTGAGTGCAGTGGTCCGCGGAGGCCGCCCCTATCTCGACGGCCAGCCGAACTCCAGGCCCCTCCCCGAGCTGGTTGGCGTGCACGCGGGGCTCGAGCCCTGCCCGTCGCCCCGCGGCCAGGATCATCCGAGACTGGTCCTCATCGAAGGCTCCGCGCTCGCAGAAGACGTCGATCCAGCGGGCGTGTGGAGCGCAGGCCGTGAGCATTTCTCCACAGACCAGAGACACGTAGTCGTCCGGGCGGCTGGCGTACTCCTCGGGGACGAGATGAGCACCGAGGAAGGTGACATCGTCGGTGAACTCGCCCGCCAGGTGGCAGAGCCGCTGCTCGCCCCCGACGTCGAGCGCGTAGCCGGATTTGATCTCCATGTGGGTGATCCCAGCCGCGAGCGCTTCCCGTTGGCGCGCCTGAGCGAGGGCGCGAAGCTCGTCATCGCTGGCCTGGCGCGTGCGCCTGACCGTGCGCTGGATTCCGCCGGGGGCATAGGGAGCGCCTGCCATTCGCGCCGCGAACTCCTCTGAGCGCTCGCCGGCGAACACCAGATGGGTGTGGCTGTCGACGAATCCCGGCAGGACACAGCGTCCGCCGGCGTCGAGGCGCTTGTCGGTCGAAGGCCCCGGCCGGGTGATCTCCCGTACGAGGCCATCCTCGATCACCAGCGCCGCATCCCGTACTAACGCCAGTGGCCCCTCTCCCACTCCCTCGGAGTTCGTGACCAGAAGTCCGATGTTGTCGATCGACAGAGAGCTCACGTGACTTCGAGCCGCGCTAGAAATCGAGTGCCGAGATCGCGCTCTGAAGCTCTGCCGCCACATGGAGCTTCACGTGGTGAGAGTCGCGGACGACGAACTCGCCTCCGACCAGCACGTCGGTCACGTCAGCGGCGTTGCCGGCAAACAGGACGGCATCGAGAAGCTGCCCATGGGGTACTCCGGCCAGCCGGACGCTGTCGCAGCCGATCGCCACCAGGTCGGCCAGCGCCCCCGGCGCGATCGTCCCCCCCTCAGGCCACCCGAGGCTCGCGTAGCCCGACGCGGTGAGGGCGCTCATCAGCTCGCGTGGGCTGTGGCGTCCACGCTCCCCGCTGGCCAGCCGCTCGTCGAGCTCGATCGCACGTGCCTCCTCGAGCGGTTCGATCAGGGCGGAGGAATCGGTTCCGATCGCGAGCGAGGTGCCTGCGCCGCGGAGCGCGAAGGCCGGGCCGATCCCGTCTGCCAGGTCACGCTCGGTGGTCGGGCAAAAGCAGCAGCAGGCATTTGCCTCGCCCAGGAGCGCGATGTCAGCCTCGGACACGTGGGTCGCGTGGATCGCCGTGAAGTTGGACGCCAGCACCCCCTCGTAGTGGAGGAGTTCCGTCGGGGTCGCGCCATAGGCCTCCTGACAGGCCTGATTCTCGACCGCCTGCTCGGACACGTGAGCGTGCACGGGTCGCTTGCGCCCCTGCGCCCAGGCCCCGACGTGGGCGGCCTGCTCGGGCTGGACCGTCCGCACGCTGTGGATGGCCGCGCCCAACCGCACGCCAGGGGGAGCCGAGAGTGCATCCACGCGCTCGATCCAGGCCTCGGCGTCAGCGTCGAAGAAACGTCGCTGGAGCGGATGGGGATCGATCCCGCCGTGCAGGTAGCAGGTGTCAAGCAGCGTCAGCCTGACCCCGGCGTCGAGCGCCGCCTGAATGACGGCCCTGCCCATGGCGTTCGGATCCTCATAGGGAGAGCCGTCAGGAGCGTTGTGGACGTAGTGAAACTCGCCCACCAAGGTCACCCCGGCCAGTGCCATCTCGGCAAACGTCGCCCGGGCGAGCGCGAGCATGGCGTCAGGGTCGAGTACTCCGGCCAGGGCATACATCTGGGTGCGCCAGCTCCAGAAGGAACCGCGGACCCGCTGCGTTCGCCCGCGGAGCGCCCGCTGGAAGGCGTGCGAATGGGCGTTGGCGAACCCAGGTACCACGAAGCCACGCAGCCGCTCGGCGGTTTCCGGCGGGCGATCCACCCCAGCCCGCACGGTCGCGATCGTCTCGTCGTCGAGCTCGAGCAGTACCCCGCGTTCTGGTTCGTCACCTTCGAGCCAGGCGAGCTCGCACCACAGCTGGCTCACCTAGCCGGCACCCCGGGCGAACGGAGCGATCCGCCGAAGGAAGTCCGCCTGGTGGTGGCGCTCGAACTGCTCCCAGGTCGAGAATGTCCGGGGATCCTCGACGCGGTCCAGGAACAGCACGCCGTCGAGATGGTCGACCTCGTGCTGGAATGTCCCGGCCGACAACCCGGTGGCGACCAGCTGTTGGCGCTTGCCATCGCGATCCAGGAAACGCACCTCGATTTTCAGGAAGCGCGTCACGTCCCCGCGCAGGTCGGGCACCGAAAGGCAGCCTTCGTTGATCACCAGCCGCTCGTCGGACAGCGGCTCGAGAACCGGATTGACCATCACCGTGAGCGGGTGAAGCGGCTTGTAGGCGTACCGCGTGTGCTCGTCCACCTCGACGATCGCGATCCGCTTGCGCGCAGAGACCTGGTTGGCCGCGAGTCCGGCCCCTGCGGCCGCCCGCCGGGTCCCGATCAGGTCGTCTATCAGCTGCTGGGTGGCGGGCTGTCGTAGTTCATCGACATCCAGCTCGGACGCGCGCTCCCGCAGAATCGGGTCTCCGATCGTGGTGATCGGCCGGACGGTCAAGGCGCTTCCCGCATCGGGATCCGCACACCCCGCTCCTTCGCGACCTCGATTGCCTGGTCGTAGCCGGCGTCCGCGTGGCGCATCACCCCGGTTCCGGGATCGGTCGTCAGGACGCGGTCGAGCTTCTCATCGGCGAGCTCGGTTCCGTCGGCCACGCACACCATCCCCGCGTGGATTGCGCGCCCGATGCCGACGCCACCGCCGTCGTGGATCGAAACCCAGCTGGCGCCGGCCGCGGTGTTCACCATCGCGTTGAGAAGCGGCCAGTCGGCGATCGCGTCGGATTCGTCGGCCATGCCCTCCGTTTCACGGTAGGGCGAGGCCACCGAGCCCGCGTCGAGGTGGTCACGGCCGATCACGATCGGGGCGCGCAATATCCCCCGGCGGACCATGTCGTTGAAGCGCAGACCCAATCGGCGCCGCTCGCCGTACCCCAGCCAGCAGATCCGGGCGGGGAGCCCCTGGAACGAGATCCGTTCCGAGGCGTGCTTGATCCAGCGAGCCATCGCGTCGTCATCGGGGAACTCCTCGAGCACCGCCCGGTCGGTGGCTGCGATGTCGGCCGGATCCCCCGACAGCGCGACC
Source organism: uncultured Solirubrobacterales bacterium (assembly GCA_963785205.1). Classification (GTDB taxonomy): domain Bacteria; phylum Actinomycetota; class Thermoleophilia; order Solirubrobacterales; family Solirubrobacteraceae; genus Palsa-465. The sequence continues at coordinate 986,869 of CAWAUJ010000001.1, forward strand.
CAGCGGAACGGTCCCTTCCCCTCGCAGAAGAGCGGGCGGACGTAGGCCGGAACGAATCCCGGATAGGCGAAAGCCCGTTCGAACCCGCCCAGCCGGGCTTCGGCCCGCAGGCTGTTCCCGTAGTCAAAGACCTCGCTGCCAGCGTCAAGAAAGCCCACCATCGCCGCGCAGTGCGCCGCCATCGCCGCCCGGGATCGGCGCACGTATTCCTCTGGATCTGATTGCCGCAGCTCTGCCGCCTCCTCCAGCGACATCCGGTTCGGCACGTAGCCCTGGAGCGGGTCGTGGGCGCTGGTCTGGTCGGTGACGATGTCTGCTTCAAAGCCCCGGGCCAGCAGCTCGGATAGGACATCGCCGGCATTGGCGACCAGGCCGACGCTGAGCGGCCGGCGCTGGCGTTTGGCCTCCAGGCAGCGAGCAACCGCGTCATCGAGCGAATCCGCCAGTTCGTCCAGGTAGCGGGTATCCAGCCGCCTCTTGGCCCGCGCCGGATCGACCTCCACACACAGTGCCACACCACCGTTCATCGTCACCGCCAATGGCTGGGCGCCACCCATCCCGCCCAAGCCGGCAGTCAACGTGATCGTCCCGGCCAGCGATCCGCCGTGACGCCGGCGGGCGATCTCGGCGAAGCATTCGTAGGTCCCCTGGACGATCCCCTGGGTTCCGATGTAGATCCAGGAGCCTGCGGTCATCTGGCCGTACATCGTCAGTCCCAGCGCCTCGAGCTTGCGGAACTCCTCCCAGCTCGCCCACTCCGGCACGATGTTCGAGTTGGCGATCAGCACCCGGGGCGACCACTCGTGGGTCCGAAAGACCCCCACCGGCTTTCCCGATTGGACGAGCAGCGTCTCGTCGTCGCCGAGCGTCCGGAGAGTCCGGATGATCGCGTGGAAGGCCTCCCAGGACCGGGCCGCCTTGCCGGCGCCTCCATAGACCACCAGCTCGGCGGGCCGCTCCGCGACCTCGGGATCGAGGTTGTTCATGAGCATTCGCATCGCGCCCTCCTGCGGCCAGCCGCGACAAGAAATCTCGGAGCCGCGGGGCGCGCGGATCGGTTCGGCAGGAGGTCCACTCATGGCAGCTCACCGACGCTGCTTTCTACCGCTGCCAGGAGGTCGCCGGACCACACCAGGTCCTCCGCGGCAGCGAGTTCAGGGCTGAGAAACCGGTCCGCACCTGGGCCGGGGACCCTCGCGCGAAGCGCATCTCGGGCCGAGGCCGTTCCGGGTGCGGGCCGCAGCGGCGCGCGCAGGTCCAGCCCACGGGCCGCGCATACGAGCTCGACGGCCAGGATCCGGCCGAGGTTGCCGATCACCCTCCGAAGTTTGCGCGCAGCTCCCCACCCCATCGACACGTGATCCTCCTGCATCGCGCTCGTCGGGAGCGAATCGACGCTCGCGGGGGCGGCCAGATGACGGTTCGTGGCGACCATCGCGGCCTGGGTGTACTGGGCCAGCATCAATCCGGAGTCCACACCTGGCTCCTCGGCCAGGAAGGCCGGAAGGCCATGAGAACGCGTCGAGTCGAGAAGTCGATCGGTCCGCCGCTCGGCGATCGCCCCAACCTCGGCGGCGGCAATGGCCAGAAAGTCGCAGACGAAGGCCACTGGAGCGCCGTGGAAGTTCCCGCACGATTCGACACGGCCGTCCGGGAGGACGATTGGATTGTCGATCGCCGAGCGCAGCTCGATGGCCGCGACGCCGCGCGCGTGGTCGAGCGTGTCCCGCGCCGCTCCGGCAACCTGCGGGGCGCAGCGCAGCGAGTAGGCGTCCTGAACCCTGGGATCGTCGTGGCGGTGGCTGGCCACGATCTCCGAGCCGTCCATCAACGCGCGGAGGTTGGCTGCGCTCTGAGCCTGGCCGGCCTGCGGCCGGAGCGCGACCAGATCCTCGGCGAAGGCCCGATTGGTGCCGAGCAGCGCCTCCACGGACATGGCCGCGGTCACGTCGCAGACCCGAAGGAGGACGCCGAGATCCGCCATCGCCAGCACCAGCATCCCGAGCATGCCGTCGGTCCCGTTGATCAGCGCAAGCCCTTCCTTTGCCTTGAGCGTCACCGGCGGGATCCCGGCACCAGCCATCGCATCGCCCGCAGCGCGCCTTACGCCGTCTGGGCAATCGAGCTCTCCTTCGCCCATCAGGGCGAGTGCACAGTGCGCCAGCGGGGCGAGGTCGCCACTGGCTCCGAGCGACCCGTACTCAGGCACCGGCGGGGTAAGGCGGGCGTCGAGCAGGGCCAGGATCGTGTCGGCGATCACCGGCCTGGCCCCGGACCATCCCATGGCCAGCGTTCGGGCCCGCAGAAGCATCATTGCCCGAACCACCTCCCGCTCGACTGGCGGCCCGGCGCCGGCCGCGTGTGAGCGGATCAGAGCACGCTGGAGGTCTTCACGCCGAGCCAGCGGGATCTGCACCGTGGCCAGCGAGCCGAAGCCCGTCGAGACTCCGTACACCGGCTCGTCCAGCGAGGCCAGACGGTCCACCACCGCGGCGCCGCGCTCCATCGCGGACCGCGCGTCAGCCGTCAGCGTCGCCCGAGCCCCGTGGCGCGCCACCGCGACCACGTCGTCCTGGGAGAGCTCTGGGATCCTGACAGCGGCTCGGTCGGTTGCGTCCCGCGATAGGGCATCCGGCGAGCTGGTCACAGGGCAATCCTGACGGTGCTGGTCAGTGCTGGCCCCACGGCCAGCGTCTGGTACACGACGCAGTAGCGCTCGGTGAGGCGCTCCAGCAGCGCTAGCTGCTCAGGGTCGGCATCGGTCTCGAGCTCAAAGCTCAGGCGGATGGCTCGGAAGCCGACTGGCGCCTGGCGGTCGACGCCTAGCGTGCCCCGGAAGTCGAGGTCGCCCTCGGCGCGCACACCCCCGCCGGTGACCGGGATCCCGAGCGAGGTCGCGACCGCACGAAGCGTGACGCCCGCACAGGCCACCAGCGCCTCCAGCAGCATGTCCCCTGAGCAGAGCAGAGAGCCATCCCCGCCTGTGGCGGGGTGAAGCCCGGCCTCGGCAACCGCGCCGGCGGTCCGGACCGAGCACGACACGCCCTCGCCGAGATCTCCGACCGCCGACAGGGTGACGAGCGCAGCCTCAGGCTCGGTTCGGTAGCGCTCCTTGAGGGGCGCCTGGAGCTCTTGGAGCTGGCCCTGGTCCACGGGCAGATGGTAGGGCGCTTGGACAGCGCGCCGAGGCGTCCTACGCCCGCGGCCCGTAGCTCTAGGCGTAGTTCGCGGCCAAGCCTGTGGCGCCTTGGGGTGCCTCGCCAGAGAGCCCGTGGCCGCCGAGGCCGCCGGCGCCGCCCTGGCCGTGGGTGACTTGGCTGGCGGGCGTGTCGGCCGCGGTCAGGCCGTCGATCGCGATGCTCGGTCCGCCGGCGCCGCCCCCACCGCCGCCGCCCTGACCGCCGGTGCCTCCGGGTCCTCCAGCGCCGCCCTCTGCGGAGTCGTCGCTGGGAGAGCCGCCGAAGCCGCCCGGGCCGCCGGTACCGCCCGGGCCGCCGTCGCCGCCGGTTCCTCCGATGCCACCGGCTGCGGAGACGACGATCGAGTCCTGCACGATCGCGCCGGAGGAGCTGTCGAGGAAGATCCCGAACGACGCGCCGCCGCCCTCACCGCCGATCCCGCCACCACCGCCGCCGCCACCACCGCCGCCACCGCCACCGCCACCGGCCCAGTTGGTGTTGCCGCCGGCCGCCCCGCCGCCGCCACCACCGCCGCCGCCCGCGCCGGGGAGCCCGTCGGCGCCCTGAGTGCCGGATTGGCTGGCCCAGAGGCCGTTGTTCGGTGCGGCATTCCCAGAGGTGCCGCCGCTGCCGTCGGCGCCGGCACAGCCCGGCTCGCCTGGGTGGCCGCTGCCCCCAGCCGTAGGCGCGCTGGACCCGCCGCCACCGCCGGCACCACCCTCCTGCCCGCATGCGCCTGGCGTGGTCGGCAGGCCGGGCGCCCCGTTGTTTCCCGAACCACTCGAGCCCCCAGACTCGTAGCCATCTCCACCTCTGCCCCCGTCGTTGCCGCCGGCGCCCGCGCCGCCGGGTCCGCCTGTCAGGCCCGGGGAGCCCTGATTGCCGTTCGTGCCGCCGCCGCCTTTGCTCCCCGTCGCCCCAGCGACTCCGTCAAAGGCGGACCCGGCGCGGCTCCCGTAGACGCCGACCTGCAGGAGGCGCAGCCCGCCGTCGTTTGCTCCGGCCAGGGCGTAGGAACTCCACCCGGGCTCGCCCGGGGAGGGTGGCTTGAGCACGAGGTGCTCGAATGTGGTCGGCTTGGTCAGGTTGTGGGCGAGCGCGCCGAATGTCGCCCCGTAAGCGGAGTCGAACCCGCCTGCGATCACAGTGTTCTGGGTGCTTGAGAGCTTCCACGAGCTGTTGTAGCCGCCGTACACGCTGACGCCGTTGTCAGGCTGGAGGACCTCGTTGTAGGTGCCGGCCATCGCGTAGACGTTGGTGTGGTCCAGCTGTGCGGTGGCGATCGCCGCTTTCAGCGTCTGTTTGGGCTGCTTGCGGGTTCCGGCGCCGTTGTCGTTGCCGCTGGGGGAGACGAACACTCCGTGCTTTACGCACGCGGCGTCGTCGACCGCGCAGATGTTCGGGGCCGAGTGCTCCACGAACGTCTGGCCCGCCGCGCCGCCATTCGAGCCACCGGTCGCGGTGCACACGCCCACGCCCGGGCAGGAGACCGCGCCCAGCGGGCTCGAGGTCGCGCCGAGGGGCAGGGGCGGGTGCTGGATCGACCATGCCTTGCCGTTCCAGTCCTCGGCCAGCTGAATGGTCCCGCCCGCGTCGCTGTGGTAGTCGCCCACGGCGGTGCACACGCTCGTCGACGGGCACGACACGCCCAGTAGCGGAGTGCTGAACGGCCCCACGGCAGGCGTGGTCAGCGAGTCCGCAGGGACGGGTCGCGGGGTGCTCTGGACCCTCCAGCCCGCCGCCGAGCTCCAGCGCTCCACCAAGCCAGAGCCGACCGCGGTGCACACCTCCGCCGACGCGCACGACACCGACGCCAGACTGCCGCTGCCCGCGGACTTCGGCGCGGCCTGGATCGACCAGCGCCGGCCGTCGTAGCGCTCGGCGAGCGTACTGGCACCGCCGCCCGAACTGCCGACAGCCATGCACGCCGTTGCCAACGGGCACGAGACGCCGCCCAGTGCCCCCTGGGTACCCGCGGGATTGGGCGAGATCTGGACCGACCAGCGCTGGCCGTTGTACCGCTCGACGAGCGTCCGCGTCGCAGACCCCGTCTCATACTTCCCGACCGCGACGCAATCGCCGGCCGACGGGCACGACACTCCAAGCAGCGCGCTGAACTTCGCGACCGAAGGAGCAGGCGCCGCCTGACTCACCCAGCGGGTCCCGTTCCAGCGCTCCACCAGCGGCGCGGCCGAACCGCTGAGGAGATACCCCACCGCGACGCAGTCGCTCGCCGACACGCACGAGACCCCGGCGAGCACGCCATCGGCCGAACCCGCCGGATTGGGCTCTACCGACCATTGCCTCCCGTTCCAGCGCTCTGTCAGCACCATCGTTGCGCCTTTGACGTACTGCCCGACCGCGGCACAGTCGCTCGCCGACACGCACGAGACCCCGCTGAACGTCGGATTACTGGCCTCGGAAGGGCTCGGACTGCGCTGAATCGCCCAATCCGCCGCCGCCAGAGGCGACCAAACGAGTGACGCAGCGGCCACCAACAAAACGATCCAAGCACGCATCGCGGTCTCCTTCGTTCTTGCGCTCGGGACTGACCTAGCGCGTGCACCGTACGCTCCGTCGTCCGCTGTGTCATGACCGGGTCTGACTGATTTCGGGGCGCTCTTTCGGCGAGGACCGCGTCGCGCCCTGATCAGATCTGACTATCGTCCAACACAGGCGGTGTGGCCCCGCACGATCTTCCGGCTCCGATTCGCGCGCGTATACGAGATCGGCCGCGAACAACGCACGGCCTTCACGTCACTCAGAGAAAAGCTCCTTGAACCCGGGGTCCTGACGAATCGGGTCGAAGTCAGGGTCCTCGCGCGCCATTTCCAGGAAGCTCTCAGAGAGCTCGATAGCCCGCCTGAGGTGCTCCACGGCCTCGGCACGCTCGCCGGCCAGGCTCTCGCAGCAGGCCACGTTGTAGAACACCCCCGGGTACTGCTGATGCTCCTTGAGTACCCGTCGTCCCTGCTCCGCCGCCTCGGCGTAGTTCCCGGCCTCGTACGCCGGCCGCACCGGTGCGAATACCTCCCACCCGAGGGTCTCCACGGCTCGCCCCGGAACCCCACCGACGGCGATAAGCGTTGTGCCCGGTTCCTCGGCAAACGCGGTGCGTTTTACGCCGGGTGCGGCGAACACGAACGTGCCGGACGGGGCGTCCACGGTCTCACCTTCCAGCTCGAAGCGCGCGCGACCTTGCAGCACGAGGTAGAGCTCCTCGTGTCCGCCGGGCTCATCCTCGTCATGCTCGTTGATGATGCGGTCCCCGGCCTGCTGACCTGTCCAAGCGTTGACGGCGAAGCCAGTGATGCCGAAGTGTTCGCGCACCGGACGCCAGGGTGAACGACCGTCGTTTGATTCTTCGATGTCGTCGAGCCGCGCCACTGCGTAGCTGGTCATTCGCTGCTCCTCGGTTGGTGTTCAGGCCCGTTCCTAGCCACCATATTGAGCCGGACGTAATCCAGCACGAACGGCTCTCCCGAGAGCTCGAGCACCCGCTCCACGAATAGGTCTCGCAAATCGTCAGGCACCCGGTCCAGATGGCGGATCAGGCAAACCGTCCGGACGAAGGCGCGCGGATCGGCTGGAGTCACCTGCCTGGGCTCGAGCCAGCACCTGGTATCGACGAAGCCGGCGTCTTGGAGGCGCGCCTCGGTCTCATCGGCTGGGGCGTAGTTCCAAGGGCCCTCCCAATCCGCGAAATAGGGACTGAATGGTTCCTGGGCCGCGACCAAGTCGGCCTGGTGGCGGAAGCGGTCGATATTTCCTTTCCCTCCACATTGCGCCACCAGCCGGCCGCCCGGCCTGAGGGTCCGGTGCAGTGCGGAGAACAGACGATCGTGATCCTTGATCCAGTGGAAGGTGGCGTTGGAGAAGATCGCGTCCACCCGCTCAGGCAGATCTAGGTCCACCAGGTCCTGACAGAGAATCGTGGCTTTCTCGACCAGTGCCGCCCTGGCGTGCTCCACCATCGAGGGTGCCACGTCGACCCCGTAGACCCTCCCCCGTGGCAACCGAGTCACGAGCTCAGCTGTCACGCGACCCGAGCCACAGCCCGCGTCGAGCACGACCTCGTCTCCACTCAGGGGCAGCCGCTCGAGCTGTTCGAGCGCCCATCCGAACTGAGGGTCGGAGACACGGTCGTAGCTGGCGGCGTCCCAATCGCGCTCGGGAGAGCCGCTCCCGGCGGGGTCATCAGGGGCGCTCACAGCGCCGTCGTCACCGGCCCTGGCCGCTCCCGATCATGTTCGAAGGCCTCGATCGCGTCCGCCTGTTCGAGGGTCAGCGCGATGTCGTCGAGCCCGCCCAGGAGCCGGTGCTTGATTTCGGGATCGATTTCGAAGTGGGCCGAGCCCCCCGGCCAGCGGACCTCCTGCTCGCGCAGGTCGACCTGTGCCTCTCCGGCCTGGGCGATCGCCCTGCAGGTCTCTTCGGTCAGCTCGACGGGTAGCAGCCCGATCTTCATGCAGTTGGAGCGAAAGATGTCGGCGAAGCTCGGGGCGAGGATGGCCTGAAAGCCGTAGTCCTCGAGCGCCCAGGGAGCATGCTCGCGGCTCGATCCGCAGCCGAAGTTACGCCCCGTGACCAGGATTGGGTTGCGTGGAAGGTCCCAGTTGGGCTCCTGAGCCCAGTCGTGGAACAGAAACTGTCCAAAGCCCGTCCGCTGCACCCGCTTGAGGAACTGCTTGGGAATGATCTGGTCGGTATCGACATCGGCGCGGTTAAGCACGCTTACGTGGCCGGTGATCGTCTCGATCGCCTTCACTTCCGCGCTCCCGCTGCCGCTTCCGAAGCTTCCCACTCCCTGATGTCCACGAAGTGGCCCTGGATAGCGGCCGCCGCGGCCATCTCGGGCGAGACCAGGTGTGACCGTGCACCTCGCCCCTGCCGGCCCTCGAAGTTGCGATTGGACGTCGAGGCCACCCGCTCGCCCGGAGCGGCGATGTCAGGGTTCATTCCCAGACACATCGAGCAGCCGGCGCCCCGCCAGTCGAAACCGGCTTCCCGGAAGACCTCGTCCAGCCCCTCGCGCTCGGCTTGCGTCCTTACCTGCTGTGATCCCGGGACGACCATGGCGTAGACACTGTCGGCCACCCGCCGGCCCCGCACCAATTCGGCCGCTGCTCGTAGGTCTCCGATCCGCGAGTTCGTGCACGACCCGATGAAAACGCGGTCGATGGCGATCTCGCTCACCGGCGTCCCCGCTTCGAGCCCCATGTAATGAAGAGCTCGCTCGTCCTGATCCGACTGCGGGTGAGGGACGGAATCCGTTACAGGAACGACCATTCCGGGCGTCGTTCCCCACGTGACCATCGGGCTGAGGGCCGAGGCGTCGATTTCGACCTCGCGGTCAAAGTCGGCGTCGGAATCGCTACGCAGCTCGAGCCACTCCGGCAGCGCCTGCGCCGGAGCGGCCGGACGCTCCATGACCCAGTCAATCGTCTTCTGGTCCGGCGCGATCATTCCGGCTCGCCCGCCAGCCTCGATCGTCATGTTGCAGACCGTCATCCGCCCTTCCATCGAGAGCGCCTCGACCGCGGCGCCTGCGTACTCCACGACGTGGCCTGCCGCTCCAGCGACGCCGATCTCCCCGATCGTCGCCAGGATCAAGTCCTTGGCGGTAACGCCGAACCCGAGCTGGCCGGTGTAGGAGATTCGCATCGAGCGAGGCTTTGACTGCACGAGGCACTGAGTGGCCAGCACGTGCTCGACCTCGCTCGTCCCGATCCCGAAGGCCAGGGCGCCGAACGCCCCGTGGGTGGCTGTATGGGAGTCGCCGCAGACAATCGTCATCCCTGGTTGGGTCACGCCCAGCTCGGGGCCGATCACGTGGACGATTCCCTGTCGATCAGAGCCCAGCGAGTACACGGGGATCCCGAACTCGCTGCAGTTGCGCTCGAGGGTCTGGACCTGCACGCGGGAAAGCTCGTCTCGGATTCGCTCCGCCACCGGCGTGCCGTCGGTGGGAACGTTGTGATCAGCGGTGGCCAGCGTGCGATCGGGCCGTCGAACCTGACGACCGGCCAGCCGCAGGCCGTCGAAGGCCTGAGGACTCGTAACCTCGTGGACGAGGTGCAGGTCGACATAGATGAGATTGGATCCCCGCCCACCCACTTCGTGGGCCTCCCAGATCTTGTCGAACAGGCTCGCCGGCACCGTTCAGCTCCGGCGCAACCCGGCGCTGACCACGGCCAGCAGCACGGCCTCGCCTGGTCCGGGATTCTCAAAATGGTGCGGGAGGTCGGCGTCGAAGGTGACGCAATCGCCCTCCGAAAGCTCGTGGTGCTGGCCATCGCACTGCAAGATCACCCGGCCTTTTTCAACGAGCGCGGTTTCCCGGCTTCCCGGCTCGTGCATGGGCGGATCGCCGGGACCGCCCGTTATCGCGCGCGGGGCCAGGCGGTGCAGAGACAGCTCAGCTCGTTGACCGGGTAGCGGCGGCGTGAGGATCTGGTAGCTGTGTCCGCCCCGCTGGCGCGGTCCTTGCCTCCGGTCAGCAGCCCGGACGACGGCCACCGCCCCGTTCTCGTCCAGCCTGAGGAGTTGCGATAGGCGCAGGTCAAGACCCGAGGCGATCCGCGACGCTACCTGGAGGGTGGGACTCGTCTCGCCGCGTTCGACCTGGGAGAGCATCGGCGCACTGACGCCTGAGCGCTCGGCCAGATCACGCAGGGACAGCGAGGTGGCCTCGCGGAGGGCGCGGATACGTGGACCGAGCGGATCGACTGCCGTTGCCGATGCCATACGAGCGTACGTTATCACGTACGCAGGCGTGCGCCGGCGCGGCGGAGTTATCTCGTCTTGACCTCCTGAGTCACAACGGGCGAACTCGATCCTAGGAAGGCCGCGTGGCCCGAGAACACGGCCTGGATGCGATGCGTGCCCGGGCTGTGGTAGGTCACCTGGCACGTAGCCTTGCCCGTCGAGCCCGACACGGCGACCGCGGCACAGCCGGAGATCGTGTGGCCGCCGTCGGTGAATTTGACCGTTCCGCCGCCTGGCTTGGGGCTCACGGTCGCGATGTACATGAGAGCCTTTCCGACCTTCGACGGGTTGGCCGAGGAGACCACCTTGATCGACGTCGCAGCCTTCTTGACGACCTCGGTCACGGTTGATGACTGCGAGCGGCCGAAGCTGGCGTTGCCCGCATACACGGCCTTGATCGTATGTGAACCCGTCGCGTGGTAGACGGCGTGGCAGGTGGCCTTCCCGGTCGAGGTTGAGACGGCCGCCGCCGTGCAGCCGGCGATCGCCTTCCCGGCATCCGTGAACTGCACGGTTCCACCGTCCGGCTTGGGTGTGACCGTCGCCGTGTAGGTCACCGCCCCACCCACCTTGGCCGGGTTGGGCGAGGCGGCGAGGTGCGTGGAGGTGGACGTCATTTCCTCGACGTTGAGCGTGACCGTGACCCGTGCGGAGATCAGGTCCGTGCTCGGGTCGATCGCCTCGTAGGTGAACGAGTCCGGTCCGGTGAAGCCGGCCGGCGGGGTGTAGCTGAAGGACCCGTCCGGTTTGATGAAGACCGGGGCGTCCTGGCTCGTGTAGACGCACTCCTGGCCTGAGCAGCTGTACCCCGTGCGGTTGACCTGAAGCGGAAAATTGGTCGGAGTGCTGTCGACTGAGAGCACCCCTTGTCCGGCGTCCACGGTCAGCGTTCCGTTCTCAGGCGCGTTGTAGCTAATCGCATTTGTCGTCGGTCCACCGGCGACCTCAACCGCGCCGATGTCACACCCGCCTCCCTGCGGCCGCGACACACCCCGCTGGTCGGTAGGGCCCGAGCTCAGGAACGAGTCGCACGCTCCCGGGGGGATCGCGTCGAGGGCGGGCGATCCGGTCTGCGGCGCCATCACGAACGTCGTGAACCGCTCTTCGCCGTTGGTGAACTGTTCGTCTCCGTTGGAGTCCACCGCAGGGCCGACGGGCGGCCCCCCCAGGGAATCCCCAGTGTGGTATGCGTACCAGTCGAGCTGCCCGTTGAAGCCGCCGCCCAGCGGGCCAAGCTCGGGGTTGAGCGGGCTGCCGCTGGTGCCCACCTGATCGCCGGTGCCGTCGAAGCGCGAGCCGCAGCCCGTCCCGATGCCCAGGATGTTGTAGCCATGGGACTGGATTGTGCCGCCGGTGCCGCAGTCAGGATCGACTTCCGGGCCCACACCGTTGCTGGTGTCCTCGGTATTCCCCGCGATGATCGACCCGCGCACCGTGGCGGACCCTCCGTTGTAGAGCCCGGCTCCCGTCGTGCCGGGATCGGTCGCGCATGTCCCATTGCCCTGGAACCCGTCGGTCGAGTTGCCGGACACGGTGGAGAACGTGAGCGTCATCGTGCCCTCGTTGTCGATCCCCCCGCCGAAGCCGCCCGCCGTTTTGCCGGGGGCGTAGCAAGTCGACTCCGCCTCATTGGCCGCAATCGTCGAGTTGGTGATCGTGATCGTCGCCCCAGACGCGTTGTAGATGCCCCCGCCTCGTGTAACCGCCTCGTCGCCCGACTCGGTTACGTTGGAGGCCGTGAGCGTCATCGTGCCGTCGTTGTAGATCGCTCCGCCATCCGACGGGCTAGGGTTGTTGACGTCATCGTTGAAGTTCGTCTGGCTGATCGTGGCCGTGGCTCCGCTGGCGTTGAACAGCCCGCCGCCAGCCTGGCCGCAGCCGCCGTTGGTGCTGTCTTCCATAACGAAGCTGTTGCTCAGGTTCAGAGTGCCGGCGTTGTAGACACCGCCGCCGTAGCCGAGAGCCTGATCGGCGGTCTGGCATGTGTAGGAGGCTCCCGCCGCCGCCTGATCGGCATAGAACATGTCGTCGAGCGCGGTCGCGCTGCTCCCCGGAGCGATGTACAGGCCCCCCCCGTCGGCTGCCGCGCCGGCAGAGGACGGATCGGACTCGCTGGCGTTGCCGTAGTAGAAGTACAGGTTCTCCAGCGTGACCTGGGCGTCATTGGTGATCTCCATCACGCGCCCCTCGCGGTGGCCGCTCCCGCCGGAGTTGTCGGAGGGCTGCAGGATGGCATCGGCACCCGTCGCGGCTTCGAGCGTCAGGTTCTTGTTGACCACGAACACGGTCTCGCCGTCCGAGGACTGCTCCGGCTCAGAGCAGGTCCCCGTAATGACCAGGGTGTCTCCAGACGAGGCATCGGCGATGGCCGTTTGAAGCGCACTCCCAGTGCCACTGTCTCCGTCGCCGGTGCAGTCGACGTCGGTCGTCTTAGCCACCGCGTGGGCCGGAAACACCGCCAGGGCACCCAGCACGAGGCAGCGCAGCCCAATCCGCTTCAGACTTCTCTTGGCTGTTCGCTGCGCCCCCATCGACTTCAGATTTAGTAGCACCGCCGTGCTCCGGCGTCTATAGGCAATTTCACCTAGACGCAGTAGGCTTTGCCACACCATGGATGGGCTGGAAGGGCGCCTGTTCGACGTCGTTTACGAAATTGCCGCGGCCGACACACTTGACGAGCTGCGCCAGGCGGTGACACACGGGGTCTCGGTGGCTGTGCCCTGCGAGCTGGCCAGCTATACCGAGGTCTCACTGGACCCCCCGGACGTGTTCGCGCTCCTTGACCGCTCGGTGGCTCCGGCCCTCGCCCGGGCCGCGGAGGATGGGCTGGCCCGCCTGGCCCATCAACATCCCCTGATCACGAGGTCGGGCCATGATGCGGAGACGATCTCGGACTACCTGAGCGTCACGCGGTTTCACGCCCTGGACCTGTACAGAGACGTATACGAGCCATTGGGAGCTGAGGACCAGCTCGCGATCACGGTCATCTCCTCCTCCAACGTCGTCATCGGAGTGGCGGTGAACCGCCCCCGCCGGACCTTCACGGTCCAGGACCGGGAGCGCCTGAACGCTCTGCGCCCCCAGATCGTCCGCGGATACAGGCGCACGCTGGCTCGGGATCGAGCCAGGATGCTGCTCGAGCGAGTCGAGCACGGCGAGCGGCAGGCGACCGCCGGCCTGGTCGCCCTGACAGACGACGGCACCCTGGCTCTTATCAGCGAGCAGGCGGGCCGGCTCCTGGAGCGCTACCTCCCCGGCCATCGCCGGGGAGCTATGCCGACCCCGGTGACCGACTGGGTGGCCAGCTGTCAGACAGGCGAGCCAGCAAGGTGGAGCGTGTCCGGCCCCGCCGGCGACCTGGAGCTGACAATGCTCGTCAGCGGCACCGGCCAGCCGCGGTTGATTGAGCTGCGGGAGCTTCGGGCGAAGACCAGTCTCACCGATCGCGAGGTTCAGGTTCTGCGCCTGGTAGCCCAGGGCGATACGAACCACGCCATCGCCGATCGGCTTGGTTTAAGTCGGAGAACGGTGGAGAATCATCTCCGTTCGACCTACCGGAAGCTGGGGGTGGCCAACCGGACCGCCGCCGCAGCGGCCTGGAATAGCGGGCTCGACCGTCCGGGCGCCTAGTCTGGCATCTGGCCGTCTGGACCAAGCCACGGCTAGCCTCCAGACGGTGGACACCCGTCCCGACATACTCGTCCTGGGCGGCGGGGGCGTGCTCGGAGAAGCCTGGATGATGGGCGTACTGGCCGGCCTGGAGGACGCCACCGGACTAGACCTCCGCGGCTGCGAGTATTTCGTCGGCACGTCCGCCGGTTCGATCGTGGCGGCCCACCTGGCTGCCGGCGAGAAGCCGCGGCGCCCCCCAGAGCGCGACCACTCCTCCACAGCCTCTGACGAGCCGGCCGAGCAGCTGGCGGGGGCAGGGGTAAGCGCCGCCCGGCGCGCGGGAGAGTGGGCTCTGGCCATGGCGTCGATGTTCGCGCCCCTGGGCCTGGGTCTGGCCACCCCCGGCGGCGCGCTGGCAAGGTCGCTCCTGCTCCGCCGGCTGCCCAGACCTGACCAGGATCTAAACGGCCTGCGGCAGCACATCGCCGGGCTCGGTGCGCGCTTCGACGGTCGGCTCAGGGTGGCCACCGTCGACCGGTCGAGCGGCCGGCGGGTCGTGTTCGGCAGTCCAGGTGCCCCCGACGCCACGGTGGCGGACGCGGTCACGGCGTCGTGCTGCGTGCCCTGGCTGTTTGCCCCTGTCCGCATCGGCCATCGGGAATACGTCGACGGCGGAGTCTGGAGCCCAACGAATGCCGACGCGGCGCCGGCGGGTCGTGGGTCTCATGTTCTATGTCTGAATCCCACGGCCAGCCTGGCCGGAACGCGGGACGCAATCGGCGTGTTTCGCCGGGTCTCCCGCTCGGCCGCCAGCGTCGAGGCGCTGGCGCTTCGCCGGCGCGGAGCCGACGTTCAGGTTGTGCGCCCGAGCGCTGAGTGCGCCAAGGAGATGGGTCTCAACCTGATGGAGCGGCGACGCTCGCGCCGTGTGCTGGCAGCCGGGTATAGGCAGGGAATCGCGATAGCCGGGTAACGCTCCCGCGCTCATAGCCAACCCATCGTCGATCGAGCAATTTCATCTGGTCCAGGCGGACGCCGTGATGGTGCGGCAGTCAGAGCGCTGGGGATCGGGTGGGAACGGCAGGTCAGCGACGATCGCCGTCTCGACGTAGTCGTTCTCGAGTCGACTGCCCGAGCCCGGCGCGAGCTGCGCTCCGATCACCCGCAGTCTCCGACGGGAGCGGTCAGAGACGACCCACGGGGCGATGGCCAGGAAAGCCGGTTTGTTGCCGGCGTACGGGCGCAGCCTCCTCAAATCCTGGCCGGGAATAAAGCTCCGGTTGCCGATGTAGTGGCAGCCTGGGCCCCCCAGGCCTCGTTGGGTGATCGCCGTCTGCCCATCGAACGGTAGGTCGGCCAGGTTTCCCACCATCATGGCGGTGACGTTGTAGTCGAAGCGCACCGCCGGATCGGAGACCGCGCGGTAGGTGGAGAGCATCCAGGACAGCGGCTGCCACTGCTCGGCTGAGCTGCCATCGGGTCCCGTCCACCGGCCAGGGTTGGCTTCGTCCTGGAGGACAAGGTTGGCACCCAGCCGGCTCAGACAGGGCATGTAATGGACGGCGGTGTCCGAGCAAGGATTGACACCTCGACGCAGGTGTCCGTACTCGAACGCCGGCAGGCTCGTGGCGAAGCCGATCCGCGCTCCGGTCCCGGGGAGCCGATAAGGCCGGAGGTTGGCCACGGCCGCGCGGCCATGGCTTGGCCCGGGACTGAGGCCGATCTCCTGCTCGAGTGGCGTCAGTGGGACCTTGAGGTTGCTGGCCACGACGTTGCGAAGCACCCGGGGCCCGGTGTGGTGGACGTCGCGCGGTCCCCACATGAACACGTGGTTGTAGACCTCGGGGCGCGTGGCCACGTAGACGAACGGGGGCGAGCGGTAATCGGGGTCGTGGAAGAGCGCGATGTCGGCCCTCGAGCGCGACTCCCGGAAGGGCGGCAGGTCCATCGATCCCACCATGTAGACGCCGTAGCGCAGTGCGAGCTGCGAAAACGTCTGGGCGAACGCCCGGACGGTGGTGTCGGTCGCGCCCACGAACGCCGCAACGGGCGAGCGAATGGCGCCGTGGAAACGAGCCTCGTAGGCCGTGATCTGGGGTGAGTAGGCGGCGGTCACCGCGCCGAGGGCAGCCAGCGTGGCGCACGGCTCACCCTCACGCTCGCAGCTCGGACTGTCCGGACGGCCGAACGCGGCCCGGGCCGCTTTTCCGCGGCTGCCGATGGCCAACGTCATCAGACCCACGTCCTCATTGAAGACGACGACGTTGGGTCGGCCGCGGGCCAGGTAGGGCAGCACGTACTCGCGGAGCAGGCACGCAATCTTGGTCCTGAAGCGCTGGTAGGTGGTGACGTTGTGCAGGTCCTGCTTGAACTGGATGGCGAAGATCCGCGGCGCGTGCGGTTTCGGGTCCAGGGCCAGGACGGGCGGGACCTCTCGGCGCGCTCGGACGCTGGCGCACCCGTTTCCGCCTCGCGCGGAGGCCGCTGGTCCCGAAGCCCAGACCAGGGCGAGAGCAACTAGCACGAAGCCGGCAGGTCTGGCCACCAGCATCCGCCGTGATCCCCCTGCTAGCAGCCCTAGCGCGTTAGTGCTCCAAGCTGACCGTGACCTGCCGACTCGCAACTGTGCTCTTGACCCTTTCCACGGTGAGCGTGTTCGTCAACCCCTTCCGGTTGCCCTGAGTTTGGCATTTGAGTACGGATCGCTCTGTAGGTCCATCGGTAATTCCACCTAACGGCGCCTGAGCCCCGCCTGCCGGGGGACTATGGCGTGGGAACGGCTTCGGCCTCCACTGGCGCGGCTTTGTTCTCGGCCGCCGCCTGCCGCCGCCTGACAGCATTCGACAGGGCTCGCGCGTAGGCGCGTCCCGCCGCTTCCAGGATGTCAGTCGAAACTCCCTGTCCCGCGCCGATGACACCGCCGAGCTCCAGCACGACCGACGTCTCCCCCAGCGCATCCTGGCCACCGGTCACCGCGTCAACGCGGAACTCACGCAGCCGAGCATCGGATCCGGTGGCGGCATTGATCGCCCTGAAGATCGCGTCCACCGGTCCGTCCCCCGTGAACGAGCCTGACACCTCCTCACCCTCCGGAGTGCGCAGCCCCACGGTCGCGTGCGGGGGTCGACGAGATGACGCCTCGACGTCGAACCATTCGAGCTGATAGCTGGCGATCTCTTCGCGGAGCTCGTCGGTCACGAGCGCCTCGAGATCCATGGCGGTGATCACCTTCTTCTTGTCAGCAATCGCCTTGAATCGCTTGAAGGCAGTGTTCAGCCCCTGACCCGTGAGCTCGAATCCCAGGTCGGCCAGCGCCTGGCGCAGCGCGTGCCGGCCCGAGTGCTTGCCCAGGACAATCGAGTTGGCGTCCAGGCCGACGGTCGTGGCATCCATGATCTCGTACGTTGTCCGTTCCTTGAGCACGCCGTCCTGGTGGATCCCCGCCTCGTGGGCGAAGGCGTTGCGGCCCACGATCGCCTTGTTGGGCTGGACCGGATAGCCGGTCAGCCGGGAGACGAGACGTGAGGTTCTCGAGATCTCCCGCGTGTCGACGCCGCTGTGCAGGTTTAGGAGCGGGGCGCGGGTGTGGAGCACCATCACGATCTCCTCGAGCGAGGCGTTGCCGGCCCGCTCGCCGATCCCGTTGATGGCGCACTCGACCTGGCGACAGCCCGCCTGCAGGCCGGCCAGCGAGTTGGCCACGGCCAGCCCCAGGTCATCGTGACAGTGCGAGGACACGGTGACGTCGCGAAGCTCGGGCACCAGCTCGTACAGCGTCGCGAACATGGCCGCGTACTCCTCCGGCGTCGCGTAACCGACGGTATCCGGCACGTTGATCGTCGTCGCTCCCTCCTCGATCGCGGCGGCGATCACCTCGGCCATGAACTCGCGGTCGGAGCGAAACCCATCCTCGGGCGAGAACTCAACGTCGTCGGTGTAATGGCGGGCGTGAGCCACGGCCGCCCGGGCCTGGCCGAGGACGTCCTCCCGCGTGGTCTGGAGCTTGTGCGTGATGTGGATGTCGCTGGTCGCGATGAAGGTGTGAATCCGCGGCCGCTCGGCGTCCCGGACGGCCTCCCAGGCACGATCGATGTCCCCGGCGGCGGTGCGAGCCAGTCCACAGATGACGGGGCCCTCGACGTGACGAGCGATCTCCTGAACGGCCTCGAAATCTCCCGGAGAGGTGATCGGGAATCCCGCCTCGATCACGTCCACGCCGAGTCGGGCCAGCTGGTGGGCTATCTCGAGCTTCTCCTGCTTGCCCAGCGAGATGCCCGGCGACTGCTCGCCGTCGCGCAGCGTCGTATCAAAGATCAGGACACGGTTGGGGTCTGTGTGAGTGCTCATGTCGTTCCTCTCAAATTCTTGACTTCACGGCTCCTGCTGTTGGTCTCGCGGCTACATGCGGCCGCCGGCGCGCTATTCCCCCCGAAGGGGGAGAAGAAGGAGCAGTCGAAGTCGAGGAGCGCACGACATGCGCGCCAGAGCGTAGCGCCAGCGTTATGGCGACGTCAATCGGAGCTGCTCAGCGAGCGAATGATGTCGGCTCGCATCTGGGACGTGTCGGCGTCGGAGTCGCGCAGGATTCGCGCCGCCATTCCGTCGTCACGCAGAATGGCCAGGAAGATGTCTTCCTGGAGGACCTGGGGATGCCCGAGGGCCGTTGCCTCATTCAGCGACTCCTCGAGGGCCTTCTTGGCGTGGGGCGTGAACGGAATCATCCCTTCACTGCCTTCGCCAAGGCCGACGATTCGCACCACCTCGGCCCGGATGCGCTCGGGCGGAAGGCCCGCGGACGCCAAGACCCGCGCCGGTGCGCCCTGTTCGTCGTGGACGAGCCCGAGCAGGATGTGCTCGGTGCCGATGTACCCGTGCTGTAGCTCGCGAGCCTCGAGCTGGGCCACGACGACGACCTGCCGAGCCCAATGAGAGAAGCGTTCGAACACGCCTCAGGAGCCCGAGTAGAGAGCCTCGATCTCCGCGGCGTACTTGTCCGCGATCGGCTTGCGCTTGAGCTTCATGGTCGGCGTCAGCTCGTCCCCGGCGGGAGCCCAATCGCAGGGCAATACCTTGAAGCGCTTGATCTGCTCGACCCGAGAGAGGTGCGAGTTGGCCCGCTGGACTCCCTGCTCGACCTCGGCCACGACCTCGGGCTCCTGCGACATGGCCTCGGGCGAGGAGTCGGCCAGGCCGTGCTGCGCGGCGTAGGCGGCCGAGGCGTCGGGGTCGAGCACGATCAGGGCCACGTTGTAAGGCCGGCCGTCACCGATCGCAACGGCCTGGCCGATCAGCGAGCTGCCCTGCTTGAGCTGCTGCTCGATGTTGGCCGGGGACATGTTCTTGCCGGCCGCGTTGATGATCAGCTCCTTCTTGCGGTCGATGACCTTCAGAAACCCGGCCTCGTCAAATGCGCCGATGTCGCCCGTGTGCAGCCAACCCTCGGAATCGATCGTCTCGGCCGTTTTCTCAGGCTGGTTGCGATAGCCCTGCATCACCGTTCCGCCCTTCACCAGGATCTCGTCGTCCTCGGCAAGCCGGATCTCAACACCGGGGATGGGCGGACCGACGGTGCCGAGCCGGAGCTGATCCTGGGGCACGAGCGAGGCGATCGAGGCCGTCTCAGACATCCCCCAAACCTCGCAGATCGGGATCCCGATCGCCGCGAAGAACTCGAGCACCTCGAGCGGGCACGGGGCGGCACCGATCATGTACCACTCAGCCCGCTCAAGCCCGAGCCGTTCCCGCATCTTCGAGAAGACCGCAGCGTCAGCCTGCTGCCAGGCCGCCTCAAGCTCGCCGGGCACGGCGTCGCCCTGCTGCTCCCGGCGCACCCTCTTTACCCCGAGCTCGATCGCCTGCTTGATGGCACCCTTCCGCTGCTCGTCGGGCTCGGCCTCGATCCCGGCCTCCAGCGCCGCCTTGAGCTTCTCCCACACCCGCGGCACAGCCCCGAAGAACGTGGGATGGGCATCGGCCACATGAGCGAACACCTGGGTCACATCCGGGCAGCAGGTCACGGTGTGAGCCCACACCATCTGGGCGTAATGGCTGAGGCCGCGATCGGCGATGTGGGCGTGGGGCAGGAACGAGACGACCGAACCACCCGCGGGTGGGCAGGCCACCGCATCGATGCCCCGGCACTCGGCCAGCTCGTTGGCGTGCGTGAGCTGGACTCCCTTGGGCGGCCCTGTCGTCCCGGAGGTGTAGATCAGCGTCAGCAGATCGTCTGCCTTGACGGCTCGCCAGGAGGCCTCGAAGTCAAAACTCTCGGGGACCTCGGCGGCCTCTAGATCGCTCAGCGTTAGCCCGCCGTCGGGCGGCGGCGCATCCAGGACGGCCAGGTGCTCGACCACGTTCGTGTCAGCGATGGCCTCCTGAGCCCGTTCCAGGAACGCGGCCTCGACAACCATCACCCGGCAGCTGGCGTCCGAGAGCAGGTAGGCGATCTGCTCGGAGGAGGAGGTGTTGTAGATCGAGAACGGAACCGCCCCGAGATGGATCGCCGCGGTATCGATCAGATGGAACTCCGGCCGGTTCGTGAGCATGAAGCCCACGGTGTCCCCCGGCTTGACGCCGAGCGCATGGAGCCCGCCCGCGAGCCGCTTGACCCGCTCGGCGTATTCGCCGAAGGTGATGCTGACGCCATCGCCGATCGTCCGCAGAGCGACCTGGTCAGGGTGCTCCCCAACCGTGATCTGGAACGCCTCGCACAGGCTGGTGGCTTGAAGGGCGCGGGGCCGGGGTGCTGTGTCGGCTGCGGGCTGGGCGGGTGGAGCGCTGGTCGCAGTGGTCGTCGCGGTTGCGGCGGCCGCGGTGGTCGTCGCGGTTGCCGATGTGCCCACGGTGCTCGCCATGGCGCGACACTACCGCGCGGCTGGGTGTCGCGCCAGTGCAACTTATCTCGACGCCATTGCGCCGGTTGGTCGCGGTTTTGTGACAGCTGGGGATGGGCGGGTCGACGCGGAGCGATCATCTGGAGGATGGTTACTCCTCGCCACCCTCACAACCCGGCAAAGCCCGCACTCACCGCGGATACTTGCCGCGTCGCGGTGGCTATTGCCTACTTAATGCGGCACGTAGCCGCTGGACGCGCTCGCTTTGACGGTTTACGGGGTGGGTGAGCTACTCAACCGCGAGCTCCTGCGCCTATCCCGGGCGCAGAATGGCGCTGTCACACTCCAGCAACTCAAGGCTGCGGGCCTCACCCGGGAGGCGATCCGGGCTCGTGTACGGAGAGGACGGCTGGTGCCGCTGCTCCGTGGGGTCTACGCCACGGGCGATCCGGAGCTCATGCCCTTGGTGCGGCCGGCGGCCGCCTTGCTCTCCCTAGGTGCCTGTGCGGTGCTGAGTCATCGATCGGCGGCGGCGATCTGGGACCTCGTTGAGGCTGATCAGACCAATGTCGAAGCGACCGCTGTCGGCAGCCACCCGGGCTCTCGTCCTGGCGTCCGACTCCACCGCGTCAAATCGCTTCACCCATCGGACATCGCCGTCAAGTCCAACCTCCGCCTGACATCACCCGCCCGTACCCTGATCGACTTCGCCTCGCAGGCCACGGGCTCGGAATTGACAGACGCGTTCGGCGACGCTCGCGCCCAGCGCTTGCTGACCGACGCCGCTCTCAACGCCGCGCTCGCGCGCACGCCGAAGAACCATCCGGGCGCGGCCGTTGTCAGAGCACTGCAACGGGAGGGCGGGACGTATGACCGGTCGAGGGCCGAGCGCATCATGCGGCAGCTCTGCCGCCAGGGCCAGCTCCCCCAGCCGCGCGTCAATGTCAAGGTCCACGGCTTTCGCGTGGACTTCTACTGGCCGGACGCGAACCTGATCGTCGAGGTGGACGGGTACCACACGCACGGCAGCCGCCTCGCCTTCGAGAGCGATCGCCGCCGCGACCAGGTGCACATCGCGGCTGGATACGTGGTTCTCCGGATCACCTGGTATCAGCTCCTGGAAGAGTCCCTCGCAGTTCTGGCCCGGCTAGCCCAGGCGATGGCCCGGCGAGCGGCGTAGACCCCCGCCCCGCCGCAAGCCCCCAGCCCGCGCCCTACAACCCCGACAGCCCCACCGTCCGACCGTCCACGAATCCCTCCCCGGCAAGCAACTCGTCCAGCACCCTCGCCGGCACGGGGACGTCGGTCGTGATGACCATTACGGCCAGCCCGCCGTTGTCGGCCCCGGCCACCTCCGGTGCTCTGCCCACGGCGGCCGAGACAATGTTGATCCCCTTCTCGCCGAAAGCGGTCCCGACTCGGCCGATCATGCCGGGGATGTCCCGATAGCGGAACAGCGTGACGTTCTCTTCGAGCTGGACGAGGAACCGGTGGCCCCAGGCCTCAAGCAGGTAGGGACGGTTCTGGCGGCCAATGAGCGTCCCCACCACGCGCTCGCTCTCCCCCCCACTCCAGAGATTCACCCGGACGAGATCGCTGTAGTCACGGGCGCTCGTCCGCTTTGTCTCGACGAGCTCAAGCCCACGTTCCTCGGCTATGGCAGGGGCGTTCACCACCCCAACCTCCTCGTCTGTATGACCTGCCAGGACTCCCAGCAGCACCTGGACCGCCAGCAAGCGCGTGTCGCGCTCCGCGATATGCCCCAGGAACTGGGTCTCGATCCGGTCGATCGAAGATCCCGCCGAGAGGGCGACCGCGATCCCTCCCAAGCCACGGCACAGGCCGACGAACGGCCCCAGGACGTCCATGTCCTCAGGCGGAATGGCTGGCATGTTGACCGCGCTGGTCACCACGCCACCGGTCAGTGCCGCCACCACCTGCTCGGCGGCCTGGTAGCCAGCTCGGTCGGTGGCCTCGGCAGTGGACGCTCCCAGATGCGGGGTGACGATCACGTTCGGGTATCCGAACAGCGGATGGTCGGTCGCCGGCTCAGATCGAAAGACGTCCAGGGCCGCACCGCCCACCTGGCCTGAGTCCAGCGCCGCTCGCAGGTCGTCCTCCACCACGAGCGGGCCGCGCGCCACGTTCAGAACGCGCACGCCGGGCTTGCACTTGCCCAGCGCCTCCGCATTGAGCCAACCCTCCGTATCCGGGGTGGAAGGAAGGTGCAGCGTCAGGAAGTCCGCAGCCGCGTACACCGCGTCTGGCGAGTCCGCCTTTTCGACCCCGAGCTCGCGGTAGCGCTCGGCCGCCACGTAGGGGTCAAAGGCGACCACATGCATTCCGAAGCCCCGGGCGCGCTGGGCCACCAGCTGCCCGATCCGTCCGAAGCCCAGGATGCCCAACGTCTTTTCGTGCAGCTCCACCCCGGAGAACTTCGATCGGTCCCAGGCTCCTCCGGTCAACGAGGCGTGCGCCTGGGGGATGTTCCGGGCCAGCGCCAGCAGCAGAGCCATCGTGTGCTCGGCCGCCGTGATGACGTTTGACTGGGGGGCGTTGGCCACCACGATCCCGCGCTTCGTGGCCGCGGACACATCGACGTTGTCCACGCCTACGCCGGCTCGGCCCACGGCCCGGAGCCGGCCGGCCTGCCCGATCAGCTCAGCGTCGACCTTGGTCGCCGAGCGGACGAGGATGCCGTCGAACTCGCCGATCCGCTCGGCCAGCTCGTCACGCGACCAACCGGTGCCGACCTCGACCTCGAAGTGCTGGCGAAGCAGCTCTATGCCCGAGTCGCCGATCTTCTCGGCGACCAGGACCCGGTCGCGCCCATCGCGGCCCGCGCCGCCGCCGCTCACGCCAGTCGCTCCAGCATCCAATCGATGCAGGCCGTCAACGCCCGGACGTCGTCAGGATCGGTGGCCGGGAACATGGCCACGCGAAGCTGGTTGCGGCCCAGCTTGCGGTAGGGCTCGACATCGACGATCCCGTTGGCCCGCAGGATCGCGGCCAGCTCGGCGCCGTCCACCCGGTCGGCGAAGTCGATCGTGCCCACCACCAGCGAGCGCTTGGCCGGATCTGAGACGAATGGGTCGGCCAGCTCGTGTGCCTCTGCCCAGCCGTAAAGGTGTGACGAGGATTCGTGCGTCCGGGCGACCATTGCCTCAAGCCCGCCGCGCTCAAGCAT
This sequence comes from uncultured Solirubrobacterales bacterium, assembly GCA_963785205.1. Classification (GTDB taxonomy): domain Bacteria; phylum Actinomycetota; class Thermoleophilia; order Solirubrobacterales; family Solirubrobacteraceae; genus Palsa-465. Next base: position 1,010,448 of record CAWAUJ010000001.1, read on the forward strand.
CCACTCCAGCTGGTCGGCCAGGAGCAACAGCGTCGCCACCGCGGGCGTGTTGTAGGTCTGGTCCTTGACCGAGTTCTCGACCGCCGTGCGCAGTGAAAGGAAGTCCGGAATCCAGCGCTCTGGCCCCACGGTCGGCCGGTCCGCCTCGATCTGCTCGATCCGCGCCAATGCATCCGGGCTGAACAGCGCCAACCACAGCCCACCGTCTGAAGCGAAACCCTTCTGCGGAGCGAAGTAGTAGGCATCGGTTTGGTCGACATCGACCGGGAGCCCGCCCGCCCCGGAGGTGGCGTCGATCAATACGAGCGCGTCCCCTGCCCCCTCGGGTCGGACGATGGGGGCCATGACTCCCGTCGAGGTCTCGTTGTGCGCCCAGCAGATGACGTCGCAGCGCGGATCGGCGGTCGGCTCGGGAGCGTCCCCGGGCGGCGCTTCCACCAGCACCGGCTCGGCCAGGAACGGGGCTCGACGGGTGCAGCCGGCGAACTTGGAGGTGAATTCACCGTAGGCCAGGTGCAGCGCCCGCTCCCTCACCAAGCAGCAAGCGGCGGCGTCCCAGAAAGCGGTCGTCCCGCCGTTGCCCAGAACCACCTCGTAGCCGTCTGGGAGCGCGAACAGCTCCCGCAGTCCTGACCTGACACGTCCCACGAGCTCGCGGACGGGCTTCTGGCGATGCGAGGTGCCCATCACGACCCCTCCGGCTCCGGCCAGGTGCTCGAGCTGCTCCGGACGCACGCGTGACGGCCCGGACCCAAAGCGGCCGTCGGCCGGCTTCAGCTCAGGGGGGATCTCCAGGGCGGTCGAGGTCTGGGCCATGGCGCTTTCTCGAAAGTAACGAGTCGCGGGGTTGGGCGACCCTCACCCACCCAGGGCGTGGGACTGGATGTCCTGGTTCAGCGACCCCTGGGACGCGTACTCCCCGGTATGCACGGACACGACCCGCCCGGCGCGATCGACGTAGAACGTGGTCGGGTAGCCGAGCACGCCCTGGGGCAGGAAGGTCTGTATCCCGTTTACGGCATAGCTTGGATAGGTGACATGGTGCTGGCGGAGGAACGCCTCGGCATCACCCGTCGAATCGTTGATGTCGGCCCCCAGAAATGCCACCCGGCGGCCGTATCGCGCAGCCGCATTTGCCAGCAGGCCGAACTCGCCCTGGCAGGCCGTGCACCACGAAGCCCAGATGTTGACCACGACGGGATAGCCCCGAAGCGCCCGCACCCTCGCGGCCAGCGCCGATTCTCCACCGCCGAGAACCTGATCGGCCTGCCCGTGCAGCGCCGCCAGTGGAGCCGGCGAGCCCGCCAGGGCATGCTGGGCCCCGGCCAGCGTGGCCGGACCGGCGGCAGCCCGGGCCAGGCCTGCCCGCACCTGGGCCTCCAGAGCGCTCACCGAGGGCCATCCGGACGTGGCCACATCCTGGTACCAGGCGATCTTCCCGGACGCGCTCACGAGCACGAGCCACGGCTCGTCCTGAACCTCGTAGCCGTCGGCCACGCGTCCGCTGCCGTCGATCGCCACCGGGTAGGAAAGCGGCTTCGGAAGCTGACGTAAAAAAGCGGGCAAAGCCGAGGCCGACGGCTCCACGCTGCCCTCGTCCACTGCGGTCAACGACGGGAGTCCATGAGCGGCAGCCGTCTGCTGATAGCCGTTCAGCACATCGAGCTGCCGAGCGAGCGGCGTCACCTCCCGATCCCAGGTGGCGAAGAACAGATACAGGTGGGGCGAGCCCGGTCCCAACCGCACGCTGCCGCCACCGGACCGCGGGAGTGAATCGGAGGTGCTCGGCCTGATTCCCTTGATCTGGCCGTAGGAGTAGTTCGTGCTGACGCGAGGGTGGCCTGGCAGCAGGCTCGAGGCGTCCTGGGCCAGCAGCTGGCCCAGCTGGGGCACCGCTGCGTACGAGGTCTGAGTCAGGTAGATCCGGCGCTCCTGGCCACGCGAGTCGATCAGGAACAGCGCCGGCGTGTGATCGATCTGACCGCGCTCGATCTCCACGGCGATCCCGTATGACTTCCAAACCCTCTTCAACGCGGGCAGCGGGCCTGTGAGGAAGTGCCAGGCTCGGAGCATGCCGTGAAGACGGGAATAACGCAGGACGTCGTCGGTGGAGATCGCGTTGGGATTTGCGTCCACCCCAAGGAGCTGGACCTTCGAGCCCGCTGCACCGAGGGACCGCTGGGCATCCAGCATCGCCGTGGTGGTCAGAGGGCAGACGGTCGTGCACTCCGAATCGTTGAAGGAAAGGATCACCACCTTGCCCCGGAACGAGGAAAGCGAGACCCTGTGGCCAAACTGATCGGTCAGGGTGAAGTTGGGGGCCGGGCGCTTGAGCGGAGTGCCGGGATCGAGGTACTCGTTCGAGGCCAGCGTCGAGTCGCGCGCGGTGGAATGCGAGTCGGTCAGGATCGCTCCCAGAACAATCACCACCAAGACGCCCGCCACGCCCGCGGCCATCCAGACCGGCCGGCGGCGGCGGGAGGAGGCAGGCCGGTCGCCCTCGGGCTGCGCCTCCGGCGGGTATGCAGGCGGCGTGTCAGACATCGACCAATGACGTTACCGGCCCGTCCCGGCCGGGCCGCCCATAGACGCCAGTTCAGGCTTAGCGCAGGTGCTGGTCGAAGAAGGTGAGAATCCGCCGCCAGGAGTCCTCGGCGGAGGGCTGGTGATAGTTGAACGCCAGCAGCTGCACGGCCGGGGCCAGGACCGGTCCGACATTGAATCGGTTCATGAAGCTGTGGCCAGCTTCCGGGTACTCCTTCACGTCATGGGGCACGCCGAGCTCGCTGAGAGCTTCCTCGAGACGTTGGGAGCGCCCCTTCAGGCTGCGGTCCCGCCGGCCGTAGCTGGCCACGATCGGGCACGTCCCCGCGAGCCGCGCGACCGGATCATCGGGCACCTCGCCGTAGTTGACCGATGCCGCGGCAAAGTCCAACTGAGGCGCGCTCAGCAAAGCAAAGCCGCCGCCCATGCAGAAGCCGATGATCCCCACGCGCCCCGTGCAGTCCTCGCGCGCAGCCAACCACTCCCGTGCCGCCTCGATGTCGGCGTAGGCCTCGCCCTCACCCGAGCGAGAAGCGCGCAGCGTGGCGAGCACGCAGCGCAGCCCGCGGCCGGAGTAGAGATCGGGGGCAAAGGCCAGATAGCCCGCGGCGGCCAGGCGATCGGCCTGCTGGCGGATGTCGTCGCTCAGGCCAAAGGCGTCCATGACCACCACGACCCCCGGCCACGGCCCGCCGGAGTGCGGCTCGGCCAGATAAGCCTTCAGCTCACGCGAGGAGCCGCTGTACGTCGTGTCCGGCACACGGCCAGGGTATCTGCCGGGCTACGCATCGCAGCCGTCAGTGGGCGTCCTGAAACTCGTATGCCCCGATGTCGCACCTGCTCTCGCCATGATCTGGGCGTGGCTTGCCGCGCTGATCGACCGGGAGCGGATTGCCCGCAGGGGAGTCGCAGCCGGCTGGGTTGCCGGCGTCGATCGCTGGGTTACCCGCAAGCAGCGCACGCGTCTGCGTCGGACCACCGTTGTTCTTGAGCGATCCAAGCTTGATCGAGCTGGCCGCCACGACCTTGTCTCCCGTCATGGTGAACCCACATGAGTCGGGCGAATTCTCAAGGTTGTAACCGACCGATACCAGCGTCGAGGAGTTCAGCGAAGCACAATTGGCGTCGCTGCTGGCCGTGTTCAAAGCCACGATCGAGTTCTGTACGTTCAACTCCGACCCGAACACGAGCACACCGCCGCCGAATCCGGAGGGTGCCCTGTTCGAGACCATGGTTACGCTCGCCAGCACGAAGGGCGAGGGGGGAGTTGCGTCATTCTGGTAAATCGCGCCGCCGCCCTGATCGGTGCCGGCGACATTCGTGTCGTTGCCGCTGAATGTCGAGTTCGTGTACGTGCCCGGTGCCGCGTTGCCCTCGTCCTCATAGATCGCGCCGCCGCCCGACTCCGTAGCACCGTCGGCTGAGGGAGTGTCGAACACGTTCTTGCTTATGTCGCTCGAAACGATCACGTCGTGGCCCGTGCCGGTGTCGTTCTGGATCGCGCCCCCGCCCTGGCAACAATCGCCGGCGTTGACCGTTGCCGCGTTGCCAACCAGCGAACTGTGATTGACGGTCGCGCCCGCGAATGTGGCCACGGCGCCGCCGCCGGAGCAGCAGTGATCGTTGGTGTTGGCCCCTGACGGCCCGTTGACGGTCACGGTGTTGGCATCCAGCGAGCTGCGGAGGATCGTTGCCGGAGTGTGGTTGTCGAGATAGATCGCGCCACCGCCGTGGCAGCACTGCCCGCTGTCGATTTTGACCGTGTTGCCGCTGAACGTGCTGTGCTCGATCGTCACCGTCGAGTTGCTGTCTTGGTAGACCCCGCCACCGCCTGAGCAGCAGTTGCCGGTTGAGCCGTTTTCATCGGTCTGCGTACCGTGCAGCGTGAAATGGTTGTCTGAAACCTGGCTGCCGTTCTCGATCGTGACCCCACCGCCACCGGTGCCGGCGTTCTCGTACAGCCCGCCACCCCCGTGGCAGCAGTACCAGCTGGTAACCGTCGCCGTGTTGCCGTCGATCTTGCTGGCGGACACGACGGTGCTGCCGGAGTTGTTGTAGATCCCGCCACCTCCGTCGCCGTACGCCTCGGGGGTTGTGGTGGCCTCGAATCCCGTGACGATCGTCGTGTTGGCGGTGACCGAGCTGTGCGTGAAGGCAAGGTTCCCTCCATCGGTGTAGATCCCGCCGCCCCCGGCGCAGCACGACTGACCGGTGGAGATGATCGCCATGTTGCGGGTCAGACTCGCCCCTATGAGCGCCACGTCGAGCGTGGCATGGGAATCAGAGTCGACCAGGATCCCGCCGCCCCCGGGGAAGGCCGTGGCCTTGCCGCCGGTGATCGTGAGATTCTCGAACACGTAGGCAGACGTGCGCGTCGGAGCACCCGTGATCTCGAACACTCGGTTCTTACCTCTGGCGTCGATCACGGTCGAACTGGTTCCCGCGCCCTTGAACACCAGAGAGTGCGTGATCCGGATCGACCCCAGGGTGACCAAGTAGTGCGATGAGCTGGCCTTCAGCAAGATCGTGTCGCCGGCAGAGGAGTGGAAGACGGCGTTTCGGAGCGAGCAGTTGGTCGCCGTGCAGGCCCCGAGATGCGAATCATTCGTCGTCGTGACCTTCCAGATCTTCGCCGCCTGGCCTATCGCGGGCCAGATGAGGAGTGCCGTGAGCGCAACGACGGCTACGAGCGAGAACCGGGAACCCGGCAGGCGCGGATAAGGCACGGACATGTTCATCCCTCAGCGTCGGAATAGACCGAATACGAGCTGTGCGAGTCCTATCCGCTGAGTGCAGCGAAGTCAAGCTGCCTGCACCGCGCCCGGCGACGACCGTTAGGGGCGTATCGCTACTCGTGGAACTCGGTGTCGATCCAGTCCATCTGCGACCGGAGCTCCCGCCCAACCGTCTCTACCTGGTGGCGCGACTGTTCCTCGCGCATTCGCTGGAAGTTCTCCTGGCCGGCCCGGTTCTCGGCGATCCACTCGCGGGCGAACGCGCCTGACTGGATCTCGGAGAGCAGCTCCTGCATGGCCCGGCGTGAGTCCTCTCCGATCACGCGGCTTCCCCGGGTCAAGTCGCCGTATTCCGCCGTGTTGGAGACCGAGTAGCGCATCCCCGCGATCCCCTTCTCGTACATCAAATCGACGATCAGCTTGAGCTCGTGTAGGCACTCGAAGTAGGCCAGGCGAGGGTCATACCCGGCTCCGGTCAGCGTCTCGTAGCCGGCCCTGACGAGCTCGGTCACCCCGCCGCATAGAACGGCCTGCTCGCCGAACAGGTCGGTCTCGGTCTCGTCCTTGAATGTGGTCTCGATCACGCCCGCGCGCGTGCATCCGATCCCCTTGGCGTAGGCCAGGGCGAGCTCGAGCGCCGAGCCGCTTGGGTCCTGGTGGACGGCCACCAGCCCGGGCACGCCTGACCCCTCCAGGAACTGGCGTCTGACCAGATGACCGGGGCCCTTGGGAGCGACCAGCGCGACATCGACATCAGGCGGGGGCTCAACCTCGCCGTAATGAATCGAGAAGCCGTGGCCGAACATGAGCAGGTTGCCGGCCTCGATCCCGTCCGAGACCCCGGACCCCCACACCTCTCGGTGACGCTCGTCCGGGACGAGCATCATCACCACGTCGCCTTCGGCCGCAGCCTGGCCCGGGTCGGTCACTCGAAGGCCGTGCTCAGATGCCTTGGCGGCGCTGGCCGAATCAGGCCGCAGCCCCACGACGACCGATACTCCAGAGTCCTTGAGATTCAGGGCATGGGCATGGCCCTGCGACCCATAGCCCAGGATGGCCACGGTCTTGCCCTCAAGGCGGGCCAGGTCGGCGTCGTCGTCGTAGAACATGCTCGCTCCTCTGACTCTGGTATGGCGGGCGCCGGAGGGTAGCCGCCGTTCGCGCTACGTGCTGGCCGACGCCATCAGACAGCGCGCTGGGAACGCGAGCTTGCCGTCCTCCGTGGTGAAGCCCTCCGCAAGCTTGGCGATCCGATCCTCGACCTGCCCCCACTGCTCGTCGTCCAGCCGGCTCCGCACCTCGGCGAAGCTCAGGGAGATGTCGAGTTGCTGGGCGAGGTAGTCCTCAAGGGTGGTGGACGGCCGGTCCAGTTTGATCGTGTCCAGCGCTACCTCGACGAACCCGGCGGATTCCAGCAGCTCGCGAAGGCGACCAGAATCGGCCAGCGTGAACATGCCTGGAGCGTCCGGATCCGGTCGTTCCGCGTGGCCCAGCTCAACGAGCGCCCGGACGGGAATGGTGGCCCAGGGGTTGTACTCGGCGAGGTCCCACACCGCCGTGGCGAACCGTCCACCCGGCCGCAGAACCCGCCTGGTCTCCTGGAGGGCAGCCCCGGGGTCGACCAGCAACATCAGCGCCCAACGGCACAGCGCGGCGTGCACGCTGGCTGTTTCCAGATCGATCCACTCGAGCTCAAGGCGGCGAAACTCCACGTTCTCCAGTCCAAGCGCGCTCGCCCGCTCGCGGGCGACGGCGAGCATCGCGTCAGAGGCGTCGCTACAGATCAGCGTTCCTCCCGGGACGATCCGCTGGGCGGCCTCAAAGCCGGTGTCACCGGGTCCAGCGGCCAGTTCGAGCACCCGCTGGCCCGGCCGGAGCTCGAGCTCCTCGATCATCCATTCACCGACCGGCCGGCCGAACTCCTTGATGTCGTCGGCCCGCCTACTCCACCCTGCAGCGGCCTGCTCCCAGCGGTCCTGCATTTCGGCGCGGACGTCCGACGGGTCCTCAGCGCTCATCGCTTGCGCTCGGAGAGTCGGCGGGTGACGTCTTCGAACGCGCCCTCGATCTGAGTGCTCAGTCGCTCCTGGAAGATCGACGTCAGAGCCTGGGTGGCGGCCGGGCGGAGACGCTCGATCGCGTCCTCGATTTCCGGCCATCGTTCGGCGGGCATGTGGGCCCGGGCGAACGGCCTCCACACCTCCTTGATGAATAGCTTCACGAACGAGCGCGAGGCGGCATCGCACTGCCGCTGGACCTCGGCGATCGCCTCCATGGCAGCCCGGAGAGGGATGCCGCTGCGGACAGCCTCGTCCCCGACGGCCAACAGCGACGGGTTGGGTGCCTCGTATTGGTCACCGCCCACCGGGATCAGGATTCCCATCTTCACGGCCACATCCAGGATCTGACGCCCTTCGGCCGCGTCGAGGTGAAACCGCTCGCCGAGCTCGACGGCGGTGAGAGTTTCGGTCGGCTCGGCCTGGCGCGCTCTTACGGTCTGGCGGACGCGCAGGAGTCGCTCCGCCGTGTCCGGGGTTTCCTCGAGCAGGCGTTTGATCCCGTTGAGGTTGAACCCCTGGTCCTGGAGATCGCGGATCAGTCGCAGCTGGAGGACATGCTCGGGCCCGTAATACCCCACCCGTGTGCGGACCTCTGGCGGCGCGAGCAGACCGCGCGCCTGGTGGGAGCGGATATTGCGTACCGACATCCCCGTCTGCGACGCCAGCTCCTCGATCGTGAGCTGGTTCTCCGACGAGACGGCCTGTAGCCGACGGGCCGTGGACACCCCCTCAGCGTAGCTCCCGCCGGAGCAGCTTGCCCGAGGCCGTGCGAGGAAGGCTGTCCACCTGCTCGAACGCCTTGGGCACCTTGAAGCCGGCGAGCCGCTCACGGCAGAAGCCACGAAGAGCCTCGGCGTCGGCCCGGAGATCGCCCTTGGCCACGACCAAAGCAACCACCGCCTCACCCCACTCCGCGTCTGGCCGGCCGACGACGGCGGCGTCGGCGATGTCCGGATGCCTCAGGAGAACGGCCTCGACCTCCTCCGGGGCCACGTTCTCGCCGCCGCTGATGATCGTGTTCGACTTGCGTCCGACGATCTCCAGTCGGCCGCGCTCGTCGAAGCGACCCAGATCGCCCGTATGGAGCCAGCCGTCCTCGCTCACCGCACCCGGAGCGACCATCGGTCCCTTGACCCAGAGCTCTCCCTGCGAGGTTAGGTATTCGACACCCGGCAGGGGCAAGCCAAACGTGAACAGCTGTGAGCAGCTCTCGGTCATTCCATATGTGGGGGCCATCGGGACTCCGGCGCCGGCTGCCCGCTCGACCAGGGGCGGCGCAATCGGCCCTCCGCCCACGAGCGCCCAGCGCAGCGAGGGGGGTCGCTCGAGTCCCGCATCGAGGAGGCGAGCCAGCATCGTCGGAACCAGCGAGACCATCGTGATCCGCCGCTCAGGGTTCATCAGCTCCTCCAACACCGCCTCGGTGTCGAAGCCTTGGTGGAGGATGGCGGTGGTGGCGTAGATGAGCGAGCGGATGAGAATCGACAGGCCACCCACGTGGGTCAGCGGCATCGGCACAGAGCCAGCGCTCGTCGAGGTCCAGCCCGAGCGCCACGGCCGAGCTCGACGCATTGGCCAGCCAGTTGTCGTAGGTCAGCTCGACACGCTTGGGAGCCGATGTCGTGCCTGAGGTGTGCATGACGGTGGCCACACCGCCCGTCCCGGCAAGGCCGCCAGTCGCCGCGCGTCGGATTCCCCGCTCCTCCTCGCTCAAACGGAGATCGATCGGGACGACCGGGATTCCGCTCGCGAGGCACGCGTGCAGAGCCAGCGCGAAGTCGAAGCGATCCTCCATTTCGAGCGGGACTGCCTGATCTCCCCGGGAGCCGGTCCGCGCCGATCGCGACAGCTCGGCATACGTGATCGTTCGGTGCCCGGCCTCGATCGCCACCCGCTCGGGGTGCTTGGCGGCCGCCACGTCGACCCAGGAAACCACCACCGAAACGGTAGTCTCAGGCGTCCGTGAGCATCGATTGGCAACCAGCCGCCGAATACGAGGACATTCGCTACGAGCTCGGCGGAGGCGACGCCACCGGGATCGCCAAGATCACGATCGACCGGCCTGAAGTGCGCAACGCCTTCCGGCCCGAGACCGTGATCGAGCTCGCCGACGCCTTCAACCGTGCCCAGGAGGACGAGCGCGTCGGGGTCGTGATCCTGACCGGCGAAGGGCCGGACGCGTTCTGTTCAGGCGGCGATCAGCGGGTGCGGGGCCAGCGCGGAGGCTATGTCACGGGCGCCGACCCCGCGTCAGCCGGACAGCAGACCGCCGTCGGCCGCTTTCACGTCACCGACCTACACGTCCAGATGCGCCGCATGCCCAAGCCGATCGTGGCCATGGTCGCCGGATACGCCGTCGGCGGCGGCCACGTGCTGCACGTGATCTGCGACCTGACGATCGCCGCCGACAACGCCCGCTTCGGGCAGAGTGGGCCGAAGGTGGGGTCATTTGACGGGGGATTCGGGGCCAGCGTGCTGTCCCGCCTCGTCGGCCCGAAGAAGGCCAAGGAGATCTGGTTCTTGTGCCGCCAGTACGACGCCCAGCAGGCGCTCGCCATGGGGCTGATCAATGCGGTTGTCCCGCTGGCCGAGCTGGAGCAGGAGACGGTTGGTTGGTGCCGGGAAATGCTGGCGATGTCGCCATTTGCCCTGCGGATGCTCAAAGCCAGCTTCAACGCCGACGAGGACGGGCTCGCCGGGATCCAGCAGCTGGCCCACGACGCCAACCTGCTCTTCTACATGAGCGAGGAGGCGCAGGAGGGACGAGACGCCTATCTGGAGAAGCGCAGGCCGGACTTCTCGAAGTTCCCCCGGCGGGCGTGAGCACTCGCCTCGCTCCCGGCCAGGCGTGAGCGATAAGCCCCAGCGTGCTCGACGACGCGTCGCCCGGGTCGGCGGACGCGTGGCAGGAGACACCGAGTCTCACGGGCGTCCGGATCTGGATCGCCGCGGCGCGCGTCCGGACGCTCCCAGCCGCGGTTGCTCCGGTCCTCGTGGGTACGTCGCTCGCCGGCTATGCGGGCGTCTTTCATGCGCTTCGCTTCGCCGCCGCACTCGTGGGCGCGATCTTCATCCAGGTCGGCACCAACCTCTCCAACGACTACTCGGACGCCCGACGGGGTGCCGACACCGAGGACCGTCTGGGCCCTGTGCGGGTCACGGCCGGCGGCCTCGTTCCTCCGAACCGCGTCCTGATCGCCACCTACATCTCGTTCGCCGTCGCGGTGGCCGCCGGCGCGTACCTGATCGCCGTCGCCGGCTGGCAGCTGCTGCTCGTGGGCGGCGCCTCGATCCTGGCCGGGGTCCTGTACACCGGTGGGCCGCGGCCGTATGGCTATGAGGGCCTGGGCGAGCTGTTCGTCTTCCTGTTCTTTGGAATCGTCGCCGTGGCCGGGTCGTTCTTCGTCCAGGTGCGCCACCTGCACTGGGAGGCGTTTGCGCTGGCCGTCCCCGTCGGCCTCCTGGCCGCCGCCATCCTGATCGTCAACAACGTCCGTGACATCGACACCGACCGCAGGGCGGGCAAACGCACCCTGGCTGTCCGGCTCGGCCGTGACCGGACTCGGACGCTGTTTGCACTCGTCGTATCGCTGGCTTACGCCCTGGCCCCGGTGACGTGGTGGTTTGGCCCTCTGAGCGCGTGGCTGTTGCTGCCGTGGTTGACCGTTCCGCTGGCCGCCCGCCTTGTCCGTGAAGTGCGCACCCACACCGACGGTCCTTCGCTGAACCAGATGCTGGCCCGAACGGGACAACTCCAGCTGGCTTTCTGCGTCCTCCTGGCCGCCGGGCTATTGCTGAGCCGGTGAGGGTCGAGATCAGGCGCGTCGTCGCGCCTCTGCGTGCGCCGTGGCAGACGGCCCGCGGCTACGTCGAGAATCGCGAATTGCTTCTGGTCGAGCTCGAAGACGACGAAGGACGGGTGGGCCGGGGCGAGGCCGCCCCGCTGGAAAGCTACGACGGGGTGACGATCGAGGCCGTCGACGCGGCACTCGAGGATTGCCGAGCGCTGCTGAGTGCAGCCGACGGGCACAACCACGCCCCGCTCGTGGATGAGTGCGAGCGCCTAGCCGTCCTGCCTCAAGCCGTGGCGGCGCTCGATCTCGCCCTCTGGGACCTGGCCGGCCAGCGCAAGCAGCAGCCAGTCTGGCGGCTGCTTGGCGCCGCCGAGGCCTCGCCCGTAGAGGTCAACTACACGATTTCGGCCAGCGACCGGGCCGGCGCCGCCAGCCAGGCCGCGCAGGCTCGCCGGGAGGGCTTCACCTGTCTCAAGGCCAAGGTGGGGATCGGCGATGACGCGGGCCGCCTGGCGGCTATCAGGGCGGCCGCGGGACCGGACATGGCTATCCGGATTGACCCCAACGGCGTCTGGTCGGTCGACGAGGCGCGAGCCGCCCTGCGCTCACTCGAGTCCGTGGGCCTCGAGCTCTGCGAGGAGCCCGTCCGGGGGCTCGGCGAAATGGGCCGCCTTTCCGGGCACATAGACGTCCCACTGGCGCTGGACGAGAGCGCCGTCGCTCCCGGTGCCCTGGACGAGCGAGTGTGCTCGGCGGTCTGCCTGAAGATCGCCCGCTGCGGCGGGATCACCGGCTTGACCCGTGCGGCCAAGCGAGCCCGGGAGGCGGGCTATGAGGTCTATTTGGCGTCGACGCTCGACGGACCCCTGGGCATCGCCGCGGCGCTGCACGCCGCGGCGATGATCGCTCCGGAGCGTCCATGCGGCCTGGCCACGTTGAGGATGTTCGATGGGCGACCTGACCCCCTGCCGGCCCAGGACGGACGGATCGCGCCGCCACCAGGACCGGGGCTGGGTGCCGGTCTGGCGAAGTGGTACGAGACGTGAGCGGGTGAGCACGACAGCGGACTATGACTTCGCGGTCGTGGGCGCCGGGATCGTCGGGCTGGCCAGCGCGCGTGAGCTCCTCGTCCGCCATCCGGGGAGCAAGATCGTGGTCGTCGATCGAGCCGACGCGGTGGCCACGGGGCAAAGCGGTCACAACAGCGGCGTGATCCACGCCGGGGTGTATTACCGCCCTGGATCGCTGAAAGCCCGGCTGTGCGTCAAGGGGGCCGCCCAGCTGTTCGAGTATTGCGAGCAGCACCGGATCAGCGCCCGGCGAGTGGGCAAGCTGATCATTGCCACGGAGCCGCGCGAGTTGAAGCGGCTCGAGGAGGTCGAGAGCCGAGCTCGAGCCAACGGGGTGGCAGGAATCCGCCGTCTCAGTGCCGCGGAGATCCGAGAGGTCGAGCCCCACGCCACCGGCTTGGCGGCGCTTCAGTCACCCTCCACCGGCATCGTCGACTTCAAAGCCGTGTGCCGGCGGCTGGCACTCGACCTACAGGAAGCCGGCGGCGAGCTCAGATTGGCCTGGCCTGTGCGGGACATTCGCGAGCATGGGCGTTCGGTCCGCCTGGGAGGCCCGAGCGGCGAGGCCATCGACTGCTCCGGGGCGCTGTTCTGTGCCGGTCTCGAGGCTGACCGTCTGGCCACACTGGCAGGTGGCTCCCCCGACCCACGGATCGTGCCCTTCCGTGGTGCTTACCTCAGGCTGCGCCCCGATAGGCGCGAGCTCGTCCGAGGGCTGATCTATCCCGTCCCCGACCCCGCCCTCCCGTTTCTGGGTGTTCACCTCACCAGCCAGCTCGACGGCGAGGTGCTCGTCGGCCCGACTGCGCTGATGGTGGGCGCACGGGACGCCTACCGGCTCGGCCGGATCCGCGGGCGCGACCTGGCCGAGATTCTTTCCTGGCCCGGGACATGGCGGATGATGGCCCGCTGGTGGCGGACCGGACTGCATGAGCTTCGTCTGGCCGTCAGCCGCCGAGCGGTGGCGGCGGAAGTGGCCAGGTACCTGCCGACGCTCTCGGTGGGCGACCTCGAGCCGGCGTTCGCGGGGATTCGGGCGCAGACCGTGGGCCGCGACGGCCAGCTCATCGATGACTTCCGCCTGTCCAGTACCGCGCGGACCGTCCATGTCCGAAATGCCCCTTCGCCAGCCGCCACCTCAGCCCTCGCTCTGGCCGGCGAGATAGTCGACGAGCTCGAGACCAGAGTTCGTTAGCGGCCCTCGCTAGGCCGCGATGATCTCAGCCACGCGCTCGGGAGCCTCGAGGTGGACGGCGTGGCCCGTTCCGGGTACGACGATGAGCTCGGCCTGGAGAATCGAGCTGGCCATCAGGCGCGCGATCGCTTGGAATTTGTGGTCGCGGTCTCCAACCACGAGGACGACGGGCATCGACAGTTCCCCGAGACGGTCCCAGAGAGGCGGCAGCGCCCCCGTGCCGAGCCCGCGCAACGCCCGCGCCAGACCATCCGGGACGTTACGCAGACGATCGCGATGGACCCTTTCGGCCGCTTGTTCCGGGAGCCCCGCCAGCAGGGGGGTCCGGGTCCAGCGCCGAGCGAACTCCTCGATGCTCAACCCCCCGATCTCCTCGGCCAGCCGCTCGTCAGCCTCCTGGCGCGCCCGCCGCTCCTGATCGTCCTCGATGCCCGGGCTCGCCCCGATCAGGACGAGCCGTTCGATCCTGTCCGGCTCGGCCAGCGCCAGGTGAAGGGCCAGCCGGCCGCCCATCGAGTAGCCGCCCAGGGTGAACCGCCTGCCCCCCAGGTCCCCGAGATCTCCCAGGACGGCCTCCAGCTCCACCGGGCGACGGTGAGCTGCACCGCCATGGCCACGGATGTCCGGGGTGATTGCGCGGTAGCGTTTCCCCAGCGCGCCCGCCACCGGCTCCCAGCTGGCACCGGTGTGAGTGAATCCATGCAGAAGTAGGACCTGGCGCACCACGATCTCGTCCATCATGACCGCCACCGACACCTACCTGCTGCTGCGCGCGTTCTGCGACGAGCTCGCGCGCTGCGGGATGACTCATGCCTGCACGTCTCCGGGTTCGCGGTCGACGCCGATCGTTCTCTCGCTCGTCAGGCAGCCGGAGATCTCGTGCTTCTCCCACCTCGATGAGCGCTCGGCCGCCTTCTTTGCCCTCGGCGCAGCCAAGGCGTCGGGCCGCCCGTCGGCAATCGCCTGTACTTCCGGTACCGCCGCGGCCAACTTTCTGCCGGCCGTGATCGAGGCATCGTGGGCGCAGGTCCCAATGATCGTCCTCACCGCGGACCGGCCCACCGAGCTGAGGGACGTGGGGGCCGGGCAGGCGATCGACCAGCTGAAGCTATACGGCGAGGCGGTTAGGTGGTTCTTCGAAGTCGAGCTCTCAGAGGCGAGCCCTGAGCGGCTGCGCTGGATCCGCACCCTGGCCTGCCGGAGCTACTGGACGGCCGTCGGGCCACCGGCCGGACCCGTTCACCTCAACTTCCCACTCCGCGAGCCGTTGGTCCTCGGCGATGAGCTACCCGACGATGACACCGCCCGAGAAGAGGGACGACCGTACGTCGTACGCGAGCCGCCGCCCGAGCTTTCACCCGGTCACGGGCCCGGACCGCGTCCGTCCGGGCGGCTGCTCGTGGTGGCGGGAGCGGACACGCCGAACCCCGATGACCTCGTGAGGTTCACCTCCCGGACAGGAGTCCCGGTCCTGGCCGATCCGCTCTCCAGGGCGCGGCGCGGCCCAACGGCGATCGCTCATTACGACCTGCTCCTCAGAAGCGAAGATTTCGCCAGGCGCCATCGGCCCGATTACGTCTTTCGCCTGGGTGAGCTACCGACCTCCAAACCCCTACGCACCTGGCTGGCCAGGCTCACCGACGTGCCCCAGATTGCCGTTGACCCGAGCGGCAGCTGGCGGGACCCCGCGGCGGTGGTGGGTCTGAGCCTGCGCAGCCGCCTCCCGGAGCCGCCAGAGCTAGACGTGGAAGACGGCTGGCTCTCCTCCTGGCGCGATGCCGACGCCGCAGCCAGTCAGGTCATCGACCGCGAACTGGGAGATCAGCCCTCAGAGCCGCTGATCGCCCGGCGCCTCCTGGAGTGGCTGCCCTGTGACGCAACGCTGTTCGTCGCCTCCTCGATGCCAATCCGGGACGTGGAGACGTTCGCCGGCGTTCGCGACGATTCTCCTCGCGTCCTGTCCAACCGCGGGGCCAACGGGATCGACGGGACCGTGTCCAGCGCTTTCGGAGCGGCCGCCGTCGGCGTGGGCCCGGTAGTCCTGCTGGTCGGCGATGTCGCCCTGGCTCATGACATCGGCGGCCTGCTGGCCGCTCGCCGGCTCGCCATCGCGCTGACGATCGTGCTGCTCAACAACGACGGCGGGGGCATCTTCCATTTCCTCCCGGTGGCCGGGGAGGGTCAAGCGTTCGAGGAGCACGTCGCCACCCCCCACGGACTGGATTTCGCTCAGGCGGCCGCGCTCTATGGGCTGAGATTTGCGCGTCCGACTGGGTTGGCCGAGCTTCGAGCAGCGGTCGAGGATTCGGTGCGCTCTCGCACCGGCACGGTTATCGAGATTCGCACGGACCGCCAGGAGAACCGGGCTCTCCACCGCCGGCTGGCCGATGCCGTTGGAGCGCAATTGACTTCCGAGACCTAGGGAAGGAGCTCGAGGCCGTCCGGCTTATCCAGATACCCGGGCGCCGACCCGGCGACATGGTCATGCCCGTACTGCCAGATGATCTTTTTTGTCGCCCGCTGGATGATCACCACCCGGTGGTCATAGTCGTCGTTGGCGGCGATCAGACCGCCGGTCAGCGGCATGGCCAGCGATGGCTGGTCAAGGGCCCGGGGCCCGCTGGCGAACTCGTACGTCCAGACGATCTTCCCCTTCGGGGTCAAGATGTCGATCCGGCCCGGATTCGTGTAGCTGGCCACGAGCACGTTGCCGCTCGGCAGCAGCTGGGCATCCGACGGATAGGTGGTGGGTGTCGAGATCGTCCACAGCAGCCGTCCCGTCCGGGAGAAGCGATCGACCCAGCCTCCGATCTCCGTCACGAGCACCCCACCGTCGGGAAGCGGGGTGTCGCCGTTGGGGTCGCTCAAAGTGGCCGGCGGGTCGTGCGCGCAGTCACCGGCGGTGCCGATTGACCGAACGATGCGGCTGGCGCGGTTAAACCACAGGATCCGGCAGTTGATGATGTCCGCCACCTGGATCTCGCCATTGGCCAGCTCGTAGGTGTCGTCAGGGTGCGCGAGATAGCCCTTTGCACTGCCCTGGCTGTCAGCGTGCCCATAGCTCCATAAAACGGCGGGATGCCGGCGCAGCGAGATCAGTTTGATCGTGTCGTTGAGTTCCTCGTTGACGGAGATGTCCCGCCCGTCGGCCGATACGAACGCGTCGTCCGGACCCGGGAGTGAGAGGTGCGAACCCGGCGGGGGGAACCGCCAGACGATCCGCTTGGCCGGACTGAGGATGATCAGCCGGTTGTTCTCCCGGTCGGCCACCATCAGGTACCCGGGGAGTTTCGATCCGGGAGGGACCGGAGGCAGACCGAGCCGAGCCAGTACGGGATCGGGGACCAGAAGGTGTGCGAGCGCCTCAGAGCTGGGCGCGCCCACGGCGCTCGCCAGCCAGGGAGCCGTCGCCGTGAGCCGGCTCCACCTGAGGTGGTCCTTGCTGCCGCCGAAAGCCATGGTGGCTCCGGCGGTCATCACCACCAGCACGATCCCGAGCAGCTTCAGCCTGATCTTCAAGGGAACGGGACGATATTCCTCGGTTCTGGTCAGCGCGCCTTGACCCCTGTGCCGTGCCAGCTTCGACCGATAAGCTGCGCGCGTCGAAAGGAGAAGCAATGACAGCTGACGCTGTTGGCGAGGTTCTCACGGGCGATGGATACGCCGTGGGCAACATCGAGTTCATGGGCGACAAATACGGCTTTCGGAAGATCCGCCCTGCGTTGGGGGTGACGGCCTTCGGTATCAACGCGATCTGCATGCCACCGGGTTACGAGGCTCCAAAACATCGTCACGAGCAGCAAGAGGAGACCTACTTCGTACACCAGGGCCGGATCGAGATGGAGTTCGGCGACGGCTCCAAGCACGTGCTTGGCCCGGGCGGGGCGGCGCGAGTCGATGCGGAAACCGTCCGCCAGATCCGAAATGTGGGCGAGGACGACGCGGTCTACGTGATCGCGGGAGGCAAGGACGGCTACGTCGGCCGGGACGGCGTCCCGGGCTGAGCGTGCCTCAACCGGTCAGCGCGGGAAGCAGCGCGGCCAGCTTGATCTCCGTCTCGGCAAGCTCGGACGCCGGATCGGAGTCCCGGACGATCCCGCATCCGGCGTAGAGACGGGCCACCGAACCGCGGAGCAGCGCGCACCGCAGGGCCACGCAAAACTCGCCGTCGCCGGTGCTGTCGGTCCAACCGACCGTCCCGGCGTACCAGCCGCGGTCGAGACCTTCGAGCGCCGGGATCAGTTCGGCGGCCCGGCTGCGAGGCTCGCCCCCAACGGCCGGCGTCGGATGCAGCGCTCCCGCCAGCTCGACCACCGGCACGGGCGAGGCCAGCTGGGCGCGGATCGGCGTGGCCAGGTGCTGAATGTTGGCCACCTTGACCACCGCCGGCTCCGGAGCCGCGGTGATCCAGACGGCATGCGGACGAAGGACACGGGCGATGTTCCGAGCCACGATCGCGTTCTCCTCGCGATCCTTGGCGCTGCGAAGCAGCCGCTCCCCCAGGTGGTCGTCCACCGCTGGATCGGCGCTGCGCCCGATCGACCCCGCCAGCGCGACGGTGCTCGCCCGCTGCCCCTCTCGGCGAACCAGCAGCTCAGGGCTGGCGGCGAGAAATGTGGCGTCGCCTCGACCGAGGGCAAACACGTAACAGGAGGGAAACTCCTGCCGCAGGAGCCCGACAATCGCCGCGGGGTCGTACGCGTCCGGGGCCCCGACCTCAACTTCACGGGCGAGCACCACCTTTTGCATCTCGCCGGCTCGGATCCGCTCGATGGCCGAGCTGACCGCCTGCTCGTAGTGCGACGGAGGCATCGGGCTATGCACGCGGTAGCTCCCCACGGGCGATGGATCGGGCAACGGCAGCGGACGGTCATCAAGCCCCGCGATGAGCCGTGCGGCCCGCCCCACGACGTCATCCACGGTGTCGTCGGGAGCCACGCTGGCATTTACCGTGAGGGTGGCCCCGTCCCGCCCCCGAGCCAGCGAGAGCTCCGGCACGACAAGCGACGCCGGCGGAAAACCGGACCATTCCCGTCCGGCACCGCCATTCGGCGCGAAGGCAAATCCGCCGACAGCGATCAGCCCGCTGCCCGCTGCCCTCACCGGGTCCTGCAGGGCGGCAGCAGACAGGACGCGCCACTGCCGCGAGATCTCGGTAAAACGCCCGGCGCCGCTGGCCTCGAGCATACGGACCCGGCCAAGAGCCGCTATGGCGTAGCCATCCCGATCGGGCTGCTCAAAGCAGAACCAGTCGGGCAGGAGGCCACGGGATCTGGCGATCAGGGCGGTGGGATCAGCCGGCTCGGCCAGCTCGACGGTGACGCTTGTCAGCGCGGGAGCCCCGGATGCCCGGGCCCGGCGGAGCCCCAGGTCGACGCGCCGCTCCAGCCGCCTCCAGTCACCATCATCAAGCCAGCGCGGAGCGGACGGGCTTTGTGCGCGCACCCCGCTCACGGCTACCCGACTCGCCGAGCCACGTAATAGAGCGACGGGGTGCGACCGCTCTCACCGGGCTTAACCGGCCAGCCTTCGAGATCGAGAGCCTCCTGGAGCTCGAACCCCAACTCGGCCAGCTGGCGCTCCTGGTAATCGCGGGTCACGTAGTAGTGCAGGAGGGCGTAGTCGTGGGCAACGTCGTTCAAGACAGCGTGGTCGGAGGCCGTGTACTGGAGTGGCCCGAGGCGCCTGCGGTTGCGCCGTCGGCGCACGAGCCGAAGCGGCGCCCGGAGTAGTTCCAGCGGCGAGCGCGAGGCGAGCACGCCCCACAGAAACCCGAGGCTGGGGCTCCTCGCAGAGATCGCGTGATTCCCGTGTCCGTCTCGACCTACGGCACCGAGGTTGTGCGAGGAGAACACCAGCAGCCCACCTGGGGCGAGCAGCTCGCGAATCTGCTCGATCACCCAGCGGCGCGTCTGATCATCAAAGCTGTCGAGGATGTTGTCGGCCGCCAGAACGCTGTCAAACGGCCCCGTCACGCTCTCGGAAAGCCTCGTCATGTCTCCCACCTGGACCTGGGCCGAGGGGTAGCGCGCGCGGCAGTGTTCGACCATCGCCTCGGAGATGTCGATCCCGTGGACCTCCGCCCCGAGCTGAACAAAGTAGCCCAGCGCTCGGCCAGCGCCGCATCCCAGCTCGAGCACGCGTTTGCAGGAGCCCAGATAGCGGGCGAGGATCAGCACCTCGGCTGGCCGCAGCGCGCGACTCGCGTAGTGCTTGACTTCGGTCCCCGCCCGCCAGAAGGTCGCGTTGTTCGCGATCTGGCCCTGCTCGCGGATTTCAGCCACGGCGAGACTGCCCTAGGTCTCGCTCCGGCCGCGGGCGATCGCGATCTCTCCGGTCCGGGCCATCTCGATCAGCCCGAAGGGACGAACGAGCTGCTCGAAGGCATCGACCTTGTCGCACGTGCCCGTGACCTCGACGACCACCGAGCGCCGGGTTACGTCCACGACCTTGGCCCGGAAGATGTCGCAGATCTGCATCACCTCCGTGCGGCCTACTCCGTCAGCTGAGACCTTGAACAGGGCAAGTTCGCGTGCCAGCGTCTCCTCGGGCTCGAGATCCCGGATCTTGAGGACGTTGACGAGCTTGTGGAGCTGCTTTGTGACCTGGTCAATGGGGTGCACGGCGCCGTCCAGCGTGATCGTCATTCTGGAAACGTGGTCGTCCTCAGTCGGACCCACCGTCAGCGTGTCGATGTTGAAGCCGCGGCGGGCAAACAGCCCGGCTATCCGAGTCAGCACACCGGGCTTGTTCTCGACCAGGATCGAGAGCACATGCTTTCTTCCCGTGCGGACTCCAGCCGCGGCCTCAAGCTCATCGAGCGACAGGATCTCCTTGGTGGCGGGCTCTCCCATGGTCGCGCCCATTACCCCACCATGTTCCGGGCGGGTGCTCCGGCCGGGATCATCGGATAGGTGTTCTCCTCCCGGGTGACCCGCACGTCGACCAACACGGGTCCCTCGGTGCCCAGCGCGTCCCGCATGTCTCCCACCAGCGTGTTCTTGTCCTCCAGCCGGATACCGGTGGCCCCGTAGGCCTCGGCCAGCTTGACGAAGTCGGGCCAGTGGCCCATCTCGACGTGGCTGTAGCGCTTATCCCAGAACAGCTCCTGCCACTGCCGGACCATGCCCAGGTAGCCGTTGTTCATGATGAACACCTTGATCGCGATCCCTTCCTGGGCGCACGTGGCCAGCTCCTGGGTATTCATCTGCACCGAGCCGTCCCCGGCGATGCACACCACGGTCTGATCGGGGCATCCCACCTTGGCTCCCATGGCTGCCGGGAGCCCGAATCCCATCGTCCCCAGGCCGCCGGAGTTGATCCATCGCCTGGGCTTGTCGAAATGGAAGTACTGAGCCGCCCACATCTGGTGCTGGCCCACGTCGCTGGTCACGATCGCGTCGCCGCCGGTGGCCTCATACAGCGCCTCGATCATGTACTGGGGCTTGATCTCGGAGTCGCTCGAGTCCTCGTAGGTGAGCGGGTGGCGCTGCTTCCAGGCCGAAATCCGAGACCACCATTCCTCGAGGCGCGCCGGGTCGGCCGACAGCGATCGATACTCCGCGGTCAACCGGGGCACGATGTTCTTGGCATCGCCCACAATCGGGATGTGAGCGGGGACGTTCTTTGAGATCTCGGCCGGGTCGATATCGATGTGGATGAACTTGGCCCGGGGCGCGAACTCGCTCAGCCTGCCCGTGATCCGGTCATCGAAGCGTGCACCGATGGCGCAGATCAGGTCGGCCTCGTCCATCGCGTAGTTCGCGGCGCGCGTGCCGTGCATCCCCAGCATCCCGAGCCATTGCTCGTGGGGCGCCGGGAAAGCGCCCAGTCCCATGACGGTGGTCGTAACCGGGAAGCGGTCGGACATCGCCAGCTCCGTCAGCTCAACCGCGGCGCCGGCGCTCACGACGCCACCGCCGGCGTAGATCACCGGCCGGCGGGCCCCGGCCAGCGCCTTAGCGGCGAGCCGGATCTGCTTCTTGTTGCCTTCGGTCGTCGGCTGGTAGCCCGGCAGGTGGACGTCCGTGACCGGCTCGTACGGGATATCGGCCCGCGAGAGGTCCTGCGGGATGTCCACAACGACGGGGCCGGGACGGCCGCTACGCGCAATGTGGAATGCCTCGTGGATCGAGCGCGGAAGCTCGAGCGGGTGCTGGATCATGAAGCTGTGCTTGACGACCGGCATCGTGATCCCGATCGTGTCCGCCTCCTGAAAGCCATCGGTGCCCAGCAGCTCGGTGCGGACCTGCCCGGTGATGAACACCACCGGGACCGAGTCCATCATCGCGTCACAGATCGGCGTCACCAGATTGGTGGCTCCGGGACCACTCGTGCCCAGCGACACGCCCACCCGGCCGGTCGCCTTGGCGTAACCCTCGGCTGCATGGCCGCCCCCGGCCTCGTGCCGGACGAGGATGTGACGAATTCCCGCGTCATAGAAGGCGTCGTATGTGGGCAGGTTGGCGCCGCCGGGGAGACCGAATACGACCTCCACTCCCTCAGCTTTGAGGCATTCCATCAGGGCGTCGACTGCTCGCATGGCGCTCTCCTATCGGGCGCAGAATCGGTTGATGGCGCACGCGCAGCCGCGGCTCCCCATGCGTCCGTCCGATCGAGTCTACCAACGGCCTTTGGCTCCTCCGAGCGGCCCGCAGGCCAGTTTGCACAGGGCGCCTAAGCGCTCTGAGCGGCCTTCGTCCCGGAGTACGATGGCCGCGTGGGACTCCTTCTCTTCCTAATCATCCTGTTCGTGATGGGGTTGTTCGTAGGCGCACTTGCGCGGCTCCTGTTGCCGGGGCCGGATCCGATGGGAATCCTGATGACCGCGGCCGTTGGACTGTGCGGGACCTTCAGCGCCGGGCTGTTTTCGTGGTACGTGCTTCACCGGCACGGAGCCGGCCTGCTGCTGTCGGTCGTCTTCTCGATCCTGGTGGTCTGGCTCTACCGCCGCTCCAGGGGCGGGGCGTACCGGGGCGGACGCCGCCCCTAGACCGGCCGACCACGCATCGTGGCCTCGGAGGCGAGCGCCACCTCCGGGAACTCCAGCTCCTCACCGCAGCGCATGCACTTCGCGTCGGCCAGCTTGCACACTCGACCGCATTTCGGGCATTGGCGTCGCAGCTCGCGCTCCTCCCAGCGGTAGAAGATCGCGGTGAGCAGCCCGAAGAACGGAATCACGGCCGAGATGGCGAACCAGAGGAGGAACGAACTCCCCTTCATGCGCCCGACGATGCCGCCCGCCAGGCCAAAGCCCAGGCAGATGACCACGTACGCCGCGCCCGCCATGCGGACTGGCTACCAGACGAGGGTTTTCAGCGCCCAGAGAACCGCTATCACGATGGCAACCACCACGACCGTCCAGAAGACGGCGGTGACCAACCCGATAGCGATTTTCACCACCACAACGGCGGCGATCACCAGCACGGCCCCGGCCATCACCTTACGCAGCACCGGGGTGCGCGAGCGAGTGGCCTCGATGTCGTTGTTCATACCTAACAGCGTAGCGCGCTGACCCCTCGGGTCGGACGGGCTCTTGCGTCGGGCCGCGGCTAGTCGTGGACCCGCTTCAGGTACTCGAAGCGACGATCGTCCGGGGCCGGACCGCCGTCGAAGCGTAGGCGCGCGATCCGGTAGCGCCGCATCCGCGGGCCGCCAGGATCTGCGTCTTCGCTTCCACGTCGGTCCTCGAGCATCACGAGCTTGGTTGAAGGCGCTGGCCGTTTCATGGCGAGGATCTTCCTCCGCGGAGCTAAAGCTCACATTGGCCCTAGGTACAAACTTCTTCAAAGACCGTCGGCCACGCGGCGCGCCTCGTGCAACGCCTCACGGGCCGGTGCAGCCAGGCGTCGACGCAGCCGCCACGGTGCCCCGGCAAACACCAGGTTGGCGACGGTGGCAAACCCTGATTCATCCTCGCGCAGCGCGAGCAGCAGGTGTGCGGTCCGGTCGCTGGGCGGGAGCGCTGTGTCGGTCACACCCACGCAGTAGCAGTGCACGCGGCGGCCGCCAGGCGAGACCAGAATCGCTCCGGAGGGGGCGAGCAGCCACACGCCCAACCGGCCGCGCTCCATCGTGAGCCCGGTCCGCCGCCACAACTGGCGGGCATCATGACCCACCAGGTCACCGAGGAGCCCAGCGGCCACGGCCTCGGCTGGCTGATCCGGGGCACCCCAGAAGCGGGCCACCTTGGCCCCGCGGGCGGCGTAGAGCTCCGGTATCGCCCACGCGTGCCCGAGGAGGATCAGGCCGACCGGAATCGTGATCGGGTCAAGTCCGGCCAGGACCCCAGCCGTGGCCACGAGCGGCACCGTATGCGCAGCCGTACACATCGTCCACCGCCTGCCGGCTCGGCGGATGGTGTCCGCGCTGGCTCGGGGGCGCCAGTGGACGCGGGCGAGTTCGGGAAGGCCGACCGCGTCTTCCACGACGGGTTATCCGCCGGCGATCGCCCGGCGCAGGATCACCAATGGCTCGTCGATCGGAAGCTCACGCACCTGGCGGGCGTGGCCCTCGCCCTCGGTGACAACAGCGAAGCAGCCCTCCTCGAGCTGCTGCTCAAAAGCAGCCACGGCTGCCCTCGTGCTGGCTGGATCGTCGACTGACCACTCGGCGATCGTGCTGTGGCCCGTTTGATCCATCCGGATCAGCTTCGACATATCGATACCTCCTGGCGCGTGGTCCGCCCCATCCTACGCCCGCAACGAGGCCGCCACCGCGCGATCGGTCAGGAAACCCTTTCGAGTATCAGCTTCCTGACCTCGCCTCCATCGGCTCGGCCCTTGGTCTCTCGCATCACCGCGCCCACGAGCGGACCAAGGGCCTTGGCGTTTCCGGCCCGCACCTGGGCCACGGCCTCCGGATCGCTGGCGAGCGCCCGATCGACCGCCTCCTCGAGACCGTCGCTCAAGACGCCGAGCCCTCGCTCCTCGACGATCTGGCGGGGGCTTCCGCCGCTCGTGACGAGCACGTCCAGCACCTCGGTGGCCGCGCCGCGGCTGACCTCCCGCGCGACGACCATGTCCACCAGCTCGGCGAAGCTGGCCGGCGTCACCGGGCTTGACATCGGGTCGGTGTCATCGTCGAGGCGAGCCACCAGCAGCGCGATCCAGTTGGCCACCTCCACGGCCGCGCCGTTGTCATCACGGCTGGCCGCCAGAGCCTGCTCGAAAAACGAGGCCAGCTCGCTGCGGAAGGCAAGCTCGCGGGCCCGGGTCTCACTCAGTCCCAGCTCACGCTCGAAGCGCAGAGCTCGTTCGGTGGGCAGCTCGACCGGAAGTGCATCCCGGGCCGCAGCGAGCAGCGCTTCGCTGACCATCAGCGGTACCAGGTCAGGCTCGGGGAAGTAGCGATAGTCGTGCGCCTCCTCCTTGGAGCGCAGTGGTGTGAGCGTGCGCGACTTGGGCTCGAAGTGGAGCGTCTCCTGGATCACCGGCTGTCCGGCCTCGAGCATTACCACCTGCCGCTCGATCTCAGCCTCGATGCCGCTCTCCAGGAAAGCGAACGAATTCATGTTCTTCAGTTCCGTCTTCGTGCCCAGCTCGGCCGTCCCCTCAGGCCGGACGGAGACGTTGGCATCGCAACGCAACGAGCCCTGGGACATGTTCACGTCCGAGACCCCGAGTTGCCGGAGCGTTTCCCGGAGGATCACGAGCCACTCTCGCGCTTGCTGGGCAGAGTGCAGATCCGGCTCCGAGACGATCTCGACCAGCGGCGTTCCGCACCGGTTGAAGTCAACCCAGCTGCGGTCCGCCCCATGGATCCGGCCGCTCACCCCCTCGTGGTTGAGCTTGGCCGCGTCCTCCTCCAAATGGACGCGGTGGATGCGCACCTCGCCCAGTCGCCCGCCGAGGCACAGCGGCACGTCGTACTGCGAGATCTGGTAGGCCTTTGGATTGTCGGGATAGAAGTAGTTCTTGCGGTGAAAGACGGATCGCTCAGCGATCTCGCTCCCCAGGGCCAGGCCGATCATCACTCCGAACTGAACCGCCCGCTCGTTGGGCACGGGGAGCGCGCCTGGTAGCCCCAGGCAGGTTGGACAGGTGTGAACGTTTGGAGGGTCCCCGAACGACGTCCGACACCCGCAGAACATCTTGGTGGCCGTCTTCAGCTGGACGTGAATCTCAAGTCCGATCACGGGCTCGTAGCCAGGGCTCATCCCGCGCCCCCTGGCGTACGGGCCGGAGACAGGTCGAAGCCGATCGAGCGCTCGAGCGCGTAGGCAGCATCGAGCATCCGGCTCTCGCTGAACGCGGGCCCCGCGAGCTGGAACCCGACGGGGAGTCCCTCACTGAGTCCACACGGAATTGACACCGCGGGCGTCCCCGCCAGCGACATCGGGACAGTGCAGAAGTCGTTCAGGTACATGGCCAGTGGGTCGGCCGTCTTCGATCCCAGTGGAAACGCCACCCATGGGCTCGTCGGGGTGACGACGAAGTCGAACTCTGAGAACACCAACCTGAAATCCTCGGAGATGCGAGTGCGGACCTTCTGCGCGGTCCCGTAGTACGCGTCGTAGTAGCCGCTCGACAGGGCGTAGGTGCCGAGCATGATCCGCCTCTTGACCTCGTCCCCGAAGCCGGTCGCCCTGGTTCGGCTGTACATCGTGAGCAGGTCCGCGTCGCCCTCGATCCGAAGTCCGTAGCGGACGCCGTCGAAGCGGGCCAGGTTGGCCGACGCCTCTGCCGGCGCAATCAGGTAGTACGCCGAGAGGGCGTGCGGCGCGTGCGGGAGGCGGCATGGCTCCACGGTGGCGCCCAGGCTTTCCGCCAGCTTCAGCGTGGCCTCGAAGCACTTCTGCACGCCCTCCTCCACCCCACCCTGGGATCCGGCCAGCTCCTCGGGCACGCCCAGGCGCACGCCTTTCAGGTCCTCGGCCCGGGGCATCGTGATCGGCTCGGGAAAGGGGACGGAGGTGGCGTCCATCCGGTCGTGCCCGACCATCTGAGAGAGCAGGAGCGCAGCGTCGGTCACGTCTCTGGTCAGCGGTCCCGCCTGATCAAGCGACGAGGCGAAGGCGATCATCCCGTAGCGAGAGCATGCCCCGTACGTGGGCTTCACGCCGACAACCCCGCACAGCGCCGCCGGCTGGCGGATCGAGCCGCCCGTGTCGGTGCCGATGGCCCAGGGGGCGATGCCCGCCGCCACCGCGGCGGCGCTACCTCCCGAGGAACCTCCGGGGACGCGCTTTCGGTCCCACGGGTTCAGCACAGGGCCGAAGCCCGAGTTCTCGGTCGAGGACCCCATGGCGAACTCGTCCTGGTTGGTCTTGCCCAGAAGCGGGGCGCCGGCCTCCTGGAGACGCTTGACGACCGTGGCCGAATACGGCGGCCGGTATCCCTCGAGAATCCTCGAGCCTGATTGGCTCGGCACGCCCTCGGTGCAGAAAAGGTCCTTGACGCCGACCGGCACTCCGCCCAGCGGGGCATCCTGCGCCGGCCGCTCCGGCCGCGGCGCATCGGCCACCCAGGTGAAGGCGCCGAGCTCGTCGGCCTCCGCTCGGTCCCGGTATGCCTCGAACAGCTCTGTGGGGTCGAGCTCCCCGGCCCGGACCCGCTCGGCGGCGGTCGCGGCGGTGAGCTCGATCAGGCTCCGGTCGCTCACGCTTCTGGGGCGCCTGGACTGGGGACGCCGAAGCCATCGTGCAACGGCTCCGGCGCGGCGGCCAGGATCACGTCCCGCGGCAGCGAGGGCGTGGGTTCATCGGGCCGCAGCACGCCGCTGACCTCGACCACGTGCGAGGTTGGCGGAACGCCCTCAAGGTCGAGCTCGCGGATCTTTTCGATGTGGTCGAGCACGTGGGAGAGCTCGGATGACATCCGATCGACCTCCTGCTCGCTCAGCTCGAGCCGAGCCAGACGTGCGACGTGAAGGACCTGCTCGCGATCAAGCATGCCTGCCGGATTCTAGGAACGGTCCGCGGGAGGCGGAGAGACGCTGGCGGGCGGCGAGGACGCCCGGGGCGCCGCGCCGGACGGCAGCGGGATCGTCGGGATGTGGGCCGGCGCATCGGTGGCCAGGATTCCCTCCATCCGGAGCGATCTAAAGGCACCCCAGGTCAGGACGGCGTCCGCGACCAATGCCACCCAGCCGCCCAGGCCCCGTCCTCCGGGCGGATCGATCGCCACCCGGACCAGTAGCCAGACCGCGGTCACGCCTCCCAGCACAGCAACACCCAGACTGAAGGTCACCGGCAGCGCGGGGGGGCGCCTCATCGCCTGCAGCAGGAACAGCGCGAAGGCCGCCACGATCGTGACCAGAATCAGCCACCGCAGGTGCGAGACGGCGTCCCAGCCGTTGATGCTCTGCCCGACGAGGAACTTCGGGCCGCGCCCGCCGGACACGAGCGTGATCGTGTACCAGTTCATTACGAACAGCGCCAGCAGCAGGACGAGCGCACCGGCCGCCACGACCCACTCGGGCCATCGCAGGCGGGTGCGGTCGAATTGCAAGGCGCGGGCTCGAGTTCTGAGAACCGAGGGGAGCGGGACTCCGGGCATCGACTCAGAAACCGCGCTCCGTCGCGAGTAAGTTCACGAGCGTTCTCCTCCGTGCTTTACGGGTCTGACCCTACCGCTAGCCGGCGCCCGATTCCAGCACCGCGGTGAGGGTGTTGCGCAACAACATGGCGATCGTCATCGGTCCGACTCCGCCGGGGACCGGGGTGATCAGTCCGGCCTTCGACGCGACGGCAACGAAGTCGACGTCCCCGCGCAGGCCATCGGGCGTGCGGTTGATCCCGACATCGATCACGGTCGCTCCGGCCTTGACGTGCTGGGCGCCGATCAGGCCGGCCACCCCGGCCGCGGCGATTAGCACATCGGCCTCGGAGCACACCGAGGCCAGGTCACGCGTGCGGGAATGACAGATCGTGACCGTGGCGTGCCGCTCGAGCAATAGGACCGAAATCGGCTTGCCCACGAGGTTGGAGCGGCCGACGACGACGGCCCGAGCCCCTTCCAGCGGCACGTCGTGGCAGTCCAGCAATTCCATAATCCCCCGCGGGGTGCAGGGCCGCAACCCGGGCGAGCCCTGGAGCAGGCGCCCCGCGCTCACCGGGGTGAGCCCGTCGACGTCCTTTTCCGGCGAGATCATCGCCGTGAGAGTTGCTTCGTCCAGGTGGTCCGGAACGGGAAGCTGGAGCAGGATGCCGCTCACCGCGCCGTCGCGATTTGCCTCGTCGATCGCCCCTGCGACCTCCTCCTGGGTGGCGCTCGTCGACAGATGGCGATGGTGATCGGCAATGCCAACCTCGGCGCACGCCTTGCGCTTGTTGGCCACATAGACGGCGGAGGCCGGGTCGGCCCCGACGAGGATCGTGGCGAGACCGGGCACCCGACCACCGGCTTCGCGCAGGCGGGCCACCTCCTCCGCAACCTCCTGGCGGATCCGGGCGGCCACGGCACGCCCGTCGATGATCGTGGCTGACATGGGTGCCGGAAGCTAGTGGATCGAGCGGCCAGAGCAGGTCCGCTTCAATAGCGGCATGAACCTGAACGGCAGACGGCTCATCACGGACGAAACCGAGCTCCGCGCTCTGATCGGCGGCCAGCCGACCGAGCTCACGACCGCCAAGATCAGCGACCGAATCAACGAGCTCACGCGGCAATTCATCGAGCGCTCGCCCTTCGTCTGCGTCGCGACGGCCAGCCCTGACGGCGGGCTCGATGTCTCGCCGCGAGGCGATCCGCCCGGTTTTGTCAGTGTCCTGGACCCGCAGACGCTCTTCCTGCCGGAGCGACCGGGCAACCGCATCGCCGACACGCTGACAAACCTGCTCCTAGACCCGCGGATCGCGCTCCTATTCCTGATTCCCGGAGTGGGCGACACGTTTCGGGTCAACGGCGAAGCCCAGATCGTCGAGGACCCAGAGCTGCTGGCCGCGAGCGCGGTAGAGGGCAAGGTGCCCAAGCTCGGTCTACTGATCTCGGTTCAGGAGGCCTACACCCAGTGCTCCAAGGCGCTGATTCGCTCGGACCTGTGGAACCCCGAGCACCACATCGCGCGCTCTGAGCTCCCCAGTTCCGGGCAGATCCTGCGCACCATCAAGGACGACCCGTCATTCGATGTCGAGCGGCACGATCGCGAACGGGCCGCGCGCTACGCCCGCCGGGAAGGGATGTATTGACAGAGCCGATCTGTCCTGAGCGCGGGCGGAAGGTCCTACCGCCGCGTTAGCGGCGCCAGGTCGGCCACCAGCTTGCGCTCCGAGTGATCCTTGCTGAAGCGGATGACGACGATTCCACCGGGCTCGAGCGCCGTGACGACGCCCTCGCCGAAGGTCGGATGGCTCACATCCTCTCCGAGCCGGTAGGTCACCTTCGGCGTGGCGGGCGAATCGGCCCAGCCCGGGCTCTCGTCCGAACTCCCCCAGGACGTCGCCCTGGCCCGGATGGCGGCCAGTCCGCGGCGACCGGACACCGGCTCCTCTCTGTCGGTCAACGTCGCCGGGATCTCGCCGATGAACCGACTTGGCGCGCCCCACTGGCGGGCGCCGAACACCGCCCGGGTGCGGGCGTAACAGATGTAGAGATCCCGCTGCGCGCGGGTGATCCCGACGTAGCAGAGCCGGCGCTCTTCCTCGAGACCACCTTCGTCGAGGGCGCGCGAGTGCGGAAAGACGCCCTCCTCGCAGCCGATCATGAACACGATCCCAAACTCGAGGCCCTTGGCGTTGTGAAGCGTCATCAGCGTGATCAGTCCCTCGTCGTCCGTGCGTTCGTCGGCGTCCGAGCGAAGCGAGGTCTGTTCGAGAAAGTCGGCCAGCGTGCGCCCCTCGGCATCGGAGGCGTCGAATTCGGCGGCCACGTTCACGAGCTCCTCGAGGTTTTCGATCCGTCCCTGGGCCTCGATTGTCCGCTCGGCCTCAAGTGCTTCCTGATAGCCGGTCTCCCGAAGGACGTCCTTGAGCAACTCGGCCACGCGCGCCCCAGATTGGGCGCGTTCACGCAACACGTGCATGGTTCCCATGAATCGCCGGAGCGCCTTGATCGCGGGCGTCCCCAGCCCCGGGATCTGCTCGGGCTCAGAGGCAGCTTCCCAGACGGACATCCCGGTCGTGTTGGCAAACGACAGCACCCGGGACACCGAGGTTGACCCGATCCCCCGCCGAGGCGAGTTCACGATCCGGGTGAAGGCTCCGATGTCCTGCTGGTTGACGAGGGTCACGAGATAGGCGACCGCGTCCTTGATCTCGGCTCGGTCATAGAACTTCGTCCCACCCACGACCTGGTAGGCAATGTCCGCCCGGGTCAGCGTGTCCTCCAGCACTCGCGACTGAGCGTTCGTCCGGTAGAAGACGGCGATCTCAGCCCGCGCGGCGCCCTCGTCGATCAGGCGCTGGATCTCGCCGGTGACGAACCGCGCCTCAGCGTGCTCATCCTCGAGCTCGCGAACCTTGATGTGGTCGCCGTGCCCCAGGTCAGTCCAGAGGTGCTTTGGGGTCTGGCCACGGTTGTTGGAGATGATCGCGTTGGCCGCGTCCAGGATCGTCTGGGTCGAGCGGTAGTTCTGCTCGAGCTTGACGACGTGAGCGTCGGGATAGTCGTCGGTGAAGTTGAGGATGTTGCGGATGTCAGCTCCGCGAAACCCGTAGATCGACTGCGCATCGTCCCCCACCACCATCAAATTCCGATGCTCTGAGGCCAGCAGCTGGAGCCAGCGGTACTGGGCGTGGTTGGTGTCCTGGTACTCGTCCACCAGGATCTCCCGAAATCCGGTGGCGTATTGCCGGCGGACCTCGTCGAAGAGCTGCAGCAGGTCAACGGCTCGAACGAGCAGGTCGTCGAAATCCATCGCGTTCATTCGGTGGAGCTCGCGCTCATAGGCTCGGTAGGCGTCGGCCACCGTCTGTTCGAAGTACGAGCCGACGATGTGGCCATAGGCGTCGGCGTCCTGGAGGCGGTTCTTGGCCTCGGAGATCTGTGAGCCGATGGCTGCCGGGGTGAAGCGCTTGGGATCGATCCCCAGGTCATCCAGGCAGCGCTTGATCAGACGCCGTGAGTCGGCCTGGTCATAGATCGTGAACTGGCGGGTGTAGCCCAGGCGCTCGGCGTGGGCCCGAAGCATCCTGGCGCACGCGGAGTGGAAGGTCATGATCCACATCCCCCGGACCCGCCGCCCGATCAGCAGGCTGGCTCGCTCCCGCATCTCGTCGGCGGCCTTGTTGGTGAACGTGATGGCCAGGACCTCGTTGGGTGCAACGGCCTCGATCGCCAGCAGGTAGGCGATCTTGTGGGTCAGCACCCGGGTCTTGCCCGACCCGGCTCCGGCCAAGATCAAGAGCGGTCCCTCGCCCGCGGTCACCGCCTCCCGCTGAGGCTCGTTCAGACCCTCAAGCAGGGTCTGGAGGGCATCCTCTGTCTGTGGCATCGTCAGACGGCCAACGGTAGCGAGGGAGGTGGTCGGCCCAATCGACGATCTGCTCACCCAGCTTCGAGCTGCCTGCGCCGCCGTGGCCGAGCGCGCGAAGCACGTGCGGGTTAACCATGGGCGGATTCCCGCCTACGCCGCCTCCCTCACCGCGGTGAATGGCGATTCACTTTCACCCCTCGTAACTGAATCGCCATTCACGTCGGAAAGCCCCGCGTTCTGGGTCACGCTGGACGCGATCAACTTCGGCTCAGGCTGGTTTCCGACCCTCAGAAAACCACCGGGGAAGTCGGGGTATTTCACGATCGCCGCCGCCCTGCGAGAGCGGTTCGACCAAGCTGGGCCCTGGTCAGCCGACGAACTCGTCGAGATCACGCCGAGCCAGATAGCCAAGATTCTCGCCCAGGATCCCGCCCACGAGCTGATGGGGCTGTTCGCCCGCTCGCTCAACGACCTGGGGCGCCACCTTGGAGCCGATCACGCCGGCAGCTTCGAAGTCCTGGTCGACTCAGCCGGCGGATCGGCGGTGACGCTGGTCGAGCGGCTGGCCCGGTGGGACTGCTTCGGCGACACCTCTCCATACCAGGAGCTTCGGATCCCCTTCCTCAAACGGGCTCAGATCACAGCCGCCGACCTCCACCGGGCCAACGTCGTCCACTTCGATGATCTGGAGCGGCTCACGATGTTCGCCGACAACCTCGTGCCCCACGTCCTTCGCCTCGACGGCGTGCTCGAGTTCGCCCAATCACTAACAGAGCGCATCGAGCGCGGAGAGCTGATCGAGCACGATTCGCCTGAGGAAGTCGAGATCCGGGGCTGCGCGGTCCAGGCCGTCGAGCTGATCGTGGCCGCCCAGCCGAAGCTCACGGCGGCCGGGGCCGACGAGCTGCTCTGGCACCGTGGCCAGGAACCGCGCTACAAAGCGCAGCCGCGGCATCGAAGCCGGTGCACCGCGTACTGAGTCGATGCCTCCTAGACGACCGCGGCCGAAGAAGACCGTTCGGCGGCACGAGCATGCGAGCTGATCAACTCGATCAGCCGATCCCAGGCGCCCTCCGGGAGGTCGTGGCCCATTCCGTCGATCATGACCAGCGCTGCGCCGGGAATGGCTCGGGCGGTGGCACGACCTCCGGACTTGCGGACCATCCGGTCCTTCGTCCCGTGGATCACCAGCGTCGGCACTCGGATGCCGTGCAGCCGGGGTGTACGGTCGCCCGAGGCGATGATTGCCCCCAGCTGGCGTCCGGGGCCGGCGGGGTCGTGGCTCCGATCAAAGCTGCGTCCGGCCATGTCTCTGAGACGCTCCTCATTACGCGGGAAGCCCGGCGAGCCGATGGCTGAGTACACCCGCACGATGTGCTCGATGAACGGTCCGCGTTCCTGCGGCGCCTGACGCAGAAGGAAGCGATAGATGCCGAAAGCGGGCTGGCCTCTCCAGCGATTGCCGGTGGTCGACATGATCGATACCAGCGAGCGGACCGACCCGGCGTGCTCGGCGGCGAGCGTCTGAGCGATCATCCCTCCCATCGACACGCCCACGACATGGGCTGATTCGAGTTCGAGCGCCCTCAGCAACCCGACCGCGTCGGTCGCCATGTCGCTCAGGGTGTACTGGGCGGGTGGCATATGACGCCGTACGAGCTCCAGCGGGGTCGGCGGCCGGCCTGTGGTGTGTGTGGAGCGCCCGCAGTCACGGTTGTCGAAGCGAATGACCCGAAATCCACGGTCGGCCAGCTGCCGGCAGAATTCATCGGGCCAGCCGATCATCTGCGTGGCCAGCCCCATGACGAGCAGGATTGATGGATCGCTCGGCTGCCCGAACTCCTCGTAGCAAATAGTTATTCCTCGGCCTACGTCCGCGAATTGCTCAGCCATCCTGTGCCTCCGTCTTAGCAGTATCGGCTTCGGCCGGCTCGGGCCCCGTTGCCTCGGCGCTCGGTGGTCTTTCCCTCTCGCGGCCGACCGGCTTGAGTTCTTCAAGCGCCTCTCGAAGCCACCCAAGCAGCCGCCAAAGATCGGGCATCTGCTCTCGGTCGGCCACGAGGCCGAAGTCGACGTATCCGCAGTAGCTCATGCAGGTGATGTTGAGCCCCATGCCATCGGTTATCACCGAGATCGGATAGTTGGACTCGAGCCGAGCGCCCGCCATGTACAGCGGGAACTGCGGCCCGGGCACATTTGAGATCACGAGGTTCCAGGCTGGGCGGCCGGAGCTCGCCAGCGAGAAGCTCAGACGGGCAGCGCGAGAGAACACCGCCGGAGGTATGAACTGATTGGCGTCCTGGAGGAGCTCTGCCGGCAGGGCACGGTGGCGCTCCTTCATCTCGGCCAGCGCCTCGTGGGTCATCTGGAGGCGGCGGAGGGGATCGGGTTCGGCCACCCACAGCGGCGCGGTCATGAGCAGGATCCGATTGCCGTAGGTCCCCTGCTGGCCCTCGGTCCGAACCGAGACCGGGATCTGAGCCACCAGCGGATCGGACGGGAGCTCGTCATGCTCGAGCAGCCAGCGGCGAACCGCTCCGGCGCCCAGCGACACGACGACGTCGTTGACGGTGACGCCGTATTCGTTCTTGACCTGCCTGATCTCGTCGAGCGACAGCCGCCCGAAGGCGAACCGCCGATGGCCTGAGATGCGGCCGTTGAACGACGTGCGCGGAGGCACGAGGTCGCGCTGGCCCACGACCCGGCCGCGGCGGCCCAGAACCCGCAACGCCGTGGAGGCAGCCGAGCCGGCGATCCGGAGCCCGGGGATGTTGGCCAGCGTCGGCACCTCGCCCACGTTGGGCAGGGCTCGAGGGACCGATCCGATCAGCCTCAACGGATACCGGCCGACGCCCAGGACGCCTCGGACGAACATCCCCAGCTCGCTCGGCCTCTCATCGCCTGGATCGGTCAGTGCCGGCGGCGCCTCACGGCCCTCGGGTGTCAGGTCGAGCAGCGCCCCCTGGATCTCGTTCCCGGACATGCCATCGATGACGGCGTGGTGGATCTTCGTCATCACGGCCACCCGCCCCTCCGGGAGGCCGTGAATCAGGTAGAGCTCCCACAGTGGACGGGAGCGGTCCAGCGGGCGGGCGAAGATCCGGGCCACCTGCTCGGCCAGCTTGAGCTCGGTCCCTCCGGGGGGCAGGGCCAGCTCGCGGACGTGAAAGTCCAGGTCGAAGTCGACGTCGTCGACCCAGTAGTCATAGTCGAGGTGGAGCGGCACCTCGACCAGGCGCCAGCGGAACGGGGGCACCAGCGGAAGCCGCTCGGCGATCAGCGCCTGGAGATCCTCAAGCGTAAGCCGCCCCTGCGGGGCGGTGGAGGGATCAAGGATCGCCAGGGCCCCCACGTGACCCACGTGGCGTGAATCCTCAAGCGCGAGAAACTGCTGGTCCAGCGCGGTGAGCTGGCGCATGGGTCTCCTCTCCTCTGGGTAGCGGGAGCCTACCGCGACCCAGCGCGCGCCAATCTTGGCTCTACCCGAGTCGCTCGCGCCGGATCGTCCAGCTGTTCGCGGCGTCGATCGCGGGAGGTCCTTCGGCCGCGCGGTCGAGCACGATCAGTGTCGTCTCGCCGCCGAACGGAGCCGAGGCGGTGGCGATTACGGTCAGCGAGCCACCATCGACGATGTTCCGGGCCGACGCGAGGACCTTCTGGGCCGCAGACTCGCCGACGCGGTCGAGGGTGTCGATCAGCACAACGGCATCTGCGCCACGGGCGACCAGCCGGCGCACCTGTTCGACGACGCCTTCGAGCGCCTGTCCCTGAGCGTCGCCAGAGGCGCCGAAACTGAGGGAAACGGCCGGGGCGACGGGACCCTCGCGCCATTCCGGAATCTCCTCGGGACGTACACCGACAAGCGCGAGCCAGGGCTGGAGGCCCTCGACCCCGGCCACGGCCGAGGCCAGGCGACGCAGTAGCTCGGTCTTGCCGGCGCCGGGGGGCCCGGCGATCACGACCCGGGACCCGCGGCCGATTGGCGCCGCGCTGTCAATCGCCTCCAGCGCCGGATCGTTGGCGGCCAGCTCGAACCGCTGGTCGGGGAAGGCAAGCGGAAGATCATCGAAGCGCACGCCATCGGCCAATTCGCTCGCGGGGCGCCCGTTGACCGTGTCGACGCGCACCAGCGAGGCAAACCGTTCGGAGCGCCGCGGCGCGCGCCGAGGCCCACTCACGCGGTCGCCCGTGACCAGCTCGCACCGTTTGATCTGCGCCGACGAGATGTAGATGTCCTCGTCGGAGGGCTCGGGCGGGTGAACACGAACGAAGCCCGAGCCGCCTGGAAGGAGCTCGACCACTCCCTCGACGACCTCCGGCTCGGCCTTGTCCGCCTGCGCGCCGGCTTCGGGCTGCTCGGGACCCTCCTCCGCTCCTGACGCCGAAGCGTCCTCGCTGGGGGGAGCATCGGGCGGCTCGGTCTTGCTGCGTCCCCCACGCCGCCGTCGACGCGGCGCAGGCTCGGCCTCGGCCTCTGGATCGCTTTCGGGCTCGGCGGCTTCTGGTTCGCCGGACTGGCGCTGCAAGATGGCGTCGATCAGTTCGGCCCGGCGTAGGCGCCGGTACGAATCGATCGAGAGCTCCGAGGCGATCGCGTGCAGATCGGCCAGCGGGCTGGCCTGGAGCGCGCCCCTATCGAGTACGGACATGGCTGGTCCTCCTTGGTCGGTGGATTCGGAAGGCTCCGGCCGCGTTGCGCCAGCGGCCGGCGAATGCCTGGTTCTCGTCCAATGTAGCGGCCAGAGGGCCACCAAGCCTCGCCTTTACCCCTGCTCCCAGCGGAGCTCATCGGCCAGGCGCAGGGCGGGATCCATTTCGATTTGGCCGTCCAGGACGCCGCGGACGGCCAGGAAGTCCACCACCTGCGCTACGTCGTGCACGCGTAGGACGTGAGCCCCCGCATCGACCCCATATGCAATCGCCGCTAGCGTCCCAGCCAGGCGCCCACGCGGGGAACGAGACGTGATCGCACCGACAAAGTCCTTGCGGGACACGGCGAGGAGCAGCGGGCGCTCCAAGCGGTGCAGGCGCTCCAGCGCTCGCAGCGCTCGCACGGTCTGGGCAGGGGTCTTGCCAAGGTCGGGACCCGGGTCGAGAAGTAGCTGTTCGAAGGCCACCCCTCGCTCTACCGCGAGCTCGATGCGATCCTCAAGGAAGCGCTCCACGTCCTCGACGATGTGACCATCGAGGCTCGGGTCAAGGAGCTTCTCCTTGGGCGCCGCGCGATTGTGGGTGAGGACGAGTCCCGCGCCAGACTCGGCGCAGATATCCGCGACTTCGGGATTCCGTAGGCCGCTGATGTCGTTGACGATCGCGGCGCCGGCAGCGATCGCCGCCTGGGCCACCTCGGGCTTGTACGTGTCCACGGAAACGAGCGCCTGCTCTCCGCTGGCCAGGCGCTCGATCAATGACACCACTCTCGCCGTCTCCTCGCCGGGCGAGATGGCGGGTCGGTTCGTCACACCGGACTCACCCCCGACATCGATCAGGTCTGCTCCGGCGCTCAGTTGCTCACGAGCCAGAGCGAGCCGCTCGTCATCGTCCTGAAGGCCGCCGGCATCGGAGAACGATTCTGGGCTGGCGTTGACCACTGCCATCACCCAGGGTCGGGCACCAAGTTCGAGCGTGCCGTGCGTGGTGCGAAGCGGCCGAGCCGGCGCGGTCATGCGGTGGCGGCGGACAGCATCGCGCCGGAGATCCCCTCGAGAGCTGCCTCCTCCTCAAAGCGCCCAACCTCAGTCTGGGCCCGGGTCTCATCCCATCCCAGCTCCTGACCCAGCGCGCGGGCGACACGGATCGGGGCATCACAGCCAGGCTCGCTCAGACGCCGGCCCGCCAGCAACCCGAGCCTGGTCCGTCTGAGCAAAACATCCCCCACGCTCTTCGCCTGCTCGTTGCGAGCGGCGAACGGAGCTTCGGCCAACAGGTCGGGGAGATCAGGTGTGATCGGCGCGGCCAGCTCGGGGCGCTCGGCCGCAACGGCCAGGACGTGCTGGGCCGCGAAGCCGTATCGCTGGGCCAGGCTCGCATACGACGCGGGCGACACGCCCTCCACTCGTGACAGTTCCGCCGGATCGACAGGTTGCCCGAGTGGAATCTCGTGCGTCCGGCAGGGGGCGCTGCGCCCGTCCCGCTCGACCAGCCGATCGACGGCCAGCTTCGCCATCCGTCGCCACGTGGTGAGCTTGCCGCCGGTGATCGTGATCAGCCCGCTGGAGGTCTCGTACAGCTCGGCCTTCCGGGAGATGTCGACCGATTTGCGCTGGTCCCCGGACGAGATCAGCGGCCGCACCCCCGCGTAAGCACCCACGAGATCGTCCGTCGTCAACTCGGTCCCGAAGAATTCGTTCGCGGCGTCGAGCAGATAGCGAACATCTGCGGCCGCGGGGCGAACATGGTCGATCGGGCCGTCGTAGTTGTTATCGGTGGTCCCGAGCAGGCTCCTGCCGAGCCAGGGCAGGGCAAAGATCGAGCGCCCCTCACCGGCGGGCACGATCGCGCCGGCCCGGAGGGAAAGGTCTGTGGACGCCACGAGCACATGCGTTCCCCGGCTCGGAGCAATCGTCGGGACCTCGGCTTCGCCATGGAGCTCCTCAGGCCGTATCTGGTCTGCCCACACCCCCGTGGCGTTGATCACGTTGGAGGCCCGGATCACCAGCTCGGTCCCGCTCTCGCGGTCGAGCGCTACGGCGCCTGAGTCCTCCTGTCCCCGCTCTCCGAGCAGCTCCTTCACCCGGAGCCGGTTGGCACACACCGCCCCAAAGCGCTCGGCCTCGCCGAGCACGGTCAGCACCAGGCGGACGTCGTCGGTCTGGCAGTCATAGAACAGGTAGCCACCGCTCGGAGCCCGTTGGGCGAGCGCCGGGAGCAACTCGACCACCTCCTCGCCCGAAATCGTGCGGTGCCGCGCTGGGCTCCAGTCGCTCTCAAGGTCGTCGTCACGCTGGCTGCGGGCGCCGCGCTGCGCGCTGCGCCTTGCCTCACGGCGCCCGCGCAACGTCGGCGCAGCCATCACGTCATACATGTTCAGCCCGATTCCCACCAGTCGATCCGGGCGCGCTCCGCCGAAGGCAGGAACCACCATGTGGAGCGGGCGGACGAGGTGCGGCGCCAGCCTGACCATCAAGCTTCGCTCGAGCAGTGCCTCCCGGACGAGCCCCAGGTCAAAGTTCTGGAGGTAGCGAAGGCCGCCGTGAACAAGCTTTGAAGACCGGCTGCTGGTCCCGGACGCGTAGTCGGTCTGCTCTACCAGGGCAACGCTGTAGCCCCTCGACGCGGCGTCCAGTGCGACCCCGGCCCCGGTGATCCCCCCGCCGATGACCAGCACGTCAAACGATTCACGCTCCAGAACCTCAAGCGCTCGGTCGCGGGCCAGCATGGCGCCCAGAGTAGAGATTGAGCCGGGCGGCGAGCGGCGGAGCGGACGCAGCGCCGGGCGCTGAACGCCGAGGGCCAAGCGCCAGGCGCCGAGCCGCGTCCTCCTAGCCCCCGGCCGCCTTGAACAGCGCGAGGACGATCTTGTACATGTCCGGGGAGGTCTCGTTCATGCTGGGGCAGCACGGTGGGCCGCCCGGGGCGCTGATCCCGATCTCCAGGTGAGGGCCGCTCGAGAGGCCGACCTTTCCGCACCCCACGTCGGCGATGGGCTGACCGGTGCTCACGTGGGCACCGACGGGTACCAGGGCCGGGGCGGCGTGGCCGTAGTAGATGTAGCGGCCGGCGTATTGACCGCTGGAAACCTTGATGATCGGGGCGTACGGGCCGAATCCGGAGATGCCCTCCTGGACGATCGTTCCCGACGTCATGGCCACCTCGACTGCGTGGGAACCGCAGGCTGCGTTGTCGGTCGAAATGTCGACGCCCTGGTCAAGGGTCCAGGAGCTGGGACTCACCACCTCACTGATCGGCTTGATCGGGAAGACCCAGCCACTGGGCCCGCCGGAACCTGAGCCGCTGCCAGAGCCGCTGCCTGACTGATTGAGCGCGTTGAGCAAGGCGGCTGCCGTAATGGGCCCCACGACTCCATCCACCGTCAGGTTCTGGGCTGATTGGAACTGCTTGACCTTTGATTCGGTCACCGGGCCAAAGACACCGCTGATCTCGACGGGGTAGCCCACCTGAGTCAGCCACAGTTGGAGCGTCTTGACGTCGTTGCCCTTATCGCCGTACTTGAAGATCGCGATCGAAGACCTGGGTCCCGCCCTGATTGGGAGGCGGCGAAATCCCTTCTTTTCGCTCCCGGACCGCGACGGCCGAGACCACTGCCTGCGCCGTGATCGGGCCCACGATGCCGTCGACCGCAAGGTGCCGCGACGCCTGGAATCGCTTGACGGCACCTAGCGTGATCGAGCCAAAGACGCCGCTCGGATCGACGCGGTAACCGAGATAGTTCAGCCAGCTTTGAAGCTGCATGACATCGCTGCCGCGGTCGCCATCGCGCAGGAGCCGTGAGAACACAGGTGCTTCGCTCGTGGTCTGTAGGCCGCGAGGGGCATTCTCCGGGACGAGGGCTTTGCCTCCTGACTTCGAGTCGCTCTTCCCGTGAGAGGAGTGCGAAGAACGGCCGCTGACCGAGCCTCCGCCCGACCCGGCCGCCCAAGCTCCGGCCGAACAGGCCAGCAGTGCCACAGCGCTTGCGGCAAGGACCGATATGAAGCGCAGACGAGCCATCCCACTTTTCTGCTCGACGCCACACCGAAATCCGATGTATCAATATGGGATTTTGCACAGACTCGGCGCTCCAAACCTGCAGGAACGCCACATAACCAGCGCTAGAACGCGCCCACCAGCGCTAGAACGCGCCCGTCAGCGTCTAGCCAGACCCGGGCCCATGGGG
The DNA here is from genome assembly GCA_963785205.1 of uncultured Solirubrobacterales bacterium. Taxonomy (GTDB): domain Bacteria; phylum Actinomycetota; class Thermoleophilia; order Solirubrobacterales; family Solirubrobacteraceae; genus Palsa-465. Next base: position 1,051,033 of record CAWAUJ010000001.1, read on the forward strand.
CTGGCCCCTTGAGGCCGTGGAAAAACACGCCAAACACAGGCGTTTTTCCCGCACCCCCCGCGCACCCCCTGCAGCCTCCTCCTACTCAGCCGGATCTCCGGGATCGGCCTCGCCCTTGCTCCGCCGTTCCTCGATCATTTCCCTGATGCGGTCGACGGTGTCCTCGGACATCCGCCGGATCTCCCAATGCGTCAGCTTCAGGACTCGCATCGGCGAGGTGGCGATCACGTCGGCGTTTCGCGGCCGGCGCTCGATCAAGCCCATTTCGCCGATCAGGTCCCCTGATTTCAGCGAGGCGATCTTTTCGCCATCTCTGACCACGTCGGCGGTGCCCTCTTCAATCGCGATCAGCTCGGTCGAGTAGTCCCCCTGCTTCATCAGGATCTGGCCCTCCGCGACGCTCGTTTCGGTGGCGAACGTGGCCAGCCGCCTGGCTTCCTCGTCGGAGAGGTGCGAGAAGATGTGGATGGCGGTCAGCCGGTTGGGGTCCATGGTGCCTCCGCGCGCTTGTTGATCGGGACGACTGGTTCTAGCTGCTTGTGCGCCCGACTCTAACCAAAGACGAGCGATCGCCTCTGGATCGGCAGCTACTATGTCGCTCGTCCCTAGCGGGGAACGCTCTAAGTCCTCGCCTACGTCCCCTCGACGAGGAGAAATATGAGAACGCCCGCCGTGCGCAAGCTAGCGCTGGTCCTTAGCGCGGCCGCGATCGCAATCGCTGGCTGTGGAGGTTCAAGCAAGAAGTCTTCCTCCGGCACGACCGCTGGCACTGGCACGTCTGGCAGCACGAGCAGCTCGTCCACCCTGACGCCATCGACCCCGGTCAACTCAACCGGGTATAAGACGGCGCTGGCGTCGCGGCTTTCGGAGATCCCGGGTCTGCCCGCCAAGGACGTTCCCAAGATCGTTACCTGCGCGATCGGCAAGCTCGAGTCCCAGGGCATCAAGACCGTGGGCGACGTTCACGCGCACTCCTCGGAGGCCAATGTGGACGGGCAAGCCTGCGCCAGGGCACTCGGATTGCACTAATCGCACAGCGCGCTTACGACGTGCCGGCTTGCCGGCGTCGCCACGTCGAACCATCTGCCGGCACGGAAGGAGCAAACATGAGGACGTTGCGTACACGCCATATGGCGCTTTTTGTAGTAACCGCGGCCCTGGCCGTGGCCGGATGTGGAGGCTCGTCTCACAAGAGCCCCTCGTCGGGCGGCTCAAGCGGAGGGACGGGCACGTCTGCCGTCAGCACTCCGGGCAGTACCACGAGCACGCCAGGGAGCACAACCGGTGGATCGTCAGGCCTCACGCTGACTACACCGATCAACTCGGGCCCATATCGCCAGCTTCTGTCTGCGGCTCTTTCCAAGATCCCAGGCCTGCCCACAGGCGACATCCCCAAGGTAGTCAACTGTGCGATCCAGAAGCTCGAATCCCAAGGGCTCAAGACGGCCGGTGCCGTTGGCACACACTCCTCCCAGGCCCGGGCCGACGGAGAAGCCTGCGCGAAGGCGCTTGGACTCCACTGATCGAGGACCGCTCACGGGGGCGGCGGGGCACCGCCGCTCCCGTGTCCTCGTCCAGACCCTTCTGGCCCTGCTGGCGACCGCAGTCGCCCTGGGCGTAGCGGGGTGCGGTGGATCGAATAACGGCCCGGCGCGTTCAGGTACGGGCACCGGCAACTTGGCCGGCTCGCCGCTTCCCGTCACCACCAAGGTGAGCTCGCCGGCGTATCGCGCGTTTGTCGAGCGCGGACTGACCCGACTTCCCGGCGTGCCGACCCCGGCGATCCCCAAGATCATCGACTGCGTGATCCGGGCCGAGCTCGCGCAAGGGGTCACGACCATGGGAGCCGTGAAGACGCACACGTCCGAGGTCAAGGCGGACGGCGTGGCCTGCGCCCGCGCGGCCGGATTGCACTAGACGCGGTGGGCTGCGATCGACGACCCCACGGGCGGCGCTCCTGCGCCGCCCTCCAGTCCCTAAAGCGCCGTGACCTCCGAGGTGACCTCGCTCACCGACGCCTTGGCGTCGCCGAACAGCATGCTGGTCTTGGGGTCGTAAAACAGCGGGTTGTCGATTCCGGCGAAGCCCGATGCCATCGAGCGCTTGAGGACGATCACCGACTGCGCGTTGTCCACCTCGAGAATCGGCATCCCGTAGATGGGCGAGCCTGGCTCGTTCTTGGCCGCCGGGTTCGTCACGTCGTTGGCCCCGATCACCAGTACCACATCCGTCCGGGAGAACTCCGGGTTGATCTCGTCCATCTCCTTGAGCCGGTCATAGGGCACGTCGGCCTCCGCCAGCAGCACGTTCATATGACCAGGCATCCGGCCGGCCACGGGATGGATGGCGAATTTGACCTCGACACCTTTGGCCTCGAGCGCCTTCTCGAGCTCACGGACCGCGTGCTGGGCCTGGGCCACGGCCATGCCGTATCCGGGTGCAATCACGACCTGACGGGCGTAGGAGAGCTGAATCGCCACATCGGCGGGGGAGGTCGAGCGAACCGTGCGATCCCCATCCTCCCCGCCGCCGGTCGGCGCGGCCACCTCGCCACCGAACCCCCCCGCCACGATCGCCGGGACCGAGCGGTTCATCGCCTTTGCCATCAGGTTGGTGAGGATCGTCCCTGACGCGCCCACGATCATCCCGGCCACGATCATCACCGGATTGGACAGCGCCACTCCTGTAGCGGCGGCCGAGAGGCCTGTGAAGGCGTTCAGTAGCGAGATCACGACGGGCATGTCAGCACCACCGATGGGAAGAACCACCATGTTCCCGAGAATCGCTGCGGCGACCAGGATGCCCAGGATGAAGAGGACCTGAGAGTGGGTCCCTGCGCAGAGCACGATCGCGCTGCCCACCGCTATCACCAGCAGGACGACGTTCAGGGCCGTCTGCGCCAGGCCGGGGAGCTTGATCGGGCGGCCGGGGATGATTCCCTGGAGCTTGCCAAAGGCGATATTCGAACCCCAGAAGGAGATCGACCCGACGATCGCGCCGAACAGCTCGAAGATCTCCGAGCGCAGCGCCCAGTGGGGTGGGTGGGAACTGAATCCATGGCGGTATTCGACCCAGGCGATCAGGGCCACCGCGCCGCCGCCGACTCCGTTGAAGATGGCCACCATCTGGGGCATCGCGGTCATGTGGACTCTCCGGGCAGCCGGAATGCCGATCGCCGTGCCGATCACGAGCCCCAGGACGATCAGCCACCAGGTGTCTGAGCCGTGAAACGCGCCGCTGCGTAGCAGGGTCGCGATGACCGCGATGGCCATCCCGACGGCAGCGATCTGGTTGCCTCGCACCGCCGTCCGCGGCCCTGTCAGCCCTGACATGCCGTAGATCATCAGACCGAAGGCGACGATGTAGAGGGCGTCGATGGCGTTGACGCCGATGACCGCCGGAGCAAGAACCACTAGGGCGCTCCCTCCGTGTCGGCGTCCTCTGCCTTGGGCGGGTCCTTGGACTTGAACATCTCAAGCATGCGGTCTGTGACCAGGAACCCGCCGACCACGTTGATCGTGCCGAAGGCCACCGCGATCACCAGCAGCACCTTCTCCAGAACTCCGCTGGCCTCGGCCATCAGCAGCAGGCCGCCAAGGACGACGATCCCGTGGATGGCGTTGGTTCCCGACATGAGCGGGGTGTGAAGGGTGTTGGGCACCTTCGAGATCACGGCGTAACCGACGAAACCGGCCAGCACGAGAATCGCGATGTCGATGACGAGACTGTCCATGCGTCGCTCCTCTAGGTCGTCACGGCGCCGGCGGCCTGCTTGGCGCCCTCATGGACAATTTCCCCGTCACGGGTGATACACGCGCCAGCGATCACCTCATCCTCGAAATCCAGCTCCAGCCGCCCCTCCTTGACCATCAGCCCAAGCAGCGCCTGGATGTTGCGCGCGTACAGCTGTGAGGCGTGCTCGGCCATCGTGCTCGGCACATTCAGCGGCGCCAGGATCTTTACGTCATGGCGCACCACGCTCTGTCCGGGCTCTGAGAGCTCGCAGTTGCCGCCCTGCTCGCCGGCCAGGTCGACGATCACCGACCCGGGTTTCATCAGCTCGACAGCCTTCTCGGTGACGAGGATCGGAGCACGGCGCCCGGGGACCAGCGCGGTCGTGATGACCACGTCGACCTTGCCGATCGCCTCGGCCATCAGCTCCTGCTGGCGGGCCTGCTGCTCGGCGGTCAGCTCCTTGGCGTAGCCGCCGGTCCCCTCGAGATCTCCGCCGAGATCGAACTCCAGGAACGTCGCGCCCAAGGACTCAACCTGCTCCTTGACGGCTGCTCGGACGTCGAAGCCTTGGACGACAGCCCCCAGGCGACGGGCGGTGGCGATCGCCTGGAGCCCGGCCACGCCAGCGCCCAGGACGAGCACCGTGGCCGGCCGGATCGTCCCGGCAGCGGTCATCAGCATCGGATAGAACCGGCCCAGCTCCTGAGCGCCGATCAGCGCCGAGCGGTAACCGGCGATGTTCGCCTGGCTGGACAGGGCGTCCATTGACTGGGCCCGGCTGATCCGCGGGATCGCCTCCATCGCGAAGCTGGTGGCCCCCGTCCGGGCGATCGCGCGGACCCGCTCGCCGCTGGTCAGGGGAGCCAGGAAGCCGATCAGGACACCGTCCTTGCCCAGGCGCCCCACCTCGTCGTCGCTCGGGACGGCGACCTTGACGACGATGTCCGCAGTCCAGATCTCCTCGGCGTTGTCTGACAGCTTGGCCCCGGCCTCCTCGTACTGAGCATCGGGAATCAGAGCCTCGGAGCCGGCCCCGCGCTCCACCACGACCTCGGGCGGTTGCGCGTCCTCGCCGGGGGGCGAGACCAGTTTCTGCACCACCTCCGGGACGAGCGCCACGCGACGCTCGCCCTCGGTCGTCTCCCTGGGGACTCCGATGCGCATGCGGCGCGGGAGCGTAGCGACTCGGCGTCAGCCGAGCCCGATCGGGGCCAGGACGAGCGCATCCGCCGCGGCGAGATCGCCGAGGAGCGAGCCGCTGGGTGCCGCGTCGGTCGCGCGTCGCCTCGTGGGCTGACTGCCATGACTGCCCGGCTTTTTGGACGGCATGTGAGACGAGCTCGACCTGGGCGATGAGGTCGTTGGGGTCGAATTGCTGCCTGCGTGGCCCGAGCTTGAGGCCAGCGGCCTGAGGGGTAACGCTTTGCCGGCCAGCGCCATCAGGGCCTCGCCGGTGACCCAGACGGGGGTCTGGTTGCTGCCCTTGGAGTACATGACGTGACCGTCTGGTGCGACCAGTGATTGCAGGTACTGGAGTGGGGAGGGCGCTCCCCGCCGGTGAAGCGAGCTTGGGTTCACCCCCGCGGCGATCAGGCCCTGGATTGCCCAGGCCGTCGACTGGGCATTGGATCCGCCGCCCGCATAGGCGGCGTAGCCACCATCATGATCCTGATGACGCTCGAGGTAGCTCACCGCCCCAGCGCGAGCGCTAGCGGCCGCGCCGCCCGGGATTCCGGCCAGCGCCTCAAGCGCCGCCCCGGTGTCATCGACATCGCTGACGCCGCCTCGAGTGGAGTAGTTGTACCCCCCGTCCCGATCTCGCTGATGGACGAGCCAGCCGACCATCGACGAAGGCGGATTCACCCCGGCTGCCCGCAGCGCCAGGAGCGCGAATGAAGTCAGGTTGGTCTGGTTGGCAATCGAGCCGTTATGCCGTACGTCGGCCTGAAGGGCAGCCACAAGGTTGCGTCCCCCGAAGCTGGTGGCAGTGAGCCCCGCCGCCCGCGCGGCCAGGATCGTGCGCTCCAGGGACCCGGGGTCATTGAGCGATCTGACCCCTTGGGCCAGATAGCCCATCAGGCTGGCCCCTCCCTTGGACGCGTCCTGAGGGTTGATGCCGTCGGCTGCGAGGCCGAGCGCCGCCCAGCCCGAATAGAGCTCAGAGGAAGGCTGTCCCGGAGCCGAGCCGAGTCCGCCATCACTGTTCTGGGCTCCCTGAAGGTACGAGGCAGGACTCGAAGAGGCGGCGGCTCGATCGGCTCCGCCGGCAACCAGAATCGTGCCGAGCGCCATGACGAGCACGGCAGGGACGACGGCGTCCCGGGGAACGCTCCAGGTGACCTCCAGCCGCGCGGCGAAGCGAGCGATCGACCGGGCCAGCGCGGGGCCAATGGCCAATGCGAAGAACAGGCACCCACCGGCGTGGATGGCGTCGAACCCCAGGCCCTTGCCGACGTACAAGCCGAGTTGGACGGCGGTGTGGTCGCTGTAGTTGACCCAGTCGCCGACGTCCTGAAGAACCGTGAAAGCGAACCCGACGACCGTGCACACGATCGCCAGCGTCCACCGACCGGCACGGCGGCGGGTGACCAGCGCGAGCCCGGCGCCAATTAGTCCAGCCACCCCCCAGCCGGCCATCTGCCACGGGGTCCACGGCCCCTGGCCGAAGAAGAAGTTCGAGGTCAGCCCGGCGACGGCGCCGACCATGAAGCCGGGTCCAGCACCGAGCGCGTATCCAGCGATCAGCACGATGTCGGTCGTTGGCTTGACGTTGGGCAGCGCGGCGAAAGCGATCCGCCCGAGAGCAGCCAGGGCCGCCAGGACCGCCACGAGGGCGACGATTCGGGCATCCGGCCGACAGCGCTCATACCAGGCGAAGCCGGCGGCGAGGGCAACGAGCAGAATGGTGGTCGCGGCCAGCTGCCAGGTCATCGCGTGGCCTCGGCGAGGGCGGGGGCTTTGAGGCTTGTGGCGGCGGGCTCGCCGGGATGACCCACCAGGAGCGCGCCACCGGCTTCGGGCGTGAGCGCACCCCCGGCGCCGCCGAGGATTCGGGCGGTCTCGGTGGCGAAATAGGTTCCGTCGGACAGGACCTCGCCGATTGGACCGTCGGCGATCACCCGCCCGTGGGCCACGAGGATGACGCGGTCAGCCACGGCGACCGCGAACTCGGGGTCATGAGTGGCGACGATCACGGCCGACTCCATAGCGCTCAGGAGCTCGGCCAGCTCCCGCTTTCGCCGGCGGTCCAGTCCCCGCGTCGGTTCATCGAGGCAGACGACGGCGGGGGTCCGCTGGGCTTGATCGCCTGAGCGGAAGTCGAGCACCACCGCAAGCGCCAATCGCTGCTTCTCTCCCACCGAGAGCTCGCGGGGATGTCTGCGCCCAAATCTCGCCGGATCAAGCCCCACTGCCTCCAGCGCGCTCGCCGGAGCCTCGTCTTCCACGGACTCGTGCACCAGGTAATCGGTGGGGTTCTGCAGCAGGAGGGCGACCGGCCCCGCGCGCGTGATCCGGCCACGCGTAGGAGTGCTCAGGCCGGCCGCGTGGCGCAGGAGGGTGGACTTTCCGGCGCCGTTGGCCCCCATCAGCGCGACCCGCTCTCCCGCAGCCAGGCTCATCGAGACGCTGCACAGAGTGGCGGGGCCGTTACGCAGCTCGTGCCAGACGCCGTCGAGGCGAAGCGCGTCCTCGGGGTCCTGGCGCCCCCGGCGAGTTCGCACGCGTTTAGTGCGAGCCCCGCCAGGACGCTCCACGGTCGGCAACAGCCCCCGCCGTCTCAGCGCTCGCCGGGCGGCTTTCACCCCGGCCACCGGAGCTAATCCAGCCTGGTCGAGCAGCCTGGCTCCGGGGGTCGCCAGGTCGCGGTCGTGCCGGAGCGCCCAGGCCAGAAACTCCTCGGGCGGCGCGTCACACACGATCCGACCGCCTTCCAGCGCCAGGACCCTGTCGGCCCATCCCAGACAGCGTTCCAGCCGGTGCTCGGCCAGCAGGACGGCGGCATCGCGATCCTCGTTGATCCGCCGCAGCGTTCCTATCAGCTCATCTCCTGCGACGGGGTCGAGCTGGGATGTGGGCTCGTCGAGGATCAGCAGTTCGGGCCGCCCTACGAGCGACGCCGCCAGGGCCACGCGCTGGAGCTCGCCTCCGGACAATTCGCCCGTGGGCCGGTCGAGCAGATGCGCGACCCCCAACGCCAGCGCGGCTTCCTCGACGCCCCGGGCGACCGCCAGGGCTGGCCGGCCCTGATTCTCGAGCGCCAGCCCGATCTCGGCCCGCACCGTCCCCATCACGACCTGCGTTTCCGGATCCTGGAAAAGAGTCCCGACAAGACCGGCCAGCTCACCCGGACCGTGGTGGTGGGTATCCCGCCCGGCCACGCGCGCCGTCCCGGAGAAATGACCGCCGTGGAAGTGGGGCACAAGTCCGCTGGCCGTTCCCAACAGCGTCGACTTGCCTGAGCCCGAGCTGCCGGCCACGACAACGAGCTCACCCGGACCGATGACCAGGCTGACGTCGCGTAAGGCCGGCTGCTCGGCGCCCGGGTACGAGTACGAGACCCGCTCAAGCTCAAGCACTGGCTCGCTCATCCCTCCACCCCGCGACGATCCGCGAACGGCAGCAGCGCGCAGGCAGCCAGGGCAAACGCGAGCAGTATCTCCCCGATCCCCACCGGATTCCAAAGCGCGGGATAGGCGTGGAATGGAGCCAGCCCGACCACGCGCCCTACCACGGCCAGCGCGACGATCGCCACCGCAGAGCCCGCGAATGCCAAATCGTGCCTGGACCAGGGGGCGTGCTGGCGCTGCGGTCGGCGGGCCGCTCCGTAGCCTCGGACCTCAAGCGCGGCGGCCACGTCGAGAGCGCGGTCGAAGGCTCCGGCGGTGGCCGCGCGCAACAGCGCCAGGCGGGAAGGCGGACGCCCCGGACGGCAGCGCTGGGCGTCGGCCAGGCGGCGCGAGTCCCGGAGCAGGACCGGGACCATCCGCGTGCTGAGCGACACGGTCAGGGCGGAGCGGAACGACAGGCGGCGCAGCAGTCCGAGCATCTCGTCGGGATCCACGGTCAGCGTGTACAGCACTCCGCACAGCACGAGCGCGGCCGCGCGCAGGCCGAGGATCGCGCCCTCAACGGTGGCCTCAAGCGTGACGTCGGTCTGCCCCAGGATCGGCAGGTCACCCACACGCCAGATCACCGTCAGACCATCACGGGTGACGAGCGCGTTCACCACCGCCACGAGCAGCCCGAGCACGAGCGCGAAACGGAGCGTCCGCCCGAGCTCTGGGCCGACCCCGGCAGCCACTCCGGCGCCAACAACCGTCACGGCAACCGCCCCCAAAGCGAGCGGTGCACTGAGCGTCAGCGCCGCCACGGCCAGGGCGATGCAATAGGCGCAGCCCACCGCCGCACGAGCCGCGTGCAGAGGGCTGGGGCGGCGGCGGTAGATCATGACGTCGGGTCCATCGGAACCGGAAACCGTCCCCCGCCCTGGACCGCCAGGGCAAAGTGATCACGCAGCGAGGAGGGGGTGAGCGCGGCCGCCGCGGCGGACACCCCGGCCACATCCGTACCCGTGACCAGCCAGGTGGGCGGCGAGGAACCCTGAGCAGTGGCCGCCACCAGCCCGGCACCGTGGCCGAGCGTCCGGACGACCTGACCGTGCGGGCCGAGCAGCGCCAGCGCCGACCCTCCGGCCGTGAACCGCGCGTAGACACCGCTGGCGCGAGGCCCCTTGTCGATCAGCTGGGAGAGGATCTCTGGGGCGAGGTCGTGCGCCGTGCCCACTACCAGCGCCAGCGAATCGGATCCCGAGCTCCCGCCGATCACCTGGGAAGCGAACGGCACTCCGACCCTGTGCAGCTCGTTTGAGATACGCGAACAGGCCGTCGACACGTCGTTGGCGCATTCGACCGTGACCGGGTATCTCCGACCGCCGCTGCCGTGAAGGAAGGGCTCAGGGAAGGACCCGACCACCGCGGGGACCGAATCGGTGGCGCTCCAGTCGTGAAGGTCCCACCAGATCTGATCACCCTGGTGGACCGCGGTTGCGGCACCACCCATCGGGGCCTCGATCCCGTTGACGTAATAGAACCAGTCAAGCTGCGAGGAATTGCCGGCCAGACCATTGATGGATTCAACGAACCCTCCGCCGTAGCGCAGGCTCACGCGGAAGTGACGCTCGAGCATCCGAATCACGGTCTCGGACCCGGGAACCTTCGCGGCCGTGATACGTCCCACGACGCGCGTCCCGAAGTCACGGCTAACCGTGAGCCTGACGTCGGAGGTTCCCGGCCCGGCGCCGAAGCCGCAGCCGCTCACCGTGAGCAGCGTTCCAGCCACAGCGGCCGCCCTTGCTGCCCGTCGGCCGATCATCGTCTAGTGGGCGTGGACGACCGCCTCGGTGCGGATATAACCGTGCGGGGCGGCGCGCAGTACGACCTTGGCCGCAAACCCCGCGGTCAGGTGGGCCACGCCTCGGCGGTTTGTCGTGGCGGGCTTGACATCGTTTCCGGTGATCGTCACTCCAGCCAGCGGCTTGGCCCCCGAGCTCCCGTAGCCCATCAGCTTGACGCTGAACGGATGCCCAACGATCGTCGTTCGGGGAGCTTCCAGCGCAGTCGGATACCACATGCCCTTGTCGGGCTCGACGGCAAAGAGCAGCTTGTCGCCCGGTTGCGGGGTTATCCCGCATATCCCGCTTGACGCGTACTTGTTGTTCACCCAGATGCTCCAGTAGTACGACGCGCTGAAGCTGTGCTGCTCACCCAGGATCCCGGTCACCGACAGCGCCTGGTATTTAGCGCTCCAGGATCCCGTCCAATCGCCGTGCGTCGCCCGGTCCAGGACGCCTGCCGCGCTGCGGCCCGAGCACTGTCCCGAGGGCGTCCCACCCTTTCTGACGTCGCCCAATTCTCCTCTGGTCCGCTCGCTCAGCAGCAGCGTCTTTTTCAGTCCTTCAACGCGGACGGTCACCGTGGCAAGCGGCGCGACGGCGTGCGAAGCAAGCGCGACGGCGGGCACCACCAGCACCGCCACGCCAGTGACGAGCAGGATTCTTCTCTTCATCAGGGCCACCCCTTTCCGCGAGGGCGTATTGCTTTGTTGGTCGGGCCTGGTCTCCTGGCTTACGGGCCTACCGGCCGCTGCCTTCCCGGCGACTCTTCATCGCCAGTGGCCTTCCCTGCGGTCGGCGTCCCCGATCACAGTGGCGGGTCCGCTCCGGTCTCTCACCGGCTTCCCATCACCTCGACCTTGAACGGGGGGATCGTATCGCGACCCGGCTGCGGTCTGGCCCAGGGGCCTTCTGACCGCGTGCACGGCGCCGGTCTGCGACATAGACTCCGGTCGTGACCGACGCCCTGTCGCTTCGTGCCCGTACCGAAGCGGGCATCGCGCGCGGGTTGGCCCGACTCCCGCGGCGGGTACTTCGGACGGCCCTCGGCCCGCCGACCGTGGTTGACGGTCAGCAGCTCCACCCCGAGGTTCAGCTCACGCTCAAGCTGCTTGAGATCTCAGGAGCAGCCTCGATCGAGGAGATGACGGTCGCGGAAGCCCGTGCCCAGATCCGCTCGGACGCCGCCAGCTTCGCGGGGCCGACAATCGCGCTGGCGGACGTCCGGGACCTCGTCGTCGGCAGCGCGACCAGAGCGCGGCTCTATGTACCGTTCGGAACCGGCGAGCCAAGTCCGCTGCTGGTCTTCTTCCACGGTGGAGGATTCGTCGTCGGCGACCTGAACACGCACGACAACAGCTGCCGGCTGCTGGCCAGACACGCCGGGGTGCGCGTCCTCGCCGTCGACTACCGCCTCGCTCCGGAGCACCGGTTCCCGGCCGCCGCCGAGGATGCGCTCGAGGCGTTCGAGTGGGTACGGGACCACACGGACGAGCTCGGCGCCGACCCGCGGCGCGTTGGCGTTGGCGGTGACAGCGCCGGTGGCAACCTCGCGGCGGGCGTGGCCCAAGCTGTCCGTGGCAGTGTCGGGCCCGCGTTTCAGCTCCTGTTCTACCCGTGGCTGGACCTCTCGACCAAGCGCGCGTCCTATCGGCTATTCGGCCAGGGTTACTTCCTCACCGAGGCCCATATCGACTGGTATCGCGCGCATTATCTGGGTCCTGATGGCGATGCCCACGATCCGCGCTGCTCGCCCGCCCGGGTGGGCGATCTGAGCGGCGTCGCCCCGGCCTACATCGCCACCGCGGGCTTCGACCCGCTCCGTGACGAGGGAGAGGAGTACGCGGTTCGCCTTCGCGAGGCGGGAACCGGCGTCGCGCTCCGCCGCCACTCCGACCTGATCCACGCCTTCTTCAACGCGATCGGAATCGGTCACGCCGGCCGGGAGGCACTCCTGGAGGCGGCTGGGGCGCTGCGGGTCGGGCTATCGGCCACCGGCGAGACGGCCGGGGTCCTGCGGGCGTGGCTAGCGGCGGCGGAGACCTAGACTCACAAGAGCAGTGACGATCAACCTAACGCGCATCTACACCCGGCTGGGTGACTCCGGTGAGACCCACCTGGGCGACATGAGCCGGGTGCCCAAGACCCACCCGAGGATCGAGGCCTACGGAACGCTGGACGAGCTAAACGCACACATCGGCCTCGCGCTCACTGTCGACGGGCTGCCTGACGGCTACGCCGACTGGCTGGCCCACGTCCAGAACGACCTGTTCGACGTCGGTGCCGATCTAGCGGCCCCGGAGGATCCCGAGTCTGGACGCGAGCGGCTAAGGCTCCTCCCGGAGCAGACGAAATGGCTGGAGGAGCGGTGTGACGAGGTCAACGCAGATCTGCCCGCGCTGAAGTCGTTCGTCATCCCGGGCGGCACGCCCGCTGCGGCCCAGCTCCACGTCTGTCGCACCGTCTGCCGCCGGGCCGAGCGCCAGGCAGTGGCGGTCGGAGAGGAGCTGAATCCAGAGGTGGTCAGCTACCTCAACCGGCTCTCGGACCTGCTGTTCATCCTCAGCCGGGGAGCGAATCGCGGCCAGGAGCCACTTTGGGAGCCTGGCCGGTATCGGCCGGGGGAGCCGCAGTCTGGCGAGTGATCTTGATCTGCGGAGCGGTTCCGGTGTTCCGCAGATGGGCGAAGTGCTCGATGTCCTCAGGTGAAGCCACCTCGACGGTGAGGCCGGGAGTCAGCTCGAACCGACCCGTCTCATAGAGCAGCTCCTGATAGCCAGAAGCTCCCGAGGCGCCGCTGGCCGCCGGCGCCCCCGTGCAGACGACGTCGAGACGCTGGGTATCCCAGACAAACGTCAGAACCTCGGTGCCGCTCAGCAGGTCGACCTTCACGGGAGCTACGTCAACAGGATCGATCGCCGGCTCAGCGTTATGGACCCGCGCCTTCACGGCGGTCAGGCCGCGCGCGAGCCGCTCGAGGTTGCGCCGGTAGGGAGCCGGCACGATCGCCACAGCAGCCCGGGTCGCCGAGCGGGTGTGGATCGAACCGGCCACGGAGCCGGTGAGCACGAACTCGACCTTGTGGTCCCTCAGCCACCGAATTGTGGCCAGGACACCCGGGTCGAGATGCTCAAATCCGGGGCTCGGTTCGGCGGGTTGATCGGCTTCGATTCGCGGAGAACGTCGTTTGAGCAGCATGTCCTGCCGTTTCGCCCCGCCCGCCCAGAGTCCTTCTTAGCCGGGGCTCAATCTCCCGACTCGACCTCCTCGACGAATGACCTGATCCACGCGGCCACATCATCGGGATGCGTGAGCTGTGCCCAGTGTCCAGCGTCGAGCCGCCGCCGCACTACCCGGGGAGCGTGCCGCTCAGCCCGCTCGTAGTAGCCCTCCGGAATGAACGGGTCCCGAGTGGGGATGATGAGCTGTACCGGAACATGAGCCATCGCGTCGGTGCGCGGCCGGAGCAGGCGTCGGGGCATGTTGCGCCGGTACAGATTGGCGCCGTGGATCCCATCGGAGCGCAGCGTGGGTCGCGGGTAGTCGAGCTCGGCCAGCTCGCCCGGCGCAAGCCCGAGCCGCCGGCGCCGCCACTGATCCGGTGAGGGCCCGAATCGCCACACCAGAGCGGGAACCCCGGGCAGCAATAGGAAGAGGATGTACCACGAGTGCCGCGCTCGCCGCAGCCACTCCAGTACCCGGCCATGGGCGAGAAGGTCTCGGCCAGTCTCTGCCACCTGGTCCAGCGACGGGCCGGCCACCGCGGTGAACGACGCCAGCCGACCTTCGAACCGAGACGACGTCACAAACTCCCACCCCTGGAGACCGCCCCAGTCGTGGCAGACGAGATGGATCCGCTTTCCGGGGGCGAGCTCGTCCAGGACGGCCAGGAGATCGTCGCCCAGCCGCTCGAAGTCGTAGTCCACGACCGACGAGGGCGCGGACGACGAGCCGGCACCCCGGACGTCGTAGGCCACGGTGCGGAACTCGGGCGCGAGCCTCGCCCGCACCGGGTCCCATTCCTCCTTTGTGTCCGGGTAGCCGTGGATAAAAACGATCGTGGGCCGCTCGTCTGAGCCGGCGGCCACAGCGGCGAGCCGGACATCTCCGCTCACCACGACGCGCATCTCAGAGCTGGGGGTCATTTCAAAATCCGGGGCATCCCTGGGTACTGTGGCATGGAGCCCGTGGAAGCCTTATCCGAAACCTCCGCCGACTCACTGAGCCGCAACCGACGCCTGCTCGTGCTGGCCATCTGCTGCCTGAGCCTCCTGATCGTCGGCCTCGACGCGACGATCGTCAACGTCGCCCTGCCCGCCATCCACCGCTCCCTCCACGCCTCGGTGTCCGGTCTGCAATGGACGCTCGACGCGTACACCCTGGTGCTGTCGAGCCTGCTGATGCTGGGCGGCTCGACGGCGGACCGGATCGGACGCAGACGGATCTTCCAGGTTGGCCTGACCGTGTTCTCGCTGGGATCGCTTTTGTGCGGGCTGGCCTCGAGCCTCGACATGCTGATCGCCGCCAGGGCACTTCAGGGAATCGGCGGGGCGATGCTCAATCCGGTGGCCATGTCGATCATCCGCAACGTTTTCGAGGACCCAAAGGAGAGGGCTGCGGCAATTGGAGTCTGGGGCGGTGTGTTCGGCCTGAGCATGGCGCTGGGGCCGGTCCTCGGAGGGGCGCTCGTCGACAGCGTCGGATGGCCGGCCGTGTTCTTCGTCAACCTGCCGGTCGGGGCCGCGGCGATCCTGCTGACGGCTCGATTCGTGCCTGAGTCACGCGCCCCCAGGGCCCGGCGGCTCGACCCCGGCGGCCAGGTGCTCGTGATCATCGCGCTGGCCGCGCTCACGTACGCGATCATCGAAGGACCGCGGCACGGGTGGACCTCAGTAGAGATCCTGTCCCTGTTCGGCGTGTCGGTCGCGGCGTTCGTGGCGCTCGTGCTCTACGAACTGCGCCGAGACGAACCCCTGCTGGAGATGCGCTTCTTCCGGAGCATCCCGTTTGCCGGGGCGTCCGCCACCGCGATCCTGGCGTTCGCAGGCTTCAACGGATTCCTGTTTTTGAACACGCTCTACCTCCAGGACGTCCGTGGCCTCTCGCCCCTCGATGCCGGGCTGTACATGCTCCCCACGGCCGCGATGCTGTTGATCTTCTCTCCGCTCTCGGGCCGGGTGATCGGTCGCCATGGCTCGCGGCCGCCCACGGTCATCGGCGCCCTGGCCATGATCGTCGCCGCATCGATGCTTCTCGGCCTCGGAACCCATACCTCCTACGCCTATCTGCTGGCGGCCTACTTCGCGTTCGGCCTCGGCATTGGCCTGATCAATCCGCCGATCACGAACACCGCCGTATCGGGGATGCCCGGAGCCCAGGCCGGAGTGGCCGCGGCCGTGGCCTCCACCAGCCGAGTGGTCGGAGTGACCCTCGGCGTAGCCGTGATCGGATCGATCAGCGGCGGCGGCCTGGGCCCCAGGATCGGGCCGAGCTTCGCCGCCGACACCCACCCCGGGTGGGCGATCATCGTCGGTCTGGCAGCCGGGATCCTGGTGTTGGGTTTCCTGACAACGGGCCAGTGGGCCAGCGCCACGGCGCGGCGTACCGCCGAGCGGTTCCAGACGGCGGGACAGCCGTCACCCGCCGCGGAGGCGGCGTGAGACTGGTCGGCTGGACGGCGGCTGCGCTGATCGGATCGCTTGGTCTCGCCGTGTCGGGTGAAAGCTCGGTGCGCAGCGCCAAGCCGGGTCCCGTTCTGTACGGCGCCACCGTCGATCGGATCAGTGGGCTGACTCAGATGCGATCCGCGCTCGCCTCGCTTCCCGACAGGCCGACCGTTCGGGTTGTCTTCGATCGCTCCGAGCCTGCCTCCTACTACACCGCGGCCACCCACCAGCTCGATGGTGTGAGCTGGGTCATGGGCGAGCTGCTCGACTCCTCGGCCGAGCGGTCGATCAGCGCATCGGAGCTCCGGACCCGGGCTCGTTCCTACCTACGCCAGCTCGGGCCCTACGTGTCGGTCTGGGAGGTGGGCAACGAGCTGAACGGCAACTGGACGGGCCCGTACTCTCAGGTGGCCGCCAAGACACGAGCTGCTTACTCGGTTCTGGGCGCCGCCCACGTTCCGCTGGCGCTCACGCTGTACGCCAACGATTTCGCGCCCAACCACTGCGGCGATGGAGAGAACGAGCTGACCCCGGTTCAGTTCGCCGAGCGCTATCTGCCGGCGAGCCTCCGCGCGGGCATTGGTTACGTGTTGCTCTCCTACTACCCGACCGAGTGCCACGACGTCGAGCCGTCGAGCGCGGTGCTCGGCGCCCACCTTCGCCAGCTGCACAAGCTTTTCCCGGGCGCCCGGCTGGGCTTTGGCGAGGTCGGTCTCCCCCACGCCGTGACGAGTTCCACCGTGGCAGAGGCACGGCAGATAATGCGCTGGGCCTATTCGCTGCGTCCCGGGCTCACCTACTACGCAGGTGGCTATTTCTGGTGGTATGCGGCCGAGGACGCTCTGCATCCGGGCGCGCCGCTGCGCCACAATTTGGCCCAGGCATTTGACTCAGAGCACACGGCGCTGACCGGGGTTAGCTAGGGCTTCCGCATGCCCAGCTCTCCGATCAGCCGGTGATAGGTCCCGAACGACTCCTTGCGCTTGTAGTTGGCCAGCAGCAGCCCGTCCGTCGAGAAGGTCAGTGGCACCCGCGTGTCCGGGCCGCGGTCGGTGGTGTCGCGCAGGTTGAACCACCGGTAGTCGGTGATGTGGAACGTGCCTGAATAGGCAGCGACGGCTTCGACGAGCTGGTGGAGCGCAGCCGCCTGTTGGGCTTGGGATTTGGTCCCTGTTGGAACGCCGTTCTCAGTGATCCAGATCGGGACCGACCGCCCGATCCCGGCCTTGGGCAGATAGCAACCCCGAAGTACTCCCCCGGCCTTCGCCAGCTCGGAGCGGTACGTGTCGCCCGGAGGCATTGTGGGCGGGTAGAAGGTGCCCGGGTAGAAGTCAAGCCCCACGAAGCCCAGTGCTCGGCGAAACCGCGCGCCGCCGTGGCTGCGCAGGTAGGAAAAGAACGCGGCATCGGACTTGGGGTTCCATCGGTAGGCGTAGGTGAAGCCGAAGCGCAGCTGCTTGAACCCCCGCCGCAGCGCCTCGTCGTGGGCGGCTTCGATACCGGCCACGAGCGCACGCTCGGCGCCCGGGTAGGCACCGTCGGAGGTGTTCTTGGAAAGGGCGAGGTTGACCTCGTTGGTGATCGTCATATCGATTACCCGGGGGTTGGGGCCGAATGTGTCCACGACGCGACGGACATAGGCGACCCAGGCCGGGATGTCTCCCGCCTTGCCCTTGGGCGGGTGGTAGCGAACCTGAAGCTCGACTTCGAACCCGGCTCGCGAGTACATCCGCACGAGCCTCTCGAACGTCCTGATGCCGCCCTCGCCGGCCGACCAGAACAGCCGGTTCAGACGGACCACGAGCTGACGACCGGGCACGGCGAGCGCTTTGACGGCCGCCAGGTCACGGGCCGGGTTGTCCGGCACCGCTGAGACCTGGGAGCCACCGGCACTGCCGGCGAGCCCCGGATCGATGCCCATCCGGACCGGCGGTCCGGTGCGCGCCTTCGCGCCACCGTAATTACCGGTGCAGTACGGATCGCTCGAGAGTCCTGAGCCAGCGGCCGCAGGCACCACGAAAACGAGCGAAATGAGAGCCGCGATGCAGGTCAGTCGCCGCACGGTGCGATGCTACATCCGTATGAGCGGCCAGGACTCGCCGGGAAAACGGGACTTCTTCTCCCTTTACAGCCATGGTTTCGCCCGAGTGGCGGTGGCCGTGCCTCATCTCCGGATCGCCGAGCCCGAGTTCAACGCCCAGCGCACGATTCTGCTGGCCCGGCAGGCGTCAGACCACCACGCCGCGCTGGTCGCGTTCCCCGAGCTGGGGCTCTCCGGCTACTCGATCGATGATCTCTTCCACCAGCAGGCCTTGCTCGATGGCGTTCTCGAGGGGCTGGCTTCCGTCCGGGCCGCCAGCGCGGAGCTCGCCCCCCTCGTGGTGGTGGGCGCCCCACTTCGTGCCGACAGCGGGATCTTCAATACCGCCGTCGTGCTGCATCGAGGTCATGTCCTGGGTGTCGTTCCCAAGAGCTACCTCCCGGAGTACCACGAGTTCTACGAGAAACGCCAGTTCCGGGCCGCCCGCGATGCCGTTTGGGATGAGGTCGACGTTTTGGGCGAGCGGGTGCCGTTGGGATCGCGCCTGCTGTTCAACTGCCGGGACGTGCCCGGTCTGTGCATCCATATCGAGGTGTGCGAGGACCTGTGGGCACCGATCCCGCCTAGTACCTACGGCGCGCTGGCTGGGGCGACGGTCCTGGTCAACCTGTCAGGCAGCGACATCACGGTCGGCAAGGCGGGATACCGCAGGCTGCTGTGCGCGTCCCAGTCCGGACGCACAATCTCCAGCTATCTGTACACCTCGGCCGGCCTGGGTGAATCGACCACGGACCTGGCCTGGGATGGCCAGGCGCTGATCTACGAAAACGGCGACTGCCTGGCCGAATCTGAGCGCTTCAGCGAACGGGAGCAGCTCATCTTTTCGGATCTCAACCTGGATCGGCTGATGGCCGACCGGGCGTCCACCAGCAGCTTCGGCGACTCGGTGCACGACCACCGCCGAGCCCTGGCCAGGATGCGCCGAATCGAGTTCGACCTCGGCCTGTGCGCCCCGGGAGCCCCGACCGCGCAGCTGAGCCGGGCCCTGGAGCGCTTTCCGTACGTGCCGGCTGATGAAGAGCGCCGCAATGACCGTTGTGAGGAGGTCTACTCGATTCAGGTCCAGGGCCTGGAGACGCGTCTGCGAGCCACCGGGATCGAGCGGGTCGTGATCGGCGTGTCAGGCGGACTTGACTCGACGCACGCGCTGATCGTGGCCGCGCGGGTCATGGACCGGCTCGGCCGTCCCCGCTCCAACGTTCTGGCCTACACCATGCCCGGGTTCGCCACCAGCGAGCTGACGCTGACCAACGCCCGGCGACTGATGGAGGCGCTGGGCGTGAGCTCGAACCAACTCGATATCCGGCCCGGGGCGACCCAGATGCTCCGGGACATCGATCATCCCGCGGCTGACGGGGAGCCGGCCTACGACGTGACCTACGAGAACGTCCAGGCCGGGCAGCGCACGTCCGCCCTATTCCGGTTGGCCAACTTCCACCGTGCCCTCGTCGTTGGAACAGGCGACCTGTCCGAGCTCGCGCTCGGGTGGAGCACCTACGGCGTAGGCGACCAGATGTCGCATTACAACGTCAACGCCTCGGTGCCCAAGACGCTGATTCAGTTCCTGCTTCGGTGGGCGATCGACACCGAGCAGTACAGCCCGGAGGCGGGCGAGGTCCTCCAGGCCGTCGTGAACACGGAGATCTCTCCCGAGTTGATCCCCAGCTCCGCGGACGGCGGCGAGCCGGGCGCGGACAGTGAGAGTGTCGTCGGACCCTACGAGCTCCAGGATTTCTTCCTCTATTACACGCTCCGCTTCGGCTTTCGCCCGGCCAAGGTGGCCTTCCTGGCCGCCCACGCCTGGGGTGATCGAGAGCACGGCATCTGGCCCGACCTGATCCCCATTCAGGGTCGCAACGAGTACACACTGGCCGAGATCAAGCATTGGCTGGGCGTGTTCCTCGAGCGCTTCTTCCACACGAGCCAGTTCAAGCGCTCAGCGCTGCCCAACGGGCCCAAGGTGGGCTCGGGAGGCGCTCTTTCCCCGCGGGGCGATTGGCGGGCCCCGAGTGACAGCACAGCCGCGGTCTGGCTGGCCGAGCTCGCCGCCCAGGTGCCTGACGTCTCGGCCGCGAGTACCACGCCGCCGGCGAAGCAGGCGCCGACTAGGGGCTGAGGGTCTCGTTCGTCAGCAGAGCGCGGACCTGCTCGTCGCCGACGGGCGAGAAGTCGCGGTACCAGATCCCCACGGCGGTGAACGGGTCAGGGGTGTTCGGACACACGATCTCCTCGACCTCGCTGGCCAGCGCGGCGCACGTCTGACGCGGCGCGACCGGGACCGCCACCACAATGCTGGCCACATCTCGGGCCCGCAATGCCTGCACGGCCACGCGCATGCTCGCCCCGGTGGCCAAGCCATCGTCGACCAGGATGACCGGGGCGCCGATGAGCCGCTGGGGCGCCCGGGTTCCGCGGTAGAGCTCCTCCTGGCGTTCAAGCGTCTCGAGCTCGCGCAGCGAGGCCTGCTCGACGTCGTCAGAGGACAGCCCGCACGCGAGTACGACCTCGTGGTTCAGCACGCGAGCCCCACCGGAGGCGATCGCTCCCATGGCCAGCTCCTCGTGTCCCGGCACACCCAGCTTGCGCACGACGAATGCGTCCAGCGGGGCGTCGAGGATCGAGGCGACCTCATGGGCGACTGGTACGCCGCCGCGGGGCAGCCCCAGCACAACCAGCCCCGGCGTCCCCGCGTGGTGGGCGAGCGCTCCGGCGAGCCGGCGGCCGGCCTCCTCGCGATCCTTGAAGCGCTCGTTCATCGGGTCGGGCCAGTATGGCGGCCCGGTTCGCCGCCGCCTACCGGTCCGATGCGCGATCATCCTGGGTGAAGCGATGAGGCGGCCTTACCCCGACGGGCGTCCCCCCTCGATCAGGGACTTCATGGTCTTCGAGGAGCACGTCCGCAACGCTCGCGGCAATCAAGGACGAGACGTGCCGGCGGTTTGGTACGAGATCCCGGTGTTCTATTTCTCCAATCCCGCGGCCGTGTACCACCACGAGGACGTCGTGCCGATGCCCGCAGACACGGCGGCGCTCGACTACGAACTGGAGCTGGCCTGCGTGATCGGCCCGGATGGACAGCCGGAGGGATTCACGATCATGAACGACTGGTCGGCCCGTGATCTCCAGGCCCGTGAGATGCAGGTTGGCCTCGGACCGGCGAAGGGAAAGGACTTCGCCACCACTCTGGGGCCGGAGCTCGTCTCGCCGGACGAACTCCCCGACGACCTCGACATGCGCGCTGTGGCTCGGGTCAACGGCGAGATCAGGACCGAGTCCCGGACTGGAGGAATGCACTTTTCCTGGGATGAAATGCTGGCCGCAGCGGCCCGCAACACGCCGGGACTCCTACCGGGTGATGTGATCGGCTCGGGAACGGTCGGAGGCGGCTGCATCCTCGAGCGGGGCGACGGACGCTGGCTTGCGCCCGGCGATGTCGTCGAGCTCGAGATCGAGGGGATCGGAGTACTGCGCAACACGGTGGGCTGACCACCGGCGGATACGAGTGGGGTGCTTGGTCAGCGGGACGATCAGTCTTTGCCCGAACCGGGACGGAGCCAGACGAGCACATAGCCACCTAGAGCGATCACCAGCCACACGCCCGTGGCGGTGGCCAAGACGATCGCCGGATTCCAGTGGCCAAAGGCAAGGGCGCAGACGGCGGCGAAGGCGGCCAAGGCGAACCCGCCGAGCACGGCTCCGCGGGCATCCTCTCGGGCCTCGTGCCTGTCTTCCTCGCTGGCTATCAGCGTCAGACTCGCGGCCAGGATTGCTGGGAACGCCAGCATGATGCCACCGACGCGTGGTCCGAAGGCAATCGTCAGCACACCTGCCACGACGGACGTCGCCGCACCGGCCAAGAACCGGATGCCGAGCGCTTTGACGCTGACCTGACGCAGACGTTCGAGCATCAATGACGGCGGTTCGTCGACCCGCTGAGTGATGGGGCTCTCTTTTGGCAGACGGCTCATGACAGGACCGGCACCGCCACGGCCGCAGCCACCACGACCCACATGGCCAGCGCGGTTGCTGCCGCGCGCGTCGACTTCAATCGGTGCAGAAGCGGCACGACCACGGCGGCATACGCGACCATTCCGGCGCTGCCGGCCAGCATCCCCAGGGCGCTCTTGTGGGCGTCGACGGCTCCCTTGTCGAGCACCGTGATCGTCAGGCCGGCCAGGGCGACGGCCGGTGCCGCCCCGAACAGTCCGGCGAAACGCTTCGGGGAGACCCCTCCTGAAATGAGGGCGAACGCCACCACCAGCGCTCCCCCCGCCACCGCCTTGATGGCGAGAACATAGACATCGTGCAACGCCATCGCTCCGCCCGCGGTCCCCGGATCGGCCCTCAGCGCTCGCTGTCGATGCGGGCCACGCCGAGGTGGGCCATCTGGGCCTCCGCGCCCGGCCGGTCGCGGTCAAGACCGCGCTTGCCTATACGTTGAACCGGGCCATCGCGGCCGAGCTGGACGGAGTAGAGCATGAGGCCAGTATGGGGGATCGAGTTCTCAGCCGCCCAAGAACGACGTGATCGTCGACGCGAACTCGCCCGGACGCTCGACCCACGGGATGTGACCGACGTCTTCAAGCACCACGAGGCGCGCACCCGCGATCCCGTCGGCCACCTCGCGACAGGCGGACGGGCCGAGGATGAAGTCCTTCTCCCCTGCGACCACGAGGGTCGGCGCGGTCACATTTGCCAGCGCTGGTCTCAGGTCGAAGCTCATGAACTCGTGAGCGTTGAAGTACTGAAGTGCCGCTGCATGGACGGGCTGCTCGAGCGCATGGCGAACGAACTCCTGCTCCTTGTCGTTGTAGTGCGCAAAGTAGAACGGCAGTTCGCGAGCGACGATGCGACCGAGCTCGGCGTCATCGGCGAATCTGCCCTCCTGTTCGTCTTGTAGGGCGGCCGAGGCGTCCTCGAACCAGGGCTCGTCCGAGCGTTCGGTCATGGCCTCGTGCATCACCTCGACCTGTTCGTCATGAAATCGAGCGCCCGTCGCGACAAGGATCAGACGCCTGATCCGGTCTGGATGGCTGGCGGCGTAGGTCAGCGCAACCAAGCTGCCGTGAGAGTGGCCGAGCAAGTCGAGCCGCTCGGCCTCGAGGTGGTCCTGCAGGTGCCCGAGATCGGCCGCATAGTCGTCCAGCGCGTACTCCTCGGTTGACCGAGGAGGGTCAGAGCACCCGGTGCCACGTGGATCCAGGGCGACAATCGCACGGCTCCGAGCGACGCCCCCCAGCTCGCCTAGGTACGTCCCGGAAAAGCCCGGGCCGCCTGGATGACAGACGAGCAACTCGCCCACGCCCTCGACCTCGTAGGACAAGGTCCGGCCATCGGGCGTCGTCAACGACGGCATCGGCGTGCTTCTACCAGGGCGTGGTGCGTTCGGCAACCTGTAGCACGGCGCAGTAGCGTGAAGCCGGTGCTGATCTACTCCATGGGCGTGTCGGTGGACGGATTCATCGCCGACCGCGAAGGAGCGTTCGGATTCACGGTCCCGACCGACGAGCAGTTTCGCTTCCACCTCGAGCAGACAC
This sequence comes from uncultured Solirubrobacterales bacterium, assembly GCA_963785205.1. Taxonomy (GTDB): domain Bacteria; phylum Actinomycetota; class Thermoleophilia; order Solirubrobacterales; family Solirubrobacteraceae; genus Palsa-465. Next base: position 1,074,463 of record CAWAUJ010000001.1, read on the forward strand.
GCGAGCTCGGCGGCTTCCTGTTGGGCCGCCGGCTCTACGAGGCCATGCTCGTGTGGGAGACGGATCCGTCGCTGCGTCACGACGAGCTGCGGGCCGCATTCGCCGACGTCTGGTGCGCCATCCCCAAGGTCGTCTTCAGCCGCACGCTCGACAGCGTTCAGGGCAACGCCCGCCTCGCCGAGACGTCCCTGCCTGAGGAGGTCGCCGCGGCGCTCGACGCGACCAACAAGGACGTCGCGATCGGCGGAGCCGGCCTGGCCGCCGCGGCGATCGAGTTCGGGCTCATCGACGAGCTGCGGATGTTCCGCAACCCCGTCCTAGTCGGCGGCGGCACACCTTTCCTGCCGCCGGTCACCAAGGACGTGGCACTGGCCCTGGTCGAGACCAGGACGTTCGGCTCGCAGGTGGTCTATGAGCGCTACAGGTGCGGCCGCGATGAGTCCGACTGAAACCCCTCCGAGTCACCCAGCAACGACGAATCCCCCGCAGGTAAGGGGTTCTGAAGTACCGCTACCGGGATTCGAACCCGGGTTTCCGCCGTGAGAGGGCGGCGTCCTAGTCCCCTAGACGATAGCGGCGCGGTTGGCGGTTAGCGGGGCCTTTTGCTACTCCGGCTAAGCCGCCGTCAAGCGTAGCGCCAACCGACGTGCCAGCTCCACCGCGGGTCGGTAACCTGCCACGTCGCAAAAACCCGAACCGCCTGGGAGGCACTCAGATGTCACGGCAAACTATCCGACAGAGAAGCAGGTCGATGTTGTTGGCCGGCGTGCTGGTCACGAGCGCTGTCGCACTAGGTGCATGCGGCAGCTCAGGAGGCGGCTCAGGAGGGGGAGCCTCGGGCAGCGGAACCGGGACGTCGGGCACAGCGGGTGCCGCGATCCCGTCGCCGTCCACGCTCGTCAACTCGCCCACCTATCGGCAGCATCTGATCTACCTAGGGATCCATCAACACGCGCAGTCGCCGGCCTTCGCGGCCAAGCTGGCTAACTGCATCATTTCTAAGTTCGAGGCCGACGGCTTCAAAACGGCTGGGGAAGCCAACGCGCATCTGGCGCAGGCGCATCAAGCCGGTTTCGCCTGCGGGGCGCAGCTGGCTGGCGGAAAGTAGCCGGCTGGATGGAGGGCTCTGAGTAGTGCGTAGGGACAGTGCGAACGGAGCCGAGGACCACGAAAAGATCACACGCAGCAGCGTGGCGGACTGATAGGTTCCGACGCGGTGAGGGCCTCGGAGGTCATTTCGAGCATTCGTGACGGAGCGCTAACTCGACGCCGATTCCTGGCCGAGGGCGGAAGCGCACTGATCGCGGGCAGCGTGCTCCGCCAGGCGTTGGCTCATCCCAGGCCGCGATGGCGACCCTCTCATCTCTACGCGCAGCCTCGCCAAGATGAGCTCGAGGCCCTTCGCGTGCTCGGCAAGACGGTGATGCGCCATCCGGGGTCGTTGCCGAATCCGGCTCTGCCCGCCGGTGTCGACACGATGCCCGAGATCGAGCACGTGGTCGTGCTCATGCTGGAGAACCACTCCTACGACAACCTGCTGGGTATGCTCGGACGCGGCCGGGGGCAGCGGCCGCGCGGTGACGGCTACACCCTGGCCGCGGATGGGCTGCCCACTGCCACCAATCCATACCCCAACGGGCGACTTCAGCGCGCCTTCCACATGCCGACGACGTGTCAGATCGACTCCCGCCCCAGTCAGGAGTGGACGGCCAGCCACAACCAGTTCGACGGCGGAAAGCTGGACGGCTTCGTCCGCACCCCGATCAGCTATGGCACGAAGGAGACCGTTGGAGCCGTCGCCATGGGCTACTGGACCGGCGAGGACCTCCCGCTGACGTATGCGCTGGCGGAGACCTTCCCGATCGGTGACCGCTGGTTCTGCAGCCTGCTCGACGACACCGACCCCAACCGGCGCTACCTGATCGCCGCGACGTCACAGGGTATGACCGGGGACATCGGCACCGGCCCCGGGAGCTCCGTGCCTGACTCACTGCTCGGCGTGCCGGCCAAGAACGGGACGATCTTCACCCACCTGAGCAGCGCTGGGATCACCTGGGCCAACTACAACACCACTGGCGTCGAGGGGACAACGATGAACCTCTACCCCAGCAACGACGGGACATACGAGAAGACGAACGCTCCCCACATCTCTCAGTTCTTCTCGGACGCTAAGAGCGGCAAGCTGCCCCATTTCAGCTTGCTTGATCCTGACTACGGCACGCAATCGCAGGAGAACCCACAGAACATCACAATCGGTGAGGGTTTCCTGGGGAAGGTCATCAACGCACTCCGCGACTCGCCGCTGTGGCGCAAGACCCTCTTCATCCTCACATATGACGAACATGGCGGCTACTACGACCACGTTCCTCCGCCCAAGGCGTTGGCGCCGGACAACATTCCCCCGTCGGTCAACCCAGGCGAAAAAACCTATGACGGCTTCGCGCGCTACGGCTTCCGCGTGCCTTCGATGGTGATCGGCCCGTACTCCAAGCGCAACCACGTCAGCCACGTGGTCTACGACCACACGTCGGTACTGGCCTTCCTCGAGCGCAAGTGGAATCTCCCCGCGATGACGAAACGTGATGCCAACGCCAACGACCTCACGGACTTTCTCGACCTGCCGGCGATGAAGGCCCGGCAGCCCACCTTCCCCGAGTTTCCCAAGCTTGTCCCTTCCGGCGATGACGCCAAGCGACGCGCGTGCTCCAAGACCGGCCCGGGCAAGATCCCGCCGGCTCAGACCCCGCCGACTCGACTGGAGCTCCGAAGCGCTCGGGTGGCCAAGCAGATGAACGGTGTCTTGGTGGACGTGCGCAGCGCTGGTGGAAAGACCGCGGCGGTCGACGTCCAGCTGCACAAGGGTCATCGAGTCGTCGCTCGGGCCAGCCTCGGACTCGTCGGGCCTCAGGGCCGCCATGCGGTCCTGCGCGTGCACCACAAGATGCCAAGGGCGGGCTCCTACGACGTGGTGCTGCTGGCAGACGGCAACGAGGTGACGAAGAAGCCGATCAAGATCGGTTGAGCCCGCCGAGGGATTGGCGAAACTCTCAAGCCCCGTGGCTACTGGGGTTTCGGGGGTTGGCCGATTACCCGTACCCCGTGTCTCCAAGCGGTTTACCCCATGCCCACTTATGAGTTGGTGCGCTCCGTCGCAGTGGGCGTGCTACCGGTTCGCGAAAATGCTCCGCACCCGCGACCAGTGGGCGCTTGATGGATGTATCCGCCTCGTTCTGGGTGAGCTTCGCGCGCAGCACCCCGGACTTGGCGACACCATCGCCATCGACGGGTCCGACCTCCCCGCGTACGCGAACGGACAAGGGCAAACCGCCGACGGTGACAAGCGCAAGCCCAGCGACCTCGACGCCTCCTGGGGGCACCGCTCCGCAGTCTCGACACGCGGCAGGGGTGGCTTCTACGGCTACAAGATTCACGCCGCCGTTGACGGGAACACCGACCTCCCGCTGGCGTGGACAGTCCAGCCCGCTAACGAGCAGGAACAGCACTTCGCCGTTCCCCTGATCGACCAGGCCCGCAAGCACGGCTTCCCGGTCAACGTCGCCGTCATGGACAAGGGGTACGACACGAACATGATCCACCTGCGCTGCGAAGCCCGGAACGTAGCGCCAGTGATCCCGCTCATCGACCGGAAGTGGGAAATGCAGTGGAAGCGCGAAGAAGCACCCCATTGCGCCCACGGCGAGTGGACGTTCGCCGGAGCGGACTACAACCGCAAGGCCACCAAGTGGCGCTGCCCTACCGGAGAGTGCAAGCCCGCGTCGATGTGGATCGGAGCCAACCGCCTGCGCCCCCTCATCCGCAGCACAAAGAAGTACCGCGACACCTACGCCAAGCGCGGCAGCATCGAACGAGCCTTTGGCCGTCTGAAGCACGACAGCGGATTGCTCCCGCTGCGCGTGCGCGGCATGGCGCAAGTGCAGCTTCACGCCGACCTCACCATCCTCGCCAGCCTCGCCACCCGGCTCGCCCAAGACCGGGTGCGAGCCGCACCACTCGCGGCTTAATTCAATCCCGCCGCCGAAGCCTTCGACGCTTCTGGGCTGCGTCAGCCTGCTCTCGCCTCTTGCGCAGCACGCGGACCCGTCGTAGCGACTCGGCAGCGCGCTCACGAACCCCCTTGGCGCGGCGGATGATCGCCGCGTAAAACTCGCGCTCGTTCTCCACGCCTCAATCATCGCGCTTGACCAGCAGTTTCACCAATCATTTCGCCAAACCCTCCGCCTGCCTCCAGTTCGCCTAGTCTCAATTAGACTCACTGGTACGCAACTCCGTCCGGGACAGCCGATAGCCTCGCGAACGTGTGTTCGAGAGATGAATCGGAAACAAGATGCGATCAGGCCGTGCTGGATCTGCTGCTCCATGGCGAGGCCGCCGGTCCGTGGGCTGAGGAAGAGCTAATCCGGGAGCTCGGCGACCGGCTGGCCGTACAGGATGCTCTTGCCCGTCTATATGGCGTAGGCCTGGTCCACCGACTCGCCGGCAACTTCGTTTTTGCCAGTCGAGCCGCTCTGCGGGCAAGTCAGCTGGCGGGCTGAGGTGCACGATCCAGCCACTGTTGCCCAGGTTCTCGGCCTTCGGCGGGATGGCCTCGGTGCCCGACGTATCGCCAGACGCACGGCCCTCCCACTCTCCACCGTCCGAGATTGGCTGGCAGGCCGGATCCCGGCCCACCCACTTGAGATGGGTGATGCGCCAGAACCCGCCTGTCCAGCCTGCGGGCAAGGCGGGCCCCAATTCTCCGAGCTTGCTGGGAATTACCCGTACCTCCTTGGCCTTTACCTGGGCGACGGCTCAATCGCGCGTCACCCGAGGAACGTGTTCAAACTGCGCATCACCCTTGACACCCGATATCCGGGGATCATCGACTCCGCTGCTGCCGCCACACTCAAGCCTCGAAGGGGGCATGTCTGGGTTCAAAGCCGGAAGGGCCAGAACTGTGTGGACGTATCGTCCTACTGGAAGGCATGGCCCTGTTACTTCCCACAGCACGGACCCGGAAAGAAGCAGGATCGCCTGATCGAGTTGACTGACTGGCAACGTGGGCTGGTAAACCGCTGGCCGGACCAGCTCTTGCGCGGGTTGATTTATTCCGATGGCACCGATTCGTAAATACCGGTCGAGGCAACTGGACGTGTCCGCGCTATGGCTTCGTCCAGGTGTCGGACGACATTCGCGGGATCTTCTGCTACGCGTGTGACCGAATGGGCCTCCACTGGACGAAATCAGGAGAGCACACGATTTATGTGTCTCGCAAAGCGGACGTCTCGCTGCTCGACACGTTCATAGGTCCGAAGCGCTAGCACTGAGGTGGCGCCGGAAAAGCGGCTCCGGGGCGAACGAAGTAGGTAGGTGCGGGCGAGAGGAGTCGAACCTCCACGCTCTTTCGAGCACACGGTCCTGAGCCGTGCCTGTCTACCTATTCCAGCACGCCCGCTAGGCGGTTTCAGTTTAGTCAGCCCGCCGGACGGAACGAATTGCGGAGCGGTCCACCTGGCGTAGCCCCGCCCCTCCCCTACCCCGCCTTCTCCGCATGCCCACCGAACCCCTTGCGCATCGCCGACAGCGTCTGGTTCGCGAAGTGGTCCAGGTCGCGGGAGGCGAAGCGGGAGAAGAGCGCGGTGGTCAGGACCGGGGCGGGCACGCCCTCGTCGATCGCTGCGATCGCCGTCCAGCGGCCCTCGCCGGAATCCGATACCCGGCCTGAGAAGTCCGCCAGGTCAGGCGATTCGTTCAGCGCCTCGGCGGTCAGGTCAAGCAGCCAGGAGGCGACCACACTCCCCCGGCGCCAGACCTCGGTGATCGAGGAGACGTCGAGGTCGTACTGGTAGTACTCGGGCTCCTCCATCGGGGCCGTCTCGGCATCGGACTCGCGCTGGACGCTACCCGCGTTCGCGTTGCGCAGGATGTTCAGCCCCTCGGCGTATGCGGCCATCAGGCCGTATTCGATCCCGTTGTGAACCATCTTCACGAAGTGCCCTGCGCCGACCGGGCCGCAGTGGAGGAATCCCTTCTCGGCCTGCGAGGGCTCGCCATCGCGGCCTGGGGTGCGCTCGGCCGCCTCGACTCCAGGGGCAATCGCCTCAAACAGTGGCGATAGCCGATCGACCACCTGGGGCTCGCCGCCGATCATCAGGCAGTAACCGCGATCCAGGCCCCAGACGCCCCCGCTCGTGCCGCAGTCGACGTAATGGACCCCGGTCGTCAGCAGCTCCTTGGCCCGGCGGATGTCGTCGCGGTAATAGGTGTTGCCGCCGTCGATGATCACGTCGTCCTGATGCATGTGCGAGGCGAGCTCTCGGACCGTCTGCTCGGTGATGTCGCCGGCGGGGACCATCACCCAGGCCGCGCGGGGCGGGGCCAAGGCCTCGACAAACTCCGCGATCGATCCCGCGCCGGTCGCTCCCTCCCCCGCGAGGCCGGAAACGGAATCCGGGTTGACGTCGTACACCACACACTCGTGGCCCGCGCGCAGCAACCGCCGCACGATGTTGGCCCCCATCCGACCCAGACCCACCATTCCCAGCTGCATGTTCAGCCTCCTCGATCCTTGGGCTGGGGGCGAATCCCAACCCGCTCGTCTACGTGCAGTTCCACTCGCGCAGGACCTCGGTCTCCCGCTCATAACCCAATGTGCCGACCGCGCCTGCGCTCAGCGCCAACCGCGCCCCGAACGCCACCGGTTGCACCACCCACCGCGCCGCGAGGACGCGCAGGATGTGGCCGTGGGCGAATAGCACGGCGTCGCCCGCCACCTCGCGCACCCGCTCCAGCACCCGATCGGCCCGGGCCTCGATCTCAGACGGTGATTCGCCGCCCGGACAGCCGTCACGCCACAGATCCCAATCCGGGCGCTGCGCTCGGATCTCCGGGGTGGTCAGGCCCTCATACTCGCCGTAATCCCACTCGTGCAGCTCATCCAACACGATCGTTTGGCCGCCGAACCCGGCCAGCTGACACGTTTCCCGAGCCCGTCGCAGCGGGCTGCAGAGCACGAGCGAGAACCGCCGCTCGGCCAGTTCCGGCGCCAGGGCCTGCGCCCGAGCGCGTCCCGCCGCGGTCAGCGGGAGGTCGGTCCGGCTCGTGTGCCGTCCATTCGCGCTCCACTCGGTCTCGCCGTGCCGGACGAGCACGACTTCGTGATGAGCCTTGTGATCCTCTGAACCGGACGCTCTCTCGCCCTGAGAAGTCGGCGCCCCTTCGGAAGCGGGAGCGCTCGTCATTCGCCGCCCGTCCGCTCGATGTCGAGCACCTGGGCTCGGCGGCGGACATGGCGTTCCTCTTCGGAGATCTGGGCACCGAGGAACGCCGTCACGATCTCGGCGGCCACTTCCACCCCGATCACGCGACCGCCGAGGCACAGGACATTCATGCCATCATGCTCGACAGCCTGGTGGGCCGTGTATGTGTCGTGCACGGTGGCCGCGTATACGCCCCTGATCTTGCCGGCGGCCACCGACACCCCAGCACCGGAGCCGCACACGATGATTCCGCGCTCGGCGCGGCCCGAGACGACGGCGTGGCCCACTTCGAGGGCTTTGATCGGGTAATCGATCGGTTCGCTGGAGTCAGTGCCGAGATCGAGCACCTCATGGCCGAGCGCCTCGATCACTCCGAGCAAGCGCGGGCGCAGGGGGCAGCCGGCGTGGTCGAAGCCGCAGGCGACGATCATCCCGACCCCTCTCTGAAACTCACACTCATCGTGACCCCACCTCGGCCGGTGGCCGGACACCGTCACGAGACGCCTCGAGTTCTTGGGCGGCCAGCATCGCCGCCCCCAGAACACCAGCCTCGGCACCGTGGCGAGCCAGCCGGATCGTGGTCCGCTCACCGAGGCCGGGCACCACGTAGGCGCGGACCACCTCCCGCACCGGCTCAAGCAGCAGATCGCCGGCCAGCGCCGCGCCGCCCCCGATCACGACCTCCTCTGGATCGAACGTGTTGATCACGTTCGCCACACCGATGCCCACTCGCTGAGCCCACAGCTTCATTGTCCTGAGCGCCGTCGCGTCGCCCTGTCCGGCTGTCGCAACGACGTCAGCTCCGAGCACCGGCTTACCCTCGGCTGCGAGCCGGCCGAGCGCGGATTCGGGATCGCCGTCGGCGGCGCACCCGGCCAGATGGTCGAGCGCGTGCCCGGCGGCAAGAGACTCGAGCGACCCTGGCTGGGGAAAGTGGTTCGTGAGCGGAATCTCGCCTTCGCGCTCCACGCCGATGATCGTGTGCCCGAGCTCTCCCGCCCCTCCGGTCAAGCCGCGATAGATCCGACCGCCGAGGACGATACCTCCGCCCACGCCGGTCCCGACCGTGAGCATGACCAGATTGCGGGCGACGGGGCGCAGGTGCTCGTCGAACGCCTCGGCCAGCGCAGCCACCGTGGCGTCGTTGTCCACGAACACGGGCACGCCGAGCCGTTCGCTGAGGACATGACGGAGCGGTATGTCGGCCAAGCGGGATGTTGACCGATGAGACGACCCGACCGGTCTCGAACTCGACGACCGAGGGCACTCCGACCCCTACGCCTGCGAGGTCAGACGAACGGATCTCGTCAACCAGGCCGACGAGCTGGTCGATGAGCGCCTCACCGGCCGACAGGTCCGTCGGCCGGACGAGTGGCTGGCCGAGGCTCCCGTCCGACAGCGTCGCGGCGGCCACCTTCGTTCCGCCGAGGTCGACGCCAACGACGGCGCTCATCTAACCCTTCCCCGGCAGCTTGGCCGCGGCGGCCGGATCCAGCAGCACCTTTACCTCGTCGACCAGCGGAGCCACCATCGACGCCGGCACGTGCGGGTCGGGCTCCGCGTCGGGGCCGAAGGCGGCCAGCACCGCGTCGGCCTTCTCCCCGCCCGCGGCCAGGAACACGATCCGGCGCGTCCGGGAGAGCGCCGTGAGCGTCAAGCTGACCCGCGGCACGAACGGCTCGAGGCCGGCTTCAGGAACCCCGACGACCAGCTTGGACCGCTCCTGCACCGTTGGCTGGTCGGGGAAAAGGGAGGCAGCATGGCCATCTGGACCCAGCCCCAGCAGCACCAGGTCGAACTCCGGCGGCCCGGCTGCGGCCAAATCCTGCTCGTATGCCTGGGCACCCTCGTCATGGCCGAGCTCTCCCTTGATCCGCCTGACGTCCAGGGTCGCGATGTCGGCCAGGGGGTCGATCAGGGTTTCCTTGGCCAGCTTGTAGTTGGAGCGATCGTCATCCGGTGGGACGCAGCGCTCATCGCCGAACCAGAACACGGTGTCCGTGGGATCGATCTCCATCTCACGCACCGCCCGCGCCAGCTCCTGATAGGCGGTCCGCGGAGTCGAGCCGCCGGTCAGCACGACGTCCCCCCCGGCCATGACCGCACTCAGCATCATCGCCGAGCAAGCCTTGGCCGGATCGTCGAGGACGTCGATTACGACACTCACGAGCGCATCTCCACGGCAGCCTTCAACGCGACCGCGTATGTGGGATCACGAAGCAGCGCCTGGCGGACACCCTCCCCCAGGATTCCGCCCTCGCCGCGCGAGGCCCCGAGCACCAGCCAGCTCACGTCCTGGCCACCCTTCAGAACCTCCCGGGCGCAGAGTCCTCCCTCAGACCGGTCGAGCGACAGCGAGCAATCTCCCCATTGCACGGTCACTCCGGCCAGTCCAGGCGTCGCCTGGTCAAACGGAGCGAGCACGACCTCGACCTTCCGCTTGCCGCCGGCCTTGAAGTCACCCCGTAGGCCTTCGCCGTTGCGTGACAGCGGTGTCGGAGTCCAGCCCAGCCGAGAAGCGAGCCAGCCCGCAAGCAGCGCCGCGCTCGGCTTCGAACTCGGGTGATGGCGGATGCAGACCTGATCGAGCCGGTCCAGCGCGGACCGCCGATCGGCGGGATCGAAGCTGGCGGCCAGCCGCTCCCGCCAAGGGGTGGTGCGAAGCCAGGCCAGATCGACCACGTACACCTGCTCGCGCAGCTCCATCGCATCATCGAGGCGGGCCTCATCACGGTCGTGGTCGTCTGAATCGAGCAGGATCACGTCGGTCATCGGGAGCAGCGCCGTCACGGCGTCGCGGAAGCCGTGTGGGGCCCAGAGCATCGTGGGGAGCTCGGGGGCGAGCACGGGGTCGACGATCGTGTCCAGCCGGCCCAGATGTTCCGGTCCCACCTCGATCTCGACCTGCTCGTGGATCACCCCGAGGGTCCCGCCGGGAGCCTCGTCGTAGCTCATCACCATCCTGGCGTCGAGCGTGTCCCGTCCGTCCTCCACCGTGCACAGAATCGTCCGCGACGCGCGGTAGCGCCCGACTCGCTCCAGACGGTTTGAGATCTCACCCTTCCACTGGCGGTCGGCCACCACCACGAGGTTCAGAACACGGGCGGGAACGAGCGACGGATTGGCCGCGTGCCGCTGGTAGAGCAGATCGCGGAGCGCGGACTCGATGGCGTCCGGGGTCGTGTCCTGCTCAGACCAGACGTCCTCGCTCACGGGCGCCTCATGGATTGGCGGGCCGGGAGCCTCGCCTCACAGCCGCCGCCACTCATGGCCCGCGTCCAGCAGGCGGCCGGCCTCCTCGGGCCCCTGAGATCCAGGCTCGTACTGTGGGACCTCAGACTTGGTGTCCTTTCCCCAGGCGGTCAGGATCGGGTCGACGATGCTCCACAGGGCCTCGATCTCGTCGTTGCGGGTGAACAGCGTCGCGTCACCGCGCATCGCATCCAGAATCAGGCGCTCGTACGCTTCAGGCGACTGGGAGACGAACGAGGTCCCGTAGTGAAACTCCATGTGGACCGGCCGGATGCGCATCCGCGCGCCGGGGATCTTGGCCCCCACGGACACTGACACGCCCTCGTCGGGCTGGACCATCAAGACGATCTGGTTCTGCTCCACGCCGACCGATCCTGTGCTCTGGAATGCCAGGTGGGGAACCGGCTTGAGGGTCACGACGATCTCCGTGACCTTGCGTGCGAGGCGCTTGCCCGTACGCAGATAGACGGGAACCCCGGCCCAGCGCCAGTTGGAGATGGACATCCGCAGGGCGGCGAAGGTTTCGGTCCGCGAGTCATCTGGAACTCCCTCCTCCTCGCGGTATCCGGGCACGCGCTTGCCCTGAGCCTCGCCCGGTCCGTACTGCCCCCGCACGGCCATCGTGTCCACCTCGTCCACCTCGGGGTGAACGATCGATTCCAGAACCTTGACCTTCTCGTCCCGAAGCCGGTCGGCCTCAAAGGCAGCCGGCGGTTCCATCGTGAGGAGCGCCAACAGCTGGAGCATGTGGTTTTGCACGAGGTCCCGCAAAGCGCCGGCGTGGTCGTAATAGCCGGCTCGGCCCTCGATCCCGATGTCTTCGGCCGCGGTGATCTGGACGCTGTCGACAAAGTTGCGGTTCCAGACAGGCTCAAACAGCGTGTTGGCGAACCGCAGCGCCATCAGGTTCTGGACGGTCTCCTTGCCGAGGTAGTGGTCGATCCGGAAGATCTGAGACTCCTTGAAGACAGACAGAAGGTCACGGTTGAGCTTCCGGGCCGAGTCCAGGTCAGACCCGAATGGCTTCTCGACCACGATCCGGGCCTCTGACTGCCTGGGCTTGGCCAGCCCGGAGGCCCCGATCTTGGCCGCGATCACGGGGAAGAACTCAGGCGCGGTGGAGCAGTAGAAGACCCGGTTCAGCGTGCGCCCGGCCCGATCGTCAAATTTTTTGAGGACCCGACCGAGCTCCTCATAGACGCTGTCATCGTCGAACTGTCCGGGCAGATATCGGATGTCCCCGAGCAGCCCGGACAGCACGTCGGGGTCCGGCTTCTGACGCGAGAAGCGCTCGATCGACTCCTTCGCAATCGCCCCGAAATCCTCGTGCCCCTGCTCACGGCGGGCCACTCCGATTAGCTCGAAGCGCTCAGGCAACGCACCCTCATGGGCCAGGTTGTAAAGGGCGGGCAGAAGCTTGCGGTGGGCCAGGTCGCCCGTGGCCCCGAAGATCACCAGCGCCGTGGGATGCACGGGCAGGCGCTCGAGCCCCTCGACCAGACGGTTCTCGCTCGAGGTCTGTTCCTGGACAGCGGTGGCCATCAGAGAAGGCCGCCGATGCGCTCGGTCAAGGCGCGCACCGCCGAGGCAGGGTCCCCGTCGAGATGGACGCGCTCGGCTGCCAAGCCGTGGTCCCGGAGCGTCTGAAGATCACCGGCCGATTGGGCGGCGATCAGCGTCGCAAACGAGTAGGCGGCGCCGGGGATGTCAATGTCCTCTCGGGGCTGGTCCACGAGCTGCAGGAAGCGGCCGTTGGGCGGCCCACCCTTGTGGAGCTGTCCCGTCGAGTGCAGGAACCGGGGTCCGTAGCCGAAGGTGACAGCGGCACCGGTGGCGTCTCGGATCGCGCTGCGCAGCGAAGCCACCGCTGAGTCGAGCTCGTCGGACGGATTCAGATAGCCCATGATCGCGACATAGTGCGGTGGCTCGGCATCGCCCAGCAGCTCCTCGAGCGCCTGATCGTCCGCCACGGGAGGGTTCGGGATTGGGTGGGTGGGAAGGCCGTCGAGCACGCGCTTGGTGTTGTCCTTGGCCTCCTGCACGTTGGGCTGGTCGAAGGGGTTGATCTCCAGCGCCCAACCGGCCACGGCCACGGCGAACTCGGCCAAGAAGAAGACCCGGCCCAGATCGGTTGGCCCATGCGTGGCGAGCGTGAACGTCGGGTGCCCCGCCGAGCCGAGCTTCTCGACCGCATCGTCGAGCTGCTCGTCAGGCGAGTCGGTGTTGCGCAAGTAAACGAACACGCGATCCTCGCCGTAGACGTCGGGATCGCCCAGGGGCTCGTCGGCCACAGGCAGGATTCCGCGGCCGTGCTTGCCCGTGGACTCGGCCACGAGCTGTTCCACCCAGAGGCCAAAGCTCTCGATCGGCTCGGCGACGATGAACGTGAGCTTGTCCCGGCCGTGGCGGGCCAGCTCACCGAGGGCGGCCCCCAGCCACAGACCCGAATTGGACTCACTCGAATCGTGATGAGCGCAGTTCTGCTCGGCCACCTGGCAACCGTGGAGCAGGACCTCGACATCGACGCCCATCAGCGCCGCGGGGACGAGCCCGAACAGCGACAGAACGCTGTAGCGGCCGCCGATGTCGGGCGGGTTGAGGAAGGTGCGGCGTAGCCCGTCGTCCGAGGCAAGCTTCTGAAGCGGGCTCCCGGGGTCGGTGACGACGACAAACTGCCTGGGCTCGGCCAGGGTGGCGAAGTGCCGATAATGGGACAGCGTCTCGATCGTGCCGCCGGACTTGGACGAGACGATGAAAAGCGTATGGGCGATGTCGATCGACTCCTGGACGGCCGCGATCCGATCGGGATGAGTGGAGTCGAGGACTTGGAGGCGGAGACCGTCGCCCAGGGCTCCGGGCCCGGCGTGAGCATACGAGCGCCGAATCACCTCGGGCCCCAGTGACGAGCCGCCCATCCCCAGCAGGACGACATCCGTAAACCCGTCCGACCGGCACTCGGCCGCGAACTCGTTCAGTTCGGGGGCGAGCTCGAGCATGGCCTCTGAGACCGTCAGCCAGCCCAGCCGGTCCTCGATCTCGGAAGCGCCCGGGCCCCGCCCCACAACGAGGCGTCATGCCGCCACACTCGCTGGGCCACCTTCTCGGACATCGCGTGGTGGACGCGCTCGGCCACCTGGTCCTGGGCCTCGAGGGGCAAGCTGGCATCGACGGTTGGCGGCGCTCCGGTGACCACCTCGCCGCGCTGATCCTCGATCCCGGCCAGCAGGGTGTTCATCGCCGTCTCAAACTGCTGCACCCCATCCTGGAGGAGCTCGTCGGTGACCTCCCCCATGTCGATGCCCGCATCGGCCAACGCGGTCAGCGCCGGCTCGGGGTCAGTCTCGGCGGTCGGCCCATGAACCTCGAGGTGGTCGGCCACGGCGTGGAGCGTGGCCATCGGCATCGTGTTGACCGTATGAGCTCCGACCAGCTCCTCGATGTACTTGACGTCGGAGTAAGCGGGGTTCTTGGTCCCCGTCGAGGCCCACAGTGGACGCTGCACAGCCGCGCCGGCGTGACGCAGCGCCTCCCATCGGCCGCCGGAGAAGATCTCCTTGAAGCGCCGGTAGGCCGCACGGGCGTTGGCCACCGCGGCCGTGCCCGCCAGGTCGGTTCGGCCGAGCGCCTCAAGCTTCTTATCGACGTTGGTGTCCACCCGGGAGACGAAGAACGAAGCGACCGAGTTGATGTCCAGCGACAGCCGGTCCTCCAGCCGGCGCTCGAGCCCTCGCAGGTAGGCCTCCGCCACGCGCTCGTACGCTTCGACCGAAAAGAGCAGCGTGACGTTGACGTTGATTCCCTCGTAGATCGCCTGCTCGATCGCCGGAACGCCGGCCGGCGTGCCCGGGATCTTGATCATCAGGTTGGGGCGGTCCACGGCCTTCCAGTACACGCGCGCCATGTCGAGCGTGCGCTCGGTGTCGTAGGCAATTTCGGGCGCCACCTCAAGCGAGACGAAGCCGTCCCGGCCACCGGACTCCTCGTGCACGCTGGCAAGGACGTCGCAGGCCAACTGCACGTCGCGCTGAGCCAACCGGTCATAGATCTCCTGAGGCTCGAGGCCCTCCCGGGCGAAGGCCTCCAGGTCCTCCTTGTAGTCGTCGGAGCCGAGGATCGCCTTCTCAAAGATCGACGGATTGGCGGTGACTCCCCGCAGGGACTCCTCCTCGACCATCCGGGCCAGCTCCCCGCCCTCGACCAGCGAGCGGCGGATCTGGTCCAGCCACACGCTCACGCCCGCGCTCGTCAGGCGGGCCAGCCGTTGGTTGACCTGGGCTGCCGTGCTCATTTGCTCACAAGCTCCCTTCCGATCTCGGCCACATGCTGGGCGGTGATCCCGAAATGCTCATAGACGTCCTTGTACGGGCCTGACTCTCCGAACGTCCGCATACCGACAAAGCGTCCCTCGGGCCCGATCCACCTGTCCCACCCAAACGGGCTGGCCGCCTCGACAGCGATGCGAGCGCGGCATCTCGGAGGAAGGACCCGGTCCCGGTACTCCTGGTCGGTCTCGCTGAATGTGTCCATGCAGGGCATGCTGACGACGCGCACCCGTGCATCGCTGAGCAGTTCGGCGGCTTCCAGGCAGAGCGAAACCTCCGAGCCCGTCCCGATCAGGATCAGCTCCGGTTCGCCGCCCTCTGAGTCCCGCAGGACGTACGCGCCGCGTTCGATCGCGTCCTGAGGGACCACGTCCGGATCCAGGATCGGGAGGTTCTGGCGGGAGAGCGCGAAGGCGGTCGGCGCCTCGCTTGACCGCAGGGCGAATCGCCAGCCGAGCGCGGTTTCGTTGGCGTCGGCCGGGCGGATCACGTTCAGGCGAGGAACGGCCCTCAGCCCGGCCAGCTGCTCGATCGGCTGGTGGGTGGGCCCGTCCTCGCCCAGCCCGATCGAATCGTGGGTGTAGACCCAAACCGATGGCAGCTTCATCAGCGCCGATAGACGGATCGCCCCACGCATGTAGTCCGAGAAGGTGAGGAACGTCGCGCCAAAGGCCCGGAACCCGTGGAGGCCGAGGCCGTTGACGATCGCCCCCATGCCGTGCTCCCTGACGCCGAAGCGCAGGTTGCGCCCACCGTAGGAGCCTTTCTCGACGTCGCCGCCGTCGGCAATATCCGTGTTCGTGGACGTGGCCAGGTCGGCCGATCCACCGATTAGGTGCGGCACCCGCTGGGCCGCCCACTGGATCGTCTTCTCCGAGGCCTTGCGGGTGGCGATCGGATCCTCTCCCGGGTCAAAGCGAGGCACCTCGTCCTGATCCCAGCCCTCCGGCATCCCCCCGGCGTCGATCATCTGTAGGTCCGAGGCCTCCTGGGGAAACTCGCGCTGATAGTCCTCAAAGCGCTCCTCCCATTCGGCCTGCTGCTCACGGCCACGCTCGCAACAGCGCCGGAAGTGCTCAAGCGCCTCCTCCGGCACGTAGAACTGCTTGTCCGGATCCCAGCCATAGGCCTCCTTGGTCAGCCGCACCTCCTCCTCGCCCAGCGGTGAGCCATGGGCGCCGGAGGTGTCCTGCTTGTGCGGGCTGCCGTAGCCAATGTGCGATCGGACGATCACGAGCGAGGGCCGATCCTCGATCTCCATGGCCTGGCGGGTGGCTTCCTCCAACCGGCTCGGGCTGAGATCCTCACCTACATTGTCGACGTGCCAGCCATAGGCCTCGTAACGCATGGCGACGTTCTCCGAGAATGCCTCCGAGGTCGGCCCGGCCAGCTGAATCTTGTTGTCGTCATAGAAGACGATCAGTCGGCCCAGCCCCAGGTGGCCGGCCAACGAAGACGCTTCCGAGGCCACGCCCTCCTGGATGTCACCGTCCGAGGCGATCACAAATGTGTGGTGGGAGACGATGTCGTGGCTGCGGCGGTTAAAGCGCGCGGCCAGCATGCGCTCGGCCAGCGCAAGCCCGACTGACATCGAGATGCCCTGCCCGAGTGGACCCGTGGTGGCCTCGATTCCCGGGCTGTACTTGCGCTCCGGATGGCCTGCCGTCGGCCACCCGACCTGCCGGAAGTGCTTGATGTCCTCCAGCGTCAGCGGATATCCGGTCAGGTACAGCATCGAGTAGAGAAGCATCGAAGCGTGACCGGCCGAGAGGATGAAACGGTCCCGGTCGATCCAGTCCGGATCGGACGGGTTGTGGCGCATCACCCGCGTATAGAGGACATAGGCCAGCGGGGCCAGGGCCATCGGCGTCCCCGGGTGGCCGGAGTTGGCCTTCTGAACCGCGTCGATGGACAGCGTCCGGATCGTGTCCACGCACAGGTTGTCCAGCTGGGTGGTGGAATCAGTTGTGGTCAAGGCGTTCCTTGGTCAGCATAAACGGATCGCGTTTCCCTCAAACATGCGGGGTGGTCATGTGAACAGCCGGTATCGAGGGAGCGCCGCCGCCCGCCTGGCTCGTTATCCGAACAAGACGTCGTAGCGAGCGTATTCCTCCACCGGGACCCGCCTGAGCTGCGCCACGGCGTCGGTCAGCGGCACGCGCTCGATCGCGGTTGCTTTCAGGGCCATCATCATTCCCCACTCGCCATCGTGGGCGGTGTCGATCGCGGCCAGGCCCAGCCGGGTGGCCAGCACGCGATCAAACGGCGTCGGGCTGCCGCCACGCTGTACGTGGCCGAGGACTGTTGCCCTGGTCTCATAGCCGGTCCGCTGCTCGATCTCGCGTTCCAGGGCGTAGCCGATCCCGCCGAGGCGAGGATGGCCGAACTCGTCGACCTCACCACCGCGACTTACCGCCATCGTTCCCTCTCGCGGCGTGGCCCCCTCGGCCGCCACCACAATCGAGAAGTACCGGCCTCGCTCGTGCCGGCGGTTGATCAGCCGGCACACCTCGTCGATGTCGAATGGGATCTCCGGGATCAGGATCACGTCGGCCCCGCCGGCCACCCCAGAGTGCAGGGCGATCCAGCCCGCCGTGCGCCCCATAACCTCCACCACCAGGATGCGGTTGTGGCTCTCGGCGGTGGTATGGAGCCGGTCGATCGCCTCCGTCGCGATCGAGAGGGCCGTGTCGAAGCCGAACGTGACGTCCGTCCCACCCAGGTCATTGTCGATCGTCTTGGGAACGCCGATCACCCCCACCCCCTCCTGGCCGAGCCGCGCAGCCACGCCCAGAGTGTCCTCACCGCCAATGGCGATCAATCCATCCAGATTGAAGTCGCTCATCGTCGCTCGGACCCGGTCGACGCCGTCGTCACGCTTATACGGGTTGGTGCGCGAGCTGCCCAGAATCGTTCCGCCGCGCGGCAGGATTCCACGGACCGACTCGAGTGTCAGATCGACGAAACTCCCCTCGAGCACGCCTCGCCAGCCGTCGCGAAACCCGACCGTCTGATCGCCATACAGATCGACCGCTTTGCGAACCACCGCCCTGATCACGGCGTTCAGGCCAGGGCAATCGCCACCTCCCGTGAGCACGCCGATCCGCATCGGACCGCATCCTATTTGCCAGCTGGGTGGCCGGCAGCACCGGCCACCAAGGGGATAGGGTTTCCCCATGGCCGACAACAGCCGCCGTCGCCTGATCTTCGGAGTGGCCGCTGGCGCAATGGTCGCCGGGGCGGCCGCGCAGTGGCGTTTCAGCCGTGCCATCGCCCACGATCCCGCCGGACGCGAACTCGAGGATCCGCCATCAGGCCAACCGCTCCACGTGTCCTCGGCTGATGGCACCCGGATCTACGCCGAAGCATTCGGCCCAGAGGAGGGCATCCCGGTCGTCCTGGCCCACGGGTGGACGGAGAACCTGAGCTACTGGACGTACATCATCCGCGAGCTCTCCGGACGTGGCTTCCGTGTCGTGGCCTATGACTTACGCGGGCACGGTCACAGCGAGGGTGCCGGCGACTACGCAATCCAGCGGTTCGGAGAGGACCTCGAAGCCATTCTGGCCGAGGTGGTCCCGGACGGAACTAAGGCACTGATTGCGGGCCACTCCTTGGGAGCGATGTCGATCGTGTCCTGGGCCAAGCACCACGATGTAGAGCGGCGTGTCGGTGCCGCCGCGCTCATCAATACCGGCGTGGGCGAGCTGTTGGCTGAGCAGCTGCTGCTCCCGCTCCCCGCCTTCGCCAAGGGTCTGAACAAGACGCTGGCCACCCACGGGTTCATCGGAAGCGCAGCGCCCCTCCCCCGTTTCTCCTCTCCGCTCAGCCACGCCATGTTGCGCTGGGTGGCGTTCGGCCCGACAGCATCGCCCGCCCAGATCGCCTTCTACGAGCGGATGCTGATCGCGATGCCGCCGCGCGCCAGGGCTGACATCGGGCTAGCGATCTCCGAGATCGAGCTGCATGATGCGCTCCCGCGGCTCACCGTGCCCACGACGGTGATCGGGGGCGAGAACGACCGTCTGACCCCGCCCTCCCATGCCAAGCGGATGGCCGAGATGCTGCCCCAGCTCGAGCAGTTGCTGATCCTCGAGGACACCGGGCACATGGGACCGCTCGAGCGGCCCGGGGAAATCAACCGGGCTCTGGTGGCGCTCGCCGGGAAGCTGACGGGAGCGTCGGCCGAGGGCGCGGTGGCGCTCGATCGCTAGCTAATCCCCGCCGCCGTCGCCGCCGCGCCAGCCCTGCTGGTCACCGTGTTTCTGCCAGCCCAGGTGCCTCCCGTGACCTGTGCCTGCCCAGCCGGGGTGGCCATCGGGAGGCCGCGGTGGCCCGAATGTCTTCGCCCGCCCCGGCGACACCGGATTCTGCGCGGGTCCACGCGGTCCATTGACCGTGCCCCGCAATGCCGGGATGGCCGCGGCATGGCGAGCCGGCGTATGGATTGACCCCGCGGGGCTCGTCGAATGGCTAACGCGCCCTCCCACGCTGGCCATCGCCATCCCGAGGCTGCGACCCGCGAGCGACGGGCCGGGTCCGCTTAGCGAGGCCAGCGCCACCGCCACAACCGTCGCGGCAGCGAGGATCAGCGCCGCCGCCGTCAGACCTCTTCGGCGCGTGGAGGACAGGGGCACCGCGCCCGCGGCGGACAATCGGCCTGACCCGCCCCCGACGCGAGCGTCCGCCACCGTTGGGGGAAGCGGGTCAGGGGCCGCGCCGGCGACCATCGAGAGCAGGCGGGCCACTTCGGCGGCACTGCCAGGGCGGTCAGCGGGATCCTTGGCCAGCATTCTGGTCACGAGACGGCTCAGGCCCGGCGTGACGCGTGCTCCCGCCTTCGCCAGTGGCATCGGCTCGGCGTGGACCTGCTGGTGCATGATCGCGACCGCCGAGTCGCCCACAAACGGCGGCCGACCCACCAGCAGCGCGTACAACAGGCAGCCGACGGCGTAGATGTCCGAGCGCTCGTCGCCCGCACCTCCCAGAACGCGTTCGGGTGGCATGTAGGCCGCGGTTCCGATCGCGGACGCCGTCTGAGTGAGTGTTGTTTGCGAAGCGGTACGCGCGATCCCGAAGTCGAGCACCTTCACGTTCCCCTGAGGATCGATCATCACGTTGGCCGGCTT
Source organism: uncultured Solirubrobacterales bacterium (assembly GCA_963785205.1). Classification (GTDB taxonomy): domain Bacteria; phylum Actinomycetota; class Thermoleophilia; order Solirubrobacterales; family Solirubrobacteraceae; genus Palsa-465. The sequence continues at coordinate 1,094,422 of CAWAUJ010000001.1, forward strand.
GATGTCCCGGTGCAGGATTCCCGCGGCGTGAGCCGCCGCGACTGCGTCGGCGACCTGAGCGGAGATCCGGGCCGCCTCCCGGCTCTCGGGCCGTCCGCTCCGGATCAACTCGTCGAGCCGACGACCGGCCACGTACTCCATGACTATGTAGTGGCTGTCGCCGTCGGTGCCAGTGTCGTAGATCTTCACCACCGCCGGATGGCGCAAAGAGCCGGCCGCTCGCGCTTCGCGTTGAAGCCGAGCGATGTAGCTCTGATCACCCTCTGCCAGCGCCGGTAGCAGCACCTTTATCGCCACCGTCCGGTCAAGGACGGTGTCGCGCGCTCGGTAGACGGTGCTCATGCCGCCCCGTCCGATCACCTCACCCACCCGGTAGCGCCCGGCCAAAAGCCAGTCCGATGGCGACGGCGTCGCGGAGTGTGCTGCGGCTGACGGGGAGGGCAGTGGCATGGGCACCCGCGGGGAAGCAACTGAAAGGCTATCCCCGCCGCTGCGGCTCAAACCCCGATCGGAGATCCTGAGATGCTGCGCGGATTCCGGGCATCCCGGGATAATCGCCTCAACCAAACACAAGGAGGCCGGAGATGATCGTGATGCTCACAGCCCGACGTCTGGAGCCAGGGGCTTGGGAACAGTTTCGGGCCGCGTGGGATCCCGGCGAGGAGCGCCCGCCAGGTTTCCAGCGGGCCTATCACGTGCGCAACATCCGTGACGAGGACGAGGTCATCTCGTTTGGCCTGTTCGACATGAGCATTGAGGACTACCGCCGCTGGCGCGAGGAGAGCGACGCTCAGGAGACGGGACGTGTCGATCGGATCTCGGCCTTCGTCCGCAACGAGCATGTGTCAGGCGTCTACGAGGTGATCGACGAAGTCGAGTAGCGCCCGTTGGATAACCGACGGCGACGATCGCTATCCAAACGGCCGAAGCATCGGGAGCCGTCTGCCAAGATCATCTGCCCTCGATGACCTCCACGGCGCTCATCTCCTACGACGGAACGGAGAACGACGACGACGCGCTTGCCCTCGGGAAGATGCTGGCCGGTGCCGGATTCTCACTCGCGCTGGCCTACGTGCGGCACTCACGCGAGTTTGATCCCGCCCGTGAGCAGCTGGCCCAGCATGATGCCGAGCAGCGGCTGGAGCGTGGGGCAACTCTCCTCGGCGATCCGGACGTTCCGCGCCATGTCGTGTTCGGAGCTTCGACCGGCGAACGCCTGGGGGAGCTGGCCGCCAGCGAGGGCGCTTCGGTCGTGGTCTTCGGGTCGGATTACCGCACCTCGCCGGGCCACGTCGCGCCCGGGAAGTCAGCTCAGCATCTGCTCGACGGAAGCCCGGTTGCGGTGGCCATCGCTGCCGCTGGACTGCGGACGCAGATCGGCGAGTCGATCAGCGCGATTGCCGTGCCGATCGCGGGTCCCGTCAACGACGTGGCCAGGCAGACGGCCCGTGCCCTGGCCGAGAAGCTCGGAGCCTCGGTCCTGGATACCCCTGACGGCGCCGCGCAGCTGATCGTCGTCGGGTCGCAGCCGGCGGCTTCCCCGGGTCGAATCCTCGTGGGTGGCGATGTCCGGGAGGAGCTCGACCGGGCCCGCGGCTCGGTCCTAGTGCTTCCAGCAGACGTGCCGCTTCTCCCGTAGGGTTATCCGCTGTGAGCCTGCTGGGCAGCTTCCTTCGCGTCCACGAAGCGATCTACAAGGCGACCGATGGGCGCGTCGGGCACAGGATGATCGGCGTCCCAACGCTCCTGCTCCGGACGACTGGCCGTCGCTCCGGTGAGCCTCGCTGCAATGCCCTGGTATACGCCCGCGATGGTCAGGACTATCTGCTCGTGGCCTCCAACGGAGGATCCGACCGGCACCCCGGCTGGCTGTTTAACGTGAAAGCCAAACCTGAGGTGCAGTTCCAGGTCGGACGAGCTCGCACCGGGGCGACGAGCAGGGTGATCGAACCGACGGACCCCGACTACGCGCGGCTCTTCAAGATCGTCAACGACCACAACCACGATCGGTACACGGCCTACCAGAAGAAGACGGCCCGACCGATTCCGATCGTCGCGCTGACGCCGCGCTGAACCGCGGGCTTCAGCCGCAGGAGTGCTTGTAGGCGGCGGTACCTGGTTGCTTCGCCTGGCCCGAGTTGGCCGAGACCATCAGACAGGACTCGTCGACGGCCTGAAATTCGCTGGCCGGGATCTGCTTGAGCTGGTCGACCATCGTGTACGTCCAGCGGGAGTCCGTCGTCCCCTGGAAATACCAGGCCGCACCGTTGTCGGCCAAGATCAGCCCGTAGGTCTTCATGGCCTTGATCACCACCTGGCAGGGACGCGCGCATTTCGACGCCGGAAGGTGGAAGCTCGCCTTCAAACGGAACCGAGCCCCCATCGGCGGATAATTGGCGCTATTGACCGTGCTGGCCTCATGCCGGGCGGGCCAGATGAATTTCGCGTCGGTCGTCTGAGTGGTGAAACGAATGGCGTGGTCAAGGTGGCCCGACATGACCTCGTTGTAGTTGACCAGCCCGGGGAGAATCGGGAGTCCGGCGGCGTCGGCCGAGGTCCAGCTGGCAGGCCGCAGTTGGTTTGAGTCAAGTTTCCAGATCGCCCCCGACCCAGCCGTCGACTTGTTGTTCGGGCGGTAGTGGGCGTCGAAGAGCTCGTACAGCACGCAGGTCGAGGGGTCGACCATGATCGCGTGACGGTCCCCAGTGGCGTGCTGGCCTCCCTCGATCGGCGTGCGGGCGGAGAAGGGATATGGCCCTCGGTCACTCTCGCTGGCGTATTGGAAATGAACTTTGACGAACTTGGGGTGGGCGGCCGTGATCTGCCAGGGGATTCCGTAGGGCGTGCGTGGACCCCCACCCGGGCCATAGTCAGGATGCAGATATGTCGAGCCCGCCGCCATGTGCGAAAGCCACGCGCGCGAATGAGGGTCGACTGGCAATCCGGTGATCGGCGTGTTCCAGACGTCGTCAGCCGGGAAGGCGGCGCATTTCGTACCAGGCAGGGTCTGGGCGGAGGGCAGACTGCGGCCGGCGCGAGCGCCCTGAGAGGCGACTGCCACAGTGACCGTGATGACCAGGCCGGCAGCGAAGACAAACGCAGCTGCCAGTACGGTGGCGGCGCGGTTCATTGCGGCCCGAGCGTAGCCGAGGCCTGCATGGGAGCCAAGTCCGGCTGGACGTTTTGGCGAGCGGCGGGTGCAGGCACCGCGACGAGCTGACCTCCCGAGCATCCCCCGGCCTCGAGAGCGCGGCGCGGGTTGACGATGCCAAGCGCGCCAGCCAGGCCACCGACAGCCACGAGCGCAGCGCAGATGATGATCGCGTGGTGAAACGCGCCGACGCTCGCCTGGTTGCGGACGAAAGTGTCTCCCCTCAGGGTGCTCGCGACCACCACCCCGATCACGGACACTCCAACGAGGCCGGCCACGCGAGCGACCGCGTTGTTGATGGCCGAGGCGATCCCGGCGTCACGTTCTTCGGCGTCGGCCAAGACCGTGGCCGTCAACGGCGCCACGGTGAGCGAAAGTCCGAGCCCGAACAGGAGCAGCGCCGGCAATAGGTCGCCGACGAACGAGGTACGAAGGCCCGTCCTCAGGAGCAGCAGGATCCCGGAGGCCGCCACCAGCGGCCCCGCCCCCATGAATAGACGCGGACCGTAGCGATCGGCCAACCGTCCCCAGCGCCGGGAGAGCAGGAACATCACCGCTGTCACAGGCAGCGTGCAGAGGCCGGCTTTGATCGCGTTGTACCCGGCCACCTCCTGGAGAAAGATAATCAGGAAGAAGAAGAGGACTGACAGCCCCGCATACATGGACAGGGTCTCGACGTTCCCGATCGTGAAGTTGCGCCGGGCAAACAGCGCCAGCTTGAGCATCGGGTCGCTCGCCCGGGCCTCGTAGGCCAGGAAGGCGGCAAAGGTGGCCAGCCCCGCGAGCAGCGGGACGATGATCGCCGGGCTCGACCAACCGAAGTGTGGCTCCTCGATCAGGGCGAACACGACGCTTGCCAGCCCCAGGACACACAGAAGCGCCCCGAGGAGGTCGACCCGTCGTTCTTTGACCGTGGCCCGAGCAGGCACGGCCGCGAACACGAGCGCGAGCGTGACGGCGATCAGCGGGGGATTGATGGCAAAGATCCACCGCCAGGAGGCGTTGTCGACGATCCAACCCCCGACCAAGGGCCCGACGATCGACGCGATCGCTCCCCATGCCGTCCATGCGCCGATCGCGGCGCCCCGCTCTCGCTCCGGAAAAATGGCCACGATCACGGCGAGCGAGCTCGGGGTCAGAAGCGCACCGGCCACACCCTGCAGTGCCCGCGCCGCCAGCAGGAAGCCGATTGTGGGTGCGACCGCGCAGGCCACCGAGAAGACACCGAACGCGGCCAGCCCGATCGAGAACACCCTGCGCTCTCCGTAGATGTCTCCGAGCGAGCCCCCGATCAGGATCAGCGACCCCAGCATCAGCAGATATCCATTCGAGACCCACTGCTGAGCGGCCAGGCCACCCCCCAGATCGTGTTCGATCGCCGGTAGGGCAACGTTCACGATCGAGCCGTCAATCGTGGCCACGCCGGAACCGAGGATGGCCGCAATCAGGACGATCCGCTGACGGGAAGTCAGCGTCAGCTCCTTAGCCTGAACACCTGCACCTCGTCGGAAAGGCCACGCATCCGCTCGCTGCCGCAGTGCTCCCAGTCGAGCTCCCGGCAGCGCTCGACGACCGGGGCGGTGGCCAGCAGCTCGTCGCGCTCGGCCAGCGTGAGAAGGCGCGCCGCCAGGTTCACCGCCGCTCCGAAGTAGTCACCCTCTCTGGGCACCGCGGGACCGTGATGGATGCTGGCGTGGATGCCGGGCTGATGCGGTGAACGCATCGTGTCGATGATCCGCCGGCCGGCTCGAACCGCCGGCGCGGGCTCGGGATAAACGACCATGAAGCCGTCGCCCAACAGCTTCGTCAATCCCGCTTCCTCGCCCCGGTGCTCCATGACCGTGCTGGCCAACCGGTCGATGATCCGCACCGCCGCACCGTCGCCTTGGCGGTCGGCGAAAGCGGTGAAGTCCTTCAGGTCGCAGAACAGCACCGTCACCTCGGCCATTCCCCCCAGCAGTTCGGCACCCGGCCCCAGCTCGGCGTTCCGGATCGCGATCTGGGCGGCCTCGCGCTCGACCCAGCGCCGGTGGACGCCGGTCAACAGCGTGTCGGTGACGGCCAGGAGCCGATCAAACGACCGCGCTGCGGCGATCGTGCGCTGACCGAGATCGGGTTCGATCTTCCTGAGACGGGGCTCGACCACCGCCAGCCACTGCTGGACCGAGGCCTGGGCGATCCTCGCCATGAGCCGGCCGTATAACCGTGCGATCTGAACCCCCTCGTCGAACGGCCACAGATCCTGCTGGCGCCAAAGCTCGGTAAGCGCCGCAGCCTCTTCTGGGCTGAAGGCGCCCTCATCGGGGTCCGGCGCCGGCAACCCAAAGGCCCGCATCAGCTCCTGTGCCTGCTCCACGGGCATCCCGCCGGCGGCTTCGATTCCGGCTGCGCTCATTGTCCGGTCGGCCGCAGCTCTCAGCGGCAACGACTCAAAGAAGGCACCGAGCGAATCGCCTTGGCTGCGCGATTGCGCGATCGCTTCGTCCGGAACACCTAGCGCCCGGAGGACCTCCTGTATGGCGTCGTCGTTTTCCGATCCCACTGAGCCATGATCGCGCTTTGCCACCGGCGGGGCCAGTGCGGCCCCGCCGGACATCAGGTCATGGGCTCAGCTCGCTGCCCCCCACACGAGCATTGACTGCGGGTCATCCGGGTCGACCTTGACGCTGATCTTTCCCCCGACGGCGATGCCGGCCAGCGTGGCGTCGTGCAGCGACTGTGACACGTGAGCCTGGTAGGCGGAGCCATCTTCCGGCTGAACCGTCAGGTCGAACTCGATCTGGTGCCCACCGCCGAACTGCGTGCCGACTTCGGTCATCGAGTCGACCACAGCCGGAGTCATGACACCGACCTTGTTCAGCTTCATGATTTTGTTTTGCTGCCCCTTCTGGCCGACAGGGTTCATTGCCTGCGCGGCCGTTCCCTTCAGCTTGTCGAGAAAGCCCATCTGGTCCCCTTTCTGTTTCAGTGGTAGCCGAGGTCGTTCAGCGGTGACCGAAGATCATGGCGACGTGGCGATCTTCTGGGTCCACCTTGATCGTCACGTCCTCACCCTCCACGAATGGATTGGATGGGTAGATGTACTGATTCACCGCCAGTCCATACGAGTCGCCCGAGCTGGGCGAGACGGTGAGCGCGATGTCGTACTCGGTGCCCCCGGGCGTGTCGGTGTTGCCTGTCGGGGTCATTGAGTCAATGTGGGCGGGAGTATCCACCCCGACCTTTGTCAGCTTCCGCGCCTGATTGGCCAGATCCATCTGCCCTCGGCTCGCTCCTACTCCGAACCTGTTGCTCGCAGCCTGAGCGGACTCCGCGGCGCCCTTGAGGCGGTCCATGAACCCCATTCCTACCTCCAGTTATCGATTGGAGCCGGTCCCGTACCGGCGAACTAAGACCGATCCTCTCACACCAGATCGAGCATTGCCAGCGTTCCGCCCGCTCGAGCGGCACCGGTCAAGACGTGGCGACAGCCCGAGCGTCGCGCTCCAAATCAAGCTCGGTCCGGACGCCGAGCGCCCGGAGAGCGTCATTGGCCTCTTCGAGATTTGACGCCGGATCGACCGCCTGAGCGAGGCGTCCCAGCCTCTCATACGCCACCGCGACGTCGAAATAGAACGTCACGCTGGCCAGTGCTGTCCGTTTGAAGGTCCGCGCTCCGCCCCGGATCGACACCTCTCCGGCCGGGTTCTTGAACGACAGAACAGCATGGGCGCTGGCTTCGGTGGGGACAAGCCTCACCGCCTCCTGCAAGCGCTGTGCCACGGGGGCGGTCAACCCGCGAGCGCCCGCCAGGCCACCGAAAGCCGCCAGCTGACTCAGCCCTTGCACCACCTCAGCCGGCGCCAGCTCGCCGTCGCATCCCAGGCCGAAGACTCCGCCCAGGACCGGCGCCCCAGATCGGCCCAGGCGCGCCGCCACGGCCAGCATCACGCTGTCGCCAAGCGGGCTGCGCAGCCCGGGCTCGTGGCCCTGAGCGAGGACATCGCCACCCACGTCGATGAACACGTAGAGATCCCGCGCGAGGCGCTTTCCAGCCTCCACCAGCCCTGCGGCGATCGCAGCCGGCCCGTCCTCCAGTGCGATCAGCACCGTCGGCTCACCGAGAAATTCGGCCATCCTGGACTCCGCGAAGCGGACATGGCGTTCGCGCACACGCGTCTGGGCTCCCGCCAGGAGCACGCCCGGGGCGAGCTCCTGCGCGTGCTCGATCTCCTCGACGCGCCGCGGGCCCGGAAGCGGATCGATCGGACGCCGCTCCCAGGCCAGTCCACCCAGCACGGGCTTGGCACCGTCGTAGAGCCTGCTCATCTCGGCGGTGGCCAGTGCCCCCACGATGTCGCCTCCGCCGCCCATTCCGATCACCAGGGGACGCTTCGAGCTCCGGAGGACAAGCTCAGCGTCGATCACCGGGCCAGCATAGGGTTCAGGTTCATGACGAGCGATCCACCCCCTTCGACGGAACGCCCGCTCGGGCCCGAGGTTGTCTGGGAGCCGGCGGCCTGGCCCGACCCCGGTCCGCTCCAGGGACGCCGCGTCGTCCTGCGCCCGATCGACCCGGCATCCGATGCCGAGCCCCTGTTCCGCTTGTCGCATCTGCCGGCGGGCGACCCAGAAATCTGGAGATATCTGTTCGAGGGGCCGTTCGAGGACGTCGAGGAATTTCGGCGGTGGCTCGAGACCGCTCGCAACGAGGACGAGCGTGTCTTCTTCACGGTCGGGCGGCTGCCCGACGGCGATCCCCAGGGAGTTGCTTCATACCTGCGCATCACCCCCGAGCACGGCACGATCGAGATCGGCAACATCTGGTTCGGCCCACCCCTCCAGCGAACCGCCGCCGCTACGGAGGCGATTTACCTGCTCGTGGCCCATGCGTTCGATCAGCTCGGCTATCGGCGGGTGGAGTGGAAGTGCAACGCACTGAACCAGGCCTCGCGGCGAGCGGCCGAGCGCTTCGGCTTTCAGTTCGAGGGGGTCTTTCGCCAGCACATGGTGATCAAGGGCCGCAACCGCGATACGGCGTGGTACGCCCTCACCGATCAGGACTGGCCGGGGGTGAGGGCGGGCTTCCAGCGGTGGCTCGGCGCCGAGAACTTCGACCAAGCGGGACGGCAGCGGCACGCGCTCGCTGACCTGATCGCTGAGACGGCGCCCGAGCGACCCACAGCGCGACCTTGACAACCATTTCAGGAGTCGTACCGTTGTTCGGAGCATGATCGCTCGAAAGCGATTGGGGGTGCTCGGGGCAGCAATCGTGTCGGCTGGCGCCGTCATCGCCGCTCCGGGGATGGCGAGTCCCGCACACACGACGGCTCACAACCGCCGGGTGGCAATCCGGGACGCGGCCAGCCTCCTGGGGCTGGTGAGCCTGCCCACCGGAACGACTCGATCGGCGCGGGAGCCGGCGGGCGACCACGGGGTCCTAAAGCGCCCGCCGGAGTATCCGGCCACACCCAACCTCGTCGATCAAACCGAGTGGTGGACCTCTACCGAGTCACAGCAGCAGGTGTTGAGCTACGTCAAGGCGAACGCACCCAAGGGCGGCAACCAAAATTTCGGAGGGTCCTCAGGGCAATGCACCCCCCACACCTCGCCTCCCACCGGCTGCCATACCACGGCCAGCATGATCGGGTTCACGTTCCACCCGCGGGCGGGCGTTCTCGGCGAACGGACCCTGCTGGTCGAGGTCACCCGGCTGAAGGACGGGTCGACCGGGATCCGAGTCGACGCCGAGGTCGTGTGGATCAGCGCTCGGCCACGCAGCGAGAAGGTTCCGGCCGGCGTGAGCCTGATCGATGTCGGGCAGGATGTCCGGGGCCAGCCCCCATCGGTGTCCAGGAGCGTGACCAAGCCGGCGCAGATCCGCAAGATCATCAGGCTGATCGATCGACTCCCGATTACTCAGCCGGGGACCTCGTCGTGCCCCGCCGAACCCGTAAATCCTCCGGTCGACACGTTTGCGTTCGAGTCTGGGAGCGGCGCCGTGCTGGCAACAGCCAGAGTTCCGGCGGACGCGGACAATTCCACAACTGGCTGCTACCCCATGCATTTCACGGTGAACGGGAAAAGCGAACCGTCGCTCGGCCAGGCTAAGAGCTTCTTGGTAGCGGTCGGGCGGCTTCTGGGGGTAAAGCTGACCCGGCAGGCGTACCCGGGTCCGCACCACTAAGACGGGCCTGGCGCGAACAGGCCCAGACGCCCCGGGGCCCCATCCCCTACAGCTCGGCCAGAACCTCCTCCGCCGCCCGCTGGCCGGATCGGACCGCTCCGTCCATGTAGCCGTTCCACACGATTGCCGTCTCGGTGCCGGCCCAGTGGATCAACCCCGCTGGGGTCCGCAGGGCCTCGCCATACGAGGTCCAGACGCCGGTCGGGAAAAACCCCGCGTAGCAGCCCCCGGTGAACTCCTCCTCAGCCCAGAGCATCTCTACATAGCCCTTGATGCCGCCGAGGACGTGACGGGCCTCCGGTCCGAAGTACCGGGCGAAGCTCTCGACCACTCCTTTGAATCGGTCGGCTCGACTGCGGGCTCCCCAGATCCGCCCTTCCTCTCCCTCGATGAAGCCGATCAGCACGCCAGGCGACGCGGTCGACTTGCGATTATCTGGATACGGAGTGTTGTCGAAGGTGATCTTCACCGGCCCCGTGTCGCTCGTGGCCTGACCTGCCAGGCCGTGGGCCCGCCAGAACGGATGGCGGTAGAGGCATTGGACCTTGATCGTCGTGCCCTGAGGAACCCGCTGGGTGAGCTGGTCGCGCAGGCCGCCGTCCCCAGTGACAGCGGCCAATGAGGGCTCGTACACGATTCGTCCGGCCAGCGTCGGTGGGATGGCCACGATCACTCTCCTCGCGCTGATCGAGAATCCGTCGCCCTCGACCGTCGCGCGGCCGGACCTGTGCGTGATCCGGCGGACGGGCGCATTCAGCACCACTCGTGACCCGAGACTCCGGGCCAGTTCGATCGAGATCTTCTGCGAACCTCCGATGAAGCGGCTGTCCTGGGCGCCGCTGGCCGTGTCGACGAGGTTGTCCAGAGTGCCCGCCGCCGCGATGTAGAACAGCACGTGGAGCAGTGAGAGATCACGCGGCTCGGCGGCAAAAACCGCTTCGACGGCCAGGTTGACCAGCGAGTAGGCGGGCGAGCCGGGCTCCTGATTCGCCGGCGCGAGATTCTGGCGCATCCACGACTCAAATGACTGCGAGTCCCATGCCTCGGCGTTCGGGGTCCGATATGGGGCTTTGCGGTCCACCTTGGCAGCCATCTGGTTGAGCTTGTAGATGGCCTGACCGGCGTTGGCGGTACCGGGGTCGGTGGGGATCCGAGTCGAGGCGGAGTACGTCGTGCGCCCGCTGACCTGGCTGTAGTCGACGTACTGGCCGGTGTTGTAGGTCTTGTAGGTCCCGATTCCCAGAGACTTGGCCAGCTTGAACACCTCGGCCTGCGGCCAGTACTTGGCCTGGGTGGGAACCGAGGCCTTGGCCGGTTCACCTGGTAGCGGGCCAACCCACTGACCCCCGACCTCGATCACCCGTCCGGGGAAGCCGTGCGGATCAAGGTGGAAGTTGAGCGTGCGGCCGCCCACCCGCCCGCGGGCCTCGAGGACGACCACCGACTTTCCGGCCTGGGCGATCTCGCGGGCGGCGGTCAAGCCTGCCAGGCCTGCCCCCACCACCACGACATCGGCGTGGCTCGGCCTGAGGGCCTTGGCCGCGGCATCCTGCGCGCCGAGAGGTGGGAGTGCGGCCGCAGCCGCTCCGATACCGGCCCCACCAATCAGCGAACGGCGAGTGACCTTCGAATCGGCCATACGGCGCGGCAGGCTACAGCACATCTGCGATCATTCCGCGCCGTGAAGGGGGGGATCGGCATGCGGCGCGATCGGCGGCGGATCGCGTGTGCCGCCCTGGGCGCAGCTGCTGTCCTCCTCTTCCCGGTCCGGGCCCTCGCAGTAGACGCTCAGCCCGCGTTGATCGGAGCTGCACCGGTAGCGGGCGAGCTCCACATCATCCTGCCCCTGCAAGCCCGTGACGCCGCGCTGGCCAGCTTCGCCGCCGCTGTCTCAACGCCGGGCTCGGCCATGTACGGGCGATACGAATCGATACCCGAGCTGGGAAAGCGCTTCGGCGCGTCGTCCAGCGAGCGCCAGAAGGTGGTCCGGTATCTGCAGGCCCACGGGGCTACGGGTGTGCGGGTCGACGGTGCAGGGATGCTGGCCTACGCGACGCTCGCCGTTCCAGACGCCGAGCGGCTGTTCGGGGTCCCGCTTGGCCTGTTCGAGGCTGCCGATGGATCCCGGTTCGTGGCTCCGTCCACAACGGTGACCCTGCCCGCCTCGCTCAAGGGGGACATCGAGGGGGTCGTGGGGCTCGACACCCAACCGCTGGCCCATCCGACAAACATGGTCAAGCCCCCAGTGCCGCTCACAAGCTTCTTGGACGGAGCGTCCTCGCCAAGCTCCGAGCGTCCGTTCTCCGGCACGGCCAGCGGATGCTCGGGGGGGATTCACAGCGGCGGCTTCACCCCCAACCAGTACCTCACCGCCTACGGATATGACCCGCTGCGCGCGCGCGGCCTCGAGGGGCAGGGCGAGAAGCTCGCCCTGGTGGAGATCGACGGCCTCAAGGACAGCGACCTGCGGACGTTCGCCTCCTGCTTCGGGCTCGGCCGACCGGCCTGGACCCGGTATACCGTCGGCGGCCTCAAGCATCCACTCTCCCCGGGAGGGGAGGCCACCTTGGACTTCGAGGTGGCGAACGCCGCCGCTCCTGGTCTAAAGCAGATCGAGGTGTTCGAGACGGCCAACAGCGATCAGGGCATCCTGGCCGCAATCTCTGCCCCCCTGTTCACCCCCGGGGCAAAGCCAGCGGTGATCTCAAACTCGATCGGGCTGTGCGAGCCGGCCTACAAGCAGGACCACGACGTCGGCGCCGTCCACGCCGAGGACCGCGAACTGGAGCTGATGGCCTCGGCGGGCATCAGCTTCGTGGCGGCCGCGGGCGACGACGGATCGGCCGACTGCGGCCGGGGCGACGTCGGCCAGCCGCATGTGCTGGCGGTCGATTACCCAGCCTCCTCGCCGTGGGCCACGGCTGTCGGGGGCACGAATCTGGAGCTGAACGCCGGCAACCAGATCGTGGCGCAGCCCGTCTGGAATGACTCAAATCTGTTTCCCCACACTGGCGGCGGCGGCGGGTACAGCGTTCTGCACAAGCGGCCCACCTATCAAGTCGGCGTGGTCGCCCGAATGCAGCGCGCGGTCCCCGACGTGGCCATGCTGGCCGATGTGGCACCGGGGTTTGCCATCTACTGCACCGCGGAGACGGCTGATTGCCCGAGCAGCGGTTGGAACCAGATCGGCGGCACGAGCGCGGCCGCGCCACTTCTGGCCTCCGGCATCGCCCTAGTCGACGAGGACCTTGATCTCCATTCCCGTGAGCTCATCGGCTTCGCGAACCCGCTTCTGTACCGGCTCGGCAGCTCGGGCCAAGCCGCGAGTGTGTTCAGTGACGTGACCGAGTACTCCAACGACGTCGGGACGACATTCGGAAACCACAGGCCGCTCGGCTGCTGCACCGCGCACACCGGCTTTGACGAGGCTTCGGGCTGGGGAAGCGTCAACCTCGCTGGATTCGACGCCGCCGCGGAGAGCCTCATGCCGGAGGTCCCAAGGGTGTCGCTCTCGGCGACCCGGCATCAGCGGGCCGTGCACGCCCACAGGGTGCTGGCCGTCGTGAGCTGCTCCCGCTCCTGCCGCGTGGGCGGGCTGCTCGAAGTGGGAATCCAGAAAGGCCACCCGTTCCAGGTTCGGAGCAGCGTGTTCTCGCTGTCGGCAGGGCAAAGCCACAAGGTGCTGCTGCGCTTCAGCCAGCGTCAGGAGTCCGAGCTCCGGACGGCGCTGTCCACGCACCGCCGGATCTTTGCCGAGGTGTTCGCCTACGCCCGAAACGCTCAGGGGAATGCGACCGTGCTCACGGCCGGGGTGCAGGTCATCATCCGGTCCTGACTAGGCCGTCAGGCCACCTTCAGGATCAGCTTGCCCTTGTTCTCGCCCCGGTAGAGCATCAGCAGTGTTTCGGGGAAGGTGTCGAGCCCATCCACGATGTGCTCGCGAGCCGTGAGCTCGCCGGCGCTGATCCAGCCGGCTATCGCTGTCGCTGCCTCGGCGTAACGGTGCGAGAAGTCGAACACGACGAAGCCCTCCATCCGCGCCCGCTTGACCAGCAGGTTCATGTAGTTACGGGGCCCGTGGAGGCCGCCTTCGTTGTACTGGGAGACCGCTCCGCACAGGACTATGCGCGCCCCCCGGGCCAGATTGCGCAGCGCCGCCTCCAGCGTCTCCCCTCCCACGTTGTCGAAGTAGACGTTGATGCCGTCCGGGCAGCGCTCGCGCAGGGCACGGCTTACGTTGCCTGCCCGGTAGTCGATCGCGGCGTCGAGGCCGTACACCTCGGTGAGCATCTGGCACTTCTCTCTGCCGCCGGCAATGCCCACAGCGCGAGCGCCGCCGATCTTGGCGATCTGAGCGGCCAGCGATCCAACCGCACCGGCGGCGGCTGATACCGCCACGGTCTCGCCCGGCTCGGGCCGCCCAATGTCAAGCATGCCGAAGTACGCCGTCATCCCGGGGATACCGAGCGCGTTGAGGTAGCTGGGCAGTGGCACGGAGTCGCCGCCTACCTTCGTGAGCGTTTTGCCGGGCAGCACTGCGTAACGCTGGATCCCAAACAGGCCCGTGACGGCCTCGCCCTCGGCGATCGTCTGATCGTTCGAGGCAATCACGCGCCCGATCCCTATTGCCCGCATCACCTCCCCAAGCTGCATCGCCGGGACGTAGGAGTCACCCTCGTTGAGCCATACACGCATCGCCGGATCGAGCGAGACATACAACACCTCGACGGCTACCTCCCCCTCCCCCGGGTCGCGCACCCGCTCTTCGGTCCGCTCCCAGGTATCGGCGTCGGGCAGACCGCTCGGGCGAGCGGCCAGGCGAAACTGCTGATTGGTGAGATTCATGTTGGCTTGGGGATCGGCTTCGACCGACCGGCTGGTTTCGGCCTGGCCCGGGGCACCCGCGTCGTCCCCTCGACGACCCCGAGCAGTTGGCTCATCGACGAGTCGATCGCCGCCGTCAGAACGTCGATGTCGCTGGAGCTGTCGTAGTCGCCGGTGACGCCGAAGTACAGCCCGCCGTCGTAGGAGAAGATCGCGATCGAGATCCGGACGTTGCCGATGACGGGCACGAACGGGAAGGACTCGAGCATCCGCCGGTCGAGCGTCTGGAGCGGCTGCTGGGGTCCCGGGACGTTGGTCACCCCGGTCTGAACGCCGAGCGACGGCGACCGCGCAGCCAACCTGCCGCCCAGTGCCAGCAGAAGCGGAGGCGCGAAACCCGAGAGCGAGGTCAGCACCTGGCCGGCCACGGCCTGCTTTGAGCTCTTGAGGCCGTCCATCTGCTCGCGCACGCGCTCGAGGCGGGCCACGGGGTCGGTGACGCCGATCGGGAGCTCAGCGAACATGCCAGACACCTGGTTGTTGTAGACCCCGCGCTCGCCTGGGCTCCGGACAGACACTGGAATCAGGGCCCGGACGCCTCGGCCATCGACCTCCTCGCCTCGGCTCGTCAGGAGCTCTCGCAGCCCGCCCGTGACAATTGTCAGAACGACGTCGTTGACGGTGCCGCCGAGCGTCCCGCGGATCGTCTTGACATCGCTCAGCCGCAGATGAGCGGTGCTCCACGCCCGGTGCGGCCCGACCCGTCCGGTCAGCGACGAGCGTCCCAGGGGCTTGAGCAACCCGCCGGCGGAGGCAATCGCGCGTGCTGCTTCCTCGACGCGAGCAAGCGTGGCCCGCGGCCGGCGCACCGCGGCCCGCACCATTCGGAGCTGCTCGTAGGGATCAAGCGCCTGCCGGGTGAGGGTTCTCACCACCAGCTCGATGTCGCTCGGCTCAGGGGCAGGTTGCCAGCTGTGCCCGGCGCTGTCCGCGGGCACATCGTCGAACATCACCGTCATCAGGTCAGTGGCCGAGACGCCGTCGACCATGCAATGGTGGACCTTCGAGAGGAGGGCCCAGCGACTCTCGCTCAGCCCCTCGATCATCCATATCTCCCACAGCGGCTTTCGCCGATCGAGCTGGTGGGCGAAGATGCGGGCGGCTGTCCGCCGCAGGATGTCATCGGTGCCGGGCGCGGGCAGGGCGCTGTGGCGCAGGTGATAGGTCAGATTGAAGTGGGGGTCATCGACCCACACGGGCCGGCCGATGCTCAGCGGGAGGAACCGCACTTTCTGGCGGTAACGCGGGACGGCGTCGAGCTTGGAGGACACCATCTCCTCGAGCCGCTCAAATGGAGGCGCCGGTCCCTCGAAGATGCTGACACCGCCGATGTGCATCGGGTTGTTGGGCCCCTCGATGTGGAGGAACGACGCATCCATGGGGCTCATCGGATCCACTAAGCCTGCCGATCCGCGCTCTCGTCGAGGATCCTGTCGAGGTGGGCGTAGACCTCGCGGTTCACAGACATCCCCGAGTGGCTCGACTGCACCTCGATGTGGCTGGACGAGGGGTCAAGACAAGCCTGCCAGTCGACCACGCCATCGCTGCGGGAGTAAATGGCCACCGCGTCGACGGACGCAGGCAACGGCTGGGCCAGGTCCTCCCAGAAGGCGGCGCAGCATTCGCCGTCGGCGCAGCTACTCGAGAACACCCCAGGGATGCCGATGTCGCCCAGGAAGGCCACCGACCGCACGGCTCGCAACACACCGGGTCGAACGCTGAGGGGTCGGACGACGGGCGAACCCAGCATCACCAGCGTGCTCACCAGCTCCGGATGGCGCACCGCCAAGACGCGTGCCAGTTCGCCACCCCGGCTCTGCCCGACGACGACCACCCGCCGCCCGGTCCGCTCCGCCAGCCGGCGCAGCCGCATCTCCACCTTGGTCGCGGCACGCTGAGCGCAATCGACATTCATCCGGATCCCAGAAGCCGAGGTGCGCGACCCGCGACGACGAAGCCAACCGGTCAGCACCGCCAGCGACTGATCGCCGGCCATGAAGCCCGGCACGAGCAGCACCGGTGGGGCGTCGGGACGGCGCTGCGGGCGGACAAACCCTCGGTCGGCGGCCAACCGGGCCAGCTCGAGCCCATATCGAAGCTCTCCCCGCAGCGGGAGATCAACTGCTTCACCCAGCGCGAGGGGTGAGGGCATGACGGGCAAGGTTAGGGCACAGGGGCGGCGGGTGGCCGGGGCATTGACCGGGCCCGAGCCGTGTGCCAGGGTGAGGTCGATTGCGATGAGGCCTCGGCCTGGACCGGGACGGCGCGGCCGCTCAGGGCCGCCCAGTGTCTTCGCGGCCGCCGTACTGACGGCCGGCTCGGCTCAAATTCTGTGTGACACACAGCTCGAGGGCACACCCTGTCCACCAGGATCTTCGTATCCGCGTCGGACGCATGTCGTGATGCACCCGCTGCCAGAACACCTTCGCACGATGCCCAACCCCTGCGCCGGAGTGCCCAAGAACCCCTGGTGCCCGTGAGCTGAAGCCCTCGAACGCTTACCGGCCGTCACCGGCGGGTAAGTCTCGGGCCGTGAGCGCGATCGCCTCTGGAGCCCGTCAGCTGACTCCGCTCGAGCCGGTGGTGCGCCAACTCGAGTCCTGGGAGTCCCTCGACGGGGTGGGTGAGCAGGCCGGCAAGACGATCCGCAACGTGCTGTCTGCGGGCGCGCTCAAGGATGCGCTGAGCGGAACCTGGCTTGGTCACGCGCTTCACCCCATGCTCACCGACGTGGTCATCGGCTCTTTTACGAGCGCCTCCATTCTCGAGCTGACGATCGGTGAGGACGCATCTGACGCGGCCCAGCGACTGATCGGACTGGGCCTGCTCGCCTACCTGCCCACGGCCGCCGCCGGGGCGAGCGATTGGGCGGACAGCGAGCCCGTGAGCGATGCCGTCCGCCGGGTGGGAGTTATCCACGCGGGCGCCAACGCTGTCGGCGCCACGCTGTTTGGTCTGTCGTGGCTCGGTCGCCGGGCAGGGGCAACCCGGAGCGCGCGTCTGCTCGGGCTGGCTGGACTGGCGGCGATGTCCGCCGGCGGCTACCTCGGCGGCCACCTCTCGTTGTCAAAAGGGGTCGGCGCTGACCAGACCGTGTTCGATCCCGGGCCAACCGACTGGACGCCGGCTGCGGACGCGTCGCAACTGCCCGACCGGCGCCCGCTCCGAGTCGTCGTCGACGACACCCCCGTGCTGCTCGTCAGGGATGGCGAGAACATCTACGCGCTGCATGATCGGTGCGCGCACCGGGGCTGCTCACTGAGCGAGGGCGAGCTGGATGGCGAGGACGTTGTGTGCGGCTGCCACGGCTCGAGGTTCGCGCTACGCAACGGCGCACTTCGCAACGGCCCGGCCACGGCGGCCCAGCCGACCTTCCAGGTCCGCGTGGACGACGGGCGGATCGAGGTGCGCCGGCTTACGCCAGCCTGAGCTCGTCCCAGCGCACCTTCTCCCTGATCCTGAGTTGCTAGGGCCGGACGCGAACCATGCCGACGGCGGTCTGGACTGCCCCGCCCTCGCTCACGGCGTAGATCTTGGCCTTGATTCCGTGCTGGAAATGCGCCTTGAGATAGCGCTCCACCATCTTGTTTGACCGGACCGTCGTCGAGAGTCGGCTCGCCGGACGTTTCGCCGACAATCCGCCGGCCGCGACGAGGTACCCGTCGACCCGGACCTCGATCACGCACGACTTCAGTTGGCCGACCCGGACCTCACAGCCGACGGGCGTCTTCCCCGCCACGACTGTCGGAGTCGAGCCTCTAGTCAGCCGCTTGCCGTTCACCGTGACTCCGAAGCCCTGGGGACGGATCCTGGCCGCGGCTACCGTGGCCGCCGCGACCTGCTTCGCGGTCAGCTCGACCGAGCCGATGTCCGTCCCGTCTCCCCCCGGAGGGTTGGGCTTTGAGGTATCGATCGTCCGCGCGTTGCCGATCTGGTCGAAGGCGAGCCCAAGCGAGTTGTGGCCCTGGTCGATGACAGGGCTGTTCTTGGCCGGGCGCATCGTCTCGGTCGGCCCCCCGTTGTTGGCCAGCGGTCCGAGCAGCGGGTTCTGCCCGGTGATGGTGGAATGCTTGGCCACCGGCACGGTGCCGGGATTCTGGATCAGGCTGAACGCAGCCGTGAACCCACCAGCGGTCGACTGGGCAGTTCGAGCCAGGTCGTTGGGCTTTTTCGCCGCCCGGTTACCCGCCACGATCGTGCTGGTGAGCGTCGCCTCGCCGCTTCGCTTGTTCGGGGAGCCACTCTGGGTGTAGTCCGACAGGAAAATTCCGCCACCACTGGAGTGGGCTGTGTTCTGGGCGATCGTGGAGTTGTCGAAACTGATCGAGCCCTTCCGGCCGTTGGACGGGCTGACGGTGGTCAGAGGGGCGTCATATGCGTCGCCCAGACTGACGCCACCGCCGCGGTTGGCCACATTGCCTGAGATCGTCGAGTCGCTCAGTTGGAACGGAGCGGCCACCCGGCCAGTGAAGTCGATTCCACCACCGAATCGCTCAGCGGTGTTGCGGTCAATCGTGCTGGAATTGATCGTTACCGGGTTGCCGGGGTCCATCTGGTAGACCTGCACGCCTCCGCCGTATACGGCGTGGTTGCCACTGATCGTCGTGGCGTAGACATCATCTGGCGAGTACTTGTGGGTATGGACCGCGCCGCCATCAAACGAGAACCCATACAGCTCGACACCGCCGCCGAGCTCCCCGCTGTTGCCTGAGATCGTTGAGTGCGTGATCGTGGTGCCGTACTTCGACGCGACAGCGACACCGCCGCCCGTGACGCCCCCGTTCCCGGTCACCGTGGAGTTGGTGATGAACAGCGCGTCGCCGGTCGCCAGAACGCCTCCTCCCCCGGCGAACGGAGAAATCCCACCTCCCGGTGCGGTGGCGTGATTGTGGCTGATCACGGTGTGATTGGTCAGAGCCACGAGGTTCCCGTACTTTCCGAAGCGATCCGTGGCTGGATAGGCGGCAACGCCTCCTCCTCGGGAAGCCGTATTGCCCGTCACTGTCGTGTGGTTCAGCGTCAGCGGCGCCGTCGTGGCAATCCCACCACCGAGTTCGCTGGCGTTCGAGTCGCTGATCGTGTCGTCCGTGAGCGAAACCGGAATCTGAAGGGGTCCCGGCGCGGACGACGGGTTGAAGTCGTCGATCGCCCCCCCGTCAGCACCGCCGCCGCCGCCGTCGGTCAGGGTGAGGTCATTGATCGCGAATTGGGCCGTGGAGGTGGCCGGTGTTGTATTCGGGTCGATCTGAACGATGTGCGTGTTGCCGCCGCCGGAGATCGTCACTGGGGTCGCGGTTGACCCGGAGATCGTCATGCCATCTGGGTTGCTCAGGTAGAGCTGGCTGCTCAGCGTGATCGTCTGACCGCCGCTTAGCGGCGATGCAAACGTGATCGTGTCCGAGTTGCCGCTGTCGCCGTTGGCGGCGTCGATGGCGTCAGGCAGCGTGTCGCAGGTGCCTGGCGACGGATTGCACGTGCCCCCGGTCGTATCGGCGTTGGTCTGGACGACGTAGGTGTTCGAGGCCGCCTGGGCGTTGGCTGCCATCAGCGCGGTCGCCGTCAGCGTCGTCCCGGCGAGCAAACGCCCTCGACGCGCGAGCGTGCTCGCGCGTCGTGCTTCGCGCTCAAGGCGCCGGCCACGTGCTCTACGGAACGACCTGATCGACATACGGACTCCTTTTTAACCTGCGCACCCAGGCGGCTTGCCCCGCGACCGACCCCAAGCTCACCCCAACTGGAGCGCACTATATCGGAGAACCTCGGACGACGAACATGACGGCTAGCATCGGCGGCTCATGGGGGACGCCGAAGCGCAGATCGAGGTAGTCGCGGGCGCGGCGCCACCGCAGCTCCGCGAGGAGCTGCTGGAGTTCTGGCGCAACCAGGCCGCGTTTTCCGGGCCGGCCGCCGAGCGCCGGCTCGACGAGGTCGTATGCGTGCTGCGGCAATCCGACCGAGTCGTGGGCGTCAGCTCGGTCTTTGCCGCCGAGGTCGAAATGATCGCCGGCTGGCGCTTCTGGGTCTTTCGCTGCCTCGTCGGGCCGGGGCACGAGAACCGTGTGTTCGAGCTGATCTCGGCCACCTTCAAAGCTCTGGACTCCCAGCACGTGACCGACAGGGGCGAGCCCGTCGGACTGTGCGTGCTGGTCGACCCCGCCCAGCGGCATCATCTGCCGCCGGAAGCTGAATGGACAGATCCACGCATGATCTATGCCGGGTACCTGCCCGACGGCCGCCAGGTCAGGATCGCCTACTTCAGTGACGAGGTCTCCTCGATGGGAGTCCGCTCGCCCTCCGGCACGTGGCGGCCCGGTGCGGGCTACGGCATCGCTCCCTTTGCCGAGCAGAGCAGCATCACAACCGAGGACGTGGTCACGCTGTGGATGAGTGAAGGCGGATTGAGTCACGCCGAGGCGCAGCGCCGACTGGATGAGCTGGTGCTGGTGGGGATTGCCCCGGATGGCTCACTGGCCGGGATCTCGACGGCCTATCTCGCCCCCAACGCCCAGCTCCAGGCAGACCTTTGGTACTACCGGACCTTCGTCCCGGCAGCTCACAGGAAGACCAACATGGCGGTTTCTCTGATTCAGGCCAGCCGCGACCGGATCGTCCAGCGATTCACGACGGGAGAGGACCGCCGGGGGCTTGGGTTCCTCTTCGAGCTGGAGAACGAGGGTCTCAAGCGTCACTTTCCGAAGGGCATCTGGTACGAGTCCGACGTCCTTTTCATCGGCGTGAACTCCCACGGCGCCCATGTCCGCGTGCATTATTTCCCCGGTGTCCCCGCGCCGGATCGGGGCCCTCAGGGCAGCACGTACGTGTGATCGGTCACCGTCCCGGCCGCCTCGGCGATCTCGGGGAAACTCGTTCCGGGGAGCAGGCTCACGTCGAAGATCTCCTGGACGAGATCCTCGAATCGCAGGAACCCGGTCATCTGGCCAGTCTGGAGGTCGACCGTCCAGATTCCAGATTGGCGCTCTGAAAGGCGCTCAGTCAGCGGAAGCTCGCCGAACGTCGCGGTCTCTCGGATCTGGGACAGCCCGACGAAGGCCGTGCGACCAGCAATTGCCAGGCCACGGGTGAATCCCGGCAGTTCGCACACGGTCTCGACCTTCCCGGCCTGAAGATCAGCCACGGCCAGAGTTCCACGCCCGGACTCGAGCAACCACAAGCGATCGCCATGCCACCGCGGTGAATGAGGCATCGAAAGCCCGGCGATCGCCACCTCCGAGCTGGCCACATCGATCAGCACACCGCTCCAGGCCTTGCTCTCCCGCCATCCAGCCCGCTCGTCGGTGGTCGAAAAAGCGGTCACGTGAGTGACCTGGTCGGCCCGCACGGCCATGCCGTTCAGATGACACCGGTCCTCAGGCGCTAGCCCGGTGATGAACGAGGGCGTCCAGCGCGGGACGAAGCTGTGGTCGTCGTCAAGCGTGGCCAGGCACGAGAAGGCCGTGTTGACCAGCCACAGCTCCCCGGCGGCGAATCCGATGTCGTGGATGGCGATTTCCCCCGTCACGTGGCGGTTTCGGGGGATGTAACAGGCGTCGTGGGCCCCGGGGGGTCGAGCCGGGCCGTGACCGCCGGGACGTCGCGAAAGTCCCAAACCTCCGTCCTGGTTCCGAGGGCTATCCGGCCGGGGACGACCGCGATCCCCATCGGCTTTTCGAATTCACGGAAGTGGGTGTTGAGCTCAGGCCCCCGTGCCCGGACCGAGACCAGACGGTTTGTCTGGTAGGTGGAGACGAGCAGCGACCCCCCGGTCGCGGTGATCGCTCCGGGGAATGAGGAGGTAAAGACACTGGCAAATGGCGAGGCGGCGCCACCGGGCGTCACCGTTCCCTGATCGCGGGCTTGCTCGCGGCGGGCCGCTTCGAGCGGGGTCAGGAGCCGCTGGTCGTAACGGATGCCGGCGAACTGGCACACGGTGGCGAGCTCACCGCGCGGGTCGGCCAGTAGGCGATCGAGCTCGACCCGCAGCCACCGATCGGCTCCCACCGCGGCGAGCTCGGGCGGCTCTGGGTCTTCGTGGCCGGCGGCCACGAAGATAAGGCGCGCTCCGGCCAGACTTCCGCCCAGGGCCCCCGGTCCCTCACCGGGGGCCAGCGCGACGAGCCGGCGGCCTACGGCATCACCGGCGCCGCGGAGCGCCTGCGCCAGCAAATGTGACGAGGCGTCTGATCCGGAGAGGAGCACCAAGGGTCCATCGCCTGGACTCGTCTCGCCTTCGTAGAGTTGTTGATCCACGAGGCGGCAGGCTAGAGGGTGCCTCGAGACGGGTTCAAGGCACCCTCTAGCCTGTCCTGCTCCCCACCGACGGTCTCCTGCACGCCGCCATCTACTACCTCTAGCCGCCCTCGCTGATCGCCCAGCATGTGACCGAACGGCGCCTTCACGATCCTTTCTATGCCCAAGGTGCGCCATCCTTGCCTTACCTGATGTGGGTTGTGGTCTGGTTCTTGATAGTTCTGGGCGTCGCGATCGTGAGTTTCGAGCGGCGCGAGCTCTGACATCGCCCAGCACCGACAGCACATCGGGGGCGCACAAGGGCGGGTTCTGATCGCGATCCCCACCGTCCCCGCCACGGTGGTGATGGGGACGGGAATCGTTTCGATCGGCCTGTTGCTCGATGGTCGCGAGACGCTCTCCCGGGTCCTGCTCGCGATGGCCGCGGTCGCCTGGCTTGCCCTGGGGGCAATTTTCATCCGCGGTCTTTTGGATAGAGGCAACCGTGCCCGAAGCGACGCGGGTACCCCGGCCGCCCTCAGCGCCGTGGCGGCAACCGCGGTCCTGGGGACACGCGCGGCAATGTTGGGCTGGGGCTGGGCCGGATCCACTCTGCTGGTGATCGCGACCTTGCTTTGGATCGCGCTGCTGGGCCCCGTGCTCAGGCACTGGGCGACGCCAACGGTGGGGGTGTCACTGATGCTGACCGTCTCCACCGAGTCACTTGCCGTGCTCTCCGCCTCGGTGGCGGCGGCAGAGCGCACCGACTGGCTGCTCTATGCAGCCCTCGCGCCCCTCCTGCTCGGCCTCGCTTTCTACGCGTTTGTGATCGCCCGCTTCGACGCACGCCAGCTGGTCGCCGGGCGCGGCGATCATTGGATCACCGGCGGCGCGCTCGCGATCTCGGCGCTGGCCGCCGGGCGCATAACGCTTGCCGCCCACGCCCTGCACCAGCTGGGCGGCTCGGCGAGCGGGCTGGAGGCGCTCTCGGTCGTGCTTTGGGCGCTGACGATCGCCTGGCTGCCCGTGCTGCTCGGCGCCGAGGCTTTTCGTCCGCGCCTGGGCTACGACGCGCAACGGTGGTCGACCGTTTTCCCCGTAGGGATGTACGCCGCTTGCAGCTTCGACGTCGGCTTCGCCGCCCGAGCCCCGGCGCTCACTGACTTCGCGCGTGTATGGGTGTGGGTGGGCGTGGCCGTCTGGCTGTGCGTCTCCCTGGCCGCGCTGGGTGACTGCCTGGGGCTGCGCTTCAGGCGGCCCTCATGACCTCAGCCCCGCGACTTCGATCAGGCAGCCGGCGCTGTCCGGATCCCCGGGGGCAAAGGACATCAGGCGGGCGGAGGGCTCCAGCTGCTCCAGCGCGCCGCGCGTAAGGCCACGATGGAGCTCGCACACCACGGCCTGGTTTTCACGCACAGCCTGACGGTATGGACAGTTCCCCAGCCGGAAAACAACGCGATCCTTTTTTGGATGCTCGCGCTGAGGAGCGAATCCCAGCGCGGTCAGCGTTTGTCCCATCGCGTCCTCAGCTGAGCCACGTGGGGTGCTCTGGAGCAGTTCCCGACCCAGCTCTCGGCCGGTTTCGACGACCTCGCGCAGGCGCGCTGGCCGCGGTGGGATGCTCCGAGCCAGCCACCGGGCGAGCAGCGCGTAGGCGTCAGGCGGCTCGGGGCCCGGTTGGGCGTCGGCCGCGACCGACCAGACATCTCGGGGGCGGCCGCGAGGCTGGGACACCCGCTCACGCGCGACGAGTCCCGCGACTCTCAACCGCTCGAGATGGACGCGAACGCCGCTGGGATGAAGCCGAAGCTCTCGCGCCAGCTGATCGGTACCGACGGGTCGACCGACGCGGGCCAGCCTGGCAAACAGCCGAGCACGAGTCGGTTGGGCCAGCACATCTCCGGGGCGCGTAGAAGCCACGACCCCGGAGTTTTTCACACGCCGGTGCGGTCAAAGTCGCCCGCTGCTAATTTTTATAGTTGCACTCGCAAAAGTCCCCAGCTGCCCAAAAAGGAGCCGCCTCGATGGCCTACGTGATCGCCGAGCCGTGCATCGGCGTCAAAGACAACTCGTGCGTCGAGGTCTGCCCCGTCGATTGCATCCACCCCACCCCGGACGAGCCTGAGTACGCCAGCGTCGAGATGCTCTACATCGATCCTGAGGAGTGCATCGACTGCGACGCGTGCGTCGAAGCCTGCCCCGTCGACGCCATCTTCCCTGAGGACCAGGTTCCCGACGAATGGCGGCACTACGCCGAGCTGAACGCGGCCTATTACCGCGACCGGGCGGCGTGAGGAGCCGCTGCGCGGCTCGGCCCCTAACGCAGGATCAGGTCAACGAGTTCGCTTGACTCGGCTGGCTCGAACGGGCGGCCCGTCATGAGCCGGCGGTAGAAGATCGCCCCCAGGAGTGCGCTGGTGGCCAGTTGGGCATCCACCGCCCGTCTGATCTCGCCCTCCTGCTGGCCCCGGACGATCAGGTCGATGATCGCTTGGCGGCGCTCCGCGGAGTAACGGTGATGGAACTCGCGGACGCGCTGATCCCGTTCCGCGCCCTCGATCAACGCCGGAATGCACCGTGAGAACGTCGAATTGACGACCACCTCGGCGACGTGGCGCAGGAGCAGAGCGATCGCCTCGCGCGCCGGCGGGTGCCCGAGGTCCGGAACCATCTGTTCGTGGAAGGTCTCGAACGCGTCGGCGATCAGCGCGACCTTGTCGGCCCAGTGGCGGTAGACCGTCGACTTGCCCACGCGCGCCCGCGCGGCGATCGACTCCACCGTGACGCCGCCGTATCCGACCTCGGCGAGCTCGTCGACCGCCGCTTGGAGAATCACCATCCGGGAGCGTTCCACCCGCGGGTCCTGTTGGGCAAGCTCGCTCACTTGGCGCCCGCTTTGGCGTGAGGGAAAGACGAAGGTATGAAACGTTGACGTATCGCTGCGAAACGCATACGTTCTACAAGTAAATCAACCCGAGGAGACGCCATGCCCAACGTCAGCGTCCGTTACATCGTCGATGACGTCGACGCCGCGATCGACTTCTATCGCCAGCAGCTGGACTTCGAGGAGGTCATGCACCCCGCCCCGAGCTTCGCGATGCTCTCCCGCGGAGACCTGCGGCTGGTTCTGAGTGCCCCCGGCGGCGGTCCTGGTGGTGGCCAGGCCATGGCCGATGGAACCCTTCCGGAGCCCGGCGGCTGGAACCGCTTCCAGCTCCAGGTGGATGACATCGAGGCGACGGTTGAGCGACTACGCGAGCACAGCGTCCGCTTCCGCAGCGAGATCATCACCGGGGTCGGCGGGAGGCAGATCCTCGTCGAGGACCCGGCCGGCAATCTGGTTGAGCTCTTCCAGCCCACGCTCGAGGAAGCGAAGCTCTGAGCGCTCAACACGGGAGTTCTGCCGACCGGGGTCTAGGCCAGTGATCCCTTACGCGCTCGCGTCAGCAGTCTCGAGCGAGTGGACCCGCGTCAGGCCAGCGGCGGCCGAGCGCTCGAGCGGGTTGCGGAGCAGAAGCGCCGCGGCGAGGAGGACAAACGCCCCCACCGCGATCATCGCGCCCCGGACACCAAACTCGGCCACGAGCGGCCCGCCGATCAGCGAGCCCACGACAATCCCCGCAAGTGAGGTCGGGAGCGCAAGCCCGTACGCGGGACCGAGCTGCGCTTCGGTCAGCATCCGCGGGAGTGCGGTCTCGGAGAGGACCTCTCCAACGACCATCCCGCCGCCGCACACCAGCGCGAAAGCGACAGCGCTGAAGATGCTAGGACTGACTCCGAGTGCCGGAATCGTGATGCCCACGATCACGAGCGCGACGGTCAGCGTGCGCCGCCAGGTGGCTGGTTCCGAAGCGCGGCCCGACAGGATCGCCCCGACCACGCCGCCGGCGCCAAGTCCGGCGAGCAGGATCCCGTAGCCGCTGCCGCCGGCTCCGAGCCTGCGCCCCACAAGCACGAGCGTGACCGTAAGCACGCCGTAGACGGCACTGCACAGGGTATCCGCAGCGATAAGCCGAACAGCCGCGGGCGCTGCACGGAGCGCCCGGGCGCCAGCGGCGACGTCTGCCAGCAAACTCGGTGCCTGCTCGCCGGAATCGCGAGTGCCCTGAAAAGCCTCGCCCGCGGGGATCGCGCCGATCACCGCGGCGGAGGCGATGAATGTCGCCGCATTGGCCAGGATTGCGACGGCGGGCGAGCAGACGATCAGTAGGAGGCCACCGAGCGCGGGACCGGCGACGACCGCGCCGCTTCCGATCGCCGACCGCATTCCCTGGGCCCGCTGCAGTTCGAAATCGGGCACAAGCTTGGGCGTGGAGGCCGCTACGCACGGGGGCGTGACAATTCCTGCCCCAGCCGCGAGCCCAGCGAGAACCGGAACCAGAGCGATCGGCAGCCCCACCGTGACCGTCCCGGCCAGCAGGACCATCAGCCCGGCCCGCGACAGGTCGGAGGCGAGCATCAGCGTGCGACGGTTGTGGCGGCCGGCCAGCGCCCCGCCCAGGGGCCCGAGCGCCACGATCGGCAGAACGCGGGAGGCGGTGGTTACTGAAAGCCACGCGGCGGAGTGGGTCCGCTCGTAGACGATCGCGAGCAACGCGACGTTGTACAGCCAGTCCCCGCAGGAGGAGACGGCGAGGCTGGTGAGGAGGAGGTGAAACGGCCGGCTGCCGGGGAGTGACCGGCGGAGGGATGTGAAGGGAGAAAAGAGCATGCGTGCAGCATGCGTCTAAGCCCCCGGGTCGCACATCGGGCCCGAGCCCAATCTTTGGCTGGCTCGGGGACTCAGATTTACCCGTCGGGTGCCTCAGAGGCCCTGATCAGCCCGCTCCGATGGACGATCGCTGCGGCCTGGACGCGGCTCGTGACCCCGAGCTTGGAGATGATGTTCGAGACGTGCACACTGGCCGTCTTACGGGAGATGAACAGTTCCTGCGCGATCTCGGTGTTCGAGCGGCCGTCGGCGACCAGTGCCAGCACCTCGCGCTCTCGTGCCGTGAGACCGAACAGATCGAGAACGTCTGGGCCGGACTGGACCGATTGCTCGGCCGTCGCCGGCGATGGCGTCTCACCGGGGCGAAGGCGGGCCCGCCTGACCAGCGCCTGCGCGTCCTCGGTCAGGGGTGCAGCGCCCAATCCGCGCGCCAGCATCAGCGACTCATGGGCAGCAGCCGAGGCCGCGGCGTGCTCTCCGGCGGCGCTGAGCGCCTCGGCTTGGCGGTAGAGCGCATACGCGAGCGGGTACGGCTCGTTCATTGCCCGGCACGCCTCGACGGCCTCCGCCCAGGCCTCGATCTCCCGGTCCCCGCGAAGCCGGGCGTACTCGGCGCGGACCAATTGAAGATGACCTCGGTCCGCGGGCGATGGGGTCGGGAGCGCCTCCGCCGCTGACAGCAGCGCGGCCCCACGGTTGATGGCATCCTCCGGCGCATCGCGTCCCTCGTCTCGCGCCGTCTGGCCGAGGTCGGCCTCGATCCGCGCACCCAGCGACATGACGGGCCACTTGTACCGCGGCTCGGCTTCATCGGCGCTCCTTCCGAGCTCACGTTCGATGACCTCACGCGCGATGACGAGCTCCCCCCTTGAGCGCGCGAGCTCTGCCTCCACGGTGGCCAGCGGCAGCGCCCATTGAGCGGCAATAGCGGTCCGCAACTGCTTTCGGGCCTCGCGAAAGTCCGCCTCAGCGTCCGCCCGCCGGCCGGCCAGCACGCTCAGCTCGGCGCGGATCAGCAGCAGCGAGCCGGCGAACGTCCCCATCTCGGCGCCTGGTGCCGCGACGGCCAGCGCTTCCTCCCAGCGGCCAGAGCGCATCAGGGCCTCCGCCTTGTTCGATCGCATCATCGCGCCGAGGCTTCGAGCCAGGCCGGCTCGCTCAGCCAGCTCCATGCCCTGATCGACCGCGTCGACCGCTTCGTCGTAGCGGCCGAACATCAGAAGCAGGTCGGCCACGTTAACCCACCCCCGCGTGGCGGTGTTTGCCCGCCCCTCGAGCCGAGCCCTTTCGGCCGCCTCGCGCATCAGCGCCAGGCCTCCCTCGATGTCACCTCCGTAGGCCTGCGGGTGACCGAGCGTGATCTGGACGTCGAGCTCCACCTCGGTCGCCCCCACCGCTCGCGCCGCGTCCAGTGCGCGTCTGGCCACCTCGGCGCCCCGCTCGAACCGATCCAGTCGCATCATTTGCCTCGCCAGCTGAGCCAGGGCCTGGGCACCTGCGACGCTCGGGGGCTCCGGGGGCACCAGTTCCACCGCCTGTTCCAGGACGGTCACCGACTCGGCTTCTCGACCGATAGCCATCAGGATCAATCCACGCCGGACGAGGAGCAGCACCCGGCGCTCCACGGGACCCTCCTCGCCCACCTCGGCCAAGGCCTCGTCAATCAGTCCCAGCGCACGATCGAGCGCGCCCGCAAGCAGAGCGGCCTCGGCCGCCCAGTCAAGAAGCTCCACGTGACCGATCCCGGACTCCTGCTCTGCATCCTGAACCTGTGGCCACAACTCCAGTGCAAGCTCAAAGTGGCGCTGGGCGGCAGCGGGCGCCGCAGCGGCCGATGCCGCCCGACCCGCGCGAACCGACGCAGGCAAGGCCCGAGACAGGTCATGCGCGGCCAGCCAATGGTGGGCGAGCATCGAAGCTGCATCCAGCTCGGAGCCGGCGAGACCCGGCCGCTGCTCGATCGCTTCGGCATAAGCCCGGTGCAGCTGTGCACGCTCGCCGGGCAGTAAGTCCTCATGCACCGCAGCCCGGGCCAGCGAATGCCTGAATCCGTAGCCGCGCCCCGCGGGATCGACGACCAATAGCTGCTGGCCCACCGCTTCCCGCAGTGCCCCGAAGAGCTCGGCTCCAGCAAGCCCCGCCACTACTGTGAGCAACTCATCCGGCGCCCACCGGGCGGCGGCTGAAACCACCCGCACGACGTGCTGTCCCCCGTCCGACAGTTGCTCTGCCCGGGCCAGCAGCACATCCCGCAACGACGGCGGAATGAAGTCGGCCTCCACTCCCCCATCCCGAACCGCCCGCACGATCTCCTCCACCAGCAGCGGGATCCCCTCGGAGCGCTCGAACACCAGGCTCACCAGGTCAGCGCCCGGCCGTTCGCCCAAGATCGCCTCAATCTGCGCCGCCACCTCCCGTAACTCAAGCCGCTCGAGCTCCAACCGCTCGACCTCGCGCTGCTGTTCCCAGCGGGCCGCCATCCGCCGAAACGGATGCGCCCTGTGCAATTCGTCCAAGCGAACCGTGAACACGACGAATACGGAGCCCGCCCGCACGCTCGCGACCAGCAACCCCATCAAGTCAAGCGTGGCCCGGTCGGCCCACTGGACGTCTTCGAAGACCAACATCAAAGGGCGCTCCGCGGCCAGCCGCCTGATCACTCCGATGATCAGTTCGAGCATCCTCGAGGCTTCACCCTCACCGTCGGCCGCGGTAACGCTCCCATCGCCAAGCTCGGGCACCAACCGGCCGATCTCGGAGCGAGCTGCCCCGAGCAGCCGGTCGAGCTCGTCCGGCTCGAGCTCTCCGGCCAGCACGCGCAACATCTCTACGAGCGGCGCGAACGGAATGCCGCCCCCATCGAGCTCCACGCACCCGCCGACCAGCACGCGGGCGCCGGCCTCAGCCGCGTCGCCGATCAGCTCCTGCACCAACCGCGACTTCCCCACCCCGGCCTCGCCTCCCACAACCACGGCCACCGCCTCTCCCCCCACCGCGCGTCGCAGCGCCTGTGCGAGGACGCGAGACTCCTCCCGGCGACCGATCAAAACCGGACTGACAAGACCGACCGTCACCAAACGGATGCTCGCATACCGGCACGAAGCATTGAGTCGGCGCTCTGAGTCGCGAGGGGCTTAGTCGACCTCGAGCGCGCCGGTGAGGTACTCGGGCGCCGAGCGCCTCGAGCGCCTGCCGGCGCGAAGGGTTTCTACCGAGCGCTGGATGTCGGGCCTAGCGATGGCCAGGTAGGTAACTAGGGCAAACACCACCACCGCGATCACCACTGCCGTCGGACCGTTGCCGAACCCGATCCCGGTGATGCTGGATGGCTTGCTGACGTAGTCGGAGAACGACGCACCAAGCGGGCGGGTGACGACGTACGCCATCCAGAACGCCGCCACGCTGTTCAAACCAAGGCGCCACCAAGCGAGCGCTGGGACCAGAATGAGCGCGAGGAAGAAGAGGCCGGAGTCCAGGTAGCCCATGCCCAACGACGCTGCGGTGAAGTCCCCGAGCGCCGTGCCGAGAGCGAAGGTGGCGAACACGACGGCCCAGTAGAAGGCCTCACGGCGCTGCGTCGTGATGCTGTGAATCGACAGCGTTCCCTCGCTTCGTTGCCAGACCCAGAACACGACTCCCAGGATGACTGCCCACAGGATCGTCGTCCCCGCCCAGGAGATGTGGACATCAAGGTGCAGGAAGTCCGCCAGGCCGGTGCCGGCGATGGCGATGGCATAGGCCAGCGACCAGTATGCGAAAGCTCGGTATCGGCGGGTCCCAAACTGCAACAGCAGAGCGATTACGAGCAGGGCGACCTCCACGCCGCCACCGCCGAAGTTCCCATATTTCTTCAGGTAGTCAGACGTGACTTCGCCGCCGGCGGTGGTCAGGATCTTCACGACCCAGAAGAGGAAGATGACCTCGGGGACCTTCGCCCAGACAGGCTCGGGAAAGAATCGTCCGATCACCGGTAGCTGTCCCGTAGTAGCTGAACGCCCGCTGGCTGGGCGAATTGACGATTCAGTGTGAACGTTTTCAGACCTCATGCACAGACAGCCTCCGGGTAACGGGCGGCGCGACGCTAGAGGTCTCGCCTAAAGACAAGCTCATCGGATCGCCAAACGGGACCGGCTCGTCTGGGCCACGCCACTCCTCTTACCGCCCCACCCACAGCCCAACTCTGGGCTGGATTTCCATAAATCGGGGAGACAGGATTTGAACCTGCGACCGCCCGGCCCCCAGCCCGAAGGACCGGGGTCAGCTCAGCTCTGTTCCCCCGGAACCACTGGGTTTGGGTCTTCTGAGTTGGCCTGAGTTTCTGTCAATTTGGACCCTAAATTGGACCCCGCCAAGTCAGGCGCAGGCATCGGCGGTTCATCTTCGAACGCGGCGTCGACGCGGGCGACCTCGTTGGTGGCTGGCGCGTAGTGAGCGTAGATCTGCGTCGTCTTTGAGTCCGCGTGCCCGAGGAACTCCTGAATCGAGCGCAGCGGCTCGCCGCTGGCGGCAAGCCTCGTCGCGAACGTGTGCCTCAGGTTGTGGAACGTGATCACGGCCACGCCGGCTTGACGACAGGCATCTTGGAAGCGCCGGGTCACCTTTGAGCGGTCGAGCGGGTTGCCCGTGTGTGGGTGCGCGAAGACGAGGTCGTCGTCGGCGCCGTAGAGCGTTTGCGTCGACCAGCGGTCGAGTTCCTTCGCCAGCCGGGTCGCCATCGGCACCGACCGTCGGGTCGAGAGGTCCGACTTGCCCTCGCTCGAGTGCTCGCCGCGGACGAAGGCGTTACGAACGCGTATCCGCTGCGCGGCCCAGTCAACATCGCGCCAGCGCAACCCGAGGAGCTCTGATTGCCTCAAGCCGCTCATCGCCGCGGCAAGGATCACGACGCGGAGCACTGGACCGAGTACGTCGGCAGGCGGGGGAGGCGCCGAGCCAGCTCGGCCTCGCCTCGATGGCGCCGGCTTGCGAGCCACGGCCGTGTCGGGGATCGTGCGCAGAACGGCCTCGAGTTCGGTCACGGTGAGGAACTGGAGGTCGGGCTTCGCGTCCCCCGCTCGCCGGCGCCTGGGACGAGCAGCGAAACGCACCGGATTTTCACGACACCAGCGGTTGGCGATCGCGTGCTCGAACACCGAGTACGTGAAGGTCATGACGTTACGTGCGGTCTTCGGGGCGAGCCCCGCCTTGAGCATCGCGCTCACCATGGCCTCGATGTGCTCGGGGGGCGACCTTGTCCACCGCGAGCGGCCCCAGGACCGGCTCAAGGTGAACCCGCTGCATCGACTCGAGGTTCTCCAGATAGGACTTTCGCGCCCCCTCTAGCGCCTTCGCCCGGCGTAGCGATGCAGCGACGTCGGCGACCGTAATCGGGGCGTCGTCGCGGCGGATCGTGGGCGTCCGCTCCTCGGCCTCCTGGATCTTGCGACACGCGCGCTCGGCTTGCGCCCGCGTCAGGCCCTCGGCACCGGCCGGAAGGCGAACAGCTCCGATCTTGCGGTTCAGCCTCCGGCCGTCGCTTGTCCGCCAGCGGCCGTAGTAGGAGCCATGCTTCTCATAGAGCTGACCGGTTCCATACGACCGCTTATCCATAACGTCCAAACATCGCACGCAACCCAGCGTCCTCATCGTTCCGGTTGGGTGCGCGAAGCGGTGTGGTTGAAGCAGTGATCCCAGAAGCTCGCTTGGTCACGGCTGAGATAGCCACAACCACCAACCCAGACCCCTCCGCCAAGGCGCTGGCGCTACGGAACCGAAGTGTCGGGAGTTCAAATCTCTCCGGAGCCGCCATTGAGCCCGCCTCATGGCGGCCCCAGTTCACGCGATAGGGACGGTGCCCCCCAGCCGGCAAGAGGCGGCTACTTTTGGGCGAAGGCGATCGTACGATCCACAGAGCTCGTCGATTGGGTGCGCTGGCGGCGAGCCGGAGCCAGTAGCGCCATTCAGGTCAGCCAGGAGGTCGCTGACCTGTTGCGCAAACACTCGAAGACCGTCAACCGCAGGCTGCGATCTGGCGACCGCTCCAGAAGCGCGGCACGTGACCTCATCTCGCTCGCGCCACGCGCCGGCGGCGAGGGAAAGCGATCGTCAGGCCGAGAAGGGCGCTACCCTGCGCCAAAAGGAGGCCGTGTCCCGCCTCCGACCGATGACCCTTCCGCTAGTCCCGAGCGAGCGTGATCGGTCACCTCCCCGTGCCGAATCGCGCGCCTCGGGCAAGCCTTGACTTGTGGCCTCGCTTGCGCCTAGGCTGTCAGGGACGGCGGGGGCCGCCGAGGAGGGAGCACCTGGTTATGGTGAGTACGAGGAAGCGGTTGCTGGTCGCGATCAGCGTGGCGTTCGCGTTGAGCTCGGCGGCGTTGGCCGGCGCGACGACGATGAGCTCAACGACGACGGTCGGGACCCAGAAGTCCGGGTCCGTATCGGTCAATTGCCCGAAGGGGAAGACGGCGGTCGCGGCCAACGTGGTCGGGCAGGCCGCTTCCTCGGGGCCGCAGGTGATGGTCAACACGCTCGCCCGGATTGGGACGCGGACAGTGACGGCTAGCGCCTTTAACACCGGCGAACCGGGCAAGCTGACGGTCATCACGCAATGTCAGACGGGTCCGAGGTCGGCGCTCACAAGCGCGACCGCGCCGGTGCCGGCGGCGACAAGCACCGCGAATGGCGAAGCGACCGCGACAGCGCAGTGCCCGCCCGGCAAGCGGCTCGTCTTCGGGGGCTTTCGTGCCACGCGCGACGCCGGTGCACCCGACTACGTCGTCATTGAGGTCACCTCCGCCATTCGGGCGAGCGGACAGCGCTGGATGGTCCACGCCCTCAACGTGTATTCCGATGGGTCGGGGACAGTGGAAGCCTTGGCGTACTGCGGCAATGTGGGCAACGCCGAAGCTCGGACGAGCACGGTCGCGCTCGGCCAATTTCAAACCGGGACCGCACAGGCAACGTGCCCGAGTGGAACGCACGTCGGCTACGGAGGTTTCACGAAGCAAGCGGGTACAGCCGGTCAGGTCGACCTGAATGCCATCGAGAGCAGCGGCGAAAGCCGCTTGCGGGTTACCGCGACGGAGAGGTTCTACCTCTCCCCGGGCGACACGACGGGCCTAACCGCCATCGCGTACTGCCGCTGAGCAGCGGTCCGCAGTTGGCCGGCCGAATCCCGATTGAGGCCACGATTCTGCAGAGCCGCGCGGGCCCAAGCCGGGACCCGCACCCCGAGTCCTTCGCTTCGGAGCACTAGCTCTGTGGCGGCCGCTTCGACGACAACGAGCCGCCCGCATTGGCCGACGGCGGGCTAGCGCTTTTCGGGTGAATTCAGTGTGCGCCCAGGGTCGAGGGGTCCTTCAAACCAACCAAAACCGCCTGGCGCGTCTCGACCGGCACGCCATGCTCGTCGAACGCGCTCACCACCGTTCGCACCCGACCCTCGCTGGGGCTGCACCCTGCCTCACGTAGGGACGCCTCGCTCTGGAGCCTGTAGCGCCCGGAAACCCGCTAGCCGCGGGGACTTCTCACGTCTCGAAACGCACGCTCGCGGCGCGGGGGGTTGAGGAAGGCAGCGCCATGCAGTCCACCACTGGGCGCTCCGTCAGGTGGAGGGCAACCCCGGTGAGATCACGGTCGTCACGGGAGACCCACCAGTGACCGTGCTGCTCGCTGACGGTGATCGGCGGCATCGCGGGCGGCGCATCGGCGATACTGAGTTGATCGTGACCACGCCGAGAAGAACGCGACGGCATTGGAAATGGCGAGCAGCCTCGCTCGCTGGTATGGCGATGTTGTTGATTCCCGCCGTGGCGCTTGCTCATCGCCCGGCGCACGAGTCCGAGGCGGCGGCGATGATCTATCGCGCGAGTGGCCGGTATGTCGGAGGTGCCCCCGTGGACGAGCCTCGCTCCGCGCCGTTGCGCTGCTTCAAGGCCGACATCTCGACCGTGGGGCGACATCCATCAACGTGGGGGGCGTGGACCTGGAGCCGGTACGCGGGTGAGAGCGCCCACCTTGCGCAATGCCGGACTGCCAATGGCATCGTAATCCTCCACAAGCTAGGAACCCGGTGGTACGTCTACTGGGAGGGCTCCTCGGGCTACCCACCGACCCACAAGAAACGCAGCGGCGGGACCACGTACCAGGGAGTTCCACGACGAGTCACAAAAGATCTGGAAGCCGGACTCCGTTAGCCGAGCCGGGTCGGGGGACAGCCAAGGCCAGAGCGAATCCGCTGCTCGTGGCAGAGACCGACCGCTCACTCGTACGGACGCCACACGCCCGCTCTACGGCTCGATCACCTTCCCAATGATCCAGGCCCTCGGCACTGGGCCCCAAAAGCGGCTGTCATCCGACGCTCCGCGGTTGTCTCCCAGGACGAAATAGTCCCCTCGCGGGATCGTGATAGGCGTTGGAAATGTGCACTCGGGACCGCCGCCGCATCCCAGCGTGTACGCACTGTCGTTCTCGCGTTTGCCATTGCGGACGACGTGTCCGTCGGTGATCGTGATCGTGTCCCCCGGCCCGGCCACCACTCGCTTTATGAACGTCTGGCTTGACTCCTTGGCGGTCGGCTTGTCACACGCCTGATAATGACCGGTGCCCTGATTCGCGCCTCCGCACATCGCGCTAAACCGATCGGCACCGGCAGGCGGATGGAACACGACGATGTCCCCCACGCGCGGTGTGTAATGGGAGTCGAGCGACACGACGACTTGCTCCCCGATCTTCAGCGTTGGCATCATGGACGGACTGGGCTGCTCGTACGTCTTAGTCGGGGCACTCGATCCGCACGCGACACACGTCAGCGCAACCGCGACCCCAGCTACCACCGCCAGCGTCTTGTTGAGACACCCCTCCACGGCGCAAGCCTACCTATCACTCAGGTCAGCCACGCTGGAGACAAGCCCCGAGATCGGCTGCATCGAACTCATCGCGCGCCAAGGGGCTCGTCCGCTAACCGCCGCCCGACCAGGTCCGACAGCATCTGGACGAACTCATCAAGCTCCTGCTCGCTCATCTGGCTGACCGGCTTCGGCGGCTTGACCATCGCCAGCAGGTTTTTGCCCGTGTTCACCACGGAAATCACCTCCATCGTTCCCGCGTTAGCACCGTGCCGTCATCGGTCGGTTGCTCCGGCGTCACAGGGCGGGTCCCTCAGCCGGTCTTGATGGACGAGAGCAGCGTAGCGTTCGCGCCGCTCCCTTCTGGGCCACGGCGTGTCCAGGCCATTCAGGCGCTGTCGCTTGTAGCCCGTTCCGGCAGCGAAGGTGGCCGCTCCGGACTGCCAGCCATCCTCAGGCTGTCTCCAGCCACAGGCGGGCCTGGGGAGGGCCACAAGTTCCCTCATGCGGATTCAAGCTGCACCGGCTACCGTGGGTGGCATGCGGCGGATGTGCGTGGTCGGCATGCTCGCGCTCTTCGTTATCGGTGGCGCTGGCTGTGGCGCGAGCAGTCACCGCGCGACGCAGCCGGACCTGATGCTTGTCCGGTTTTGCGGTCCGTATGGGCCCAATGGGCAGCCGGTTCGAAAAGGCTGCACCCTGCGACGCATTCAGGCGAAGATCTATTCCGGCTTGCCTTCGGAAACTCCTCTCAGGGGAGCGCCCGGTGGGTACGCCAGTCGACACCGGGCGGCTGACCGGATTCGTCGCAGTGTGCGGCGATCCGTTTCCGAAGCCGCCACCGCCGCCAGCTAAGGGCATTTGCACCTTGCAACTCGGCCGAATTCAGGTTCAGGACACGCTGGGGTCCGTGATCGCGCACGAGCAGTTGGACGACCGTGGCAGGTTCACGCTCACGCTACCGGCCGGGAGATATCTCCTGACCACGTGGAACCTAGGCAACGGGCCGTGGAAGCAAAACGTGGACGTTGTCGTAGGGAAGACGACGATCGCCGATGTCGTGATCGAAGCGATCTGAACGCTGCAAGTGACGCTCGACAATCGATCCTTTCAGCACCCCTAGGCCGCTTCCGGTCTGATCGACCTCCGGCAGCGGCCCGGCCAAGGCCCGACTACCGCATATGATGCGACCATGCAGTCAAGGCTCGGACTGCTGGTCGCAGTGCTATCCTGGCTGGCTGTGGTGGCGCGTCAAGGCCGGTCGTACAGCACACTGGTCGCCCGACCTCGCCCATCGCAGCTCGAACGGCTACACCGAAGGCCGCCTCCGATTCGGCTCCTGTCGACTGTAACGGTGGTGTCTGCACACAGAACGGCCATGCCGTCATGCCGCCTCGGCCTGGCGACGTATGTGGGAATAGCGCCTCATGGCGGAAGGCTCCGGGCCCGGAGACCCGCTATTGGTGCCGCTCTTACCCCAGCACGGGCTACTAGCAGAATCGCCTGCGGGCGGAGACCGGACGTCTGGCAGCGGCCTTCGCCGTTGCTCCCGCTTGGATCGAGTTCCGACAGCCGGTCGTAGCCTTCCGGAGCCGCGAGCCGGTCGGGCCAAAGAGCCCCGAATGACAGTCTTAGTGCCGGGCGGGAACGATACGAAGGGAATGGATCATTCGGGCCGCCACACTGAGGTCTGGCCCGTTGTCGAATGTGACGGTGGCGATGAACGTGGTGCGGTGAGCTCTGAACCACAACGACTCAAGGCCATCCCCCATCGTGAAGTATGCGACCCAATAGGCATTCCGTTGGTCAAACCGGGGAAGGGGCGGCTTAGCCAGGACACGAGCGGGATGCTTCGGCCAAAGTGAGTTGCCGATGACCACACCGGCCCGGCCCACCGGGGGGAGGTCCTCCGCCCGAACCTGGAGGGGATACCCGGGAAGCACGAAGGGAGCTCGGAGCGGCCCATTCGATATCTGGGCACCAGCGATCGGCACCCGGGTCTTGGTCTCCTTGAATCTGATGACATGCCAGCCGCGCGGCACTTGGATCGCCCACCCTCCCGGGTCCCGATACGTCCCCGCCCCGTAGTGGGCGATGACGCGAGTCGAGATCAACCGTGGGGGTGCTCCATGGCGTGCTCGGCTCGCAGCAGTCCGCTTAGCCGAGGCTTTACTTGAGCCTCCAGACGCGAACGAAGTCGCGGCTAAGACACAGCCGATAACGAGACCGAGGGTCGCGACGTACGCCAGAGACCGGCGTCGAACCGTGGGTGCCATCGCTAAAACACTACGATCCAGCCGCGCGGCTGTCACGTGGCTATCGCTCTGATCGACCAGCAGCAGCCGGGCTCGGGCCCTTGATTGCGTCCTCCCTCCTCAGGCTGTCTCCGGCCACAGGGGGGCCAGGTGGTCCCCAGCTCTGCGGAGACGATCGCCAAGCTCACCGGCACCCAAACCATCTGGGAGCACACCTGGCAAACCGACGCCACCAGCAACATCCTCTCTCTGTTCACCGGCAAAACCAGGCAGCCCCACGACACCGGCCTGGGGACCAAACGCGAAGTCGAGCAATTCCGCATACACCCCAACACCATCAAAGAACTCCCCACCGGCCACGCCGTCCTCATCACCCGCATCCCCACCACCACCGCCCGCATCATCAAAGTCAAGCCACCCGATATCGATGGCCAACATCACATCGCTTAGACCAATCCAGGGCCTCGACGTCGCCGGGCCGGAGACAGGCCCGCCGCCCATGGTCCAGCCATTCGCGCACCGACTCC
Source organism: uncultured Solirubrobacterales bacterium (assembly GCA_963785205.1). GTDB lineage: Bacteria > Actinomycetota > Thermoleophilia > Solirubrobacterales > Solirubrobacteraceae > Palsa-465. Next base: position 1,133,167 of record CAWAUJ010000001.1, read on the forward strand.
TCACGGCCGACGATGTAGCCGGCATCCTGGGGGTGCCAAGATCCTTTGTGTACACCCTCTCCCGCCGAGAGAGCTCCCAACCGTCCGCGTCGGCGACCGCTACGTTCGGTACCGAAGCGAAGCGCTTGAGCACTGGATCGAGGGCTGTGAGACGACCCGCCCACGACGGAGCCAGTAGCCCTCCAGCGGCCCGAGTCACCCACGTCGGACGCAGATGATGTGCTCCGCCGAAGCCGCGGGCCGAGGGTTCCCATCGCCGCCGTCGGACCAGTACGCAGCCATGTTCAAGCCCCCGAACTCGAAGCCGTCGATCTAAAACAGCGGTCCGGCGTCGGCACAACAAGAACAGACCCCGGGATGGACCTCACGCGATTCGGAACGACGGACGCGCGCTCAGGCTGGCGACTGCCGATGGTCAGGGACAGCGGTCAGCAGCCTCGAGATCGATCTTGCCAATCGCCACGGCCGTCTGAGGACCCATTGCCTGCGAAAAGATTTGGACCCTATTTGGACCCCATCTCGTAACTCTTTACTTGGCTTGGACGCGATTAGCCCGTAAATATGGACTTGTTCTTTATCGGGGAGACAGGATTTGAACCTGCGACCGCCCGGCCCCCAGCCGGGTGCGCTACCAGACTGCGCCACTCCCCGTGGTGGCGGAGATTCTACGCCGCTGCGCGGGTGCGGCGGAGGCAACTCCGGAGAGCGGGCGACGGGAGTCGAACCCGTTCCGAGAGCTTGGAAGGCTCTAGTGCAACCGTTAACACCTCGCCCGCGAGGCTGGAAATGGTAGCTGGAGGGTTACCCCGCCGTCGGCGCTCGGCGCTCCTCCGTTGGCACCTGACCATCCCGGGTCAGGTCAGCGGGTGGCCACGGCCCTGTCCAGTTATCGAGCGCTCCGTCGAGCGTGAGGACGGAGCCGGAGAACGAACGCCCCAGCGGCGAGGCCAGAAGGGCAACGAGCCAGCCGTACTCCTCGACCTCGCCCAGCCGCTGGAGTGGAACGCTCTGGGCGGCTCGCTTCCACAGCTCAGCCGGATATTTCCGCAACGACTCGGTGGCGAAGCGGCCGAGCGCTACCGCGGCGACGGAGATGCCGTCGTCTTTCCAGCGGCCCGCCAGCTCGCGCGTTATCTCCTCGACCGCAGCGCGCGCCGCGCCGGTGTGGGCCATCGCGGGCATGCCGTGGTGGGGGGACACGGTCACGTTGACGACCATGCCGGTTCCCGCCGGCCGCATGGCCAATTCGTACGCCGCCTCACACATGGCCAGCGTCCCAGAGACGTTGAGCCGCTGCACCGCCTGCCAGCCCTTCGTCGTGATGCTCTCGGCGGCGACGAAATACTGGCCGCCGGCGTTGTTGAGTAAGAAGTCCAGCTGTCCATGGCGGTCCAGGGATGCCCGGACGATTCCCTCGGCTCCCTCGCAGCCCCGTATGTCGCCGACGACGTAGGAGCATCGGCTTCCGATCTCATCGCAGGCCGCCGCGAGCACTTCCTCCCGGCGTCCGGCGATCACCACCTCGGCGCCACACCGGCCCAGTTCGGCCGCCGCCGCCTTCCCGAGATTCGTGCCCCCGCCGGTGACCAGAGCGACCTGACCCGCGAGCACCCCCTCGGCGAACACGCGGGAATCCATGACTACTCGCCCATCACCTTGATCACGAGTCGCTTCGAGCGGCGGCCGTCGAACTCGCAATAGAAGATTTGCTGCCACGGCCCCAGGTCGAGCTGACCCTCGGTCACCGGCACGACCACCTGATGGTGGACGAGCAGGTTCTTCAGGTGGGCGTCGCCGTTGTCCTCACCGCCCCGATGGTGGCGGTAGTCCCCGGAACCTGGCACGAGCTCCCGCGCCACTTCGCCATCCGGCTCCTTCCAGCTCGGCGGCGCGAGCTTGTCGAGCCACTCGAGCGCGTCCGCCTGGATCCCCGGCTCGTCGTCGTTGATCCAGACCGCGGCGGTGATATGCATCGCCGCCACGAGCACCATGCCCTCCTGGATTTCGGCATCGCGGACCGCCTCCGCCACGTCCTCCGTGATCCGGACGAACTCCCTCCGCTGCTCAGTGCGGAAGGTGCGGTAGACGGTGTGGGATTTCATCGACGGCATCGTATGGGAGCGAGCGGGGAGGGCTAGACTTCGGCGCTCTTAAGGGGAGTAGCTCAACTGGAAGAGCTCCGGTCTCCAAAACCGGCGGTTGCAGGTTCGAGTCCTGTCTCCCCTGTTCGTTGGCGTTCCGTGCGGACGGGGAGGTGTGGGAGATAAGTGTCGTATAGCGATACAAATCGCCCAACCCTCTGCCGGGGACGCGCGAGCACCCCGCATCGCGTACCAACATGCGGGCGGAGGTGTGCGATTTCAGGACATCGTGGACTGATGTGTCGGGACATCCTGGACATCTTGAGAAAGGGGTGTTCGGATGGGCTTGGCTGTGTTTGTCGTGGAGGCGGTGGTGGTGGAGGGGCGCAGTGCGCGTGAGGTGGCTTTGGCGCATGGGGTTTCTAAGAGCTGGATCTACGAGCTCGTGGCTCGCTATAAACGGGGCGGCCTAGAGGCGCTTGAACCTCGATCCCGGCGTCCTCGCTGCTGTCCCCATGCCACCCCTGATGAGCTGGTCAAGGAGATCGTCAGGCTCCGCAAGCGCCTCGAGCGCCAGGGCCATGACAGCGGCGCTCAGAGCATTCAGAGCTACCTGGCGCGCGAGCACGAGTCGGTTCCTTCGGTCTCAACGATCTGGCGGGTGCTCAGACGCCAGGGGCAGATCACACCGCAGCCCAAAAAGCGGCCTCGCTCGTCGATGATCCGCTTCGAGGCGCAGTTGCCCAACGAGATGTGGCAGGTCGACATCACCCAGTGGCCGCTGGCCTGTGGCCCCGAGGTGCAGATCATCAACATGATCGACGATCACTCCCGGCTGCTGATCGCCTCCCGGGCGTTTTTGATCGTGAAGGCCCCCGACGTCGTTCAGGTGTTCCGCAAAGCCGCGCGCTATCACGGGCTGCCGGCCTCGCTGCTCTCAGACAACGCCGCGGTGTTCACCGGCTACTACCGCTACGGCAAAGTCATGCTCGAGTCAGAACTCCAGCGCCTAGGCATCGAGTTCAAGAACTCCCGGCCCTATCACCCCCAGACCTGCGGCAAGGTCGAGCGCCTACACCAAACCCTCAAGCGCTACCTGGCCAAACAAAAGCCCGCTCGGACCCTGCCAGAGCTCCAGCGTCAGCTCGACGCTTTCCGCCGGCACTACAACCACATCCGCCCACACCGCGCCCTCAGCGGCCGGCCACCACTACAGGCCTACAGCGCTCGCGTCAAAGCCCGCCCACAAGCAACGCCAACACCCGCCCACTTCCGCGTCCGCCACGACAAGGTCGACAAGGCCGGCAAAGTCACCCTGCGCTACCACAGCCACCTCTACAAGATCACCGTCGGCCGAGCCCACAAAGGCCAGCCCATCAAGCTCCTCGTCGCCGACACACACATCCGCATCATCGACCAACACGGCCAGCTGCTGCGCCAACTCACACTCGACCCCACCCGCACCTACCAGCCCCTAAAACCACCAGCTACCGTCCAGAATCACCCGCGACACATGTCCGGGATCACCTGAGACATCACAAACATGCGGGCGGAGGGACTCGAACCCCCACGGGCTTTCGCCCACCAGCTCCTAAGGCTGGCGTGTCTTCCATTCCACCACGCCCGCGGCGGACCCCGGAGTGTAGGCATCGCGGCCGCATCAATCCCCGACTTGGGCCTACTGAATCTCGAGGGAACCGCTGCATTTCGCGGCCGGAACTTGTATGTTCCGCCACGTGCCCTTGGGGCGAACAGTCACGCCCGGATACACCGTCATCTATCCCAACCGGGAGAAGGTGGCGTCGAAGGTCGTGAAGCTCGTCGTCGTGCTTCTGTTGCTTGGCTCCGCGGCGATAATGCTTGCGATCACGATCGGAGGTTGGACCAAGCTCCAGGGGCTCAAGCCGGTCGACTTCGTCTGGGCGGCCTCGTACGTGATCATCGCGTTCTACGTCACGCGCCGGTGGGCCCGCGGCCTCTTGCCGATCGCCGCGGCGCTCGCCGTCCTGCTCCTGATCACCGCGGTCATCGCAGGCACCGGGGCGTCAGGCACGAGCTGGTTTGACCGCACCAACTTCGGCTTCGCTCCCGCCCAGTCGCTGTTCGGCGGCAAGGGCTTCAGCCCGAACACGCTCGGCGCGCTCACCGTGATCCTGATCCCGGTGGAAGCGCTGCTGATCTTCTTCTCGATGATGGGCTTCGCCCAGGGGTGGAACGTGGAGCTCGAGGTTCCGATCGAGGAAGCTCGACGCCGCGGCTATAACCCCACCACTCCGCCGAGCAGCCAGCCTCCCGCCCAGCCGGCAAGCGCGTAACCGCTCATCCTGTCCAGACCCGCACGTGGCGGTGCGGGTGCGGATGGTGGTGATGATTACGGTGATGGTGATGATGACGATGCTTGTTATGCCTCCGCGAACGAGCCGCCGTCGCTCCGGGCACGGGGTAATTGCCGTTGATGCCTCCTGGAGCTATCACCACAGGGGAAACAAACGTCCCGGGACCCCCCGGCGCGTCCGTCGAAGGCGAGGTCGAAGAGGGGGTGATCGTGAGGTATAGGGCTTCACCGTCATCGACCGATGGGATTGTCAGGTCCACCTGGCCATTGACCACCGACGCGCCGCGGACGACCGTTAGCTTCGGCGCGGAGGGCACGTCGTTGTGGCCGATCGAGTTGGACGCGCTGTCTGGAAACGCCCGAAGCGTGACGTCCACCGATTTCAGTCCCCATGGGATCGCGACTGACAGAGAGAGCGTGACCGGAGGATCAGAGATCGCGTGGAACTCCGGGCACTGATCCCCGCCGAAGCAGTCGTCGGCGCGGCCGATCAGCGCCTCGATCGTCTGGGTGGAGTCATCTCGGCTGGCCAGCGTATAGACGTTCGAGCCCGACGACGTAGTGCTCAGACGCGATCCCGTCATGTCCGAGTAGGCCTTCATGACCCAATAGGGCATCTGCGGCGTGCCGTCGAACCCGATCAGCCCATCCAGCAGGCTGCCGCACGCGTCGGAGGTGACACACGTGATCATGCCCTCGTCCGCCCCGGAGGTCTCGAGTGCTTGAAAGTCACCCACCATCCAACCGGGTACGTTGACCGCATATGTCGGCCCGTACTCGTTGACAAAGATCTGGGTGCCGCTGAGCGCTGGGTACTGGGCCAGGAGCGCCTTCGCCGCAAGTACGTGACTCGCGATGGCGGCCGGCGACCAGTAGTCCCGGTAGCCCCCGGGCAGCGGCATGCTCGCCATCCCTGAGCCGGGAGAAGCAGGAGAGGACTGAACCGTGGTGCCGTCCTCGTGCCACGAAATCGCGGCAAACCGATCTCCGGTACTCATCTCCCAGTTCAGAAAATCGGTCAGGCTGAGCTCGTAGCCAGGCGAATCCGGATGCCCTCCTGAGGCAATCAGGAATGACGGGATGCTTGGCCCCACCACCTGGGCCGACGGATCGGCGGCCTTGATCGCCTGGTAGGCCGTGCCGTAGACCGACAGCCACTGGTTGACCGTTCCGCTCGACGACGGCTCGTTCCACACGTCGAAGTAGGCCGGCGCTTCATTCGCCGCCATCCGGTGCTTGACGTCGTTGTATATGAATGAGTAGTAGGTCGAGAGATCGCCGTAAGGAGTCGTCCAGTACTGACGATCCTCGCTATAGGCCCAGTCCTCCCAGTCGCTCGTCAGATCGAGGCTGACCTGTGCTCCGGACTGCTGAGCCAGAGTGAACACCCCGCCCCCGGGGGCGTTTAACCCCGCCTCGCCGAGTCGCCACTGCCGAGGGTGCAGCGCCTGAACGAGCGCAGTGTCTTCCGGGGTGATCCTGACTCCCGCATCGGTATTGAAGCCATCCAGAAAGCCCACTCCGGCGTGGCTGAGCGGCGCTGGCGACGATGAGTCGATCGCGATTGAGCACGTCCCAGATACGCACTGGCTGTCGGGATAGTCGTATGTGTAGACGCCGCCGGACGAAGCAGGAGACCAACCGCACGAGTCGTGCACCCGCACGTCGACCTGGCCCCCGAAGTTGGCGGGCACAACCGCCGTGATCTGAGTGTCGGAGAGAACCTGGTAGCTCGGAGCCTCGATCGCGTAGTGATTAACGAGGTCAAAACCAAACGCAATCTGGTACTCGCCACTACAAGCATTGGCCGGGCCGACGAACCCAGAACCAGTGATCGTGACCTGCTGGCCACCCACCACGGACCCCTGCGCCGGAGTGATCGAGGTGATGACCGGACTGACATCCGCCACCGCGGTGCCCGCGAACACCCCCTGCGCCACGATTGCAAACGCGCACAGCGCGATGCCGCGTCTTGCCCACCTCCGGAGAACGTGGGAGACGATGCGCCGGGGTGCGGTAGCCGTGACCATTCCGATTCCGTGCCTTGCCAGGCCCACGGGGCCTGGATCGGGCACGGGTCAGCGGCACCGGCCCGGTGCATCGGACCCGCTCCGACAGCTCCCACGGAGGACCGTCCAAGCAAAATCGGGCAATCACGGCTGCGCCCCAAGCCGAACGGCGATCACTGGACGATCATCTAAAGCCCGGAATTGCGGGGAATCGGCGCCGGTCAGTCCGGCGAATGGTCGCTGGCGATGGGGAGTTCAGGGGTGCGCTCGAGCCCGCGCCGGCCGTCGCGCCATAGGCCTGAGCTGAGAGTCCGAAACCCGCCAGTACACGACAGCCACCGCCGCGGCGCTCGTCAGCACCGCCGGCCAGGCACCGATCGCCAGCCCGAGCACGTGCGAGAGTCCAAACGCAGCCAGGCCGGCAAACGTCAGGATCGCGGTGGTTCGAGGCCCGTGGCGCGGAAGCCAGACGGCTATGCAGGCGAGGCCGAATGCGGCCAGCACGACCCCGCCGAGCGGCCGCGACCCCGTGGCGACCGCCACGGCGAACCCAGCGATGAGCCCAGCGGCGGCGATCGGCGCCGTGGGCACCCGCGGGCTCACCGGATCTTGACCATCCGGGTGAGCAGGATGAGCCCACCCTGGCGGATGGTCAGGCGGTAGCGCCCAGCTGAGGGCGGGCGGCCGTTGTGGCTCAGGGTCACCGTGCGCTTGGTCATCGCGACCCGGCCCAGGGCCCGATCTGCGACCACGTGTGTGCCCCGCAGCAGCGTCAGCACGACCCGCAGCAGTGGACCGTCGGTGCTGGCCAGTTGGACCCCCCATCCGTGCGCCTGCCTGCCCACCACCGACAGCCTCAGGGCTGGCGGGATCGGGGCCGGCGCAAGCGAGTTGCCCATCCCCACCGAACTACATCCGTTCGCCACTGGTGTTCCGTTCAATCGGCGGGTCAAGAACGTAAACGCAGTCGCCTCGAATGGGATCGCCGCCTCGGTGTGGTCATCGCCCGAGTACTCCTTGAACTCCACTGATACTCCCCGATGGCAGTAGGTGTGGGCGAGTGCCTCCACGTCTTTTGCCACCATGACCCCATCCCCGGTGCCGTCGGCATTGCCCACCGCGATGAACAGCGGCTCCCTGGGCGTGCCCGTCCGGGACATGATCAGGTGGTCGCTGATCGCGACCAGATCATGGAGCTTGAGGTAGTTGCCATAGCGCGGCTTGAGGAGCTTCTGGATTTTCAGCCCCGGGTACTTCCCGACGAAGTTGTTGATGCACTCGTGCCTGACCTGGGTGGTGACTTTCCGCCCATACGCCGACAGATCTGGGGTGAAGCTGAGGTGCCAGGCCCGGGCGAGCGAAACAATCACAGCCGGGATCACGCCTGACCAGGATGGGCTTCCGTTGATGTACGTAGTGTTGTGCAGGAAGTCGACCGGGACCCCGCCTTCGGCGGCTCCGACAATGTGGAGCTTGGGGGCGTAGCGCGGGGCGAGTTCGGTGGCGAACTCGGTCGCGATCGAGCCACCGGAATAACCGACGAGGCCCACGGGCGTCTTGGTCTGGCTCAGCTTGAGGTAGTTCTCCGTAGCTCGGATTCCATCGAGCGTCCCGTAGCCAGACTCCTGCCCGGCGCCCCAATCAAGCCGCTCGCCCTCGTAGTCGGGCACAACCACCGTGTAGCCGGCATTGACGTAGCCGAGGATGACCTGCTCCTCGTCCTTGGCGGTGCTGTAGCTCGGGTTGCCGCCCCGAAGCGTGTAGGACGGGTCACATTCGGAGCCCAGGGCGTCGTACGCCGTCTGGTAGGCCACCAGCTTGGTGCCGACCGCGGGCGCTACGGGGCGGATGACCGTCGTCACGGTGACCGCTGGCTGACCCAGTTCGTTGGCGGTGCGATACAGAATCTGGGTGGCCGTCACCGGAGCGGTCTTGCCAGACTCGGCGATCGTGACCCTCCTGGTCCGGAGCACCGTTCCGGGAGCCAGGTGGCCCAATGGCTTGGTGTAGCGGTAGAAGGGATCGCGCGAGGGCAGCGTGGGGCCGCTGGCGGCCAGAGCCGGCGGCGCAGTCAGCGCTGCGATCAGGACGACGGCAAGAATGGCCGCGCGGCCCACGAGCTTTCCAGCCTGAGAATCGGTCTGATTCATTGAAGTTTCGCTCCCCTCATCGATCGCCGTCAGCGGATGCTACGGACCGGAGGCATGCACCGCGGCGCAAAAGCTCTGTATGCGGCGGGTGGGATTCGAACCCACACGTCCTCTCGGACAATGGATTTTGAGTCCACCGCGTCTGCCGTTCCGCCACCGCCGCGAGCAGAGCGAGTGTACGCGCCGCCATGTCGCCAACCGCTCCCGGCCTCAGGGATCGACGACGAGGGTGAACAACTCCTCGATCATGCCCGTGGAAGCGGCCACGATCCCGGCGGCATCGTCCTCCCTGCGGGGCAACGTGCGCACCTCGAGACCCGCCCGCAAAGCGATCAACGACCCGGCAGCGACGTCCCAGGGCTGCACGCCGCGCTCGTAGTACGCGTCGAAGCGTCCGCAAGCGCACCAGGCGAGGTCCAGCGCCGCAGCTCCGATGCGGCGGATGTCTCTGACTCGGGGCAGGACGCGGGCCACGACCGCCGCCTGGCGCTCGCGGACGCCTGCGTCGTAGCCAAACCCAGTGGCCACCATCGCTCGCGCCAGGTCGGCCCGCTCAGAACCGTGAATCGGCTCGCCGTTGAGAAGCGCCGGGCCCGATCGAGTCGCGGTGAAGCTTTCCTGACGAACCGGATCGAGAATCACACCGGCCAGCGCCTCCGAGTCCGACTGAGCCGCAACGCTCACGCAGAAGGATGGGATGCCGAACAGGAAGTTGACGGTCCCATCCAGCGGGTCAACCACCCACCGAACCGCGCTCGGCCCTGAGGCTTCCACGAGGCCCCCCTCCTCGGCGAGGATGGCGTCCTTGGGTCGCCGCCGGCCAAGCACCGCTCGAATCGCAGCCTCGGCTGCCACATCTGCATCGGAGACCAGGTCGGTGGGCGTGGTCTTGGTCTGCACCTCGCGAGCCTGATGTCCAAATCGTTTCGTGAGCTCCGCGGCGGCCGCGAGCGCAGCCTCGCTGGCCACCTCCAACAGCTCGCTCTCGTCAATGGCGGACACGGAGTGAGGGTTCTACCCCATGCACAGCCAAGTGGCGAGCTGGGGGCTGGGGAATGCGATCATCGCGCGGGCATGAGCGTGCCCGCGGCGGAAGCCAACAAGCCCAGCAAGGGGAACGACCCGCCGGAGGCGGTGACCGCTTTGGGTCGATTCCCGCGCCGCGGGGCCGGCACTGACTCGGAGCGGCGCGCGGCGCTCTGGCTGAGCCAGCAGCTCGCCGGGCGCAGTCGGGACGTGGTTGTCGAGCCTTTCTGGTGTCGTCCCAACTGGGCGCTCGCCCAGGCCTGGCACGCCCTTCTCGCCCTGGCTGGGAGCCTCGTTGCCGTGGCCTCCCCGCGGGTCGGGGGAGGGATGTTGCTGGCCGCCCTGGTTTGCGTGATCGCCGACTCATATACCGGAATCTCGCCCGGCCGACGCCTCACGCCCGAGCGCGCGAGCCAGAACGTCATTGGTCTCCCGCGCCGGTCCGGCGCGGATCAGGCCCGCCTTCACCTCATCATCACGGCCAACTACGACGCTGGCCGGACAGGGCTCATGTATCGGGATGCGATGCGCTCGGCCGCCAACGGGATGCGCCGGGCGCTCCGGGGCTTTACCGTCGGCTGGGCCGGATGGCTCCTCATTGACCTGCTGCTTCTGCTCGCCGTCGCCATCATCCGGCTGGAAGGCAACACCTCGACGGCGATCGGAGCGGTTCAGCTGGTCCCGACCGTGGCGCTGCTCCTGGCGGTCGTCCTACTGGTGGACGCGGGAGTTTCGGCCTGGTCTCCGGCAGCTGCCGATAACGGCAGCGGTGTGGCGGTGGTCCTTTCCCTCGCTCGAGCTCTGAGCGTCTCGCCTCCAGCCCAGCTGGACGTAGAGGTCGTGCTGACCGGAGCCGGTGCCGGCGACGGCATTGGACTGCGCCGTCACCTGTCGGCCCGGCGTAAGACCCACCGGCCTCACAACACAGTCGTGATCGGAATCGCTCCCTGCGCCGACGGCGAGCTGCGCTGGTGGAATTCCGACGGGCCGCTACTGCCGGCTCGTTACGGCTCGCGCCTGGTGAAGCTAGCCAGGCAGATCGCGGCTGAGGAGCCTCAGCTGCACGCCCGGGGCCACGACGGACGCGGCGCCACTCCTGCCCTTCCCGGCCGTCAGGCCCGGATCCCGTCGCTCGCCGTCGGCTGCCTTGACCAGCGTGGCCTCGTACCTCACTCCCACCAGGCCGAGGATCTGCCCGCCCTGGCCAGCCGACGAGCCCACGATCAGGCGGTCCAGTTCGGCCTCATCCTGGTGGACGCAGTCGACGCCGAGTTGCGTGAACAGGCCGAGCGGTCGCGAGCCGCCGGTTAACGTGGCGAACCTACGTGGGGTTGCAGGTGTAGAGAACGGCGTGTTTGGACGCCACCCATTCGATCGACATCTTCGTGGGCGTCAACGTCACGTCGTCGTAAGCCCCGGTCGTCGTCGAGTCGACATGGTGAATCGATGAGATCGTCGCGTTGAACGCGGTGACTTTGAGCACGAGCCGCGGGCCCCTGGTGGCGTAGTTGACTTCGTTGAAGACCGCGCTGGTGACGGTTTCATTCTGGCGCTCAGCTAGGAAGAGAGCGGGCGTTGACTGATCGGTTACCTTGCGGAACTCGATCGACGAGCACGGCGCCTGTCCGGTCGGCGTCGAGGGGAGGTCCAGAGCCAGGACCTGGATGTCGCCTGCATAGCCCGCAACCCCGACACCACCCTGGAATTTTCCTGAAGAGCCGGTCATCTGCAGGTAGATCTCCGGCGACGACTTGGTGCCCGGAACGGGTGCCGCAGGCGAGCTGAAGTCACTGCCCAGATCTCCAAATGCGGTCGCGGCGCCGGCCACGATCGCCACCGATACAAGCAGCCCGACCCAGCGAAAACGCATCTTCCCCATGGTCCCTCTCCGTATCTCCGTCGCCCGGGACGATAGCTCCGCCTCGCGTGGAGCGCAAGCCGCTCGCGATGCCTACCGATCCGCGATCGCCCACCGATCCGCGAGCCCCACCCGATCCGCGACCCTACGTCACACAGGCGTCACCGGGTTGTTCTTCTCCGGCCACTCGCGATGTTTGGCCACGGCGTGCTCGAAGCGGCGGATCAGCTCGTGGCGGAGATCCTCCGGCTGGATAACAGCGTCGATCACGAGCTCTGAAGCCAGATGGAGGATGTCGATGTCCTGTGCGTACTGCGTGCGGAGCTCCTCGGTGCGAGCCGCCCGCTCATCGGGATCCTCGATCGCTTGAAGCTGGTTGTAGTAGACCGCGTTGACCGCGGCCTGCGGCCCCATCACCGCGATCGAGGCCGTGGGGAGCGCGATACAGCAGTCGGGATCGAAGGCGGGGCCGGCCATCGCGTAAAGCCCGGCGCCGTATGCCTTGCGAACGATCACTGACAGCTTGGGCACCGTGGCCTCGGAGACGGCGCTGATCATCTTGGCCCCGTGGCGGATAATCCCCTCCTTCTCGACCTGGGTGCCAATCATGAAGCCGGGAACATCGGCCAGGAAGAGGAGCGGGATGTTGAACGCGTTACACGTCCAGATGAAGCGCGCGCATTTGTCCGCCGAGTCCACGAACAGCACGCCGCCCTTCACCCTGGGCTGGTTGGCCACGATCCCCACCACCCGGCCGTCCAGCCTGCGCGTAGCCGACGATCACCTCCTTGGCCCACCGCTCGTGGATCTCCAGGAAGGATCCGGCGTCCACCAGCGCATCGAGGAGCTCCCGCATGTCAAACGGCTTGTTCTCGTCGGCGGGAATCAGCTCCCGGATTGGCTTCTCTCCCGCCGGCGTCGCCGCGCCCGCCACCGGCGGCTCCTGGGCAAACGACGACGGGAAGTACTCCAGGTAGCGGCGGGCGAACTGGATTCCCTCCTCGTCGCTTGACACCAGCACATGCCCCACGCCGCTCTTCGAGGTGTGCATGCGCGCCCCCCCCATCTCCTCGAGCGTGACCTTCTCACCGATCACCATCTCGGCCATCCGAGGGGAGCCGAGATACATCGAGGCGTTCCCGTCGCGCATGATCACGATGTCGCAGAAGGCCGGGATGTACGCCCCGCCGGCGGCGCTCGGACCAAACAGGACGCATACCTGTGGCACCACTCCGGACAGCCGGACCTGGTTGAAGAAGATCCGGCCCGCGTGTCGGCGCCCCGGGAACATCTGGACCTGCTCGTTGATGCGGGCTCCGGCTGAGTCCACGAGATAGACGAGCGGAACGCGCAGAGCAAGAGCCCGCTCTTGGATGCGCAGGATCTTCTCGACGGTCTTGGGCCCCCAAGAACCTGCCTTTACCGTCGGGTCGTTGGCCATGACCGCAACCGCCCGTCCGTTGATCGCCCCAATCCCGGTGATCACACCGTCGGCGCCGAGACCCTCCTGCTCCCAGTTGGCCAGCAGCCCCTCCTCAGAGAACGAGCCCTGATCGAGCAACCGCTCGACGCGTTCGCGCGTCGGAAGCTTGCCCTGATCCTTCGCCTTCTCACGGTGACGCTCGGGGCCGCCCTCGAGAGCGCGATCCAGAGCGCCGCGAAGCTCGTCTGGCTCGGTTTGAGTCATTGCGCGTCGGGTTCGCGCGGGGGCGGGTCGACCGGTGGCTCCGGGCTCGGCGGCGGAGTAGACGTGGCCGGAGGGGCGGCTGGAGGAGGGGCAGCCGGTGGCATCGCGCCCGGCGAGGCCCCCGGCGAAGCTGTCTCAGGCGGCGAGGGCCCCGGCGAGGCCGTCTCGGGCCGCGGAGCTGACGGCGGGGCGCCCCCGGACGGCGGCACACCCGAGGAGGGCTGGCCCCCGGCTACCCGCCTGCCTGCGCCCAGGCCGAATAGCACAGCGGCCGCCCCGACGATCAACAGGAACAGCGGCCAGAACACGAGCGAGCCTCCCGTGTACGACGGGAACCCGACGAGCGCGACGAACGTGAAGGACACCAGGATGCCTAACACACCAGGAGCTGGGGCTCGGCCAATAACCGCGTAGGCGATCAACGCGCCGGCAGCAATCAGGGTGTAGAGCTTCCAGCCAAAGCCCGTGGGACCGACCCCACTCAAAGGCACCGCGGTTCCGAGTCGGGACTCCACCACGGTTAGCGCAGTAGTGGCCAGGAAGGTGAGGGACACCAGCAGAGCCAAAATCCCGGCGACATTTACGAACTGGGTGGCATGCCGGGGATGCGCCGCCCGCAGACGCACCGCCCCCACCACGAACACCAGGCTCTCCACCAAAATGATCCACCTGACCGCGGTTAGGCCGTGCGGATGAAACGCGAAGCCGATGAAGGCGAGTATCGATATGGCACTCGCGAGGGCGCCGATCAGAGTGCACCCAGCCGAGCGCGAGCGTCGAGCGCTGACGAACGCCACACCGGCCTCTGCGGCAAACGTCCAGAACGTTCCACCCGCCCCGGGAGAGTGATGGGCCCCCAACACTTCCGCCAGGAGCTCAAGCGTGAAGATGAGGAGGATCAGACCCGCAATGAGCAACATCGACTGGTAGGGCCGCGCGACCACGCCACCCGGCAGGGCCGACCACCCCAGCCCGAGGATCACAGCCGATATCACCAGCAGGACGAGGAACTTTGGGCCTAGAGCCCACTGGGTCATGCGCAGGTCGATTACCAGCGCGGCCATCGCGAGCAAAACAGCGCCCGCCGCCACCAGCGGCTCACGATCCGGCGCCGGGCGCAGACGTACCGCCAGCCCGTCGACGCTCCCAGCGCGCACCGACGCCCCCGAACCTATGTCACTCACGTCTCACACCTCCGTTGCGGTCGACCTTCCTCCGACAAAGCTCCCCTCAGCAAATCATCTGCTCCGGCGAAACCGGCTCGGCAATCATGCACTCCACCGGACCGGGCCGGCCGAAAGCAGGTGGCTGCCCAGTGTCCGCCCGAGCACGGCCTCGGCTGCCCGCGAGGCCTCGAGCAGGGCGTCCAGGTCGATCCCGGTCTGAACCCCCATTTCGTGCAGCATCGACACGAGATCCTCCGTCGCGATGTTGCCGGTGGCTCCAGCCGGAACAGGACAGCCACCCAGCTCACCGAAGGACGACTCAAAGCTAGACACCCCTGCTTCCAGCGCCGCCAGGACATTGGCCAGCCCCTGGCCGCGGGTGTTATGGAAGTGCGCCGTCAGCTCGACTCCAGCGAGCGCCTCGGAGGCGCGAGCAAAGAAATCTCGCACCTGCACGGGATTGGCCATGCCGGTGGTATCGCCAAATGAGACCTCCTCGCAACCGGCATCGGCCAGCGCCCGGGCTATCTCAAGGACGCGGTCCACCGGCACGTGCCCCTCGTAGGGACAGCCGAACGATGTCGAGATCACGCCCTCGCAGCGCAGCCCCTCCTGGCGTGCGTGGCCGAACATCCGCCGTAGACCCTCCAGGGACTCGGCCACGGGTCTGCCCACGTTCTTCTGATTGTGGGTCTCCGAAGACGACAGGAAGCCGTTGACCTCCTGAAAGCGGTCCCGGTGACGGAGGGCCCGCTCGAGCCCGCGCCCGTTGGGGATCAGCACGCTCACGGACACGTTCTCGGGCAGGCGAATCGCCTCGAGAACCTCCTCGGCGTCGGCCAGCTGGGGGATCACGTCGCCTCGGACGAAGCTCGTGACCTCGATCCGCTGAAGTCCCGTGCGGCCCAACAGATCGATCAGGCGGACCTTCTCGGCGGTCTCCAGGACCTCGGGCTCGTTCTGAAAGCCGTCCCGCGGCCCGACCTCGCGGACGCGGACGCGCTCTGGAAGAGCACTGCTCACATGTCTACTTATAGATCAGCTTGAGCCCGAGCATCTTCGTGATCGTCACGAAGTGATAGCCCCGCTTCTTCAGCGTTTGGATCTCGTGCGGCAGTGCCTGGAGCGTCTCGTACCGCGGGCCACCGCCGAAGTGCTGGAGGATGATCGCCCCGTTGCGCGCTCCGTTGACCGCGCGCTGATAGATCGTGGCCGAACCCGGGAGGGTCCAGTCCCGGGTGTCCACGCTGTAGTTGATGGTCAAAAGACCCAGGGAACGAGCCAGTGAATCCACCTGCGAGTCGAACGCTTCATACGGCGGGCGCCAGAGGCAGGTCCGAAATCCGGTCTTCTGCTTGATCGCGTCGACCGTCTGCATGAGCTCCGAGCGCTGTTGTGAGGGCGAGAGCTGGGTCATGTCGGGATGGGTCCACGTGTGGTCCCCGATCATGTCCCCGTTGGCCAGCATCGCGCGCTCGACCGAGCCGTTCGGGTCGTACTCGCTGATTTGGTCGCCGATCTCGAAAAACGTCCCGGGAACGTGGTACTTCGCGAGCGTCCTGACGAAGTCGATCGAGGGCGGATCGGGCCACGGGCCGTCATCGAATGTCAGAGCAATGTCATGCTTGTTCGTAGGCCCGTGGAAGGTCAGCGTGTTGCCGGAAGGGACGCACCCGATGAGCTTCGGAGTGTGCAGCTTCGCCGTCCCGGGCTGAGCCGGGAATACGTCTGCACACAGCGAAGGGTTCTGGGTGGTGGGCGTACAGGCCGGCGGGGCCACGCTGCTCTCAACTTGCCAGTGCAGCGGCTTGTACGCGATCTGAGCCTCCTTGGGCAGGAACGTCGCGACTACCTGAGAACTCGTGGGACGCTTCACCGTTGCGCCGATGAGCTTCCACCCCGACTTGGTGGACTTGGCGCTTCGATACGCCAGCCTCGGCCCGCCGCCCTTGCCCGCCGGCGGCACGACGCACACGCGACCGAGGACCTTGTGGTGGTGGGGCGGCTCGATCAACAGGCAGAGTGAGCGGTGCTCCTTCTGCATCGTGCGGATCTGCATGCCAGAGCCCAGCCGAACCTGCCACTCAAGCGACTGCCCCTGCTGGGAGAGCGATGCCGAGCGTATGTGCAGCGGTCGTTCAAGGCTCCCTGCCGCCACAGCCGTAGCTCCGAAGGCGGCCAGCACCAGTGCGCCCAGCGCCGCCGAGGTTCCCACCATGCGCCCCGTAATCAGATGCCCCATCTCCGCCGGAACCATACACTGCGCCCCGGTTGACCACACCTGTTTGCATCGTTGGAGGCACTGGGGCGCTGGGATTCGGACTCGCGCTGCGCCTTGGCCAGGCCGAGATCCCGATTGTCATCGGCTCCCGGGACCACTCGAGGGCCGAGGAAGCGGCCGCCCGGGCACGCGAGGCGGTTCCCGACGGGAGCTTCACCGGCATGCAGAATCAGTCGGCCGTCGAGGGATGCGAGATCGTGATCCTGTGCGTTCCCTTTCGCAATCAGTCCGAGAACCTGACCAACCTCAAGAATGCGCTGGCCGACGGTCAGCTGCTGGTGGACGCGACCGTCCCGCTGGCGGCGGCGGTGAGCGGCCGGGCCACGCGCACACTCGGCGTCTGGCAGGGCTCGGCGGCCCAGCAGGCCCGAGAGATGGCGCCAGCCGGCGTGCGGGTCGTGAGTGCCTTTCACACTGTCAGTGCCGCCCAGCTCTCGGATCTGGGCCACGATTTGGATGAGGATGTCCTGATCTGCGGAGACGAGGCTGCGGATAAGGAGCAGCTGGCTGGGCTCGTCCGAGCGATCGACGGACTTCGCCCCATTGATTGCGGCCCCCTTGAGATGGCGCGGATCGTCGAACAGCTGACTCCGCTCATCATTTCGATCAACGTCCGCCACAAGGTGCGCGCGGGGATCAAGATCACCGGCCTGTGAGCCGGCCTTATCCCCCGCGGGGTGCTCAGCAATGACCGTGGTCGTGCTGGCCGGCGGAACCGGTGGCGCAAAGCTGGCCCGAGGGATGCTCGATGTCGTCGGGCCCGAAGAGCTGGTCGTGATTGCCAACACGGGCGATGACATCGAGATCTACGGCGGCTATGTCTCGCCTGATCCCGACCTGATCACGTTCTGGCTGGCCGACCGCATCGATCAGCGAGGCTGGGGGCTGGCCGGCGACACCTTCGCGGTGATGGATGGACTGCGGGAACTCGGGATCGAGGTGTGGTTCAACCTGGGTGACCGAGACCTGGCCATCGCCGTCGAACGGGCGCGGTTGCTGGCCGAGGGCGCACGCCTTACTGAGGCTCATCGGCTGATCACCAGGTCGCTCGGAGTCCGGGCGGCGGTCCTGCCCATGAGCGACATCCCCGTCCGAACCCGTGTCCTGGCTCAGGATCGGTGGTGGCCGTTTCAGGAGTTCATGATCCGAGGGCGAGGAGAGGGTCCGGTTCAGGACGTCGACTTTCGCGGCGCAGCGTCGGCCGCGCCCACCCCTGAGGTTCTGGAGGCCATTCGCCACGCGCGAGCGGTGGTGATCGGCCCATCCAACCCGATCATCTCGATTGGTCCGATCCTGGCCTTGCCCGGCTTGCGAGCAGCCCTGGCCACCTCGGCCGCCCCGGTGGTGGCGGTCAGCCCGATCGTGGCCGGTGGCGTGGTCAAGGGCCCCACGGAGCCGTTTCTGGAGTGGGCCGGACGGCCGCTTTCCAGCACCGGCGTGGCCGCGCTCTACGAAGGTGTTCTGGACGGTTTGGTGGCCGACGAGGCGACCGATCTCCTCCCGGTGCTGCGCACGAACGTGCTGATGGACTCGCCAGCGGCGAGGGCGCGGCTGGCCGAAGAGACGCTGAAGTTCGGTCTCGGGCTGTCCAGCTAGCTTTCCTCGCCATGCGGACGTTCGCCATCCTTCCCGTCAAGACGTTTTCCACAGCCAAGAGGCGGCTGCAGGAGGGGCTCGAAGCACGCCGCCGCGAGGCGTTGGTCGAGGCGATGTTCACCGATGTGCTCAGGTCATTGCGCAGGACGAACGTCGACCAGATCGTCGTTGTGACCGGGTCGCGTTACGCCCAGAAAATCGCCGCCGATCACGGTGCGATCGTCTTAGGAGACGACGAGACGGGGCACAACGACGCGGCCGCGCTGGGGATCAATGCCGCGGTCGATGCCGGCGCCGACAGAGTCCTCCTCGTCCCGGGCGACTGTCCGGTGCTCGATCCCGAGGAGGTGAACGGGCTGTTGACCCATCCGGTGAGCCCGCCGTCGGTGCTGATCGTGCCCGACCGGCACGGGCTGGGCACGAACGGGCTCCTCCTGACGCCACCGACGGCCATTTCGCCCTCCTTCGGGCCAGGAAGCTGCCAGCGGCACGTCGAGCTCGCCACGGCCCGGGGCGCCAATCCTGAGGTGGTGACGGTTCCCTCCCTGGCACTCGACATCGACACCCCCGAGGATCTCGAGTCGCTGGTCGCGCTTTCCGGTCAACACCAGCCCGCCACTCGCAGGCTGCTCTCGAGGTGCTGAGCGCTCTCGCCCTCGAGGGCCTGCCGGAGGTTGGCGCCGGGGCTGACCTGGCCGAGCTGATCGAGCATGCGCTGCGCGCCCAGGACCAGACGCTCGTCGAGGGCGACGTTGTGGTGATCTCCCACAAAGTTGTCTCCAAGGCGGAGGGCCGGACCCGCTCCCTGGCGGCCGTGTCGCCCGGTCCGGAGGCGGTGCGGCTTGCGCAGGTTCTCGACAAGGACCCGAGAATGGTCCAGGCGATCTTGGAAGAGTCGAGCCAGGTGCTTCGCGCGACGCGCGGCGTGCTCGTGTGCGTCACCCACCACGGCTTCGTCTGCGCCAACGCCGGCGTCGACGCCTCCAATGTGCCCGGGGAGGACGTGGTCGTTCTCCTGCCGGTGGATCCGGACACGTCCGCCCGTCAGCTCCGAGCCCGCCTGCGAGAGCTGACCGGCGTGGCTCCGGCGATCGTGATCACCGACTCCTTCGGCCGGGCCTGGAGAAACGGGCAGTCAGAGGTGGCGATCGGATGCGCTGGCCTTTCGCCACTCGACGATTGGCGCGGCCGGACGGACGCCACTGGCCGGGAGCTCAAGGCCACCTGGATCGCGGTGGCCGACGAGCTGGCCGCCGGGGCGGACCTCGTTCGGGCCAAGGACGGCCGTCAGCCGGCGGTATTGATTCGGGGCGCCAGCCGCTACGTCACCGGCGATGATGGCTCCGGAGCGTCCGTGCTGATCCGTCCCGAGGCAGAGGATCTGTTCAGGTGATCCCCCTGCTCATTCGGTCGCCGGCGAGCCGAGAAACTCACCGACAGCGTCGCCACGAGCAGGGCCCCGAGCACCAGCGCGACCCCGCCCAGCTGTAATGCGCTCGGCGACTCGGCGAAGATAATCGCGGCCAGGATCACCGAGCCGACCGGCTGGGCAGCGAGCAGCAGCGACGTCATGGCCGCGGGCAAGCGCGGCAACGAGATCGTGATCAACAGCCAGCCGATGACCTGCGAGGTGAGCGCGAGCGTCACCAGCCAGCCCGCGCTCGGCCACCACGGGACGAGATTGGCATCGCCGATCAGCAGCCCGGCCACCACGCATCCGACCGTGGCGGTCGCGGTGGCGTCACACAAAGGACCCGCGGGCCGTCTGAGGTCCGCTCCGCTGCGCCGCAGCAGGAGCAGGAACCCGACGTAGGCCACGCCGGCGCCCAGGCCGAACAACGCTCCGCGAGTCGGGTGGCTCCCGTAGGCCTGATGCTCGAGCACGCCTGAGATCAAGACAACCCCCAGGAGGGCAATCGGAAGAGCGGCCAGGACGCGGTTCGCGGGCCGCTCAGATAGGACGAACCAGGCCACGATCGGGACCAGCACGACCTGAACGTTGGCCAGCACGGTGGCCAACCCGGCGCCGATGTCGGCTATCGAGTGGTGCCACAACAGCAGGTCAGCCGTGAAGAAGAGCCCGGCGGCGACCGCGACTCGCCGCTCGGCCCACTCACGGCGCCCGAACCGTCGATCCTCACGCCACGCGAGCGCGACCAGGACAGGCAGGGCGTAGGCGCAGCGCCAGATGGCTGCGGTCGAGGGCGACGCGTGGCTGAGGCGGACCAGGATGCTTGAGAACGCGATCGCGAGCGCGCCGAGCAGTGCGAACACCCGAATGCCTGATTCTGTCGCCAGCCAGCGCTCCACCGGTCCAGCGTACGAGACGGACGCTATAGGTCTCCGGGCGCTCCGACGGCGTGAAAACCGCCATCCACATGGAGGATCTCGCCCGTGATCCCGCGCGAATAGTCCGAAAGCAGAAAGCAGATCGCGGCGGCCACGGGACCGGGGTCCTCGATGTCCCATCCAAGCGGAGCCTGTCGGGGCCAGAGCGAGGCGAGTTGCTCAAACCCTGGGATCCCCCGGGAGGCCACCGTGCCTAAGGGCCCGGCGGCCACGAGGTTCACCCGGATGCCCTGAGGGCCCAAATCGCGGGCCAGGTACCGCGAGACCGACTCGAGCGCAGCTTTGGCCACTCCCATCCAGTCGTAGATCGGCCACGCCACCGAGGCGTCAAAGTCGAGCCCGACCACGCTGCCGCCAGGGCTCATCAACGGCGCCAGCGCTCCCGCCAGTGCCTTGAGCGAGAAGGCACTGGTCCTGAAGGCCTCGGCGGCGCTCTCCGGCGGGGCGGACATGAACTTGCCGCCGATCGCATCCTCGGGAGCGAAGGCGATCGCGTGCAGCACGCCATCCAGCCCATCCCAGCGCTCGGCAATCTCGCCAGAGACGGCCTCCAGGTCGGACGGGTTGTTCACATCCAACTCCAGGACGTCCACGGGCTCGGGAAGACGCTGAGCGGCGCGCTCGGTTAGTCGCCTGACCCGGCCGAAGCTCGTCAGGAGTACCGACGCACCCGCTCGCTGGGCGTGCTCGGCGGCGTGAAAGGCGATCGAGTCCTTCGTGATGACGCCAGTGATGAGGAGCCGCTTGCCCTTGAGGATCAAGCGGGTTCTCCTGAGTCCGCCATCACGCCGCGACGCCTCGCAGCGCCAGCGCCACGTTGTGCCCGCCGAACGCGAAGGAATTCGAGATCGCCAGAGGCGGATTGCCGCCTGGGATGATCAGCGGCCGCGCCTCGCCGGGGACGTAGTCCAGATCGCAGTCGGGGTCAGGAACCTCGTAGCCCAGGGTGGGCGGAATCACCCTCGTGCGGAGGACCTGAAGGGTGGCCACCGCCTCGACCGCGCCGGCCGCCCCGAGCAGGTGGCCGATGGCCGACTTGGTCGACGAGATCGGGACCCGCCTGGCGTCCTCGTCTCCTAGCGCACGTTTCAGCGCAGCCGTCTCCGCTGGGTCGTTCAGAGGCGTGGCGGTACCGTGGGCATTGACGTAGGCCACGTCGCTCGGGGTCGCCCTCGCGTCGGAAAGCGCCAGGGTGATGGCCCGGGAGGCCGGACCGCCGGTCGGCTCCGGAGCGGTCAGGTGATAGGCATCGGATGTCGAGCCGAAGCCGGCCACCTCGCCAAGGATCTTGGCCCCCCGAGCCTCGGCGGCGGAGGCTTCCTCCAACACCAGCATGGCGGCTCCCTCGCCCATCACGAAGCCGTCCCGGCGCGCGTCGAAAGGACGCGAGAAGCCTGAGGGCGAGAGGGCCTGCATGGCGTTGAAGCCGGCGAATGCGAATTCGGTCAGCGTGGCCTCGGAGCCGCCCGCGAGGACGGCATCGGCGTCCCCGCACTGGATCATTCGCATCGCGCAGCCGATGGCGTGCCCACCGCCGGAACAGGCTGAGACGACTCCGTAGCTCTGGCCCTGTAGCCGGTGTCGCATCGAAACCGCCGCCACTGCCGCGTTCGGCATGTAGGCCGGAATCCCGATCGGCGAGACCAACTTGGCCCCCTTCTCTCGCAGCACGTCGTGCTGGGCCTCGACCGTGTTGAGACCACCGATGCCGGTCGAGAGCACACACCCCGTTAGCAGCGGGTCATACGGCAGCTCGTCGCTCCAGCCCGCCTGCCGCACTGCCTCGTCTGAGGCCACCGCGGCCAGCTGGGAGAAGCGGTCAAGTCGTCTGACCTCCTTGACCGACAGAAACTGAGAGGGATCGAAGTCCCGGCACGCCCCAGCGCCGTCGGTGATCCCGCAGATCCCGGAGGCCCAGCGCTCGTGAAGCGTGTCAGCGCCCACGCCCAGTGGCGTGACCGCCCCGATCCCCGTGACGACGACCCTTGGCTTCATTCGCCGGTCTATGCGCGGCTGACGATGAGGTCGATCGCGTCGCCGACTGTCTTGAGCTCCTTCATGTCCTCGCCCTTGAGCACGACGCCGTACTCGTCCTCGACGATCTGGGCCAACTCCACCAGGTCCAGCGAGTCGATGTCGAGCTCCTCGAACGTGGAGTCTCGATGGATCTGGTCCGCATCGGGACCGAAGCTGGCCAGTGCCTCGACTACGCGAGTTTCGACCTGCTCTGTGCTGATTGCCGACATGTTCGCTCCTCTCTGTGAGATCTAGGCCGCGAGTCCGCCATCCACGGTCAGCACGGCTCCTGTGACATAGCTGGCCGAGGCGGAGACCAGAAAGCGTACGCAGGCCGCCACCTCGTCGGGTGTGCCCATCCGGCGCGCCGGCACGAACGCGAGAAGATCCGAGGAGATCTCGCTGGTCATGTCCGTCTCGATCAATCCTGGCGCCACGGCGTTGACGGTCACACCTCGCCGGGCCACCTCGACTGCTGTGGTCCGGGTCAGTGCGATCAGGCCAGCCTTTGCCGCGGCGTAATTGCCCTGCCCTGGGTTCGTCCGTAGTCCCGCCACCGAAGCGATATTGACGATGCGTCCCGAGCGCGCCCGGAGCATCGCCCGGAGCGCCCGGCGGGTGAGACGGAAAGCAGCGGTCAGATCGGTCTCCAGAACCTCCGCCCACTCCTCGTCATCCATCGCCGCGATGAGGTTGTCTCGATTCAGGCCGGCGTTGTTCACGAGCACGAGCACCGGCGCCTCAAAACGCTCCTCGAGCCCAGTCCAGAGCCGATCGCACGCGGCCGGATCGGTGACATCCGCCTTGATGGCCACCGCCCGGCCACCCTCGTTCTCGATCGCTGTAACCACCTTTTCGGCGCGCTCGCGGTCGGAGCGGTAGTTGACGCCAACCGGCCACCCGTCGCGCGCCAGACCGAGCGCGATCGCCGCGCCCAGTCCTCGAGAGGCGCCGGTGACAACCGCGCAGCCCTCCATCCAGGGCGCTTCAGCCATGGATCAGTCCTCCCGCATATCGGGGGTCTGGTTGCCCTGACCGGGGAACTGGATCGCTGCAAGGGTCATCATGGTCATGTACTCGAAGCTGTCCTCCGGGATACACGGCGTCCTGTCAAGCTGACCGTCAGCGGGCAGGCCCCCCGGCGGCTCAGCGATGACGCGAGCTCGACCCACGCCTCTATTCGTACTGAAGCGCCTGGAGAACGTTCAAGCGGCCCGCTCGCCGGGCCGGGAAGATCGCCGCGACGATGCCGGCCAGGATGGCCGCGATCACGAATACCACCAAAGTTCCCACCGGGATCGTGAACGCTGGGTATTTGATCGCCACCCCGATCACCAATGCCAGCACCACCCCCACCGGTATCCCCAGCGTGGCTCCCAGTAACGCCGTGATCACGCTCTCATGCCGGATCATCCGGCGTACCTGGCGGCGACTCATGCCGACGGCTCGGAGCATGCCGAGCTCACGCGTGCGCTCGAACACGGTCAGGACGAGGGTGTTGACGATCCCGAACAGGCTGACCAGGATCGAGAGCGACAGCAGCACATAGAGCAGGTTGAGCAGCGTGTTCAGCGGCTGCTCCTGGTTGTGGGTGAACTGCGTCTTGGTCTGCAGCTTGGCGTCGGGGAAGCCGCGCAGCGCAGCCTGGAGGGCATGTGTGTTCGGCGCGCTCACGCCCCCGTGGGCATTGATGAAGACATACAGGTTCTGAGGGTTCTGGTAGGCGGAGTCAAAACGCGCAGCCGAGATGGCGACGTCCCCGAACGGCGATCCACCTTTGGGCGGGTTGGAGATGCCCACGACCGTCTGGTGCAGGATCTTCCCACTGGGAACTTCGATCGTGAGAGCCGAGCCGACGTGGAGGTTGTTGCCCGAAGCAAATCCTTTTGTGACGAACGCGCCGTCTGAGCCCAGCCGTGCCGGCGTGTGTGGTCCGCCAGCCTGCCAGTCCAGCGAGATCACCTTGCTCGCGCTCGGCTCGGCCCCGGTGAGGTTGATTGTCGAGCCGAACGCCTTGGCCTGGCCGGCACGGACCCCGGATACGACAAGGACCCCCGGCACCCGTCTCGCCGCTTGCTCGGAGGCCAGGCTGATGGGTGAGAAGTTGTTCGTCGCGGTCACGGCGTAGTCGGCCACAAACACCTGGTTGACCGAGCTTTCAAAGCGACTGCGTAGACCGGCGGCGAGCACGCCAACGAGCGTCACCAGCGCCAGTCCGATCATGAGTGCCGAGGCCGTCGACGCGGTGCGGACCGGGTTGCGCATCGCATTGCCCCGGGCCAGCTGGCCGGCACCCCCGCCGATCCGGGCCGCGGGCGCCCCCAGGATCCGCACCAGCCGCGGGACCAGCTTAGGCGCCAGCGCGGCCACGCCCGTGAACAGCAGCAGCGTGCCCAGGCCAACCGTGAACAGGCGCAACCCGGCTGAGAGCGAGCCACCCAGCATTCCGATCGCCAGGAGGGCCGCGGCCACGAGGAGAGTCACCAGCATCGCCTGCGGCCCGAAGCGGGCAAACCGGGACGGCGGCAGGATGGCCCCCTCACGAACGGCCGAGATCGGCGGGACGCGGGTTGCCCGCAGCGCTGGGCGCAGCGCCGCCAGCATCGTGACCAAAATCCCCACAAGCAGAGCCACCACCACCGTGCGCCCCTTGAATACGGTCCCGTTGTTCGGGAGGTCGATCCCGAACGATACGAATAGGGAGTTCAGACCCTTGGCCAGCCCCAAGCCCAGGAACAGACCGACTACCGACGCGATCACGGCGATCACGAACGCCTCCAACAGAACCGAACCGAGCACCTGACGCCGGGTGGCTCCGAGCATGCGCAGCGTGGCCAGCTCTCGCGTGCGCTGCGCGATCGTGATCGAGAGCGTGTTGGCGATCACGAAGCTGCCCACGAACAGCGCGATCCCGGCGAACGCCAGCAGAAAGTCCTGGAAGATGGTGAGGAACCCACTCGTGTCCTTGGTGGCCTGTTGCGCCTGGCCCCGTCCGGTGCGGACCTGTCCGTCAGCGGGCAGCAGCGGCCGGATTGCGGCCAGAAGTGCACGGTCCGACACGCCCGGACGCTTGGCCACGTCGATCTGGTCATAGTGGCCGTCTTTGTGGAAGATGCGCTGGGCCGTTGGCAGCGTGAGGATCGCCAGAGTCGCACCGCCGAGCGAGGACACTCCGGCGAAGGTGACCGTTCCCGCGATCCTGTAGTGCTGCTCGGGTCCCCGGGCCAGCAGGCCTATCGTCTGCCCCACCGAGAAGTGCTGGTCCTGGGCGGTGGCGGCATCGATGTCGACCTCGTCAGGCCCAGCCGGCCAAGCTCCGCTGGCCAGTCGAAGCGGACTGAAACGCAGCCCCGCCCGCGTGTAGCTGTAGGCCAAACTGGGCGCGCCACCACGGGAAATCACCTTCCCGTTGTGCCCGATGAGCTCGGCTTCATCGGCGATCCCGCCGGTAGCCAGCGCAACTTGAGGAAGACGCTTGACCTGGGCCAGCAGGGAGGCCGGGAGCGACGGGGTGCCAGGACCAGCGTTCGTGTCCGAGCCGATCGCGCTCTTGCCGGTGATCACGGCATCGGCGTGCTTGTAGGCCTGCGTGAAGATGCCCGAGAACGCCGACTTGATGGTGTCCGTGAGGACAAACGTACCGCTGACCATGGCCACTCCGATGACGATCGCGATCGAGGTCAGGGCGGCTCGGAGCTTGCGCCCGGACAGCCCCTTGACCGCGACCCGGTTCATGACTGAAGGGTGCTCATGACCTCGAGCACCTCACCGGGGCTCGAGTCGGTCAGCTCCCGGACAATCAGACCATCGGCCAGAAACAGGATTCGATCTGCGATCGACGCCGCCCGTCCCTCGTGGGTGACCATCAAAATCGTCTGGCCATAGTCGTCCGCGGAGGCGCGCAGCAGCTCCAGGATCTCGCCGCCGGTTTTGGAGTCGAGGTTGCCAGTGGGCTCGTCGGCCAGCACGATTGTCGGTTTGGTGACCAATGCGCGAGCGATCGCAACGCGCTGCTGCTGCCCTCCGGAAAGCTCGGATGGACGGTGCGAGCGGCGATCCTCAATCCCGGTGCGGGACAGGAGCTCGTCCATCCAGGCCCGGTCGGGCCTGCTGCCGGCGATCGTCGCCGGGAGCAGCACGTTCTCCTCGGCGGTCAGCATCGGCAACAGGTTGAAGAACTGGAACACGAAGCCGATGTGCTCGCGGCGCAACCGGGTGAGCGCGGTGTCGTCTAGCGACGTGATCTCTGTTCCGGCGATCTCGACCGTCCCGCTCGTGGGCTTGTCGAGTCCAGCGAGCAGATGCATCAAGGTCGACTTTCCCGATCCCGAGGGACCCATGATCGCCACAAGCTGGCCGGCCGGCACGTTCAGCGACACGCCGCGCAGCGCGTCGACCGCGGTCTCCCCCTCGCCGTACCGTCGGGTGAGCTCGCTTGCCGTCACTGCCGTATCTGATGGCGCCAGAGCCAAGGAAGCAGGGAGATTCTAGACCGCGCGGGAGCAGCTCGGAGCGCCTTTAGGACCCTCAGGCATGCACAAGCTCCACGCCGGAGAGCGTCCGTTTCACCAGGCCCGTGAGGATGCGCCCTGGCCCCACTTCGACGAAGCGCTGAGCGCCGCGGCGGTGAGCCTCGAGCATCGTCTCGCGCCAGCGCACCGGCATCGTGATCGCCTCAGCCAACCGGCGGCGGGGATCGTCGAACGGGCTGGCGGTGACCGCGCTCAGGACCGTTGCCTGCGGCGCTCGGAACTGAGTCTGCTCGAGCGCGGCCTCGAACTCGGGGACCGCCGGAGCCATGAGGGGCGAGTGAAAGGCCCCGCTCACCGGTAGCGCCATCGTCCTCAGTCCTGCTTTCTGCGCGTCCGCAGCCGCATTGGGCAGCGCGTTTTGTGGCCCTGAGAGAACGACCTGCGTGGGGCAGTTGTCGTTGGCCACCGTCAGGTTGTGGGATTCCGCCAGCCTAGGACCCTGATCAGCTGCCCCTGCCCCAAGAAGGGCGATCATCCCGCCCGCCTTGGCCTGGGCCATCAACCGGCCGCGGAGCACGACGAGCTCGAGCCCGTCCCGCTCGTCCAGCGCATCGGCGGCCACGAGCGCGGTCAGCTCGCCGAGCGAGTGGCCCGCCATCAGGTCACCGGTCGGGCTGTCAAGCTCGGCCCAGCCAGCCAGGCTGGCGCAGAAGATGGCCGGCTGAGCGAATGCGGTGCTCTCCTCGACGCGAGTAAACGGGTCCTCCCCCATCACCTCGACGACCAGCTCGAGCAGGTCCGGCCGGGCGCGCTCAACCGTCTGGCGCATGTCGAGCGTCTGGCTGCCCTGACCAGGAAAGAGAATTGCGGTCAGACCCATCACGCTATGTACTCAATCGCACTCCCCTGGGTACAGCTCGCGCGGCACGCGCCCCGAATGGAGGGGTAGCCTTAGCCGCCGCGTGTCGCTCCCTCCCCCATCCTCCACTTCCACCGCGCTCGTCACCGGCGCCTCCGCCGGCATCGGCGCGGAGATCGCCAAGGAGCTGGCCGGACGAGGACACGGCGTCGTGCTCGTGGCCCGGCGCAAACAGCGCCTCAACGCGCTGGCCACCGAGTTGACCGACGAGTACGGCGTTCGCGCCGAGACGATCGCGTGCGACCTCAGCCGGGCGGCGGCCCGAGACCGACTGGCCGGGCAGATCGCCGACCTCGGTCTCGACGTCGAGATCCTCGTCAACAACGCAGGCTTTGCCACCGGCGGACCCTTTCATGAGTCGGATCCCGAACGGGAGGTCGAACAGGTCCGCGTGCTGGTCGAGGCGGTCGTGGCCCTCACGTCTGCCTTCCTGCCCGGGATGGTCGATCGCGGCCGCGGAGCAATCCTGAACGTGGCTTCCACGGCCGGGATGCAGCCGCTCCCCTACGCAGCCGGCTACTCCGCCGCCAAGGCGTACGTGCTGACGTTCTCTGAGGCCGTGCACCAGGAGGTCGACGGCCGCGGCATCACGGTCACCGCGCTATGCCCCGGACCCGTGGAGACCGAGTTCTGGCAGGAGGCCGGCTGGCAGGTCGGCGGCAAGCGCTCGTTCGAAAAGGCCGTCCCGCGCCCCGCGCTCGTCTCACCGCACGATGTGGCCCGCGCCGGCGTCGACGGCCTGGACTCCGGCAGCCGAGTAGTGGTCCCCGGCCTCCCAATGCGAGCGGCGATGCTCGCCAGCCGCTACATCCCGCACGCCGTCAAGCTGCCCGTGATCGAGCGGGCGATGCGCCAGAAGTAGCGGCCGGCTGGGATCCGAGGCGTCGGGCTACGGGGCGGGGGCCCGGGCTACGGGGCGACGGTCCGGGCTACGGGACGTACGGGGGCCACCGCGGAACACGCAAAGTCACCCCCGTAACCCGTCAAAACGGCTCGGCTCCTGCCCGACGTGCCGTGCTGTGGTTGTCATACGCCACCTAACCCGGCACGTCCACCTCAGACGACGACGCGATGCCGGGTTAGGGGGTGAAATAGCGCGCCCGAAGGGTGAAACGGCGCCCGAGTGGGCCGCCCTCCGGAGGCCGCCTGCTCCCCACCCATCACCCCCGGCCAGCCCTCCCCCGGCTGCGCAGTTCCCCAAG
The DNA here is from genome assembly GCA_963785205.1 of uncultured Solirubrobacterales bacterium. Lineage (GTDB taxonomy): Bacteria > Actinomycetota > Thermoleophilia > Solirubrobacterales > Solirubrobacteraceae > Palsa-465. Next base: position 1,162,314 of record CAWAUJ010000001.1, read on the forward strand.
CTCAGGGGCCCCACCGCCATTACACGACCGCAGCTCCAGACGTCCACTGCCCATAACGCCGCCAACCGGCCCGGCCCACAACGCCTCCCTACAACCCAGCCAGCTCCCGAGTCCGCTCACTCGCCCCCGCGGCGCTAGCCCCGCGCTCCGCGACCGCCCGCTCGTAATCCGCCTCCGCCTCGGGTACCCGCTTGCTCGCCTCTCGTTCCACGAACCGCGAAGCGAACAGCTGCCGAAGCGGCAACGCCCTCAGGAACCACTTCGGGTAGGCGACGCGGCGGCGGCGCTCGGCGATGGCCGCCACCACCTCCTCCACCGCGGGCGCCAGCGGGTAGGTGCGCGCCAATGGCCCCGGCATGCCGCGCTTGGACCGATCGCCGCCCGGCAGCTCGCGCTCAGCGTCCCTGACCATGTCGGTGTCGAGGAAGAGGAAGTACGCCACCCCCACATCCACTCCATGGCCTGCCATCTCCATGCGCAGACAGTCGCTCAGCGCCTCGACGCCGGCCTTGGCTGCGCAGTACGCGCTCAGGCCGGGCGCCCGGAATGCGGCCGCGCTCGAGGAAATGTTCAGCAGGTAGCCCCGTCTGCGCTCCAGGTGCGGAAGGGCGGCGCGGTCGGTGTACATCACCCCGAGCAGGTTGATCTCGATCACCCGCTCCCAGGACCGGACGTCCTGGAGCCGAACGGGGCCGGCGGTGGCGATCCCGGCGTTGGCTACGACGACGTCGAGTCCGCCGAGCGCCTCCGCCGCCGCGTCGACCGCGGCAAACACTTGCTCTCGATGCGACACATCGCACTCGGCGACAAATGTCCCCTCGCCACAGCGCTCAGCAACCGCAGCCAACCGCTCCGGCTCGAGCCCCACCAGCGCCAATCGAGCCCCTTGCGAAGCCAGGCGCTCGGCCAATGCAGCGCCAATCCCCCGCGCTGAGCCGGTGACCAAGACGCGCTTTCCCGCCAGCGAGCTCATGCCGCCAGCGGCAATTCGTAGCGCCGCCGGATTTCGTACAGCGTCGTCCGCTCGGCCGCCGGGCGCCCGGCGCGGTGGGCCGCCCCGATCAGGTCAGAAGGCTCGAGACGAACGCCGTGCTGGCTACCGGCCATGCGGGAGATCGACTCCTCCATCAACGTGCCGCCCAGGTCGTTGACTCCCCAGCGCAGCGACTCGGTCGCCGCGTCGAGGCCCATCTTCACCCAGCTTGCCTGAAGGTTCGTAATAGTGCGGCCCAGGATAAGGCGGAAGGCCGCGGTGTGCTTGAGGTTCTCCTCGCTTGAGATCTCCTCGATCCCGTGCGTGCGACCGAGCAGGGTGTGAAATGGGATGAAGGACAGCGGGACGAACTCGGTGAAGCCGCCGGTTCGCTCCTGCAGTGCGCGGACGACCCGCATGTGCTCGGCCAGCTCCCACGGCTCCTCGATGTGCCCGAACATGACCGTCACGGTCGAGCGCAGCCCCTCGGCGTGTGAGGCCTCGATCACCTCGACCCACCGGGCGACGGGAAGCTTGTTGGGAGAGATCCGCTCTCGCACCCCGTCGTGGAGGACCTCGGCGGCGGTGCCGGGCGTGGAGTCGAGTCCCGCCTCGCGCAGACGGGCGAATACGGCGCGCGGTGAGAGCCCGCTGACATCGGACATGTGGGCCACTTCCATCGGCGAGTAGGCGTGCAGATGGATCTGCGGGGCCAGCTCCTTGGCCAGCCGAAGCCAGCGCTCGTAATCCTCGAGCCCCCAGTCGGGATGGATGCCCGACTGCATGCAGATCTCGGTGGCCCCGAAGTCAACGGCCTCGTGGATCCGGCGTGCGAACTCCGCGGCGGAGTGCTCGTAGGCGTCCGGTGAGCGGCGCGATTGACCGAAGCCGCAGAACGCGCATCCGACCGTGCACACGTTGGAGACGTTGATGTTGCGGTTGACGACGAACGTCACCGTCTCGCCGGCCAGCTCCTCGCGGAGCTCGTCGGCCGCCAGCCGCATCTCCTCGATCACCTCGGGACGGCGCTCGGCGAACAGCGCCGTCGCCTCCTCGGCCGTCAGCGCTCGCCCGACGCGGCCGCGCTCCACGGCGCGAGGGGCCGCATCGTCGGCCACGGACACCGACATCCGCCGGCCCGAGCCTCGGCGGGGGATGAACGACCAGTACGAGCGCTTGATCACGTCCATCACGGGCCGCGAGATCCACTCCGGATCGATGTACTCCGGGTAGACGCACAGGCGCTCGGTTAGCGCCAGGCCTTGCTCCCGGAGCCTCCGTCTGATGCCGGCCGGAGAGGGGAACGGGTGCTCAGGAGAGATGTGGTCGCCGTTGGCACTGAGCCCTCCCAGGTCGGTCGCCCCAGCCTCCAAGAGCGCAACCCACCAGTCCGACAGATTGGGAGGGATCTGGATTCCCACCTCCGGCATCAGCCGGCGAGCCTCTGCCACCAGCCGCTTCATGTCCTCGACGCTCACGGGACTCGCCCACGCTGGCGCGGGCATCTCGGGCCCCTCCCAGACGCCGGTTCGCCAGTACTCGGCCGCCGCGTCGCCCGCGATCTCGGCCGGCTCGCGGCCGTAATAGCTCTGGTGCGGCACGAAGTTCTGGAGGATCACCTCCTGGATGTGCCCGAAGCGCTGGTGGAGCTCGGCCAACGCCTCCAAGGACGCCACCCGCTCCTCTTCGGTCTCGCCGATCCCGACCAGAATTCCACTCGTGAATGGGATCTGGAGCTCTCCCGCGGTGGCGATTGTCTGCATCCGGTGCGCGGGGTGCTTCGTGGGGGAGCCGGCGTGGACCGTGTCCATCAGGCGCTCAGAGGCCGACTCGAGCATCAGGCCCTGCGACGCCGTCACGCCGCGCAAGCGCAGAAGGTCCTCGCGGCCAAGCACTCCCAGGTTCGTGTGCGGGAGCAGCCCGCGCTCCAAGGCCCGCTCACACGTCCAGACCACGTACGCCGTGAAGTCTTCAAATCCGTACGAAGCAAGCCGCTCCGCCACACCCGGGTGGTGCTCGGGCTTCTCGCCGGTGAGAACCAGAAGCTCTTTGGCGTGATGCCGGCGGGCCGCTCGGTCGAGCAACTGCTCGACCTCCTCAGGGGCGTAGAGGTGCGGTTTGTGAGTCGCGAACGCGCAGTACTTGCAGTAACAGCGGCACGTCCGGGACAGCGACAGTGTGAAGTTGCGGCTGAACGTGACGCGTCGAGCCATGCACCGCGGATTCTAGGGACGCCTAATGTGCGCGCGGATGTCCCGGGTCAGGATCATCCCCACGGCGGTCGCCTTACTGGCCGCCACGGCACTCGCGGCAGGCGGCTGCGGTTCAGCCTCACCCCAAGGCCGCGCCAAGTCCCCGCCGCAGGCCACGCTCGTCCTTGACTTCACCCCGAACGCCGTCCACGCCGGCATTTACGCCGCGCTGGCCCATCACTACGACCGGGCCGAGGGGGTTCGGCTGCACGTGGTCGCGCCCTCGGCCTCCACAGACTCGGTCAAATACCTGGAAGCGGGCCGGGCCGACTTCGCCATCCTCGACATTCACGACCTGGCCATTGCGCGCGAGCGCGGTCAGAACATCGTGGGCATCATGGCGATCGTCGAGCGGCCGCTGGCGGCCGTGATCGCCCAGCCTCAGATCCGCAGCCCTCGCCAGCTCGAGGGCCGTTTGACGGGGGTCACCGGCGCACCCAGCGATGCGGCCGTCCTGGACTCGATTGTGGCCGGAGCCGGAGGTAATCCCCGCCGGCTTCACACGCTGACGATCGGCTACAACGCGGTCCCGGATCTGCTCGCCGGGAGGGTGAGCGCGGCCACGGCATTCTGGAACGACGAGGGCGTGACCCTCGACCGCGCCCGGCCCGGATTCCACATCTTCCGGGTCGAGGACTACGACGCGCCTCCGTATCCCGAGCTCGTGCTCTGTGCGACGGAAAGCACGCTCGTCCGCAGGTCCAGACTCGCCTTCGATGTCGTGCATGCACTCCTCCGTGGCTACCGCTTCGCCGTTGCCCATCCAGACGCGGCAGCGGCCGAACTCGAGGCTCAGGTCCCCGGGCTCAACCCCTCGCTGGTGGCCGCCGAGCTGGCGAAGCTGGTGCCGGCCTTCACCACGTCGGCCGGCGCCGTCGGCGAACTCGACCTCCCGGTGCTCAAGCGATGGGCGCGGTGGGAGGCCAGGTTCGGGATCGTCACCGGCGTCCCCAACGTGACCCGCGCGTTCAACCTTCACTTCCTCGGCGGCTCAGACTGACAGCCGCTCCACCAGCGCCACGCCCTCGCGAGCCATTCGAGAGCGGGGAATAACCAGGTCGAAACCCGCCTGCTCGGCCTGCGCCCGCACGTCGGCCTCGACGTGGGAGTAGAAGCCGAGCGTCCGCACCTGCTCGAAGTCCCCGATCACTCGGGCAACGGCAGCGATGCGCTCGGCCGCGTCGGCGGTCAAATCGACAACCAGCACCTGCGCTCCCGGGAGCTCGCGGGCCAGGCCGGCGGGATCGCCGACCAGCACAGGCTCATGCCCGGACGCTCGAAGCGACGTCACCACGCCTGAGCCGAACATCAGGTCGGGAACGAAGGCGACGACCCGCAACGCCTGGCCCGAGCTACTGGGCTCGAATACGCTTGAACTCCTGGCGCACGGATTCGGGCCGGCCCCACATCTGGGTGACCTCGATTCTGCCCGAGCGCGCGCTACGCACCGCCAGCTCTCCGTCGATTCCCGCCTCGTCCAGCAGCTTCAGCGCCGCGTGGACGGCCGGAGCCGAGGCCGCGTGCCCAAATCGGTGCGCCACCAGCAGCCGCCAATGCCAGTCGTGCTTGGAGTACGGCTGGGCGTTGCACGTGACGAGCAGGACGGCGGCGTCGATGTAGCGCCGCTCATCGAAGATCCGCAGATCGAGCTCGAGGTCGGTCCAGTCGTCCGGCAGCGACTCCACCACCTGCTCGAAGGTTTGGGCCAGCGACATCTGCCGTTCAGCCTACCCGGCCGGTGATCAGAGCTGAGCCACGAACGTGTAGATGACCATCGCCGCCACCACGACGGCGAATACGCGCAACGCCCAAAGGCCCGCGACGGCCCCCCCGCTCAATTGCGCTCGCCCCACCGGACGCGCCCGCTCCTCCACAAGCTGGTCTGACTCCAGGAACTCGACCAGCTCCTCGACCTCACTCGGCGCGGGAACGAACGGCAGCTCAGGGCCATGCTTCTGGACAACCTCACTCACAGGACGTGCACCGCCCGCAGAAACGAGTCGACCGCGTATGTCGCGCCACAGACCGAGATGAAGGCGACGATCGCGATCGCAACCGCGTTGTTGCCCCGGCCGTTGGCCCACCGCCCCATCAGCGTCCGGTCGCTGGCCAGGGCAATCATGAACACCAGCGCCACGGGCAGCAGCACCGTGGCCAACACATTGGCGTTGAGCGCGATCGACAGCAGTGGGACGCCGGGGATCAGGATGATCGCCGCGGCGACCGCTGCCGCCCCGATGTTGGCGGCGTAGAAGACAACCGCAGCTCGAGGCGAGTCGTTGAGGCTATGCGGTACCCCCATGCATTCACCCGCGGCGTAGCCCGTGCTGGCGGAGATCGTCAGGATGGCCACGGCACCGGCCTCGATCAAGCCAAGGGCGAAGATCCGGGCCACGAGCGCACCGGAAATGTGCGACAGGGCACCGGGGAAGCCCGCTCCGGCCAGGCCCTGAATTCCGGCCCCGCCACGTCCGAACAGCGCCGCCCCGGCGATCAGGGCGCCGCACCCGAACAACGCGGCCAGCACGCCGCCCAGGACGGTGTCCCAGCGGCCGTGGCGGACGTCGCTTGGTGTGAGCCCCTTGTCCGCCGAGGCGCTCTGCTGGAAGAAGATCATCCAGGGCGTGACGGTGGCCCCGATCGTGGAGGCGACCAGGAGCAGCAGCGTGTTGAGGCTCCCGTGGGGGAGCGGCGAGAACGTGAGGAAAGCGTGCCCGACCGAGTCCCAGTTTGGCCCCACCAGGATCGCCGCGGCCAGGAAAAGGCCGTTGAAAACGGCCAGTGCCAGCGCGATTCGCTCCCAGCGCCAATAGCGCCCTCCGCTGAGCGTGAAGATCACCAGCACGATCCCCAAACCGGCGGCCACGGCCGGGCCGAGGTGGAAGTACGCCAGACCCACCCGAATGGCCACGAACTCGGCGATCAGCGTCACGATGTTGGTCAGGATCAAGTCGCCGGCGTTGAACCAGCCCCACAGCCGCCCATAGCGTTCGAGTACCAGCTGCCCATAGCCGCGGTGGGTGACCGCCCCGACCCGCATGCACATCTCCTGGACCACGACGGCCATGGCGAACGTGATCACGATGAAAGGCAGGAAGAAGCCCACGCCGTAGGTTGCGCCGCTGGTGGCGTAGGAGATCATGCTCGGACCGTCGTTCTCGCCCAGCATGGCCAACATCCCCGGCCCGACCAGCAACCAGAGCAGGTACCAGCGCCGGTGGCCGAGGCGAGCCGAGTAGACACGGAAGCGATCCTGAGAACGGATCGTGTCCTCCGGGCTGAGGTGAGGCCGCGGAGCAGTTTCCGTTGCGGGCGGGGGTCGGTCCTGGGTGGCGGTGGAGCTCACTACCGCACCTCGACGCGCATTGCCTCGGCGAGCCTCCCGCCGAGGACGTGGACGTCGGGGCCGAAGCGCACAAACAGAGGACCGCCGAAGGGCTGCTTGTCGATCACTTCGAGGTGATCCCCGGGCGCGATCCCGCGCTCGGCCAGGAATCGCAGCATCTCCGGGTCTGAATCCGACACCCGGGTGAACGTCCCTCGATCCCCCGGCTCTAGCGCCTGAAGGCTGTCGCTCATCCCCTCCTCGATCGTCAGCTCGCGGGTGGGGATCGGGTCTCCGTGGGGATCGTGCGTCGGATCGCCCAGCTTGGTGGCGATCAGCTCCTCGAGTTCGTCCGAGAGGACGTGCTCGAGCACCTCCGCCTCTTCGTGGACCCGGTCCCAAGGCACCCCCAGACTCTCGACCAGGTAGAGCTCCAGCAGCCGGTGATGGCGAATCACCTCGAGGGCCACGCGCCGGCCGTCCTCGCTCAGCGACACGCCGTGGTAGGGCTGGTGACGAACGAGACCCAGCTCGCCGAGGCGCTTGACCATGCCCGACGCCGACCCCGGAGTCACCCCCAGACGCTCGGCCAAGGCGTTTGTGGTCACGACGCCGCCCCGGCGCTCTAACGCGTAAATCGCCTTGGCGTAGTCCTCGATCGCGGACGATCGCGTTTGAGGAGCTTCGGAATGCGTCATGCCGACCACTTCTTCGGCAAATTATGGCATGCCTAAACCTTTCTTTTGGCATTCTGGCCACAAAGTTTTTCCGGACTATCCAGGAGATTTCCTCGCTTACCAGCCGGGCTTGTCGCGTTTGGCGCGGGTAATCGCCGCGCTATGTTTTTCCTGTGAGCTCAGTGATGGCGCAGGCTCCCCCCGAGGCTGATTACCGGACCGTCGTGGAGGGCTGCGGCGTGCTCGACCGCTCCGAGCGAGGCAAGCTGGCTCTGTCCGGACCGGAGGCGCCTCCCTTTCTCCAGGGCCAGGTGACAAATGACGTCGAGGCACTGGCGCCCGGAACCGGGTGCTACGCCGCCGTGCTCACGCCCAAGGGCAAGATGCTGGGCGATCTGCGGATCCTGGCCACCGAAGACGAACTGCTGCTCGATACCGAGCGCGGGGCACTGCAAGTCCTCTTCAACCTGATCCACCGCGGCCTGATCGGGCACGATGCCCAATTGCACAAGCGGACGCTGGAAAAGGGCCTGCTCTCGCTGCTGGGACCGAAGGCACCTGCCATCGCCGGCGAACCTGCGCTGGAGGGGCTTCCGGAGCACAGCCACGTGCTGGTCCGGATCGCGGACGTCCCCGCCCGCGCGGTCCGCACCGACTCCGGGATCGATCTGCTGTGCGAGGCCGAAGCCGTCGTGCCGCTCCAGACGGCGCTGCTCGAGGCGGGCGCCCAGCCGGTTGGCGAGGACACGGCGGAATGCCTGCGGGTCGAGCGCGGCCGGCCGCGCTACGGGGTCGATCTGGACGAGACCGTGATTCCCGAGGAGGCGGGATTGAACGAACGAGCGGTGTCGTTCAGCAAGGGGTGCTACGTCGGCCAGGAGACGGTCGCCCGGCTGCACTGGCGAGGAAAGCCCAACCGGCATCTGCGCGGGCTCATGCTCTCGGCACCGGCCGCGAACCGGGGAGCAGCTCTTCTCAGGTGAGCGCGCCGTCGGGCAACTCGGCAGCGTCGTCAGCTCGCCACGACTGGGCCCGATCGCGCTTGCGCTGGTTCGCCGCGAGGTCCAGCCCGGAGCCACGGTCGAGGTGGGGGAAGGACGGGCTCAGGCCAAGGTGATCGAGCTCCCGTTTAGCTAGGACCGCGGCCAAGCGTCAGTTCCTCGCTCGGCAGGCGTTTTTCTCTAACAGGCGAATTTCGGCTTGGCTGACCAAGCCGAGATTTGGTCGTTCGACGACCTTTCGCCTGGATAGGCATTGCTCTAGGGTTCAGTGCAAGGAGAGTTAGTGGTTCGGAGGAGCACGATTACCATGCTGGCTCTGGCTGCCGTCATAGCTGGCGGGTGCGGGAGCGGCGGCCCACATTTCGTCAATGACCCACGGCCGCCGAGCCCGGTCAACGTGACCGTCTACATCAATGACCAGCGGGTCTCGATCTCCCCCACCTCGCTCGGCGCAGGGCCGGTGGTCTTCATCGTGACCAACCAGGCCAGCCAGGCTGTCTCGATGAAAATCCTCCCCGCCGGGACCGCGGCGGCGCAGTCCGTGGCCTCCACCGGGCCGATCAGCCCCCAGGCCACGGCCCAGATCACCGTCGACCTCAACGCCCACACCACGTACAGGGTGTCGACCAGCGCGATGGCTTCCACGCAGGCGGCCGCGGCCACGGCCACCCCGATCCAGCCGGCGCTGCTTCACATCGGCAAGCAGCGCCCGAGCGCCAGCAATCAGCTGCTCTCGCCTTAGTAGCTTGCCCTCTTCGCCCCGCCGCACCCGCGCCGCGTCGCAGGTACGATCATCGACATGGCCGTCGATCTCAGCCAGGTAGCCCGCGTAGACGCCGACCCGGGCGAGCTTCCGCCCACGATGGCCGCCTGGGTCATCCGACAGGAGCGCGAGGGCCAGCCGGTGGATGCCTTCCAGCTCGAGGAGATCGAGATCCCGGAGCCGGGAGCGTTCGAGGTGATCGTGCGCGTCATGGCCGCCGGGGTCAACTACAACAACGTGTGGGCGGCCCAGGGTAAGCCGGTTTCGATCTTCCCCTACGGCGATCATCCTCAATGGGGCCATCACATCGGCGGATCCGACGCGTCGGGGATCGTGTGGAAGGTCGGCCCGGGCGTCACCCGCTGGCAGCCTGGCGACGAGGTCGTCATCCATTGCAACCAGGCCTCCTACGAGGATCCCGAGGTGCACGGACTGGACCCGCTCGCCGCTCCGTCCCAGCTGATCTGGGGCTATGAGACGACCTGGGGCTCGTTCGCCCAGTTCACCAAGGTCCAGGCCCAGCAGCTCCTCCCGCGCCCCCAGAACCTGACCTGGGAGGAGGCCGCCTCCTACGGTCTCGTCTACTTCACCGCCTACCGGATGCTGATCGACCAGTGCAAGCTCCAGGCCGGACATCGCGTCCTGATCTGGGGCGCGGCCGGAGGGCTCGGCGTATTCGCGATCCAGCTCTGCCAGGCCGCCGGCGCGGAATGCGTGGGGGTCGTGTCCTCGGAGGAGAAGGGACGCCTGGCCATGGATCTCGGCGCGACCGGCTATATCAACCGCAACGAGTACGCCGGAATGATGCGCCGCGGCGACGAGACGCCCGAGGAGGAGAAGGCCCGGTTCGCCGAATCCCGCCGCTTCGCCAAGGCCGTCAAGGAGATCCTCGGCCAGCCCCCGGACATCGTGTTCGAGCACGTCGGAAAGGCCACGTTCCCCACGTCGGTCTTCTGTGTGCGACCGTTCGGCAAGGTCGTCATCTGTGCCGGCACGACCGGCTACAACCTCGATTTCGACGTCCGCCACCTGTGGATGCGCCAGAAGCAGATCATCGGGTCGCATTTCGCCAACGCATACGAGTGCATGAAGGCCAACGAGCTGATCGAGCTGGGCAAGATCCGCCCCGTGCTGTGGCGGACGATGGGCTTCGAGGGCGTGCCCGAGGCCCATCAGCTGATGCTGGAGAACCAGCACCTGGGCAAGATCGCGATCCTCGTCGGCGCCACCGAAGAGGGACAGGGCCGGACGGTCGACGGCCCCGGCGCCATCCACGCTGAGGTGGGGGCGTAGTCATGGCGAACCACAACGGGCCGAACGGTCGAGCCGGCGCCGGAGGCCCGCCCTACGAGGGCATCGGCTCGGGAGGACCCGAGCGCCAGGAGGGCGTATCCGGCCTGGTTCAGATCCAGTGGTACGCCACGATCCTGCGCCAGGACGCGCTGGCGGCCGAGGTCTGCCAGGCGGCCCGGATCGCCCTGCGATACGGGGCCACCCAGTACTCGGTGCAGCGCTCGCGGGAGGATCGGTACAAGATCATCCAGATGGCCTGGTTCGAATCGTCTCGCGATTGGTACAGGTACTGGGATAGTCCCGAAATGAAGGAGTTTCGTCGTCGCAATTCGGGGCATTTCCAGGTACCAGTGAGCTACGTCTGGTACGACGAGTTGACGTTCGGCGCGCTGGGCCCGGAGGTCCAGCTCCCACCGGCGCCGCTGCCCGAGCCCGAGCCACAGGCCAGCGGGGCCGTCTGATGACGCTTACGCACAAGATCTTCAACCTGATCGGAGTGCTGCTTCCGCTGGCTGGAGTCGTGACAGCAGTCGTGTTGCTGTGGAACAAGGCGATCGGCCCGCTCGAGCTCGGCCTGCTGGTTGGGTTCTACGTCGTGACGTGCATGGGGGTCACGCTGGGCTACCACCGCATGTTCACCCATCGCGCCTTCGAGTCCTCGCGGACGTTCCGGGCCGTGGTCGCGATCATCGGGTCGATGGCGGTCGAGGGCTCGGTCATCACGTGGGTGGCCGACCACCGCAAGCACCACGCCTTCGCCGACGTCGAGGGAGATCCCCACTCCCCCCATCTCGCAGGCCCCGGCTTCTGGGGAGCGGTGAAGGGCCTCTGGCATGCTCACGTGGGCTGGCTGTTCAGCGAGGTGGCCACCGCCGACCGGATGCGGTTCGCCCCGGACCTCATGCGTGACCGGGCGCTGAGGGTGATCGACAAGCTGTTCGGCCTCTGGATCGTCCTCAGCTTTGCCATTCCGGCGGCAATCGGCTGGCTGGCCGGCGGGACGATCGGGGCGGCCCTGAGCGCGCTGCTCTGGGGTGGGTTGGTCCGTATCTGCCTCCTGCACCACGTGACGTGGTCGATCAACTCGATCTGCCACTTCTTCGGCCGCAAACGCTTCGAGGTCGAGGATGAGTCCCGGAACGTCTTCTGGCTGGCCCCCCTCTCGATGGGCGAGGCCTGGCACCACAATCACCATGCCTTCCCCACCTCGGCCTTCCACGGACTTCGCTGGTGGGAGCGGCTGACCGATCCCACCGGACTCATGATCTCTCTGCTCGAGCGGCTCGGACTGGTCTGGAACGTTGTCCGGATCAGCCCTGAGCGTCAGGACGCCAAGGCGATCCGTCGCCCCCGGGGAGCACCCGGGCCGGTTGGCGCAGCAAAAGCCTGACCTGGCCCAGCGAGGCGCCCCACCCGCGGTCGTGTTGGGGCTTCTCTGGCGTTCCGCGAACGCATGTGTTAGCTCCAAAGCCAAAGAACGCCGAGCGGGTCCGCGGGCGGGGCGACGCTCCCCACGCCTAACCGGCCCCGCTACCCCGATTCAAGCGGGGCCATGGTCAGCCCGGCCCCGTCCAGACGCTGCCAGTATTGCTCGGCCTCATCCTTCGGGCCGCTCCACACGATCGCCTGCCCGCTGTTGTGGATCTTGTCGGCCAGCCGGTAGCCATCGGCCAGCGACAGCCCGGGAATCACCGCCGAAAGCGTCTCGGCCACGTGGTCGAAGGTGTTGTGGTCGTCGTTGAGGACGATCACCCTCCAGGCTGCACCGAGCCCGCCCTCGGGCCCGCTCAACCTGGGCCGTGTGGCGATCTGGGCCATCCGGGGTCAGGATACTGCCGGGCCGCCTGACGCCGAAGCGGTTTCGGCCCGCTTTCGCCAGTAGCGCGTGAGACCGGCGTACAGCTGCTCAGGTGGCGCCGCCTGGGTATACGCAGCGGCGGCTCCCCACTCGTCCAACACGGTGAGCTCCCGCTCGACCATCGCGATGAACTCCTGCTCGCTCTGCTCCCGGGCTCGCGCCGCCCACTGCTCGAGCCGCTGGCCCAGCTCATCGAGCTGAGCTTCAACGTCATCGGCGCAGCCGAAGTGGGTGAAAGCGAGACGGTCCGGCGACCAGGCCCTGAGCTGGTCGATCGAGCGGTGCCAGGCGTCGAGATCGATGTCCGGCGGGGGCGTGGGCGCAATCGTCAGCGACTCGGGCATGATGCGCACGCCGGCCACGTCCCCGACGAATGCCGTCCCGTCGCGGAGATAGCTCACGTGGTGTGAGGCGTGGCCCGGGGTGTAGGCCACCTCGAAGCCGTCCCGGACAGTCTCGCCTCCGCTCAGCACGCGCACGTTGTCCTCGGGCACCGGCACGACCTCGCCCCACAGCCTGTCCATGTCCTGGCCGTATAGCCGCTGCGCGCTCCTCAGCAGGCGAGACGGGTCGATGAGATGCGGCGCGCCCCGTTCGTGGACGAAGACCTCGAGCTCCGGCCAGCGGCGGACCAGCGAGCCGCTGGCGCCCGCGTGGTCGAGATGGATATGGGTCAGCAGTAGGGCTGCCGGGCGGCGTCCTTCGAGACCGGCCTCCAAGGCGTCCAGGCACGAGCTCGGGCCGGGGTCGATCAGCACGTCGCCAACTTCCCAGCACGCGATCACCCGGGGCCGGCCCAGGTGCTCCAGATCGATCAGCCGCATCGCTCGCGCCGGGTGCGGGGGCTTCGCCAGCGACGCCTACTCGGCGTCGTGCTCGAGCAGATCGTCGTCCGGCGGCTCGCCGTCCGGCAGTTCGTCGTCGCTCAGGTGCTCTTGCGTCGGGCTGTCCTCGCCGGGCAGCCGAGACGGGGTCTCGACATCGAATGGCGCCTCGTGCACCGCAGTCACGTCCTCGTGATATGCCTCCGCCAACTCCCCCGTGTCCTCGTCGTCCGAGGAGCCAGCCTCGTCCAGGTCCTCGCGCAGGGCCTCGGGCTGCACCACCGCCTCGTGGTGCACCAGGGTGTCCTCGGGACTTTCGGGCTGGGCCGCGTGCTCGTCGGTAGGGCTCCCCTCTTCGGCGGCTGGAAAGCGGGCCATTGCCGCTTCTGACAGGGCCAGCAGCTGGGCGGACAGGCTGCGCGTGTCTTCCACGATCCGCTGCCGCTCAGCCCAGATCCGGTCGGTCTCGGCGTCGAGGTCGGTGAGTCGGCGCTGGGCGCCCACCACGGTCGCATCAGCTTCGCTGCGGGCATCGGCCAGCATCGCCTCGGACTCGCGGCGGGCAGCCTCGAGCCGATCCTCAGCTTCCCGGCGCGAATCCGCGGTGATCCGCTCACCGGTCTCATGAGCCCGCTGCAGGATGCCCGACACCTCCTCCCCCACCCGCTCGAGTGCCCGGCGTACGGCGGCCTGCGGCGAATGCGTGGCGGTGAGCTCGGCCACGAGCTGGCTCGTGCGCCTCACGTAGGCGTCGACGACCTCACGGTCGTAGCCCCGCAGGACGATCGGGAACTCCACCTCGGCCACTTCGGGCATCGGGTGGTCGGGAAGATTGGCCAGGGGAGCTGCAATCTCCTGGATCAGGGCATGCTCGGATGAGGCAGAGCTTTGGTCCGGCACTCCCCTGAACCATACAATCGAAATGTGACCGAGCCGAATTCGCCCCGTTTGCCGGAGCCCGATCGGCCCTGGCTGATGCGCACCTACGCCGGCCACTCGGATGCCCGGCGGTCAAACGAGCTCTACCGGCGCAACCTGGACAAGGGCCAGACGGGGCTGTCGGTCGCCTTCGATCTGCCCACCCAGACCGGCTATGACCCCGACCACGAGCTGGCCCGGGGCGAGGTCGGCAAGGTCGGCGTCTCAATCGCTCACCGGGGCGATATGCAGACGCTGCTCGACCAGATTCCGCTCGATCAGATGAACACCTCGATGACGATCAACGCGACCGCGGCCTGGCTGTTGGCGCTGTACGTCGTGGCCGCCGAGGAGGAGGGCGTCGCCGCGGGCAAGCTCCAGGGGACGACCCAGAACGACATCCTCAAGGAGTACCTGAGCCGCGGTACCTACGCCTTTCCGCCCGGCCCCAGCATGAGGCTGATCGCCGACACGATCGTTTACACGGTCAAGCACATCCCCAAGTGGAACCCGATCAACATCTGCTCCTACCACCTCCAGGAGGCCGGGGCGACGCCGGTTCAGGAGATCGCGTACTCGCTGAGCAACGCGATCGCAGTCCTCGACGCCGTCAGGCAGCGACTGGGCTCTGAGGATGGGTCCGACGACGGCCAGGAGGAGATGTCGAGCGTGTTCGGCCGGATCTCGTTCTTCGTCAACGCCGGCCTGCGCTTCATCGAGGAGCACGCCAAGCTCAGGGCCATGGCCCGGCTGTGGGACGAGCTCGGGCGGGAGCGATATGGCGTGAGCGAGGAGAAGCACCGCCGGTTCCGGTACGGCGTTCAGGTCAATTCGCTCGGCCTGACCGAGGCCCAGCCAGAGAACAACGTCTACCGGATCGCACTTGAGGCGCTGGCCGTGACGCTCGGTCGCGGTGCGCGGGCTCGGGCGATCCAGCTCCCGGCCTGGAACGAGGCGCTGGGGCTGCCCCGGCCCTGGGATCAGCAGTGGTCGCTGCGGCTCCAGCAGATCCTGGCCTACGAGACCGACCTGCTCGAGTACCCGGACATCTTCGAGGGGTCCAAGGTCATGGATGGGCTCGTGGCCGAGCTCGTCGACGGAGCCCGCGAGGAGATGAGCCGGGTGGCCGAGCGGGGAGGCGCGGTGGAGGCCGTCGACTACATGAAGGCCTCGCTTGTCGAATCGCATCGGGAGCGCTGGCGCCGGATCGAGTCCGGTGAGCTCTCGGTGGTGGGCATGAATCGCTTTACGTCCACCGAGCCCTCGCCGCTCACCGCGGACGCCGACGGCGGGATCCTGCGGGTCGACCCCCAGGTCGAGGCCGACCAGCGGGCCGCCGTCGAGCGCTGGCGCGCAGAACGTGACCAGGAGGCGGCCAGCCGGGCGCTGGAGGAACTGGCTCGCGTGGCCCGCGAGGAGTACGAGAACATCATGCCGGCGACGATCGCCGCCGCCCGGGCAGGCGTGACCACGGGCGAATGGGCCGGAGCGCTTCGCGAGGTGTTCGGCGAGTACCGGGCGCCCACGGGCGTCGGCGACGCCGCGGCGGTCTCGAGCGAGGACATGGCCGAGCTGCGCGACGAGGTCGATCGAATCAGCGAGGCCCTGGGCCGGAGGCTCAAGTTCCTGGTCGGCAAGCCCGGCCTGGACGGGCATTCCAACGGCGCCGAGCAGATCGCCGTGCGAGCGCGCGACGTCGGTATGGACGTCGTCTACGAGGGGATCCGCCTGACGCCCTCCCAGATCGCCACCTCGGCCTCCCAGGAAGGGGTCCACGTGGTCGGACTCTCGATTCTCTCCGGTTCACACCTTGAGCTGATCCCAAGCGTGCTCGACGCCCTTCGCGAGGCCGGCGTACCAGATGTCCCCGTGGTCGTCGGCGGGATCATTCCCGAAGCCGACGCCGAGGCGCTCCGCGAGCTGGGTATCACCGCCGTCTACACCCCGAAGGACTGGGACCTGAACCAGATGATGCGTGACATCGTCGGTCTGGTGGCCGAGCGCAACGGAATCACGGCCGCGGCTTGACGCCGGCCGACGGGCCTGACGGCCGCCAACTGGCTGCCCGGCTGCGCGAGCGAGACCTGAGCGCAGCCCCGGCGGCGCTGAATCTGCTCGAGAGTCGATCCCCGGAGAACCGGGATCGTGCCGAGGAGCTGCTGGCCGCTCTTTCGCCCGTCGCGCTCGGCGAAGAGGCCCCCGGTCACATCGTCGGCGTCACCGGCCCACCCGGAGTCGGCAAGTCCTCGCTGCTCTCCCGGCTGATCAACGAGTGGCGCGGCGATCAACGCTCGGTGGCCGTCCTGGCCGTGGACCCAACCTCAAAGCGCTCAGGCGGAGCGCTGCTGGCAGATCGAGCCCGGATCGATGTCGACCCCTCCGACCGTGCCATCTTCATCCGCTCAACGGCGGCCGGGAACCGGCTCGGCGGGCTCGCTGCGGCCACTCGGGCGGCGGCCGCGGCGCTCTCGGCCGCCTTCGACGTTGTGGTGATCGAGACCGTGGGGGTGGGGCAGTCGGAGACCGAGGTGGCGGACGTGGCCGACACGGTGGCCGTGGTGGTTCAGCCGGCATCAGGGGACGTCCTCCAGTTCCTGAAGGCCGGGATCATGGAGGTGCCCGACGTGCTCGTGGTTACCAAGGCCGACCTGGGAAACGTGGCTCGGCGCGCGGTCGACGACCTCCGCGCCGCGTTGAAGGCGCTTGGAGCGCAGGACACGGAGGTGGTGGCGGTCTCGGCGATCTCCCCGCCCCGGGGGATCGAAGAGCTCGTCGGGGCGCTTGACCGCCACCGCGAGACACTTGACCTGGCCTCCAGGCGGATCCGGTCGCGCCGTATGCACGCCCTGGCCGATTTCGCCGCCGAGCACGGCGAGCGAGGGTTACGAGCTCTGGGTGGCCGCCGAGAGGCCGAGCGCTGGCTGGCCGAGCAGGATCCGGGTCTCGACGTGCCCACGCTGACGAGGGCGCTGGCGCAGCGAGCGACCGACTAGCCCGCGGCGACGAGCCGTGCAAACTCTGGCCGCCCCCGCAGGGCGGCCAGATCCTCATCCTCGCGCGCCCACGCCGCGACTTCCGGGCGGATCTCGAGCGCCCGTCCCAGAGCCGCCAGCGCCGCATCGGCGTCTCCCTGGAGCGACTCAAGGCAAGCCAGGTGGTAGTAGAGGTTCGCGGACTCGGGATGGACGGCCAAACCCTCAGCCAGGATTCGCCGGGCCTCCTCGGGTTTGGTGCGCACCAGCGGAGCGGCCCGAAAAGCCCATTCCCAGGCCGAGGGCTCGAACGTCGGCGGACCGCCGAAGCTCAGAACGGTCGTTCCGGGCTCCTCGGCCACGGCGTGGCGATGCGAGGCCGGGTCGGGGACGAACACGTAGGTTCCTGCGGGCGCGTCGTAGTCGTGATCGTCGATCGTGAATCGGGCCCGCCCGGCCGCCACGAAGTAGAGCTCCTGATGAGCCAGCTTGGGGTTCTCGGTGTGCGGCTCGACGACGTCCTGACCGACCCTCTCGGCGGTGTAGGCGTTGCAGCCGAACGCGTCGATCCCGAGGGTGAGGCGCACGGGTCGCCAGACGAGACTCCCGGGGCCCGGGATGGGGGCGATGTCTTCGAGATGGACGACTCGCGGCTCCTCGGGCATGGGGCGGATTATGGCGTCGTGCCGGTGCCAGCCGAGCCACTCCGGCCGGGGCCTCCCCCCGGCCCGGACACCGGTGAATCCAGCGAGACGATCCGCCAGCCGCGGGAGGTGTTCTGGAGCTCGAGCGCGGATACGAGCGCGCGCTGGCCCTGAGCAAAGGCCAGGATCACCGCCCAAGCGCGGCTCCCCCGGACCGTGATCTTGCCGACGCTGATGGTCGGCTTGTGCACGGAGCCAAGCGCCACCTGGAGACCGTCCTGACAGGGGATGCCGTTGCTGACCAGGTGGTCCACCAGCGACGGGGCAAGCACCTGGGTGCAGATCTCGCCGTAGTTCCTGGTCGCAGCGGCCTGAGCAAACTCCAACACCTTCGCCCTGACCTGATCGGTGGCGCTCTGCCCACACCCGCCGACTGTCAGGCTTATAACCAGGAGAACGGCGGCCGTGGCGGGCGTTCGCGCGGCGGGTAGCCTTCTCTGGATGGAGCCTCTCCTCGACGGTCACGGACGTCTGATCGGAGACCTCAGGGTATCGGTCACCGATCGCTGCAACTTTCGCTGCCAGTACTGCATGCCCGCCGAGGGACTTCCCTGGCTCGAGCGCTCCCAGGTGCTGAGATACGAGGAGATCACTCGCTTGGTCGCCGTCATGGCTGGCATGGGTGTGCGGGATGTGCGCCTGACCGGCGGCGAGCCGCTCGTGCGCCGTAACTTCCCGCGGCTTGTCTCGATGCTGAGCGAGATCCCCGACGTCGCCGAGCTGTCGGTGACGACCAACGGCTTCCTGCTCGAGCGCGACGCCGAGGCGCTCGTCCGCGCGGGGGTCGACCGCTTCAACGTTTCGATCGACTCGCTCCAACGGGACCGCTTCTTCCAGATCACCCGCCGAGACGCCCTGCCCCAGGTGCTGCGGGGGCTCGAGGTGCTGGCCGCCTTCCCTGAGGCCCATCCGATCAAGGTCAACGCGGTCGCCATCCGCGGGTTCACCGAGGAGGAGGTGATCCCGTTCGCCCGCCTGGCCAGAACGACCGGCTACGAGGTGCGCTTCATCGAGTACATGCCGCTCGACGCCGATCACGCCTGGACGCCTGACCAGGTCCTGAGCGGCGAGGAGATCCGGGCCGCGATCGACGCGGTCTACCCGCTGGAGCCAGAGCCCCGCGAGCCGAGCGCGACGGCCCGTGTGTACCGCTTTGCCGACGGCCAGGGCCGCATCGGCCTCATCAACCCGGTGTCGGAGCCTTTCTGCGCAGACTGCAACCGAATCCGCCTTACCGCCGACGGCCGCCTGAGGACGTGTCTGTTCTCACTGAACGAGACCGACCTGCGGACGCCGCTGCGTGAGGGGGCGGATGAGGCGGAGCTGGAGCGCATCATCCGCGAGGCCGTGTGGCGCAAGGAGCTAAAGCACCACGTCGGCGAGCCCGGATTCATCCAGCCGGCACGGACGATGTCGGCGATCGGGGGCTGAGCTCGCTAGTAGATGTTCGGGCCGGCACATGTGCCGGCCCGCGGCGGGGTGCATGCACCCCGCCGAGCCGCGGCGCATGCGCCGCGGCTGGGGGTGGCGCATGCGCCACCCCCCACACCCGATGAAGTTGGCGATTTGTCGTCATATATGCGTGTTTCTTCCAACATCGCCACCTGAAATCTTCCGTAAGAGCCGCCCCTACTCCACCCTGAGCTAGCGCATCATTGGGGCAAGACCGTGCTGCTCCTGATGCTCTTCGCCCTCCTGGCCGGCGCCGGGACGGCCATCACCCCATGCGTCCTGCCGGTCGTGCCCGCGCTGCTGTCGGCCAGCGCCACGGGGGGACGACGGAGGCCGCTGGGGATCGTGCTGGGGCTGGCGCTCACGTTCACGATCGCGATCACCGTTCTGGCCCAGCTCGTCCATAAGGTCGGGCTGAGCGCCAGCGCAGCGCGAGACGTCGGCATCGTGGTTCTGATCGGCTTCGGACTCGTGCTTCTGATCCCCGGTCTAGCCGTCCGGATTCAGGCGCCACTATCTCGACTGGCTCGGTTCGGTCCACGCCAGCGCGGCACCGGCTTCTGGTCTGGCCTGGCCGTGGGCGGGGCACTCGGCTTCGTATGCGCCCCCTGCGCCGGCCCGATCCTGGGCGCCGTCATCGGAGCGGCCCAAAGCGGCACCTCCGTCCGGATCTTTGCCGTGGCGATCTCCTACGCGCTCGGGCTGTCGGCCGTGATGCTTCTGTACGGGCTAGGTGGGCGGGCCGTGCTCCAGCGTGTTCGCCGTGTGGCCCGGGGGCATCTGGTCGAGCAGGCGATGGGTGTGATCCTGATCGCCACAGGCGGTGTGCTGGCGGCGAATCTCGACATCCAGCTCACACAGACGCTCGCTCACAGCGGACTACCGGCGATCTTTTACGACCCCACCAAGTCGCTCGAGAAGTCTTCAGCGATCAGGAAGCCCCTCGCGTCTCTCGAGCGGCGATCCCAGTTCGCCGTTCAACAGGAGAAGCTCGCATCGCGCACGCCGATCCGCTCAGACCCAGGCGTCGGGCTGCAGGGGGTCAAGACGCCCTCGCTGCCTGTCCTCGGTCGCGCCCCGGATTTCACGGGCACGGAGCAGTGGTTCAACACGCCCGGCGATCGCCCGCTCAGCCTCAACAAGCAGCTGCGCGGCCATGTCGTGCTGGTCGACTTCTGGACCTACACGTGCATCAACTGCATCCGGACGCTCCCCTTCCTCAAAGGCCTGTACGCGACCTACCACCGCGATGGCTTTGACGTCGTCGGAGTCGAGACGCCGGAGTTCACCTTCGAGCAGGAGGCGTCCAACGTTCAGCAGGCAATCGCCTCGGACGGGATTCGCTACCCGGTCGTCCAGGACAACAACTACGGGACGTGGAACGCCTACCACAACGAGTACTGGCCGGCCGAGTACCTGATTGACGCCCACGGGAACGTCCGTCACGTCCAGTTCGGCGAGGGCGACTACGGCCAGAGCGAGGCCGCGGTGCGAGAGCTTCTTTACCAGGCCGGCGTCCATCATCTGCCGCCGCCCTCGACCGCCCACGCGATCATGCCTTCGCTCCAGGTCCAGACGCCCGAGACATACCTCGGTGCGGAGCGATCCCAGGGGTTCGTCCAGTCTCCGAAAGCCGGCGTTCAGAACTACTCCCACCCGGGCTATCTGTCGCTGAACGCCTTCGCGCTCCAGGGCAAATGGCGAGTCACGGGGCAATCGGCCACTCCGGTCGCGCCCGGGGCGGCGATCTTGGGCCACTTCGCGGCCGAGAAGGTCTATCTCGTCATGACCTCGGCCCAG
Source organism: uncultured Solirubrobacterales bacterium (assembly GCA_963785205.1). Lineage (GTDB taxonomy): Bacteria > Actinomycetota > Thermoleophilia > Solirubrobacterales > Solirubrobacteraceae > Palsa-465. The sequence goes on from CAWAUJ010000001.1 coordinate 1,183,126, forward strand.
AACAAGCCTCGGACGGCCACCGTCTTACTCGACGGCCGGCCAATCTCGACCTCGGAGGCTGGCACGGACATTCGGGACGGGCACGTGACCGTCCGCGGCCAGCGGCTCTACAACCTCGTGTCGCTGCCGTCGGCTCAGAATCATCAGCTCGAGATCGAGCTGCCACCCGGGGTCAGCGCCTACGACTTCACGTTCGGTTGATCGGCGCGTCGCCCGGCGGGCCCGCCTCGCGCGCCAGTAGCGCGCCCGCGCGCAGCAGGTCCTCGGGCGTGTTGACGTTGAGCAGCAGCGATGGGTCGCCGACATCGAGTATCCGGGGCTCCAGCCCCCCGACCGCCGCTTGCAGACGGACCCCTTCCTGTTGCAGCGCGCGAGCGAGCGGCCTCAGCGCACCAGGGCCGTAGCAACCCAGCAGCGGCTGGAGCCATCCCTCCGAACCAGCGACGACGGCCGGCGCCCCCGCCGCGTCGAAGGCCGCGAGCTCCCGCACGATCTCAGCGGTGACCAGCGGCAGGTCACAGGCACAGACGACGATTGGGCTCCCATCGGCCCGGCGGAGAGCGTGCACCAGGCCGGTTAGCGGATGGCGCGGCAGCCCGGCCTCGACCCACACCTCAACCCCGGAGGGCAGCCGGGGCAGCTGGCTGTCGGCCTTGGCCACCACGACCACCCGGGCCAGCGCCTGCCGCAACGCATCCAACGGATAGGAGATCAGCGGCGCTCCGTGAAGCAGAACGCCGGCCTTGGAGCCCCCCAGCCGTCGGCCCAGCCCGCCGGCCAGGACGACCCCGATCGGTTGTGGCCGGTGAGCGCTCATCGGGCCGGTTCGCCGGCGAGATCCTATTCCGCCGCTCCGGCAACCGCCCCGGCGATGTCCCCGTCTGCCGGACAATTCCCTGCACTTCCGGCTAACCGATCCAGGCTTCGTAGAATCAACATCGATGGAGGGCTCAACATCGGTCAAGAGCTGGCTGCGCTGCTACCGGTGCTGGTCCCAGAACCTGGAGGTACAGGTCCATTACGAGGGGATCCATCGGATCGATCCGGACAGCGGCGAGCGGGCCGATGTCGTGGACGAGATGCAGGAGGCGGTCGTCCAGTGCCTCGAGTGCATGCACGATCAGCCCCACCTCGGGTTCCACAACGGGCGGGTCGAGCCGATCGAGGACCGCTGGGAGCGGATGATCGCGGGGACCCCCTGGGTCGCCTCGTGCACCGTGACCGTGGATGCCGACGACGTCGAGACGTGCTCAGGCCCCGAGGCCGGCGACGCGCTCTCCTACGCGGCCTTCGGAGATCACGGGACCCGTGAGTTCTTCACCCACGTCCGCTTCCACAAGCACGACGACGATCGGATCATCGTGCACCTGCTGGTCGAGCTCTACGCCCGGTCGGCCGAGGAGGCGACCCAGGTGCTGGTCGAGGCGGCGCGGGGATCGCTGACGATCACCTCACTGGCCGAGGAATCTCGGCCCCCGGCCGCCACGGACGACGGCCAGCACTAGCCGGCAGCGTCGCCGCAGCGCCCACCCCTCAGGTTGTAACGCCACCCACGCGGTCCCCGGTCCATCCTTGTGACGAACCATACAACCGCGAAAGCCGCCCGTCAAAGCCTCCGCAGGGCGGGTGCGCGAACCAGCGCCCGCCGCCGTCCTCGGCGAAATGCCGGCCGCCGGTTGGCGACCTCCAGCACGACCAGCGCGAGCGCGACCGGCACGGTCGCGGGCAGCTCGTGGACGACCAGGAACAGGAGGTCGAAGACCGCGGCGAAGGCGAGCGTCAGGAGGGCGCCCCGCCATTGGGAGCGGCCCTCGGAGGCCATCACGGCGCCGAGCAGCGCCGCGATGAACAGGTCGCCGTAGCCCATCGAGACCGTCCCGAACGCCTCGCTTTGCAGGCGGGGCAAAGCGGCCCCCAGAAGCGGCGCAGGCCGGGCATTGACCAGCACCGAGTTCGGCTGCTGGAGCAGGTCTGAGGCCACGAGCCAGACATCGGCGGCCGCCATCGCCACGATCCCGAGCTTCAGCCATCTGGGCGGCGCGACCGCCGCCAGCAGCACACCCAAGGTCACGCAGCTCAGCGCGGACAGCAGCGACCCGGCCGTCTGCGAGACCAGCCCCCGGCCGGAGGAAGTGGCAAACAGCGCCGCGGCCCAAACCCCCGCGCCGAGCGCCCGACCAAGCGTGACGCGCACCTCCGGTCGCGCAGCCCACGCCAGCGCTGCCGCCGCGAGCGGGGGCACGGCTACGACGGCCACGTACGTCAGGCCCCGAGCGGTGTCCGAGACGTATCTGATCGTGAAAATGACCCCGACAATCGAGGCCAGCGGGATGATCGCCCACGCAGGCCCGCGCAGCCGCCTGATCCAAGCCCAGCGCGGCGGCGTCCGCGGGGTGGCCACGACAGCTGCCTGGAGCAGCAGGAGTCCGGCGTCAGAGGGGATGAAGCCGAGCGCCACAGCATCAGCGTAGGCGCCCGGCCGTCTATGCCGACCGGATTACGCCTCGAGCGCCTGTTCTAAGCGCTCGAGCTGCTCCCTGAGCTCCGGCGGCAGATGTTCGCCGAAGCGGGCGTAATGCTCGTGGAGCTGGGGAAGCTGCTGGCGCCATTCGTCGGGATTGATCTCCAGCAGCTTGGCCATCGTTTCCTGGGTAACGTCGAGGTTCTCGACGTCGATGCCACCCTCCCCGACGGGCGGCACGAGACCGACCGGGGTCTCGACGGCCTCGGCCTCGCCCTCGCAACGCCTGAAGATCCAGGCCAGAACGCGCGAGTTCTCTCCGAACCCGGGCCACATGAACTTCCCGTCCTCGTCCTTGCGGAACCAGTTGACGTAAAAGATCCGCGGGAGCTGGGCGCCCTCGCGGCGGCCGATCTCGAGCCAGTGGGCGAAATAGTCACCCATGTGGTAGCCGCAGAACGGCAGCATGGCCATTGGGTCAAAGCGCAGCTCGCCGACGTTGCCGGCGGCGGCGGCCGTCTTCTCGGAGGCCATCGTCGAGCCCATGAACACCCCGTGCTCCCAGTTGCGAGCCTCGTAGACCAGGGGCACCACGGCGGCCCGCCGGCCGCCGAACAGCATCACGTCGATCGGCACGCCGCCCGGGTCATCCCATTGGGGCGCCGCCGACGGACACTGATCGATCGCCACCGTGAAGCGGGCGTTGGGATGAGCGGCCGTGGCCTCGGAATCACGAGTCCAGTCGTTGCCGTGCCAGTCGGTCATGTGATCCGGCGGCTCTCGAGTCATCCCCTCCCACCACACGTCGCCCCCGTCGGTCATCGCGCAGTTGGTGAACACCGCGTCGTGGGAGAGCATCTTCAGCGCGTTGGGATTGGTCTCCTTGCTTGTGCCCGGAGCCACGCCGAAGAACCCAGCCTCCGGATTGGCCGCGTACAGCCGCCCGTCCTTACCGAACTTCATCCAGGCGATGTCATCGCCGATCGTTTCGACCTTCCACCCGGGAAGCGTGGGGATCATCATCGCCAGGTTGGTCTTGCCGCACGCACTCGGGAACGCGCCGGCGATGTACTTGGACTCGCCCTCGGGCGAGGTCAGCTTGAGGATCAGCATGTGCTCGGCCAGCCAGCCCTCGTCCCGGGCCATGACCGAGGCGATCCGCAGCGCGAAGCACTTCTTGCCCAGCAGGGCGTTGCCGCCATAACCCGATCCAAAGGACCAGATCTCGCGCGCCTCAGGGAAGTGAACGATGTACTTGTTGTCGGCGTTGCAGGGCCAGGGAACGTCCTCTTCGCCCTCCTCGAGCGGGGCCCCCACCGAGTGCAGGCACGGCACGAACTCGCCGTCCTCGCCCAACACATCGAGCGCCTCCTGGCCCATCCGGGTCATGATCCGCATCGAGATCACGACGTAGGGTGAGTCGGTCAGCTGGACCCCGATGTAGGAGATCGGCGAGCCGAGCGGGCCCATGGAGAAGGGCACCACGTACATGGTCCGGCCGTGCATCGAGCCGGCGAAGAGATCCTTGAGGACGTCGCGCATCTCGTTCGGGTCGCGCCAGTTGTTGGTCGGCCCGGCGTCCTCCTCGCGCTCTGAGCAGATGAACGTACGGTCTTCGACGCGGGCAACATCGGCCGGATCGGAGCGGACCAGATATGACCCGGGACGCTTCTCCTCAGAGAGCTCGAAGCACGTGCCTGAGTCGATCAGCTCTCGGACGAGCTGCTCGTATTCGGCGTCGGACCCGTCGCACCAGTGAACCTCAGAGGGTTCGGTTAGCTCGGCGATCTCCTCTACCCAGGCGCGGAGGCCTGTGTGATTCGTCTCGGCTTGATCCTGTGGGGCGGTGTGGGCCATGTGCTCAGCAACTCCTATTTGTTCTGCCTGGTGGGAGGGTGGGACCCTCTAAAAACGGAAAACCGGCCCCTCCGGCTATTGAGGGGTCGTCGTTCACCAAGAGCCTACCCCGGAGAGGGCCAAAATGAGCAGCCGGTGGTGCCGTTTGTGGGTGAAATTACATCGAGTTGCAGGGGCTTCAATCCCGCCGCGGCCGGATCCCAACGGGCGACCTGGGCTACTCCACGTTCCCTTCGGCGCCGGCCAGCGGCGCACCGGGCTCGCGGCGCGGGACGAGCACGACCCGCTTGAACTCGGCCACCAGCTCCCCGTTCTGGTTATAGGCACGTGTATGCACCCTGACCGTCCCGCGGTCGGGCTTCGAGCGCGACGGCTTCACCTCCAGCACCTCTGACTCGGCGTACAGCGTGTCGCCGTGGAAGAGAGGGGCGGGATGGCTGAGCTCCTCGGTCGCCAGGTTGGCGATCGCCTTGCCGCTCACGTCGGAGACGCTCATCCCCAGGGCGAGCGAGTAGACGAGCGGGCCCACGACGACGTTGCGTCCCTGCTGTGACTTCGCCGCGTAGATGTCGTTGATGTGGAGCGGGTGGTGGTTCATCGTGAGCAGGCAGAACATGTGGTCATCGGCCTCGGTCACGGTCTTGACCGGCCAGTGCTTGTACACGGCCCCCACCTCGAACTCCTCGAGGTAGCGGCCGTAGGGGTGGGCGCCCGAGGCCTCGCGCTCGGCCTGGTCGGTTTCAAGGTTGCGGGTGGCTGTCATCAATGCTCCTGAGTCGATTACTGGTTAGGAGGATGCCATTCCTCGTCGCTGGTAGCGTGCGCGCTGTGTCCGGCATGCCCCGGCCCAGGATTTCCCCGCTGCCCGCCGAGGAGCAGGATGAGCAAGCGCGCGAGCTGCTCCAAGGCGTCAAGGTGGCCGATGCTCCGGCGGCCAACATCTTCGCCACGCTGGTTCGCCATCCCGGGCTTTTCCGCCGCTGGCTCCCGTTCGGCGGCAAGCTCCTGGCCGGCAAGCTGCCTGCTCGCGATCGCGAGCTTCTGATCCTGCGCACGGCGCACCTGTGCCGGGCCGAGTATGAGTGGGGGCAGCACCGGCTGCTCGGGCTCCGGGCCGGCATCTCCGAGCAGGAGGTCGAGCGCGTCCGTGAGGGCGCGCAAGCCGAGGGGTGGGACGAGTTCGACGCCGCATTGCTGCGGGCGGCCGACGAGCTCCACGCCCAGTCGCAAATCGAGGACGCCACCTGGGCCACGCTCGCCGGCTCCTATGACGAGTCCCAGCTGATCGAAGTGCCGATGCTCGTCGGCCATTACCACCTGGTGGCCTTCGCTCTCAACTCGCTCGGCGTCGAGCTCGAGCCCGGTGTGAAAGGGTTCGACTCGTGACCGAGGCTCGCCTGACCGGCCGGCGGATCCTGGTCGTCGGCGCCGGCACCCAGACCGGAGGCGACCCCGAGGCGCCGGTGGGCAACGGCCGCGCGATCTCTGTGCTGGCCGCCCGCGAGGGCGCCACGGTGCTCTGCGCAGACCGCGACGAGGCGGCGGCGCGCGAAACAGTCGCCTGGATCGAGCGTGAGCAGGGCGAGAGCTCGGTCCTGCCGGTCGACGTCATCAGGGAGGAGTCATGCCGCTCGATGGTGAGCGCCGCTACCGCCGAGCCCCTGCACGGCCTGGTCCTGAACGTGGGCATCGGCCGGGGCCGAGACCTGGGATCGACCAGCGCCGAGGACTGGGACCTGGTGATGGCAGCCAACCTGCGGGGCCATTTTCTGGTCGTGCGCGAGGCGCTCCCGGCCATGGCCGAGGACAGCTCGATCGTCTTCATCAGCTCGACGGCCGGCCTGCGACCCGGGAGCCGGATACCGGCCTACGACGCGTCCAAGGCCGGTTTGCTCGGCCTCTGCCGCCATACCGCCCTCGAGGGAGCCGGCCGCGGCATCCGAGCCAACGTCGTGGCCCCGGGGCTGATCGATACCCCGCTTGGACGCCTGGCCTCGGCCGCCCGCCCGTCCCGATCGCGCGCGCCGATCCCGCTCGGCCGCCAGGGCACCGCCTGGGAGGTGGCGGCTGCAGTGACCTTCCTACTCTCAGGCGAGGCCGGATACATCACCGGGCAGACGCTGGCCGTGGACGGTGGACTCAGCCTGATGTGAGGAGTCCCGGCCGACGGCTGGCCGAGGTGAAGTGAAGATGAGGGTGGCGCATGCGCCACCCTCCCGGCGGTGCATGCACCGCCGGATGGGATCGGCACATGTGCCGATCCCCGGCCGGGCACATGTGCCCGGCCGATCCTGACTACTGTTCAGAGCATGAGAAATCCCCGCGACTTCGGAAAGCCCCTGGCCATCGGCGCCCCTGCGCCCGTCCTGGAGATCCCCTTCAGACCCTCCCGGATGATCCATTTCCTCGACTTCTCAAACGAGAAGATGGTGGCCAAGGTCCCTGAGATCGCGCCCACGGTGGACATCCTCCTGGGCAACCTCGAGGACGCGATTCCCGTGGACCGCAAGGAGGCCGCCCGCGAGGGCCTCGTCCGGGTGGGCAAGGAGATGGAGCTGGGCGAGACTCAGCTCTGGACGCGCGTCAACAGCCTCGAGTCGCCCTGGGTGCTCGACGACATCACCACGGTCGTGACCGAGATCGGCGACAGGCTCGACGTGATGATGATCCCCAAGGTCGAGGGACCCTGGGACATCCATTACGTCGACCGGCTGCTGGCCCAGCTCGAGGCCAAGGCGGGCCTCGAGCGCCCGATCCTGCTCCACGCGATCCTCGAGACGGGGCTCGGCGTGGTCAACCTCGAGGAGATCGCCACCGCCAGCCCGCGGATGCAGGGCATGAGCTTCGGCCCGGCGGACCTGGCGGCGTCCCGGCGCATGAAGACGACGCGCGTGGGCGGCGGTCATCCCGGCTACCGGGTGATCGAGGACCCGGACGTCGACGATCCCGAGGCGGTGCGGGCCACGGCCCAGCAAGATCCCTGGCACTACTCGATCGCCCGCATGGTCGACGCCTGCACCTCGGCCGGGATCCTGCCCTTCTACGGCCCATACGGCGACATCCGAGACACGCTCGGGTGCGAAACCCAGTTTCGGGCGGCGTTTTTGCTCGGCTGCGTCGGGGCCTGGTCGCTGCACCCCGGGCAGATCGCGATCGCCAAAAAGGTCTTCAGCCCGGCGCCGGAAGAGGTGCTGTTCGCCAAGAAGGTGCTCGAGGCGATCCCCGACGGCCGCGGCGTCCACATGATCGACGGCAAGATGCAGGACGACGCGACCTGGAAGCAATGCCAGGTGATGGTCTCCTTGGCAGAGATGCTCGCCCGCAAGGACCCTGAGCTGGCCGAGGCGTACGAGTTGGAGCCGGCGGCGGTTTAGGGCCGTTTGCGGGCCGGGCGGGGCCGTCCGACACCGGAGCGGGCGTCGCAGAACCACGATAACCCGGCAAAGCTCCGCTCCCTCCATCGAACGTGACGGATTGTCGGTGCTATGACCGTCCTAACCCGGCACGTGGACCGCCGGACTAGCTGCTTTGACGGGTTAGGGAGCTCGGCCAGGTCGCTCCGGGGCAGTGGGTCTCGGCCCGGCGCTTGGCTGCCCGCTAGATCGCCGCCGCGCCGGCCCCGGCCTCCGCCCCAGCCGCTCGGCCCGCCAGCACCGGCGCCCGGCCGGCCCGCGCCCGGGCCTGGCCCTCAGGGATGACGCTCTTACGGAGCTCGTACTCGTAGACGTAGTAGTCGAGCTGCATCGTGTGCCGGGGGCGGTTGTTGTAGTGGCGCACGAAGCGCTCCTCATCGCGACGGATCTCGGCCTCCATCTCGGGCGGCGACGGCGGCGCCCAGTCGCCGCCCAGCCATCGGCCGACCAGCTTGGACTGGCATTCGGCGAACGGGAAGATCGTCGGGATCGCCTGGCCAAGGCCGACGAAGCACAGGTCGTCGATCCCGGGTTTGAACATCCGCTTGTACAGCGGCAGCACGTTCCCGGGGGCCGAGATGAAGTCCGGGTCGAAGAACGGGAAGCTGATCTTGTAGCCGGTGGCGTAGACGATCGCGTCCACCTCCTCGACGCTGCCGTCGACGAAGCGCACCCGATCGCCCAGCAGTTCCCCAACGTCCCCCTTGGCCACCGCGTCGCCGGAGCCCAGCCGCAAAAGCAGCTCGCTGGACACCGTCGGGTGGGCCTCGAGGAAGTGGTGGTTGGGAGTGGGCAGGCCGAAGTCCTCCATCCGGCCTGACACGAGCCGCGGGAGCACGCGGGCCATCCGCCGCTGGAGCCCGAGCGGCAGCCTGGGGTTCGTCTTGAAGACCTGGTCGGCTGGGCGACCGAAGACGTACTTGGGCACGACCCAGGCCCCGCTCCGCGTCGAGATGAACACCCGCTCGGCCTCGCCCTTGCGGGACAGCTCGGAGGTGATGTCGACCGCGCTGTTGCCGATCCCCACAACCAGCACGCGTTTACCCACCAGATCGAGCGGGTCGGTCGGATCGATGTAGTGGTGGGAGTGGATCGTGGGGCCGTCGAAATGCCCCGGGAAGTCCGGATAGGAGGGGTCCCAGTGGTGGCCGTTGCACACCAGCAGCGCGTCGAAGCGCTCCTCGCCCTCGCCGTCGGGTCCTTCAAAGCGGATCCGCCAGCCTCCGCCCGGGAGTCGCTCGGCCTGCTCGACGCGGGTGTGGAAGCGGATCCGGTCCCGCAGGCCGAAACGCTCGGCGTACTCATCCAGGAACTGCTTGATCTCCGAGTGGTGGGGAAAGTCCGGGTAGCGCCCGTCCATCGGGAAGTCGGAGAAGCTGATCGCGTTTTTGGACGTGTCGATGTGCAACGAGCGGTAGGCCGAGGAGCGACCGTTGGGGTTCTGGAAGTACCAGTTGCCACCGATGTCGTCTGAGGCCTCGAAGCACGTGTGCGGGATCTGCCAATCGCCCAGCGACTTGATGGCCGTCAGGCCGCTCACGCCGGCTCCGATCACACAGGTGTTGGGAAGGTCAGGCATCGCTAGCGCACACCCCCCGCGGCGCCAGGCTCCACAACCGAGCTCCGCGGGTCAATCAGGATCTTGGCATGTCCGCCTGGATGGGCGAGGGTCTCGAAGGCCGGCGCGACCCCATCGAGGCCGACGGTCCCGGTGATGAGCGGCCGTGGATCGACCTTCCCTTCGGCCAGCGTGTGCAGCGTGTCGCGGAACTCGAGCGGCGAATAGGCGAACACAAAACGCAGGTCGAGCTCCTTGTTGATGGCCATCGCGGGCGTGAAGCGGTCCTCCCCCACGCAAACGCCGGCCACTACTACACGGGAGAAAAGCGGCGCACCGTCGATGATGCTCTCGATCACTCCCGGAACCCCAACGCACTCAAAGATCACCGGGCGCTTGGGCCGCGCCCCGAGCGCCTCCCCCAGGCGCCAGAGATGCCACCAGCCGATCGGCAAGCGGTCTAGCTTCTCACGGGCATCGAAGGCCATGTCCATCGCCGCGGGAACGTCGACCAGGTGGCCCGCCCGCTCTGCCTCGGCCACCAACGGCGAGTCCGCCGCGGCGTCGAGCACGATGTCGGCGCCACAGGCCCGGGCCAGCTCGCGCCGGCCGGACGCGTAGTCGCTGGCCACGACCATCCGCACGCCTCGGGCCTTGAGCATCAGGATCACGGCCAGCCCGATCGGCCCGCACCCGACCACGATCGCCACATCCCGCTTGCCGACCTCGCCCCGGCGAACCGCATGCCAGGCCACGGCCAGGGGCTCGGTCAGCGCGGCGACCTCGGGGCTGAGGCCATTGGGCACCGGCAGCATCATTGACTCCTGGACGAGCAGTCCCTCGGCGTAGGCACCGGGGGCATGCTCGGACAGCCCGATCATGTCGATCACCCCTCGGGAGCGCAGGATCGGCAGGGCGACAACCGGCGCCCCCACGGACACGGCGCGACGGCACTTTGGGCCGTACTCGGCGACCGTGCCGCTGAACTCGTGCCCGAAGATCACCTGCTCCTCGCTGCGCGCGAAGCGGTCATAACCGACCTTTGAGGCCAGGTCCGCCCAGTGGTCCGAGCCGTGGCGGGCGTGCAGATCCGAGCCGCAGATCCCACACCGGGAGACCTCGATGCGGACCTGCCCGGCCTCCGGGACAGGGTCGGGCTGGTCGACTACCTCGAGCTCGGCGCGCTGGCAGGCGACGGCTCTCATCGGCCGAGTCTAAGCCCGATCACACACCAGCGCTTGACTCGACCACCCGGCCCGGATAGAACTCCGGCAAGGGAAAGGGGGCGTGAGATGACAAACGTTTTCATCTCCTATCGCCGCAGCGACACGACGTCGGGGTACGCGAGCTGGATCTATGACCGTCTGGCCCAGAAGCACGGCGCCGAGCACGTCTTCATGGACCTGGACTCGCTGCCGCTGGGAGTGGACTTCGTAGAGCACCTCGAGAAGGCGCTCGAGATGAGTGACGTCGCTCTGATACTGATCGGTCCGGCGTGGTTGGGCGCAACCCTGGCTTCGGGCCGGCGACGGCTCGACGATCCAGGCGACTTCGTTCGACTCGAGGTGGCTGCAGCTCTGCGAGCGAGCACTCGAGTGATCCCAGTCCTGATCGATGGAGCTCAGCTGCCTGAGCCCGAGGAACTGCCAGAGGAGCTCCGGCCGCTGACGCGGCGGCAATCGCTGACCTTCCAGCGCCAGGGCGGCGCGGCGATCAACAACCTGCTGGCGACGATCGAGGCGATGGCCCAGGCGGAGCCGGCGAGCAGCGAGGCCGGAGCTCACGGTCCGCCGCCACCCGTAGCACCTCGCGTTCGAACGGGGCCAGAGCAGACCAAGTCACGAGCGCGGTGGCGCCGCCACCCGTTTCTCTGGCTGACGGGAGCCGGGATCCTGGCCATCGCGATCCTGGCCGCCGTGCTGGCCCTCGAAGCCGGCGGGACCAAGCGACCGTCGGGAGTGATTGCCGCCAAGAAGACGAAACCCAGTACGCCTACCACTCCCACCACGTCTCCCGGGGCAACGAGCTCGACGAAGACCACCCAACCGGCCCCGGCTTCGGCCAGCGGCTCTTCCCTTGGTCCGCAGCTGAACTCGACTCAGCAGGCGCAGGTGCTCGTCTCCCAGTCGCTGATCGAGTCGGTCCTGGGCGCGAACTACGCATCACCGAATGTCGATTCGAGCAACTACGCGCTGTTCGGGGGGATCCAGACACTCAGTCTGTGCAGCCAGGCCACCGTTGCTGCGCCCGGTTTCGCGGGGGATGAGCCGACGTCATACGTCATACAGGCCTATGGAACCCTGCCGACCGCCTATGTGGGCAGCGATGTGGCCACATTCAACGGCCAAGGGGCAGTCGAGTTCATGGCCAACGTCAGGCGAGAGGCGGCCACATGTCAGTGGCTCCAGCTGAGCAATGCGCCGATTCCAGGCAACCAGGTGATCCGCCTCACCACCCAGCAGGTAGGGCCAGACCAAGTCAAGCTCAACGACGACCTGATCCTCGTCCGTGACGGGCCAAACGTCCTGGAGGTCGGGTCTGCCACGGGCGACGGAACCCACTCGGCCGAGGCCCTTACTTGGGCCAAGGCGGGAGCGCAGAGCCTGGCCCACGCGATGGCCGGCGGCTGACCCCGGGGCCGCCGGGAACCCCACCTTCCGCTAGCCTCCGCGCCCGCCGATGCGCTTCTTCGAGTACGAGTCCAGGACGATCGTGGCCAAGGCCGGGATCCCCGTCACCAAGTTCGGATTCGCCAAAACCCCTGAGGAGGCGCGTGAGGCCGCCTCCGATATCGGCGGTCCGGTCGTGATCAAGTCTCAGGTGCTGAGCGGCGGGCGGATGAAGGCCGGGGGCGTTCAGTTCGCCGATACGCCCGAGGAGGCCGAGGGTCACGCCAGGACGATCCTCGACCTGGAGATCGGCGGGCACATGCCGCGTGGCGTGCTTGTCGACTCGCGGGCGTCGGTCAAGCACGAGTACTACGCGGGCGTAGTGTGGGATGGGATTCGCAAGCGCCCGGTGATGCTGTTCTCCGACATGGGCGGAATCGACATCGAGGAGGTGGCTGAGAAGCATCCCGATCACGTGGCACGAGCCCACTTCTCCACCCTGACCCCGTTCCCGGACTGGCGGGCCAAGCAGCTGATCGCGTCGCTCGGGGTCACGGGCTCGGCGCTGGGCCGCCTGACCCCGATCCTGGCCCGGCTGGCCCGGCTGTTCCTTGAGTACGACATGACCTTGGCCGAGATCAACCCCCTCGGCCAGCTCGAGGATGGATCGTTCGTCGCCCTCGACGCGCACATGGACATGGAGAACGAGGCCCGGCCCCGCCACAGGGCCCTGTTGCACGAGTTGGGAGTGGGCGACGAGGAGACCCGGCAGGCGCGTGAGCCCACGCCGTTTGAGCTGGCCGGCGAGCAGGTCGACGCCCAGGATCACCGCGGCGTGGCCGGCAACGTCACCGAGTTCGACGGCAACCTTGGGCTCGTGATCGGCGCCGGCGGCGGGTCGCTGACACTGTTCGACGCCGTGCGCAAATACGGCGGCGACCCGGCCAACTACTGCGAGATCGGGGGCAACCCCTCGGTTCGCAAGGCCAAGGGCCTGGCCAAGCTCGTCCTGTCAAAGCCCGGTGTGGACAAGATCGCGGTGATGATGTCGATCGTGTCGAACACCCGTGTGGACATCGTCGCCCGCGGAGTCATCAAGGCCTGCCTGGAGCTGGGGCACGACCCGGCCGAGAAGATCGCCATCTTCCGGATCCCCGGCGCCTGGGAGGAGGAGGGCTTCAAGATCCTCGAGCGCTACGGGGTCGACTACGCCGACCGGAGCGTCTCGTTACACGAGGCCGCGCGGCGGGCCGTGGAAAGAATTCAAGGCAGCACCACGTCGACATGAGCATCCTGATCGACGAGAACACGACCTTCATCGTCCAGGGCATCACCGGGCGGGAGGCCGTCAACCTGACGCGGGAATGCCTGGACTACGGCCGCGGGGCCAAGATCGTGGGCGGCGTCACACCCGGGCGCCTGGGCCGCGATGTCCACGGCGTGCCCGTGTTCGACACGGTGGCCCAGGCCGTCGAGCATCACGGCGGGGCGATCGACGGCTCCGTGGTCACCGTCCCCCCCGCCTTCACCAAGGACGCGGTCTTCGAGGCGCTCGAGAACGGCGTCAAGCTGGTCGTGATCGTGACCGAGCGGATTCCCCGGCGTGACGTCGCCGAGATGGTCGAGTTGGCTTCCGAGCGGGACGCCCGCATCATCGGGCCCAACTGCCTCGGGATCATCGTCCCCGATGTGATCAAGATGGGCGGGATCGGCGGGCCGGCCAAGGATGCCGCCAAGTCCTACAGACCCGGCCCGGTGGGCGTCATCTCCCGCAGCGGCGGCATGACCACCGAGATGTCATCGACGCTGAGCGCCGCTGGCCTGGGGCAGTCAACGGCCGTGTCGATCGGCGGCGACGCGATCATCGGCTCGACGTATGCCGAGCTGATGCCGCTGTTCGAGGCCGACGAAGAGACCCACGCAATCGTGATCTACACCGAGCCGGGCGGACGGATGGAGGCAGAGCTGGCCAAGTGGGTGACAGAGACTGGTTCGCGCCTGCCGATCGTGGCCTTCATGGCCGGCCGGTTCATGGACGAGATGCCGGGCATGAGCTTCGGCCATGCCGGGACGATCGTCGAGGGGCGCGAGGACACGGCTTCGGAGAAGATCGCCCGCCTGGCCGAGGCGGGGATCGTCGTGGCCGAGGAGATCTCGCAGATTCCGGGGATCGTCAAGGAGCGGATGGGGGTCGCCGTATGAGCGCCGATGCGACATCGAGCGAGGCCGTTTTCATCAACATCGAGGTCTCCGAGGAGGCGACCGCCGATTCTGAGGTGGCCGCCAAGCTGGCCGAGGTCTGCCCCGTCGACATCTTCGCCGACCACGACGGGCGCGTCGAGATCGTCGAGGAGAACCTCGACGAGTGCGTGCTCTGCGAGCTGTGCATCAACGCCGCGCCGGCCGGTGCGGTCAAGGTGATCAAGCTCTATTCGGGCCAGTCGCTGCCGGCATAGGTCCCGGTGAGCGAGCTCGTCCTGGTCGATCGTCCCGCCGAAGGGACTCGCGTCCTCACGCTCAATCGGCCCGACCAGCTCAACGCCATGACATCGGAGCTGGCCGAAGCGCTTCACACCGAGCTTCGAGCCCTGGCCACCGACCGCACCTGCCGGGCCATCGTCCTCACCGGCGCAGGGCGTGGGTTCTGCGCCGGGCTCGATCTACACGGCTACGGCAGCGCGCCTGCAAGCACCGGCGACGACGTGGCCCGGGACCGGCTCGAGAACCAGCAGCACATGTCGACCCTGGTGCTCGGGTTGCGGGAGCTTCCCCAGCCGGTGATCGCGGCCGTCAACGGACCCGCCGCCGGACTGGGATTGGCCCTGACGCTGGGCTGCGATATCCGGTACGCGGCCCGGGAGGCGGTGTTCCGAGCTGCCTTCATCAACATCGGGGTGTCCAATTGCGACATGGGAACGAGTTGGCTGCTTCCCCGGCTGATCGGGGCCTCGCGCTCGCACGAGCTGATGCTCACGGGGCGGCGGGTCGAATCCGACGAGGCCCTCAGGATCGGCCTCGTGACAGATGTGGTCGCCGCCGACGGGCTCCTCGATCGAGCGCTGGAGGCGGCCAGCCAAATCGCCTCGCTGGCTCCCTGGGGCGTGCGGCTGACCAAACGGGGGATCTGGAGCGCACTGGAAATCCCCTCCGAACGGGCGGCGGTCGAGTTTGAGGACCGCCAGCAGATCATGTCCACCTTCGGAACTGCCCCGCCTGAGGCCGTGGCGGCGTTTCTGGAGAAGAGAACCCCCAGCTTCCCGGACTGATGAGCGATCTGTTCGACGTCTCCGGCAAGACCGCGCTCGTCACGGGCGGTTCGCGCGGAATCGGGCTGATGATCGCCCGCGGCCTCGTCCAGGCCGGCGCTCGAGTGTTCATCTCCTCGCGCAAGGTCGAGGACCTCGAGGCGAGCGCCGCGGAGCTCCAGAAGCACGGGAAGTGCGAGGCGATCCCGGCCGACCTCTCAACGCCCGAGGGGGCGAGGGGTCTGGGTGAGGCGATCCGAGAGCGCACCGACCGGCTGGAGATTCTATCAACAACGCGGGCGCGTCGTGGGGGGCGCCGCTGGAGGAGTTCCCGCCCAGCGGCTGGGACCGGACGATGCACACGAACGTCGAGGCCATCTTCCACCTGACGGTCTCGCTTCTCCCGGCCCTGCGCGCCGCCGCCAGCGCCGATGACCCGGCCCGGGTGGTCAACATCGGCTCGGTCGACGGGATCCGGG
The DNA here is from genome assembly GCA_963785205.1 of uncultured Solirubrobacterales bacterium. GTDB lineage: Bacteria > Actinomycetota > Thermoleophilia > Solirubrobacterales > Solirubrobacteraceae > Palsa-465. The sequence continues at coordinate 1,198,748 of CAWAUJ010000001.1, forward strand.
TCCCGGTGGTCGAGAACTACAGCTACAGTGCGAGCAAGGCCGCGGTCCACATGCTGACGCGTCATCTGGCCAAGCGTCTTGCTCCCGAGCACATCACTGTCAACGCGATTGCTCCGGGTCCCTTCGAGAGCAAGATGATGGCCTTCATGCTGCGCGACGAGGAATCGCGCCAGGCGGTCACCGAGATGGTGCCGCTGCGCCGGATCGGGCGCCCCGACGACGCCGCCGGCCTGACGATCTTCCTGTGCTCTCGCGCCGGCTCCTATCTGACAGGCGCCGTGATCCCGCTCGACGGAGGGATCACGGGCGCTGGATAGGCAGGTTCAGGCCGAGCGCTCGCGCCGGTGGTCCTCGAACATTTTCAGCGCATCTGCGCCGGCCGGATGCTCGCGGGCCCGGCAGATCAGGTCTGCCGTGGCGGCAGGGAGCGCGTCCGGTTGCGGCAAGGCCACGCCGTAGCCCGGCGGCGCGATCACGGGCGCCGCCAGAGCCGCAAACGTGAGGTCGGCCGCGGTGAATCGCTTCCCGCAAAGGTAAGGCCCGTTACGGGATAGCTGCCCGGCAGCGAAGTCGAGCTCCTGCCACACGATGCGCTCGTCCTCCCCTCCGGGGACGCCCTGGTTGTTCACCTCCAGGGCGAGCTCGCGAGAGGCATCCAGCATATGGACGTAGATCAGTCTTCGCCCCCGAACTCCGAAATCTCCGTCGAACCGCCGGGAGACACGCAGGACCTCAGCGCCATCACCCGGCGACGCCGGAACGAGCCGCTGCTCGGGGGTCAGGTGCCCGTCCACCCAGGTGATGATCTCCTCCGATTCCCCGATCACCCGGTCCTCGGTCACGAGCACGGGCACGGTGTTGCCTCCACCCGCCCGACGTGCGACAACGCGGTGCACGATCTGGACGTGGCGCTCCTCGCGGTAGTCGAGGCCCGCTCTGTCGAGCGCCCAGCGCGCCTTCTCGCAGTAATGGCTGATCGGAATCGTGATCAGACGCAGCATGTGCTGGAGTATCACCGCCATCAGCGGCCAGTGCCATGACTCTCACTTTTGAACAGTTCACCGCCGTCGACATGCGAGTCGGGCGGATCGTCTCGGTGCAGAGCTTTCCTGAGGCTCGGATCCCTGCCTGGAAGCTCGAGATCGATTTCGGTCCTGAGCTCGGCGTGAAACGCTCGTCGGCCCGGATCACCAACTACGAGTCCGAGGAGCTCGAGGGATCGCTGGTAATTGGGGTGGTCAACTTTCCCCCAAAGCAGATCGGTCCGGTCCGGTCCGAGGTACTCGTGCTGGGCGCGGTCGAGGAAGATGGGACGGTCCTGCTACTCCGCCCCGACGGCGACCCGGCGCTCGGATCGCGGGTGGCCTGAGTCGTTGGTATCGTCGGTCCGGGCCGACTTGTGGGCGAGAGGAGAGATTCGCTGTGTCCTTGAGGGGATTTTTCACCAGCTACGCCGCGGGGCGGCGAGTTCGCGACCTTGCTCTGGCCGTGGCGGTTGGGTTGGCGTCGGCGTCGGCCGTGAGCCCACCGGCAGCCATGGCGTCGGCCACCGCTCACTGGAAGGCCGGGATCGAGGCTCCCCTGCCGTTAGACGGCGCACCGCTGGTGGCGAACATCAATGCCGTTTCGTGCCCTTCTCCCGGGAACTGCTCCGCGGTCGGTACCTACCACAACACCGCGAGCAATGATGACGGGCTGGTCTTAAGCGAGACATCGGGCTCATGGCCCACCCATTCGAGTGCAGTGATGCTGCCGAAAAACGCCGACACCACGAACCAGGACGGCACCCTGAACTCGGTGTCGTGCCCCTCGGTCGGCAACTGCAGCGCCGCGGGCAGTTACTACACCTCGGGCAACCAGAACGGCCTGCTAGTGACGGCGAACGCCGGCAGATGGCACCAGGGGGTCGAGGCGCAGCTTCCCACTCCGGCCTCGGGCAGCGGGATCATGAATCTCCGCTGGATTTCGTGTCCGTCACCTGGGAACTGCAGTGCCGTCGGCGACTACCACGACACCTCGGGTAACGAGGTCGGACTGCTGCTGAATCAGGTCAATGGTGTATGGCACACGGGAGTGGCGGTGTCTCCGCCGGCAAATGCCAGCACGACCCCGTCATACGTCGTAGTCAACTCTGTGTCGTGCTCGTCCGCCGGGAATTGCACCGCGGTCGGTTATTACATCGGTCCCGGCGTGGGAAACTTTCCGCTGCTGTTGAGCGAGGTCTCGGGGAAGTGGAAGAAGGGAACCGAGGCTCTTCTGCCGGCGAACCGGGCCACCGCCGGCAATCAGGATGTTCACCTCCAGTCGGTGACGTGCACGTCGGCCGGGAACTGCACCGCGGTCGGGTACTACGTCGATCGCTCCGGGAACTACCAGGGGCTGCTCCTGAGCCAGGTGGCTGGTAAGTGGCGCACAGGCGTCCAAGCTGTGCTGCCGCATGGCGCCGCCACGACCAGCCAGTCCGTGGATCTCCAGGCCGTCTCGTGCCGCTCGGCGGGCAACTGCAGCGCAGTTGGGGAGTACAACGACAGCTCATTCAGCTACCAAGGGCTGCTCGTGAATGAGGTCTCGGGCCGATGGCTGCCGGGTAGCGAGGCACACCTCCCCTCAAGCGCGGACACCTCACCAGGCGCCCAGCATGTGCAGCTCGTCTCGGTCTCGTGCATCTCGCCGGGCAACTGCACCGCCGTGGGCGGCTACAACGACAAATCGAGCTCACAGCAGGGTCTGATGCTGAGCGAAACATCAGGTCGGTGGCAGAAGGGAATCGAAGCGACCCTTCCGGGGAACCACGCTACAACCCCAGACGTTGGCTTCGGAACTGTCTCCGGAAGCGGAGGGCCCGGAGTGTCGTGCGGGGGCCTCGGCAGCTGCACAGCCGTCGGCACGTACGTCGACACCTCGAACGACAACGACGGGCTGCTCTTGACGACAGTCGCCTCGCATCCCACGCTCGCGGCCAGCGGACCCACTACTGGCAAGGCGGGTCACGAGATCACACCGTCCTCAATTGCCGCCAGGCTGGCGGGAGGCTCTGCCCCGGTGGGCTCGATCATCTTCAGAGTCTTCGGCCCCCAGGCTGAACCGCCGCGCTCGTGCGTCTCAGGTGGGCGGACGGTCGGGTCGGCCCCGGTAGCTGGAAACAAGTCGTACCACGCGTCGGCCGGATTCACCCCCGCCAGGGCCGGTGACTACTGGTGGTACGCCGCCTATGGCGGCGACGCCAGCGACCTGCCCGCCGCGTCGAAGTGCGGCCCAGGAATGGCTAAGACCGTCGTGAAGTAGCGGTCTTGCTGGCTGGCCGGTCGTGTCCAGTCCCGACGATCCGGCGGTATGCCGCTTGGCTGAGCGGCCGGTAGCTCGTTCTCGAGGCATCTCGATACCAGGCCTGAACGCCCGGGCCCGGAGCAGGAATGCCCTCGCGGCGAAGCGCGAGCGTCACCGGCCGGTACCAGGTCGTGACCGGGATCTCGTCGACCACACGGACGATCAGGGGCCGCTGCACGGGCTCGAGCGCTTCGAGCGCCCGACCTAGCTCCCGGGCCGCGAGCTCAGCGCCCGGCCTCAACGTGACCGCTCCAATCGCCACCTGGTGGTCATCCGGGCCGGCGGCCACCCCGTAGGCCACCGCCATGTCGACCGCCGGCAGCTCGGTGAGCGCGTCCCTGATCGCGGTGGTGAACACGGGGCCTGCCTGGGTCCTGATCACCTCGCCCACGCCGTCCACCCGCCAGTAGTCGCCGTCCCCGTCGCGCCGGAAGAGGTCCCCGGTCACGACCCAGGCGTCCCCGGCGGCGAACACGGCGCGCAGAGGTACGACGCTCAACGGGTCGGCCGGACGCACGCGAGCGAGCAGGATCCCCACCTCGTCGGTGTCGCACGTCTGAGCGAAGCCGTCGCTCCCCAGGATCAGGCCGCCAGCCTCGAGGTCATACCGGGCGATCCGGACCTCGGAGCTCCCAGGCAGCGGCCGGCCCATCGCGCCGCGCTTGACGTCCCGCAGGTTGACCAGGATCGCTCCTGCCTCGGTCGAGGCGTAGAACTCGAGTACCCGGGCTGGGGCGAAACGCTGCTCGACTCGCCGCCACAGCCCCCGGGGCATCCCCGAGCCGATGAACAGCCTGACGGGGTGGTGGCGCTCCCCCGACTGGGGCTCGGCCGCCACCAGATCGCGCAGCATCGTCCACGTATAGGAGGCGACCGTCACGCCGTAACGCCTCACCTCCTCCCAGAACGTGGTGGCGTCAAATCGCCGGGCCATGGCCAGTCGAGCGCCGCCGGCGATCGCTCCCCCCACGCTCGTCAGCAGCGCCGACGGGTGGTAGGGAGGCGTGACGCTGTAAACGGTGTCGCCGTCTCCGAGCGCCGCGGAGGTCGCGGTTCCGAAGGCGGACAGCGCCCAGCGCTGGTTGGTGATCTGGCTGGCCCGGGTGCGCTCTCCCTCGCCGGTGAACATGATGAACGCCACCTCGGCCGCCCGTCCGGGATTCGGTCGGTACCAGCGGGGCAGTCTGACCGCCACCGGGTCGATCCGCTCCATGTCGGTGACCTCGTCGAGCTTGCGGTCCTCGCCGCCGCCACCCAGGACGAACACCTGCACGCCCGTCGACGTCTTTGGCCGGCCCGGAGTGCTCTGGATCGGCGATCACGCGCTCCACCTGGCCCAGCCTGGCCTCGCGAGCCACGTCGCCATCAGGGCGCATGAGCACAGCCACTGCGCCGAGCCGGTTCAGGGCCACGACCGCGGTCAGGGCGCTCGGCCTGGTACCCATCAGGACCCCGACATGCTCGCCCTGCCGGACGCCGATCTCAATCAGGCCCCGGACGACGTTGTCGATCCGACGGTTGAAGTCCGAGGCCGTGTGGCCGCGATCCTCGAACAGGAAGAAGACCTCGTCGGGCCGGTTGCGGGCACGCTCCTGGACGAGCAGACCCAGCGAGATCCTCGTCCCCGGCTGGATCTGCTCGAGCCGGACCAGCCGCGGCAGCTGGCCGACCGCCTCCCGACCCAGCTCGCGCATGGTACGCGCCGTGCGCCCGGCCGTCCCGGCCATCGAGCGCGCCACGTCGCTCCCGAGCCCCAGGCCCAGCCCGAGCCCGTAGGCCATCCGGCTGCGGACGGGCTCGGTCGGTCTCAGGCATCGCCGAATCACTCACGGCCGTCACGGTCTCGGGCAGATCCCGCTCGCCGTCCCGCCACTGGGCCCAGCCCGCCACCGTCGGCCAGCTGATCGAGACAGCTGATGAGCCGACGACCAGCCCAAAATGCCCCGCACGCAGATCGAGTTCGTACACCTCGGCCCGCGGCGCGGCCTGCGTGATCGCCCGCACGCCTGCCGCCGGCGCGAGCTGGTCGACCGTACCGAGCACGGTCAGCACCGGACATTCGATATCGGCCAGCGTGACCAGGCGGTCCTCGATCAGGAACCCGCCATCGAGCATCCGGTTGGAGGAGATGAACTGGCGCAGGAACTCGGCCATCGCCGGTCCCGGCCACGCGACCCATCCCTCGCCCTCCAGAAAGCGGCGCTGCCCCTCACGGGACAGCAAGCGCCTCGCGATCGTGGAGCTGGAGCAAGAACTCCACCCGGTGGCGCAGCGGACTTGACCGGATCGAGCATCCGGAAGCCGGTGCGGCTGGCCCAGGCCGGAAGAGCCCGACCCCGGAACGCCTGTAGGAAGCAGCTCGGCCAGCTCGCGAGCCAAGCCCTCGGGAAGTCCGAGCGGCATGCCAATCCTGGTGTCGACCGGGCTGCCGAAAGTGATCAGCGAGCCGATTCCGGCGTTTCGCCGGAAGGCTGCCGCCTGATAGCAGAACATGCCTCCCTGGGAGTAGCCGCTCAGATGGACCTGCCGACCGGTCGCCTGCTGGACCGATTCGACCGCGTCGGAGACGGCCAGCACGTGGTCGGTCAGCGTCCGCTCGAGTCCTCCGCGCTCGCGCTCGGGCGCGCCGAAGTCGACCACCCACGGGTCGACTCCGTGCTCGCGCAGAATCGTCACGGCGCTCGTGTTGGCGGCCACGTCGTAGACCTCGGCCGCCAGCATCATCGGCGGTACGAGCAGCACCGGAGGCGCACCGGTCCGGCCGTCCCGGCGCTCCGGGCCGGGGTAGTAGTGGCGCAGGCGGTAGATCCGGTGCTCCCGGGCGACCTCGTAGGGAGACGGTTCCTGGTCGGTGGCGAGGCCTCCGAACCGAGCCAGCTCGAGGGCGTTCTGGGCGGCCGCCCCAACCCGGCTGATCGGGCGCACGATGGGGTCAGTTACGCGGGGCATCAACAGCAGATCTTCCCCGAAGCGGCCCTGCCGCGCCGTGCCGCCGAGCGGCGAGACGGCGCTATCGTGCGCCGCCGTGCTCGCCTCACCCACCCAGGTCCGTGCCAGCCGAGCCCCCGGACGTGGATTGGCTTCACTCGATGATCGTCGAGCTCGCAACCTACGAACGCGCACCTGAGAAGGTCACGGGCACGAGCGAGCTTCTGCACGAGGCCCTGTTCGGCCAGAAGCCGAGCGCCGAGGCGCTGGTGGCCGAAATCGAGAGCGAACCGGCGGCCTTCGCCCTCTTCCACGGCACGTTCTCAACCTGGGAGGCCAGGCCGGGGATCTGGCTCGAGGATCTCTATGTCCGTGAGCCGCACCGGCGAACCGGCGTGGGACGCGTCCTGCTCCGCGCCGTGGCGCAGATCGCCGTCAGCCGCCGATGTGCCCGTCTGGAATGGGCCGCTCTGAACTGGAACGAGCCCGCGCTGCGGTTCTATGAGCAGCTCGAGGCCCGACGCCTCGATGACTGGGTGATCCACCGCCTCGACGGCGAGTCGCTACTACGGGTCGCGGGGAAGTACGGCGCCCGACCGCCGCTCACTACCCGGTGAAGCTCGACGGCCGTCGAACCGCCTTATGTGAACCGCCCTTCCCGACCGTCAGCGTGATCGGCACGACCGTCGGGTTGTGGACGGCGTTCTGGGATTGAACGATCACGTGAGCGTGATAGACGCCCGTGCCCAGGCTCTTGGCACTGATGGTCAGCGGCGTGAAGCCGTTGCCCCCCCCGGTGTCCTTTGCCGAAGGCGCCTTGTGGGCGGGCTTGGCGCCGATGCGCCCGGACAGCAGATAGGGGCTGACCCTGACCCACGGTTGGGTGACCTGGAGGCTGTAGGCGTAGCCGCACTGCCGGGAGGCGTTCCGGAGGACCAGGTTCACTCTCTTGCTCGCGCCGGTGGCCAGTGAGAGCTTGATCGCCGTGGGCGTGGTCGCGATCGTCGGCGTGTGCTGGCCACTGCCCAGGACGAGCTTGACCGGGATCGTGACGAGCACCGAGGGATCAGCCAGGTCCCGGACATCGATCACGCCGGTGTACGTGCCCTGATCCATGGGGGGATAGCCCCCAGAGGCATTGGCGTTGGCGATCGAGGCCAGCTTGACGCCTGCGGCCCCGCCCGCTTTGACGGCCCCGACCGTCGGGACGAACGGCTTCGACGGCTCGGTCTGGTAGCCGCTGGGCTTGTTGTGGGGGTTTAGGTCCTCGGTCAGCCAGCTGCTCGTCCGGGTGTGGAAGGAGACCGAGTAGTGCAGCGTGCTGCCGGACGCTCCCCTGTTGGCGATGCGAAGGACGCGGCGGGTGCTCGGAGCGACCGCTGCGTGGTCCGAGGAACCGGTCAGCGAGCTCTTGAGCTCGTCATTCCAGATCGTCGTGCCGCAGCTCGGCTGCGTACGGGCGCCCCGCTTGTTGATCGCGTACTCCGAGAAGCGCAGCGTTCCGGGCGAGACCGAGAGCTTGGCCTTCGGGCTGACCGTGTATCGCACGGTCAGCGTGGAGGTCGAGCCGTCTTTGCCCTTGACCACGATCCGGCCCGTTCTCGTCCCCGCCGACAGGCCCTTGGCATTTACGTGCCAGGCGAGCGCGCTCGGAGCATGCCCCGAATGCGCCACATGCAGCCAGCTGGCGTTGCTCGAAGCCGTATAGGTCGAGTGGCGGTAGCCGCTGGTCACGGACACGGGCGACGTTGTGCTCGGACCGTGCAGATAGCCGTACACGGTCTGGCTGCTCGGAGTCACCGCGACTTCCGCCGCCAGCTTGACCAGATCCGCGCCCAGATTGGCCACGTTCAGCGATCCGAGCCCGCTGGCCATGTCATAGCCGGTGCGAGCCTTGTAGAAGTGATGGGGGTTGCAGCCCGGCGGACAGTCGGCGCTGTCGTATTGGTCGCTGTTGCTGTCGGTCGTGATGTCGTGAAAGTCCCGGGCGTAATCGTGGCGATTGGACGCGATCCGGTACAGCGCGGGGTTCAGGAACCCGGCATCGCCCAGCCCGGCTGCTTTGGCCTCCTGGTCCCAGAGCACGGCCGCGGCCGCGGCCGTCGGAGCCGCCAGACTCGTGCCGCCGATCGGCTGCCAGCCTCCCGTGCAGTTAGGGGTACTGCAGTAGAAGTTGTCGCCCGGGGAGCCCACGTCGGTCTTGAACTGCGGGTTGCTCTCCCGACCTACGGCGCCGGCCAGCGGGTCGGCGTTCATGGCGATATCAGGAACCATCCGGCAAAGCTGCCCCCTGGGCGCGCCGCAGTCGTTGGCCGCGCCGGGCACCTTGTCGTGGGCGGCCGCGAGATAGCCCGACTGCCAGCTGGGCATCGGCCAGATGGCACTCTGACCCCCACCGGCTGCGCCGGCGTCGTTCCAGGTGTCCTCGTCATGGATCGGCGAGCCGGGAAGCGTCGCCTTGCGCCCAAGGTCGGTGCCACCCACGCCGGTCACCCAGGGCACGCCGGACTCCTGCTCGACGCTGAGGCTTCCCAGCGTTGGGCGGGCTGAGCCCAGACAGTCGACGGCCCCGCTGTCGCCAGAGGCATCGAGGATCTGCTGGCCCTGTACCGCCGCCTCCTCGGCAATCCGGCCGAACAGCTGGTCATAGGAGGCGCTCTGAAGCTGCTCGCAATATCCCCATGAGACCGACATGACCGGCGCCTTGTCATCGGCCACGTACGCGCTGTAGAGGTCGAGCTCTGCCGTCCCCTCGTCGTAGCAGGGCCGCGCCGCCCGTGATCGGGGCCTCGTACACGTACAGGTGGGCCAGCTTGGGATCGAGCTCGAGGATCGTCGTGATGTCGGCCATGTCCTCGGCCTCCCCGCCCTCCGGCGGCCCGCCCGTCCCCCCGTCCACCAGTCGCCGTGTGACCGGCGTGTGAACGCGGTAGCAGGACTCCACCGCTGCCACGTTGGACTTGTGGAAGTCGTCAAATTCGGCCAGGGCGGCGCTCATCCCCTCGCCGTGGAACCCCTTGGCGTAGATGCCGTTGTAGTTGTAGGCGGTGGCCAGATCCGGGGCCGTGTATCCGCCCGAGGCCACCGCGGCGGCGCACGGTGTGGCCCCGCCGCTCCTACCCTTGGGGGCGCGGGCACCGAGCCGATCGGCCAGGGACCGTCGGGCCCGCGTCAGGACTGGCGAAGTCAGCTTTCGGGGCTGTAGCCGGGGCTGTGGCCGGGCGGAATCGTCCAGGCCGATCACGCCCGTGACACTGCCTCTGAGCGAAGCCGGCAGGGTGATATCCGCCGTATTGGCGTAGAAGGTGTGACCGGAGGGGAGCCGGAAGGTGTCCATTCGGACCCCGAACGCGCGCTCGAGCGTGCCCACGCTTCCGACGGCGGTCAGATAGAGATGGTTGGGGGTCGGCGCCGATACATCCAATCCGAGCGCCTTCAGAGCCCGAGTGGCCCGCTGGAGCTCTGCCGCGGGGGCGCCGAACCGCCGGCCAAACTCAGCCGGGGTCAGGAAATGGCGGTACTCGGGACTACCGGGCGTGGACTGCGCGGCCGCGAAGCGGTCCAGGGCAGTGGCATCCGGGAGTCGCAGCGGCAGCGCGACCTGGAGGCGTCGGCTCGATTTGAGCCCTCCGAGGTCCCGGGCGGCGAACACTAGTCGCGGGACGGTGGCGGTCAAGACGGTCCCCCGGCCAGCCCTGAGCGAGCGATCCGACTGGGCGGCCATGGCTGACCCGGCCGCCACGGCAACGACCAAGAGCACTAGTCCCGACCACCTCGACACCTTGAACCTGCGGCGCATCTTCCACCCCGTGTTTCTGACGATTAGGTAGGACCGAGCATCCTCGCGCCCTGCCCTGCGGAGGTTAGAAGCTAGCGGCGCTGCGCGTTCCGCCTACCCATCGCCCTTCGCGTGGCCGGAGAAGCTCAGCACCTGCTGGATCCCGGTGGGCCGGTTCGTGTAGCGCATCTTGTAGGTGAGCAGCCCCGGCACGAAGCTGATCTCCTCGGCGGTCGCACTCGAGTGCCAGTGGGCCGGGTTCGATCCCTGCGCTTTGGCCAGCTCGTTACCCGCCTTGTTGATCGCGCCCCACAGGAGCTTGGCGCACACCTTGACGCTCCCGCCGCCGCAGTACCGGACCGCGAACGGGGCCTTCTCCGTCTCGCCCAGGATCGTCCGCAGGTCCTTGTACATCCAGATGTGCCAGCCCGAGTACTGACCGCCGGTCCCATTGCCGTTGTCGGGCGAGTCGTAGAACGGGATGAACGAAGCCAGCTGGTTGGTCAGCGCGCCGCCCAGCACCTTCGACGCCCATGCCTTGGACAGAAGCGGCCAGGCCGTGTCCATGATCGCTGCGCCGGGCGCGGTGATCTTGCCGTTTCCGGTGCGATCCAGACGGCTGCCGCCCTGGCGGTGCCAGGCGTCGAGTAGCTGGAGCATCTGGGCGTCCCGCTTGCTGGGCGCATGCCCTTTGTGCAGCATCTTCGACAGCACCGGCTCGAACGTCATCTCCCGGACATCCTGGGTAGCCGCCTCGTTCATGGCCGAGACGACCCGCGCCGGCGTGATGTGCTTGCCGTGGCCGAGATTGTTGATGCAGCAGATCAACCCGCTGGATGTCGCCGAGCATCCAGTTGTCGTCAGGTGCCTCGTAGCCGAGCTCGGGTCGGTTGTTCCAGTTGATGATCTCCCCGCTGGGCGGGTTCATCCCCTGGGGATGCTTCTTGGCCGAAAGGAAGCCGCGCCACTGCTCCTTACCGTTGCCGTTGATGGGCAGGTCCTGGTCGACGTTCGAGGGCCGAAGGGGCACCAGCCCGCTGGTGAAGACGCCGATGTTGTGGTCGTCCATGTAGAACGAGTTGAACGTCTGCGGCGTCTTGGCCGCGGCCGTGAAGAACTGGTGGATGTTGTGGACCTTGCCGTGCCCCAGCTCGTAGTAGAAGAGCAGATCGAGCGCGTCCTTGCCGTAGCTCGCGCGCTTGTGCGTGAGAGCAACGAGGCGCCCGTGCACCTTGGCGTAACCGAACACGGGGCCGTTCACCGTGCGCCAGAAGGTGACCTCCGTGGTCTTGCCGTCGTTGGTCAGCTTGCCGGCGTTGAAGAACTGCATCTTCCGGCACTTCCCGTCGAACATGTACTTGTGGATGCTGTGTCCGCATAGCGTCTCGACGTAGGTGTCGATCTGGTCAAGCCCGGCCGAGGTCAACGACCAGGCCTGGTCCTGGCTTCGCCCGATGAAGATGTAGCCCGGGAAGGGAGCGCTGGTCACGCCGCGCTGGTGGATGCCCGGGGGCGTTCTCGACGACCTCGGTGGTCAGGCCCGGGTAGTAGTAGCCGATCTGTGGTCCCGCCACCATGATCGGGTGGTGGGTGGCCGAGCGCGAGCCGGAGACCATCAGCTCGTTGCTGGCGTGCCCGCGTGCGCGGGCCTGGGCGGCCAGCGCATCCTTGGCGTTCGCCGAGAGGCTGCCCGGGTCGAGCATCACGTTGCCGCTCAGGCTCTTGGGCTTGGGCTGGAACTGGACGTGCCCGGGGACGCTGGCCGGAGCTGACGGGTCATAGGCCTCACGCAAGTCGTTCCAGACCTTCCACCCCTTGCTTGGCCCCAAGGCGCCGCTTGAGCGCCGAGAGGAACTCCGAGTTGATCGCCTGGTTGCCGCCCCCCTCCCCCACGAACTGGTCCTTGATCGCGTTGAAGGCGTAGATGTCGGTCAGGGTGAAGTTGGGCGTCTGCCCGTGGTCCTTGAGGTAGGTGTTGATCCCATCGAGATAGAGGTGCAGATCACGCAGGATCGCCCGCCCCTCCGCGCCGTGACTTGAGCAGGGCCTTCGTCTGCTTGGCCCACCTCGTTCTCGGTCTGCTTGGTCGGCGTGAAGCTGGCCAGACTGCCGATCAGGCCGATGACGTCCTGGCCGGGGGCATCGATCGCGGCCAGCCGCCCCAGGTATCGAGCCTCGTCCAGCAGCAGGCCCTGATCCTCGGCCTCCACCCAGCCGGAGGCCCAGGTCAGGTCACTGTCGGTCTTGGCGTAGATGTAGGGGACGTTGTAGACGTCGCGGTAGATCGTGATCCCGCGTGGGGAACGGTCTCCTTCGTGACCGGGCCTGGCGCATCCTTGACGTTGAGCGTCTCGGCCTTGAAGTCGGAGATCACGTCGGCCTGGGTGACGTGGCTGAAGAGCGGCGTGAGCGCGTTGTACATCACCGCCTGACGCTCGATCTTGGCCTGCGTGGACGGGGTCGGGATGCTCCCGAAGTTGCCCGACGGGACGATGTCCCGGGCGAAGTTCGCATAGTCCTTGACCGGGGCGGGCGAAGCCGAGGCGCCGGCGCTCGCCGGAATCGCCGGCCAGCGACCCCAACCAGACTTGCCAGCAGAACAAGCTTTGCCCTCATCACCCTGCATCCTCCTGATCGCACATCGCACGCGAACCTAGCAGCCCGCCGCGCCTGCCGCACCGCTACTCCCAGCACGTGCGGGTTCGTCGACAGCCCAGCTCGGGCCGACGTTCACCGATCGCACCTGGCGGACGGTGAAGCCAGCAAGCGCGCATCCCGCTCGACCGTGTCCCGCGAGGCAGTGGCAGCCGCCCGCCAGCCCCGGCCACAGGCGCGAGGAATCCATCACCCGCTGGACCTTCGCCTTGACACCCCTGCCCCCGTACGTGCTCCAGGAAGCGCAGCTCTCCCCCAGCTGCGCAGCGCCGCGTGGAGCTCGCGGAGCGCGGCCGCTTGATCGTCGATCGAGCACAGCACGAGGCTGCAGACGACGGCGTCGAAGGAGCCCGGTTCGAGGCCGAGCTCACCGGCCCGCCCCGGCCGAACGAACACCGGCACCGGAGCCGTGCCGGCCGCCTGCTCGGCCTTGGCCCGCAGGTAGGGCTCTGGCTCGATCGCCACAACGGCGTTCACCGAGGTCGGGTAGTGCGAGAAATTGATCCCGTTGCCCGCGCCGAGCTCGAGCACCCGCCCGGACAGTCCATCCAGAGCTCGTCGCGGAGTGGCCCGACCTCACGCTCCATCGTCTTGCTGAAGCGGTCGAAGAACCGGGCGAACAGCGGATGCCGGATCTCAGTGGGCATCGTGTCCTTCGCGCGTACCGTGTCCTTCGCGCGTACATCCACGCTACCACCGGTCGGACCCTCGATCCACTGGCAAGATCGTGCCCTCGGCCGCATCCGCGGCCCCGAATCGAATAGGGTCGCCTCTGCACTAAATCGGCGGCGCGCAGCTGCGCAAACCATGACATGTTAGAGACGAACGGAGGCTCGGATGAGGCGCACCAACACACCGCTCGATCGGCTGCGGGAAGACCGCACCGAGCTGGAGAACCACTACATCGACGAGCTCGTCTCGGGCCGCCTCAGCCGGCGCCAGTTCCTGCGCCGGGGAAGCGCGATCGGGATGTCGGCTCCGCTGCTGGGGGCGATCCTGACCGCCTGTGGTCTCCTCTGGCACTTCGAGCACGGCGCCGTCTGCCGGCAAGCCGAAGCCGCGGCGGAACCCTGCGGGTGGCGATCTCCACCCCGGCCGCCGCGGTCAATCCGCTCACCGTGGCGGACGCCGGTGGGCTGTGCATGCTGGGCCAAACCGGCGAGTTCCTGATCTTCGACAGCAACCTGAAACTTCGCCTCAAGCCGATGCTCGCCCTGAGCTGGTCTCCCAACTCCGACGGCAGCATCTGGCGGTTCAAGCTCCGTCCCGGCGTCAAGTTCCGCAACGGCGCTTCCATGACCGCCGACGACGTGGTCTACACGTTCCAGCAGCTGGCCGACCCCAAGAACGCATCCAACGCGCTCTCGACCTTCACGGGCGTCCTCTCTCCGTCGGGGGTCAAGAAGGTCGACGCGACCACGGTCGAGTTCCAGCTCGAGGCGCCCGAACGGCAACTTCCCCTATCTGGTCTCCTCGGATAACTACAACGCGATCATCGTCCCCAAGGGGACCGACTACGGCAGCTGGCAGCACACGTTCATCGGGACGGGGGCATTCAAGCTGGGCAGCTACAACCAGGGCCAGGGAGCGTCGTTCGTGCCCAACCCTGATTACTGGGGCAGAAAGCCGTTCCTGAACGGCACCCAGTTCAAGTTCTACTCCAGCCAGCAGCCCCAGATCCTGGCCCTCCAGGGCGGCGACGTCGACGTGATCGGGCAGTTCGTGCCCGCCGGCGCCACCTCGCTGCTCCACAGCTCCACCTACCGGATCATCAAGCTCAAGTCGGCCAACCACCGTGAGCTGTCGATGCGCAACGACAAGGCCCCGTTCACCGACCCGCGGGTGCGCCAGGCCGTCGCATACTCGCTTGACCGCGCCGGGATGGTCTCGGCCCTCCTTCTGCGGCGACGGCAGCGTGGCCAACGACTACCCGTTCGGACCGAGATTCCCATCCACCGACACCTCCGTTCCGCAGCGCACGCAGGACATCGGCAAGGCCAAGCAGCTGCTGGCCGCGGCCGGCCACTCCAAGGGGTTCAGCGTGACGCTGGACACCGAGGTCTACGAGGAGATTCCTCAGCTGGCTCAGGTGATCAAGGCCAACGCCGCCAAGGCCGGCATCGACATCACCCTGAACGTCGAGACGCAGAGCCAGTACTACGGCAAGGCGACATTTGGCAACTCAGACTGGCTCGATGGGACGATGAGCCTGGTCGACTACGGCGACCGCGGCGTCCCCAACGTGTTCCTGGAGGCGCCGCTGACCTCCAAAGGCCCGTGGAACGCCGCCCACTTCCACAACTCGACCTATGACTCGCTGGTCAAGCAGTACGTGGCCGCGCTGGATCTCCAGACCCAGCGGCAGATCGCGGGGAAGATCGAGCGCCTGCTGCTCGCCGAAACGCCGATCGTGATCCCGTACTGGATCGACGGTCTGACCGCCTC
The DNA here is from genome assembly GCA_963785205.1 of uncultured Solirubrobacterales bacterium. Lineage (GTDB taxonomy): Bacteria > Actinomycetota > Thermoleophilia > Solirubrobacterales > Solirubrobacteraceae > Palsa-465. The sequence goes on from CAWAUJ010000001.1 coordinate 1,213,881, forward strand.
GACGGCCAAACGTCGGCGGCTTGAATCCCACCTCGATCGCCCAGCTGTACCTGGACCAGGCCTACATGACCTAGGGCTGAGCGAAAGCTCACGCTCCCCGCCCGCCGCGCCAGACGATGACCAGGTTCATTCTCAAGCGCGTCGGGCTGGCGCTTGATCACGCTCTGGATCCTGAGCGTGATCGTGTTCCTGGTCGCCCAGGTGCTGCCCGGCGACCCCGGGCGCTCGATCCTCGGCCCGCTGGCCGCAGCAGAGCGCGGTCAAGGCCCTCGATCACCAGCTCGGCGTGGACAAGCCCGTGCTCAGCCAGTACTGGACCTGGATCAGCCACTTCGTCCAGGGCAATCCCGGCCACTCCTACCAGTACCAGTCGGCGATCGGCCCGATGCTCACCGGCGACCTGGGCCGCTCGCTCAAGCTGGCCGTCGCTGGCGTTCATCCTCGTCGTGCCGCTGGGCATCCTGGCCGGCATCGTGGCCGCGCTCTACGTGGGGCGCCCGCTTGACCGGCTGATCAGCACCGTCGGGCTCTCGGCCACGACAGTGCCCGAGTTCGTCTCCGGGATCATCCTGATTCTGGCCTTTGGGCATCGGGCTCGGGTTGCTGCCCGTCTCGGCCACCGCGCCGCCGGGCTCGGGCTTTTTCACGCGGCTCAAGTACCTGATCATGCCGGCGATCCCGCTGACGCTGATTCTGTTCGGCTACATCTCGCGGATGGCGCGGGCGGGGATGATCGAGGCGCTCGAATCGGACTATGCGCGAACGGCCACGCTCAAGGGCCTGCTCACGAGGGGTCGTCATCCGCCGCCATGTGTTGCGCAACGCGCTGCTGCCCACGATCACGGTGGTGGCCACCCAGACCGGCTACCTGATCGGCGGCCTCATAATCGTTGAGACCCTGTTCCGCTACCAGGGGATCGGGTCGCTGGTGCTACAACGCGGCCGTCAACAAGGACTTTCCGATGCTGGAGGCCGGGCGTGCTGACGATCGGGATCATCTACATGGTGGCCACGCTGCGGCCGACATCCTGTTCGCGCTCCTAAATCCCCGCATCCGATTGCAGGCCGCCGAATGAGCGTCGGAACCGTTCCAGTCGAGTCGGCCGGCGCGCTCCAGGCGGCCGGCGCCGGGCAGATCTCGCCGGGAGCTGGCGCGCCGCCTGCTTGGATCCAAGCTGTTTCTGATCGGCGCGGCGATCCTGCTGTTCTGGATCGTGTGCGCGATCTTCGGGTCCCAGATCGCGCCCCACGACCCCTATGCCGAGAACCTGGGCCACCGCGATCAACCAGGCCCCATCGGGAGCGCACCTGTTCGGAACCGACGCGCTGGGCCGGGACATGCTCTCCCGGGTGATCGTGGGCTCGCGGGACATCCTGATCGTGGCCCCACTGGCCACGCTCCTGGGCACGCTGCTGGGCGACGGCGATCGGGCTGATCATGGGCTACTTCCGCGGGCATCGTGGACGAGATCCTGAGCCGGTTCGTGGAGGCCTTCCTGGCTCTCCCGCTGGTCGTGACCGGGGTGCTGGCGGTGGTGGCCCTCGGGCATTCGCACCTCACGCTGATCCTGGTGATCGGGATCGTGTTCACGCCCCTGATCGCCCGCACCGTGCGGGCGGCCGTGCTCCAGGAGAGCGCGAGCTGGACTACGTCGCCGCCGCTCGGCTGCGCGGAGAGCGCGCCCCGTATGTGATGTTCGTGGAGATCCTGCCCAACGTGCTGGCGCCGATCCTGGTCGAGTTCACCGTCCGCCTGGGGTACGCGATCTTCACGGTGGCCGCGCTGTCATTCCTGGGCTTCGGGATCGCAGCTCCCGTCGCCCGACTGGGGGCTTGAGATCTCCCAGAACTACGGCCAGGTGGCCGCCGGCTACTGGTGGGAGGTGCTGTTCGACGCGCTCGCCATCGCCTCGCTGATCGTGGCCGTGAACTTCGTGTCGGACTCGATCGAGGGGGCGCTCGAGCGGTGAGCGCGGCGTCCCGGTGGCCGATTCCGGCGCCGACGCCCCGCCGGCCGAGATCGACGCGCTGACGCGTCGAGCAGCTGGAAGTCTCCTACCGCGTCCGGGGGCGCGAGCTGGCGGTGCCTGCGCGACGTCTCCTTCCGAGATCGGGCGCGGCGAGGCCTACGGGCTGGTCGGAGAGTCGGGTTCGGGCAAGTCGACCGTCGCCCTGGCCGATTGTGCGCTATCTGGCCCGCAACGGACGGGTCATCGGCGGGCCGGATCGCCGTCGACGGCAGTCGAGGTGCTCGGCCTTGAAGCGGGAGGAGCTGCGCCGCCTGCGGGCCGGCAAGGTCTCGATGGTCTACCAGGAGCCCGGCAAGGCGCTGAACCCCACGATCCGCGTCGGGCGCCAGGTGGCCGAGGTCTTCGAGATCGCCGGGCAGTCTCGCGCAAGCAGGCGCTGGAGCGGGCCGAGCAGATGCTGGCCAAGGTGACGGATCTCCGATCCGGCCGGCGTCATGCGGCGCTATCCCCACCAGCTCTCGGGCGGCATGCTCCAGCGGGTCGGTGATCGCGATGGCGCTGGCCGCCGAGCCGTCGCTGCTGATCCTGGATGAGCCGACGACGGCCCTGGACGCGACGGTCGAGGCCGAGGTGCTCGACCTGATCTCCGCGCTGCGCGAGGAGTTCGGGACCTCGCTGCTGTTCATCAGCCACAACCTGGCCGTGATCGCCAGGATGTGCGACCGGGTCGGGCGTGCTGTACGCCGGCGAGCTCGTCGAGGAGGGCCCGGCCCGCGAGCTGTTCCGTGACCCACGCCATCCCTACACCGTCGGGCTGCTGCGCTGCATCCCCAGGCGGGAGGCAACCAAGTCACGGGCCACGCTGGACACGATTCCCGGCTTCCTGCCGCGGCCCGGGCGAGGTTCCGCCGGGCTGCATCTTCGCCGACCGCTGCGGCCTGGCCCAGGAGCGCTGCCGGACCGAGACGCCGCCGGTTTACGACGCCGGCCCGGGGCGGGGGTCGCGTTGCCACTTCCACGAGCTCGCCCAGACGCTGCCGCGGGTGGTGGGAACTGAAGCCGAGGGCGCTGCCGGCGGAGAACGGACACGGAGAGCCGCTGATCGATGTCCGCGACGTCTCGAAGACCTTCCATCTCGGCGGCCAGGCGATCCACGCCCTGGAGCGGGTGAGCGTCGAGGTCCGGACCGGCGAGACGCTCGGGCTCGTTGGCGAGTCCGGGAGCGGAAAGACCACGCTGGCCCGGGTCCTGCTCGGCCTGACCGCTCCGGATCCGGGCGGGACGGTGACGCTCGACGGCGATCCGCTTGCCCCGAGCTCGGCCAAGCGCTCGCGGGCCCAGCACAAGGCGCTCCAGATCGTCTTCCAGAACCCGGACTCCGCGCTCAACCGCCGGCACTCGGTCAGACGGCTGATCAGCCGCACACTCACCAAGCTCGGGGGCTACCGGGGCGAGGCGATGATGCGTCGGCTGCTGCGCTCTGATCTCGGCTGTCCGCCTGTCCGAGGATCAGCTGTCGATGAGGCCGGCGCAGCTCTCAGGCGGGCTCAAGCAGCGGGTGGCCATCGCCCGGGCATTCGCCGGCGATCCACGCCTGGTCGTGTGCGACGAGCCGACCTCCGCCCTCGATGTGTCAGTCCAGGCGGCGATCCTCAACCTGCTGGGGGACCTCCAGCGACGCGAGGACGTGGCCTACGTGTTCATCAGCCACGACCTCGGCGTCGTGCATTACCTGGCGGACCGGATCGCCGTGCTCTACCTGGGACGGGTCATGGAGATTGGCCCGGCCGAGCGGGTGTTCAGCGGCCCACACCACCCTTACACCGAGGCGCTGCTCTCAGCGGTCCCGACGCTGGGCGGCTCCGCCGCGCGAGCGGATCCGGCTCGAGGGCGAGATCCCCAGCGCCGCCGACCCGCCGTCAGGCTGCGTGTTTCACACCCGCTGTCCCCGCAAGCTGGGCGCGATCTGCGAGACGACCGAGCCGCCGCTTGAGGAGTCCGAGGCTGGTCACGCGATGAGCTGCCACATCCCGCTGGAGGATCTGCGGCGGATGCAGGGTGAAGCGGAGCGCCAGCCGACGGTGGAAGACGCCGACCCTGACGGTCGACGCCTTCCATGATCCGGGGTCTGATCCGCTATGACCCGCTGTGGCGTGATCGCTCCAGGGCGCTCACCTGGCCCTCGAGCTGACGGATCTGCTGCTGTTGGCGCTGTACGAGGCCGTAGAGGCCCTTGATGCCGGCGAGGGCCACGCCGCCTTCATCAAGTGTCCCGATCGCCTTCGGATTATTGCCGACCCGGAACGCCTTGATGAAGGCCTGCGCGGTCGGCCCGATGTGTCTCGTGTCGCTGCGGTCGAGCTTGTAGCTCCACGACTCGATCGGCATCCGCCCGAGCGCACCCAGGATCGACTGATCGGAGATCGGTTGGAAGTCGTGCTTGGCGTTCCGGTCGCTCGTGCACGACCAGCCAGCACTGCCAGAAGTCAACCTGCAGCCGTCAAACGTCGCCAAAGGTGCGCTGAGTTGGAACGTGAACCCGTTCGTGGCCAGCGCGTCAAACACTTTCGGGCCCGTTGCGGCGAAGTCCAGGCTCGAGGAGGAGCTCTGGGTTCCGTCGCTCCATACGAACGAGTTGAAATTGTTGTTGTCGGTCGCGTTCTGTCCGAGCACGACCGAATCCTCGCCCCCCGCGTCGTTCGCATTCCCGAGCGCCGTCGCTCCTTCAAGGGAGGCGGTGTTGCCGAGCCCGATAGCGATCGAGGAGGGCCCGCTCGCGGTGTTGTTATCCCCGAGCGCGGTCGCATCGGCCCCGGTGGCGGTGTTGTTCTCCCCGGCTGCGAACGAGTAGTTCCCCGATGCTGTGTTACCAACTCCACCCGCGACGGTGGCGTAAACCCCAGGCGAGTTGCCCGGGCCGCCGGCCGAGTTGTCTAGGCCGCCGCCGACGACCCCGAAGCTGCCGGTCACCTTGTTGGTGGCGTCGTTGGCACCGCCACCGCCAATAACTGAGCCGGACGCGCCGGCGGCGACGCTGTTGCCTTGCCACCCGCCGATGAGGATGGGGCTGGTCGGGTCCGGTGCAAGCTGGAGTGCCGGGCTTCCGTTCACATCCAGGTTCAATGGCTCGTGATCGCTGGTCCCGACATAGTCGTTTGCGGGACTGGTCCCGGCGTTGCCGGTCAGCTGCCACGCGGTGCCGCTGGGGTTGCTGGCGCACCCCCAGCCACTCCCGGTCCACTGGACGAGCTCGTCGGTCGCGCAGCTCTGCGGCAGCTGGTAGCCGTGGGCGATTGCGAGCGACACATGACCCGAAGTCCGACTCGCACTCAGACCGGTCCCCGCGCTGACGCCTCGCAGGAAGGCGGATGCCGGGAATCCAGCGAGCTTTGCCGAGTTGGGCACCGTGCCCAGCTTGCTGAGGTTGATGTTCGCTCCCGTCAGCGTGTGGCTGGCCACCTTCTGGCCGGTCACCGCTCCGTTTTGGAGCTGCTTGGTCCCCACCGAATTCGCCGGGAGCGCACGGGTGGCTGCGACGGCAGTCCCCCCAAGCGCCACGAACAGCACGAGCAACGCCGGGACGTGCGCCCGAACGCGCTGAAACATCCGGTTCAGCATCGTAATCTCCTTCCCGGCCCATTGAAGAGCGCCCCCGAACGGAACCCCAGTGGGCCCCATACTCCCGCGCCCTGGCTTGGATGATTACGGCAAGCTAGACGATCAGTCGGTTCCCTGGACAGCCACCATGTTGAGGTCGGCGGCTCCCTCCCGCAGCTTCTTCGCGTTCTGGTACGCCTCGGACTCGTAGAAGCGCTTGGCCGCCTTAAGGTCTTCGAATTCGAGCATGACCAACCGCTTGGGATTCCAGTCGCCCTCGAGCACGGCCATCTCGCCGCCGCGGACGATGAATCGCCCTCCGCCGGCCGCGACTGCGCCGGGCGAGGCCTCCTTATAGCGCTCGTAGCGCTCGGGGTCGTGGATGTCGGTCTCGACGATCACATACGCCGGCATGGAGCCGCTCCTTTCGCTGGTCGAGCTACCGCGTTACTACTTTTGTCTGGGCAGAAATTTGCCGGATGCGACTGGCCGGCGGCGTTGCGCGCGAGTTCCTCCACTCGCACCGTGTGTCCAGCATCGCGGGACGTCAGGCGATATGTCACACCCGTTGCATCCTGGATGGCCGAGCACTGCTGGCCGGCCTGTTGCAGTCAAACCACTGGTGGCGATAGCTCGTGGGTGCTCCTGTCAAAGCGCCATTGTGCTCGGTCAGGAGCTTGCCCACCTGCGCGGTCCCGGTAATCCCAGGCGGGCGGACCTTCACCGGCGCGGCGAGACCGACAAAGGCGAACGCCTGCTCATCGCCGGCCACGCAGAGCGAGACCGACGGACAGGACGCGGCCAGCACGGTTGTCGCCCCCGGAATCGCCACGACCGGCGGCCTGTCGGGCGAGAGAGGGTTGACGGTCACTTCCTTACCGCTCTCATCAAAACCGGTGCACTGGGACGCCGACGGACAGGAGAGCTGTGTTGACAATCGTGCATTGCGAGATCGACGGGCAGCTGACGGCCTGGAGGTCTTGCTCCCCTCCAGTCCGATCGAGTGCGATTGGCCGCGACCACCGGAACGCCACCGCGACAGCATTCGGAGTCAGCGCGGTCGCCGTCACGAGCACAAGTCCGCCCAGCCACAGCGACCTGCGGATAACTCGCCTAGATCCAAAACGCATCACGCCCTCCTTCGTCCGTGACCGCGGTGAGCTCGTCGCTCGGCCACGCCGCAGCGCTCAACTCACTCACTGCGGCCACCGGTCCCCGTGACCGCTGGCGAAAGGCTACCAGCCCATCGGAGGCCCCGCCGGTGGTCGGCGCTCTATCCGGTGAAGCCTCTGGGCTTTGGCTTACAGATCGTGAACTTCGTGTCCGCCTCGGCGCTGCGGCCGAGCGTGTCCACGACCTTCGCTCTCCCGGCCGGCAACCAGAAACCACAGATCCACTTACCAGCACTAGCGGCCCCCACGCAGGCGGCGTGAGTTCAGCCGAGCCGCGGTGACTCGCGGCCCGAGCGGTTCTTGCGGCACGATGCGCCAGCCGCGAACTGAGCTTGCCCTGTCGCTTGGGTAGCCTGCGGCTCGCCGTGGCCAACCGCGTCGACCTTGACTTCACCTATTCGCTCATCGATCGAATCTTTCGGCTCAGCCTCGGCGAGCTGGCAGATTTCAGCGGCGCCAAGTACGACGGTGATTTCTCGATGTCACTGGAGGAGGCGCAAACGCGAAAGCACCAATACATAGCCGAGCAGATTGGGATTGGCCCTGGCCGCAGGGTGCTTGATCTTGGCTGCGGCTGGGGGGGCCTGTTGCACTTCATCCGTGAGCGGGGCGGCGAGGGAGTAGGGGTGACGCTGTCCTCGGCGCAGGCGAAGTCTTGCCGACGCCACGGGCTGGACGTCCACTTGCTCGATCTACGCCAGATCGACCGCGGCACCTTCGGTCGCTTCGACGCCGTTGCCAGCCTCGGGGCCTTTGAGCACGTCTGTTCGCCCGAGGACTATCGCGATGGGCGCCAAGACGACGTCTACCGTGACGTCTTTGCCCGGGTGGCGAGCGTTCTGCCCGACGGTGGCCGGCTGTATCTGCAGACGATGGTTTTCGGGCGCAACATGATCCCGACAGACGCGGTCTCGATCCAAGCGCCACGAGACTCCGATGCCTGGTATCTGGCACTGATGCAGCAACAGTTCCCCGGCTCGTTTCTGCCCCTTGGCTCCGAGCAGGTGATCAAGGCCGCCAAGCCCTACTTCACCCTGGGTGAGAGCTCGAGCGGCCGCCTCGACTACATCGAGACGATCGCCCAATGGCGTGCACGCTTCGCGACGCGCAGCTTGCGCAAGACGCTGATCAAGGCTCAGCTCGTCCCGCGTTATCTCACCAGCCGCGAGTTCCGACTGGCGTTCACCTCTGGAGTGAGCGCCAACAGCGTCTGCTTCAAACGCGAGTTGCTTGACCACTTCCGCTTCGTGTTCGAGAAGCGCGGCACGACGTTCCCGGCCACGGTCACGCAGCAATAAATCGTGGCGCTCGCCCGGTCGGCGGCCGAATTACGCATCCGACTGCGTTCCCGCATGAGGCTTTGCGAGAATTGCCGGTCAGGCGTCGTGATCGTATTTGCCCAGGGCTGTTCGATCGCCGCCGTAAAGCCACATAGAAAAACCCCGCGTTAGCGGGGCTTTTCCTTAGCAGGCCTGTAAGCCGGATTCTGTCGAGAGCAGCCATCCATCTCTGCGGCCTACCCGGACCTTGGCGGGCCACCTCCAAACGGTCCTGCTTGGCCTAGCATCAGGTGGGGTTTGCCTGGCCGCCGCGTCACCGCGACGCCGGTGCGCTCTTACCGCACCATTTCACCCTTACCGGCCTGAAGCTCTGCAGCGGCTCCAGGCTTAGGCGGTGTCTTTTCTGTGGCACTTTCCCGCGGGTTTCCCCGGGTCGGCGTTACCGACCACCTTGCCCTGTGATGTCCGGACTTTCCTCGAAGGTTGACCTCCGCGACTGCTCAGCCTGCGCCGTTGAGGATAGCTTCGGCGCAAGCCCACTGGAAGGGTTGGTTTCCCGCTTGCGGCCTTATGCTCGGCGCGCTCCAGGGCGGCGCCTAACTACGTGAGGACCGAGCCGCAGTCCCGGCAGCGCCCTGCGATCGGAACGGCCCCGGCGCCGTAGCGCGGTTCCATCGCGCCGGCGCAGAGCGGACACACCACCGGTTGATGAGCGGCGATCCTCGCCCAGAGAGCCGAGATCGCGGCGTCCAGGCTCGGCGCAGCGCGAAACCGCCACGGATCAAGACCGCGATCAGCCGGCGGAGGCGCCAGGACAGGGGCTGTCATTACCCCATGCTCCTCATCAGCCCGACGACCTTCCCGAGAACTCGGACGTCCTTGCTCCGGATCGGGGACATCGACTCGTTCTCAGGCTGAAGCCTGATGTGGTCGATCTCCTTGTAGAAGCGCTTGACCGTGGCTTCTTCACCCACGAGCGCCACGACGATCTCACCGTCAGTCGCTTCTTCTTGCGGCTTGACCACGACGAGGTCGTCATCCAGGATGCCCACGTCCTTCATCGAGTCGCCACGGACTCGGAGCAGGTAGGCGCCCTGCTCGCCGCCGGCGAACGATGGCGTCTGGACGTAGTCCTCAATGTTCTCTTCGGCCAGCACAGGCTGACCGGCTGCTACATGGCCCACGAGCGGGAGCCCCGAGTCCGAGCGCACCAGGCTCCGTACCCCGGCGGCCGCACGATCGAGCAGCTCGATCGCTCGCGGCTTGGATGGATCCCGACGCAATAGCCCAATCCGTTCGAGGTTCGCCAGGTGAGCGTGCACCGTAGAGGAGGAGGCGAGCCCCACGGCCTTGCCGATATCACGCACCGTGGGCGGGTACCCATACCTGGCCGAATACCGCTTGATGAAGTCAAAGATCTCCTGCTGGCGCTTGGTCAGGTCCATTCGTCCGCTCCTTGTTCGTGTGGACTCGGGGCCGTGTGGGTCGAACACATGTTCGGCACTGTAGCGGGGCTCGCGGATGGATACAAGCGAAGACGCACGCAGGCCTCGCACCGAGGGTGGGCGAAAAACGCGTCGTATGCGAGCGTTTTTCGCCCAGCCTCAGGAATCGCCGCGCCCGTCAGCCGATCGGCTGCGATGTGACGACTTCCCCTTGGGCATCCCCCCGCTACCCCGGTCGGGCGTCCCCCAGTAACTCAGGGCATCCCAGCCCCGAGGATATACTCCGCCCCCCACGCGCCTGTGGCGGAATTGGTAGACGCGCAAGGTTGAGGGCCTTGTGGGAGACAACTCCCGTGGAGGTTCGAGTCCTCTCGGGCGCATGCATCTGACACTCGGAGCGACCCGGCTCCGGAATAGCTTGGGCGCCGTTGTCACGCCGTGACAGTGGCGCCGTTAGGACCCCGGCAAGGCGTCGGATGATCGAGCGACCGGCAGGCGGCACAAACGGCCACAAGCCTGATCGACCACGTTTGGGTGTACTGCGCTGGGGGGAGAAAAGCGGTACCCGACCACAACGGAGGCCCAGGTGAGCGACGAGAACCAAGGCAACAACGAGAACAAGCTTTCGATGGACGAGGTTGAAGCGGAGGGAGCCGTCTCCCTCCCGAACAAGGAGGTTCTCTCCCTCCTCGACGTCAACGCGAATGTGGACCTCGGCCTGGATCTGGCCGCGCCGGTTGACCTGGCGGCGGCAGCGAACCTCAACGTGGCAGCCCCGATCGAGGCGGCCGTGAGTGCCAACGCCCTGAGCCCGGGAGCCGCATCTGAGGGCGTAGCCGCGCAACAGGGTTCGATCGACCAGCACATCAGCGGTACCGCGGACGCAACGGCGCCGCAGCACGCGCAGGTTGCTCAGAACAGTTCAGGCGCAGCAGGCGCCTCGGGCAACGGTTCGGGCACGACCGGTACGACGCCGACCGGCGAGACCGGCGGGGCGGCTGCCGGAGCCAATGCCCCGGCCACCCCGGGTGCCGCCGGCGCCGCGGCCACACCAGGTGCCGCCGGCACCCCGGTCGAGCCCGCATCAGGCGGTCCCGTGGAGCCTGCGTCGGCCAATCCAGTCGAGCCCGCCTCGAGCGGAACCGCGGCAGAGTCAGGCGCACCGGCCACAGCCGCGGACTGGGACTCCGGCAGCGGCCAGCGGTGCTGCGGCACCGGCGAGCGATGCCGCCTCCACCACCGCGGGCAGCCCGGATTCACTGCTGAATGGCGGCAGCCTGCTCGACGCCAACGTCAACCTGGACGCCAACGCCAATCTGACCGCCCCGGTCGATGGCGCGGTTGCGGCGAACGCGAATGTTGCGGCGCCGGTCGATGCTGCTGCCAGCGCCAACGTCGACTCCCCTGGCGCGGTATCCGAGGCGGGAGCGCAGCAGGACGTCAACATCAGTCAGAACCTGGACAACGCCAATGCGGACGCCACCGCCACTCAGGACGCTGGCGTCTCGCAGCAATAACAGCAGGCACCTAACAGCCAGTCGGAGATGAGCGACACCTCGCGCGGCGTCACACATGACCGCGACAGCTGAGCCTCCCGTCAGAAGGGTCGATGTGCCCGATCACCCTCCCCTCACTCGAGGGGAGGGTGTCGAGTTGCTGGGCGACATCCACGGCTGCGGATATCGGCATGGCGCGGCGCTCGTCCGTCGCGGCGACGGCCAGATGGTTCAGGTTGGCCCGCTCATGTACGGACTGCTGGAGGAGATCGACGGACGCCGTGACACTCGCCAGCTGGCCGACGCGCTGACGGAGCGCTGCGGCCGGCGCGTCGAGGAGGAGCACGTCGTCCGCCTGAGCGCGAAGCTTGGGCGGCAGGGCCTTCTGGCAGGCACCGAGCATCTCGCACCGCCGCGGCGCAATCCGCTGCTTGCACTGCGCTTCAAGGTCCTGGTCACGAACCCGAAGTGGACCTCGCGCCTGACGGCGCCGTTTGCGTTCCTGTTTCGGCCGTGGATTATGTGGCCGGTCCTGGCCGCGTTCGTGGGGGTTCTGTGGTTCGTTCTGTTCGATAAGGGCCTGGCGTCCGCGACCGCCCAGGCCTTCGATCGGCCCGCGCTGCTTCTGCTCGTGTTCGTGCTGGCGGTCGCATCTGCCGGATTTCACGAAATGGGCCACGCGGCAGCCTGTCGCTACGGCGGGGCTCGGCCCGGCGGTATGGGAATGGGTCTCTACCTGGTGTGGCCCGCCTTCTACACCGACGTAACCGATACCTACCGGCTGCCCAAGCGAGACAGGCTCCGCGTCGACCTCGGCGGGCTCTACTTCAACGCGGTGGTCGCCGTCGCGACGATGGCGGTCTGGCTTGCGGTGCGGACAGACGCACTGCTGTTGCTCGTCGCCCTGCAGGTACTCCAGATGGTCAAGCAGCTGTCGCCCGTGATCCGAGCCGACGGGTACCACATCCTGTCCGACGCCACGGGCGTGCCCGACCTGTATTCGCACATGGGCCCGACGATGCGACGCCTTCTTCCAGGCCATCGGCACGAACCCTCTGTTCTGACTGGACGCGCCCGGCTGCTCGTAACGGTGTGGGTGCTGATCATCGTGCCCGTTCTACTCAGCTTGATGCTGGGGGCGGTTCTCGTGCTTCCGCACATCGCCGCCTCGGCGTGGAGCGCCGGGCGGGAGATCGTGCAGGCCATCCCCAACCAGGCCAAGCACGGGCAGGTACTGGATGTCCTCGCTTCGCTCGTACGCCTGCTCGCGCTGACGCTGCCCGTGCTGGGCAGCTTGCTGGTCACACAGAAGGTGGTGCGCATGGTCGTGGGCAAGGCTCGCGCCTGGAGTGCCGGGCACCCATTCCGGGGAGCGGTGTCGATCGTGGCCGGTGTGGCAGCCTGCGCAGCGATCGCGTGGGCGTGGTACCCGTCGGGCCAGTATCAACCCGTGCGGGCCGATGCCAATGGCACCGTTGGCGGCCTTCTGACGCTGATCTCGCATCCGGTGTCTGCGGCCAGGCCGGTAACCACGCCGGCGATCGTGCAGCTCACCCCGGGCACACACCTGGCCGTATCCATGATCCCCGTGGGTGGGGCCACGCGTCTGCACCCGGCGCTGTTCGTCATCCAGGGCTCACACGGAAAGCCTGCGGTGGCGATCGAGAGCTACAAGACTCCGGCGATCAGTGGCAAAGGTGGGACCATCGTCCCCGGGAGCAGTAGCGGGACGACTAGTAGCAGTACCGGAACCCTCGGTTCGAGCACCTCGGGATCGTCGGGCACGACCACGACAGGGTCGTCCACGGGATCCGGAGTTCCCGGTTCGTCCTCCACGACTTCCGGATCCGGTGCGTCGTCGTCATCCCATCCGGTCTCCGCCACCGCCTTCCCGTACAAGCTTCCACCACTCAAGCCCGGTGAGACGAGGGCGACCGCCATCGGGACAAAGAGCGGCGGCGTTACCTACGACGTCGCGTACTCACTTGTGACGGTGAATAACGGCGCCCCCGTTACTTCGACGAACTCTGCCTATGCGCTTGCTGATTGTCAGGCCTGCACGACCGTGGCCGTCTCTTTTCAGATCGTCCTGATCGTCGGCCAGAGCAACATAATCGCGCCCGTCAACGAGGCGGGGGCGGAGAACTACAAGTGTCCAGCCTGCATGACCACGGCCCTGGCCGAGCAGATCGTGGTGACGTTGAAGTCCGTCCCGACAGCGCAGCTGCTGGCTGAGCTCCAGGCCGATTTGCGCAAGTTGAACGCGCTTCGGCTCCTCGGAGCAAACGGAACCCCATCGGCGGTGGCCGCGGAGGTGACCGCCATTGAGACGCAGATCAACGCGCAGCTGGCGGCCAGTGGGCAGCTCGCGAACCCACCAGCGAGCAGTAGCTCGTCGACCACCCCCTCGAGCGGCTCGACAACGTCCACCACCTCGACAGGCACCACCCCAAACCAGACGTCGACCTCGCCGACGTCTCAAACATCAACGTCGTTATCCAGCACAACCGCAACCTCCACCCAGACGACACCCACGACGGCCACCTCGACGACCGCCACTTCCACCTCGTCGTCGCCGACGACGACCTCTCAAAGTACGACGACCTCCACGTCGAGCGCCGCCGCCCCGGCGACGACCCCCACGACCACGTCAAGCGGTGCTGCGGCGCCCCTGACGACTACGTCAAGCAGCCTGGCGCCCTAGCCCAGGACCGGAACGCTTCGCTCGTGGCTCACGCGTTGGGAGCGTCGGCGAGGTGTCGCCTTCCCTCTCGCGAACCAAACGCGGCAACGCGCCGGTTTACCTCATCTGGAACGTAAGGAATCTCCTGGCGACAACGCGGCCGAGCAGGGTGACGACGAGCTTGGCCTCAAGGCTCTTGCGTTTGCCCAGCAGCTGCTTGCCGGTGCGGTTCAGCGTGACGTTGACGGTCTTGCTCTGACCCTCGGCGAGTGCAGCGCTGGTGTTCCCGACGGTCACGACGTGCAAGGTGTCGGCCGGATCCGTCGCTTTCAGCGTGAGCGTGGTGTCGCACCCGTTGGACGCGACGCCGGCGCATCTGAGGGGCACGCTGGCGGTCGCTCTGGAAACGGTGACATGGCCCACGGTCAGGTGATCGGTGAGGATGTGGCCCCCGGGGGGTTCGCACTTGGAGCTGGCGTCACCGCTCCAGATCAGCCGCACCTCCACGGGGGTTCTCCCGGGCGCTCCGTTTAGCGTGACGAGAAACTGGGGCGGTCCCGTGCTCGTATTGAGGCTAAGACCGCGGAGGCTGATTGAGCCGTGACTGTCGAGGTGCTTGACAGGAAGCCCGGGGATCGGATTTCCGTCGCCGTCCTCGAACTCGACCGTCCCGCTCGTATACGCACCTGGAGTCGGCTTGAGGACCTGGATCGAGTCATAGCTCGCCGGGGTGCAGGCCGGGCTCTGCGCGATGAACTGCGACGCCAATACCCGGGTCGGGGGCTTGCCACATGCGCCGCCGGTGTAGGCGTCGAAGTTCTGGATCTCGCCGGAATCCGTCCCGCCGGCAGCATCGGAGTTCACCCAGAGGCAGGTGGGACGCCGAGGGTCGCGGTTGACCGTGTAAATCAGATACGTGTTGTGCAGGACGAACGGGAAATGCGGGCACTCGGCGTCCCGTGAGTAGTCAAAGCACTGGACGGAGTCGGAGGTGAGGCCGGTGTCAATCGGCACGTACACACGCGGTCCGATCGTCAAACCCGGCCCCTCCCAGGTCTGGCTCGCCCCGATCACGCTCGCCATGTTCGGGGGAGTGGCTGCGCTGGAGCCGTTGAACTTGAAGCAGGGATCGGCACCGGTGGGCAGGCAGAAGCCCATTAGCCTGCCGGTCTTGTCGAGCATCGGAAACGGCGCACCGTTCTGTCCGGGGTAGCCGGCGACGTTGGTCGTGACAGGCCAGTGGCCTGCGCAGTTTCGGTTCGTGGAAGCGTTGAAGCAGGCGAGCTCGTCGGTTCCATCGACTGTGATGGGGATGATCATGTGGCTGCCGATCGCCGCCACCGCCGGCTCGGGATATGTGCCTGTGACGGTCCCGGGACCCGTGTCACCCTCGGGCTTGATGCGGACCGCGTAGGGCTGGCCGGTGCACCCCGCGTGGGTATGCAGGTCAAAGCACATCAGCTCGTTCTCCGTCCCGCTGCCACCGCCGGGGGTGCTGTCTGGGTAGTAGTTAAACGCATAGAGCTTCGACCCGACGTGCATCGGCATGCTGATGTAGCTGAGACTTGAGCTGTATGCGTCCCCGACGTCGCTCAGAGCGGTGAACCCACAAAACGGGTCCGGGTTGCTCGCCGGCTGAGTCGTGTCAATGCAGACCACCCCGCCTGTGTTATCCGAGGTGCGCGTCGCATACAGATAGAGCTTGCCGGTGCGCTGGTCCAGGTACATCCCGGCATGACCGGAGGTAGCAAAGCCGTTGCCGCTCCGATCCGTGATCGTCTTGGGGTCGGTGCTCCAACAGTTCGACGCGTTGGTCTGCTCATCGCAGGCAACCTTGAGAGTTGTGTTGTGGTGGACAACGTAGAAGACCTGGGTCGATGACAGGGCCAAACCCCAGCCGTCGCCGGCGCTGTTACCCGCGAACACCGACGCCGGCGGAGCGGAAATCGTCCTGGTGTTCGAATAGGTTGCCTGTGCCGCCAGGGCAGATGATGCGGACAGCAGCCACACGAGGCAGCCCAGCAGGATCAAAACAGTGACATGACGACGGCCCATCGTGCCCACCTCCAATGTGGTATCCGCTCAGCGTTCCTGGACAACCCTATCCCCGGGCGCGAGCGAAGTAGAACACTCCAAGCGTTATGGCCCCATCGGCACTCTCCCCAACAGGGGTCAGCCCAGGACCGGGACCGTTCGCTCGTGGCTCAGCCGGGTCAGGGTCCGCTGCATGGTCGAGGTGACCAGGCGGTAGCCCTTCTCGATGTCCGGGTTGCGCCCCAGGCGCTTGCGCAGGTCGATCGGCTCAAGGACGCGAATCGAGATCTTGGCGGGCAGCGGGACCCGAATTGGGAGGTCGAGGACGCTCAATCCGAACGGGGGACCGATCACGGGCGGGAGAACCGTGAGTCGCAGTAGGCGCTTGAGTCCGAGCCGCTCGGCCACACGTCTGCCCCGCCCGAGGAACAGCGCCGTCTCCTGTCCCCCGATGGCCACGATCGGCACCACGGGGACACCGTGCTCAAGGGCCAGGCGGACAAAGCCGTCTCGGTCGGCAAAGTCGATTTGATCGGATTCCCAGCTGGGCCTGAACGTCTCCTGATCCCCGCCCGGGTACACGAGCAGGGCAGCTTCCCGGGACAGGGCGCCGGCCATGTTCTCGGGCGAGGCCGGGACCGTCCCGTAACGCTGGACCAGCGCCCGCAGCCCGGGGATCATGAACACCATGTCGTGGGCCAGCTGGAAGAACGGCCGGGCCGTCCCGAAATGGTCCAGGAACGCCTGGCCGAAGACGAACGTGTCGGCGATCATCGTTCCCCCCGAGTGGTTACCAACCAGAAGAACTGGTCCCTGGGCCGGGATCTTCTCGAGGCCTCGGACATCGGCCCGGAAGTACAGGTCAGACCACTGCCGCAGGGCGGGCAGCGTGCGCCGGATGTAGGTGGGATCGCGCAGGGCGAAAGGGTCGCCCGACGGACGCCGGCTGACGCTGTCGGCCACGTCCTCCGCCGCAGCGGCCAGCATCTGGGCATAGGCCAGCGCAGGCCCGGCGATCGCGGCTGTCAGACCCCGCTGTCTGGGTGGGGTTGATTCATCTGTTCGGGCTTCAGGCATGAGTCAGCTCTCATCTCCTTGCTCTCTCTCAGAGCCCCTACCCAGCGTCAGGAGTCCGTATGCCTTCTACTTCGACGCGGCAAACGCCCCCAGGCCGCTCATAAGCGCCGACTGCGTGCGGCTAGCTGTCGCGCTGTGGGCGCGACAGCCCACAATTCGCTACACGATCGCGCTCGGGCCCAGCGCTGACGCGCGTTTTGGGGGCGGGGCGGCGCGCAGAACAACCACTACCCGGCAATTCACGGTCTCCGGCGCGCCACGTGCCGTGTTATGCGGGTCATAGCCACCACAACCCGGCACGTTGGCTTCTGACCCACCGGCTTTGCCGGGTTAGCGGGGTTAGTGGCGCACGAGTACCAGCCGCGGCGTTAGAAGCGCACACCGAGGACCCCGCGGCCCCACCTCGGCCCGACCCCGGCGGCCTCGCTTCAGCTACCTGGCAGGAGCCGACGCCGCGAGGTCGCGGGCCGAGGTCTCGAAGCTGTCCCGGCAGTGCTCGGAGCAGAAATAGAGCGTCCGGCCGCCGGAGACCAACCGGAGAGCCTTGTCCCGGTCGACCTTCATCCCGCACACTGGGTCGCTGGCGCCACGCCGAGCCGTGAGCCAGAAGAGACCGGCGGCCACGGCCAGCGCCAGGACATTCAGAACGAGCTTGTAATCGATCTGGACCGAGCCGAAGACGTCGGTCCTGGTGGGCCGCGGCCCGCCGGGAATCAGCCCCAGAACGTCGAACAGCCCATCGATGGCGAGCGCCGCCGCGACCATCGTGAGGAACATCAACGCCGTGATCCGCCAGGCGAAGCTCCACCCGTAGTACTTGCGGTAGATCACGAGGATCGGAAGCACGATCAGGTCGGCGAACAGGAACGCCACCACGCCGGCGAAGCTGATCCCGCCGCTCCACAGCACCGCGGCCAGCGGGACGTTTCCAACCGAGCAGACGAAGCTGAGAATCGCGATCACGGGCCCGATCAGCGCGCCCCAGAGCGTCTGGACGAGGTGCGGGGATCCCTTCAGGAACAGCGAGTTGAAGGCACTGTTGCCGAGCTGGGCGACGAAGCCGGCCAGCACAAACCCGCCAGTGACCTCCTTCCAGAGCATCTTCCAGTCGCTCCGGAAGTTGTGGGCGACGTCCGACCAGGCACTGGTGCTCGTCAGGCGGCGACGCCACGGCATCTCCTCACCGGCCGAGTGGTGGATGTGGCTCGCGTCGACATGGCGAGCGTGCTCGCGAGCCTGCGCCTCGAGCCGGGGCGAGACGAACAGCCGCAGCAGCAGCGTCATCAGGACGATCATCACGCTCCCGCCGAGGTACTCGGCCAGCGTGAACTGCCATCCGATCAGCACCCAGAGCACGAGCCCGAGCTCCCACACGAGGTTTGTCGATGCGAACTGGAAGGCCAGCGCCGACGCGGCCGATGCACCTTTCTGGAACAGGCTCTTGCCGATCGCGACGGCGGCGTAGGAGCACGAGGAGGACGCGGCGCCCAGACCCGTCGCCCGGCCGACAGCTCGGGCCCCGCCGCCAGAGAGAGCGCTCTCGATCCGCCGGCGGGGCACCCAGGCCTGGACGACGGCCGAGATGAAGAATCCGAGCACGAGCGCCCAGCACACCTCCCACGCCATCAGGAGGGCATCCCTGAAGCCATGCCAGATGACGGTCAGCGGCGAGCTCGCGGCGGCTAGGAGCACGTTTCAAGTATGAGCGGCCCAGATCGGCAGACCAGGCCAGCGGACGGCACCCACGCGTATGCGAACCTCAAGCATGTGGCACAAACCGCCTCAGATCAGAGCCCCCAGGCGCAGACGAGCGATGAGCTAGCGCCCCCCGGGTCAAGCCGCGAGGCCGTGCGAAGGCTGCGCACCGGCCTGATCTCGCTGGCGATCCTGGTGGCCATCATCGTCGGGCTGCTGCTGGCGGTGCCCGGATTGCACAGCGTTGCCCGGACCGTCACGCGGATGAACGGGGGCTGGGTGGCTGCGGCCGTCGTGCTCGAGATCCTGTCCTGCCTGGGATATGTGGTCGCGTTCCTCCAGGTCTTCGAGCGGGCGCCATTGCGCTTCGGCGCCCGCGTGGCCCTCTCCGAGCTGGCCTTCAACGCCGCCGTGTCGCTCGGCGGTGTGAGCAGCGTGGCCATGGGGGGATGGCTCCTGGTCGAGCGCGGCGCGCCGCTGGGCCGCGTCGCCGAACGCTCGGCCGTGCTCTTCCTGCTCACGAGCGCGATCAACGTGATCACGTTTGCGCTCGCCGGGTTCGCGCTATTCGCCGGAGTGCCGGGTTCCTCCAACCCGCTCCTGACCGTGCTCCCAGGGGGAGTGGGCACGCTGGTGTTCCTCTTCTTCCTCCTGCTTCCCCGGTGGATCGACCGCAGCCTCGGGAACCGGCTACCGGGCCGCCTTCGCACGGTCCTGAGTGGGACTGCGCAGAGCATCCGGGACACCGAGCGCCTGCTGATCCGGCCCAACTGGCGATTGCTGGGAGCGATCGGTTACCTGTGGTTTGACATCGGAGTGCTGATGGCCTGCTTCGCCGCTCTGGGAGCCAGCCCGCCGCTGGCCGCCGTCGTCCTGGCCTACCAGATCGCCTACATCTCGAACGCGATCCCGGTGCCGGGCGGGATCGGGATCCTGGATGGCAGCCTCGTGGGAGCGCTCGTTCTCTACGGCGTCGGAGCCACGAACGCCGCCGCCGCCGTTCTCGTCTACCACGCGATCGCGCTCTGGGTCCCGGCGATGTGGGGCACGCTGGCCTTCCTGCTGTTGCGGCGCAACCGCTGCCAGCCGCTCGAGTTGCGACCCACGCGTGAGGAGCGCCGGCGGATCCGGGCCAGCCGCCACGCCCGCGAGCTCGTGGCTGCCTCAGACGGTGACCTGTGACCCCATCGCCACCGTGCGGTCGGCCGGAAGGCCAAAGAGCTCGATCGGGCTCGCGGCGTTCCGGGCCATCGCCAGGAAGATGTGCTTGCGCCAGCCCCGCATCCCCGGCTCACGCGTGGGCGTGATCGTGATCCGGGAGAGCAGATAGGAGGCGTGCTCGAGGTCGAGGTTGCGCTCGAGCAGGCCACGCTTGCGAGCCAGGGCGAGCGCCTCGGGGACGTGATTGGAGTCTCGGTAGCCGACGCGAATCGTCACGTACACGACCTTGAACAGGCCACGGCCCAGGTTCTCAACGGCGAACCGGTCGGCCGGATCGACGTTCGGGATGCTCACGGTGTCGAGCGCCACGATCACGACCTTCTCGTGCAGGGCGTGAATCCGCTCGACCTCGGCGCGCAGCGCCAGCGGCGTGGTCTGCTTGCCGGGGTTGAGGAAGATGGCGGTTCCCGTCACACGGCGGATCGGGGGGTCGGCGTTGGCCAGGCCGTCCAGGAACTGATCCAGAGGGCCCTCCTTGTCAAGCCGGTTCTGGGTGACGATCTCCCGACCCTTGCGCCAGGTGATCATCAGGAATGCGAATCCCAGGCCGACCAGCAGCGACAGGTACGCCCCATGCTCGACCTTGGCCAGGTTGGCGCTGAAGAACGACAGCTCCACGATCAGGAACAGGCCGCCCAGAATGGCCAACCTCCACCTCGGAGTACGCCACATGCTGCGGGCCACCGCCAGGAACAGGATCGTGTTCAGCACGAACGTCCCGGTGACGGCCACGCCGTAGATCTCGGTCAGCCTGTAGGAATGCTGGAATCCCACGATCAGGGCCAGTACTCCGAACGCCAGCACCCAGTTGATCAGCGGGACGTAGATCTGGCCCTCCAGCTTTGACGTGTGCCTGATGTTCAGGCGGGGCAGAAAACCAAGCTGCACCGCTTGGCGGGCCACCGAGTAGGAGCCGGTGATCGCGGCCTGCGAGGCGATGATCGTCGCCGCCGTGGCCAGGATGACCATCGGGATCAGTGCCGAGTGGGGCACGAGTAGATAGAACGGATTGGTCTTGTCGCGCGGATGGGCCAGGATCAGCGCCGCCTGGCCCAGGTAGGACAGGAGCACGGCTGGGAATACGACGACGAACCAGCTCAGCCGGATCGGGCCGGCGCCGAAGTGCCCGCGGTCGGCATACAGGGCCTCCGCCCCGGTCACGCACAGGACCACAGCACCCAGCGTCAGAAAGCCCGCGGAGCCATGGTTGAACAGAAACTGGAAGCCGTAGGTCGGCGATAGGCCCTGAAGAACGCCTGGGTGCAGAACGACCTCCTTGCCCCCCAGCAGTCCGATGACCAGGAACCAGAGCAGGATCACCGGGCCGAACATCCAGCCAACTGCGCCCGTCCCAAAACGCTGCACCGCAAACAACACGAGCAGGATCCCCACCGCGATCGGCACGACCGCGCTGGACAGGCTTGGGCTCACGACGTTGAGGCCCTCGACCGCCGAAACGACCGAGATGGCGGGGGTGATCATGCCGTCGCCGAAGAACAGTCCGGCGCCGAAGATCCCGAGCACGATCAGGATCCCCGCCTTGGCCACCTTGCGGCGCTGGATCAGAGCGGTCAGCGCCATGATCCCGCCGTCCCCACGGTTGTGGGCTCGCATGATGAATCCCGCGTACTTGATCGAGACGACGATCGTCAGGGCCCAGAAGATCAGCGAGGCCGCTCCGTACACCCCGGCGGGTGTGGTCGTCGCCACCGTGGCGTGCTGCGGTGAGAAGATCGCCTGCTCGGTGTACAGGGGGCTCGTCCCGAGGTCGCCGAAGACGATCCCGAGCGCGCCGAGCGCCAGCACCGCCCGGCCGGCGTGGGCCACCACATCCCGCCGATCATCGGTGGCCGCGCGGATCGCCGGCGACGGCCCTTCGTCCTCCTTTGCCCGCTCAGGCTGGCTCGGTTGGGGACCGAGCTTGTGGGCAGCCTCGTTGAGGCTGCGCCTCGCGCTCTTGCCGTTATCGGTCTGGCCTACGCCGGACCCGGGTTCGGTCTGCCGATCAGCCACCCGGAGCCGGTACCGGTGTCGGTGCCGCCTCGTTCAAGGCCGGTCGAGAGGGAGACGGATTCATGCTCTGGGTCCCAGCCTCAGGATAGAACCTGGTACTCCGGAAATGGGGGCGCGCATGCGCGCCCCCACCGGCGGCGCATGCGCCGCCGGACCCGCGGCACATGTGCCGCGGGCACATACTAGAGCTCGACACCCACCAACGTCGGCTCCGGCGCCAGCCTCACTCCGAACTGCAGGCGCACGGAATCCCGCAGTTCCCTGGCCAGCGCCACAACGTCGGCCGCACTGGCCCCGCCGCGGTTGACGAGGGCCAGGGTGTGCTTGCTGGAGATCCCTGCCCGGCCGGTCCCGTAGCCCCGCTCGAAGCCCGCGTGCTCGATCAGCCAGGCGGCCGACACCTTCATTCCACTGTCGTGTTCGGGCCAGGCCGGGACGGTCACCTCCTCGCCCAGCCACTCGTGGACGCGCTCAATCAGCGCGCTGAACTCGTCCGCGCTCAGAATGGGATTGAGAAAGAACGACCCCGCGCTGACCGAGTCAGGATCGGCAGGGTCGAGCACCATGCCCTTGCTCCGCCGGAGCGCGAGCACGGCCTCACGCACAGACGCCAGCGGCGGTCGCTCGCCAGGCTCCGTGCCGAGTGTCCGGGCCAGCTCCGGGTAGCGAAGCGGCTGGGCGAGGGGGCCTTGCTCCAAGCGGAACTGCACCGCCAGCACGATGTGGCGAGAGGACCGCTTGAAGGCGCTTGTGCGGTAGCCAAAGCCGCACTGCTCGGGGGTCAGATCCTGGATCTCGCCGGCGCTGCGGTCATAGACCCGGACCGAGGTGATCCTCTGCGCGACCTCCTGGCCGTAGGCCCCAACGTTCTGGATCGGCGTCGCTCCGGTCAAACCCGGGATCCCCGACAGGCACTCGAGCCCTGAGAGGCCATCGGTCACGGTGCGCGCGACCAGCTCGTCCCAGGGCTCGCCCGCCGCCACGCTGAGTTGGACGCCAGCCCCCTCCGACACCACCTCAACGCCGCGACTTTCCACGCGTAGGACCGTGCCGGGGAACCCCTCGTCGGCCACGAGCAGATTCGACCCTGCGCCCATGACCAGTAACGGCTCGCCCCGGGCATCGAGCGCCCGCGCCGCCTCGACGAGCTCATCCTCGCTGCCCGCCTCGATCAGCGAGCTGGCATTACCCCCGACGCCCAACGTCGTCAGCCCGGAGAGCGGCGTCGTCGAAAAAACCTTCACCGCGCTACTGATTATCGAAATCTGGCGATCCACCTAGTCCTCGCGGAAGCAGAACGCCATCGTTCGGCGGCGGCGCGGCTCGATTCACATCAGCGCGTCTAGTCGCCCCAGAACGCGTCCCAGCTCTGGTGTCCGCGCTTGGTGTCGCGCAGGTCGGCCTTGGCCGCGGCCAGAAGCTCACTCGGGTCTCCGCCGTTGAGCTCGGCCACCGCCCACGAAATCTCAACTCCACCGCAGCCCGGGTCGGACATGATCGCCGTTTCCAGCCGGCGCACAGCGGTCCGAGCCCCGGCTTCTCCGATGCCGGCGAAGATGACGGCGAACTCGTCACCGCCCACCCGGAACGCGGTGTCCTCTCCGCGGACGTCTACGAGGCGGCGGCTTACCGCCCTCAGCACCTCGTCTCCGATCGGATGACCGAGCGTGTCGTTGACCTCCTGGAAGTCGTCGAGGTCGAGCAAGCACAGGGCCAGCGGGCCGCCGTGCCGGCGGACCCGGGCCACTTCAGAGCCCAGCCGCTGCTCGAAGGCACGGCGGTTTGGGAGACCGGTCAACGGGTCGTGGAGAGCCGCCCCGTCGCCGGGCAGCACATTGTCGGCGCGCGTGAGGTGAGCCGCCAGCACGCCGGCCAGCAGGTCGAGCGTGCGCTCATCTGAGTACTGGAAGGCCCCGACGGCGCTCGAATAGACGGTGAGGACACCCACCGGCTGGGTCACGCGACAGACCGGGACGGCGAGAACCGAGACGATCCCCATGCGCCGGCAGGCTTCGGCGTCGACCCGGGGGTCCTGGCTGGCGTCGGTGCAGTTGAGGATCTCACCGGTCTTCAGGCACTCGCCCGAGAAGCCTTGGTCTGCCGGACGCCGCATGCCCAGGAGCGTTCCGACACTGCCGCTGGCCACCCGGTTGATCAGATCGCGGTTCTCGACCAACTCGAACGCGGCCGCTTCGGCGTCGATCAATGAGTGGGCACGCCGCACGATCAGGGCCATGATCTCTTCGAGATCGAGGGTGCTGCCCGCGATCTCGTTCTGGGTCTCGATGATGGCTAGGAGCCGTTGGTGTGAGGGTGGATGCCCCATGTTTTGGTGTATCGACCCAGCGACTGGCGAGCATTAGGAATTTAGGCGCGTTCTGACCCGCCGCGGGGCTTTGCTGGGGGGATGGGGGCGTGATGCCACGAACGCTTTGAAAAAATGGTTTGGGCGCGGGAAGGGGCGCCGGCGGGGTCCGGAGGTTCCGGGATCCGCCTGTCATCACCCCGCAACCCGGCAAAAGCAGATGGGGCGAGACGGAACGTGCCGGATTGTGGTGGCTATTACCTACATAACCCGGCACGTTTGCGCCGAAAGTGGTGAATTGCCGGGTTGTGGTGCTCCCTGGAAGCCGGCCCGTGGTCTACCTCGCCAGCGCCGCTCGCGACTTGGCCGCCTTGACCTCGGCCGAGAGCGTTGCGACGTCGTAGACGCCGTAGTGGCGCCGGCCATTGATGAAGAAGGTCGGCGTTCCGGAGACCTGGCTGCGATCGGCCGACTCGACGTCGTCGGCCAACCGGGAGGCACCCTTGCGCTTGCGCAGATAAGCCCGGAACTTGTCCATGTCCAATCCGAGCTGCTCGGCGTATCCGAGCAGGTCCCGCACGCTCAGCGCGTCCTGGTGGTCCAGCAGGAGGTCGTGCATGTCCCAGAACCGGCCCTGTGCCGCGGCTGCTTCAGCCGCCTCGGCCGCCAGGTCGGCGTGCTGGTGCACGTCGGTCAGCGGCAGGTGTCGCCAGACGTAGCGCAGGTCGCCGAAGTCACTGAGCAGCTCCCGGACCACCGATTCGGCCTGTCCGCAATAGGGGCACTCGAAGTCTCCGTATTCGAGCAGGGTGACCGGCGCCTGCGCCGGACCGCGGATGTGGTCCCGCTCGGGATCAACCGACACGACCAGATCGAGCACGGGATCCCCAGCTCCGAGCAGGGCTCGCAGCCGCACGGCCTCGGGCAGGAGCCGGACGACCTGCAGCTGTAGCCCCGTCAGCAGCGCCGCTCCGATCGCGGCCGTGAGCACACCGAGCTTGGCCTCCTCGAGCTGGACGCCTTTGAAAGCCAGGGTCGCGATCAGGATCGACACGGTGAAGCCGATCCCGGCGATCGCGCCGCCGCCCAGGACCGAGGCCCAGCCCACGGGCGGACGGATCCGGCCCCGGCTGAGCTTGGTGACAAGCCAGCTCGTGCCCGCGATCCCGAGCGGCTTGCCCACGACGTAGCCGACGATGATCCCGATCGCGAGCGGTGACGCATAGGCCGTGGAGAGGAACGAGCCGTTGATCTTGATGCCCGCGTTGGCCAGCGCGAACAGCGGGACGATCAGGTAGCTCGAGAGCGGGTGGTAAATGTGCTGGAGGCGCTCGTTGGGCGAGAGCGCGGTTCGCACGCCTTCGCGCGCCGAGCGGGCCAGTTCCGAGGTCGGCTGCTCGCGGAAGAGTCGAAACAGGTCGGTCGCGTGCTCCAGATCGGCTCTGCTGGCCGGATAGGCGATCGCGATCAGCCCGATCACCACCCCCACGATCACGGGATCGACGCCCGACTTCAGAAAGGCCACCCAGGCCACGAGTGCCAGGACGCCGTACAGCGGCCCGTTGCGAACACGCCTTACACGGACCACGACCACGACCAGCAGAGCCGCGATTCCGACGATCAGTGCCGTCACCCTCAGCGAGGAGGTGTACGCGGTCGCGATCACGACGAAGGCCACCAGGTCGTCGGCCACGGCGACCGTCAGGATGAAGGCCCGGAGGCTCGGAGGGAACCGCCTGCCCAGGAGGGCGAGCAGGCCCAACGCGAAAGCCGTGTCGGTGGACATCGCGGTTCCCCAGCCGTGCGCGGTCGATCCGCCGGCGTTGAAGATCAGGAAGACCCCCACGGGGACGGCCATGCCGCCGATTGCCGCCAGCAATGGCAGCAGCAGGCGCCGCCGGTCACGGAGTTCGCCGAGATCGAACTCGCGTCGAGCCTCGAGGCCCATGACCAGAAAGAAGAAGCTCATCAGGCCGGCGTTGACCCACTGGCGGAGATCCAGGGCGACGCCACCGCCGCCGATCTGGACGCTCAGAACTGTCCTCCAGACCGAGCCGTAGGTCGACGCCGAGATGTTGGCCCAGACCAGGGCGGCCACCGTCGCGGCCAGCAGCATCGACGCGCTGCCGGTCTCGGTCCGCAGGAAGGAGCGCAGCGGCTCCTCGAGGCTCCGCGTCCAGGCGGTGCGCTCCGAGAAGAGCTCCTCCTGCGCGTGCGCCTCCACGGTCAGGGTCAGCTCGGCGTCGCGAGCCGTACGGAGATCGTGGCCAGCACACTGGCCACCTGTTCACCCTCCGAGCGCAGGGTGCAGCTGGCGTGCACCAGGGCCCGCCCGAGCCGGTCGATCTTGGGGATCGCCTCGACCCACTGACCTTCGCTCACCGCCCTCAGAAACGCGATCTGGAGGCTGGCGGTGGCGATCGTCGACCCGGGCGGGAGTGCCAGCACGGAGGCCCGGCTGACCGCGATATCGGCCAGGGTCATGAGCAGCCCGCCGTGCGCCCGGCCACCGCGATTGGCGTGATGGGAGGCCACCCGCACCCCGAGCACGGGTGCCGATGTTGCATCCTTGACGTACACCGGACCCACGAGCTCGGAGAACGGACTCGGGTGCAGCGGCTCGAAGCTATCCGGGATGGCCACGGTAGGCGCGCAGCCTACGGGCCCGCGAACGGTTAAGCCGCTTTGCGCAGCGCCTCGAGCTCAGCGCTTCCAGCCAACCGAGTCAGACCCCGCTCCTCCAGCTGGCGGGCCCGGTCGGCGCTGATGCCGAGCTCGATGCCCGTCTGGCGAAGGGTTAGGGGCTCCTCGCCGCTCAGGCCGAAGCGCAGGCGAATCACTTCGCGCTCGTCCGTCGGCAGATCGCCTACCAGGGCATTGACCCGGCGATCACGATCGGCCTCGGCGACCTCCTCGTGAGGCTGAGGGCGGTCGCTGGGAAGCAGATCCCCAAACGCCGTGTCCTCATCGCCCACCGGTTGGTCGAGGCTGGTGAGGTTGCGATTGAGCTCGCGCAGCTCCATCACCTGCTCGAGCGGCATCTCGGAGATCTCGGCCAATTCCTCGTCGGTGGGCTCACGTGACAGGCGCCCTGAGAGCTCGGATTCGAGCTTGCGCAACTTCACCTGCTGCTGGGCCACGTGCACGGGGAGCCGAATCGTCCGGCCATGGTTTTGCAGGCCGCGCTGGATCGCCTGGCGGATCCACAACGTCCCGTAGGTCGAGAACTTGAATCCCCGGCGCCAGTCGAACTTCTCCACCGCACGGATCAGGCCGAGCATGCCCTCCTGGACGAGGTCCTCCATCGAGAGACCGTGTCCCTGATAGCGGCGCGCCTGGGCCACGACCAGCCGCAGGTTGGAATTGATCATCCGCTCCTTGGCCGCGAGGTCGCCGCGCTCGATCCGCTGGGCCAGCTCGACCTCTTCGCCCGCTGTCAGAAGCGGGTAGATCCGAGCGCGGCGGAAGAACAGAGCCAGCGCGTCAGGGGCCGCCGCGGCGCCGTTGTCGGCGTCCAGCTCGGGCCGATGTACCGCGCGGCGCCGAGACCGCCGCGTGACCGCCGAATCAGTGCCGGGACGCCGGCGCTTGCGGTTCTTTTCAACTTGATTGGGGTCGTGCTCGCCGCGAACTCGCGCCGATGACTCACGACCATTTTCAAAACTGTTCAGTTCGGGTGCTCCTATAGTCAGGAAGTCTTGTTCGATACCCATCGAATTATACCATTTGTTCGAGGGTTATCGAACAATTCTTAGGGTGTTCTTCGCTGCCTAACCTGTGTAGTTCGACAGCTATCGAAATACCCCTCTGAGGCCCTTTTGTCACATCAGGGGCGCGATCGCGGCCCACAATGGGGGGATCGGGGGCTCGCCCCAGGCGGGGTTTGGGATATTTTGCTCGCCTGGCGAGCAAAATATCCCCCGGCTGACCTCTCAGGCCCGACCCGGACGGGCTACACCACGCCGCTCGGCCGCTTGCGCTTCGGGCCCTTCTCCTGGTGGGGGAAGGGACCGGTGGTGCTCTTGGGAGGCCCGAAGCTCGAGCAGCTGTCCGCCGTGACGTTCGGCAGCGCGGGTTTCCCGTTCTTCGGACGGGAGGCGAAGTTGAACGCCTCCGTCAAATCGCCCGTCGCGTCGCGGCGCCACTTCGACAGGTTGGGCACCTCGACGCCGAAGCGCGTCTCGAGAAAGCGCAGCGTAGAGGTGTGGTCAAACGGCTTTGAGCACACAAACTTGCCGCGGGAGAAGGGTGAGACGACCAGCATCGGCACCCGGAAGCCGAGCCCGATCGGCCCGCGGATGCCCGACGCCGCCGCAGGGAGCTTGTGGACCGTCAGATACTCGCCCTTGGTCCCCTTCGGCGCTGTCGGAGGCTTGACGTGGTCAAAGAACCCACCGTTCTCGTCGTAGGTGAAGAAGATCGCGGTGTGCTGCCAGATCTTCGGCTGGGCGAAGATCGCCTCGAAGATCGGCCGGATCGCGGCCTCGCCCTGTTTGGGGGTCGAGTAGCCCGGATGCTCGGTCTGCGTGACTCCGGTCAACAGCCATGACACCTGCGGCAGCGTGCCGTGGGCCAGGTCGGTCATGAAATCAGTCGGGAAGGTCGGGGCGATCCCTCGCTGGTAAAGCTCCGAGTTCTTGTTCTGGTAGCGCTTGAAGTACGGCAGGACGTTGTCCAGGATCCCCCCAGCGGTCGAGTTGTAGACCTTCCAGCTGATTCCGTGAGCGCTCAGGCGCTCGGGCATCGTGGTCCAGGTGAACTTGCCGTAGTTCTCCGTGCGGGTCGACACCAGCGTCTCGACCAGCGGCCCGCCGTGCTTGCCGGACGGGTCGATCGTGGCCGTCATCGACATCAGCCGATTGGGGTCGGTGGGTCCGAGCACCGAGCAGTGGTAGCCGTCGCAGATCGTGAACTCGTCGGCCAGCGCGTAGGAGAGCGGCACGTCTGAGCGCCTGTAGTAGCCCATCGTCTCCGGCCCCACGCCGGACGGATCGGCGGCCTCGTGCGCCTTCAAAAAGCCGTTCATCTTCCCCTGGTTCCAGGATTTGTGCTGAGGACCCCAGTCATGGGTCAGGTCGGCCAGGCAGCCCGTGTCGAGGTGGTAGGGGTGGATCGTCTTACCGTTCGCATGCTGGTAGAAGACGCTGCGGTCCTTCTTGTCGTCGAAGCCCCGAACCCCGTAGAGAGTTCCGAAGTAATGGTCGAAGGACCGGTTCTCCTGGATCAGGATCACCACGTGCTTGATGTCCTTGAGCGTGCCGTGGCTCGACGCGGAGGCGGCTTGGGCGAGCAGCCCCTCGATGCCGGCACCGGCGGCGGCCAGGCCGAGTCCGGCCTTGCCCGCACCACGGAGCGCCTCCCGCCGGGTGATTCCGGCCTGGTCTCGTGAAAGCTCCTGCATCTCCTCCCCCTTTCTGGGCGCCATCCCCGGCGGCGGCCAGCCTACCACCAGCGGCAGAGTAGGCTTCGCCCTCGATGAGGGGGCGGCACCCCAGAGCTATGCGTCTCGGGTTTCTGATTGCGATCTGCGCCGCCGCGGCGTTGCTGGTTGTGGCCTCGTCGAGTGGCGCTCGTCCGGCCGCCCGGCACAGCGCGGCGGCCGGGCATAGCGATCACTGCCCGGCCTTCGGCCGCGCTGCCGTCGCCGCCGACCCCCGGCCGGGTGCGCTGCGAGCCTTTGCGATCCAGTTCGAGCAGCACCCGGCGGACATGGTCACCGCCAACAGCTACCAGCACGCCGTCGACTGCGTGATGCGCCACGAAGTCGCGCCGTATCTGGCCAAGGGACGGCCGAACCTGGTCGTGTTCGACGAGGACATCGGCCTTGAGACGCTGGCCGTCGGCCCTCGCGGAGCCAAGGCGCGGGGCGTGCTTCGCCACGGCACAAGCTCGTGCCAGGGCAAGCCCTTCCCGTGCGAGACGCTGGCCGCGCTCTCAGAGCTCGACCAGGGCTACGCCCGAGCGCTTAGGTACTTAGAGGCGCGCTTTCCGCACCTCTCTTCTCAGCTGGGTCGCGCGTTCGTGGCCGGAACCGACGAGTTCGCACGGGTGTTCATGGGCACGATGGCGACGGTCGCCCGTCGCTACCACGTGTTTGTCGTCGCCTCCAATTCACAGTCGCCGTTCGCGCTCACGCGCAATCCCCAGGCGGTCAAGGCTCTGCATGATCCGGCCACGCCTAACGTCCGCGCGGTTTACGCCCCTACTTCGTCCCACGTCTACGACCAGACGTTCCTGTGGGGGCCCCAGGTCGTGCACCGCCACGCCCCGGCGCCGCTGGCCAACCTGCTGGCCGTCAACCGCAAGGTGCCACTGACCTCGTTTGAGCAGGCGCTCGGCTTCACCGCCGGACCCGCGACCGGCCAGGCGGCCGTCAAGAACCTCGAGCCGTTCAGGATCCCCGGCACCCGCGCCCGCCTCGGCTTTGCCACGAGCCTGCCCGCATTCGCCTACGGCAGCCCGCGGGCGCCGGCCTGCGCGAACGTGGCCAAGACATACATGCGCTGCCTGAGCCATCTCGGGGCCAACGTCCTGATCCAAGCCGACGCCAACGACGGTGAATGGACCGGCCCGGACGGCAGCGACAGCGCCGAGCATTGGCAGCCGCTCTCCTGGATGGGGTCGGCCTGGCGGGCCGTCTCTGATTCGACCGTCCACTTTGCCTACGCTGTCAACCCAATGATGGTGGGCAACCTGGCCGACACGCCGTTCGACGGCCAGAGCGCGATCCTGGAGCGTGGGCGTACCGGACGCGGATGTCATTACGTCGGTGACGGCAAGTTCGTCCCGGGGCAGGACGACCCCGCGCTTCGTTCCTACGCGGGCGCCAAGCCGCAGTTCCTGGCCATGGCGCCGTGGGTTGTCTCTGGTAAATCGCGTTCGGCCATGGTGGCCATCGGCGCCCAGCTGGCGTCGGGAAAGGGCCCGTACCACTACGAACAGACCGCGCTCGTGGCCGACCTTCCCTTCCCTGTCGACCACACGCGACCCGGATGCGTGATCGCGGGACGGTCGGGATGAGAGACGTCTCTCGCCGCGAGCTGGTGATCGGCGCCGGCGCCGCCGCGGCCGGGACCGTCCTGGGCGACCAGGCCACCGCCAGCGCCGCCGGATCGCGTCTGCCCTCGATCCCGGCCACCCGCCGTGCCGATGTGGTCGTGGTCGGAGCCGGGCTGGCCGGGCTCACGGCGGCCACCGACCTGGCCCACGCCGGCCACTCGGTCGTGGTCCTCGAAGCCCGCCCGCGCGTCGGCGGGCGAACGCTCAACCACCCGGTGGGTCACGGCGAGGTGGTCGAGGTCGGAGGCCAGTGGGTCGGCCCAGGGCAGACCCGCATCCTGGCCCGGGCCAAGGGGCTTGGCATCAAGACGTTCAAGACCTACACCAAGGGCGAGCAGGTCTTCGAGTACGAGGGCAAGAAGACCCATTTCAAGGGCCTGATCCCGCCTCTCCCCCAGCCCGACGCCGGGGACTTCGGGCGTCTGCTTGGGAAGGTGATCCAGCTCCAGGACACGGTTCCGCGCACCGAGCCCTGGACAGCCAAGAACGCCAACAGCTTCGACGGCCAGACCCTCGAGACTTTCATCCTGGCCAACTCGAGCACCCACGGCGCTCGGTTCCTGCTCGAGCTGGCGACCCGGGCCGTGTTCGCCGCCGAGCCGCGCGACCTCTCGCTCCTGCACGCGCTCTTCTACTTCCACGCCGGCAACGGGATCATCAACCTGACGAGCACCGCCGGCGGAGCCCAGGACTCCCGCTTTCACGGCGGCTCGCAACTGGTCTCGATCAAGATGGCCAAGCGGCTGGGTCACCGCGTCGTGCTGAGCGCGCCGGTCCGCCAGATCACGCAGGACGCAGGAGGGGTCAGCTTGGTCAGCGACGCCGGTACGTGGCGGGCGCGGCGGGCGATCGTGGCCGTCTCCCCGATGCTGTCCGGCCGGATCGCCTATGACCCGCCGATGCCGGCGATCAGGGACGGGCTCACCCAGCACGTTCCGCAGGGCTCGGCGATCAAGTACGAGGCCGTGTATCCGACGCCGTTCTGGCGCGCCGAAGGCCTGAACGGCTATGCCAACAGCGACCAGGAGCCGGTCCAGCTCACCTACGACAACTCGCCGCCCTCAGGCCAGCCTGGCGTCCTGCTCGGCTTCGTCGTCGGCGAGGCCGCCCGGCAGCTCGGAAACCGCTCGCCAGGCACCAGGCGGAGAATCGTCCTGGACGCGTTCGCCCGCCTGTTTGGGCCCCGCGCCGGCAAACCGCGCAACCTGCTCGAGCACAACTGGTCAGACGAGCTCTGGACGCGGGGCTGTTACGCCGGCTACTTCCCGCCGGGCGTGTGGAGCTCCTACGGCGACGCGCTGAGGACCCCCGTGGGCAAGGTCCACTGGGCCGGCACGGAGACCGCGGAGGTGTTCATGGGCTACATGGACGGCGCTGTCCGCTCGGGCGAGCGGGCGGCCGGCGAGGTGGCCCGGGAGCTCTGAGCCCAGGCCGAGACACCCCTGTCCGCCAGAATCAGGCGATCAGAGGCCTGGTCGACATCCACAGCCACCTGCTGCCCGGGATCGATGACGGGCCTGAAGATCTCGAGGGGTCTGTCGACATGGCCAGGACGGCGGTGGCCGCGGGCGTGAGGATAATCGCGGCGACCCCGCACCTTCGGGCTGATTTCCCGGACGTCGACGTAGAGGCGCTACCCCGGCAGTGTGAGGCGCTTCGCCAGGCTCTCCACAACGCGGACATCGGGCTCGAGGTGGTCGGCGGGGCCGAGGTCTCGGTGATGTGGGCGCTCGAGGCCAGCGACGAGCAGCTCAAACTCGCCTCATTCGGCCGGCGGGGGGCCGACCTGCTGATCGAAACGCCGAACGACGTCTCGATGGTCGAGAACATCCTGACCGCGATCCGCTCCAAGGGATTCCGGATCACGCTGGCCCACCCGGAGCGCCAGCCAGTCTTCCAGCACGATCCGAGCCGCCTCGAGCGTCTGGGCGAGCAGGGTGTCCTGCTCCAGGTCAACGCCACGGCGCTGCTCCAGCGCCGCAGGCCCAGCGGGCGGCTGGCCGAGCATCTCGTCCGGGCCGGATTGGTCCACGCCGTGGGCTCAGACGGACACCGAGCGAGCCAGTGGCGGGCGGTCACAGAGCTGCCCGACGCGTTCGGAGTCCTGTCAGACATGGTCGGCCCCCAGCAGGCGCAATGGCTGTGCTCCTCGGCGCCGACGGCGATCTTGGCCGGAACCACGCTTCCGCCGCCCCCGCCCATCGTCGCCTCCACAGGCCGGCGCAGGTGGTTCTGGCAGCGCTAGGGTGCTCCGGTGCCCCCCGCTCCCTCGCGCCGCGACCTCCCCGCGCTGCTGGCCGAGATCGACGCCTTCAGCGAGCGCGAGCTGGCCCCGATCGAACTAGAGCACCCGGAGTTCTTCGACCACCGCCGTGAGTTCGCCCGGACCGACGTCGAGCGCGGCGGCATTCCCACCCGAGCATGGGAGGAGCTCCTGGTTGAGATGACGCGGCGGGCCGACGCGGCCGGCCTTTACCGGTTCGCGCTTCCGGCGGAGCTCGGAGGCTCAAGCGGCACGAACGCCGAGATGGCGGTCATCCGCGAGCACCTGGCCAACAAGCCCCTCGGCCTGCACTCCGATCTGCAGACCGAGACGGCCTGCGTGGGCAACTTTCCGGTCGTCCTCGTCCTCCACGAGCTTGGCTCCGAGGAGCAACGCCAGCTGATCGAGCCCCTGATCCGCCACGAGATCGCCTGCGCCTTCGGGCTGACCGAGCCGGGCCATGGCAGCGACGCCACTTGGCTTGAGACCCGCGCCACCCGCGAGGGCGAGGAGTGGGTGATCAACGGGGTCAAGCGTTTCAACACCGGGATGCACGTGGCCGACTTCGACCTCGTGTTCGCGCGGACCTCAGGCGAGCCGGGCCAGCACCGGGGCATCACGGCCTTCCTCGTTCCGACCGACTCGCCCGGCCTCGAGGTCCCCTACCACCACTGGACGTTCAACATGCCATCCGACCACGCCGAGGTCATCCTCAAAGACGTCCGGGTCCCCCACTCCGCGATCGTCGGCCCGGAGGGCGGGGGTCTGGCCGCAGTGATGCTGTTCGTCCGTGAGAACCGGATCCGCCAGGCGGCATCAAGCCTGGGAGCAGCTCAGTTCTGCGTGACTCAGAGCGTCGAGTACGCCCGGCAGCGTCATACCTTCGGAAAGCCCCTGGCCGTCAACCAGGCGATCCAATGGCCCCTGGTCGAGCTCCACACCGAGTGCACGATGCTCCGTGGCCTGATCCACTCGACGGCCGAGGCGATGGACGAGCACGGAGCTGCCAGCGTCTCTGACCGGATCTCGATGTGCAACTACCGCGCCAACCGCCTGGCCTGTGAGGCCGCCGACCGAGCGATCCAGGTCCACGGGGGCATCGGCTACACGCGGGCTGTCCCGTTCGAGCACATCTACCGCCATCACCGCCGCTACCGCATCACCGAGGGCTCCGAGGAGATGCAGATCCGCAACGTCGCGCGAACGCTGTTTTCGTTCGGCAGGGAGTAGGCCGGGGTGCATGCACCCCGGCCCGGACCGGCACATGTGCCGGTCCGTCGGGCGGTGCATGCACCGCCCGTTGGGTCCGCGCATGCGCGGACCCAACAAATCATTGGCTCAGCGTCCCGGCAGGTGCCAGATGAACATCTGCCCGCTGGTGGCGTGGTTGTTGGAGTCTCCCACCGGGAGGATGACCCGGCCCCCGATCACGATTGGGCTGTTCCAGTGGCCGCTGGCGGCAGGAAACGAGTGCAGGGCATGGCCGCTCGTCGGTGAGAGCACATTCAGCTGACCGGCCCCTGGGGCGAACACGTACAGCAGGCCGCCGGCCAGCACGGGGCTGGTCCCCGCCGCGGGATTTCGCCACGCGACATGGAGCCGCCGATCCGACCCGAGGAAGTAGCCCCAGGTGGCCCCGGACGCCCCCACGAACAGCCACGTCCGGCCCGCGTGCCGCCAGACCGCCGGGGTGGTGTAGATCGGGTTTGACTGCGGCGCGGGGGCGTTCTGGAGCTCGCCCCCCAGATGGTGTCCGCCGGCCCCGGTCATCGGGCTCAGCCGCCTGAGGTCGAGCAGCGAGAGCACGCCCGCTTTGCCCCCCTGAACCGCCAGGTCACCGGGAAGCAGGGCCGGCGCGGTGCTGCCCAGGTCGAGGTCGTCCTGATTTAGGCGTTGCTGGTTCCGCGGCGTCCAGTGAGCCAGCGGCTTGAGCTTCGGGCTGAGCTCGATCACGCTGTCGCCCCAGTTTGTGGAGCCGTTGAAGGGAGCGTTCCCCGTGGCCACGAGTACGCGCCCGGTACCGGGCTGGACTACCGCTCCGGCGCGGGCCCAGATCGCCGCATCGCTGGCGGGGCACGAGGACGGCGGATCGATCAACCCTCGATGATGCGAGCACAAGGCGTTCCACACGGCCGTTCGGTGGCCACTGGTCCGATTGAGCAGGACGACATGGCCCTGGTAGGGGGGAATATCTCCGATGTAACCCCCGGTCGTCACGATCACCGAGGGGCCGCTGATGTTCAGAGCGGCGCCGGTCTTCTCATGGGTGCCATCGACCGTGACGCGAGTGGACCACACGGGGTGACCGTTTGCCACCGAAAGCTTGTGAATAACCCCGTCCGGCGAGTCGGCGTAGATGTACCTGCGGTTCGGGTCGGCCACCGGGGTGGCCGCCGTGATCTGGGCACTGCCCTGATATTTCGAGATATCGCCCGGGGTGAACTCCCATAGCCGCGCGCCGGTCTGGGCATTGATGGCCAGCGTCCGGCCGTAGCTTGTCGTCACGAAGATGACGTCTCGCCGGTGACCGCCGACGTTTACCCCGGCGAGCTCTATCGGCGATGAGTCGACGGTGCCCGGAAGTCGAACGGTCCGCCTTTGCAGCCTGCCCAGGTTTTTGGCCGTGATCCCGGTCTGCGACGGGCCCACGCCGGTCCGGGCGGCGTTGAAGTCAAACGTCGTCCAGTCCCCGTCCGGGATCTGAGATCCCGTGGGGGCCGGGGACGTGGAGGCCTCGCCGGAGCGAGCCGTGTATGCGCATCCCGCCAGCCCCGCCACGAGCGCGACGAGGACCACCCACCGCAGCGCTCGCCTCACGGCAGAGCGCGGGCCAGGTGCTTGATCGCCGACCCCGCTCCGGTCGTGATCGGCTTGAGGATCTTGCTGACCGTCGAGCCCGCCTTGTTGGCCACGCCCGTCGCCGCCGGTCCGACCGGGGCCGGAAGCTTCGAGGTCACGCCCGTGACCGTCCGCACGATCGGACCGATCGGCGAGCTTCCTGAGCCGCTCCCCGAACCGCCGCGCTGGTGCGGCTGTGTCTGCGGGCCCGGGCCGCCGCCTGCTCCGCTGTGGTGCGAAGCGCTGCCGCCGCCACCGCCGGCTCCGATCCCCGCGCTTCCCGAGCCATGGGTGGGGGTGCTCGGCCCCGTCGTCGAACCGCCGCCGGTCGATCGGGCAGCGCCGTTAGCGCCGCCGACGCCGCTCCTCCCGGGCGTGGCCGCCACCAGGCCCTGAGTGCTTGTGGCAGCCTGTCCGACCCCGCCGCGGGCTCCGCCACCGGCGGCGCTGCCGAGCACCGGCCCGCCGGCGGCCGTTGGCGAGGGACCTGACAGGGCCTGGCCCAGCGACGAGAGCCCCGGGAAGCCGGCGTTCAGCACCAAGAGGGCAACGGAGACGACGAGGGCCGCCGGCAGGATCACGGACAGGCCGAGCGAGGCGTACAGCCGACGCCGCCATGCCCGCGCCAAAACCACCGCAACAGTCTAACTCATGGTGTGTTACCGCGAAAGCGTCGTTGCGAGGCTGCCCGGCCCCGTCGGTACGATCACCGTTTAGAGGCCCGCTCGCATGCAGCGCCAACCGATCGCTCGCTCGTTTCGCCTGGCGCTCGTCGGGTTGACTGTCGTGCTCGCCGTGATCGCTGCGCTCGGGCTCGCGGGCCTGTATACGGCCCGCCAGAGGTACGAAAACACCCTCAGCGCCACCAACGCACTTACGACGGCTGCCGCCAACCTGTACACGGCCGGGGTGGTCGAGCAGGAGGCGCTGCGCAGTCACGGCCCGGAGGCGCCGAGCGCGCAGCGGCGCGCCGCCAGCACCTATCAGGCCGCAGCCGCAGTGGCGCGTCAGCGGGCTGCCGATGATCCCGCCAGCCTCGGGCTCGTTCGAAAAGCTGCGGCCGCCCAGACGGCCGGGTGGCGCCTGGCGATCGGCGGCCGGTTAGCGGCGGCAAGCGGCCCGTTCTCCCGCGCCCGCGCTCTCCTCACCGCGCTCCAGAGCCGCCAGCAGACACGTGACCGACGGGCCCGCAGCGATGCTGCCTCGGAGTCGCAGAAGGACCTGATCATCGTGGCCATCGCGGGGGTCCTCGCACTGCTGAGCGCCCTCGGCCTCGGGTCGGCGCTGATCTCCGCCATGCGCAACCCTCTGGAGGAGCTCGTGGCGGCGACCCGAGAGCTCGCCTCGGGCCGACTCGAGCGCCGGGTGAAGGCCTCCGGGCCGAAGGAGCTCCAGGAGCTGGCCGAGGCCTTCAACGCCATGGGCGACGCCCTGCAGGGGGCGGGGCAGCGCCTGGAGAACGAGCGCAGGCGCCTGGCGGTCACGATCGAGAGCCTTCGGGACGCCCTGATCGTTACCGAACCCGGCTCGGGCACGGTTGCAGCTGTCAACCCGATCGCGGCCAAACTGGTGCCCGAGCTCGTGGTGGGCAGCCCGGTCGACGGCGACGAGAGCCCGTTGCCCCCGCTCGAGGCCGCGCTGGAGGACGAGGTGTTCTTGGACCACAACGGCAGGACGCTGTCGGTCACCGCCGCCCGGCTGGGCTCAGGCCAAGAGGACTCCGGGGTCGTGTGGACGGTTCGCGACACGACCGAGCGGGCCCGGCTCGAGCGGGCCAAGAGCGAGTTTGTGGCGACCGCCTCGCACGAGCTGCGCAGCCCGCTGACCTCGATTAAGGGCTTCGTGGAACTGCTCCACCGCTCGCCGGGCCGGATGACCAAGAAGCAGAAGGAGTTCGTCGAGATCATCCTCAAGTCAACCGACCGACTCACCGAACTGGTCTCGCACCTCCTGGACGTGGCCCGGATCGACGCCGACCACGTCGAGATCGACCGCCGGCCGATCGACGCCGGCGAGGCGGTGCACGAGGTTGCGCAGCTGATGGGGCCACGGCTACAGGAGAAGAACCAGCGGCTGACGATCCACGTTGCCCCCAGGGTCGGACTCGCGCTGGCCGATCCCGCCCGGCTGCGCCAGATCGTGGCCAACCTCCTGACCAACGCCCATCTCTACACCGAGGAGGGCGGAAGCATCGACATCCGGGTCGACCCCGAGCGAGCGTGGATCCAGATCAGTGTCAGCGATACCGGCGCGGGAATGAAGCCCGAGGAGGCGGCGCGGGTGTTCGAGCGCTTCTACCGCGGCCATGACGGCGGCTCACAGGCCCCTGGGTCGGGGCTCGGGCTGTCGATCGTCAAATCCCTGGTGGAGCTGCACGGGGGCCGGATCGAGGTCGACAGTGAGCCGGGAGCGGGCTCGACCTTCCGCGTCATGCTGCCGGCAGCCATCCCCGCCCCCGAGTCGGTTCCGTCGCTCGAAGCCATCCGCGGCCGGCAGGTGCTGATCGTCGACGACGAGCGGGAGATCGCCGAGCTGATCGCAGGACAGCTGACACCGCTGGGGGTCGAGGCAGAGATCGCATCGAGCGGGTCAGAGGCGCTCGAAAAGCTCCGAGCGACCCGCTTCGACGCGGTGACCCTGGACGTGCTCATGCCGGGGATGGGCGGCCTCGAGGTGCTGGCTGAGCTCAGGTCCGATCCAGAGCTCCGGAACTTGCCGATCGTGTTCGTCTCGG
Organism: uncultured Solirubrobacterales bacterium; assembly: GCA_963785205.1. Taxonomy (GTDB): domain Bacteria; phylum Actinomycetota; class Thermoleophilia; order Solirubrobacterales; family Solirubrobacteraceae; genus Palsa-465. The sequence continues at coordinate 1,252,763 of CAWAUJ010000001.1, forward strand.
TCTTCTCGGGCCGGCGCGAGCTGGCCGGAGAATGGGTCGTGTCCAAGCCGATCGATGCCGACGAGCTGCGCAACGTGGTGGCCGCGGCGGTGGAGGCCCGGCGCTCCCGCGTCCTGGTCGTGGGCCGCCCTGAGGTCAGAAAGGCGCTCGAGCCCGCGCTTGAGGAGCTCCACATCAACTACCAGTGGGAGCAGACCGGCGCCGCCGCGGCCCGCGTGTGCGCCGAGCGGCGCTTTGAGGTGGCCCTGGTCGACGTGGGGGTGCGCAACCCCCAGGCCGTCCTCCAGGCCCTGGACCTGCGTGGGCGGCGACTGCGACGCGCAGCGATCCTCTTCTCAGACGGCCACACGCCCGCCCCGCCGGGAATCGAGCGGCTGGGGCTCGAAGTCGTTCCCCTCGACCAGGCGGCTGGGGCGGTGCTTGTAGCTGTCGCCAGGGAGCAGACCAATGCGATGCCGGGCTCACGAGCAGTAGGCTGATACGGGATGTCGGTCCAGAGCGGGACTGAGCTGATCCAGGAGCTCGAGCGGCTCCGGGCAGAGCTGGCCAGCCGAGAGCAGGAGGCCGCCGAAAAGGAGCGCCAGCTCGAGCGCTACGCCGCCGATTTGCGCGAAACCTTCAAGCAGGAACGGGCTCGCTCCCAGGAGCTCCGCCTCTCCTATGCCGCCACCGTGCGGTCGCTGTCAAACGCCGTTGAGTTCCGGGATGCCTACACGGGCAAGCACGCCGGGCGAGTGGCCGGTTACGGGCTTGAGATCGCGCGGGCGGCGGGGCTCGAACCGACCGACGAGATCGAGTTTGGGTTTCTCCTGCACGACATCGGCAAGGTGGCGATCCCCGACGGCATCCTCCACAAGCGCGGCCCGCTGAGCGAGTCAGAACGCGAGCTGATGGCCCAGCACCCGGTGATCGGAGCCCAGATCGTGCAGGGAATCGAGTTCCTGGAGCCGGCCGTGGAGATCGTGCGCTCCCACCACGAGCGCTGGGACGGGCACGGCTACCCGGACGGTTTGGCCGGCGAGGAGATCCCGCTGGCCGCCCGGGTGTTCGCGGTGGCCGACGTGTTGGACGCGCTCACGACCGACCGCCCCTACCGGTTGGCCTCGCCCTTGCCGGAGGCCCGAGAGATGATCGTGGCCGGGGCCGGAAGCCATTTCGACCCCCGCGTGGTGGAGGCCTTCAACTCCATCGACGACGCGACGTTCATCCGGATCGCGGACGACATCACGTGAGCCGGGCCGTCCTGATCGTCGACGACGATCAGTTCATCCGCAAGCTGATCGCCACCACGCTCGAGGACGTGGCCGACTTCGACCTGCACGAGGCGGCCGACGGAGCCCAGGCTGTGCAAGCGGCCGTCCTGGCCAAGCCGATGCTCGTGTTCCTGGACGTGGACATGCCTGAGATGAACGGAATCGAAGCCTGCCGGGCGATCCGCCAGCGCCAGGTGGAGCGCCCGCCCACGATCGTGATGCTGACCGCCGCCCACGGCGACGAGGTGGAGCGCCAGGCCGAGGAGGCAGGTGCCGACCTGTTCCTGACCAAGCCCTTCAGTCCACTCGACCTCCTGAGGCTGGTCGACGAACTGGGCGCCGAGGGCGCGTGAGTCCGGCGGGCTGATCGTGAACATCGAGCCCTTCCGCTGGCTCGATGGCGAGCGGCTGATCTTGTTCGGCCGCGGTGGGGTCGCCGACGCGCCTGAGGTCATCGGCCAGGACTACGTCCTGCTGACGACGCCGCGGGCTGTCCAGGCCGCGCCGGGACTCGCCGATCGCGCTTGCACGGTGGTGAACGTGGGGGCCGGTCGGGTGGATGAGCTGGCAGGCGAACTGATGGACCAGGTGCAAGGCGGACTGCTCGTGGCGCTCGGCGGCGGCCGGGTGATCGACACGGCCAAAGCGTTGGCCGCCGCCCACGCTTCGGGGCGCGTGGCCGCGATACCGACGACCCTGTCCGGGGCCGAGATGACACCGATACACCGTCATGCGGTTGGCGTGCCCGCCGACACTCCTCGCGTCCGGCCCGCGATCGTAATCTGCGACCCCGCGCTCGCCGCCACGCAGCCGGTGCCGGAGATGGCGCAGAGCGCCGCCAACGCGCTCGGGCACGCGCTCGAGGGGCCGCTCACCCCTATGGGCAACCCGGTGGCTTCGATGGCGGCCGGCCGCGCTGCATCGCTGCTCCAGGCGGGCTTTGCCGGCGAGCCCGACGACCGCGCTCGGGACGCGCTCGCCCTGGGGGCACTCCTGGCCGGCTACGTCATCTCCTCGACGGGCTACGGCCTTCACCATGTGATGTCCCAAACGCTCGTTCGCTTCGCCGGGATCGGGCACGGCGTGGCCAACGCCGTGATGCTCCCGGTCTCCGTCGGCGCGCTGGAGCGCCGCGCGGGGGGCGATTTCTTCGCGTCCATCCGAGAGCGGCTGGGCGAAGATCCGCTGACGCTGGCCGAGCGGCTCAGGGACCTCGGCGGGATCAGCTCGCTGCGGGAGGCGGGGGTCGGCGAGGAGCAGCTCGACCGCTGCGCCCAGGAGGCCTCGGGCCGCCCGGAGCTGGCGATGACGGGGCCGGCAGCGGACCAGTCAGAGCTCAGGCAGCTCTACCAGGCGGCCTACTAGCCACCGTGTGGGGCGAGCACCGCCTCCGGTGACAGCGTGTTCAGGACATCCCCAGGGGTAGCCCAGCCCCGACGCGCGGTGGCGACCGATAGCTCCATGTTGCCCAGCCCGCCGGTCGAGTGGGCGTCGGTTGAGCACGTCAGCCTGACCCCCGCCTGAATCGCCTCACGGGCGTGCTGGCCGGACAGGTCGAGGCGAAGCGGGAGGCCGTTGACCTCGAGCGCCACTCCCCGTTCAAGCGCCAGCGCGAACACCTGATCCAAATCCACGGCGTTCTCCGGGCGACGGTTGATGTAGCGGCCTGTGGGATGGCTCAGACAACGGACATACGGGTTGCGCAGCGCCTCCAGCACTCGCCTCGTCATCTGATCGCGGGGCATTCGCTGGCCGCCGTGAACACTGGCCTGGACCCAGTCGAGTTCGGCCAGCGCGTCATCGGGCAGGTCGAGGCGACCATCGGGGAGGATGTCGCACTCGGTCCCGCGGAGGATCCGGAATGGGGCCAGCTTCTGGTTGGCGGCTTCAATCTCCTCCGCCTGTCGCTTGAGGTCATCCGGGGTCAGGCCGCGGACGGCCCCGACGGCGGGCGTGTGATCGCAGATGGCCAGGTACCGATACCCCCGCTGGGCCGCAGCGCGACCCATCTCCTCGACGGTGGCCCGCCCGTCTGACCACGTCGTGTGGGCGTGCAGGTCGCCCCTGATGTCCTTCAGCTCGAGCAGCGTCGGTGGATCGCCTGTGAACGGGCCTTCCCGGAGCTCGGGCGGACACCACCGGATCCCGAGCTGCTCATAGACGCGGGCTTCCTCGGCCGCCTCGGGTAACGGCCCGAGCCCAGTCACGTACGCCGCCGACCCGGTCGCTCTGAGCATGGCCGTTCCGAAGGATTTGGGCGGCGCGATGATCAGCTCCACCGGAACGCCTTCGACTGTCACCCCGACGGCGCGCCGCGAGGACTGCTCGATCACGGCGACGATCTGCGGCAGCGCGCCGAAGCGCTCGAGCAAAGGTAGCGGAGAGCCGGCAGAGCACACCACGGTCAGCTCCTGGCAGGAATCCCTGAAGCGCCTGACGTCGCCAGCCACCTGTCCGTTCAGAGCGGCGGCGATCCCGCCGACGAGCTCGCGAGCCTGGTGCAGCAGCAATCCGGGGCGCGGGCTCGATTCACCCTCGCGAGACAGACCTTCCAGCAGCCGGGCCTCGGTCTTGGGTCCGATCCCGGGAACGGCCGCCAGTCGGCCGGCCGCCGCCGCCTCACGGAGCTCGGCTGCGGTATGGATATCGAGCGCCCGGGCCAGCTCGACCGACTTTCGGGCGGAGAGCCCGAGGTAGCGCCCGAGGCCGACGAGATCCGGTGAGAACTCCCGCTCGAGCTCGGCCAGCTCGGCGATCCCGCCGGTCGCAACGAGTTCACTCAGCCGGGTCTCGATCCCATGCCCGATGCCGCGGAGCTCCCGGACCCGCCCGGATTGCACGAGGTCGGCCACCGATAGCGGCGTACCCCTGATCGTCTCCGCCGCTCTGCGGTAGGCCCGGGCCGTGTAGGGGTTTGCCTGCGAGAGCTCGAGCATCGTGGCGAAGAACTCCAGCCGGTCAGCGATCTCGGCGTTGTTCATCGCGGGCGGTCAGGGCTGCATCAGACGGTGCAGGGCTCGGGTCGTGTTGGCGTTGCGGACCGTAATCTGCTGATAGATCGGGGTGCCGGTGAGCCGGTTCATGCGGCTCCGGGTGGCCAGAGCACGCGGAACCCGCCACAGGACGGCTCCCGCCACGTAGCGGACGTCATCGACTTCGGGGTTGAGCGGGAGTGACTCGAGCACCTGCGGGCTGTCGACCTCGCTCCAGAGGAAGACAACGTTGCAGCGGGCCTCGGAGTCCTTGACCCACGAGTCCGGGATCTCGCCTGCGAGCTTGTCGATCTCCTCGGCATCCCGGAGAAGAACGCTGATTTCGACATTGAGCGCGTCGAGAAGAGCCTTTTCGATCCGGCGCGTCAGCCTCGGGCGGTCCTTGGCCCCGGTCTCGAAGATGACGTTCCCCGAGTTGATGTACGTCTTCACGTTCTTGAAGCCGAGCTCGGCAAAGATGTCCTTCAGCGAGGCCATCGAGACGTTGCGCCGGCCTCCGACGTTGATGCCCCGCAGCAGGGCGACGTATTTCATTCGGCGCAGGGTAACCGGGGCTGCGGAGGCGCCCGGCCAGGGGCTGCGGAGGCGCCAGCGAAACCGGCAAAACGCGCATCAGCCCCCACCGCGAGTGGATAGGTGCTGCGTTATGCCGGTCCTAGGCGTCTTAACGCGGCACGTACGCCGGCGGGGTCGGCGCTTTGCTGCGTTATGCCGGCTCTGACGCTCCGCGGCCTCCCCGCTCGAAGCCGCGTACGACGAGAGGCGCTACGCGATCTTGATCAACACGATCGTGTTGATCACGAACAGGAACGCGAACAGAATCGTCCAGCGGTTCAGGTTCCGTTCGACCAGCGAGCCGCCGCCCAGCGGACCGGTGCCGGTGCCAACGCCGAACGCGCCTGAGAGCCCTGAGTCCTTGCCCGAGTGCATCAGCACGAGGAACACCAGCACCACGCACAGGAAAACCTGAACGACGCCGAGGATCGTCTCCATCAGTCGCGGATGGTAGCGGTGTCGCCCTCGCCGCCAGAGGCCTCGCGGGCCGCATCGAGGTCCCGGAGGATCTCGACCGCCTCATGGCGGAGGCCCTGATCGACGTCGGCGAAGTCCTCATCAGAGAGCTTGCCGGTGCGATGGTCGAGCTCGGCATCGCGCAGCTCACGCAGCTTGGCGTCACGCGCGGCCTCGAGCTCGCCGAGCTCGGACTCCTGAGGCCGATTGCCGGGCGGGGCATCGAGCCCGGCACCGACAGCAGCGACGCGGCGCAGCGGCGCGCTGACGAACAGAACCACTGCGCCCAGCAAGACGAGGATCACGAGCAGGTCGACCATCGGGCTCAGGCGGGCCCTCGCGCGGACGGGAGCGGATCCGCCACCGAGGCCACCGGCTCGAGCACCGGCTCGCGCCGGCGGGCGACCGGTCGCCGGACGGTCGCCTCGGACCGACGCCGGCGGAGCAGGCCCACCGGGATCGGCCACAGCGCGAGCAGCCCGCCGAGGCCGACGATGATCGCCCCCAGCCAGATCCAGGTCACGAGCGGGTCGACGATCAAGAGGAAGGTGACGGGCCAGGGGTGGCTCACGTAGCGGCCGGCGATGCCTCTGATCGCGGCTCCCAGGTTCGCCTGGATCCAGTCCTTGGTGCTGGTCCGGGCCGCCTGGGCAGGGGTCAGGCTCCGCATCAGCCGCTCGAAGACTGCATCGCCGCGGTTGATGTATCCCTGCAAAGGCGTCAGGTTGGGATTGACGACCGTCCAGATGTCGCGGGTGAGCCCCGCCTGGAGTCCCACCTGGCTGTCGGCCTCCCCGGCAAAAGCGATCGACACCGGCCCTGCACCTGGGGAGTCCGTGGCCGGGTAGAACCGGCGTGAGGTGTCGAGCGTCGTTACTCCTCGCCTGTGCTTGGAGACGTGCAGAACCGCCCCGAAAGCCACGTACTTGAGCGACCCGCCGTGCGTGATCGCCAGTTGCTCGGTTGGCCGCACGTACCGGACCGCGTAGCCGTCGACCGTGGCGCTCTGGCCGGGCGCGAGCGTTACCTGACGCGAGTGCTGGAACGACGAGGAGGCCGCGACGCCGATCAGCAGCACCGCCACCCCGGCGTGAACGATGTAGCCCCCGTAGCGCCGACGATTTCGCCGGATCACCCGCACGAACGCCAGCGGCGGGAGCTCGCCCGTCATGGCTCTGCGGGCCGCCGTCCCGCGGACGAGCTCCTGGGCCACCGTGGCCAGCACGAACGCCCCGAGGCAGAACATGATCAGGGCGAAGACGGAACCTCCGACCCCCTCGACGAGCAGAAGGACCGCGCACAGGACCGCCGCCAGAACTGGAATCGTGAAGCTCCGGCGCAGGTTGGAGGCCGTAACGCGACGCCAGGCGATGATCGGACCGATTCCCGAAAGCGCCACCAGCACCAGGGCCAGCGGGACGATGAACGGCCGGAAGGCCGGCGGGCCCACCGAGATCTTGGTCCCGGTCAGGGCCTGCGAGATCAGCGGGAAGAACGTGACCCAGAAGATCACGAACACCATCGCCACGAGCACCATGTTCTGGATCAGGAACACCGCCTCCCGGGAGAGCAGCGAGTCGAGCCGCGCTTCGGAGGCGAGCATTCGCCGCCGCCAGACGATCAGCCCGATCGAGCCCGAGATCATCACCCCGAGCAGGATCACGAACGGGATGCCGAGCGTCGAAGCCCCGAAGGCGTGGATCGAGTCCAGGATGCCCGAGCGAACGAGGAACGTGCCCAGAATGGCCAGCGTGCCGCTCCCCAGGACCAGGGAGACATTCCAGATCTTCAGCATCCCCCGTTTCTCCTGGATCATGATCGAGTGGATGAAGGCCGTGATGCCCAGCCAGGGCATCAGCGCGGCGTTCTCGACCGGGTCCCAGGCCCAGTAGCCGCCCCAGCCGAGCTCGGTGTAGGACCAGCGGGCACCCAGAACGATCCCGATCCCCAAAAACAGCCAGGCGGCCAGGGCAAATCGCCGGCTAACCGAGATCCACTCCGACCCCACCTTGCCCGCGATGAGCGCTCCGACCGCGAAGGCGAACGGGACGGTGAGCAGCGTGTACCCCGAGTACAGCATCGGGGGGTGGATCATCATGCTCGGGTGCAGGAGCAGCGGGTCGAGCCCGGCTCCCTCCGAGGGCGGGTGGGCCGTCGTGGTGAACGGATTGGCGTAGAAGGCGGCCAGCGAGATGAAGAACGCTCCGAAGCCGAGCAGGACGGCCGTGGCGTAGGCGGCTATCTCCCGGATCCGCTTGCGGGTCAAAAACAGGATCAGGCTCGACCAGAGCGACAGCAACCACACCCACAACAGCAGTGAGCCCTCCTGTGAGGACCACGGCGCGGCCAGCTTGTAGAAGGTCGGCGTGGTGGTCGACGAGTGCTGGGCCACCACGTTGAAGGAGAAGTCGTTGCGCAGGAAGGCGGCCTCGAGGATCACCCAGGCCACCGTCATCAGGCCGGCCAGGGAGTACACGGCCCGCCGGCCAGACACGACCCACTCCTGGCGGCCGGAGCGAGCGCCATGCAGCGAGGCGACGATGCCGTAGCCCGCCACCACGAGCCCCATGATCAGGAGCGTCCGGCCTACCGGAGCCATGTCACGAGGCCGCTTGCGCCTGGTATTTCGACGGGCACTTGGTGGTCAGCGAGTTCCCCTGGCCGACAAACGTGGGCGTCGACCCCTCCTGCACGGTCACCATCACAGCCCGGCCCGGGGCGAACGGATCGGGAACCTCGCCTGAATACCGAACCGGGACCGACAGCTTCAGTTTTGGATCGCGGATCCGGAAGAGCAGCGCCTGGCCCTCGTGGCGGACCGACCCGGGCAGCACGGTTCCGGCCAGGATGTATGACTCGCCCGGGCGGGCGACTCGGAGAAGCTGGGATGCCGTCACCTCGTCGTCTCCGGCGCTGAAGCTCACATACACCAAGGCCGAGGCCAGGAGGAGAGCGGCGGTCAGGGCGACGACGAGCCGGATGGCACGCTTGCGGCTGGGATCCATTCGCCTCCATTTTTCCACACGCCTCGCCTCTGCCGCCCTCCCCACTGCGGTCCACGGCGGTTAGCGTCGGGTTAAAGGCCCAGGAACTGGCGGCCGAAAACCGAAACATTGCTCAGTCTCATACGTATGAGCAATCGACATGGAAGTTCGGTTCAAGCACACCACTAATCGCCAGCGGACCCGGTCGGGCCGCCGTGGCGCCAGCCATCCCATTGCCCAGGCGGGTAGCGGGCAGGCACAGCCGGCACCGCGCAGCCGCCGGCAGGGTGGCGCTTTGCAGGATCAGGCGCTCTACAGCTGTAGCTGCGGCTATGTCTTCAACGCCGCCGTCTCCACCTCGGTGGGCTGCCCGCACTGCGGCGGCACGCAGGCCTGGTAGACCTCCGTCCGCCGCTCAGGGACCCGCCCACCGGGTGGGTGTGGCCCGCCAACCGCCGTCGTCGGGGCTTAGCTACTTCAGCGCCTTGCGAGCCCGCGATGTCAGCGGGGTGATCATGTCCCGGATGAACTTGGCCTGAGCGCTGGCCAGGTTGGCCACCCACTCGATATCACTCGATCCGGGACCACGCTCGATCGTGGTGGCAATCGTCTTGAGCGCCTTCTCGTAATTGGTGAGCGTTGACTCGCCGGCCTCACGACCGGCCTGGATGATTCGCTCGTTGAGCTTGCGCAGCCGCGCAGCCACAGCTTCGAGCTGGGCCTCGGCGGAGCCGGTGGTGCTGGACCGGCCGCGCGAGCTGGTGGAGCGCGTCGAACGCGCGCTGCTCGACCGCGTGGACCGAGCGCTGCTGGTCGACCGACTCGTCTTGCTGGCTGAGCGGCCTGAGGACGTGGAGCGCGAGCTGCCGGACTTGGCGCGCGAGCCGCCCGACGAGCGGGCGCCTGTCGACTTGCTCCGAGAGCTGCTCGTGGTCCGGCGGCTCGAGCCGCTGCTCGACCGTGATCCTGATCCTGATCCCCGCCTAGCCTGGGGCATGTTTCCTCCTTGGGACTTGTAACCGAATTCGGGTGCACCCTACTTCTTCCGGCCGCCCCGTGGGGCTTTCGTGTTCGAGGACCCGCACTTGGGCCAGCGCTGAGGCGGCGTCAGGCGGGCAGCCGAGCCGCAGCCGGGGGCGTTGGGCAGGCGGCGCCATCTTCATCAGCAGCTAGCATCAGCCCGTCTCTGCGAATCGCGAGCCGCTGAGCTGCCTCGCGCGACCTGGGAAAGGACTACTCGCCGCCAATGCCCCCTCTGGCCGACACGATGAAGAACGAATACGTCAAGCGGATGCTGCGCGTGACCGGAGTGCGGCCGCCACAGGACATGCCCCGTCGCGACACCCCTCACTACCGGATGCCCAAGCTCGAGGCCAACGGTGGGTGGCTGAGCCTCAAGCCGTACTCAGGCCCTGAGATTCCGCCGGAGGAGTACGAGACGCTCTCCTACACGACCTATCCGACCGATCCGAACACGTTCTTTGCCCCCATCACCTCCGCGACCGGAGACATCGAGCTCGGGGCGTTCGGCAAGTTCGGCAAGTGCGACCTCGACCGCGAGTGGACCTCCAACGCCGAGAAGTGCCCAACGCTCATCAAATGGCTCGAGTCGGTGGGGGCGCGGTTTGGCAAGGTGCAGCTCCTGCGGATGACCCCCAACACGTTGCGGGAATGCCGCTGGGGCCTCCACCTGGACCACAACAACCAGAACAACCCGGAGACGAACGGCTGGGCCGTGCGGGTCTGGCACGAGTTGACCGATGACAAGTCAAGTCGCTTGGTAGTGCGCCAGAACGAGTTCGACAAAGCGTCCGAGGTCCAGATCCCGCTCCCCAAGCACGCCCAGGCGGTGGTCGATTCGCAGTGGCTCTACCACGGCGGCTACCACCACGGGACGCACACCCGCTACGCGATGATCTCGACGTTCGAGAGCGGGCCCGCGCTGGAGCGCTGGATCGACAGTCAGCTGCCAGGCCAGGAAGCTGCCGCGGCCTGAACGAGACCGCGGGTCCCTAGGCGCGTCGCTCTATGCGGCGGCGGCGAATTCTTTGTCCCGGGCGGTGGCCTTGATCAGATCATCGACGACGGCCTGGACCTGCTCGGCCAGGTTCTGGTCGTTGAGCGAGCCGTCCGCGTCAAAGCGCGTGTGAGCGTGCCCGAGGGGCACCTCGCCCTCGACCACCCGGGCGGCTGAGGCTCCGAGCACCTTGCGTAGCTCGGCCTGAGCCCAGACCGCGCCGAACATCCCGGTGCTGGCCCCGATCACGGCCACGGGCTTGCCCGCGATGGCACCCTTGCCCGCAGGACGCGATAGCCAGTCGACCGCATTCTTGAGCTGGCCCGGGATCGAGCTGTTGTACTCGGGGGTCGAAAACATGACCGCGTCCACCCCTGCCACTGCCGCGCGTAGCTGCGCGGCGGCGGCCGGGGCGGGGTCGCGGTCGTCGTCCTCGTCGTAGGGCGGGACCTGCTTGAGCGCGTCGTAGAGCTCGAACTCCACGCCGCGGCGCTCGAACATCTCCCCGGCTACCCGGAGGAGCTGGGTGTTGTGCGAGTCGCGTCGGAGGCTTCCGCTGATGCCGAGGACACGCATTTGCTTAGTCCTGCTTGGTCAGCTGGAGCTCGGCGATCAGCTTGACCTGGTTAGACAGGGCGGGCTTGCCGCCGGGAAGCGGGTTGTTCCAGTTGATCCCGAAGGCGGTCCGGTCCACGGTGGTCTCGAGCCTCAGGCCGAAACGCTCGCCGCCGAAGGGGTCCTGGATCGGGTCGCTGATCGTGCCCTCGATGTGGACGGGCTCGGTGTGACCCTTGATCGTGATCTCGCCATCGATGGCCAGCTGGTCTCCGGTCCGCTCGATCTCACGGGCGCCGAAGCTGAGCTCCGGGTGGCGCTCGGCGTCGAAGAAGTCAGGCGCCTGGAGGTGGGCAGCCAGGTCGGGGACCTTGACCTGCACGCTGTCGACGCGGGCCGATCCACGCAGCTCGCCGTCCTTGGACTCGGCGTCAAAGTCGCCAAAGGAGCCGGTGAAGGTGCCAGCCATGTAGTCGACGGCGAAGCCGACGCTCGAGTGGGCCTTGTCTACGCCCCAGGTCCCGGTGGGAAGTGTGGTCTCAGTGATGCTCATCTCAAATATCTCCTCTAGGCTGATTGCTTGTTAGAGCAAGAAATCTAGCAACAACTAGTTGCGCTGTCAATAGCTGCGTGCGCAACTGTTTGCCGGGATCGCCTCGCCGGAGGCCCGGTCAGCCCGAATAGATGCGCCGCTACGCCTCCCACACGCTGATCGCCTCCGGGGGCAGATCGATCCGGCAGGCCTCCCCGGTGCGGAGGGCGATTCCGCGCGTGGTCCGGACGACGAACTCGGCGTCTCCCGCCTCGAGCGTCAGCTCGCGAATCGCGCCGAGGTTGACCGCGTCCGCGACAACCGCCGGGTACGGCCCCTCGCCATCTAGAACGATGTCCTCTGGCCGGATCGCCCACCTGACCTCAGTTCCAGTCGCCAGGCCGGCTGTTCGCGCCCTCACCTGGAGGCGGCCCGTCGCAATCACGTCTGCATTGGCCACCGTTCCCGAGTGCGCGTTGGCGATCCCCAGCAGGGCCGCGACCGTCGGAGAGCTTGGGTGCGAGAACACCTCCGACACAGGACCCTGCTGAAGCGACCGGCCACCATCCAGGACGATGATCTCGTCGGCCAGCAACGCGGCCTCGTCTGGGTCATGCGTGACCAGCACGGTGCAAAGCGAGAGCTCGCGCTGGAGCCTCCGAACCTCCCGGTAAAGCCTGGCCCGGACCGGGGCGTCGAGCGCGCTGAACGGCTCGTCGAGCAGGATCAGCGATGGATTGCGGGCCAATGCTCGGACGAGGGCCACGCGCCGCTGCTGACCCCCGGACAGCTCCTCGGGCAGCCGGTTCTCGAGGCCGACCAGGTCGAGCTTCTCAAGCCACCAAGCGGCCAGGCCCGGATCGGCATCGACGGCGAACGTGACCTGCTGCCAGACCGTGCGCCGCGGCAGCAGCGCCGACTGCTGGGGCAGGTATCCGACGCCCCGCCTCTCGGCCGCGACCCCCGTGAGCTCGACCGTCCCGGCCCGGACCTCGGCCCGGTCGGAGTCGCTGATCCCGGCCAGCAGCCTGAGCGTCAGCGTCTTGCCCGCCCCTGATGGCCCGAGCAGGGCCAGTCGCTGGCTCCCCGCCGGGTGATCGAGCTCCAACTCGAAGTCCCCGACGTGCTGGCGCAGCGAAAAGCTCAGCGGGCCGGAGGCCGGGCCACGCGGAGCCACCGGCTCAGGGAGGCGTGCTTTGGGCCGGGGACGGCGAGCGTGAGCCTGGACCGCGATCAGCACCAGCAGCGCGGTGCCCAACGCAACGGCCAGCGGCAGCATCGTGCCCCCCAAACCCGCGCTGTCGAACTGCACGTACTCGAAGACCGGGAGCGAGTAGGGGTGATACGCGAGGATCACCGTGGCGCCGAACTCGCCAAACGAGCGCAGCCAGGCCATCAGCAAGCCAGCCAGCACGCCCGGCCAGGCGGCCGGAAGGGCCACCTTCAGGAATCGGGCCACCCGCCCGTGCCCCAGCGTGCTGGCGACATCCTCCAGAGCCGGATCGAGTCCGGCAAACGCGCCACGAGCCGCGATCACCAGGAATGGAGCCGCCACGAACGTTTGGGCGATCACGATCCCGGCCCTTGTGTCGGTCAGCTGACCATTGAAGAGCTTGCCCAGGAATGTGTAGGGCCCCACGAGGTACAGGAGCAGAATCCCGCTCATCAGCGGCGGAAGGGCGAGCGGCAGCCCGACGAGCACCGAGACGACGGTGGCCAGCCAGCCTCGGGCTCTGGCCAGCAGATACGCCAGCGGAATCCCGAACAGCGCGATCAGTGCCGCGGAGATCGTGGCCGTGAGGACAGATGTGATGAGCGCCGAGCCGAGTCCCGGCGCCGAGGGCGCGCCATGGCCAAGCCGCACCAGGAAAGCGATGATCGGTGCGAGTAGATACACCGCCAGCAGCGCTGCCAGCCAAGGCAGCGGACTGCGAAGCCATTTGCTCAACTGTGGGTGAGCATGCGCAGGCTTGAAGGTTCTGCCGAGCTCGACCCGCTCAAGGTGTAGGGCAGAACGATCAATCCGTGCTGGGCCAGCGCTTGCCGGCCGACGGGAGCGAGGAGGAAGCGGACGAAGGCCGCGGCCCCACCGGCATTAGAGGCCTTGGCCAGAATCGTGGCCGTGTACGTGGCGTCGGCTGAGACCGGACTCAGGGACACCGTCGGAATGTGCGCATCGTGAGCCTCCACGGAGTAGAAGAAGCCTGCGTCCAGCTGGCCCGCCTCGAGGCGACCGACCAGCGTCTCCTCCGGGAACACTGGAAACCCGTTCAGCGCGTGCGTTAGCGAGGGCATGTTGAGTGCTGCAGCCGCTTGGTCAACGGCCTTCACCGTCAGTTTCCCCTTGGGGTCGAGCTTTGGATCGGTGCGCCCCACGCGGATCCCAGACTGAGTGATCACCTTGTACCAAGGCTCGCTGCGGAATCGCGCCGCAAAGGAGCTGTGGGGGTTGTAGCCGATCACCAGCGGGGAGCGGGCAAAGGTGATGTACCAGCTCACCCAGTTACCATTGGACTGGCCTTCGAGCTCGGCGTCGGCCTTCGGGCTGGCACTGATGAACACGTCGCCCTGGCGCACCTTGCTCTTTATCTGCTGGACCAGCTCAGTGGATCCGGCGCCGAACCCCTGATACGTGTAGCCAGTGGACTTTGCGAACGCCGGGCCAAGGTCGCGCTCCATCAGGTTGAGGAGGGATCCGGCGTACAGAACGTTGACCGTGCCCTTGCCGGCACCGGTCCCGGTGCCGCTGCTCCCCGATGACCCGCAGCTGGCGATGACCAGAGCCCCGATCACGGTCACCGCAGCTCGAGCCATCCAACGGGGTCGCGGTCTCAAGACGTCCAGCCCAGCATCGATCTGTGCCAAAGCATTGCATATGCACTGGCACGCTTGCTTTTAGCGAGAGCCGGCCTCAGATTCCCTCGCTGGCGCGCTTTTGTCTACCCCGCCCTACCGACGGCCCTTGGGGAGCAGCTCGTAGATGGTGGAGGCGCCGACCAGGTAAATCGCGCCTCGGTCTGCGATCACCGAGGCAAACGCCCCGTCAGGGAAGGTGAACGCGACCCTTCCGGTGCGCAGATTCAGCCCAAGCGTCTTTCTCACGCGCAGCGGCGAGTAGTAGATGACGTGACCGACAACCGTCCCCGATCCTGAGATCGGGCCTCCTGACGCGTGCCGCCATCGCACCGCACCGGTACTGGCAGACAGTGCGTAGAAGTTTCCGTCGTAGGAGCCCAGGTAGACCGTGGGACCCAGACCGGGCACGTTCGCCGCCGCCGGGGAGCTGTAGACGTAGGAGCCGGTCGCGGTGTCCCAGAGGACGCGGCCTGAGGTCTTGGACAGGGCGTACACGTAGTGGTTCGTGTTGCCGAGATAGATATGGCCGAAGGCAATGGCCGGTGAGCCGTAGAACGTCCCACCGCCCCCAGCAGTGGTGGTGGCCCAGACCTCGTGGCCATCGCCGGCGTTGACCGAGTAGACACGGCTGGCGTAGTCGCCGAAGTAGATGTCGCCGCTCGAGTAGCCCACTCCTCCCTTGACCGCTCCCGCAGCATGGAACATCCAGTTGACGTGCCCACTGCGCGCCTGAAACGAGTAGACAGTGCCGTCCTGGGACCCCAAGTACACGCTGTTGCCGTGAACCAACGGCGATGACTCGCTACCGGCCGGCAGTGGGTGCGACCACCGAATCCGGCCTTTCGCGATCCCGAGGGCTACGATCCGGCCGTTGCCCGGCAGGCGGGCATCCCGCGAATCAGAGAGCGTGGGGACGAAGATCAGCTTGTGGCGTACGTCCAGGCCCGGTGAAACGGCCGCCAGGGTGCCTATCTTCCTGTGCCAGATCCGCTTCCCCGTGCGTTTGTTGATCGCCGTGACGACGCCGTCGTAGTTCATGAAGAACAACTCGTCGTGGTACATGACCGGCGGGAACTCGAGCAGCGCGAAGTCGTTGAAGCGCCAGCCTGTGCGCAGCGGCGGGTGAAGCATTGCCGGACCGGCAAAAGCGCGGCCGCGGGTTTGGCTGTACCCATAGAAAGGCCACACGAACGTGTCGACCGGCCGCGGCTTGCGGGTCGGCGTCGTGGTGTGGCTCGCCGCCCGCGCCACGAGATCGGTCATCAAGAGAGAGGCTGTCCGCTCGGCGGAGGCGGTCAGCTTCGTGGAGACGGGCAGCTCGGAGACGGGCCTCCCTGAGGAGGCCGCGGTAAAGACCACGGCGAGAATGGCCCCGGCGACCAGCACCGTCGCCAGCGTGAGCACCCGCCGCCACCCTCCACGCCCGGGGCGTGGCATCGGCGCGATGCGAGAGCTCGACCTGGTTGGCACGACCGATCTCTTCGCGAACCGAGACCAACTTCCTCGCGATCCGAGACCAACTCGTTGGTGAACCGGGAGCCCTGCCTGCGCCCCGGACGTTCGTTGGACTACTTTCCGGTCACTTTGAGGAGATAACGCCTTCCCCCGATAGGACGCTTGGGGCTACGTCGTACTCCCAAGGGCACTGTCGTTCGACTGATTGGACTGAGCGTGAGAGGGAAACTCGTTTTCTGTTGCAGCATTGGCCTGGCGCTGGCGGCCCCGGTCGTGGCCACGGCGTCATCGGCCGTGCCCGATGTGGGTGCGGCGTCAAGCCTGTCTGCCCGTCTGAGCCACGGCACCGTGGCCGGGCGCGTCGTCTCAGTCGACGGCTCTTACTTCATGATTCGCACGCCCGGCCGTGCCACAGGCGTTGTCAATGCCCTGACGGCGGCTGCCAACAAGGTCACCCGCCGCGACTATCCATACGTGTACGGGGGCGGACACTCCCACGCGGGCACGCCGAGCATCGGAATCAAGGGCCCCGGTTACAACGGCCATCGGATCGGCTATGACTGCTCGGGCTCCGTGGCTGCTGTCCTGGCCGGCGCAGGCCTGTGGCGGCCAGGCAGCGGGGTACCCGCCGACAACGGGATCATCGCCGAGCTCCGGGCTCGGCACATGATCGCCAAGGGCGCCGGCAAGGGTCCGGTCGAGGTGTCCCTGTACGACGATCCCGGGGTCCACATCTTCATGAACATCGACGGGCGGTTCTTCGGAACCTCCGCGGGCGCGAGCGCCGGGGACAAGAAGGGCGGTCCGGGTTGGCTTGGCACATACGCGCCTGATGCGACCAGCTCGCAGTACAACCGCTTCCACTTTGTCTCCCGCGTCCTGCGGGGAAGCACCAAGGCGGGCCACGACGTCACCTTCCAGCTGAACGGAACACCGACCTTCGGGCCGATCCTGACCAGCGGCGCGACCCTCCGAGTCACCTACAGCGAGACCAAGGCGGGGATCATGACGGCGACTGCCGTGGCTTTCGCCCACACGTCAAAGGCGACGGGGACCGTGACCGGGGTCGCACCCGACTACAGCTCGTTCACGATCCAAACGTCGAGCGGTAGCAGCCTGACGCTGGCCGCAGGCGAGGCCGCCGAAACCGTCTCCACACTCCAGCTCGGCGATCCGGTGAGCGTGACGTATGGGACGACGAAGGCTGGGGCGGTCGCGGTATCGGTCGCGGTGACCGGCTCCCCGCCACCGACCCCGTAGGTCGAGGGTCCTCGCCATACCTGGGGACCTAGGCGGCAGCTGGGACCTACCCCTTCGTCAACCGGAACACCGGGTGGTCTGGGGCGATTTCTCGGAGGTCCTCGTCGGATGACTCAGGTCCAACCCCGGCAAAGAAGACACCGACCTCGAACTTCCATCGCTTCAGGTAAGCCCGGAGCAGCGGGGCCTTTTCCTCGTCAATCAGCTCGGTGGCGCTGAACGGCTCGGTCCGGCGCCCCACGCGCAGCCTGCCCTCTCCGCTCGCCCGCAGGTTGCGCACCCATTGGGTGTGGCCTCGCGGCGCCACGAGGTATTCCGCGCCCTCGTGGCGCAGTAGGTTGACCGGCGTCTGCCGCCACTGTCCCGATTTTCGCCCCTTGACCTCGAGCACCCGTGAGCCGTAAACGCTCAGGCCGAGTCGCGTAAAGACGGCGATCAGTCGGTTGAAGACCTGCTTGGTGAACCATCCAGGACGCTGGTAGTGCATGGCGACTCGCTGTAATAGGCATCATCGCACGGACCACCGGGTAACCCCGAGCTGTGGCACGTCGGCCATCCTTTGGGCTGCTGGTGGCAGCGGTCGCGTGGTCGGTAGCGCTCGCTGTCGTCCTGGCCGGCTGCGGTGGGGGGCATTCGCGGCTTCGGGCCGGGGCTCTTCCCGTGATCTTGCTCGAGCGCCTCCCTGGAAAGCAGGCCACGACGACTTTGCAGCGCGTGGTGGTGGCTCGCGGAGTACTCCGGGTCGAGGTTGCGCCTCAGTCAGTCCAGCCGAGTTGGCGCGTGGTTCGCCAGCTCATCCTGACCACGGCGCAGGAAAAGCAGCTGGCTCGGGACGCTCGCATGGTTCATAAGTGGAAGAAGCCCGGCTCGGTCTGTGCCGGAGGCCCGCCGGGACCGCACGTTCCGGAGCTTCTGGTCCAGGTGGGCGCTCGTCAGTCGCTGTGCGCACCGGCCAGCGCCCGGCCGCTGATCACGTTCCTGGGCTCATTCATCGCCGCCTCGTCCAGCGCGTAGACCTCACGACTCTCCGTCGAAATACGTCACGGCAGCCGACCGAGGCAGGATCAGATCGTCGTCGGGGTTGCCGACCCACACGCCGAGTTTGTTCGAGTACATCTCGGCGCGCGCCTCACCGAGCCGCAAGTTACGCCGTGCCCAGGCGTTAGGTGAGTCGTGAGGCAGAAGCTGCACCCGCCGGACCACAGAGTTTCCTGGGGCTGGGGTAACCAGGGGCGTTCAAGGGGACGAAGGAGAACCAAGACACGGCTACCGATCCAGGAGCCGAGGACATGGTGAGCGAGAGCCGCCCCAGCTGATCAAGCTGGCCGCGCGCGGCTCAGCCACCACGCTCCTCGAATGAGCCTTCCCGCATCGCGGGGAGGCTCATCGTCTTCCCGGGCTCTTCCTAAGCTCGTTTGAGCGATCGGACGCGGGCCCCGGGCGGACCGGGGCCCCCGACATTGCCATGCCTACGGCGTGACGACCGCGAACCCGATTCCGTCCGCCAGCGCTCCGCTCGCATTGCGCGTGCCGAACTCGAACAGGCCGGGGCTGATCTCGGGTGGTACTGGAACCATCGGCCGTTCACCGACCCGCTCAATGGAGTCGACTGCTTTCTGGTATCAGCGCCGCCCGCACTGGTAGCGGCCCCCCCGCTCAGACCTTCCGGATCCTCACCGCGGTTCCGTACGCGCAGATCTCAGTCCACGTCCCGCCGAGCTCGGACGTGTCGAAGCGGAACGCCAGGACGGCGTTGCCTCCCTTGGCCTCGACCTGCTCGACCAGGCGGGCGGTCACCTGCTCGCGGCTGCTGACCAGAACCTTCGTCATGCCCTTCAGCTCACCGCCGAACAGCGACTTGAGCGCCGCGCCCAGCTGTGACCCGATGTTGCGTGAGCGGACCGTGAGCCCGAAAACCTCGCCCAGGACCTCCTCGACCTGATAGCCCGGCAGATCATTCATCGTCGATATCAACATGGCCATCGATTGTGACGAACCCCACCCCGACGCGTAGTTGGGCCAGATGAAGCGGCTGATCAGCGTTTTCGTCGTGCTTGTCCTGGCCGGAGGACTCGTGGCCGGACTGGCGGCTGGTCGCGCCGCGGCGGTGCCGAAGCACCGCAGTGCCACCGTGACCGGATCTGTGGGCATCTGCGGTGGACCTGCCCCGGGGCGCTGCCGGACGGAGCGGGTCGGCTTCTGTCAGCAGCCGCAGGGCTGCGTTACGACGGACCGGGTTAGGGCGCTCAACCGCCAGGGACAGCGCGTTGCGACCCGGAAGCTACGCGGCGCGCGCTTCACGCTCCACCTCGCTCCCGGTCGCTACACGATCGAGTTGCTCGGCGACGGCAAGCACGTCCACGGCAAGGTGATGCAGAGCAAGAAGATCAGAGCCCGGGCACACCACACGACGGTCGTGCGCTTCGTATTCAACGTGCCGTAGCCCCGTGCCGCTCCCCGGAGCCGCCGCGTCGCGGGGCTATATTGGCCTTGATGCGGGGCGCGTGGAAACGAGGCTTGCCGCAGCGACGGCGGTGGCAACGGCTCTCCTCGGGTTTACTCTCCCGCTCCCTTCGCTCGCCGCCTCGTCGCGTAGGCCGGCCTACTGCACCATCCCGACGATCAACTACTCCCCGTGGGGATTCCATACCGGACAGCCGATCACCGGCCCAACCGGCAGCTACGCCCACGGCCACGGGAACTTCGAACCCTCTGCGCACACGGCGTCGGGGATCATGTGCCAGGTCGACCGGACGCGGGGCAAACCTGACCGTCAAATCATCCTGGCGGTCGAGCATCACCTCGTCTATTACTCGCACACGGCCAGGATGTGGGGCGTCCCGGGAAATTTGGTCAAGTTGGGCGTGAAGGTCAGCAGCAGCAGTGATCCGAGTTGCCCGGTTGGGACCACCGGACGAGTGACGATCTTCGCCTCCTACAACGGCGTCCACCAGGACAGCGTCCAGTTCTTCTTCCCGGCGGCCTGCAAGAGCCACCGCCACCTGTATCACGGCCCGAGCGTCGTTACGAACGTCGAACCGAGCTGAGCTGGCCTCGGCTCAGGGCGGTCAGTCCGCCGTGATCGCGTCGATCGCAACCGAGGTCGCGGTATCCCAATAGCGAGCTCCGTGCTCGGCACTGGCCCGCGTCGGATCTCCGATCACCCCGTTGGAAGACAGGGCATGGACGCCGCTGCCGAAGATCGCCCCGACGGCGGACTCCATGTCACCCGTGTAGCCCGGCTCGCCCCGCTCAAGATGGACGAGGTCTGGATGAACCGACATCAGCATCGAGGTCTCCCACTCGCCGGCGTGCAGACCGCCTTCGGTCAGGGGAACTCCGAACTCATCAACGCCCCGCTGGGCGATTGCAAACAACGCGCCCAGATCGGTCAGGGCGCGGATCTCCACGCCTTCGACCGGCCCGAGCTTCTCCAGCGCACGGGCCAGCGGCCCGAAGTTGCCTCCGTGGGTCGGGATCAGTACGACACGCCGAAAGCCGCCGCGAGCCATGGAGGAGACGAGATCGGCCACGACTGCGCCAAACGTCTCCTCGGAGACCGAGAGCGTGCCCGGGAACTCGAGGTGATGCTCTGAGCACCCGACCCTCACCGTCGGGGCCACGAAGGCGTCGAGCCGATCGGCCACCACCCGAGCCAAATGGTCTCCAATCAGCGCGTCGGTGGCCAGCGGCAGATGGGGTCCGTGCTGCTCGGTGGCTCCGAAGGCGACCACGACCGTGTCACGGCCTGCCGTGATCTCAGCCTCGACCTCAGGCCAGCTCAGACGATCCAGCTCGACGGCGCCCACATCGCTCTCCTCTCAAACGCTCGATGGCCGCAGCCTACATGGGGTCCGGCGACTCGGGATGTCGCCCCGGGACCCGCGTGGCCCCGGGGCGTCACCTTCGTCCGGGGCCGATCAGTGGAGCAGCCGGAGGGAATTGGCGGCCGAACCGCTGCCGGCATCGTCGACGAAGTAGAGGCCGCTGCCTCCTGGGGCAACCGCCAGGCCGAACAGGTCGCCGGCACCATTCGAGACAAGCGACTTGAGCGCGGCGCGGTGGCCGCTGGGAGTCATCTCGACGATGTTGCCGTCGCCACCGTTGGCGGCCACGATGTCGCCATTGGGCGCGATCGTGAGCCCAAGGGGATCGTTCAGCTTTCCCCCCTTGGTCACCGTCTGACCGCCGCCGCCCGTCTTGGTCTTCCTGGTCATGGCATTGGGGATGGCCGCGATCCGGTTGTTGGCCGAGTCGGCCACGTACAACGTCCCGTTGTTACCCACGGCGACCCCGGTCGGGCCGACGACCAGCGCGTTTGGATCGGTGTGCTCGGTGAACCCCGTCGCGATCACCGTCTGCGAGGTCACTTTCGGGGCATGTCCGTGCTTGATCCGCAGGTCGATTCGGACCACGTCGCCCTGGCTTACGTCCTTCCCGCCCGCCGCCACCGTGCCATTGAGGACGTTGGTCACGAACAGGTCGACGTTCCTGCCGTGGTCAACCGCGGTCATATCCCAGGGACCGTTGATGTCATGACCCTTGAGCGTCTCGACGACGTGTCCGTTGGAGTTGAGGATGCTTAGCGCTCCGGCGCGAGCAGTGCTCGATGTGCCGTCGGGCGCGGGAAGACTGCCCACGATCACAAAGCCGCTCTTCAAGGCCACGAGCGCCGTGGTCAAGCCAACCGCGGGAGTGCTGGTGGGACGGGGAACGACGGCGAACACGCTCAGCTTGCCCGTCGGCGAGACCTCGACGATGCTCGAGCCCGTTCCCTGCTTGTTCTGTCGGTCGTTGAAGTTGCTGACCAGCACGTCACCTTTGACGAGCGCCCCCATGCTCCGAGGGACCACAGCCACCCCGTAGGGGTTCACGTCGCCCTTGGCGGAGCCGCTGACCGGAGCGGTGGACGTCAGTGTGCGGATCTTGCTGAATTGGCTGATGAACGCACCCCCGTGCGCCACCGCCGGCCCGACTGCCGACAGCACGACGATCGCTGGCCCGATGAGAGACACAGCGGCCTTGCGAACAAACCTGGACATGGCGAACCTTTCGTTGACGGCGACGGCGGTCGAGCCGCCCACCGAGTCAGACGTCAGGGTCTGGCCAATTCTTCCCGGCGCTAGTCAGCCGCGACGCCGGGCCCCCCGCTGGAAGGCGCCGAGGCCCAGCAGTCACTCAAGCCATTCGCCGATGATGGTCGGACTGGCGTGAATGCACACCAGCTTCGACCGGCCTGGGCCGTCGTTGGTGAACCCGTGGGGCGTGTTGGCGGGGACAATCACGATGTCGCCCGGGCCTGCCTGGTGACGCTCGTCTCCGGCCCGGAAGGTCACGCTTCCCTCCTGCACGACCCAGGTCTCGTCGTAGGGATGCCGGTGCAGGCGCGGCCCCTGGCCAGGCTCGGATTCGTCAAGGATCAGCGAGATCGTTGCCCCGTGATCCGCGCCGCGCAGGGTCCGGCCCTCAAGCACGTCGGCGTTGATTACGGGCAACCCGTCGTCCTCCGATGGTGCGGACCTGCGCCGCGATCCCGGTGCGCCTATCGGCGGCCGCCGCCTCCGAACAGGGAGAGCATGAATAGGAACACGTTCAGGATGTCCAGGAAGATGCTGGCCGCGATCGGCACAGCGCTCTGGCTCCCCGCCCGGCGCAGTCGGTTGAAGTCAAAGATCGTGAAACCGCCGAAGATCACGAGTCCGCCAACCGACCAGATGATGTTCGAACCTGGGATCGACACAAAGATCGCGACCATGCCGAACACGATCAGGGCAAGCAGCGCCCAGAACAGTGTGCGGTACCAGGAGGACAGGTCTCGACGGATGGCATAGCCAACCGAGCCGAGGGCTGCGACAAAGGCGGCCGTGGTTCCTCCGGCCTGCCATACGGCGGCCGGGTTCGATTTGGCATAGAAAGCGATCACCGGAGCTAGAGCCAGCCCGAGCAGCAGCCCGAGACCGAATAGGAGCGTGAGAGCGAGCTGCTCGTGACCACGGCGCGCCGCGATGTTGAGGCCGAAGATGCAGGCGAAGCCGCCGATGAAGAAAAGGATTCCGGTGCCGCCGCTGAGGTCTCGGCCGATGTAGGCACCCAGAGCCAGGCAGCCGAGCGTCAACGCGACCAGCCCCATCACCTGGCCGAAGACGGCCCGCGCCTGGTCGCCGCTGAGCGGCGAGGCGCCGACGCGGCCTAGGCCCCGATACCCGGCAAACCCGGATCCCTGCTGATTTGAAGGTTGCGCCACGGTGTCCTCCTAGAGTTACCCGACGAGCTCCTGCTCGTGGTACATATGTTATTCGCGTACTAACGTCGATCTGTGTATTTGCGGTTTCTTGACCGTGAGGACCCGCGCTTCAGGCGGCGCGCCGTACGGCCGCCGAAGCATCTGAAAACTTCCCCGGCCGCTTGGCGATCCACCGCTCGCTGACCTCGCGGAGGATCTCGAGCATCGCGCTCGCCGGCCTTGGCCGGTAGCCGGCGGGAAGCGAGGCAAGAATCGGCCGGGTCAGTGGCTTGGGACCGATCGGACGGATATGCACCTGCTTGGGGGCGTTGCGAGCGACCATCTCGGGGATCGGTGCCACCCCCACACCCGCGGCCACGAACCCGAGGATCGCGGTGTAGTCGTCGTTGTGAAACGCGATGTCCGGGGCGAAGCCGGCGCTGTGACAGGTCTGGATGAACCTGTTCGCATCTGGACAGGACGTTGTTGTCCCGAGCATCCACCGGTCACGCGAGAAGTCATGGAGCTTTACGGTGGGGCGAGCGGCCATCGGATGCTCCGGTGGCATGGCCATCAGCATCGGCTCGTCGAACAGGTGGACCGTCTCAATATCCGGGAGGTCGAAATGTGACTCGTCGTTGACCAGCGCCATATCGATCTCACCGCCTCTCAGCGAAGCCAGGACACCGGCCGGGTCGGTCATCGACACCGACAATTCCACCGCGGGCAACCGCCTGCGAAACGCGACGATTGCTCCCGGCACGATCGTCGAGGCGGCCGAGGTCAGGGTGCTCATCCTGAGCCGTCCGGCCTGGAGGCCCAGCAACTCGTCCAATTCGTTCTCGGCATCCTGGAGCCGGTTGAGGATCGACTCGGCGTGGCGCGCCAGCAGCTCGCCGGCGTCAGTGAGCCGTGCTCCGCCCGGGCGCCGCTCGAGCAGTGTGGATCCCGTCTCCCTCTCCAAAAGCGCGATCTGTCGGGAGATCGCGGGCTGGGTGTAGCCGAGCGAATCGGCGGCCGCGGAGAAAGAGCCGCGACGGCCGACCTCGTACAGGACCCGAAGTCTCCGGACATCGAGCATGACGAAAGGTTATATCAAACCTGCGCAGAAATCATTTGACGTTATAGGTGCTAGGCGCCATCCTGAACGTCATGAACTCCTCCCCCACTCCGCCTTCCGTCACGATTCGCCCTGCGTATCCGAACGACACCGCGGCTCTGCGTCGGCTGGCCGAGCTCGACAGCAGCGTTCCGATCGCTGAGCCGCAGCTTGTCGCCGAAGTCGACGGGGTGATCCGTGTCGCCGTCTCGCTGTCCGGCGGCGCGGTGATCGCCGACCCGTTCGTAGCGACGGCGCCCATCGTCGAGATGGTCCAGGACCACATCGCTCGCACCGCCGAACCAGCCAGGTCCGGGCGTCGGCGCTTCAGGCCGACCGTCGCCGCGGTCCTGCGCGCGAGCTAGTCAGCCCGCTTCAGCGTGAGCATCACCTGATAGGGATCGCTGACCAAGAAGCCGACGTCGAGCAGCCGGAACCTCGGCGCCCAGCGCTCGCGAACATAGTCGAGCGTGACGACTGCCTCGCCGTAGGTGATCTCGTCCTCCGACGTCGGCTCGGGCTGCCACGGATTCGTCGGATGGGGGACGAACAAATAACGCGGCCCGCTCAGACCGTTCGGGGTCGGTGCCTCGCCAAGCGCTTGCATGGACTCGCTCGTCAGGTACGCCGGCGGGCGGAGCGTCACGACCAGGACTCCGCCGGGCTGGAGCGATTGGTGAAGGGCCGCCAGCGCGCGGTGGTGGGCTGGCTCGGATAGGTGCGTGAACACCGAGAACGCGTAGATGAGGTCAAACGAGCGCTCGAACGGAAGGGTCTCGAGCAGGAACTCCGATCTCGCCAGCGTGCCCGGAACTCGTGTGCTGCGACAGACCTCGATCACCTCCTCGACAGGGTCACAGCCAAATAGGCGCACCGGCTCGACGTCACGAGCGAGATAACGAATCAGCCGCCCCCAGCCACACCCGAAGTCAAGGACATCCGCCTGATCGAGTCCGCACCGACCGTAGCGGTCAAACGCCTCCTTGAGCTTTACGCAGAAGTCCTTGCTCTGGGCGGCCAGCGGAAGTCCGCAGGCGCCGTTCCAGAGCTCCTGAAGCCCCGCTTCCGGGACGTCCGGAAGCACGCGGCGGATTTGGGGATAGGCCTCGTACTGCTGAGTGAGCAGCATCGACCAGAGGTCGTCATCGAGGTCTCGGAACAGGTGGTAGGCCTCCCCCACCTTTACATCCGTGCAGGCCGCGTCGAGAGCGGCCAAGCGCTCTCCGTAGAAGTGTCCGAGCCATGAGTCGAGAGCAACGTGGGGCGAGCCAAATCCGCGGTCGGCTGGCCGGGGCTCCTGGACCGGCTCGGCGCCTGCTCGCATCGACAGGGACCGCCAGCGACGAAGGGGCCTCGGCACCCGTCCAGCCTAGCCAGCTTGACCGAGTGGGCGCGCGGCGTTCGATTGGCATCGCCCGTCCTGGTTTCAACTACGGTGCCCGAGTGCCCAGTCCATCCGGCCCAGCCCGCAAGCCGAAGTTTCCACTCGGGGCTGGGATCACGATCGAGGCGCTGAGCGCAGATCCGCACCCCGCCCTGGCCGAGCTGCGCGCCCATGAGCCGGTGTCGTGGGTTCCGTCCCTGGACGGCTGGTTGGTCACGCGTCACGATCTGGCGATCGCCGTCATGAGCGACGCTCGCACCTTCACGGTTGACGATCCGCGCTTCTCCACCGCACAGGTGATCGGGCCGAGCATGTTGAGCCTCGACGGGGTTCAGCATGCACATCATCGCGCCCCGTTCGTGGGGCCGTTTCGTTCGCGGGCGGTGGCAGAGGGGTTCGCCGACACCGTCAAGCAGCAGGTCTCCCGCCTGATTGGCGGGCTAGAGCCGCGCAGGCGGATGGAGCTGCGCCGCCAGTTCGCCGGGCCCCTGTCGGCAGCCGTGATGGCCCATGCCTTGGGCCTCGGCCAAGACGAGGTCGATGACCTGTTGCGCTACTACGACGCGATTGTCGCGTCGGTGACCTCCATCACCGCCGGTCGCGGCCCGACACCCGAGGGCGATGCGGCATTCAGGAGTCTCCGTGCTCGTTTGGAGCTCGCGATCACTGCCCGGGACACGCGATCTCTGCTGGCCGCCGCGGCGGCCAATGCTGTCGGGGACGGAGCTCTGACCCATGATCAGATCGCCTCAGACGGCGCGGTCCTGCTCTTCGGCGGGATCGAGACGAGCGAGGGCATGATCTGCAACGCCGCGCTCGCACTGCTGCGCCGACCCGAACAGCGAGATCAAGTCAGAGCCGATCCGGCCCGATTGGCCTCCCTTCTGGACGAGTCGCTGCGGCTCGAGCCGGCGGCTGCGATCATCGATCGTTACGCCACAACTGACTCGGTCCTGGGCGGCGCCGAAATCAAACGAGGGGAGCTGGTTCGTATCTCGATCGCGGCAGCCAATCGTGATCCGGCCTTGTTCCCTGACCCTGATCGCTTCGATCCGTCGCGGCCCAATCTGCGCCGACACCTCGCCTTCGCCCAGGGGCCTCACGTCTGCCTGGGTGTTCACCTGGCACGGCTGGAGGCACGCGCGGCCCTCAGTGGGTTGCTCGAGCGGCTCCCGCGCGTGCGCCTTGAGGCCGACCGGGCCGCGGAGGTCCGAGGTCTGGTGTTCCGCAAACCTCCGCGGCTCGACGTCCTCTGGGGATAGGCCTGGGCGCCGACGTGGTTATGTCTCGATCTCGTCGGGCGGCGGCACGACGATCGGTCCGTCGGGCGGCTGAGTGATGCGGATCGGATTGCCGAATGGATCGCGCAAGGCGCAATCGGTTCCGTAGAAGCGTTCGGTTGGCTCCTGCGTGAACTCGACCCCGGCTGCGCGAAGCTCTTCATAGGTGCGCTGGCAGTCATCGGTATCGAAGATCAGACCGCCGCCCGCACCCTTGGTCACCAGCTCCCGAATCTGCTCGGTGGTGGAGTCGTCGTAGGCGGGCGGACCCGGCCGCATCAGGGCGATCTGGACGTCGGGCTGGTTGGGCGGATTCACTGTCAGCCACCGCATCGCGCCCAGGTCGGCATCGGTGTTCACGACCAGGCCCAGCTTGCCGACGTAGAAGTCGAGCGCTTCGTCCTGGTCGAGTACGTGAAGGAAGGTGTGCGTGATTTGGTTGAGCATGGCGCCCAAGCTAACCCGCCCAGACGAGATTCGCTTCTCCAAAACTGCTCTCTTAGCCGGCCGGGCGCAGCCAGGCCATCGCCCAGCAGGCCGGGGCTTTCAGCGCAGCCCCCTCGCCGGTGAAGCGGGCCCGGTAGCGCGAGGGTGGCTCCCCGACAATCAGGCTGAAGGTTCGGCTGAACGTGCCGAGGCTGCCAAAGCCGACGTCCAGGCTGACCTCGGTCACCGGGTGATCGGTGTCTCGCAACAGCTCCATCGCCCGCTCGATGCGCCGGCGCTGGAGATAACGATGAGGGGTCTCGCCGAAGGTGGCCCGGAACTGACGAGCGAAGTGCGCCGGCGAGACGTGGGCCACGCGGGCGAGTGCCGGAACGTCGAGAGGATCGGCGAACGCTCGATCCATTGCATCCCGAGCGCGCAGCATCCTCCGGTTGCGATCCTCGATCATTCGAGACAGGAGTCGCAACACTAGGGCGGAATGACTGAGCCGAAAGCCACCGATCGACCCCGGCCCAACGGCGGGGACATTCGTCAGATGAAGTTCAGCGACATCCCGGACGTCGCCCGCGCCCTGGCCGAAGCGTTCGAGGACGATCCGCACTTCCGATGGATTGTTCGTGACGACCGAAGGCGGCTTGAGCGCCTCGAGCGCGCATTCGCTTTGTTTACGGAGCGCATCTGGCTGCCCCACGACGCCGGCTACACGCACGAGCGCCTGATCGGCGCAGCCTTGTGGATGCCCCCTGGGACCTGGCACGTCAGCGTCCTGACCCAGCTCCGGCTGATGCCGGGCACGATCCGGGCGCTGGGCAACAATTCGCCACGACTGATCAGGGCGCTCAACTTCATCGAGCGCAAGCACCCCCGCAAACGCCACTGGTACCTGCCGATCATCGGAGTCGCTCGCGCCTGGCAGGGGCGCGGCTTCGGAAGCGCGCTGCTGCATCCGATGCTCCAACGGTGCGATCGCGAGGGCATTCCGGCATATCTGGAGGCCTCGACCCCCCGCAATCGGGCCCTCTACGAGCGGCACGGCTTCACGGTGATCGAGGAATGCCGCTACGCCGCCGACGGGCCGCCGATGTGGCGGATGTGGCGCGAGCCGAAACTCGACTCTCGGCCGTAGGTCAGCCGGCGGGCGCGCCGGTTTCAGGCTCGGCCACGCGCCAGCCATTCCTCGAACTCGGTGGCCACGATGCGCTGGTCATGGACGCCAGCCGCCTCGGGTGACGCGAGCCAGACGATTGGCGGCCCCATCACCGCGGGGTCTAGCAAGCGCGCCCGGACCTCAGCCGAGACATCGTCGGGAATCATCCCCGTGTGGGTTGCACCGCCGGGCAGCAGGATGTTGGCTGCGACCGGCGTTCCCTCCAGGTCGGCGGCCATCACGCGAGCGAACGCCTCGACGGCTGCGCCCGACGGTCCGTATGGGACGAAGCCGCGCCGGACCATCGTGGCCTCGTTCATCGAGATCGTCACGACGCGACCGGCGCCGGCTTCGAGCATGCGCGGCACGACCGCACGGGCGACCAGGAAAGCGCCGGTGACCTTTGAGTCCAACACGTCGTTGAAGCCCTGCGGCGACACCTCCCAGAACGGCTTTGGGTGTGTCATGAAGCGCGGGTTGACCGTGCGCATGCCCAGACCCGCGTTGTTGACGAGCATGTCCAGGTCACCGAAGCGTCCGTACGCCTCCTCGATCCCGAGCTGGACCGAGGTCGCTTGGCTTACGTCAAGCTCGAGCCCGGTCGCGCCAGCGCCGAGCCGTGTCGCGACCTCCTGTGCCCGAGCGCGCCGGCGGCTGGTGATCGCGACCCGGGCCCCCGCCCGTACCAGCGCGGAAGCCATCGCCAGACCGAGCCCACTCGTGCCTCCGGTCACCAGGATCCGCTTGTCCGAGAGCTCGCCCATGGCGCCATCTTCCCGCACCTACCATCTATGAGAGTGCGTGCAGTTGGAATCACCCGGCCCGGAGGGCCAGAAGTGTTGGAAGTAGTCGATCGACCGGTGAGGGAGCCGGGTCCTGGGGAGGTGCGGATCTCGGTAAAGGCGGCGGCCGTCAACCCGACTGACATCGGGTTGCGCGAGTATGGCGGCGGCGATCAGCTGCCTCCGCCGTGGACGCCAGGGATGGACGCAGCCGGAGTGGTCGAATCGAGCGGGGAGGGCGTGGATCGCCTCTCGGTGGGCGATCAGGTGATGGCGGCCGTCGCCCCGCGGCGCCCGGAGGGTGGCGCCCAGTCAGAGCTGATCGTGGTCCCGGCGGCATCGGTGGTGTCGATTCCGGAGGGCGTGACTCTGGCCCAGGCCGCGACGCTTCCGATGAACGGCCTGACAGCCAAACGCGGTCTTGAGATGCTCGGGTTGGTCCGGGGTGCGACGCTGGCCGTTACCGGCGGTGCGGGGGTGCTCGGCTCGTACGTGATTCCGCTGGCCAGGCGAGATGGGCTGCGCGTGATCGCAGACGCCAAGCCCGAGGACGAGGAGCTGGTGCGGAGCTTCGGCGCCGATGTAACCGTCGGCCGAGGCGCTGAATTCGTCAGCGCCGTCCGCGAG
Organism: uncultured Solirubrobacterales bacterium; assembly: GCA_963785205.1. Classification (GTDB taxonomy): domain Bacteria; phylum Actinomycetota; class Thermoleophilia; order Solirubrobacterales; family Solirubrobacteraceae; genus Palsa-465. The sequence continues at coordinate 1,282,668 of CAWAUJ010000001.1, forward strand.
GCCTCACCAGATGGCGTCGACGGCCTGTATGACACGGCGCTCCTCGGACGCGACGTGTTCGGTGCGATCAAGGACGGCGGAGGCATGGTCGTCGTGCGCGGGTGGGATGGGAGCGAGCCCGAGCGCGACATCCAGATCCATCCCGTGATGGTGTCCGAGGTGCTCGACCGCACTGACTGGCTAGAGGAACTCCGGCAGATAGCAGGCGATGGCGGCATCCAGCTGCGGGTGGTGGGCGAGTACCCACCCGAACGGGTGGCCGAGGCGCAGCAGGTGATGGACGCGGGCGGTCTGCGAGGCCGCGTCGTGATCGTGTTCTAGGCGTTCAGGTGATGCCACGTGTCGAGCGACAGCCAGGCTCCGACGATCCGCGCGTTGTGCTCACGCGCGAAGTCGACGCCGCGCCGCACCGCCACCACATCGATCGTCCGCGGGAAGCTGAGCATCAGGTCTCCGTTGCTGTGCTTGCCAGGCCTCGCCCTTCGGTAGCGCAGCGGATAGAGTCGGGCGGCAGTCATGCCCTTCGCCGAAATCAACGGTCAGCGAATTCGCTTCGAGGACACCGGCGGCGGTGGATTGCCAGTCGTGCTGGCGCACGGTTTCCTGATGGATCGCGAGATGTTCGCCCCACAGGTCGAGGCGCTGGCGCCCGAGTTCAGGGTCATCACATGGGACGAGCGCGGGTTCGGTGAAACAGAGTTTGATGGGCAGCCGTTCACCTATTGGGATTCCGCCAAGGACTGCCTGGGCCTCCTAGACCATCTCGAACTCGATCGAGCGGTCGTTGGGGGGATGTCCCAGGGCGGCTTCCTCTCGCTTCGCGCAGCACTGCTCGCCCCCGATCGTGTCCGGGCGCTGGTCCTGATCGACACCCAGTCCGGGACCGAGGACCCGGAGAGGCTGCCTCAGTACAGGCAGATGGCGGAGACGTGGCTGGCAGTCGGTCCGGTGGACGAGCTCGCCAATGCGATCGCGAATCTCATCATCGGAGATCCGGAGATCAGCAAGGAGTGGATCGCGAAGTGGCATCAGCTACCGCGCCAGAACATGGGTCCGGTCTCCGACTGCCTGTTTGAACGTGACGACATCACGGATCGCCTCCACGAGATCACGTGCCCGGCGATCGTCTTTCACGGTACGGCTGACCAGTCGATCGAAATCGAGAAGGCCCAACAACTGTGTGAGGCCCTCTCCGGGTGTGGCGACATGATCCGCGTCGAGGGCGGACCGCATGCCTCCAACCTGACCCATCCCGACCAGGTCAACGGGCCGCTGGTCGACTTCTTGCGATCGCTCTGAAAGCCGCGCCGAGGTCGCCGCCCGGGGCCAGGTCGTTCGCACCTAAGCGCCCAGGCGCGTCCGCAAGGTAGGCCTCGGAGGTCGTGTACCGGCGTGAGAGTCGGCATGTCGGCCTTCAGTGATCCCGGCGGTTTGCCGATTTTTAGTCCATGGGCCGGACTGGGCGGGCGCGGTGAGCGGGTCTGAGCGAAGACTGACTGGGCTCAGCCGACGTTGGCTGAGCTGGCTCAGCGCGGGTTCGTCGACGCGTCAAAGTCTTGAAGTGGGAGAGTCACCGCTCCGGGCCCGGGCGCTCGGATCGCTGTACCTCGCCGGCGCGACCATCGGCCTGGTGTCCCTCTTGCTGCCCCATTCCGCGAAGGCCGACGAGGCGGGGCTCTATTCGAACGTAGGCCTCGCGTACGTCGGCGGATTCGCGGTGGTGCTGTGCGCTACTCGCCTCCGCCCTTGGATGCTGCATATCTCCCTCGTGGCCGGGAGCTTGTTAATCACGAGGGCGATCCTGTTGAGCGGAGAGGCGGTCAGCTTCTATTCGGTTTGGTTCATCTGGGTCGGCCTGTACGCGTTCTATTTCTTCGGTCGCGCGGCTGCGGCAGCGCATGTGACGCTCGTCTCAGTGCTCTATGGGGTGACGTTGGCCAACGCGCCCGAGACCTCACCGGTCGCTCGCTGGCTGACGACCGTTGCGACGCTGATCGTGGCCGGCGTCTTTATCGACACGCTTGTGCGCCGCGCGCGCCGAGACGCCGGCGCTGCGGCAGCCAGCGAGAGAAGGATGGCCCGCGTCGCCAGCGTTGCCCATGAGCTGGCGGGATTGTCAGAGAGCGTTTCCGCTCGCTCGGCCGTGTGTTCAGCGGCCGCTCGAGTCACCAACGCCGAGGGCGTGGCATTGTGGGAACCGGCCGCCGATGGCGTGGGACTGCTTCTCACCGGCCACGCTGGCCTCGAACCGGCCCGTCGCGCGATTCCTTTTGCCGGGCCGCCAGCCGGAGCACCGCAGGCCTTCACCAGCGGCGCGCCGGTCGCGGATCGAGCCTTGACGACCACGCGTCCGCTCGCCCTGGAGTTTTCGGGTCTCGAGGGGGGGCCGAACGCTTGTCTGTGGCAGCCGATCACGCGCGATAACACGCCGGTTGCCGTCCTCGGGCTCTACTGGAACGACCCAGCCGCCCTTGGCGACCCATCGGTCGATAATCTCGCCGATCTACTGGCGGCCGAGGTCGCCGTCACGCTGGAGCGGATAGCTCTGCTCGCTCGGCTCGAGACGCTTGCCCGCACCGACGAGCTCACCGGACTCCCGAACCGCCGCGCGTGGCAGGAGGAGCTACCGCGTGAGATCACCCGGGCAGGTCGATCAAACGAACCCTTCTGCGTCGCGATGCTCGATCTGGATCACTTCAAGCACTACAACGATCAACAGGGCCACCAAGCCGGCGATCGGCTCCTGAAGCAGCTCGCGGGCGCATGGAGCAGCCAGCTGCGGGCATCTGACACCCTGGCGCGCTACGGCGGAGAGGAGTTCGCACTCCTGCTCCCGTCATGCAGCATTGAACGCGCCGTCGAGGTCATTGCACGCCTGCGCGAAGTAACACCAGACGGTCAGACGTGCTCAGCCGGAATCGCGGATTGGGACGGCACCGAAGCGGCCGCCGAGCTGATCGAACGAGCGGACCGCGCGCTTTACGAGGCAAAGCGAACCGGCCGCGACCGCACGGTATGCACGTCGAACGCCACCTGACCTAGCTCAAGGCCGCCGCAACTAAGTTACGACCCTGTGGTCAGCTCGGGAAGCGGAGTATCAGTCGCCGGGGCGTCATGGCTCCGCCTTCTTCCAACCCTCAGCGCCCGGAGTCGCTCATCGATCGCCAGGGCTGGGATCGTGTGGTGCGTGATCGGCCCGATCGCCAGCGCGTAGCAGAGCGTGCCGATGCCGACCGTTCCTCCCAGAAGGAACCCGGTCAGCAGCACGGTCGCCTCGATCGTCGTGCGGACGACTCGAATCGAGTAGCCGCGGCTTGCGATCCCGGTGGTCAGGCCGTCACGGGCGCCGGGACCGAGCCCAGCTCCGATGTACAGGCCGGTCGCAATGCCATTACCGACAACGCCACCCGCTAGGAGCAAAACTCGCGCCCACAGCACTCGGGGAGGATGAAACGTGGACACCGTCAGGTCGATCACCAATCCCACCACGATCGCGTTGACGAGCGTCCCCGCGCCCAGGCGCTGACGAAGCGCCAACCAGCCAAGGAACACGACGAAGCTGACGATGATCGCCCACGTACCTATGCCGAGACCAAACACCCGCGAGAGACCCTGATGGAGCACGTCCCACGGGTCGAGGCCCAAGCCCGCGAGCACAAGCATCCCCGCGGTTGCTCCGTAGAGGACCACTCCGCAGATCAGCTGCGCCAATCGCCGGGGCATTCGATCCTTCGGGATGGGCTCGAACAGTCTGCTCACTGTCTCTAGAGAGATACCAGCCGCCCCGCCTCGCAAATGGAGGCCCTGGGTTGTTCGGCTTGGCGTCAGTCAGCCCTGGGCGCCGTTGGCGTATGGCCGGCCGCGATGTCTTCGATGAGGGTGGGGCCGGTCGGCTCCCAGTTGAGCAGTTCGCGTGTGATGGCGCTTGAGGCGGCCATGTCGAGTCCGATGAACTGGGCCAGGAAGCCTCGGTTCTGAGCTCGTCCACGCAATCGCCGGTGCCATGCCGGACGCCTTCGTGCAGTGCGCCGTTGGAACGACCGTGACGTTCGAAGCACCGCCAGAAAACGGAAACTGACGCCTCGGAGTATTGCTCCGCCGGCCGCAGCGAACAGCAGAGGCCTTTCCTCTGAAGCGGACGACGGGTCTCGAACCCGCGACCTTCGGCTTGGGAAGCAGCCCCCTGAGCACCGATTTCTTGATTTTGAAGGGGTTGGCGCAGGTTAGTGGAGGTTATTTCGAGTCACTTTTGCTGCGTTCGGGACACGGTTGGGGACACCGTCTTCTCGGCCGCTTCAAAAGTGGCCGTTCACGCTTCCCGCTGAGATGAGTCGTGTGTCTTCGGGCGCGGGACGGAGGATCAGCACTTCGGCCGGCACGCTTTCGAGCAGCCATTCGAGGTCCCCGCTGCTCAGTCCAGTGTTGGGGCTGTCGGTGGCTGAGACGATCACGCGGTCGAACTGCTCCTGGTCGAGGAGCCGCTCAAGCGCGTGGCGGTAGGAGCGTCCGTAGCCCACGCGCGAGTCAACCGCTATCCCCTGGCTGGTGACTCTCTGCTCGATCGTCTCGAGCAGCGGCATGCCCTGTTCGCACTGGCGCGGCAGCGCTGATTCCAGCGGTAGGTTCAGCGGCACCTTCGCGAGGAAGGCCGGCATGATCGTGGCGTTCTCCGCCTTGGCCAGCCGGACGGCGGCCTCGAAAGCTCGGCGCGAGATCGCCTGACCGGTGAACGGGAGCAGGATTCGCCGTACCGGCCGGGGACGATTGCGTGTGGGCAGGCGGCCGTGGGGCGGGAGCCAGAAGCCAGCCGCCACGCCCACTCCAACACAGACAATCGCGATGACTACGACCACCGGGAGCTCATCGCTGGTCGATTCCCCGCCGTCGCCCCCGGTCGGCCACGATGCGGACATCGACTCCCGCGAGCAGCTCCATCAGCCGTTGTGGTAGAGGCGTGCGCAGGCGAGCCAGTCCGCGGATCGGCCGCGATCGGCCCATGAGGATGTAAGTAGCGCCCCGGCGCCGCGCTACGGCGGCGACCGCCGCGGGCAGGTCGTCTGATTCTTCGATCAACAGCCGAGCACCCAGCACCGAAGCCAGTTCGCGCAGGGCGGCTAGGGACCGCTCTTCGTCTTGGCTCAGCGTCTGGGCGGGGCGCTTGACCCAAAGGAGGTCGAGGTCTGCGCCCAACCGCTGGGCGGATCGCCAGGCGCGGCGGACGAGCCGTTGCGTGCCGGGATACGGCTCAACCAGCGCGAGGAGTCGCTCACCCACCGCCTGCGGGGCCTCAGCGGCGATCGTCTCCTCTCGTGTGCCCACCGGGCTGGTCGTGGTCAGGCGCTTCTGCCCGACCTCCTGGGCCACCTGTCTGAGCACTACCTCGCGCAGCGCGGCCAGGTTCTCGACCCGGAAAAAGTTGTTCAGAGCCGCGTCGATTCGCTCCGAGGGGTAGACCTTGCCGGTCTGCAGACGGTCGATGAGCGCTTCAGGGGTGAGGTCGATCAACACGATCTCGTCCGCTCGGGCGAGGACCGCGTCGGGGATCGTCTCCCGGACCCGGATATCTGTCAGCTCGGCGATCTGGTCGTTGAGCGATTCCAGGTGCTGGACGTTGAGCGTCGAGAGAACGTCGATGCCTGCCGCCAGGACGTCCTCGACGTCTTCGTAGCGCTTCGCGTGCTCGACCCCCGGGGCGTTGGTGTGGGCGATCTCGTCGATCAGGCATATCTCTGGAGCTCGAGCCAGGATTCCCGGCAGGTCCATTTCCTCCAGCACCGTCTCGCGGTAGGCGACTCGACGGCGAGGAAGCATCGGCAGGCCTTCGGCCACCTTGGCGGTGTCGGCGCGGCCGTGCGTCTCCAACAGCCCGATAACCACGTCGTGCCCGGCTTCCTGCTCGGCGTGGCCCTCGAGCAGCATCCGGTAGGTCTTGCCGACCCCGGCCGCCATGCCCAGGAACACCCGGTGGTTGCCTCGGCCTGTCTCGCTCAGCGACCCAGGGGCTTCGCCAGATGTGGGCTGAGCCTGCTCGCTCATGCTCCCAGGAGGTTGTGGACGAGCAGGTCGATCAGCTTGATGCCGATAAACGGAGCGATGATCCCCCCCAAGCCGTAGATGAAGAGGTTGCGCCTGAGCAGCGCGTCGGCGCCGATCGGCCGGTAGCGAACCCCCCGCAGTGCCACCGGGATCAGCAGAGGGATCACCAGCGCGTTGAAGATGATTGCCGAGATCACTGCCGAGCGGGGGGTGCCCAGGCTCATGATGTTCAGGACGTGAAGGGGCCCCTGTAGCGCACCGGCGGTTGCGTACGTGGAGGCGAAGATCGCTGGGAGGATCGCGAAGTACTTGGCCACGTCGTTGGCGATCGAGAACGTGGTCAGCGCGCCGCGGGTGATCAGCAACTGCTTTCCAACCTCGACGATCTCGATGAGCTTCGTGGGATTGGAGTCGAGGTCGACCATGTTGCCCGCCTCGCGGGCGGCCTGGGTGCCGGTGTTCATGGCCACGCCCACGTCCGCCTGGGCCAGGGCCGGGGCGTCGTTCGTGCCGTCGCCGGTCATGGCCACCAGCCGCCCGTTGGCCTGCTGCTCCTTGATCAAGGCCAGCTTGGCCTCGGGTGTGGCCTCGGCCAAGAAGTCATCCACGCCTGACTCCTGAGCGATCTTCGCCGCCGTGAGGCGGTTGTCACCAGTGATCATGATCGTCCGGATGCCCATCGCGCGGAGGTGATCGAACCGCTCGCGCATCCCCTCCTTGATCGTGTCCTTGAGATAGACGACCCCCAGGACCTGAGAGTCGCGGCCCACGGCCAGCGGAGTGCCGCCTTCGCGTCCAATACGGTCCAGGACCGCCCCGAGCTCCGCCGACGGGTGGCCCCCCTCGTGCTGGACGAACTCGATCACCGCGTCGCCCGCGCCCTTGCGCAGCCGCTGACCGTTGAAGTCGACACCGCTCATCCTGGTCAGGGCGGTGAACGGGACAAATCGCGCGTGCAGCCGGGCCATGTCGTGCTCTCGGATCCCGTATTGCTTCGCCAGCACAACGATCGAGCGCCCCTCGGGTGTCTCATCCGCCAGCGAGGCCATCTGGGCGGCCTCGGCAAGTTCGGTCTCGGACACGCCGGACATGGGGATGAACTCCGAGGCCACGCGGTTGCCGATCGTGATCGTCCCTGTCTTGTCGAGCAGGAGCACATCCACATCGCCTGAGGCCTCGACGGCGCGGCCCGACAGGGCGAGCACGTTGCGGCGGACCAGCCGGTCCATTCCCGCGATCCCGATGGCCGAGAGCAGCGCGCCGATCGTGGTCGGGATCAGCGCCACCAGCAGCGAGATCAGCGTCGTCTCGGAAATCTGGGTGTGGGCGAACAACCCGAACGGGCGGAGTGTGGCCACCACAAAGATGAACACGAGGGTCAGGCCCGCCAAAAGGATCCCAAGTGCGATCTCGTTCGGAGTCTTACGACGCTCGACGCCCTCGACCAGTGCGATCATCCGATCCAGGAACGACTGCCCCGGCTCCTGGGTGATCTCGACCACGATCCGGTCCGAGAGCACCCGCGTTCCGCCGGTGACCGCGCTGCGATCCCCACCCGACTCGCGGATAACGGGCGCCGACTCGCCGGTGATGGCGGACTCGTCCACCGAGGCGATTCCTTCGATCACGGTCCCGTCGCCCGGGATCAGCTCCCCGGCCTCGACCACCACGACGTCGCCGCGGACCAGTTCCGCTGCTTGTTTCGTCGTCCCGTCGCGGAGCCGGGCCACGGTCTCCTTGCGCATCGAGCGCAGCGTGTCCGCCTGCGCCCGTCCCCCTGCCCTCGGCGAACGCCTCGGCCAGGTTGGCGAACACGACAGTGAGCCACAGCCAGATTGAGATCGTCAGCGTGTACCAGGCCGGCTCGTCGCCGCCCCCCAATGGACCGCCGCCGAAGACCTGGATCAGCCACGTGACCGTGGTGATCGCGGCACCGACCTCGACCACGAACATCACGGGGTTTCGGATCTGCACCCGCGGGTCGAGCTTGGCCACGCTGTCGATCAGCGCCCGGCGGACGATGTCTCCCTGGAGGAGCGAGATCGCTCGCCGCTCACGCCCCGAGCGACCGGCGCTGCCGTTCACCGCTGACATCAGCCGCGCGCTCCTGTGAGCCGGTCCAGGGCCAGGTTGAGCTCGAGCACGCTCACGCCCGGCTCACCGAAGACCCCGAGAAAGCGCCCATCGGTGTACTTGTCGATCAGGCTGTCAACGGGTCGCAGCGATAGGTCGCGAACCGCGGCCACGCGGTGGGCCTGGATATCGGCGTTTGCCACGGAGATCTCGGGATCCACCCCGGAGGCCGAGCTCGTCACTGCGTCAATTGGAACCTGGGCCGTGGTGAGGCTGGGGTCGTAGGGCCGGTTGAGCTTCAGGTAGGCGCTGAGGTTGGCGTGGAAGGTGTTCCGGGACATCCGGTTGCTGGGCCCCAGATTGGTGAAGGCCGAGGCGGCGGCGTTGTAGTGGGTGGCCGTCGAGGGCCGCTCTTGGAAGTAGCGAGGCTCCCCTCTGAAGTCTTGGCCGATCAGCCGAGACCCCACCACCCGGCCATCCACGTTGATAAGTGATCCGTTGGCCCGGCCAGGGAAGAGGACCTGGGCTATCCCGGTCATGGCCAGTGGATAGGCCAGCCCGAACAGGACCGTGAACACGGCGATCGCGACGGCCGAGGTTCTTAGGTCGCGCCGCATGCTCAGAACAGGTGCGTGGTCAGGCTCTGCACGACCGGGCCGAGCAGGAGCGCGGGGAAGAAGGTCAGCGCGCCGACGAGCACGACCACGCCGATCAAAAGCACAACAAACATCGGGGTGTCGGTGCGCATCGTCCCGGGGCCGGCGGGCGCCACCCGCTTGCCCGCCAGCGCGCCGGCGATGGCCAGCACTAGCAGGATCGGGATGAAGCGGGCGAAGATCATCGTCAGCCCGCCCATCAGGTCGGCCAGCTTGACGCCGTGGGCCCCCAGGTTGCCGGCGTGGGGCTGGATGTACCCGGTGTAGCCGGCAAACGCCGAGCCGTTGTTGTTGGCCTGGCTCATGTAGGCGTACAGCGACTCGGAGAAGCCCTGCGGCCCTTTGGCGGCGATCGAGGCTCGCCCGAGCGGGCTCGCTGTGGCCACGCCGGCGGTCAGCAGGATGCTCAGCGGCGTGAGCAGCGCGGCCAGCGAGATGAGCTTGATCTCCCGGGCCTCGATCTTCTTGCCCAGGTACTCCGGCGTTCGGCCCACCATCAGCCCGCCGAGGAACACTGCCAGGAGGACGTAGACGAGCATCGAGTACAGGCCGGTGCCCACGCCGCCCCAGACGACGTCACTCATGGCGAGGTTGCCCATCGGGACGGCCCCGCCCAGCCCTGTGAACGACTCCATGGCGGCGTTGACCGAGCCGTTGGAGGTGTCGCTCGTCGAGACCGCCCACAGCGCGGAGTCGACGATCCCGTTGCGTTGCTCCTTGCCCTCCATGTTGCCGCCCGTCGATCCGGAGAACGCTCGCGTCGTGACGCCCGCGGCGTGCTGGGCCGGCGTGCCGTGCTGCTCGGCCGCGTAGGTGATGCCAACTCCGCCAATCCAGAGCACGAACATGGCGGCGAAGATCGCCCAGCCCTGCCGGCGGCTACCCACCATCCGCCCGTACGTGTAGGTGAGTGCGGCCGGGATCAGGAGGATGAACAGCATCTCCAGGAAGTTCGAGAACCGCGTCCCGTTCTCAAACGGGAAGGCCGAGTTGGTGTTAAAGAACCCACCGCCGTTGGTACCCAGCTGCTTGATCGCCACCTGTGAGGCCACGGGCCCCTGGGCCAGCGTCTGCGTGCCGCCAGCCAGCGTGTGCACGGTCGTGTAGTGGTCGAGGTTCTGGATCACCCCGCCCGCCACCAGCAGCAGCGTCCCGACCACCGACAGCGGCAAGAGCACGTAGAGCAACGTGCGCACCAGGTCATGCCAGAAGTTGCCCAGGCTCTTGCCACTCCGGGCAACGATCCCCCGGATCAGGGCGATGAGCACCGCGATCCCTGCAGCCGAGGAGACGAAGTTCTGGACTGTGTTGCCCAGCATCTGGCTGAAGTAGGTCAGCGTGGTCTCGCCGCCGTAGTACTGCCAGTTCGTGTTGGTGACGAACGAGGAGACGGTGTTGAACGTCAGATCCCACGTGCCAGAGTGGAACCTGACCCCGGGGTACGTGGCCCAAGGGTGCACCGTCTGGGTGCGCAGCACCAGATACATGACCAGCCACCCCAGCAGCGAGAAGACGAGCAGCGAGCGGCCGTAGCGCTTCCAGTCCTGCCCCTCGCTTGGATCCACTCGAAGCAGGCGGTACAGAAACCGCTCAAACGGCCCTAGCACCCGCTCGAGCCACATGGTCTGGCCGGGGGTATACACGCGGCCCATGTAGCCACCCAGCAGAGGGGTGAGCGCGGCCACGACGATCACGTAGATCGCGATCTGCGCCCAGCCCTCGAACATCTAGAACTTCTCGCCCCGCAGCAGCGCGTACAGCAGGTACACCACCGCCAGCACCGAAGCCACCAGGCCGAACACGTCCGCACCGCTCATGAGGCCAGCCTCATATCCGGTCGATCGCGTAGATCAGCCCGACCAGAATCGCGAAGGACGCGATTGCGATTGCCACAGCCACAACATCCATGTGGAGATGGTGGAAGACGGGCCGTGAAGGTCCCGTACAGAAACGGAGGGATTCCGTACAGGTTTTGTGAAGGCGGCTCTTGGCCGCTTCGCATTACTCAGAGCGCAAAGCGGTAACCGACGCGGGGATCCGTCTTGATGTAACGGGGACCCTCGGGCGGCTCGATCTTCCGCCGCAGGTTCGCGATGTGCGCCCGGAGCACCTGGGTGTCATCGCCATAACCCGAGCCCCACACCGACACCAGCAGCTGACGATGGGTCATCAACCTCCCGCGGTTGCCCATCAGAGCCTTCAGGAGGTCAAACTCGGTTGGGGTGAGGTGAATCTCCTGACCATCTCGGCGCACGACGCGAGCCGCCAGATCGACGTCCAGGCCTTCGACTCTGACCACGGCACCTTCCCGCTCGGGCTCGACCCGGCGCAGCACAGCTTCAAGCCGAGCAATCAGCTCACGGGGACCGAACGGCTTGGTCACATAGTCGTCCGCTCCGGCCGACAGCGCGCGAACCTTCGCGTCCTCCTCGCCCACCGCCGAGAGCACGATGATCGGCATCTCGCTCCACTCGCGCAGCCGCCGACAGACCTCGACGCCGTCGATGTCGGGGAGGACCAGGTCGACGATTGCCGCTTCTGGCCGCTGGACTGCCGCAACATCGAGCGCTTCCTCCCCCGTCTCGGCCGGCAAGGCCTCAAAGCCCGCCTCGCGCAAGATCACCCGCAGCGCCCGGAGGATCTGGGACTCGTCATCGCAGACCAGAACCCGCGGTCGGTGGCTCACGCCACCGGCACCTTCGGCTCATCCAGAAGCGGCAGCTGGACCACGAAGCTCGTCCCCTGGCCCGGCAGCGACTCGACGGAGATGCTCCCCCCATTTGCCTCGACGAACCCCTTGGCAATAGCGAGTCCCAACCCGGAGCCTGTCCAGCGCGAGTTCAGCGGCTGGCTTCCGCGGTAGAACGGCTCGAAGATCCGCTCCTGATCCGCTCGGCCGATACCGGGACCCTGATCGACGACCCTCACCACTACATGCTTGCCGGACCGCCGAACTCTGATCGATACCGGAAGGCCATTGGAGTAGCGCCGCGCGTTCTCGAGCAGGTTCGTAAACACCTGCTCCAGCTGGGCGGCGTCGGCGCGAACCGGCGGCACCTCGGGATCAACCGAGACCCGCACCTCACCCGACCGGTCGCCCACGGCGTCCCGGGCCGCCAACAGAACCTCCTCGACCGAAACCCAGTCCTGGCGCGGCTCGGCCCGCCCCGCCTGTAGCCGGGACAGGTCAAGCAGCTTGTCGATAAGGCTCGAGAGTCGCTCTCCCTCATCGACCACGGCTGCGCTGAGCTCTCCCCGCTCGTCTGGGGTTAACGAGCTGGCGCCGAGCGCATGACCGGCGGCCACGATCGCCGTGACCGGCGTGCGCAGATCGTGGGAGACCGCGCGCAGCAAGGCCGTTTTGAGCTCGTCGCTGCGCCGCAGCGCGGCGGTCTCCACCGCGTCGGCCTGAACAGCGTCACGATGCAATGCGATCCCCACCAGCGCTTGTAGTGAAGGCACGACCGTGGAACGAAGCCGATCGATCGTCTCGTCCGGCAGATCCCGCGCGACCAGGAGCGTCGCCAGCTGCTCACCCTGAGCACCTCGAAGTGGAATCGCGAGCTGGCGCTCGCTGCCGGTGGCGCCTCCGAGCGCGATAGCGGCTGATGGAAGGCTCATAGCGTCCGCGACACGACGCGCGCTCGCCCCCAATGCCGCTTGTGTCTCCGCGCCGGCCAGAAGCTCACGAGCGAGCCCCGCGGCCAGGTCTGCCTCCTGGCGCCGGCGTTCAGCCTCCAGAGCGCGACCACGCGCCAGATTCGCCACCGCGCTCACCGCCGCGGCCACGATCGTGAACACCGCCAAAGCGACCCAATCGCGTCCGTCGGCCAGATCAAACGTGCCTACCGGAGGCAGCTGGAAGAAGTTGAACGCGGCCGCCGACGCCAGTGCCGTCAGCAACCCGAGGACCAGGCCCCAGTAGGCGGACACGACGAGCACGACCGGGACGTAGACCACGCTCAACGAAACCGCCGGCGCGACCCCCTTCAGCGGATAGACGATTGCGGTCGCCGCAGCTACCGAAACCGCCGCCAGGACGACGCCACGCCAGGGTGGCGGCCGCTCTGCACCAAACGCACGCAGCTGAGGCATCCGTGACATCAATGATCAGCGTACGCCCAGCCACCACGACGCAAAGAATCGCGGGCTGGTCTCCACAGATGGAGCCTCCGATGGTCGGCGAGTGACGAACGCGCGCCGAGGAAGCCCGGCGCCGCCCGTGCCACGCAATTGGGGCAGTGTGGCCTCCTGGGTCGAGCCGGCGGCGCGACAAATCGTCGCCGCGGGTCGCGTCCCCCTTCTTGACGGCTACCAGTAACGCTCTGCTCGTCTGCCTTCCGTGGCCGGTTTCGCCGGCATCCGTGCCGGCGAGCGACCCCCTCGCTGCGCCCATCCTCCGCCATAAGCAAGGGCGGCAGGGGATGGGAGGCTGGTCCGGCGGGGAGCGGCTCGGCCCGGGTACGTATTCGGCCGGCGTCGTTGCGGCTACTCACACGCGGGCGTCCAAGCTGCAAGCCCGCACGTCCCACGGCTCCAGCCCCTCCCCTCTCCAGCGAGACCGCCTTCTGAACGTCGCCTCTCATCCCACCCTGCATCTCTGCTCCTCACACATCGACGTCCGCGGCAACCTCCCAACCCCCTGGATGACCACCCGTCCCCAGCAATCCGACCAACATCAACGGGAACACACTCCACGCACCACCGTGCTGACGGAAACGTCCCCCGAGACGTCCCACGTCGAACAGCGCGCTCGGGCCCGGGCTAGGACCATAGGAACTCCTCGAGACGGGGACGCAAGAACCTCCACGTGCGCCCGACTCGCCGCGCCGGCAGTTCACCCCGACGGGTCAGCTCATACACCGTGGACACGGGGATATGCAGGAACTCCGCGACATCGGAAACCGTCATCACGTCAGCGGCGCCAAGGCTCACTGCACGCTCGGGTTCATCCCCGCGACCAACGATGCTCGCCAGCGTTGCCATGCCATCACGGTGACCGACCCGCCGGGACGTTTCAAGGACGTCTTCGGACATCTTCGAAGACGTCCTGGGACGTTTACGGACATTTCCGGGGACGTCTTGCCCATTTGCAGGCAAAACGCCCCGATCCGAAAACCGGGCGGGTCAGCCGCATCCCGCCTGCGCCGTCACCTCGGGTGCTCCAGGAACCTTCCGCGGTTCGTCGATCGGAGCGCTCTCGCCGACTACGACGAGCCGACTAACTGCTCATCGCGATCGGGTGCAGCGTGAAACTCGGTTACCCACTCACGCGGGACGAACGTCGGGCGATTCCGCTTCTTGCTCACAAGGTCGGCGATCCACGCCGCAATCACGAGAACCAGCAGCGCGAGGCCGTGAAGCTCAGGCGGGCGGGCCACCACATCGGAGCCGTCCCTGAAGATCAGCGCGATCGGACGCTCCTCTGACAGCGCCCGTGCGATCAGCTTGGACGCGTCTGGCACATCAGATGGGATCAGCACGGTGCCGTCGGGATACCGGCTATCGGTGTCCGGATCGGTGGCGATCCGCGAAAGCAGCTCGAAACCAGCGTCGGTGGCTGGCGTGTTCTCGCTCCGGGCTAGCTCTTCCATGACTCGATGATCGCTTCCCAGTGGGATTTCAGATGACCGATCGCCGCGGGGATCGCCGCATTCGTGGGACCCGCGTAGAACCTCTCGGGATCTTGTTTTCCTCCCGTCCGAGTGTACCTGTGCATGTGGTGGGTCCCGAGGTGGTTGTCAAAGAGACGAACCGTCTCCCAGTTCCCCTCAACGAGCGCGAGAAGCAGCACCGAGTAGCGCCCTATCGGCCGCCCCGATCGATTGAACTGGATTTTGACGTTCTCGGTGAGGACGAGCTCGATCGTCTGTTCTTCGCGCACGACTGCTACTTGGAAACGTCTTCGGTGGGGCTGGCTACCGCCTGAGCACCCGACGTCGCGAAAGCGAAGGCCAACCGCGCGGCCGCGTCCTGCTGCTCCCGGTAGTGCGTGTAGCGCATGGTGGTCCGCACCTCTGCGTGGCCCAGCCAGGCCTGTAGTTCGACGATCGACTCAGCGGCGCGGACCGCGAGCGTTCCGAACGTGTGGCGCAAGTCGTGGAAACGGATCAGGCGCAGCCCCGCCCGTTTCTGCGCGGCGACGAAGCGGCGCCGCAATGCGGAGGCGTCCAGGTACAGGCCGAAATCTCCGGGGAACACCAGGTCGTCATCACCCGTCGATTGCTCCCGCTGCGAGAGCTTGGCTAGCGCCGCGCCCACCTCTGGGACCATCGGTACGACCCGGCCGTGGCCAGACTTTGGCGTGGTCAGCTTGCCGTTCGCATAGCTGCCGGACACTCGGATCGCAGCGCGCTGGAAGTCGACGTCGCGCCACCGCAACGCGACTAGCTCTCCCCGCCGCAGCCCCGTGAACGCAGCTGTCAGAAAGATCCCGCCGTCCCGCTCGGACGCGGCAGCGCGAACGAGCGCCCACACTTCTTCGGGCGAGTAGAAGTCAAACCGAGTTGCGTCGTAGCGCTCACGAAGCTTCTCGACTTCGCGCGCCGGATTCGATTGGAGGCAGTACACCTTCCGCGCCCTCTCGAGGATTCCGCCCAGGATCGTGAGGGCTTTGTTGCGCGTCCGATTGGTCAGCGGCCGATCACGTTCCGCGCCAAGTCCAGCCCGCCACTGCTCGATCACTGTCGTGGAGATGTCCTCGAGCCTCATCGCCCCGAAGAACGGCGTGAGCCGGCCGACCGTCGAGCGATAGTCGGTCAGCGTCGACGGCTTCACGTCGCGGTCGTGCTCCACGTAGCGCAGCCACTCGGCCGCCGCGTCGGCAAACGTCGCACCAGTTCGAACCGAGCCAGGCAGCGTCCCCCGCCGGGCGCCATCAAGCGTGTCGCGGAGCCAATCCTCGGCCAGTCGTTTGGTGAAGTAGCCGGCTGCTGGTCTCCCCCGCCCGGTCCACGCCGGCCCCAGCTTCTTCTGCACCTGGCGGCCATCGGGAAGCCGGTACTTCGCGTACCAGCACGGCCCGCGCTTGCGTGCGACGCGAAAAACGTGGCCCGTGGGCGGCGTCAATGCTCCGGCCATGGCGCAAAATCATACGTCTAGCCCGGGACATATTCGCGACACGTTCGACAGCTGTCGAACAAGCTACTACAGAAGAAGCCCGTACCGCCGGGCCATTCCGAAGCGGACGACGGGTCTCGAACCCGCGACCTTCGGCTTGGGAAGCCGACGCTCTACCAACTGAGCTACGTCCGCGTGGTGGGCGATTTTAGGGCTGGCCCGTGAGGCTGGTGGTCCAAACCCCTCGTCACGTTCGGCGTCCGTCGCCAGTCCGCGTCCGCTTTGACGCTAGAAGTGGAGGGGGGCCTCGCCGCTAGGTCTGCGGACGCACGCTCGCGCCTGCCTCAGCGCGTTCAGAGCGGTTAGCCGGTCCAGCTCGTGCCGTTCCAATATTCGATCAGCGCGTAGGTTTTGTACTTGCTGTCCTGATAGGTGCCGACGGCCAGCACATCGGTCGGCGAGGCGGCAGCCACTCCAATCAGCGCGTCAGCCGTGGGCGACGGATTCGGACTTGGGCTAATGCTCCAGCGTTGTCCGTCCCAGTGCTCGGTGAGCGTTTTCTCGGCCCCACTGCTGTTGTTGTAGGTCCCCACCGCCCAGGCGTCGCTTGCGGAGCTCGCTGCGATGTCGTTCAGCAGGCTGTCACGGTTGCCGTTGGGGCTCGGTTGGACCTTCCATGACCTACCGTTCCAGTGCTCGATCAGGGTGCGCTGGGAGCCGATCGTGCGTCCACTGCGATATACGCCTACCGCCCAAGCGTTCCGGTTCCCGGTCGCCGCGACCCCATAGAGCTCGCTTTCTGAACCGGTCGGGTTGGGGCTCGGCTCGACGCTCCAGCTGCGTCCGTTCCAGTGCTCGATCAGGGTGGTCCTCGCGGTGGAGCCGCTCCGGTAGCCCACCGCCCAGGCGTCGTCACTGTTTACCGCGGCCACACCGAAGAGGTTCCCGTCGCCGATTCTTCGCCCTCCCAGCTTGGGGCTCGGTTGCACCTTCCAGACGCGGCCGTTGAATTGCTCGATGAGGGTGTGGTAGCCGCCCCTACGTGTGGACTGCGAGGCGTAGTAGGCGCCGACCGTCCAGGCCCGGGTCGGGCTCGCCGCGGCTACATTGAAGAGAAAGTTCCGACAACACGTGGACGCGTTAGGGCTCCTCTGCACCTTCCAGGCATTCCCGTCCCAGTGCTCGATCAGCGATCGCTCCACTCCGTGGTGGAGGTAGTCACCCACCGCCCAGGCGTCCGTGGCGGAAGCCACGGCCACCCCCTCGAGCGCGGGGGCGCGGGTCACGTTCGGGGTGGGCTGGAGCGCCCACTTCTGCCCGTTCCAGTACTCCACGGCCGTCATCTGCTCGCCGCTGGCTTCGTAGCCGCCGACCGCCCAGGCCTGGCAGGTCGGCGCCAGCGCGATGCCGTTCAAATAGCTGTTCGCGCCTGGAACTGGGGTCTGGGAATTTGAGGTTGGACACGAGACCGCGCCTGTCCCAGCCGCTCCCGACACAGAAATCGTCAGCATCACTGTGCTAAGGACCGCCAATTCAACAGCTCTGCGTCGCAACGCCCGCCTCTTTCTCACGCCCTTCGCTCGCCTCTTTCTCACGCCCTTCGCCCGCCTCCCCACGCCACGTCGACCCGGAACACGTTGTAGCCGCAGTTCCAATCGCTGTCAAGCCGCAGGCTCATCCCAGTGGCTTTGGTAGCACCTGCGGGGCGCGGTCGTCGATTGGCCCTGACGGGATTCGCTCTCATGGCCACGCTGGGCTTGTCCTCAGCCCAGCCCGTGGCGGCTAGCGCGGCCAAGCCTCCTTACACCCTCGGTCTGCACGTGATCCCGTTCCCGGGAACGCCTGATGCCTCTCGTGTGTCGACCGTGATCTTCTCTTCGCTGCGCCCATCCGACATCTCTATGGTGGTAGTGACTGGCTCGAGCAGCGGGCTACACACCGGCCACCTGACGGCGCTTCCCGACCATGCCGGCACAGCCTTTGTCCCCGGCTCGCCTTTCACCCCCGGGGAACGAGTGGACGTTACGGCGACGCTTACGTCTCGTGCGGCCGGGACGGCCTCAGGAGACCCCGGCGCGACGGCGCTGAAGTTCTCCTTCACGGTCGGGGTGGTGGATCAAGGACTCGCTCATTCTCCGAGACGAGCGCCTCGAACCCCCCCGCCGGCAGCCGCGACCCCACGAAGCTGCGCGCGGTGCCAGCGGTTTCACTCGATCGCCGGCTTCTATCCGCCGATCGTGCAGACGACGGCTGACCGTGACACCCACTCCGGCGACATCCTCCTCACGCCACGGATTCACCAGGGCGACGGTCAGCAAGGGCCGATGATCGTGAACGGCCGGGGCCAACTCGTGTGGTTCGACCCCCTGGGTGGCGTGGGACCGAACGCCCCGTGGGCGCTCAATCTCCAGGTCCAGCACTATCAAGGCCAGCCAGTCCTGACCTTTTGGACAGCCGGGCGCGAAGTGATCATGAACCGTCACTACCAGACGATCGCCACCATTCACGCCGGCGATGGGTACGGCACCGACGAGCACGACTTCCAGATCACCCCCCAGGGAACCGGACTGCTCGAAACGTACTCTCCCGTGAGAGCGAACCTCACCAGCGTCGGGGGCGGAGCGAACGCAGTCGTGTGGGACTGCATCGTGCAGGAGGTCGACATCAAGACCGGCCAGGTCCTATGGGAATGGCACTCCCTGGGACACGTCCCCGTCAGCGCCTCCTACCTCGCACCCTCGGGCCTCGATGACTACTTTCACCTGAACTCGGTCCAGCAGCTCCCCGGCGGGAACGTGGTGATCTCCTCCAGGTACACGTGGGGGGTGTATGAGATCGACAGGCAGACGGGCAAGCTCGTGTGGACGCTCGGCGGCAAGTACTCCACCTTCAAGATCGGCAAGGGAGCGCATTTCTCCTGGCAACACGACGCCCACCTCGTCGGCAACATACTCACCGTATTCAACGATGCCTGCGACGGGCCCCAGCAGCAACAGTCCCAGTCCTCGGCCAAGATCCTGCGGCTAAACCCCGCCGCCCGCACGGCCACCCTGATCCACAGCTACCGCCACTACCCACCACTGCTGGCCAACAGCCAGGGCAGCATCCAAACACTCCCGAACGGCAACGTGTTCGTGGGCTGGGGCAACCAGCCCGACTTCTCCGAATACACCCCCAACGGCCGCCAGATCTTCAACGCCAGCCTCCCGCTCGGCGTCAACTCATACCGGGCCTACCGCTTCAAATGGCCCGGCCAGCCACTGACCAAACCCGCGCTCGCCATCTCACCACAGCCCCATGGCTCCCTCAACCTCTACGCCAGCTGGAACGGCGCCACCCAAGTCGCCTCCTGGCGAGTGCTCACCGGGACAACCCCACGATCACTGCACCCGCTCCAGACAAGCGCCCGCACCGGCTTCGAAACCGAGATCACACTGCACACCCAGCCGCGCTACCTGGCCGTCCAAGCGCTCGACTCCCACCACCACGTGCTCGCAACCTCCCGGACACAGCAAGAGCACTAGCGCGAGACGACGCGTTCGCTGACCGGAGCCGCCCGCTTGAGCCGCTCGGCGAGCGCTCTCAGCTCCGCAAGCAGCTCGGGTGGCTCGTGCACCTCGAAGTCGACACCGAGCATGGCGATCCGGAGTGCGAGCCAGCTGAGATTGTCATCACCCGTCCGGTACTCACACGAGCGCTCGTCGATGGGCTTGATCGAACCCCACCGGGCCGGGAATCGGTGGGCCACCTCGTCGCTCGGCGCGTGTAGCGTCACCCTCGCCTCGAACCGGCTTGGTGCGGCGGTGATGCTCCGCTCCACAAACGCCGCCGCGTCCTTACCGGGCAGCTCACGCGGCTTGAAGCGGACTCCGGTCGAGGCCGGCTTGCTCAGCCGGTCGACCCGGAACGTCCGCCAGTCCTCCCGGCGCCGATCCCACGCCACCAGGTACCAGCGATACCGGTGGTTGACCAGCGAGTGGGGCTCGACCTCACGCCGGGTCTCGGTCTGGTCGCGACTGCGGTATGCAAATCGCACTCGCTCGCCATCACGACAGGCAGCCGCGATCACGGTCAGATGCTGCGGGTCGACCGTCGGCCCCGGAGCAGGGAGCGTAACCGTGCTCGACGCAAGCGCGCCAACCCGCCGCCGCAGGTGGTTTGGCAGGATCTGCTCGAGCTTGACCAGGGCGCGCACGGCCGTCTCCTCGATCCCGGCCACCGCCGCCCGGGTGGCCGTTCGCAAGCCGACGGCGATCGCGATCGCCTCCTCGTCGTCGAGCAGCAGCGGCGGCATCGCCGTCCCAGCCTGGAGCTGATAGCCGCCGGCGGGCCCTGTGAGGGACTCGACCGGATAGCCGAGCTCACGCAGCCGCTCGACATCACGCCGGATCGTGCGGCCGGATACGCCCAATCGGCGCGCCAGCTCAGTACCTGACCAGGCGCGACGCGCCTGGAGTAGCGATAGCAGGTCCAAGAGACGGCTCGCGGTTTCGCTCATCGAGATCGCATGGTCTCGGATAACTAGGACAGATCCTGACCTAAACCATTCGTAGGGTGCAAGCCGCAACGTCAATCACATCGAAGGGAGAAGCAGATGCCAGAACGTGACGGATATCCCCCCGGGGTCCCCTCCTGGGTCGACTCAAACCAGCCCGACCCTGACGCGGCGGCCGCTTTCTACAGCCAGCTGTTCGGATGGGATACCGAGAACGTCATGCCGGAAGGATCGGACAGCAAGTACTACGTCGGCCGCATCCGGGGCGGTGATGTGGCGGCAATCAGCTCGCCGCCTGCGGGCGCTCCGCCCCACGCGACCTGGAACACGTACATCGCCGTCGAGAGCGCCGATGAGACCGCGGCGAAGATCAAGGCCGCCGGAGGGACCCTCCTGAGCGAGCCCTTCGACGTCTTCGACGCCGGAAGGATGGCGGTGTGCGCGGACCCGGAGGGGGCCGTGTTCTGCATCTGGCAGGCCGGCAACCACAAGGGCGCCGGGATCGTCAACGAGCACGGTGCGCTCAATTTCAACGGCCTGGCCACGCGTGACCTCGAAGGCGCCAAGAAGTTCTACGGCTCGGTCTTCGGCTGGGAGACGCTGAACGTCGGCGACGCGTTCGTGGCCTGGACGCTGCCGGGCTACGGCGACTACCTGGAGGAGCTCACTCCCGGTCTGCGGGAGCGCGTGGCCGAGCTCGGCGCCCAGAAGGGATTCGAGGACGTCGTGGCCGCGGTCAATCCGCTCGGCGAGGACCAGGCCCATGTCCCTACCCACTGGGGAGTGACATTCGGGACCGACGACGCCGACGCCACGGCGGCCAAGGCGTTCGAGCTCGGCGGCCAGGTCGTCGTGCCTCCGTTCGACGCCCCCTGGGTTCGGATGACAGTCATCTCCGATCCGCAGGGAGCGATGTTCACGGCCAGCCAGTTCGTGCCGGAGAACAGCGGGCTCGACGGCCAGGAGAGCCCAGCGGCCACGGCGTAGGCAAGCATCGGGCATGGGCCGCCCTGGCCATCGGAGGCTCGGGCGGCTCATGCTCCGCACAACAGCGAGGACGTACTATCCGACGGCGATGAGCGCATACGCCGAAGCGGCCGGACACGACGGACAGTTCGAGGTCGCGCCGGAATACCTGGAGCGCTACGGCGACCTGCTGATCAACTTCGCGCTCGGCCATGGAGACGGGATCAAGCCGGGCGATTGCGTCCTGGTGATCGCCCCTGAAAGCGCCAAGCCGCTGTACGCCGAGCTGTGTCGTTCTGTCTGGCGGGCGGGTGGCAACGTGCTGGCTGACTTCCGGCCCGACGACGGCCCGGAACTAAGTCTCGAGCGCGAGTTCTATGAGCTCGCCGGCCAGGACCAGATCGAATTCTTCCCGGCCAAATACATCCGAGGGATGATCGACCAGATCGATCACCTCGTCTACGTCAGCTGCAACGCTGATCCGCAGGCGCTCAAGGGTGTCCCGCCTGAGAAGCTGATCGCACATCGGGAATCGCGGCTGCCGATGGTCAAATGGCAGAACGAGAAGGAGAACGCCGGCCTGCTCACGTGGACGATCGCTCTCTACGGAACCGAGGCCATGGCCGCCGAAGCGCAGCTCCCGATCGAGGAGTACTGGCACGAGATCATCAAGGCCTGCTTCCTCGACCAACCCGATCCCAAGGCCCGCTGGCGCGAGGTCATAGGCCAGCAGCGAGGCCACATCGACGTCCTCAACGCGCTACCCATCGAGCGCCTCCACGTCAAGGGTGCCGACGCCGACCTCACGATCACCCTGGGCGAGAAGCGGCGATGGATCGGGGGTAGGGGGGCAAACATCCCGAGCTTCGAGATCTTCACCAGTCCGGACTGGCGGGGCACCGAGGGCTGGATCCGCTTCAGTGAGCCGCTCTACATCTACGGCTCACTGATCACGGGGATCGAGCTGACCTTCGAGGATGGCCTGGTCAGCAAGGCGACAGCGGCTGAGAACGAGCCCCTGCTGCTCGAGATGCTGGGCGCCGAGAACGCCAATCGGGTGGGCGAGTTCTCGCTCACCGACGCCAGCCTCTCCCCCATCACCCGCTTCATGGCCAACACGCTGTACGACGAAAACGTCGGCGGCGAGTTCGGCAACACCCACGTCGCGGTGGGACAGTCGATCAACGAGTGCTACGACGGCGACCCACAGGAACTCGACGACGAGGACTGGAAGCGCCTGGGCTTCAATGAGTCGGTGGTCCACACCGACATCGTCTCGACCACCGACCGTGAGGTGACCGCGGTGCTGCGTGACGGAACCAGTCGCACGATCTACGCCTCGGGCCACTTCCAGCTGGACTAGCCAGCGGCCGCAGGCGCGTCGGCGGAGGCTGGTCCCGTATTACCCTGGTAGGCAATGCGCCGGTTCCTGATCCCGGGTATCGCGGTGAGTGTCGCTGTGGCCCTGCTCTCGCTCCTGGCCTTCGGGATCTCGAACCAGGGGGAGAACACCTCGCTCGACTCTCAGCTCGCCCACGGAAAGCGACCGGCGGCCCCGAGCGCAGCCATGAAGCTACCGATCCTCGGATCAAACGGGACTGAGAGCTTGCGGACGCTGCGTGGCAAGGTCGTGGTGCTCAACTTCTTCGCCTCGTGGTGCCCGCCCTGCCAGGCCGAGACGCCAATTCTCGAGCGCGAGCAGCGGATGCTGGCCAAGCACGGCGGCACTGTGCTCGGCGTCACCTATCAGGACAACTCCTCTGACGCAGAGACCTTCGTCCGCCAAAATCACATCACGTATCCGGTGCTACGTGACGTGTCGGGCAACTTCGTGCGGTCCTATGGCAGCGACGGCATTCCGGAGACGTTTGTGATCAATCGCACCGGCCGAGTCGCAGCCATCCGGCGCCAACCGGTGACAGTCGCATGGCTGGGCGAGGTCTTGCCCCCGATTCTGGACCAGCACTCGTGAGGAAGCTCGCCGCCCTGACTGCCCTCCTGGCCATGCTTGGGCTACCGGCCGCGGCTCTGGCCGTCAGAGCGAGAACCTCACTGACGGCCGTCGAGGCCGACGCCATGTGCGTGGTTTGTGGTGAGTCGCTGGCCGTCGCCCAGTCCCCCCAGGCCGACTCCGAGCGCGCCTACATCGTGATGCTGATCAACCGAGGCGATACCAAGCCCCAGATCCTGCGTGAGCTCGTGGCCCAGTACGGCCCAGCCGTGCTGGCCAAGCCTCCGGCCAGCGGCTTCTCGCTCTCGCTGTATGTCCTGCCGCCGGCGCTCGTCGCCGCTGGCCTCCTGATCCTCGCGCTGACCCTTCCCCGCTGGCGGGCCAGGACCCGCCGGCGCGCCGCCACAGCCGCCATGCCGGCGGCCGCCTTGGCGCTCAATCCGGCCGACGCCCAGCGCCTGGAGGACGAGCTCAGCCGCTACGACGGCTAGATCCTGTTGGTGGGGCGCGGTGCATGCACCGCGCCCTGGGGCGGCACATGTGCCGCCCCATCGGACCGGCACATGTGCCGGTCCGGGCATGCGCACATGTGCGCATGCCTACATCGATTCAGGCGCGCTCACCCCGAGCAGGCCGAGCGAGGTGGCGATAGTCCGCTGGGCGGCCGATGAGAGCGCCAGGCGGAATGACTCGAGCGGCTCAGGCTCGACGCCAACCACCCGGCAGCGCTCGTAGAACGCGGTGAAGTCCCGGGCCAGGTCGAGGCAGTAGGACACGATCCGGTGGGGCCCGCGGCGCTCCGCGGCCTCGGCCAGTTCCTCTGGGAAGGCCGCGATCCGCTTGATCAGCTCGCGTTCTGAGCTCTCGAGCGTTTCCGCGCCCCAATCGGCGCCACGCTCCAGCGCGGCCTGGAACCGCTCAGCGGGCACCTTGCGGAGCATCGACGCGATCCGGGCGTGGGCGTACTGCACGTAGTAGACGGGATTCTCGGCCGACTGCTTGGCCGCCAGCTCGACGTCAAGCTCGAGTGTCCGGTCGTGCGAGCTGCGGAGCATGAAGAAGCGAGTGGCGTCCACCCCGATCGCGTCCAGAAGCTCGTCGAGCGGGACGAACGCGCCCTGGCGTTTTGACATTCGGAGCGTCCCGCGCTCATGCACGAGGTGGACGAACTGGAGGATCGGGATCTCGACGGTGTCCGGGTCACCCCCCAGGGCCGCCATCGCCGCCTTCAGCTCCCGCACGTAGGCGTGGTGGTCCGATCCCACCGGCATGAGCTGGCGCTCGAAGCGCCGCTCGCGCTTGTCCTGGAGGTAGGCGACGTCCGCCGCCAGGTAGGTGGGCTCACCGTTTGAGCGAATCACCACCCTGTCCTTGTCATCGCCGAAAGTCGTGGTGCGCAGCCACACCGCGCCCTCGCTGCGGTAGATGTGCCCGGCCTCCTCGAGCAGCGCCAGCGCCCGCTCCACGGCGCTGGGCGATCCCTCATGGAGCCCGCGCTCCAGGAAGTAGTTGTCGAACTGAACGCCGTAGCGCTCGAGCGTCCCCTTGATCTGCTCGAGCAGCCGGCCCACCGCCGCCTGCGCCAGCTCATCGGGTTCGCACTCAGCCGCGCCTGGGATCTCCTGGGCCAGATCGTGGACGTACTCCCCCTGGTAGCCGCCTTCGGGCACCTCCTCGCCACGCGCCCTGGCCTGAACGGATTCGCCCAACAGCCGGATCTGATTGCCCGCGTCGTTGAAGTAGTACTCCCTCCAGACCTCGTGGCCAAGGTGCTCGAGGATCCGGGCTAGCGCGTCTCCGTAGGCGGCGTGCCTGCCGCTGGCCGCCACCAGCGGTCCGGTCGGGTTGGCCGAGACGAACTCGATGATGACCCGCTCACGCGGATCGGCGCCCCCGCCGCCAAGGCGCTCGCCAGCCTCGAGGACGCCCGAAAGCGTGGCCCGGTGCCAGCGGTCCGACAAAAACAGGTTGAGGAACCCGGGGCCGGCGACGTCGACCCGCTCGAGATCCTGGCCCAGGAGCCCGCCCAATGCGTCGCCGATCCGCTCCGCCACCTGGCGCGGGTTCAGCCCCAGCCCCGGGGCCAGCAGCATTGCCGCGTTGGTCGAATAGTCGCCCTGACCCGCCCGCTTGGGGCGCTCGACGCGGAGCTGGGCGGGCGGCTCGTGCCCACCGTTGGTCGAACTCACGGCCGCGGCCGCAGCCAGCACATGGGTTCGGAGATCCGCCAGTGGTCCGCCTGAGTCGTTCACTCAGTCGAGGATGCCAGGTGGCCTCGGCGAGAGGCGTGGCGTCACCCAGCGCGCCTTGCCAGCCAGCACGCTCAGTAGTGATAGGGCTCGCCGGCGATGATCTTGTGGGCGCGGTAGAGCTGCTCGAGCAGGACTACGCGCGCGAGCTGGTGGGGCAGCGTGATCGGGCCGAGCGATAGCCGGTGCTGAGCACTCTCGAGCTCCAGGCCGTGGGGACCGCCCACGACGAAGCACAGATCCCGGCCCTCCTGGCGGCGATCGGCGATGAAGCGGCTGAACGCGATCGAGTCCATCAGGCTCGCCCTCGGGGTCGAGCAGCGAGACGAACGCCCGCTCGGGAACCCGGCGAGCGACCTCGTCGCCCTCGCGAACCTCGATCGATTCAAGCCGCGCGTGGCGGCTCAGGAGCTTCTGATAATGCTGGACGTCATCAGCGAATGGGGGGCGCAGCCGGCCCACGGCAACGACGACGATCCGCACGATCTGATACTACGGCCCTATGGACGAACCCGATCGCAACGAGCGCCGAATCAACATCCACTTCTCGCCGGAGATCATGGCCGGCGCATATTCCAACTTCGCCAACGTCAGCCACTCCGACTACGAGTTCACGATCACGTTCGCACGCGTGGACCACGAGGTCGAGGATGAGGAGATCCCCGGGGTGGTGGTATCCCGAATCAACCTCTCCGCGCGCTTCATGCGGGAGCTGATCGACGCCATGCAGGACAACTACTCCAAGTGGGAGACCCGGGAAGGGATCAAGAATCTCCCTGAGTACGGCGGTTCCACGGAGA
This sequence comes from uncultured Solirubrobacterales bacterium, assembly GCA_963785205.1. Taxonomy (GTDB): domain Bacteria; phylum Actinomycetota; class Thermoleophilia; order Solirubrobacterales; family Solirubrobacteraceae; genus Palsa-465. The sequence goes on from CAWAUJ010000001.1 coordinate 1,308,953, forward strand.
CCGATACCGCTACTGAGTAGCGGCGTAGGCCACGGCGGCTCCGATCCGCTCCAGCGACGGCGGGTGGGAGGCCAGCAGTAGTCGGACCCAGCGCGGAGGCGTTATATCGGCCACGTTCTGACGGACGAGCGACTGCTGCATCGAGATGAAGGCCTGAGGCGAGCGGGAGAACTCGAGTGCGTCGGCGTCGGCTCGCCGCTCGATCGCTCGGGACAGCCTCGAGCCCAGGATTCCGAGCGGAGCGCTGACCAGCGAGACTGAGAGCGCCAGTGCGGGCAGCGTTGGGGGGCCGGCTTTGACTCCCGAAAGGAGCCAGCTGACCCGCTGGGCAGCGAGCGCCATGGCCGGGGCGACGATCGCCGAGAGCCCCACAAAACGCAGCGCGTCACGGTGCCGCACGTGCGACAGCTCGTGGGCCACCACGACGCGGACCTGATCGCGGCTGTAGCGGTCAAGCAACGTGTCGAACAGGACCACGCGCCTGGTCGGGCCGATCCCGGTGACATATGCGTTGGCGCCCTGGGTGCGCCGGCTGGCATCGACGCTGTAGACCTCCTTCACCTTGATCCCTGCGGCTTGCGCCAGTTCAAGCACGTCCGAGCGCGTCTCGCCGTCCGGGAGCGGCGTGAAATCGTTGAAGAGGGGCGCCAGCACCACGGGCGCCAGCGCCCCGAAGAGTCCGCTCACGAGTACCGACCCCCCGGCCGCCGGCAGCCACCAGCCCCGCGGGTACCTGCTGATCAATGGTGTGACGGCCGCTCCGGCGGCGCTGGTCATGACGCCGCCGATGGCAAATGCCTTACCGGCGTCGGCCGCCCAGCCAGACCACGATTGGGTGTCAAGACCGACGGCGATGGCCCGCCGGCGGGCGATCGCGGCGATCGGCACCCGGGCCAGCGAAAGGCAGGTGCCGGTGGCGGCGGCTGTCAGCGCGCCCTGCCACGCGTCACGGGCCGGATCGCGGCGCTTAGCTTTCGTTCGGGTCGGCCTCCATTTGGCGGTCAGGATGGCCAGGACCCCGACCTGAATGACCTCACGGGCCAACGCCAGCGCCAGTTGCGGCCTGGCAAACCGGGCGCCACGGGCGATTTCCTCCGCGCTGAAGTACTTCTCGGCGTCGACTGCAGCGGGCGCAGGAAGCCGCTGGCGGGGGGAGAGAAGTCGCGCTCCGAGCTCCGCACAGCCCGCCGCCACCGGCACAGGCCAGAGCTGGCGAAGACGTGAGGAGCCCATGACCGGGAGACTGTAGCCAGCGATGAAGGTGGCGATCGTGTCCGATATCCACGGCAACCGGCAGGCATTCGACTCCGTGCTGGAGGAAATCCTCCAGTCTGAATGTGAGGAGATGTGGTGCCTGGGCGATCTCGTCGGCTACGGCGCGGACCCGGATGTCTGCGTCGAGATGGCCCAGGAGCACTCGGCGATTTGCCTGGCCGGGAACCACGACCTTGGAGTGACGGGTGCGCTGCCGCTCGAGCTCTTCTCCCGCGGCGCTGAGCTGGCCGCCAGGTGGACTCGCGATGTGATCAAACCTGATACCCGCGCCTTCCTGGAGAGCCTCAAGTCCGAGCTGCTTGACGAGGCCGTAGGCCTGTATCACGCCAGCCCCCGTGACCCCGTGTGGGAGTACGTCCTGTCGGCGCTCCAGGCCGAGCTGTGCATGGACACCCAACGCCACCGCGTGTGTCTGATCGGCCACTCTCACGTGGCCCTGTCGTTTGCCCGCTTCGCCGGCGAGCCGGCCAGCGGCCAGACCCGCAGAGACGGCGAGGAGATCGACCTCACCGAGGGCGAGTGGATGATCAACCCCGGTAGCGTGGGCCAGCCCCGAGATAGCGATCCCCGGGCAGCCTGGCTCGAACTCGACCTGAACCAGTGGCAAGCGGTCTATCACCGGACCGAGTACGACATCGACGCGGCCGCGGCGGCGATCCGAGCCGCCCGCCTGCCCGATTCCCTGGCTGAGCGACTGGCGTTCGGGCAGTGACCCCCTAACCGGAAGCAAACCGCGCTGATCTCTAAAGTCACGGCCCGGATGCGCTTCACGCCCCGGGCGATCCTGGCTGGCGGCACCGGCTTTGCCGTCTCTCTTCTCGCTGCCTGCGGAGGTGGTGGTAACGGCCTGCTCTCAGGTGGCCAGTCCAGCAACCTCCAGAACCGGTTGAATCAAATCTCCTCAGCCGTGGCGTCGCGTGACTGCGTGAGCGCCGACCAGGCGGCGAGTGCGCTGGCCCAGACCGTCGTCAGCCTTCCCGCCAGCGTCAACGTGACAGTGCGTCAGGATCTGGCCCAGGGAGCGCATACTGTGGCCGTGCTGGCCCAGCGCGGCTGCATGAGGCCGAAGACCACATCGACCGCGAATACGACCTCAACACGACGTCGACGACGTCCTCCTCGACCACGACCACGACGACGACCCCCACGACGACGAGCAGCCCCACGACGACGAGCACCCCCACGACGCCCACGACGACGACCACTCCGACGACGCCTACGACTCCGACGACGCACACCACACCCAGCGGGGGCGGCGGCCTCGGTGGCGCGGTCGGAGGTGAGAAGCATGGCTGAGCCCTCCGTGATCGCCCGCCTGCTCGAGAGCCCGAATGGCTGACCCCTCCGTAATCGCGGGGCGCTACCAGATCGAAGCGCGGCTCGGCGTGGGCGGCATGTCGACCGTCCACCTGGCGTTCGACCAACGTCTGGAGCGCTTCGTGGCGGTGAAGCTGCTGGCCGAGCACCTGGCCGACGACCCGGCCTTCATCTCACGCTTCCGCCGGGAAGCCCTGGCGGCCGCCCGGCTCGTGCATCCCAACATCGTTCAGGTATTCGACTTCGGACTCGACGAGCGCCAGCACCAACACTTCATCGTGATGGAGCACGTCACGGGTCACTCGTGCGCCGAACTGCTCAGAGACCACGGCCCCCTCGATGTCGAGCACGGCGTGGACATCATCACCCAGGCCTGCCGCGGCCTCGAGTACGCCCACCGGCATGGGGTTGTCCATCGGGACGTCAAGCCGGGCAACCTGCTCGTCTCCGACGACGACGTGGTCAAGCTCGCGGACTTCGGCATCGCCCGGGCCACCGACCAGTCGAGCATCACCCAGGTCGGATCCGTGCTGGGAACAGCGGCATACCTAGCGCCTGAGCAGGCGCGCGGTGAGGAGGCGGGCCCCCGGGCGGACATCTACTCACTCGGCGTGGTCGCCTACCAGCTGCTTTCAGGCCGGCTGCCCTACGAGGCCACGTCGCTGTCCGAGCTCGCGCTCAAGCAGCAGCGCGAGCTGCCAGCTCCGCTGAACAGCCTGAACGAGGAAGTTTCACCCGAGCTGGCCCAGGCAGTCGCGGGGGCGCTCTCAATCGAGAAGGAGGAGCGTCCCGAGGACGGCCTCGCCTTTGCCGAGATTCTGCGCGACGGGTACCACGGCCGGGCCCCCAGGACGACGCAGCAGGGGCGGCCGACGAGCGCCACCCGAATCCTGGGCGGCGGCGCCAGTCCCACCACAGCCACCCGACTGGCCTCGGCTACCGCCGCCACCTCAGCCGCGCCCGCCGGTGCCCGGCGCCTTCAGCCCCGGCCGGCCGAGCAGACCCCCCCGCGTCGAGCGCCCGTGGAACGGCGCCCGGAGCCAGCCCCGCGACGCCGCGGCGCGCGACGGGTCCTGGGGATCTTCGCGATGCTCCTGCTGGTGATCGTCGTGGTGGTGGCGGCGATCGTGATCGCGACCGGGAGCACCAACACCGTGGTCCACTACAGCAGGGTCATCGCGCACGATTTCCAGACGGGCTACAGCAAGCTCTCGCACCTGATCAGCCAGTACACGAAGTAGGCGGATCGCCGGCTCGAAGCCGGGCGGCCACCTCCGGCAGCTGTCCGGCATCGATCGCACTCCGCAGCGCCCGCATCAACGTGGCGATGTAGTGGAGGTTGTGCAGCGTCACGAGCCGCAGGCCCGTGAGTTCGCCCGCCCGCATCAGGTAGTGCAGGTATCCGCGCGAGTAGCCCGCCGAGCAGGTGGGACACGCGCACTCGTCCATGATCGTCCCGGGATCCGATCTCCAGCTGCCCTTGACAAGATCGAGCCGCCACCGCTTGGCCGGGTCGGGCACCAGCGCGACGCCGTGGCGGCCCAGGCGAGTCGGTAGCGCACAGTCGAAGGTGTCGATCCCGAGCTCGACTCCCACGATCAGGTCGTCGATGTCGCCGATCCCCAGCAGGTGCCGGGGCTGATCGGCCCCCTGGCGTTCGAGCTCGGCCGTCGTCAGCGCCACGACCTCGTACATCTGCGCCTTGTCCTGGCCCAGCGACCCCCCGATGGCAATCCCATCGCAACCGCTGGCCACCACCGTGGCGGTCGACTGCACCCGAAGATCCGGCTCGACCCCGCCCTGGACGATTCCGTAGACGGCCTGACCGGCCGGACCACTGTCGGCATGCCAGCGCAGACAGCGCTCGAGCCAACGATGGGTGCGCTCCATCGATCTGGCCGTGTAGTTACGGGTGGCGTGGAATGGCGTGCACTCGTCCAGCACGAGCGCGATGTCCGATCCCAGCGCGGCCTGCACGGCCATCGCGCTTTCAGGGCCCAGGAACTGGGCGCTCCCGTCGATGTAGGAGCGAAACCGGACGCCGTCCTCCTCGATGGCCACGATCGCCGAGTTCGACTGAGCTCGGCCACGCCCTTTGATCTCGTCGGTCACACCCCCATGGCCCAGCGAGAAGATCTGAAACCCGCCGGAGTCAGTGATGATCGCCTTGTCCCAGCGCATGAACGAATGGAGCCCTCCCATCGAGGCCACGAGGTCGGGCCCCGGGGCCAGCAGGAGGTGAAACGTGTTGCCCAGGATCAGCTCGTACCCGAGCTCGACCAGCTCCTGGCAATGAAGGGTTTTCACGCTGCCCCGCGTGGCCAGCGGCACGAAGGCCGGCGTCTGGACATCGCCGTGGGCCAGGTGCAAGATGCCGGTGCGGGCCGGAGAGTCCGGAACGCGAGTCCTGATCGTGAACACGATCGAAACGTACTCAGCCGGACGCGCCGGGTACCATCCGCCGCGTGAAAAACCGGCTCCTCACGGGTTTTGCCGTCGTCGGCGTCGCTCTGGCCGCGGCCGGGTGCGGCGGGTCCTCGAACGGCAAGAGCGGCAGCGGCACCGGGACGAACTCCGCCGCGTCCGCGAAGGCGGCCTTCGTCACGCAGCTGGACAAGCTGTGCACACGGGCTGACGCTGCGTTCAGCGCCACCCACAATGTCCAGGGCGAAGAGTCCGTGGTATCCCACTACGTGGCTGAGTTCAGCTCGCTCAAGCCGCCAGCCGCGCTGAGCTCGCTATACGCCCGCTACGTCACGGTCCTGGGTAAGGAGCTGACCGCCCTGAAGCAGGGCAACCAGAACGAACTCTTCAAGCTGGCCCACAGCCAGGCCAAGCCGCTCGTCAAGCAGATGGGCGCGTTTGGCTGCGTGACAGGGTCCTAGCCCGGGTCGCCTGCCGGGGCGCCCGCAGGTCCGCGGACCGCCCCGCCCGCTCTTCGAGCCGCCCCCCCAGCCACACACAGATCAGGCCCGGCCGAGTCGCGGAACGCCGCCGAGGCTTGCCGCGGACCCAACCGGGCCTGAGAGGGGGTGAGATGAGCTTTAGACGCTCGCGCCGACCGGCTCGGAGTGCTCTGCGCCCTCGATCGTCTTCGAGGCGCCACCGCCGGCCGAAATCGTGACCTTGCGTGGCTTGCGCTGCTCAGGCTTCGGGATCCGAACCTCGAGCACGCCGTGCTCGAAGCTGGCCTGGACGCGCTCGGGATCAACGCCTTCAGGAAGCGTCAGCGACCTGGAGAACGACCCGTAAGCACGCTCCACGCGGTAGTAGCCCTCGTCGCGCTCCTCGTGCTCGGACTTGCGCTCGCCGGAGATCGTCAGGACGTTGTCCTCGAGCTCGATGTTGACGTCGCTCTCGGTCAGGCCGGGAAGGTCGGCCCGCAGAACGAAGTCGTCCTTGCTCTCGACGAGGTCCATCGCCGGAACCCAGCGGCGCTGCCCGCCAGCCTGGCCATTGGCCTGGCCCGAGGGCTCAAAGAAAGTGTTGAAAAGCCGGTTCATCTCGCCCTGAATGGTGGCGAGTTCACGAGCCGGCTCCCAGCGGATAAGTGCCATTTCAAATCCTCCCGTGAGGTGGTGTGAACTCTGTCAAGCCACATTATGAAATCTAAGTGGCTTGTTGTCAAGTTTAGCGCGCAAATTCACTCCGAAGGCGCTTGGCCAACGGGCCAATCGAGCTAGACGCGCCTAGGCTGGTCGAAAAAGCGAACAAATACTTCGCTTTTTCGCCCAGCCTCCCGCCCGTCGAGGCGCGGCGACCCCCCGCCCCCCAGGCCTACCGCAAAACCAGCGACCGCCCAGTCATCTCCTCAGGCTTCTCGATCCCCAACACGTCGAGCGCCGTGGGAGCGACGTCGGCCAGGATCCCGCCGTCGCGCAATTGCACTCCATCAACGGTCAGGATCAGCGGCACGGGGTTCATCGAGTGAGCCGTGTTGGGGCTTCCGTCGGGCTCGAGCATATGGTCGGCGTTGCCGTGGTCGGCGGTGATCAGACAGACCCCGCCGGTGCTCCCCACCGCCTCGACGACCTCGCTCAGACACCGGTCAACCGTTTCGATGGCCTTGACCGCCGCCGGGATGACCCCCGTGTGGCCGACCATGTCGGCGTTGGCGAAGTTGATGATCCCGAAGCCGGGGTTCTCCTCTCGCCACCGACTGGCGAAGGCGGCGGCTGCCTCGGGAGCGCTCATCTCTGGCTTGTGGTCATACGTCGGGACCTCGCGAGGCGAGGGCACGAGCTCGCGCTCCTCACCCGGGCACGGGTCCTCCTCGCCACCGTTGAAGAAGTAGGTCACATGGGCGTACTTCTCGGTCTCGGCAACATGCAGCTGCCCCATCCCGCGCTCGGCCACGACCCTGGGCAGCGTGACCGCCAGATGCGCAGACGGAAAGGCCACCGGGTACGGCCAACCCTCCTCGTACTGCGTCATCGTCGCGTAACGCGCAATCGCCGGCGCGCCACCCCGGTCGATCTCGTCAAAACCGGACTCGGCCAGCGCGCGGGTGATCTCACGCATCCGGTCCGGCCGGAAGTTGAACGCGATCACCGAGTCCTCGGGCCGAACCCGCGAATCCTCTGAGCCCACGAGCATCGGCGTGATGAACTCGTCGGTCTCATCCCGCTCGTAGGCCTCGCTGGCGCCCTCGCTGGCCCGCTCCGCCCGGTGCTCGGCCTGGCCATGAACGAGCAGGTCGTAGGCGCGCTGGATCCGCTCCCAACGCTGGTCCCGATCCATCGCCCAGTAGCGGCCCACGACCGACCCGATCCTGCCCCGGCCGGCGGCCGCGAGCCAGCCCTCGACGGTCTCCAGGAACCCGGCGCCCGACGTGGGCAGCGTGTCGCGGCCGTCGGTGAAGGCATGGACGATCAGCTCAGGGACTTCGAGCTCGGCCGCCATCTCGATCAGCGCCCTCAGGTGACCGAACCCCGAGTGCACGCCACCATCGGATACGAGCCCGATCAGATGGACTCGAGGCGCCCCAGAGCCCTCGCCCGGGGTCATCGCCTCCCTCAGCACAGGATTGCCAGCCAGCTCGCCGCTGCGGACCGCCTCGTCGATCCGCAGGAGATCCTGTTTGACGATCGCCCCGGCGCCGAGATTCAGATGTCCCACTTCGGAGTTGCCCATCTGCCCCTCGGGAAGACCAACCGCCTCACCCCACGTGGTCAGCTCGGTGTGGGGATAACGGTCCCACAGCTCGTCGAAGACCGGCGTCTGGGCTAGGGACACGGCGTTGCCCGGGCCAGCTGGGGCCAGCGCCCACCCGTCGAGCACAATCAGCGCCAGCGCGGGTGCGAGCGAGGCGCGGGCGGCTCCCTCGCCCGGCCCAACCGTCATCGTGTCGCGGCCACGATCGTGGCGAACGAATCCACGTCCAAGCTCGCCCCTCCGACAAGCGCTCCGTCGATGTCCGGGAGGGCAAGAAGATCGGCGGCGTTCTCCTTATTCACGCTGCCGCCATAGAGAATCCGGATGCGACCCGCCTGCTCGCGTGACCGATCGCCCACGAGCGCCCGAACGAACCCGACCGCCTCCTGGGCCTGCTCGGGAGTGGCCACCTGGCCGGTGCCAATCGCCCAGATCGGTTCATACGCGATCACCACCTCCGAGAGCCGCTCGCTGTCAAGCCGGGCGAGGTCGTCCTTCACCTGTTGGCGCAGTTTTCGCTCGGCGTCGCCGGCCTCTCGCTCCTCCTCGGTCTCCCCCACGCACAGGATCGGCACGAGCCCGTACTCGAGCGCCGCCGGCACCTTGAGGGCCAGAGCGCGATCCGTCTCGCCGAACATCTCGCGGCGCTCTGAGTGCCCGAGGACCACCCCGCCGACGCCGAGGGCGGTCAGCATCGTCGGCGAAACCTCCCCCGTGAAGGCTCCATCGGCCTGGTAATGCATGTTCTGGGCGAACACTCGGACCGGTGAGTCACGCGCCGCCGCGAGCGCCGATCCGAGCGCGGTATACGGCGGGCACACCACGACGTCGACCTCACCGCTTCCGGGCAGGCGTGGCAACAGCTCCTCGATGAACGACCTGGCCTCCGCGCCGGTCTTGTTCATCTTCCAGTTGCCCGCGATCAGCGGTCTGCGCTCTGCGCCGCCGCTCACGCCAGCGCCTCCACCCCGGGCAGCGGCTTGCCCTCGATCAGCTCGAGTGCCGCCCCACCGCCGGTCGAGAGATGCGTGATCTGATCCGCCAGACCCAGGCTCTGGACCGCGGCCAGGGAATCGCCGCCGCCGACCACGGTCACGGCCGGAGAGGCCGCGATCGCCTCAGCCACCGCCCGGGTGCCGGCGGCGAACGGCTCGAGCTCGAACGCCCCCATCGGGCCGTTCCAGAAGACCGTGGCCGCCTGGGAAATGCGCTCGGCGTAAGCCGCCGCTGTCCGGGGTCCGATATCGACCCCCATCCATTCGTCCGGAACCTCCACTCCGTCGACGGTACGGACCTCGGCCTCCGCGGCCAGGCGGTCGGCCACAACCAGGTCGACGGGGAGCTCGAGCTCAGCCGGGGCCTGGCTGTCCAAAGCGCGGCGGGCCAACTCGACATCCCCGTCTGAGCACAGCGAAGCGCCCACACCATGGCCCTGCGCGGCCAGGAATGGGAAACACATCGCTCCGCCGATCAGGATCGTGTCCGCCACCTCGGCGAACCGGTCGATGACGGCGATCTTGTCTTCCACCTTTGCGCCGCCGAGCACGACGACCAGTGGATGTTCGGGAGAGTCGAGCAGCCGGGAGAGCGTCGTTACCTCGCGCTCGAGCAGGAGCCCGGCGGCGTGCTCGGGCATCAGGCGCGCCACGCCCTCCGTCGAAGCGTGGGCTCGATGGGCGGCCCCGAACGCGTCGTCGACGTAAACGTCGGCCAGCTGGGCCAGCGCAGCCGCCATTTCCGGGTCGTTGGCCGTCTCACCCGGCTCGTAGCGGACGTTTTCCAGCACAAGGATGTCGCGCGGGCCGAGATTGCGGGCGAACGCCGTGACCTGTTCTCCCAGCACTCCCGGCGCCAGGGTCACCTGCGCATCGGTCAGCTCAGATAGCCGGTCTGCGGCTGGGCGGATCGACAGGTCGGGCTCCCGATCCTTGGGCCGGCCCACGTGCGAGACGATCACGATGCTGGCTCCCCGCCGCCGCAGCTCCTCGATCGTGGGCAGCGCGGCCTGGATTCGGGTGTCGTCCTCCACGCTTCCATCTTTTAGCGGGACGTTGAAATCGACTCTGAGGAGCACCCGCCGACCCTCCAGGTCGCCGAGATCGGCAATCGTCCTCAAAGCAGCCTCTGCACCAGCTCCACGATCCGGTTGGAGTAGCCCCACTCGTTGTCGTACCAGGAGACCAGCTTGACCATCGTCTCGTTCATCACGACGGTGAGCTGAGAATCGAGGATCGAGGAGGCACGGTTCTTGATGATGTCCGAGGACACGATCGGATCCTCGGTGTAGGCCAGGATGCCCGCCATCGGGCCGTCCGACGCCGCCTTCAGCGCCGCGTTGACCTCCTCGACCGAGGAGGAGCGCTGTGCCTCGACCGTCAGATCGACGAGGCTGCCCGTCGGTACCGGCGCGCGGACCGCGGAGCCGTTCAGCTTGCCGTTGAGCTCAGGAATGACAAGGCCGATCGCCTTGGCCGCTCCGGTCGAGGCGGGGATCAGGTTGACCGCTGCCGCCCGAGCCCGGCGCAGGTCGCGGTGGGGCATGTCCTGGAGGCGCTGATCGGCCGTGTAGGCGTGGATCGTGGTCATCAGCCCGTGCTTGATGCCCACCGAGTCGTGCAGAACCTTGGCGATCGGGGCCAGGCAGTTCGTCGTGCAGGAGGCGTTCGAGATGATCTGGTGGCTCTCGCGGTCGTAGGCGTCGTCGAAGTTGACCCCGAGCGCGACGGTGACGTCGGGATCCGTGGCCGGGGCGGAGATCACGACCTTCTTGGCGCCGGCCTCGAGGTGCTTGGCCGCGTTCTCGCGGTCGGTGAACAGCCCCGTCGACTCGATCACGACCTCGGCGCCGAGGTCGGCCCAGGGCAGCGCCGCCGGATCGCGCTCGGCGAAGATCCGCAGCTCGCGCCCGTCCACCCGGAGACCCGTCTCCGTCGCGTCAACCTCGCCCGGGAACGGTCCGTAATTGGAGTCGTACTTGAGCAGATGGGCCGTGGTCTTGGGGTCGGTGATGTCGTTTGCGGCCACCCACTCGATCTCGGCGCCGCTCTCGTATGCGGCGCGGAAGACGTTACGGCCGATGCGTCCGAACCCGTTGATTCCGACCCGTACCGGCATGCGCTGCGACTCCTCTCGACCGTAGAAAGACAAAGGCCGCGCGGCTAGGGCCGCCGGCTGAGGCCAAGGCTAACCGTTATCGGCGCGAGACAACCTCGACCCTCAGACCGTCAGGATCGAGCAGGTAGGCGGCGTAATACCCCGCTCCATACTGCGGCCGGCGCCCCGGTGGACCGTCGTCACGGCCGCCGCTGGAGAGGGCCGCCGAGTAGGCGGCGTCGACGGCCGCTTTCCCGCTGGCCTGGAGCGCCAGATGGCCGTAGCCCGGGCCGGGCATACGGCCCCGGAGCACGATCCAGACGAGCGGATCGGTCACCCCGTAGGCGACGGCGTGCTCTGATTCGAGCAGCCGGCGCGCGCCCAAAGCTCCGAACACGGCGTCGTAGAAGCGAGCAGAGCGGTTGAGGTCTGAGACCTCAAACCCGATGTGGTCGATCATCGCAACGAGTCAGACAGGTCGGCCGGCATCCCGGTGCGATACCTCGATCAAGTAGTCGCCGTCGGCCCCATAGCGCTCGGCGAGATGGTCGGCGATGGCCACCGAGCGGTGGCGTCCGCCCGTACACCCGATCGCCACCACCAGATGAGCCTTTCCCTCGGCCAGATACTGCGGAAGCAGGTAGTCGAGCAGCGGCAGCAGCCGCTCGTAGAACGCGTCGAGCTCGCCATCGCGGTTGATGAACTCGACGACGCGCCGGTCGGTGCCCGTCAGCGGACGCAGGTCGGCCTCGTAATGGGGATTGGGCAGAAAGCGAACGTCGAGCAGCAGATCCGGGTCACGGGCCGGCCCATATTTGAAGCCAAAGCTCTGGAAGGTCACGGCCAGACGCCCGGGGGTCTGGTTGGGCAGCATCTCGTCGGCCAGCTTGCGCCGCAGCATCGCCGCGGTCAGCCCGGTGGTGTCGATCACCACGTCCGCCCGCCCGCGCAGCGGCTCGAGCAGCGCCCGCTCCCCCGCGATCCCGTCGGCCACGCTGCCCATCGGAGACAGCGGATGCCGGCGCCTTGTCTCCTTGTACCGGGTCATCAGGCTCTGCTCGCTGGCCTCCAGAAACAGGATGCGGTGCGAGATCCCGTGGGCGCGAAGGTCGTCCAGCATCGCGGCGAGTCCCTCGAAGTAGCTTCCCCCCCGCACATCCGACACGACAGCCGCCTTAGCCACCTTCGACCCCCGGTGGACGAACAGCTCGACCAGCGAGCGGATCATCTCCGACGGGAGGTTGTCGACGCAGAAGTAGCCCTCGTCCTCGAACACGGCCATCGCGGTCGATTTCCCAGCGCCTGAGAACCCGGTGATGAACACCAGGTCGGTCAGCGCTGAAGGCGACTCGTGCTCTTCGTCGAGACTCATCTCATCCGATATTGACACGCGCGTTGCAAACGCGTCTTGTTTTGTCACAGCCGTCGCGTCCAAACTGCCCGGTGTGATCGTTCTATGGCGTTGCAGCTAACACATGCGTTCCCCCAGCGCCAAAGAACGTGTGGCGCGCCTAGCCAAGCGCCAGTTCGGGCGAGTGACGCAAGCTCAACTGAGGCAACTGGAGATACCGTCCGTCCAGATCACCCGTTGGACGAGGGATGGCTACCTCCACAAGGTCTTGCCCCGGGTGTACGCAGTTGGTCACCGGGCTCAGGATGTCGAAGCTGACCTGATGGCCGCCGTCCTCTACGCAGGTCCAGGCGCAGCGCTCAGCCATTCCTCGGCGGCCTGGTGGCTCGGACTCCTCAAAGAGAGGCCGCGGCTGATCCAGGTCAGCACCCCCAGGAGATGCCGCTCCGCCAAAGGCATCCGGGTCTACGGTCGGCGATCGCACGAGCGCGTGCTCCACCGCGACCTCCCCACCACCACCCACGCCCAGACCCTCGTAGACCTCGCCGCCACAACCACCCGCCGCACGCTGCGCACCGCCCTGGCCAACGCCGAGTACCACAAGGTCCTAGACCTCGAAGCCATCGAGCAGACCCTCAACCGCGGGACCCTCGGTGCCAAGAAGCTCCGCGCCGCGCTCGAGCAGCACCAACCGAGGCTCGCCCTGACCAAGAGCGACCTGGAGAAGCTGTTCATCGAGATCTGCGAGCTGCGAGACATCTCCCTGCCCGAGATCAACGCCAAGGTTGCCGGGTGGGAGGTGGACGCCTACTGGCCTGAGGCGCGACTGGCGGTGGAGGTGGACGGGCACGGCAATCACCACACGCCGGCCCACCTCAGACGAGACCGCCGGAAGGAGAAGGCGCTCCGTGACTTCGGGCTAACGGTGGTGCGCTATTCGGATGACCAGCTCGAAAACGAGCAGCCAGCGATCGCCGAGGAGCTCAGCACAGCCACCAATCCTTAGGAGGGGGGCGCGCATGCGCGCCCCCCCGGGTCGGCACATGTGCCGACCCGCCGGCGGCGCATGCGCCGCCGGGGCCGCGCCGCATGCGGCGCGGCCGGCCGGCGCGCACGGCGCGCCGGCCTAAACCCCGGTCTTGTGCAGCTCCCGGTACACCTCGCGGGCCAGCTTGCCCGGGAGCCCGGGCACGCCCTCCAACTCCTCGCGAGACGCGGACAGGATCGCCTCGGGCGACCCGAAGTGAGCCAGGAGCGCTCGCTTGCGGGCGGGTCCGACGCCGGGCAACTCGTCGAGGATCGACGCTCGCATCGCCCGGTCGCGCCTGATCCGGTGGTGGGTGATGGCGAAACGGTGGGCCTCGTCCCGGACGCGTTGCAGGAGCTGGAGCTCGGGCGTGTCGTGCGCCAGCGCCAGCGGCGAGGCCAGGCCGCGGGATGAACAGCTCCTCGATCCGCTTGGCCAGCGACACCACGACCACGCCCCGCCGGCGGAACTCCTCCAGCGCGCGCAGCCCGGCCGAGAGCTGGCCCCGGCCCCCGTCGATCACGACCAGGTTGGGCAACGCGGCGAACGACGGATCGAATTCCTTGTCGTGCGGAGAGATCTCGCGCTGGCGGTGCCATCGGGCTATCCGCCGGCCCAGCACCTCCTCCATCGCGGCGAAGTCGTCCGGGGCGCCGAGCTCGATCCCGCCGTCGAACACCCTGAAACGGCGGTAGTCGGACTTCTTCGGCGCCCCACCCTCGAACACGACCATCGAGGCCACCGTGTTCGTGCCCATCAGCGTCGAGATGTCAAAGCACTCGATCCGCAGCGGGATCGTGTCGAGGCCAAGCGCTTGCTGGAGCCCGTCCAGCGCCTCGACCCGCTGCTGGCGCCGGCGCTCAGAACGCAGACGCTCCTGATCGAGCGCCAGGCGTGCGTTGCGCTCGGCCAACTCGAGGATCCGGCGCTTGTCCCCGCGTTCGGCCGCCCGGATCTCGACCGAGCCGCCGCGCCGCCCGGCCAGCGCCTCGGCCAGCACAGGTCGAGCGCCGAGCTCCCGCTGCACGACCAACAGAGGCGGGATGCTCATCGCGCTCGAGTAGTACTGGAGGATGAAGGCCTCGGCCACGTCGGCCACGTCGCCCCCCGCGGCGTTGTCCAGATAGAAGCTCTGCCGGTCTGACAGGACGCCGTCCCTGACCTGGAACACCTGGGCGTTGGCCTCTCCCGCACCTGGGTCCACCGCCACCGCGATCGCATCGAGGGTGCCGACGGCCTGGTTGGCCACGCGCTGTCGCTCGAGCAGTGACCGTACGGCGCGCAGGCGGTTGCGCTCACGGGCGGCATCCTCGAAGCGCTGCTCGGCCGCGGCCAGCCGCATCGACTCCTCCAACGAGCGCTCGATCGCCCGGAAGCGCCCGGACAGGAAATCCACCACGCCGTCGATCCCGCGGCGGTAGTCCTCACGGCTGACGTAGCCCACGCACGGGGCCTCGCAGCGCTTGATGTAGTAGTCAAGGCACGGCGAGCCGCTGCGTCGCCCGGGCTCGGCCCCCTCGCAGGAGCGGAACATGAACACCTTGCCCAGCACCTCGAGGGTCGAGCGCACCCGCTTGGCGTTGCTGTAGGGACCGAAATAGGCCCGATCGCGCCGGTGCCGCTCGCGCGTGAAGTAGACGCGGGGGAAGTCCTCGTCCAGCGAGATCGCGATGTAGGGGTAGGACTTGTCGTCCCGCAGGCGGATGTTGAAGCGCGGCTTGTACTCCTTGATGAAGTTCTGCTCGGCGAGCAGCGCCTCGGCCTCGGTGTGGACCACCAGCGCTTCGATCTGATCGATCAGGGCGACCAGATCCGGGCCACCGCGAGAATGGGATCCCCGCCCACCCTTCGAGAAATGGGAGGCCACCCGCTTGCGAATCGACTTCGCCTTGCCCACGTAGAGGACCTTGCCCCGGGCATCCCGGAACAGGTACACACCGGGCTCATCAGGCAGCTCGCGGCGGTTATCGGCGGCGACTACGGACATCCGCTCCGAGGATAGGAGCGGTCCTCCGCGCCGCGGGAATCATCGAGAAGCGAGCTTCAGCTCGAACCGATCCAGGTTCATGACCTTGTCCCAGGCCGCGATGAAGTCATTCACGAAGCCCGACTGCGCGTCCTCACAGGCATAGACCTCGGCGATCGCTCGGAGCTGGTCGTTGGCCCCGAAGATCAGATCCACCGCGGTGGCCGTCCACCTGACGTCGCCCGTGCGGCGGTCCCGACCCTCGTATGTCCGGGTCGAGGACCCGTTGGAGCTCGAGACCTGCCATTCCGTCGCCATGTCCAGCAGATTGACGAAGAAGTCGTTCGTCAACGTCCCCGGCCGGTCGGTGAACACACCATGCCTCGACTGCTTGTAGTTGGCGTCCAGGGCGCGCATGCCGCCGACGAGAGCCGTCATCTCCGGGGCGGTCAGGTTGAGGGTGTTGGCCTTGTCCACCAGCAGCATCTCGGGTGACAGCGCCTGAGAGCCCTGGATGTAGTTACGGAAGCCATCGGCCAGCGGTTCGAGCACCGCGAAGGACTCTGCGTCGGTCTCCTCCTGCGAGGCGTCCGTACGCCCAGGGGTGAACGGCACCGTCACCTTGTGGCCGGCGTCCTCGGCGGCCTGCTCGACCGCGGCGCAGCCCCCGAGGACGATCAGGTCTGCGAGCGAGACCTTCTTGCCGTCGGACTGGGAGCCGTCGAACTCCTCCTTGACGCCGGCCAGCGCGTCCAGCACCTTGGCCAGCTCGGGCGGATTGTTGACCTCCCAGTCCTTCTGGGGCTCCAGGCGAAGCCGGCCCCCGTTGGCGCCGCCGCGCATGTCGGTGCCCCGGAAGCTGGCCGCCGCCGCCCAGGCTGTGCCCACCAGCTGCGGGATCGAGAGGCCCGTGCCCAGGATCTTCTCCTTCAGCGCCGCGATCTCCTCCGCGCCGATCAGCGGGTGGTCCACGTCGGGCACCGGGTCCTGCCACAGCTGCGGCTCCGCCACCCACGGCCCGAGGTAGCGGGTGACCGGGCCCATGTCACGGTGCAGCAGCTTGTACCACGACTTCGCGAAGGCGAGGGCGAGCTCGTCCGGGTGCTCGTAGAAGCGCTTTGTGATCGTCCGCATACTCCGGGTCGACCTTCAGCGCGATGTCGGTCGTGAGCATCATCGGGGCGTGCCGCTTGGAGTCGTCGTGTGCGTCAGGCACCGCGTCCTGGGCGGCCCCATCCTTGGGCTTCCACTGGTAGGCCCCCGCCGGGCTCTTGGTCAGCTCCCAGTCGTAGGAATACAGGTTCTCCAGGAAGCCGTTGTCCCATTTCGTCGGCTCGTTGGTCCAGGCGCCCTCGGGGCCGCCGGTCAGCGTGTCGGGGCCGCTGCCGGTGCCGTGGCTGTTCTTCCAACCGAGCAGCTGCTGCTCGATCGGGGCAGCCTCGGGCTCAGGTCCGATGTACTTCGGATCGACCGCGCCGTGGGTCTTGCCGAAGGTGTGGCCGCCAACGATCAGCGCGACCGTTTCCTCGTCGTTCATCGCCATCCGGGCGAAGGTCTCGCGGATGTCCTTGGCCGCCGCCAGCGGATCGGGGTTTCCGTTCGGGCCTTCGGGATTGACGTAGATCAGGCCCATCTGGACCGCGCCGAAGGGCTTGGCCAGCTCGCGGTCGCCGCCGTAGCGCTCATCGCCCAGCCATGTGTCCTCGGGGCCCCAGAAGATCTCCTCGGGCTCGAAGATGTCCTCGCGACCGAAGCCGAAGCCGAACGTCTGAAAGCCCATCGACTCCATCGCGCAGTTGCCGGCGAAGATGATCAGGTCGGCCCACGAGATCTGGCGGCCGTACTTCTGCTTGATCGGCCACAGCAGCCTCCGAGCCTTGTCGAGGCTCGCGTTATCCGGCCAGCTGTTGAGCGGCGCGAACCGCTGGGCGCCCTTGCCGCCACCCCCGCGGCCGTCGGCGATCCGGTAGGTCCCCGCGGCGTGCCACGACATCCGGATGAAGAGCGGCCCGTAGTGGCCGTAGTCGGCGGGCCACCACTCCTGAGACTCGGTCATGACCGCGACGACGTCGCGCTTCAGCGCGTCGAGATCGAGCTTGGCGAACTCCTCGCTGTAGTCGAAGTCCTCTCCCATCGGAGTGGCCAGAGGCGAATGCTGGTGCAGAACCTGGAGGTTGGGCTGGTTCGGCCACCAGTCGTGATTCGTCTTCGGCCGGGTCCCCTCCGCCGTCGGGGACGGAATCGCGGGGTTCTCGGATTCGCTGACGGTCTCGGCCACTCTCGTTCCTCCTACTTGGTCGCTGTTGCTTGCTGAAAGTTCGTCTGTTCTTACGCAGTCGGGGCACCGGCCCCAGTAGATGACCTCGGCCTCGTCGATCTCATACCCCAGGTCGTCCGCGGCTGTGAGGCAGGGGGCGAGTCCCACGGCACAATCCACGTCCACCATCCGGTTGCATCGCCGGCAGATGAGGTGGTGATGGTTGTCCCCCACCCGTCCCTCGTACCGGGCCGGCGAACCGGCCGGCTGGATCCGCCGGATGATCCCCTTATCCGTGAGCACGCCCAGCGCGTCGTAGACGGCCTGGAGTGAGACGGCGCCGATCTCAGCGCGGACGGCGACATCGATGTCCGCCGCGGTGATGTGCGGTTGCTCGGACACAGCCCGCAGGACGGCCAGGCGCTGGGCTGTGACCTGCACCCCGTGCAGGCGAAGAAGAGCGGCCTGGTCGACGGCTTCGGTCATCCTCGGGCGAGCCTAGCGGACTCTGGAGGAAGTCCAGTATTGGTGTCGACTCAGGATTCCGCGGCCGCGCGTCAGTACCGGCGCGCCGACCACGCGATCGTGATCACCGCGTAGATGGCCAGCGCCAGCAGCACCAGCCACGCCACCGAGCCCGCCCCCGTGAGCCACAGTCGTGAGGTGGCCGTCAGCGTCAGCGTGGCCACCCCGAGCGCGGCATACAGGATTGCCCGCCGCCGGTCGCCGAGCGAATACAGCCCGACCCGATTCTGCCGGTACATGAGCACCCCGAACCAGAGGAACGTGGCCAGGAAGGTCAGCCACACGGCCTGAAGGGCGATGCCGGCCCCCCGCCCGCCGCCTGGCACCAGGTCGACAACGGCGGCCACGGCGAAGATGATCGCGATGTTGAGGGCCATCCTGAGTGACATCTGAAAAGCAGGGTACGCCTGGTGGGGTCAGCTAGTCGACCGTCTCCTCCCAGCGGCGATACAGAACCTCGAGAGCGCTCTTGGCCCGCTCGTGCTGGGTCGTGTGCTGGGCGACCTTCTCAGGCGTCGACCAGGCGGCCGGATCGGCCAGTTCGTCCTCAAGCGCGCGCAGCGTGCTCTCGGCCTGCTCGATCTGGCGCTCAAGCTTTGCCTGTTCGCGCTCGGCTTTCGGGGGCGCGAGCCGGCTTCACTGGGCGCGGCCGCTTGCGGACCGTCGGCTTGACGGCCGCGGCCCGCGCCCGCTCCTCTCGGACGCGCACGTACTCCGGCCAGCCGCCGACGTAACTCCGCAGCGAGCGATCCTCGAAAGCGATCGTCCTCGTGCCGACGGCATCGAGCAGTGCACGGTCGTGGCTGACCAGCACCAGCGCCCCCTTGAACTCCCTGAGGGCCTGCTCGAGTGCCTCGCGACTCTCCATGTCCAGGTGGTTCGTGGGCTCGTCCAGAACCAACACGTTGGCGCCTCCGGCCACCAGCACGGCCAGCGAGAGTCGCCGGCGCTCACCGCCGGAAAGCACGTCGAGCGCCTTCTCGGCCTCCTGGCCTGAGAACAGGAACCGTCCGAGCAGGGCCCGGGCCTTGCCCGGGGTCAGCCCGGTCTCGCGCTGGGTCACCTCGAGCACGGTGCGCGCCGTCCCATGGGCGTTCAACTCCTCGGCGTGCTGGGAGAGAAAGCCGATCTTGACGTTGTGTCCTGTGCGGAGCTTGCCGGAGACGCGCAGACCGTTGGCCACACCGCCACCGTCGTCGAGCTCGCGCCGAGCGGTCAGAGCTTCCACAAGCGTCGTCTTGCCGGCGCCGTTGGGACCGACAAGCGACACATGCTCGCCGCGCTCCAGCCACAGCTCCGCCCCCTCCAGCAGGACTCGCTTCGTCGGCGCCGATCCGTCCGTCCACCAGCTCGAACACGATCCGCCCGCTGCGCTCGGGCGGCTTGAAGGAGAAGCCGAGCGCAGCCCCGTCGGTCGCGCCCCGCTCGACGCGATCGATCTTGGCCAGCCGCTTGACCCGGGCCTGAGCCTGGCGCGCCCTCGTCCCCGCGCGGAACCGGGTGACGAAGCGCTCCAGACGCTCGATCTCCGCCTCCTGGCGCTCGATCGTCCTGCCCATGGCCAACTCACGGGCGGCCTTCTCCTTCCGCCAGACGTGCCAGGGACCCTTGAAGAAGCGACCCCGGCCGGCTTCGAGCTCCAGCACCGAGGTTCCGACAGCCTCGAGAAACCAGCGATCGTGGGCGACGAGGACGACAGCGGCGTCGAGCGAGATCAGGTGCGCCTCGAGCCATTCGAGCGACTCGATGTCGAGGTGGTTCGTCGGCTCGTCGAGCAAGCAGCAGGTCAGGCCCTCCGGCCAGCGCACGCCCGAGTGATGCCCGCGTCAGCTCGCCGCCGGAGAAGCTGTTGAGCGGGCGATCGAGGTCCCGATCGTCACGGAAGCCCAGTCCGTGGAGGGTTGACAGGGCGCGCTGGCGCCAGTCGTAGCCCCCGGCGTGCTCGAGCCGCGCCTGGGCGGCTGCATAGCGGTCAAGCGTTGGCTGGTCGTGTGCCCCCGAAGCCATCGCCTGCTCCAGCGACAGGAGCTCCTGCTCGATCGCCACCAGCTCTCGCGCTCCTGAAAGCACGTAGTCCCGGAGCGACAGATCGCGTTCACGAGGCGGCCGCTGGTCGTGAAGGGCCACCTTGACGCCCTTGGCCAGGACGAGCTCCCCGAGGTCGACGGAGGCCTCCCCGGCGAGCATCCTTAGGAGGGTGGTCTTTCCGGAGCCGTTGCGGCCTGAGAGCGTCATGCGGTCGCGGCGCTCGAGCTTGAAGCTGATCCCACGGAGCAGCGGCTCGCCGGCGATGTCCTTGCCCAGGTCAGATGCGATCACCACGGCCATGCCGGGGATGGTAGGTCGGGGCTCCGGACCCGCTCGGTACGATCGCTCCATGCCGGCGCCGTCGGCCTCCCGAGCCCCCATTTGACATGCCCCCGGCCCGCACCGTGCGGGTGCCGGGCCAAGGCGAGTTCTTCCTCCGGGATACCGGCGGTGGTGGCCCGACCGTGATGCTCCTGCACGGCTGGATGGCCAGCGCCGATCTCAACTGGTGCGGCGCTTACGACGCGCTGATCGAGGCGGGCTATCGGGTCCTGGCCATCGATCATCGTGGCCACGGCCGGGGGCTGAGGCCGCTTGAACGCTTTCGCCTGGCCGACTGTGCGGCCGATGCGGCCGGCGTGCTGCGCACGCTCGAGGCCGCACCCGCGCTGGTGGTCGGGTACTCGATGGGTGGCACGATCGCCCAGCTGGTGGCCCGAGACCACCCCGAGGTGACAAGCGGCGTGGTTCTCAGCGGGACCGCTCAGCACTGGCAGGATCCACGGTCCAAGCGGACCTTCCGGGCGATGGGCATGCTCGGAGTGACGCTTTCGATGGCACCTCGCGCCAGCTGGAAGTGGGGACTTGGCCGGGTGGGCTTCCCGGCGAACGAGCGGACGGCCTGGCTCCAGTCCGAGCTGATGCGCCACTCGGCCAGCGACCTGGCGGAGGCCGGCCGTGAGCTCGGGCGGTTTGATTCCCGGCCCTGGCTGGGGTCGATCGAGGGAGTCCCGTTTGCCGTGGTCATAACCACGAACGACGAAGCCGTCCCCGTCTCCAAGCAGCGCGAGCTGGCAGAGGCCTGCCGGGGGCAGGTGTTCGAGGTCCATCTCCGGCACATGGAGATCGTCACCCGCGCTCGCCAGTACAACCCGGTCCTGCTGGAGGCGTTGGCCGCGCTGCGCTCGAAGGTGCCTGCCGCGGCGTAGAATCCAATCGGCCATGCGCCGCGCCCGCGCCCTTCTACCCCTACTGGCCTTCGCGGCCACCCTGCTGGCCACGACATCCACGGCGCTCGCCCGCTCCTACGGCGGCGAGGGGTTCTACGGAGAGACGAGCGACAAGACGATCACGTACGCGATGTACATCGCGATCGTGTTCTTCCCGACGATCATCGTCCTGTTCTCGGTGATCCAATGGCGGCTCGACAAGCGCAAGCACGCCAAGATGGATGCCGCCAAGCGGCGCGCGGTCAGCATGGACTGGCGCGGCGGCTGGTAGGGGCCGCGGCCTCAGGCCCCTACGAGCACAGGGACCGGGACCTGGGCCCTGATCACGACGACCTCGTCCTGCTCGCCATCCAAGAGCCCGATCGATCGCAGCCACCCGGAGCGCTCGCGCAGGCGCGGGCCAAGGCTTCCGACATCCCGGAGCGCGACGTCGGCCTCCAACCCACCTGTCCGGAGGCGGTCGAGCGTCTCGTCGATGCCACAGACCGCGGAATGGACCAGCAGGAGCGATCCGCCTGGGTTCAGGTAGCTGGGCGCCTCGGCGCAGATCCGGTCGAGGAAGGCACGACCCGAGGAGCCCGCCTCCCAAGCGCGAGCCCGGCCGTGACGGGGCAGATCCGAGCGCGGAGAAGGGACGTACGGGGGGTTGGACACGATCACGTCAAAGCGCCGGCCGACGACGGCGTCGAACAGATCGCCCCGCCGCGCCACGACCCGGACCCCGTTCAGCGCAGCGTTGGCCCGGGCGGAGAGGAGCGCTCGGCGGGAGATGTCCACGACGACGACCTCGTGGGCGCCCTCGATCGCCGCGACCACCCCCAGCAGGCCGCTGCCCGTGCAGAGGTCGAGCACGCTCGCGCCGTCGAGCCGCTCCTGACGCAACTGTCCGGCCAGCATCCAGCTGTCGCTGATTGGCTGGAACACGCCGGGGAAGCGAAGGAGTCGCATGCCAGCCTTGAATATCCGCTCGCTGCCGGGGGCAAACCCTGAGCGGTGCAGCGGACTCCTCGCCATCGGCCAGCGACCAGGCCCCTCCCTCGGCCCGGGAGCTACGCCGAGCCTTCGACGCCGCCGCGCCCTACACCGTGGGCTTCGAGGAGGAGGTGATGCTGCTTGACCCGGTGAGCTACCAGCTTGTCCCACGGGCGCAGGAGGTACTCGAGCTCCTGGGCGACGACGCCCGCTTCAAGCTGGAGCTTCCCGCCTCCCAGCTCGAGATTGTCACGCCGCCGCTTGCCGCCGTGCCCGCGGCGGCCGCACATCTACTGGCCGCTCGTCGTGAGCTGTCGCGGCGCACGAAGGGAATCGTCTGCCTCGCGGCCGCCGGCGTTCACCCCTTCAGCTCGGGCGTCGGCGAGCTCAACGAGCTTCCCCGTTACCGGCACACGCTCGAGCACTATCGGCCGGTGGCCCGCCGTCAGCTCGTGTGCGCTTTTCAGGTTCACGTCGCTGTGGGTGACGCCGACCGGGCGCTGGCGGTGTACAACGCCGCCCGCCCATATCTGCCGCTGCTGGCCGCGCTCGCGGCAACCGGCCCGTTCTACGAAGGACGGGATACCGGGTTGGCCTCGGTTCGCCCGAAGCTTTGCCAGCTCCTACCCCGACAGGGCGTCCCGCCACCGATCGAGAGCTGGGAGCAACTGGCCGACGATCTGGCCTGGGGTGTGGCCGCCGATGCATTCCTGCCCGGGGCATGGTGGTGGGAGCTGCGCCCGCATCCGCGCTGGGGGACGCTCGAGTTCCGGGTCCCGGACTCCCAGCCCACGGTCGACTGGGCCTCCGCCCTGGCGGCGGTGATCCAATCGCTCGTGGCCTGGCTGGCCAATCGGGCGGCCGAAGATGGCCCGCTCGAGGCAGCGCCGGCATGGCGGATCACGGAAAACCGGTGGTCGGCCTGCCAGCAGGGGGTTGAGGGGCAAATGGCTGACGTCGAGACCGGCCAGGTCCGGGCCACGCGGGACTTGCTCGACCACCTGCTGGCGGACCTCGACCCCGTGGCACGGGAGCTCGGATGCTCAGATGAGCTCGATCTCGCGCGCGGACTCGTGCAGCGAAACGGCGCGATCGTGCTTCGTGACCTGGCCAGCCGCGAAGGCCTCGAGGCACTCGCGCCGTGGCTGGCGCGAAGCTTCCCTGCCCTCCACGCCGGGTAGTGGAGGGACATGCATCCCCTTCCGCCTGCGCGCGGCTCTGTTAGCGAGTTTCTGCTCGCCGCTCTGGTGCAAGCTCCGCACGAGCTGGCCCCGATCACGCCGGCGCCGGTCGAGGATCCCCTGGCCGACGAAGACCTCCACCTGGCTCTTTACCTCCTCTACGAGCTGCACTACCGGGGCCTCGAGGACGTGGACGACCGCTGGGAATGGTCGCCGTCGCTCCTCCGGCTCCGCGCACGCCTCGAGCAGATCTTTGAACGCGCGCTGCTCGAGGCGGTGCCGCTCCGCAGCGACTCGCGCTCGCCTGAAGAGCTCGCCTCCGAGCTCCGCACCATCGCCGAGCGGGAGGGGCCGCCGCTGGCCCGGTACATCAAGTCAAGCGCCGACCTCGAGCAGGTACGGGAGTTCGTCGTCCATCGTTCGGCATACCAGCTCAAGGAGGCCGATCCCCACTCCTGGGCGATCCCCCGACTCTCGGGGCCGCCGAAAGCAGCCCTGGTGGAGATTCAGGCCGACGAGTACGGGCGAGGCCGACCCGAGTGGATCCACGCCGAGCTGTTTGGCCAGACGATGCGGGCACTGGGACTTGACTCGGCTTACGGGGCATACCTGCCGCTGATTCCCGGAGTGACGCTGGCCACGGTCAATCTGATGTCGCTGCTTGGACTGCACCGGCACTGGAGCGGAGCGATCATCGGCCATCTCGCTCTGTTCGAGATGACCTCATCGATCCCCAATCGGCGCTACGCCGACGGGCTGCGCCGACTGGGATTCGGGGCCGACGCCACGCTCTTCTTCGACGAGCACGTGGTGGCCGACGCAGCCCACGAGCACGTCGCGTCGGTGGACATGGCGGGTGGCCTGGTTCGTGCAGATCCAGATAGCGCCGGCAGCGTGCTCTGGGGTGCCCACGTCCTCAGCCTGCTGGAGGAACGCTGGGCTGGATACCTGCTCGACCGCTGGGAGCGCGGAGAACCCGCGCTGCGCGGCGACTTAGACGGGGTCGGACGTGCGGAAGCCGATCAGCTTGTGGGTGCCGTCACAGAAGGGCTTGGCCTGCGACTTCCCGCACCGACAGAGGGCGATCGGCTCACGGTGGCAGTCGATCGGGACGCCGTCGCTACCGACTAGCTGGACGGGGCCGCGCACCAGCAGCGGCCCGTCCCGGTAGGGGACGATCGATACCGCGTCTCTGGCGGTGCTCGGAACACCGCCGCCAAGCGCGGAACCGGCGCCGGTGCGATCGGCGTCAGTGAGGATGCGGTCGCTCAGGCCGGCGGCCCTGAGTAATAGCGGTCCTCGGGCGGCGCAACCGTCGTGGTCTGCCGCCGGCGGTCCGCCCACACGCTCATCCAGAACAGGGAGATGATCAGGCCGACGCCTCCCACGATCATCAGGATCACCCCGACGGTCTGAATGTTCACGTCGTGGGTGGTGGCGGTGATGGCGAAACGAAGTATCGCCCCGACCGCAATCAAAAACAGCGCTGTCCCAAGAGCCATGCGTGGTTCTCCTTCATCCGAAAGGCTGTCCCACAGGGCTTCCCCCAAGGACGGGCCGACAAACGTCGGCGGACGTCTAGTTGACCTGGAGCTCCGGGTGGGCCAGCTGGGTCGGCGCGAGGCGGCCGCGTAGCTTGGCCGACTCGGTCACCCGCCAAACCTCGGACTCCCCGTCGGCAGCCCGGTCAAGGGCGGCGCTCGAGGCCAGGACCCGCTCCGGGCGCTCCTTGGCCAGCTCGGCCAGACGCGAGGCCTCGTTCACGGGATCGCCGATCACGGTGTACTCGAAGCGATGT
Source organism: uncultured Solirubrobacterales bacterium (assembly GCA_963785205.1). Lineage (GTDB taxonomy): Bacteria > Actinomycetota > Thermoleophilia > Solirubrobacterales > Solirubrobacteraceae > Palsa-465. The sequence goes on from CAWAUJ010000001.1 coordinate 1,334,126, forward strand.
TCAGCTCCGACATTCCCCGCCACGGCCATCCCGGCCGACACGCCGATCCCGAAGTCGATCTCATGCAGCTCGCGGGACAGGCGAGCGGTCAGCGTGCGAGCCGTCTTCAGGGCGTCACCGGCACAGTCCTCGCAACTCACAGGCGCCCCGAACACGCACAGCGCGGCGTCTCCCTCGAACTTGTTGACCAACCCGCCGTGGTGCTCGACGACCTCGACGACGATGCGGAAGAACCGGTTGAGCAGGCGCACGACCTCGGTCGGAGGGAGCGCCAGCGCGAGCGATGTGGATCCGACCACGTCGATGAACAGGGCGGCCACCTCGCGCTCCTCCCCGCCCAGCCTGACCCCTCCGGAGAGGGCGCTGCGGGCCACCTCCTGGCCGACCTGCCTCCCGAACAAATCCCGGATCCGCTCACGCTCCCGGAGGCCCTCGGCCATCCGGTTGAACCCGGCCTGAAGCTGCCCGATCTCGCTGCTGTCGTCGACGTTGACGTTGATGTCGAGCTCGCCGCGAGCGACGCGCTCAAGCCCCGTTCGGACGGCCCGTAAAGGGTCCGCGATCGCCCCCGCAGCCAGGAAGGTGGCCAGAAAGCCCGTGCAGGTGGCCACGATGGCCAGGAACAGAATGGCCGCGCCGACGTATTCCGAGTGATGGGTCCAGCCGAAGGCGCCCACGACGCCGAGCACGAGCACCCCGATCAGTGGTACCCCCGTGCCGAGCAGCCAAGCCATAGCCATGCGCAGCCGTACACCTGGAGCGACCAACGAACCCGTCGGCCGCGCCGCCAGCGCCAGCGCAGTTACCGGGCGCAGCGCCCGTTCGTAGAGCAGATAGCCGAGCGCACAGGTCATCTCTCCCCCAAACCAGATCGTGGCGGCGATCACTCCGGCGAGACCCCAGGAGAACACGATCCCGTTGAAAACGGCGAAGCAGAGCGCGGCCAGCGACCAGCCGAGAGCGTCCATCTTCACGAGGTAGACAGCCAGCCCGAGTGTTTGCCGGTGTTCGCGCTCGTCGGGCGCCCGGTCCTCCCACAGCCACGTGAGCGTATGGCTGACCTGGCCGCGCCGGATCCTGGTCTCGACTATTCCGGCCAGTAGCAGGAAGCCCACGATGATTGGCCCGTTCACCCAGCCGCTGCGAACGTTGACCGAGTTGCTTCCGCCGACCGCCGGATAGAGGAAACCCACAGCCGCGAACGTCACGGCCGCGCCCAGCACTCCTCCGCCGAGGCCGATCAGCTTCAGCCGGTGAATCAGCTTGGTTCCGGGGTCAGCGGTCATGATCTGATTATCCGCCCACCGCGGCCAGTTTCTGGCCGGAATCGACCAGTGGAACGGCGGACTGGGTGGCGACCCGCCGGGGCAACCGAACCAGGCAGCGCTCGCTTGGGGCGATCGTGATGTTCCGCCTGCGCGGCCGTTCGGCCGCCGGCGTCATTGGCTCAAGCTCTCGCTCGCGCACCAGCGCCCGAAGCACGATCTTCATCTCGAGCATCGCGAAGCTGGCGCCGAGGCAGCGTCGCCGGCCGCCCCCAAACGGGATCCAGGTATACGTCCCGGGCGACTGGTCGACGAAGCGCTCAGGCCTGAACGCATACGGATCGGGATAGATCTCCGGATCGTGATGCACGAGGTAGGCGTTCGGGACGAGGCATACGTCCTTCGGGTAGCTCCAATCGCCGACTTCGATTGGCTCGACGACCAGCCTCGGGGCGACGTTGGGCAGCACCGGCCGGCAGCGCAGGGCCTCCTGGATCGTGGCTGTGAGATACGCGTCGTCGTTCTCACGCAGCCGGTCCACGACATCGGGATCCCGGCTCAGGTGCTCGACGCACCACGCCAGCGTCGAGGCGGTCGTCTCGTGCCCGGCCACCAGCAACGTCATCAGCTCATCGCGCAGCTCCTGATCTGACATCGGCGAGCCATCCTCATGGCGGGCGCTCAGGAGCATGGCCAGTACGTCGTCGCACTCGGCCTGCTCGGCGCGGCGCTCGTTCACCTGGGCGAAGATCAGTTCATCCGCGGCGCGCTGAAGGCGAACGAACGATGCGAACGGACCCACCCGCTCGAGCACCTTTTCGGCCCTTGAGTCAGCCGGTGGCGGTAGCAGGCTGATCGGCTTTTCGCCGAAGCGGAGCATCGCGGAGAGCCGGTCTCGCAACGCGTCCATCCGCGCTCCCTCCTGGAGCCCGAACACGGCCCGGAGGATGATCTCGAGCGTCAGGCTCTGGAACTCCTCATGGAGCCTGAGTGGCCGGTCAGCGGACCACGCCTCCACGCATCTATCCGTTACTCCCTCGACCAGCGCGGACAGCCGCTCGATGCGGTCGCCGTGGAAGGCCGGGAGCATCAGCTTGCGCTGCTCCATGTGGGACTGGCCATCGAGCAGGATGACCGAGTTGCGCCCCACGACCGGTTCGAGCACCCGGGCGCCGGCGCCTGGGTGCAGCACGTTTGCCGGGGCCGTGAAGACCTGCTTGATCTCCTCCGGCGAGGTGAGGTTCACAAACGGCGGCGAGAACGGAAGCCTGATCGTGAACCGGGGCCCGTAGCGAGACCGGCAGCGCTCGAGGAACGAGAGCGGCCGCGTCCACCAGCCGACCATCTGGAGGGCCGGGGGATAGCTGGGGCCGGGGGGTAGCGAGGCTCTGGACATTCCTCTTCTCCGCTCGGGTGGAATGCTCCCCCTCGGCGGCGCGGTTATCTGTGATTTTGAGCACAAGTGGCCATTGTCGTCGCCCTGGTGATTCCGGAGCAACTGCTCTGCCGGGGCGCCCGGTCAGGAGGAGCGCAGCCCGGTACGGCCAGCACGGGGCCGATGCGGGCGGCCGGTGCGGGCCGGGGCGCCCTCGCCCGGTGGGCAGTCCTTCAGATCCGGAACACGGGGATCAGGCGTTGCTCGTGCTCTGCGTCGATCCGCGCGATCACCTCGACATGCTCCTCAAGGCCGGATCCGCGGAGCTTTGTGGCCAGCAGCTCGTCGACCTGGAAGATCCCTGCGCTGTTGGACATCGCGATTTCCACCCTCACCGCTCGGTCGCGCCCTGGAGCGATCTTGACCTCGTCGATCGAATAAGCGGACAGCGAGTGGATGTTCTGGTGCCCGGCCTCGAACGGAACCCTGGAACGGCCCCGGGTCATGTCCAGCGCGTCTGCCACCCGCACAATGCCCGCCTCCAACGTGAACGGTGCTCCCTTGCGCCGGTGCCCGATGATCGCGTGGAGCGCCTCTGAGGCGATGATCGTGCGCTCGGGCTCCTCGTAGGAGCCGGCGAGCAGATCCCCCAGGCGGTCGGCGGTCAGGAACAGACTGAAGCGTTCGTGATCCTCACGGTGGATCGACATGCCGACGCAGTGGAACAAGCACCCGGCGGCGATCACCACCTCCGCATCGCGGTCGGTCAGCCCGTAGTCCACCTCGACACTCGGCCTGACCCCACGGCGGAAGAGCAGGCGGCCCAGGCGCAGACCGATGTTCAGAACGATCTGAATGTGCACCCACGAGTGATCTGACATGCCCAGACGGCGGCTGGCGTTTACCGCCGAGACATGCCACCAGGCTTTGACCTGCTGATCGGCGTTGACCGCGTCAAGCAGCCTTTCGAGCCGGCGATTCCCGCGCGTGGGGGCGCGGACACGGACGTCGGCCAGCGCCTCCCGGGGCGGCAGGGGCGGCTCGGACGGGCTAACGGGCGGTGGTTCCTCAGGCATGACAGGCTTCGAACAGGATCGCTTCTCTGAGCCCGCCGCGGCCGACGTCAAGCGGCAGCCCGAACCGCCGGCTCGCGGCCTGGAGGATCAGCAGCCCGGCCGGAAGCAGCCGCACCCGCTCAGGCTCGAGACTGTGTTTTTGAGCCAGCTCAGCAGCCGGTTCGCTTGAGAGCAGCTTCAGAGCTCGGGAAAACGCCTGTTCATCCAGAGGAGTTCCGGCCAAGCTGGCCAGTGAAGCGGCACTCCCGCCCACCGCGGAGGCCTGGGCCGGTTCAGGAACGTCAAGCGCGTCCAGCACGGAATCGACCTCTCGCTGGGCCGCGGTCAGCTCGGATCCCTCCGGCGGATCGGAGACCAACCAGCTGCGGGTGAGCTCCGCCGACCCGAGCGGCAGCGAGGCCGCCCATGAGACGCGGTCCGGCGCCGTGCCGACCACAAGCTCGGATGACCCTCCACCGACGTCCACCACCCCGAGCTTCCCGTTTGGCCTGCGGCGCAGCGACCGCGCAACGCCGATGAAGGCCAGCCTGGCCTCCTCCTGCCAGGAGAGGATCTCGACCTCGATCCCGGACCGCTCGCGCACGCGTGCGGCCAGCGAGCCTCCGTTGGGGGCGGCGCGGATGGCGGCCGTGGCCACCGCTCTGACCTCGGTCGCTCCCAACTCGCGAGCCCGATTCACCTGCTCGGCCACGACATCGACAAGCTCGTCAAGCTTGTCGGCAGAGATGCTGCCATCGGCCAGGCGTGTCCGTCCGAGGTGCGTGAACACCCGCTCCTGATGAACGTCGACCAAGTGCCTGCCGCCGCAATCCGCCACGAGCAGACGCGTGGTGTTCGAGCCGATGTCGATGCAGGCACGGCGCACTGGGCGGTCCGTGCGGGACTCTAACTCGCCCGCGCCAGCGCGTACAGCCGCCACTCGCCGGGCACCCCCTTCAGCTCTCGAGCCCCCCGGTCTGCAAAGCGAAGGTCAGACCCGATCACCAGGTCCTTCACGGTGCTGGTCACGAGCACCTCGCCTGACTGCGCGGCCGTACCCACCCGAGCGCCGATGTGGACAGCCAGGCCCGCCAGATCGTCACCGCGGCGCTCGCACTCACCGGTGTGCACGCCGGCGCGGATCTCGATGCCCAGCCGCCGCACGCTGTCGGTTATGGCAGCGCCGCACTCCACTGCCCGCGCGGGGCCATCGAAGACAGCGAGGAAGCCGTCGCCCGTTTGCTTGATCTCTCGCCCTCGAAAACGGCTCAACTCACGCCGTACCAGTTCATCGTGGCGCTCCAGCGTCCGCCTCCAGTCCCGGTCGCCGGTTGCAGCGGCATGACGGGTCGAGTCGACAATGTCGGTGAAAAGGACCGTGGCCAGGACACGCTCGGGCTCGCGTTCGCGCCGTGTCCCGGTGATGAACTCCTCGATCTCGCCCAACAGTAGATCCTGCTCTCCGACAAACCAGAGATGATCGTGGCCGGGGAGCTCTACGTACCGCGCCGCGGGCATCAGATCGGCCAGTGCTCGCGCCAGGCCAATGTCGGAGGCCCGGTCCCCCGTGCGCTGAATGATCATTGTCGGTGCCGTGATGGCGGGCAGCGCTGGACGGACGTCGATGTCCAGATACATCTTCATCAACGCAAGGGCGGCCCGCGGACTGGTGCCCGACCGGAGCAAGCGTTTCCACCAGAGCGTGAATTCCTCGTCCTCGGCCAGGCTCGGGGCAAACGCCCTAACCCCGGCCGACTCGCCCCAGCGTGAGGCGGTGCGCTCCAGCCACTGCTCGGTCGGCGTCCGGGGGAGGCCGGCTGGATAGTCCTCTGCCCATGTGAGCCTGGCGTAGGTCCCGTACAGGACGAGGTGGCTCACCCGTTCCGGCAGGCTGGCCGCGAACAGGATCGACATCGGTCCACCCTCCGAGGTCCCGATAAGCGCCGCACGGTGCGATCCGGCCGCATCCATTACGGACCCCAGGTCTGCCATCCCCTGCTCCAAGGTGGGTGGCTGCCCGAGTCGGTCGGACAGGCCCTGCTCGCGTTTGTCCCACAGGATCACGCGCCCAAACCTGGCCATTCGCTCGACGAAGGACCGCACCAGTGAGGACTCCCAAAGCACCTCGAGATGACTGACGAACCCGCCGACGACCACGAGATCGATCGGACTGGGTTGGCGGGGTTCTACGACCTGGTACGCGATGCTGACATCCCCGTTACGCGCATACCTGATGTCCGGCAGCCCCATGGCCGCCAGTGTATGGCGCGCCTTTCGGTCATCCTTTGCCGATGGCCATCCGCGCCGGCACCTGGACTGACACCAACACCTTTTCGCATCGGGCGTTCTCTCCCGACGCTCTGGCCGCGGCTCGGGACTGCACCATCTCGGTGTGCCTGCCCGCCCGCAACGAAGCCGGGACAATCGGCCAGATCATCGAGGCCGTGATGCCGCTGTGTGAGGCGGGCCTCGTCGACCAGCTCCTCGTCGTTGACGACTCGACCGATGACACGGCAATGATCGCCCGCCGTCTGGGGGCCGAGGTGCATGACCAGACGACGCTGAGGCCCGAGCTCGGCCCGTTGCGCGGAAAGGGAGACGCCATGTGGCGCGCCCTGTCCGTGCTGCATGGGGACCTGATCTGCTTCCTGGATGCCGACTCCGAGCGATTCGGGCCCCACTACGTGTACGGGCTCCTGGGGCCCCTGGTCACCCGCCCCGAGATCTCTTTCGTAAAGGGGTTCTACCGGCGCCCGTTCAAAGTCGGAGACACGACCTTCCCCGATGATGGCGGTCGCGTCACCGAGCTGACGGCCAAGCCGATGCTGAACTTGTTTTATCCGGATCTGTCGGTGATCGACCAGCCGCTGGCCGGCGAGGTGGCCGCGCGACGCGGCCTCATCGAACAGCTCCCGTTCGTGACGGGCTACGGCGTCGATATCGCGTTGCTAATCGACGTGTACCGGACGGTGGGCCTGCCGGGCATGGCCCAGGTTGATCTGGACGTGCGCCAGAACGCTCACCAGCCTCTCCGCGAGCTGGGGCCGATGGCATTGGCCGTGCTTCAGGCCATGGCATCCCGCCTCGAACGCGAGGGCAGACTCAGGGGGGCCCTCCCTGCGCCCGGCCGGTTGCTCGAACGCCCTCCCTACGGGCCACGGCGGGCGGCGGCGGCATAGCCGCCTGAAGGTGGCACTTCGGGTTCGCCCGTGTGCTGAACTGACGCGATGCGCTGGCGGCTGTGGAGATGGCTTTGCGTGGCGGGGTCGCTCTCCCTGGCGGGATGCGGGAGCAGCGGCGCCGGCAGCGACTCTGTTCAGCGAGCCCACCATGGGCCCGCCACCACTCCGGTGGCCGCTCTCGGCCTGCATGCCCATCCCCACGTGGTCGAGCCGAGCGTGGGCGCATCAGCTCCCTCGTACGGCCAGACCCCGGTCGGCGACCCGAATGCCCACGCCCCATCCCTCACCCAGGTCAAGCAGCAGCTGAAGATCGAGCAGAAGATTGCGTCCGAGCTGAACTCGCTCGGCTCGGGGCAGGGGTTCGTGTTCCCAATCCAGCCGCTCTCTGTCGTCGAGCCGCCGAGTACCTGGTCACCCGATCAGGGCGTGGACATCTCCACGCGGGGCGCCGCCTGCGGCGGCCACGCCGTCGAGGTGGCGGTCACGGACGGCGTGATCGTGCAGGAGGGGATTTCCGGCTTTGGCCCGTATGCGCCGGTCCTGAAGGTCGTCGGTGGGCCGCTATCCGGGCGTTACATCTACTACGGGCATGCGGCCCCCGACCTGGTCCCACTGGGCACCGTGGTCCACGCCGGCGAGCCGATCGCCGAGGTGGGATGCGGGATCGTCGGCATTTCCACCGGCCCTCACCTCGAGATCGGGATCAGCGCCGTGAACGGTCCGACCTGCTGTCCGGGGTACGGCGTGACCTCACCGGCCATGGAGGGGCTGCTGCGACGGCTCTTCATCGCCAGCGGAGGGTGATCGGCAGGCGCGCCGGCGCGGGTGCCGGTCACCGCAGCGCGGACTCCAGCGCCGCCCGTGCTTCGTTCACCCCGAACACACCGTTCATGCGCGCGGTGATGATCCCCTTGCTGTTGACCATGAACAACCATGGTTCGCTCTCCAGGCCAAACGCCTTCAGCTGCGGCCGCAGGCCTTTGGAGGGATCGTTGTCGATGTAGATCTCCTGGTGGATGAACACGATCCGCTTTCCGAACTCGTGCTGGAGCTCGACCATGATGTCGGTCACCGGCCCGCACACCCGAGATTTGCACAGTGCCGGCGTGGAGAACAGCAGCGCGATCGGCCGCTTGCCCAGCACCTGGTTGAACGACACGGAGTGCATGTTCTCCGGCGGGATCCGTGTAGTGACCAGGCCGAGCTTCCCGTGCTCAGAAGCCAGAGTGTCGGTGGCAACGGATGGGGCGTGATGCCCGACGCTCGGGATCGGCGTGTTCAGCGCCACGGGCACTTCACCTGTCGATCCGATCAGGCGTGAGCCCACGCGGGTGAGGGCCAGGACGTCGTACACGCCCGACTTGGGCAGGTGTAGCTCGGTCCAGTACACGGCCTTGAGTCCCCCAGGACCGTCGTTCTCGTTGCTCCGGTACTGCCGCGCGACGGCGAGCGAATCGGCCGGGGTGAGAAACGGCCCCTGGGCAGGTCCATTCGCACTCCGCGCGATGTAGATCGCGGTCGGGGCGTAGATGAACCGGTTGGCGTGATCGGTGAGCGCGAATGCGAACCGGTCCTGCCCGACCGTGTAGGTGCTCGTGCCGGCGCCCAGGTGAGCCGTTTCCTTGATGAGCAGCGCGAGCTGTCTGAGCGATCGTCCCTTCGTGGCCGGGAACTCCGCGATTTGAGGCCGCGTGGCGGCCGCCAACTCGGACACGGCGGGGGCCAAGGAACCGGTCGCGGCGGTGGTGGTGGTATTGGTGAGCGCGACCGACCTGGCTGGGCTCGCGCCGCCCGATCCTCCACACGCTCCCACAAGCAGACCGCAGGCCAGCACAGCTGCGATGCGCGAGCTCGTGCGGCGGAGGTTCGACACCAGGAGCGCTACCGGATGATCCGGAACACGCCCCGCATCCAGGGGTGGATGCGGCAGTAGAACGTGTACGTACCAGGCGGCAGGGTCGCCGGGGTGCTCCAGCTGAGCCTGCCCACGCCTGGGACGCCCACACCCAGCTCACCGGAGTCAAAGCGAGGGTGGGAGTTGGCCAGCGGATAGGCGATGCCGTAGTTCAGGCGGCACGGCTTCGCGCAGGACGTGACCGTGTGGAAAACCGAATGCAGATAGAACGGGTTCGGGTTGAACGGACTGAACGTCCCCTGGGAACTGGCGTCCTCGTTGACGAACTTGAGCCTTCGTCCCTCCTTGATCGTCGGGATGCAGTGGCCGCTTCCGCCTTTGGAGGCGTAGTCACCCGGCAGGTACCTGAAGCCGGCGATGATGACCTTGCTTCGAGCACATTCAGCCCATGCCATGGGGTTCACGCCGATAAAGGCGGAGCCGCCGTAGTAGCTGTTCTCGTGCAGGTGGCCGTGGGTGAGATGGCTCTTGAGGTCGATCGCGTGGCTGAACGGGTCTGTCCCCTGCGTGTCGTTCCAGGCTTCCCACACGACCATGATCCCCATGACCTCGTACCACGAGGCGATGTGTGAGTCGTAGGTGGCGCTGATCCGGAGCACGTCGCCGGCGTGCACGAGAGGCCGCCAATCCGAGTTGGTCACGCCCATCGCCACGTCCCACGAAACGGGTCCGCGTTTGTCGAAGTAGTGGGCGTAGGACCGGAACAGCCGCACGGAATTCGGAACCGTGCCGGCGACCGCGCCCCCACTCGATGTCGCGCCCGACCTGATCAGGTCCAGTTCGTCATACAGGCCGCCGGGATGCAGATGGCCCGCGGTTTCGACCAGAACGCCCGGGTGATCGATCTTGAACTCATTTAGCGGCGCGCCACTCCCATAGGGGTCCTTGGCCATATCGGGATAGGTGAACTTGCCGTCGTGGCCGCTGCCCTTGTAGACGTTGAACACCGGGTAGATGTGGTGGTCCTGTACATCCATCCAGATCGGGTGAACCGGGGTAATGTGCGTGGCCAGCGGCGAGCTCTCAGGCACGAACTCCATGTCGTAGGTGATGTAGACCGTGTATGGCTTGTCGGTCAGGTTGTGGATCATGTAGTTGAGGATCCACTTGTCCTTGGCCGCGACCGGATAGCCATATCCCGGCGGGAACTCGAGCGCCGTCTTCTCCTCGCCCGAGGCAAAGAAGGGATAGAACGGACCTTCGCTGTCGCCCTCCCCGGCGCCGGCCTGCCCGTCGCTCAGCCATACGCCGTGGTGCAGGTGGACGATCGACGTCAGCGGGACCTTGCCGCAGCACTTGCCGTTCTTCTTCGCGTAGACGAGGTTCGGCTTCATGTCGATCAAGAAGCCGTTCTCGGCCGGCTTGGGCACCTTGTTGAGCTGATCCAGGATCAGGTTCGCTCCAGGGATGACCTTGTAAGGGCCGGCCGCGAAATGAAGGTTCTCAATCCCGCTTGAGCTGGCCAGCGCCGAGGCGGGCAGACAGGCGAGCAGCGCCAGCATGGCTGTCGCCCAAATCACTGCCCCAACAACTGCTCGCCTCAATTCGCCTCCAGCGTCCCCTGCTTCAGCGGTACGCGCCTCTGCAACGTATTGAATCACGGTGCGGCGACGCCGGCCGCACTCGAGCCACGCGGTTGACTTGAGAGACCGTTCGTGTCACGGTTGCCCGCGGGCGGCCTGACTCGCGGGAAGGTCCGGGCGGGTCGCGGCGTCCTGTGGAGCACACCCCGGATTTTCAGGAGGCAATCAGTTGAAACGTGTCCGAATCGTTGCTCTGCTCATCTCGACCGGCGCCGCGCTCGGCGTGTCGCTGCCCGCGGCTCTGGCTGCGTCCCACGGGGGCGCGAAGATCGAGCTCGAAAAGACAACCAAGTTCGGGAAGATCCTGGCCGCCAGCAACGGCTGGACGATCTACGCCTTCACGAAGGACAGGAAGAACCAGGACAACTGCCAGAAGATCACCGGCTGCCTGCAGCTCTGGCCGGCGGTCGCTACGAAGGGCACGCCGGTGGCCGGACCAGGCGTGAAGCAATCACTGCTCGGAACGATCAAGCTGAAGGACGGCAAGAGCCAGGTGACCTACAACGGCCTGCCGCTCTACACGTACAAGGAGGATGGCAGCGCGCATCAGACGTTCTACATCAACCACAGCCAGTTCGGTGGAAAGTGGCCAGCGGTCAACGCCGCCGGCAAAGAGGTGAAGTAGCCGCTTGTTCTAGGGGGCGAACCGGGCGGACCGCGTTCTTTGGCGATGCGCGAACGCATGTGTTATGCGCATCGCCATTAAACGCTCGCTAGCGGCGCCGACGTCGAAGCACGACGAGAAGCAGTAGCACCCCGGCCACCAATGGCCACGGATTGCGCTTGACGCGATCCGCCATCACCGAGCCCACGAGCGATCCGGCGTCGAGCGGTTCGTTGGGGGGTGGTGGCGATGGTGGGGCGGCCTCGATAGGCGGAGGCTCGGGAACGTCAGTGGGCGGCGGCTCCTCGGCCTCAGTGGGCGGGGGCTCAGTGGGCGGGGCTTCCTCGGCCTCAGTGGGCGGGGCTTCCTCGGCCTCAGTGGGCGGGGCTTCCTCGGCCTCAGTAGCCGGCGGCTCCTCGGCGTCGGTAGCCGGTGGCTCCTCAGGCTCGGCCGCCGGAGCCTCCGCGGCCTCCGCAGACTCCGGCGCCACAACCGGCGCCTCAGCGGTTTCCTGCTCCGATGTCGGAGCTTCACCCGCATCACCGGACGCGGTATCACCTGCGGGCGCCCCGGCATCAGCTCCTCCGTCCCCCGACCCCTCCAGCAACTCGGCCAGCCGGCCCCCGAACTCCTTCAGCAACCGCTCGGAGATATCCTCGATCATCCCGCCGCGGCCGAAGCGCGCCAGGCGGCCGGTGATGTGATAGTCGGTTGCCACCAACACGCGGGTGCGGCCGTCCTCAGCGGTCTCGAGGCGGGACTCGATCGTCGCGGTCGCCCCTCCCTGGCCTCGCTTGTCGCTGCCCTGAGCCGACATGGTGGCGGTTCGCGCCCCCTCGTCCACTGACTCCATGTCCAGCTTTCCGGTGTAGGACGCGGTCGTCGGTCCGATCTTGACCGTGAAGCTGCCGTTGTAGCTGCCGTCGTCGTTACGCCCGGTGATCGTGGCGCCCGGAAGGCACGGCGCTACGCGTTCGACATCGATCAGCGCCTGCCACACGCGCTCCATCGGCGCGGCGACATCAAAGGATTGCTCTAGCTTCATGGCGAACCGCCTCCAGATCTTCGGGTGTGTCGATATCGAGCCCGGCGCCTCCCATCTCACCACATTCAAGCCAATGAGCATCAGCGAGCAACTCACGGGCACCGCGGTCGCCCTTCAACGCTTGAATCGCAGCCAACTGCTCCCGCCCAAGGACAACGGGATGCCCGGGGCGACCATTCCAGAGCGCACGCGTTCGGGGTGGCTCGGTGGCGAATCGGGCCACGACGGCCGAGCCGATCAGAGGCTCGTCGCCGAGCGTGACCACGACGCGGCTCGCACCGGCCTCAACGAGAACCTCCATCCCGCACCGCAGCGATGCTGCCTGGCCGTTCTGCCAGGTTGGGCAGATGACCGGCTCGGCCCTCATCAGGTTCACGACTTCGAGGACCTGCTGAGCCCGGGCACCCAGCACGATCACGATCCGCTCGATCTCTGGCACCGAGCACTGGGCGGCGATGGCGTGCTCTACCACCGGTCGCCCGTGCAGGTCAGCCAGGAGCTTTGACTCAGGGCCAAACCTGGTTCCCTCGCCCGCCGCCAGGATCAGCCCCGTCACCACGAGTCGATCGTCCCAGGCCGCCTCAAGCCGGCACCTGGTGTATGCGACCGCCAGCGCTCCGCAAGCGACCTCCCTCGCGGCCGTGCCGGGTCGCGACGACCTCGGACAGGATCGACAGGGCCGTCTCCTCCTTGCCGATCGCCCCGAGGTCAAGTCCCACCGGCGCTGCGAGCCGCTCGAGTTCCTCCTCGTCGAGCCCTGCGGCCAGCAACCGCTCGCGCCTGGCCTCCTGAGCCCGCCTCGATCCCATCGCTCCGATGAATCGGGCCGGCGAGCGCAACGCCACGGTGAGCGCAGCATCGTCGAGCTTGGGATCGTGGGTCAGGACGACGATGGAGGTGGCAGGGTCGATTCCGCCCAACCGCTCGAACGCCTCGTCGGGCCAAGCGGCGATCACTTCCTCTGCGTTCGGAAAGCGCTCGGTGGTGGCAAAGCGGGCCCGAGGATCGACCACGTATGGACGCCATCCAGCCGCTCGGGCCAGTGTGCACAGCGGGGCGGCGATATCCACCGCTCCAAACAGGATCAGCCGCGGCGGCGGGGCCACGACATCGACAAACAGCGAATCGTGTCGTTCCGAGGCGTCGCCCCACAGCAGATCACCGGCCAGCCGGGCGGCTTCGTCATCTAGTTCGGGAGCCCCCAGGGATCCAGTGCGCCGTCCATCCGATTCCACCAACAGCTTCGCGCCGGGACGCGCTCCCTCCAGCAACGTGACCTCAGCGGCGCGACCACCCGCTCGAGCCACCTCCTCAAGGCGCCCGGGCTCATACAGCTGGATCCACACATCGATTTCCCCACCGCACGGCAGCCCGACGTCCCAGGCCTCGCTGTCGGCGATGCCGAAGTGGACGAGCTTCGGCTCCTGACCGGCGATCACGCCCTCGGCCAGCTCGACCACCGCGCCTTCGACGCAGCCCCCAGAAACGCCACCCGAGATCTGGCCCTGTTCGCTGACCGCCATCTTGGCTCCCGGCGCGCGTGGGGCCGAGCGCTTGACACCTACGACGGTGGCGAGGGCGATCCGGTCACCGCGTTCCCGCCATTTGACAATTTCCGCCAGTACATCGTGCATGATCAGACCTCCTCCAGGAGCTCGGCGAGGTCCTGTAGCGAGGCCAATGAGTTGCCTGGCAGAAGCTCGTCGGTGTGCGGGACGGCGGCTCGCATTCCGCGCGTCAAGGGTTCGAAGTCAGGATGGGCGGCCAGCGGGTTGAGCCACACGAGACGGTGGGCGCTCCGGCGCAGCCGCGCGATTTCGGACGCCAGCAGCTCCGGATCACCCCGGTCCCAACCGTCGGACAGGATCACGACCACGGCGCCACGACCCACCCTCCGGCCGTGCGCGCGGTTGAGTTCGGCCAGCGCGTCGCCGATCCGCGTCCCGCCGGAGAAATCCACGACCGCTCCGGCCGCCCGATCAAGGGCCCGGTCCGGGTCACGTCCCGCCAGCTCGTTGGTGATCCGGGTCAACCGGGTCCCGAAGGCAAAGGCCTCCACCCGCCGGCGCGCGGCCACCGAAGCCTGGAGGTACTGGAGCAGCATCCGGGCATACGGCGCCATCGAGCCGGACACGTCGCACACCAGGACCACCGGTCGAGACCGCTGGCTGGGGGCGCGCCAGCGCCGATCAATCGGCTCACCCCAGGTGCGCAGCGAAGCTCGAACCATTCGCCGCAGGTCCGGCTCGTGGCTGCGTCGCCGCGATGGGCGCCGCCGGCGTGACAGCCGGCTCGGTCCGCGCCGAGCCAGGCGAGCGATCAGCTCGTGCGCCATCACCATCTCCTGCTCGTTGTAGTTGGCGAAGTCCTTGTGGCGCAGCAGCTCGACCGAGCTGTAGGCGGCCGGGACCAGAGCCGGAGGCTCGTCGCCCGGAGCCTCGGCCGGGGGCTCGCCGGCGATCCCCGCTCGGGGCAGTACAGCTCGCTCGATCAACCCAAGCTCCGAGAGCGCGCCATCGTCCTCCCCGGCAGGCATCGCCACCGCCCGCCCAAAGACTGAGTCGAACGCCAGGTCGAAGCGTTCGATGTCAGCCCGCGTCGAGCACAGCACGACCCGAAGGGCCAGGCGGGATTCCTCGCGCTGCGTGCAATCGACGGTTGCCAACGCGCGGTGGGCCATCAGCACCTCTCCCAGTCCGACTCGCGTTCCTCGGGCGCGAAGCTCCGAGGCGAGTTGCCCCACGCGCTCGACGACCGCGTCAGACACCCTCGAGCACCTTGCGCTCGCGCACCCGAAGCAGGTCCTCGTGCACCTTCAACGCCGCCCCAAGGGTCTCGTCGAGTTCGGCGTCCTCGCCCAACGTCAGCAGTGCCTGGGCCCAGACGAGCGTCTCCCCCACTCCCGGCTGCTTGTACAGGTCACCCTGTTCACGCAGCCGGCCGACGGCCCTAACCACGCGCACCGCCACCGCCTGCGGAACGCCGGGAATGCGCGTGAGCACGATCTCACGCTCCCGGTCGGCCGTCGGGTAATCGATCCAGTGGTACAGGCAGCGTCGCTTGAGCGCGTCGTGCAGCTCCCGGGTGCGGTTGGAGGTCATCACGACCACCGGCCGCTGGCGCGCGGTGATCGTCCCCAGCTCCGGGATCGTCACCGCGAAGTCGGACAGCAACTCGAGCAGGAAGGCCTCGAACTCGTCATCCGCCCGGTCGATCTCGTCGATCAGCAGAACAACAGGCCCGTCGTGCTCAAGCGCCTCGAGCAGTGGGCGGCGCAGGAGAAATCGCCGCGAGAACAGCTCGCCCTCCTCGAGCCCGCCCTCGGCGGCTCGCAGCACCAAGAGCTGCCGGGCGTAGTCCCAGTCGTAGACCGCGTGATGGACGTCGATCCCCTCGTGACACTGCAGGCGGATGAGGCGAGCTCCCGTGGCAGCAGCGACCGCACGGGCCACCTCGGTCTTGCCCACCCCGGCCTCGCCTTCCAGCAGGAGCGGCTGCTCGAGAGTGGTTGCCAGATGGACGGCAAGAGCCAGCGGCCGGTCGGCGAGGTACCCCTGGCTGGCCAGAGCCTCGCGGGCGTCCTCCACAGACCGGATCTGCTCAAAGCTCACGTCAGGATCATCTTAGGAGGGAGGGGCGAGCAGCAAGTGGTCAGCAGCTGGCGCCGGGGCCCTGCTAGGGGGACCGGGCACTTCTACGCAGAGTCAGTTCAGCCGCTTCGAAGCTGAGGTTTCACTGGAACCTCGAACCGCCAGCGATGCCGTGAGGGCTTCAAGCAGCGCACTGCCCTTGGGCGTGCCCTGTCCGGTGCACGCGTCCCACCCGGTCCGCCGCGCGCGGTAGGCGCCGTTTCCGCCCCTGGCGACATCGTTGAAGGCGGCTGGCCCGACCGCTTCGTAGAGCAGCGGGTTCAGGTGGCCCACCCGTTTGCCGAGACCCTGATTCAGGCAAGCGATGAGACCGGCCCACAGCGGTGCGACGGCGCTCGTGCCTCCCCAACCGAAGTTGTGCGTACCGGTGCCGATCAGGTAGCCGGTCTCCGGATCCGCGTTGCCGGCCACGTCCGGAACGCCGCGACCGTGGCCGCCACGGGCGACCGACACGGGAACCTTCGCCGCCCTCTGCCAGGCCGGTAACCCGTAGATCGCGCTCACGCCGCCGCCAGTCGCGTTGCCGTTGTGGTTGTTCCAGACTGTCTCCTGGAGCACACCATCCTGTACCTCGAGACGAGTACCTCCGCAGGCCAGCACGTATGGGCTGGACGCGGGATAGTCGACATGGGCATACCTGCCGCCCACGCCGTCGGTCCACCCTGCGTCCCCCGTGGCTGCACATACGGTGATGCCGAGGGCGGCGGCGGCTCGGAACGCGTCGTCCATGGCAAGCCGGGCCTGCTCGGTCCAGTTGGCCTCCGCGTCGCCCCAGCTGATCGAGATCACCGACGGCTGGCGGGGATCGAACACGGCGGCGGTCAGCGCGTCTAGAAACCCCCGGTCGGAGACCGGCGCGAAGTACACGAGCAGCTCCGCGCCCGGTGCGACCGCACCTATGACCTCGATATCTCCGAGGACCTCGTTGTCAGCCTCGCTGTCAACCCCCGGTCGGTTGCGGCCGCCATCGACTGAGATAGCGCTGATCTTCGGCATCTCCACCCCGAGGCTGGCGAAGTAATGGCGAAGCTCGGCGCGCCGGAAGCCGCCGCCGAGCTCGATGATCGCGATCCGCTGGCCGCGGCCGTCGAGGTCCGCTGGGAAGTCGTATAGCTCCGCGAGTTCCCTGGGGGTGAACGATCTCGGACGGACCTGCTCCACGTGCTCGGGCGGGGTGAGGTGACCCTTCGAGTGCGCCTGCGCCCGGTCATCGAGGCCCAATACGGCCTCCACAAGTGGCGCCAGCCTGCGCGGAACGTGTACCGGACCCGTACGCCCGCGATATCCGCCGCGGGGCGAGCGGTAGTGGACCAGCCGCGTCCGAAACGCCTCGCTCACATTTCTGGCCGGACCAGCGAGGACGATGCTGCGGCGGGGCACGCTGGATCGCGTGACGGTCAGGCCATACGCGGCGGCGAAAGCCGCCACCTCCGCCAGGTCCCGGCGGTCGGCACCGTGGGCAGCTGCGAATGCCCGCCGAGTTAGGTACTGCCGTTCGCCAAGCGGTTTCCGTCCGCCTGCGTCCGCCGCCAACAGCGGCGAGCGCGGCCGGACGATGACGGTCACCTCAACCGATGCGTCGTCGCTTACCGCACCCACCCGGCGTGCGCCCGGAACCGGGCGCCGATTGCTTCCGGCAACCTTGGTGTGCCCACCAAGGCCGTTAGCGCCCTTCGCTCTCCTCCTCGTCGTCTCCCTCGCCATGCTCCTGGAGTCCGTGCTCCTGGAGTCCGTGCTCTTGGAGTCCATGCTCCTGGAGTCCATGCTCCTGGAGTCCATGCTCCTGGAGTCCATGCTCCTGGAGTCCATGCTCCTGGAGTCCGTGCTCCTTGGGGGTTTCCTCCCCATCACGTGCGTCATCGTCGCCCACGTCAATCTCCTCTCGTTGCGGCCCCACGGCCGAATGTAGCCGAACCCGCCCAGGGCCGCAATCGCCTCAGCCGAGTTCGGCGATGAGCGATCGGAGACGGGCGAGCTCGAGCCTGTTGCCCTTCGCCTCGACGATCGACCGGGCACCATCCAGAAGACGTGCGGGATCGTCGGCCTCGGCCTCGGCGGCGGCGGTCAGAGCGGCTACCTGAACGAACGGAAACTGCATTTCGGCACTGAGGACCAGCGCCTGCTCTGCTGGCTCCCGGGCTTGCGCCACCATCCCCCGGCGAGCCCGTGCTCGGGCCAACGCTGCCCGCCAGAGCACCTGCGTGGCGAGGTCATCCTCGGTCGCCTCTGTGGCAACAGCCAGCGCCTGCGCCTCCGCCTCTTCCAGCCGGCCGAGCACACACAGAACCTCCGCGAGCATCGCCCGGTGCGTGGCGGCCGATGTGGTGGCGCCGAACTCAGCCAGGGCAGCCGACGACGCCCGCAGCTCCTGTTCGGCGCCGGACGGGTTCCCCGCCAGGAGCTCGATCTGTGCGCCCACGATCGCCTGGGTTGCCCGCCGGAGACGCAGCCCGAACTCCTCGGTCGTGGCCACGCAGTCCCGGTAAATGAGGCGCGCGTCATCGATCCGCCCATCCTTCGCCACCAGCCCAGCTAGAGCGGTATCGACCGCCACTCGTAATGCACCTTCCAGACCGAGTTCGTCCGACAGTCCTTCGATACGGGCGATTGCTTCACGGACGGGTGCGGGGCCGTGGAGTAAGGCCTGGGCTAGCAGTCCTCCCAGCGTGCCCACCATCGCCAGGCCCGCCTCGGCTCGCGTGGCGTATGTGAGCGCGTGCTCCACCGCCCTGGCGCGCTCGAGCCAGCGACCCGCGGCCAGATCGTCGCTGCTCCTCAGCCACCACGCCCGGGCCAGCGCCAGGTTGTCGCCCAGCTGCTCGAGCTCGGTGATCGCAGCCTGGGCGACGCTCACGCTCTCCTGGGCCGAGGCCGTTTGCGTCGTGAACTCACGTACGAACTGGCGCTCGACCCGTGCGTGCAGCTCAGCGGAACGCGTGCCTAACTGGGTGCCCACCGCTATCGCCTCGTCCAGCACCTGCTGAGCGGCAGGCATGTTCCCCGCTTTCACGTGCGCGTCCCCCAGTGCAGTCAGCAGGGGCGAGAGCTGCGGATCGTCTGAGGGCAGAAGCGCACGGGCGCGCTCCAGCAGGTCGATCCCGGCTGGTACGTCGGATCGTCCGAGGGCATCCTGTCCGGCGCCCAGCAGGAGACGACCGGCACGCCGGCCCAACTCGGGGTCCCGCCGGCCGAGCTCGCGGCGAAGCTGATATGCGCGTTCGAGGTGGTGTCCACGAAGCACATCGGCATCACCGCCGGCCGCGACGTGCTCGGCCGCGACCAGGTGGAGATCGGCCCGGAGGGCCTTCGGCATCGCCTCGTAGACGGCGTCACGGAGCAGGGCATGCTGGAAGCGAAATCCCTCGTCCGGGACGGTGGCGTCGGGGCTGACCAGTCCCTGCCGGGCGAGCTCGAAGAACCGGGACTGTGCCGTCTCGTGCTCTGCCGAGGGAACCATGTCAAGAACGGCCCGAAGAGAGAAGCTCCGGCCAACCACCGAGGCTCGCTCCAGCACTGCCCGCGCCTCGGATCCAAGCCGGTCGAGCCGGGCGTGCAGCACCCCGCGGATCGAGTCAACCAGCGTCACAGACGCACCCTCCTCCTGCGCGAACAGAGCAAGCTGCTCGATGAACAGCGGGTTTCCCTCCGCCAGCTCGGCGATCCGGGCTCTCCGCTGCTCCGGCGCCTCCAGCGCCTCGATCAGCACGTCCGAATCCGAGGCAGTGAGCGGCTGGAGTGAGAGCGACACCGCGGGATCTCGGACCCACTGCGGACGTCGATCGGCCAGCTCAGGGCGGGCCAGACACAGAACGAGGACCCGGGAGCTGCCCAGTCGGAGCGCCAGATACTCCAGCAGATCGAGGAGCGTCTCTTCTGCCCAGTGGACGTCGTCAAACGCCGCGACCACGGGCCGCTCTTGCGAGAGCTCCTCGAGCAAGCCTCGGACCGCGGCAAAAACCTCATAGCTCGAACCGTCCAGTTCCGCCTCGTCGCGGCCTGCCTCGCGGAAGACCTCGTGGACGGGAGAGAACGTCACACCCTCGCCGTGCGGCGGGCATCGGCCGACGAGGGTGACGGCATCGCCTCCGACCCCGACGACGAGTTCACGCACCAGTCGCGATTTGCCGATTCCCGGGTCCCCTACGACAGTGACCATGTGCGCTCCGTCACCAGCGGCAGCCTGGTCATACCGGGCGTGCAGCCATTCGAGTTCCCGGAGGCGTCCCGCAAAGGGCGTATCCCCTCGTCGGGGAATGGCCATCGCTTCCGGGTCGACCGTGTCCAGCCGATGGGCGCTCACCTCGCCCGACTTTCCCTTCAAGGTAAGCGGACCGACCTCGGATGCCCGGACGGCGTGCGCTACGAGTAAGTACGTCTTTTCCCCCAGCAGAATCTCGCCCGGCTCCGCTGCCTGCTCCAGCCGTTTACCCACCGCCACAGCGTCACCGCTGACGAAGCTGTGGCCGAGGGAACGATC
The DNA here is from genome assembly GCA_963785205.1 of uncultured Solirubrobacterales bacterium. Classification (GTDB taxonomy): domain Bacteria; phylum Actinomycetota; class Thermoleophilia; order Solirubrobacterales; family Solirubrobacteraceae; genus Palsa-465. Next base: position 1,354,277 of record CAWAUJ010000001.1, read on the forward strand.
GCCGGTCATCACCTCACCGGTGTTGACTCCAATCCGTACCTCCAGACTGGCCTCCGTCTCCCGGTTGAGCTCGGCGACGCACTCGCGCACCGCGATCGCGGCGCGAACCGCCCGAAGCGCATCGTCCTCCTGCACAACAGGGATGCCAAAGATCGCCATCACCTCGTCGCCGATGAACTTCTCCACTACGCCGCCAAACCGCTCGACGGCCACCGTCGCCCGGGCGAAAAACTCCGACATCAACGCGCGCAATGCCTCTGGGTCGAGCCGCTCGGCCAGCTGTGTGAACGCGACGAGGTCGGAGAACAACACCGACACGGTCTTGCGCCCCTCGACTGACCGACTCAGACCACCTGCCACCCGCTGAAAATAACAGCGCCGTTCTCGGGCATGCTCGCAGCCAGCTCGTCACCCTCACGACAGGCGCGAACGCGCCCACTGCCTCGAGTGTCTCCCCTGGGGTCGCCTCAGCGCAACTAACCGCGCCCAGACCTATCCGTGGCCACTATCAGGAGGTCACACGGCGTGTTATGGGAGAGCTTGTTGGGCACGCTGCCCAGCAGTCGCCTGGGGCCCTTCATGCCCTGACTGCCTACGACGAGCAGGGTGGCGCTCACCTCCCGGGCCACCTTGATCAACGCGTCGGCCGGCTCGTCATCCACCATGTGGGTCTGGACGGGTAGTCCGGCAATGCGGACCGCCGCACCCGCCTGTTCGGCCACCGCGCGGGCCTGATCATCGGGCAGCACCTCCCACACCTTGGCCGCGGCCTCAGGGGCTCCGGCGATCCTGGCCCCTCGGAGCGGTCTGTAGGCCACCACGAGATGTAGTTGGGCCCCCAGCGCAGTGCCCAGTCGCACAGCTTCGGAGACCGCCTGCTGGGCGGTCTCCGAGCCATCAGTGCCGACTACGATCGTGTCGCTCATCTATGCCTTCCTGCCGGTGACTCGTCCCAGGCCACTCTAACTCGCATTCAGGCGCTTTCAACCTGCGGCGACAGCGCCGTGGCGGTCTTCGGAGTCCTGAAGGTCCAGCGGAAGCGCCGCGACCACGGCGTCCGTGATGCGTGACCACCAGAACGGCGCGCCTCTTCGGCGGCGCGAAGCAGATCCTGCTGGCGGGACTGGGCGATGATGGATGAAAGGTGCGGGTTCATGGCTTCTCCTGTCCTTGGGCGGTTCGCCTTCTGCTCTCCGCTGTAAGGCCAAGGTACGGTCGCCAGGGATGGCCCTCCACGTCATCTGACACATACGCTTTGCTTATCCCCGGACCCGTCTACATCAGGCAGTCGTTCATGGAGTCGCTGCTGGCATCAGACCGGGAGGCACTGGTGAAGGCAGGACGCCGGAGGACCTGGGCCCGTGGCGATGTCCTGATCCGCGACGGGGATCGAGCTGACAGCGCGGTCGTGCTCCTGGCCGGCCTGGCCAAGATCCATAAGTGCACCGCGGAGGGAGCGGACGTCGTCCTCGGGCTCTCAGGGCCGGGAGACCTGCTGGGTGAGATCTCGGCCGTCCGCGAGGCCGTCCGCTCGGCCACCGTCACCGCCCTGGAGCCCGTCGAGGCGCTCGTCCTCTCGGTTCCAGATCTTCGCTTCTTTCTGTCGCAGCACCCCCGCGCGGCCCTGGCCCTGCTTGACCTGGCGCTGGCCCGGCTCTACCTGGCTGACGCCCGGAGGCTCGAGTTTGCCCGCTCGGAGAGCCTCCCCCGAGTGACCAGCCGAATCCTCGAGCTGGCCGAGCGTTTCGGCAGGAGGCTCGACTCAGCCCGGATAGAGCTGGCCATGCCGTTCAGCCAGGAGGAGCTTGCCTCCTGGAGCGCTTCCTCGCGTGAATCCACCGCCCGAGCGCTGCGCACGCTTCGCCAGCTGGGGCTCATCGAGACGCACCGGCTTGCCCTCACGGTGCTGGACCTGGAGAGACTCCGACGGCACGCGGCCCGGTTATGAGCTCTGGATCCCGCGGCGGCGTGCCGCGAGATCCCACGCGATCCGAACTTACGAGCTCAGCCCGGCCGCCTCCATCAGCGCCCGCTTGCACAGAACCCGTGCCAGGTGGCGCTTGTAGTCCGCCGATGCGTTCAGGTCGGCCGGGGGATCGGTTCCCTCGGCTGCCTGCTCGGCGGCCTTCGCGATCGTCTCAGCGTTGACCGGCTGACCCTGCAGGGCCTCCTCCACCGCGTGAGCCCGCAGTGGCGTCGAGCCCATATTGGTCAGCCCCACGCGCACGTCGGCGAATTCACCCTCGGAGTCCTTGACGATCGCGCTCACCGCCACCATCGCCCAGTCCTCACTTCGCCGGTTGAACTTCTCGTAACCGAAGCCCCAGCCGTCGAGCGAGGGAACCTGTACCTCGGTCATCACCTCGTCGGCGCCCACCGCCGTCTCAAGGTAATCCCGGAACAGATCGGCGGCGGTGACCGTGCGTTCGCCTGAAGGACCGCGCAAAGTCACCGAGCCCTCGGCGATCATCAGCACCGCCGGCAGATCCGACGCGGGGTCTCCGTGGGCCAGCGATCCACCGATCGTTCCCCGGTTTCGCACCTGGGGGTCGGCGATCGTCCCCGCGGCCCGGGACAGGACCCCGAGGTCTGCCGTGCGCTCGAGCGTGGCGTGGGTGGTCAGGGCGCCGATCCGCCAGTCGCCGTTCGAGCGCTGCACGCCGTCCAGATCCTGCACCTTGCGCAGGTCCACCAGCAGCGTTGGCGTGGCCAGACGTAGCTTCATCAGCGGCAGCAGCGAGTGCCCGCCGGCCAGGAGCTTGGCGTCCTCGCCTCCATCGGCCAGCGCTCGGATTGCCTCATCGAGCGTCTCCGGCGCCACGTAGTCGAACTCGGCGGGAATCATGCGGGCACACCTCCTCGGGCTTCCTGAATCGCCGCCCAAACCCGCATCGGGCTGAGAGGCATGTTGATGTAGTTCACGCCCAGCGGACGCAGGGCGTCGATCACGGCGTTGGTCACCGCGGCGCTGGCGGCGATTGTCCCCGCCTCGCCGACGCCCTTGGCTCCAAGCGAGTTGACCGGCGAGGGCGTCTCGGTGCGGTCGGTCTCGAAGCTGGGCAGCTCGGCCGCGGTGGGCAGCGCATAGTCGACAAAGGTGCCGGTCACCAGCTGACCATCCTCGTCGTAGTGGACCCGCTCGTAGAGCGCCTGGCCGATCGCGTGGACGATCCCGCCGTGAACCTGTCCGTCAATCAGGAGCGGGTTGATGGGGTTGCCGCAGTCATCGACGGCCACGTACCGGGCCACCCTGACCTTCCCAGTGTCCGCGTCGACGTCGACGACGCAGGCGTGAGCCCCGAACGGGAACACGAAGTTCTCGGGGTCATAGAACGTCGTCTCCTCGAGCCCCGGCTCCATTCCGTCTGGCACCAGGTTCAGGTACGCCGCGCCGGCGACCTCGGCCAAGGTCATCCCCTTGTCCGGCGATCCTCGGACCGAGAACTTGCCGTCCTTCAGCTCGATGTCGTCCACCGAGGCCTCGAGCTGATGGGCCACGATCGCCTTGGCCTTATCGGCGATCTTGTTGGCACCTCGAGCCAGCGCCTCGCCGCCCACGGCCACCGAACGCGAGCCGTAGGTGTTCCGTCCCTCAGGTCCGGTGCCGGTGTCGCCGTGCATCACCTCCACGATGGCGGGGTCGACGCCGAGACGGTCGGCCACGACCTGGGCAAATGCGGTCTCATGGCCCTGACCGTGGCCGGAGCTGCCGGTGTAAACGGTGACCGCACCGGTGTTGTGCACGCGCACCATCGCTGACTCCCACCCGCCGGCCTGCACACCGACGCCTCCGGGCCCGGTGACCCGCGAGGGCGCCAGCCCGCAGATCTCGGTGTAGGTGGAGAAGCCGATCCCGCGATAGATCCCCCGTGAGCGGAGCTCCTCCTGCTCGCGGCGGAAGGCGTCCAGGTCGACATGCTCAAGCAGCCGGTCAAGGCTCTTGTTGTAGTCACCGGAGTCATAGATCACTCCGGTGGCCACGGTGGCCGGGAAGCTGTCCGTGGGAATGAAGTTCTTCCGGCGGATCTCCAGTGGGTCCATGCCCAGCTCGGCCGCCACCTGGTCCATGGTGACCTCGACCATGTGGGTGGCCTCGGGACGGCCCGCGCCCCGGATCGCGTCTGTGGGGCATTTGTTCGTGAACACGCCGACGATGTCCGTCTGAACGTTTGGGATGGCGTAGCAGCCGCCCATCACGAAAGCGCCCAACGAGGGAATCAGCGGGGTCAGGAGCATGTTGTAGGCCCCGAAGTCGGCCACGATCTTCACGTGGAAAGCCGTGATCGTCCCGTCACGCTTGGCACCCATCCGGACGTGGGCAATCTGGTCACGTCCCTGGTGCGCGGCGGCCATGTTCTCGGTGCGCGTCTCGATCCACTTGATCGGGCGATCAAGGCGCCGGGAGGCCCAGACAGGCCAGCACCTCCTCGCCGTAGACCTGGAGCTTTGAGCCAAAACCGCCCCCGACCTCCGGAGCAATGACCCGGACGCGCTCCTCGCTCATCCCGAGCAGGATGGCCAGGAACAGCCGCACGAAATGCGGGACCTGGGTCGAGGTCCAAAGGGTCAGCGAGCCCGCCCGGTAGTCGGCCAGGACACCGCGCGGCTCGATCGGCGCGCCGGCGGTGCGATGGTTGATTACGCGGCGCTCTACGACCACGTCGGCCTCGGCGAATCCCGCCTCGACGTCTCCTCCAGGCAGCGACCACTCGTGGACCTTGTTGGTCTGAATGTCCTCGTGAACGTACGGCGGTCCCCCCAACGCCTTCTCGGGATCCGTTATCACGGGGAGCGGGTCGTACTCGACGACCACGTCCTCGGCGGCGTCGACCACCGCATAGCGGTCCTCGCCCAGGACAACGGCGACCGGGTCACCGACGTGGTTGACGGTCCCCCTGGCCAAAGGCCAGTGAGGCGGGTTCTGGACTTCGACGCCAGGAGGGACCCAGGCCATGGGCAGAGGCGCTGCCAGGTCGGCCATGTCCTCGCCCGTGAAGACGGCGTGCACCCCAGGACGCTCCGCGGCCGCCGAGCTGTCAATCGAGACGATCCGAGCGTGGGCCTCCGGGGAGCGCACGAGCGCCGCCCAGAGCATGCCCGGCAGAGAGATGTCGTCCAGGTACCGGCCCCGCCCCGTGATCAGTCGCGGATCCTCCTTGCGCCTGATCGCCTGGCCGACGTGGTTGCCCGACGATGGCGCGCTGCGCTCCTCGGCGGTCTCCGACGCGATCTCGGTGATCTCAGCGTCTACGCCGCCGGCGCTCATGACGTCACCTCCGTCCCGATCGAGCCCCCCTTCACCTTGGCAGCGTCAAGCACCGACTTGACGATGTTGTGGTAGCCCGTACAGCGGCACAGATTTCCTTCCAGCGCGTGCCGGACCTCGTCCTCGGTAGGCGACGGGTTCTCGGCCAGGAGCCCAGCCGCCGCCATGATCATGCCCGGCGTGCAGTATCCGCACTGAAGTCCGTGGTCATTCCAGAACGCTTCCTGGATGGGATGGAGATCGCCGTCCGACGCCATCCCCTCGATCGTCGTCACCTGAGCGCCGTCGGCCTGCACGGCCAGCACGGTGCACGACTTGACGGGCTTGCCATCCAGGTGGACGGTGCAGGCTCCGCAGTTGGACGTGTCGCAGCCCACGTGAGTACCGGTCAGGCCGAGCCGGTCGCGTAGCGCGTGGACGAGAAGGACTCGCGGCTCGACCTCCAGCTGGTGCTCGACTCCGTTGACGTGGAGGCGCACCGGAACCGATTTGCTCATTCTCTCCCTCCAAACGTTGGCCAGGCCGGTGTACGGCCGACCTTACTCCTCGTGGCCTTTGGTGTGAAGAGTCCTAGGGAGCGGTGCTGGGACTGAGCGCCCCGGCGGCGTGCCGCGCGGTGGTCCGACGGAGCGTGGCCACTCCGAACGCGGCGGCCACGAGGCAGGTGATGGCGCCGATACCAAGCCCCGCCCGCGCCCCGAGGGCCGCCATCGTCGCCCCGACGATTGGTCCACCGAGCGGTGTCGAACCCTGGAAGGCCACGAACCAGAGCGACATCACGCGGCCGCGCATCGAAGGCTCAGCGGTCAGCTGAAGCGTCGAGTTGCCCGTGGCCATGAACGTGATGCTGGCCGCGCCGGCGAAGGCGAGAGCCGCCATCTCAAGCGGAAGGTTGGGCGCCGCTGTGGCCATCGCCACGGCCAAGCCGAAGACAGACGAAGCCATCACAAGCGGCCGCAAGCCCGTCCGTCCGCGAGTCGCCGTGAGGAGGCCACCCGCCACGGCGCCGACACCCATCGAGGCCGTCATGAAGCCAAACCCCGACGCTCCGACGTGGAGCCCTGACTTGGCCATCACCGGCAGCGAGACCTGGAACTCGTACGTCAAGCAGCCCACCACGCCCATCATCAACAGCGGGATCGCCAGCTCGGGCGTACGGCGCACGTAGCGCAGACCTTCCCGCAGCTGACCCGGGCCCCGAGGCGCCGGCGCGGTCGGACTGAGCGCCGAGGTGTCCATCCGCACGAGCGAGGCGATCACCGCCACGAAACTGGCGGCGTTGAACAAGAAACACTCGCCCACACCGACGCTGGCGATCAGCAAACCGGCGACGGCGGGGCCGATGGTGCGCGCCACGTTCACCAGGACGGAATTCAGGCTCACCGCGTTGCGGAGGTGGTCGGAGCCCACCAGCTCGAGCATGAACGACTGCCGCGCCGGATTCTCAAAAGCGTTGTTCAGACCCAGGATCGCGGCCAGGACTCCGATTTCCCAGACCTTGACGTTGCCGGTGATCGTGAGCAGACCCAGCACCAGCGCCTGCACGCCCATGGCGCTCTGAAGGGCAACCATCACGCGCCGCTTGTTCAGGCGGTCGGCCAGGACACCGCCGTATGGACCCAGGAGAAGTACTGGGAGCGTTTGCAGCGCGATCACGGCGCCCAGCGCGGTGCTGGAGTGGGTGAGCGTGAGAACGAGCCATGCCTGCGCGGTCATCTGCATCCACGTCCCGCACAGCGAGATCGCCTGACCGCCGTAGTACCGCCGATAGTTGGGAACCTGAAGCGAGGCGAACGTGACCCGGCCGACCCGAAGGACCCGGGTCATTGGCGGGCCTCTGCGGCCGCAACCGGACCACGCTTCAGCTCTTCCGCCAGCGCCTCGAGCGCCGGTAGCGCGCGTTCGATTTTGCGTCGCTCTTCAGACGAGAGCTCGCCCATCGCGGCGTTCACGGCCCTCGTCCGCTCGCTCTTCATCCGGTCGGTCAAGCGTCGGCCCTGTCTGGTGATGCTCACCCGGGCGGCGCGACGATCCTCCTCGTCGGACGTGCGCTCAAGCAGTCCCTTGTCGACGAGCGTGCCGACTACGCGGGACAGCAGCGTCGGATTGATGCCTTCGGATTCGGCGAGCTCGCCCAGCCTGATCGGGGTATTCCGCGCCAGGTTGAGCAGGACCGAGATGGCGGTTGGCGTCAGCCCTGCCTCACGGGCCGCGGCCGTTGTCCGCAGCTGGCGGGACAGCCGCCCGATCGCGGTGCGAAGTCGCGCCGCGGTCTCGACGTCAAGGGGTTGAGGAGGGGCTGTGGTCTGAGGCATTCGGCAAAGATACTTGCTTATCGGCAAGCATTATTATAGCGCGCCAGCTGCCGCGTGACCGCCCAGACCCGGCTAAAACTCCTGCCTGGTCCAATCCGGCAGCACGTCAGGCAGTCCGTCGCTGACGCGGTCCGGGAAATGCGGCGCGCGCTTCTCCAGAAAGGATGTCACTCCCTCCTTGACGTCTTCGGACTGGCCGCGAGAGAACATCGCGCGTGAATCCGTCCGATGGGCCTCCATCGGGTGATTCGCGCCCAGCATCGTCCACATCATTCGCCGCGCCAGCGCCACCGACACAGGCGCCGTGTTCTCGGCAATTTCCGTGGCCAGACCGCGGGCGGCGTCGAGTAGCTCGCCCGCCGGATGCACGCTCCGCACCAGTCCTCCCTCAAGCGCCTCCTGAGCCGAGAACACGCGCCCCGTGGCGACCCATTCCATCGCTCGGCTGATGCCCACCACGCGAGGGAGAAACCAGCTCGAAGCCGCCTCAGGCACGATCCCTCGGCGGGCGAACACGAATCCGAAGCGGGCGTCCTCGGCCGCCAATCGGACATCCATCGGCAAGGTCATCGTCACCCCCACCCCGACCGCCGGTCCGTTGACGGCGGCTATCACCGGCTTCTGGCACTCGAAGATGCGGAGCGAGAACATGCCGCCGTTGTCTCGCGGTGCCCCCTCGGGGGCGTTGCGCGCCCGCCAATCGAATGTCTCACCTCCCCTCTCCAGGTCGGCGCCGGCGCAGAATCCACGACCCGCACCGGTCACCACGATCGCCCGCACATCATCGTCGGCGTCAGCCTGATCGAAGGCCTCGATCAGCTCACGGGCCATGACCTCGGTCCAGGCGTTCAGCCGGTCCGGCCGGTTGAGGGTGATGGTCAGAATCCCGTCGCTCACCTCTGTGGTGATCTGTTCCATGTGATGTCCCTTCCCAGAGCTAGAATTGCTAGCGCAAGCATATGTCAGCTTCCGCCTCGCCAATCGCCTCGAAGACGGCCTCTGACTCCTGTGCCTACGTGCTCGGCGACGACGGTCTGGCGCGCTGGTCCGAGGTCCATGCCGACGCCTGGATCGGGCTGCTTGAGACTCACAAGCGGCTCGTGCGAGCTCTCGACGCGGAGCTCGAAGCCGAACATGGCCTCACGCTCAGCGCGCTTGAGTCACTCGGTCGCCTGGCCGCGGCAGACGGGCACCACCTGCGCCTGTCTGACCTGGCGGAGGAGTGCGGGCTCAGCCTGAGCCGGATCTCCCGCATCATCGACGCCCTTCAGGAGCGTGGCCTGGTCCAGCGCCGAGGGGTGGACTCTGACGCTCGCGCCGTTCACGCCCACCTCACGCGGTCTGGGCTCCAGCTCGTGAAAGTGGCCCAGTGCAGTCATTTCGCTTCCGTACAACGCAGCTTCTTCGAGCACCTGAGCGCCACCGAGATCCAGACGCTGGCCGAGATCTTCGGCCGTTTCGCTCCTAGAGCAGCCTCGGCCTGCACCGGCTCGGAATGACGCCCGCGGGCCACGGCCCAGCACTGACGCACTCATGACGGGCCCACAGATAGGGCTCGCGGTCTCGGTATTTGTCGCCTGTGCCGTCGAGGCGGTTGAAGCACTGACGATCGTGCTCGCGGTCGGCGTCACGCGGAGCTGGCGCTCCACATTCACGGGCGTGGGTGGAGCGCTTGTCGTGCTGGCCGGCGTGACGGCCGCCCTGGGACCGGCGCTGACATCCCTCCCGATCAACGCACTCAGAGTCGCGGTCGGAGCTCTGCTTCTGATCTTCGGATTGCAGTGGCTGCGCAAGGCGACCCTCCGCGCAGCCGGGCTAAAGGCGCTCCACGACGAGGCCGGTACCTACGCGCAGGAACGCGAGGCTGCCCAGGAGGCCGGAAGCACAGGATCCGGATTTGACCCGTACTCGTTCACGATCGCGTTCAAGGGTGTGTTTCTGGAGGGCCTTGAGGTCGTGTTCATCGTGCTCACGTTTGGAGCAAACCAGCACGACGTCGGACTGGCCGCCGCCGCGGCGGGAGTCGCGGTGGCAGTCGTGGCGCTCGTCGGGCTAGCCGTCCACGCACCGCTGGCCCGCGTGCCAGAGAACGCGATGAAGTTTGCCGTCGGAGTGATGCTGAGCTCATTTGGCATGTTCTGGGGAGCCGAAGGAGCCGGAGCGCATTGGCCGGGGGGCGACGCGGCGCTGCTTGTCCTGATCCCCGGGACTGCCGCGCTTGCCGGCGTGCTCGTCGCGGTCCTACGACGAACCCCGACCGAGACCACCGAACCCCAACCTAACCCCGGCCAGCCGCATGACCGAGAGGTGATAGCGCGGGCATGAAGCAGCTCGAGGCGCTTATTCGATTCATGTGGGACTTCGTCGTCGGCGACGACTGGCGGATAGCCGTCGGCGTCGTCGTTACGCTCGGCATAACGGCGCTCGTGACCGACACGAGTCTCGCGGCCTGGTGGATCCTCCCGGTCGGCGTGGCCGGTGTGTTGGTGCTGTCAGCCTGGCGGGCGGCGTCCAGGGGCCCCTGATCGTGGTATCCACGCCGCGCAGATCATCGACGGCGCCCAGACCGCGCCACAGCCCGCCTGGGAACTTTCGATCGAGCCGTGTCAGGATCCTGACCGCCGCCGCCGAACCCGTTCCACTCCCCGGACCGCTTGCCCCCTGATTGTTGACTTTTCGCCTACTCGCGTTATATAAGGTGGTTGTAAGGTCGCTTGGACAGCAAACGTTCGCAGTCCGAGCGCCGCGGGAATCGAGATGACTGGTCAGTCAAAGCGCGTATTTACCTTGGTCGTCTGCACCGTGGTGGTGTGCGCCGCGATCGGGCTCTATATCGGCCTGTACCTGATCAACGTTCCGGGTTCGGCGGCGGCCACCACATCTTCAGCAGGGGTTCAGTTGAACCTGGCCACGGTGCCCGCGGCCGCGCTAAACGATCCCCACCCCACCTGGGTCTCCTACTACGCGGTGAATTCAAGCGGCCGGGACTGGCGCCACGTGACTACGTACATCCTCCCGGCGCACACTCTGATCCACGTCAAGATCTTCCAGTACGACTCCGACACGGGGCTTCGAAACAACTTCCTCTCGCAAGCCACGGGGATCACCGGGGGTACCTTCCTGCTGAACGGAAAGCCCACGAAGGCGATCAATCCCGACACCGCGTCGCACGTGTTCGCGATTCCGGACCTCGGGGTTTCGGTCCCGCTACAGGGTGTCTCCAGCAATGCGAAGAACCCGTGCGGCAACGCGCCCTGTTCTCCGAGCATGGACCACCAGACGATCGAGTTCACGTTCCGGACCCCCGGTAAGGGGCTCTACCGGTGGCAGTGCTTCGTCCCCTGCGCCGCTGGCTACATCGAAGGTTTCGGGGGTCCCATGCAGACCGTCGGCTACATGGACGGATTCATCAAGGTCGTATGAGCGACCGGCACACGATGAGGGGGCAGGCCCTTAGCGGCGAGGGGCATTGGCTGTCATGACCGACGGTCGGCATCACTTTCGCAACATAGTCCTGCTCTGGCTTCTGGCCAACGTCGTCATGGTGCCGATCGTGATCTGGGTGTTGGGTCCCGGGCTCCCGCCAGGTAACGGAACCGTCGAGTCGAGCGGCCAGGTCACCGACAACATCGTGCTGCTGGCCCTGGCCACGCCGTTCACGCTGGCGGTGCTTGTCTACTTCGGGTACGCGCTGTGGGCGTTCCGGGAGCGCACCCCTGAGACGGTGGTCGACGGACCGCCCATCCGCGGCAACTCCAGCGTCCAGTTCTGGTGGCTGATCGTCACCACGGTGACCGTGCTCTTCCTGGCCGCGTACGGGTCGATCCGTCTGCTGGCCGACGGCTCAGGTGGCGGGCAGGGGCCGAACCCGATCGCCGTGCCCTCGTCCGCCAAGGGCGATCCGGTCCTTCAGGTTCAGGTCATCGCCCAGCAATGGGAGTTCAACTACCGCTACCCCTCCTACGGTGGCGTAGAGACCCACAAGCTTGAGCTTCCGACCAATACGACCGTCGAGCTCCATGTGACCTCGCTCGACGTCATCCACTCCTTCTGGGCGTACCAGCTCGGCGTCAAGGCCGACGCCAACCCGGGCGTCGACAACATCGCTTACGTCACGACGAAGGGACCGCTGAACTTCAACGTGCATTGCGCCGAGCTGTGCGGCGTGTGGCACGGCTACATGTTCGACTCAGGCCGCGTTGTCCCGAAGGCGCAGTTCGCCTCGTGGATAGCCCAGCAGCAGCAGCAGTACGCCCCGGCGACCAAGACCCTGCCGCCGTACTCCAAGACCTACTTCCCACAACCGCAGAGGAGAGGCGGATGAGCGCGATCGCGGTTTCCGCCCCAGCGCGCCGTACAGGCTGGCGTCAGCTGATGGGCTTCAACATGCTGACCGGGATCCTGCTCGGAATCGGCGGCTGGTACCTGGGCCACTTCATCGGGGGACGGATCACCGGCGCCAACTACACGTACTTCAACGCGGAGGCCGGCCAGAACGACATCGCGATCATGATGGGCTACCTCTTCGGGGTACTCGGGTTCCTGATCGGGCTGGGATTCGCCAACTATCCGTTCAGGCGGCTGCTGGGCCACCCGCCATCGCTGGCCGAGCGCGAGGACGAGGAGTACGGGCTTCTGCGCTACTTCAGCCTGTCCACCGACCACAAGGTGGTGGCCAAGCAGTACATGATCGGGATCGGGTTCTTCTTCTTCATCGGCGGGCTGAACGCCATGCTGATCCGGACCGAGCTGCTCCAGCCCAATGTGCACGTCTTCGGTGCCAACCAATACGTCACGCTGGTCGGCCTGCACGGCTCGATGATGATGGGGATGATGACCTCGGGCATTCTGGGCCCGTTCGCCAACTGGCTGGTCCCGATCATGATCGGCTCCCGGCGGATGGCCTTCCCGCGGATCGAGTCCTTCACTTTCTGGCTCCTGATGGCCGGCGGGGTGGTCTTAATCACGACGATCTTCTTCGGTGGCTTCCAGACCGGCTGGACCGGGTATCAGCCGCTCGGGGATCAGGGAACCGCCGGCTACGACGCCTACATCGGCTTCTTTGCCCTCGTGGGCCTGTCGATGACGCTGTTCGGGTTCAACCTCGTGGCCACGATCATCACGATGCGGGCGCCCGGGATGACCTGGTCCCGACTGCCGATCTTCGTGTGGGCGAGCTTTGCCACCGCCGCCCTGATGCTGCTGGCGGCGCCGATGCTGATCTCCGCGCTGCTGATGGGCGCCATGGATCGCACGGTCCAGACCGCTTTCTACGTCGCCGGGGCTGGCGGCAACGCTTACCTGTTCCAGAACCTGTTCTGGGTCTTCGGCCATCCGGAGGTGTACATCCTCGCCCTGCCCGGATTCGGGATCGTGCTCGAGCTATTGCCCGTGTTCGCTCGCAAGCCGCTCTGGGGCTACCGCCTGGGCGTGGCCGGAATGCTCGGCGTGGCCCTGCTCAGCTTCTTCGTCTGGCAGCACCATCTGTTCGTGTCCGGCATCGACGCCGATCTGCGGCCGTTTTACATGCTCTCCACAGAGCTGATCTCGCTCCCCACCGGTTTCGTCTTCCTGTGCGCGATGGGCACGCTCTGGCGAGGCCGAATACGCTTCACCGTGCCCATGCTGTTCTGCATGGCCTGGGCCTTTAACTTCCTATGGGGCGGGATCTCGGGCGTGTTCAACTCGGACGTCCCGAGCGACGTGACCACCCACGGCAGCTTCTTCGTGATGGCCCACTTCCACTACACGATCATGGGCGGGCTCGTGTTCGCTTTCTTCGCCGGGATCTACTACTGGGTCCCGAAGATGTACGGCTTCAGGTTCAACGAGAAGCTGGCCAAGCTCCACTTCTGGATGATGTTCCTTGCCTTCAACTCGACGTTCGGGCCGCTGTTCGGACTCGGCTTCATGGGCATGCCGCGACGTGTGGTCACCTACAACCCTTCGTTCCAGAGCCTCAACGACTGGGTTTCGGCCTCGGCCTACGTCATCGGGCTCTCGATGGTCGTGTTCTTCGTAAACGTGATCTGGTCGATCGTGATCAAGCGCGAACCCGCCGAGGCAAACCCCTGGCATTCCAGGTCGGCGGAGTGGCAGCTCCCCACGCCCGTCCCGGTCCACGACTTCGACCGCACGCCCGTGTTCGACGCTGACCCGTACCCCTACGGGGTCGAGCCGACGCCGGTCCCGGCAGCGGCGCCGGTTCCAGCAGGAGGAGGAGGCAGCTAGACCATGGGAGCATCAGCCCCTCTTCATCCCCACATCCAGCCCGAGCCACCTGAGTGGCAGCCGCGTGCCATCTGGGTGGGCGGCCGGCTTCTGTGCGGCGCGATCTCTTTCTTCTTCGCGTCGTTTGTGTTCGCCTACTTCTATCTGCGGGCGCTGGACACCAACCACGACTGGACCATCGGCACGGTTCAACCCTCGACCGGACTTGGTGCCGCCATCGTCGCCCTGTTCGTGTTGGGCGCCGTGATCTACCGCCTGACCGCAACGCGGCCCCCAGACGTGCTGGCTGGGGGAATCCTGACCATCGTGATGTCGCTCGTGGCGATCGGTCTTCAGTTCTACGAGTACACGACGCTCAATTTCGGCGCCGCCTCCGGCGGCTACGCCTCAGTGTTCATCGGTTGGACCGCCATTTACGCGATCGTGGCGCTGCTCGGGCTCTACTGGATCGAGATCCAGATGGCCAGCCTGTGGCGCATCCGCCGGCACGGAGCGAGGGGCAGGACGGAGACCGCTTCCGCTGACACGGAGCTGCTGCCCACGACCGAGTCTGAACTACTCCGGGCCTCGATTGAGGCCTCGTCGTTCTACTGGGCCTACTTCGTAGCCATCGGCTTGCTGGCCTGGATCGTGCTCTACGTCGTAGGCCCATGAGCCTGACCAGTTGGTCGCTGGATCCGTCGCTCGTCTACGTGGGACTGGCGGCCGGTCTCTACCTGCTGGGCTACCGCCGCGGCCCCGGCCGCCCCAGACCCCTCCAGGTCGCCGCGTTCTTCGCGGGGCTGTTGACGATCGTGATCGCGCTGGACTCGCCGATCGACGACTACGCCGACCAGCTGTTCTGGGTTCATATGCTCCAGCACGTTCTGCTGCTGACGGTGGCCCCGCCGCTGTTTTTGCTCGGCCGACCCTGGCCCACGATGTGGAAGGGCCTGCCGCTGCGTCCGCGCACGTCGGTCGCCCGGACGCTGGCCCGCGCCCGCTGGACGGCGCCGCTTCGCGCCCTGGCCGCGCCGCTTCCGGCCTGGATCCTGTTCAACGCCACGGTCATCGGCTGGCACATCCCGGCCGCCTACAACGCCACGCTCACGAACGGCGCCATCCACGTGTGCGAGCACGCGATGTTCTTCTTCACGGGCCTCCTGTTCTGGGCCCGGGTCATCGATCCTGGGCCGCTGCGACCGAAGCTGGTCTGGCCGATGCGAATCGCCTACACGGTCGGGGCAATGGTGATCGGCTGGGCGCTGGCCATCACGCTGGTGATCGTCCCCCACCCCCTGTACAGCTTCTACTCTCACTTGGCTGCACGTCCCGGCGGCATAACAGCCATCGAGGATCAGCAGATCGCCGCAGGCATCATGTGGGTGCCCGGATCGATCAGTTATACGATCACGTTCCTGATCGGCTTTTACCGCTGGCTGGAGCAAGATCGCGCGACCAACTCCCCCCCTGCCGCGATCACGACCTGAGGAGGATCCGAAAGTGACAATGCTTCCCATCGCAGCCTTCCTCGTCGGCGCGCTCCTGTCGCTCCTGCTGCCGACCGGCATGCTGATCGCGCTCGCCGTATGGCACTTCTTCTTCATCCGCCGCGTCCCCGACACCGAGACGACCGATTCCGGGGCGCCCCCGTCGGCTCCGGCTTCTCAGGCTGAGTTACGCGAATCACAGGCCACCATCGAAGGGCCGTGATCCAGTCCGGCTCCGGGCGCCGGCTCGAGCTGACCTGGGCCCGGGGATGGCTATTTGCCCTCGTGGCGGCTGTGGCCATCGTCGTCGGACTCGGCGTGGGCCTCGGACTTCACTTCGCACTATCGCGATCTGCCGCGCCAGCAGCCGTGGTCTCGTCCCGACACGGACTCGATGGCGAGGCGACCTGGGCTGCCGATGCACGCGCGGCTCCCGCGATCAGCAGCCTGCGTGATCAGGCTGGCCAGCCGTTCTCTCTGACGCAGCTTCACGGAAAGACGGTGGCGGTCGTGTTCTGGGACTCCCATTGCCACCAGGAATGCCCGCTCGAGGGCCGGGAGATGGCGGCCATCGACCGGTCCCTGCCGCGCGCCCAGCGGCCGGCGCTGGTGGTGGTGAGCGTGAATCCGCAGCACGACACGCCGGCCAGCGCCAAGGCGGCCGTGCGCTCGTGGGGCTTGGCTGGACTCGCGCCCTGGTATTGGCTGATGGGTCCTCGGACTCGGCTTGCTCCAATCTGGCGGGCCTACCACATCTATGTGGCGCCTCGTCCGGTCAATGGCGACATTGCCCACACCGAGGCCGTGATCCTGGTGGATCGCAGCGGGTACGAGCGCTCGGCATACCTGTTCCCGTTCGCGCCCCGGTTTCTGGCCCACGACCTCCGCCACCTCGCGGCCGAGCGGCCGAGCTAGGTCGCACGCGCCGCGGGAATAGGGCACGGCCCGCGTGGGTACCTCAGCGTAGGATCGCTTTATGGGCTTTGACCAGTACCACGAGCCTCCGGACGAGCTCCCTCCAGCCACCCGAACATTCGCCCGGTTATGCGCATCCCTGACCGAGGAGGCAGAGGCGATCGGCTGGTATGCCCAGCGTCTGGCCGTGGAGACCGATCCCGAGGCGGCCGCGGTCATGCGCGATGCCCAGGGCGAGGAGTTCAAGCACTTCAGCATGGACCTCGAGTTTCTCCTCCGGCGGACGCCACCCTGGCGCGAGATCGCAGAGGGCATCCTGTTCCAGGGTGGCGACATCGTCGAGCACGGCGAGGAGGCCGAGGCCGAAGCGCTCGAGGGGGGAGCAGGCTCGGCGGGGTCGTTTGCCGACGGATCGCTCGGCATCGGCGGTCTCCGGGGTAGCCGATGAACCATCTGCTCCGGTCCCACGCGCCGATCAGCGATTCCGGTTGGGAGCTGCTCGATACCGAGGCTCGTGAGCGCCTGACGCCCGCTCTGGCGGCGCGCAAGCTGATCGACTTCTCCGGGCCTCACGGCTGGGAGTATTCGGCCACCAACCTCGGGCGAACGACGGGCCTTGCCTCGCCCCCTTCTGAAGGCGTCACCGGACGCCTGCGCCGCGTCCTGCCGCTGGTCGAGCTGCGGGCCGACTTCGCGATCAGCCGGCAGGAGCTCCGCGATGCCGACCGGGGATCGGAGGACGCCGACCTTGAGAGCCTTGATCGAGCAGCCCACCAGATCGCGATGGCGGAGAACATCGCCGTGTTTCACGGCTGGGAGGGCGCGATCCAGGGGATCGCCGAAGCCTCGCCCCACGACACGATCCCCCTGGGCGGCGAGCCCGATGCCTACCCCCGCCCCGTCGCAGGTGCAGCCGAACGGCTCCTGTGCAGCGGAATCACCGGGCCGTACGGGTTGGCTCTGGGTCGCGGCGAATACCGCCGCGTGGTAGAGACGGCTGAGGAGGGCGGCTACCCGCTGCTCGACCACCTGCACAAGATCCTCGAGGGTCCGATCGTCTGGGCCCCGGGCGTCCGCGGTGCCGTCGTCGTGAGTCTTCGCGGTGGCGATTTCCTGTTTGAATCAGGGCAGGATCTGTCGATCGGGTACGAATCTCACGACGCCGACGTGGTGCGCTGCTACCTGGAACAGAGTTTCAGTTTCCGGGTTGCGACCCCGGAAGCGGCCGTCGTCCTGACGGCCTAGCCAAGTAACGTAGGACGCATGGACCAGGGTTCGTTGGCCGGAACGGTTGGGCTGGCCGCTGAGCGCTCGCTGTCAAATCGCTCGGTGCAGCGCGCTTCTCGGCTGCTGTCCGTGTTCAGTCTCGATGAGCCATGGTTGTCATTGACCGAACTCTCGCGGCGAGCCGACCTGCCGAAGGCCACGGCTCACCGTCTGGCGGCTGCGCTGCGCTCCTGCGGTCTGCTGACCCAGTCGTCCGACGGCCGCTACGGCCTCGGGATCAGACTCTTGGAGCTCGGTGCGATCGTTCGCGAGAACCTGGACGCCCTGCAGCTCTGCCGGTCTGCCATCGACGTGGTCGCCGCCGCGACCGGCGAGACCGTGCTGCTCTCGATCGTCGACTGGCCCACCCGCGAAACGATGCTCGTGGCCCGGCGCGACAGCCCCCACCCCTTGGCCGTCCTGCGTCCCGTCGGCCTCAGGCAGCAACTCCAGCCGAACGGCGCGCTCGGCAAGGCCCTGCTGGCCGGGCTCTCGACGGCCGAGGCCGAGGAGGTCGTGAATGAGCTCACGCTCGTCAGGGCCACGCCCAAGACGCCGATTGAGCCTCGGCTCGTCCTTCGGCAGGTTGCACTCGCCCGCGACGCGGGCTATGCGTTCGAAGAGGATCAGTACGTCGACGGGGTCTCAGGCGTGGCCGTGCCCGTGATCTTCGACGCCGACCGGCCGCTCGCCGCCCTCGGCGTGGTCGGTCCGACGTCTCGTCTGACTGGGCAGATCCTCGACATGGGCGAGCTGCTCTTGCGAGAGACGGCCGACCTGCGACCGGCCACGCGCCGCGAGTTCACCGCGTAACCCGAGCTGACACAAATCCCGCAACTGTCCGGTCCGCGTGATGGAATGGTGTTCCGTATATTGGACCGCAGCGGGGCATCTCGGCACGAGAGGAACCCCCATGCAACGACACCGTCGATAGCTGACCGCAAGATGGGGACCGAACACGCACTCACACTCATGCCCACCGAGAGCGTCCCGGCCCGCGAGGAGTCCTCCCGGGCCGCGCCGCGCCTGGCACTTCGGGATCTATCAAAGACCTTCGGGGCCAACCGGGCGCTGGACGCGGCCTCTTTCACCGTCGCCCCGGGCGAGGTCCACGGCCTCGTCGGTGAGAACGGGTCAGGAAAGTCAACCCTGGTCAAGGTGCTCTCCGGCTACCACGGGCCGGACCCCGGCGGATCACTGCAGATCGACGGTCATGAGGTGGACCTGCCCATCCGTCCGGCGACGGTTAACAGATATGGGCTCTCGGTCGTCCACCAGGACCTCGGACTGATCGATTCTTTCTCGGTTGTGGAGAACATGCGCGTCGGCTGCTTCCGCGTCGGCCGGCTCAGCCGTACGATCCGGTGGCGCCAGGAACGCGAGCTTGCGCGGGCCTCGCTGGCGGCGCTCGGCGCCGACATCGATCCCGAGACCCTCGTGGGCGCTCTGTCCCCCGCCGAGCGGGCCGAGGTGGCCATCGCCCGCGCCGTCCAGGACCACGACCCTGGACACGGAATCGTGATGTTCGACGAGTCGACGCGCGCTCTGCCCCCGGAGCCGCGCCGCCATTTTCATTCGCTCGTGCGTGAAATCGTGGCCCGAGGAGGCTCCGTGCTCCTGGTCAGCCACCAGCTCGACGAGGTACTCGAGCACACCGATCGGGTCACCGTGCTCCGTGACGGACGTGTGGTCGCCGCCGCTGTCCAGACCAGCGAGCTCTCAGAACATGAGCTGATCCGGCTGATGCTGGGCCGCGAGCTCGAGGCTCGAACACGCGTACACCGCCAGGCTCCCAGGACCGCTCCCCTCGCCCGCATACAGAACCTGACCGGCCAGGTGGTCGACGACGTCAACCTGACGATCGCCGCCGGCGAGGTCGTCGGCCTGACGGGTCTGCTGGGCTCGGGATTCGAGGAGCTTCCCTATCTCCTGGCCGGCTCGCAGGCCGCAGAGCGGGGGAGTCTGTCGATCGGCGATCAAACGGTCGATCTCACCGATCCGTCAATCCGACGGTTATTGGCCGCCGGTGTGGCGCTGGTCCCGGAGCGCCGCGACAGGGACGGATTGGCTTTCTCCGAAACCATGCTGGAGAACATCACGCTTCCCCGGGTCGCGACCAAAAGCAAGTCCGCCCTCCTGAAACGGGGGTGGCAGCAGGAGGAGGCCAGGCGGGTGATCACCCAGCTGGCGGTCCGGCCCGAAGATCCGAATCTGCTCGTGGGCCAGCTGAGCGGCGGCAATCAGCAGAAGGTATTGCTGGGCAAGTGGCTTTGCGGCGAGATCAAGCTGCTGCTTCTGCACGAGCCCACTCAGGGCGTCGATGTGGGAGCACGGCGGGACATCGAGGCCGCGATCGGCCAGGCGGCCGAAAGGGGCACCGGGGTGCTGCTGGCCGGCATTGACGCCGGGGAGCTGGCCTCCGTCTGCGATCGCGTGCTCGTCATGCGTGAGGGCCGGGTGCATCGCGAACTCTCGGGCGAGCTCTCGCCGGAGGGCATCATCGACGCCGTCTACAAGAGCGGACCTCCCCCACGCGCCTCCACCCCTGGAGCCAGGGCATGAGCGCCATCACGAATGTCAGGCCGCGCCCGGCGATCGTGAGCGCACTGACCAGGGCGGCCGAGCGGTTTGGGGTCATCGGGCTGTGGGGCGTGATGATCGCCGTCTATTCGGCGGTCGAGTCCTCGACGTTTGACACGAACGGCACCTTCCAGGTGATCTTCGGCTCCCAGGCGGCGCTCATTTTCCTGGCGATGGCCTTCCTGTGCACGATCATCGTGGGCGAGTTCGTCGATCTCTCGATCGCCTCGATCCTCGGGCTGTGCGCCACGATCGTGCCGGTCCTGACCGTCTTTGACCACTTCAACGTCGCCGTCGCCTCGGTCATCGCGGTGGCGGTCGGGATCGCAGCTGGAGCGATCAATGGCTTCCTTGCCGTGTACGTGGGCGTCAACACGATCGTGGTCACGCTCGGCATGTCAACGCTCCTGACGGGCATCGCCCTGGCCATCTCGCATCTCGGCGCGGTCAGCGGCCTGAGCACCTCGTTCGGCAAGATCGCGCTGGCCAACGTCGGCGGATGGCCATTCGGCGGGTTACCGATCTCGTTCTACTACGGGATCGGGCTGGTGGCGATCTTCGTGTACGTCCTGGCCTTCACACCGCTGGGCAGACACATGCAGTTTGTGGGCGCCAACCGGGAGGTCAGTCGACTGGCCGGGGTGCGGGTGAACGCGATCCGCTTCGGCGCGTTCGTGGCCGCGGGGGCGCTCTGCGGCATCGGGGGTGTCGTGGTAGCGGCCGGTGTCGGCGGCTTTGACCCGACCACCACCGCCACCTACCTCCTGCCCGCAGTCTCGGCGGTGTTCCTGGGGACGGCCGTGATCCGACCCGGCCGTTTCAATCCGATCGGCACGTTCATCGCCGTGTACTTCTTGGCCACTGGGATCCAGGGGCTGGAGGAGCTCAACCTGTCCGAATGGATCTCCTACGTCTTTTACGGCGCGGCCTTGATCATCGCCGTGCTTCTGACCACGTTGCTTCGCAGACGTAACGCCACCTAGGCCGCGCCTGCCGAAATAAGAAAGGACTGATCAGCCCGATATGACCCGACAACGAGCTTTAACCAGATTCTCGCGCCAGGCGGCGACGCTCGCCGCCATCGCAGCGACCGCCGTTCTGGCCGCTGCCTGCGGCAGCTCGAACTCCCCTTCGTCCCCCTCGGGGTCCGGGGGAGGGACAAGCAGCGCGGGCGTCGCCCAGGCCAAAGCCGTGGTGGCCAGGCTGAGCAAGCCCACGAAGATTTACGCCCCTCCGGGGCCACCGATCGATACCAGCTCGCTCAAGGGAAAGAACGTCTGGTACATCCCGCTCTCGCTGACGGTGCCGGTCTGGGCAATCAGCAACGGAACGATTCAGACGGCGCTCGGCAAGGTCGGGATCACGGAGCATTCGTGCAGCGGGGACGCGAATCCATCCACGATCTCGGCCTGCATCAACGAAGCCGTGTCACGGGGTGCGAGCGCAATCGTCACCGACGGGATTCCGGTGGCCCTGGCTTCAAACGCGTTCGCCAATGCGGAGAGCCACCACATCCCGCTGGTGATCGCCGACCAGCTCCCCCCCAAGGCCGGTCAACCGGGCTCTGTCACCGGCATGGGCAACGACAGGATCTTCTACTCCCCACAGCAGGCGGCCGCGCTGGTATCTGGCGAGGCTGACTGGGCGATCGCCGATTCGAACGGCAAGGCGAACGTCCTCATGGAGCCCTTCACAGACTCACCCTCGACGCTGTCTTATGCCGCCACGACCCAGGCCGTTTTCAAGCACCTGTGCCCGGCCTGCACGGTGGCCACCCAGAACATCGGCGTCGCCAATCCATCGGCCGTCCCATCTCAGACGAGCTCGGCCCTGCTGCGCGATCCCAATGCCAAATATCTGCTCCCGGAGTACGACGCCCTGCTGACGGGTGACCTGGCAGGGGTCCAGCAGGCCGGTTTCACCGGCAAGATCAAGATCGTCACATCGGCTGGCGACCTGCCGGCCCTGGAGGCGATCAAGTCGGGGCGGATCTCGGTCGACCTGGGGGAGAGCTTCCCCTATGAGGGGTGGGACAACGCCGACGAGGCGATGCGAATGATGCTGGGCAAGCCGCCCGCGACCGAGAAACCACCCCTGCGCATGTTCACGGCGGCCAACGTCGGTTCGCTCAGCCTCACCCCGGCCGCCCAAGCTTCCGGCGCGTGGTACGGCAGCCAGGCCTACATGTCGATGTTCGAGCATCTTTGGGGCGTGCACTAGCCCTAGATCGGTTTAGAGGGGGGCCGTTTGGGCGGCCCCCCTGTTATTCCAGTCCTCCCGGGTGACGCGCCACCGGTGCTCGATCCCGGCATCGGCCGGAGCTTCCGGTTCGCGCCGAGTCTCCCCGATGAACCGGAATCCCAGCTTCCGGGGAACGCCGCCACTGGCTCGATTGGCCGCGTCGTGATGGATCTCGACGTGGGTGATGTCCGGTAGGGCCAGCGCGGCATCGGTGAGCAGGGCGGCCGTCCGGGTGGCCCATCCTCGGCGCAGAAACCGAGGGTGGATCCAGTATCCGATCTCGAGCCCGTCTTCGGCGATTCGGCGGTGAAAGCCGCAGCCACCAGCAACGCGGCCGCCGACGAAGGTCCCGTAGAACGCGTCGCGACCCTCCTCCCAATCGTGCCGCCAACGAGCGATCTGGGCAAGACGCTCCGGGAGGGGCAGCGGTTCGGCTGCCGCCCATGCCATCCAGGGCCGAAGGTGCTCCTGGCTCTCACGCACCGCTTCGCCCAGGCCCTCGGCGTCCTCGTCCTCCCACAACCTCACGACGAGCTCGTCGGGACCTTCGATGCGCGCGGGGAGCCGGGCGTGATCACCCGAAGGCATCAAATATGCGGCTGAACTGATCAGGGGACTGCGGTACTCCACTGCAGTTGTCCTGCGCGGCCTGGGTCGGCTGGGGACAGGGGCGGTCACGCGCGGCGGACCAGATGGCCAGGCGCCCCAGGTGATGTGACTGCGCGTAGCGCAACAGCGTCCCGGCATCGGAGATTTTGAACAGCTCATCGCGGACGTCGTTGATCCCGATCATGACCGTGACACCGAGCGCGCTGGCCGGGGCGCCCGGCATCACCTTCTGGAGTTGTCGGGCAGTCGCCTGCGCTACCTGGACCGCATATCCGCCCATCGTGTTCTTCCCAGGCGGCGCGGCGCTGTTCCCGTAGTCCATGGCCATGATGTTCACGACGTCGATGCGGGCGTGATCTTTGCGCGCCCACTTGAGCGTCCGCAGCGACTGCCCGGGCAGCCCGGTCGTCCCGACGGGCAGCGTCAGCGAGACCTCGAGCGAGCGGTGCTGCCGCTGGGCCCACTGCTCAAGCTGCGCAATGGCCAAAATTTCTCGCTGCGCCCCGGCCGTGCTAGCCAGGGCCTTCCCCTCGAGGTCGAAGTCGACCTCGTTGGCGGAGTAGGACGTCACTGCCTGGCGATAGGCGGCGCCCAGGCTCGACGCCGACGTGCAGGCCCGCGAGAGGTCGGTTCCTCCCGCTCCGCCGAAAGACACGATCACGCCCGCGCCGGCCTTGCGCACCGCGGCCACCTCCCGATGTGTCTGGGCGCTGCTCAGCGGAGTCGTTCCACCCCAGGACGGTTGACAGCGACCGCCGGTGGCGATGACAAACGCCAGCGTGAGCGCGCGGGCGCCGGTCTGGCGCTGGATCGCCGGCAGCATCGGGTCAGACCGCAGCGTCATGTCGACGTAGGGCGTGTACACGGGCTGGACTCCTGGGGCGCCGGGAGCCCTCTGGGCTGCGGCGCCAGCCGCGCCGAGGCCAAGCGCGACCATGGCGGCAAATACCACCGCCGCGTGCCTCCGCGCTTTACCACCCTCGACTGCGTTGGTTCTAAGAATTTTCTTGCATCCTCCCTCCCCCAAGATTAGGCTCCGCCCCACTGTCCGCGCGGTGCGGTCGCAGGACAGGGACCGTAGGGGCTACCTAAAGGAGGAAGTATGAGAAGGATGCTCACCGTGGCACTCGCTGTTGGAGCGGGCGCCCTCATGATGAGTCCGCTTGTTTCGGCGGCGGGCGCCAAGAGGCCGGCGCGGCAGCGGCCCGAGAAGATCTTCAGGGTGTTCGACTTTGGCCATAACCATTTCCTCGCAGTCGGAGGGGCGAATCCCAAGAAGCCCACCCCGGGCGACGAGATCATCATCAACGGCCACCTCACCCTGCCGTTCGCCGAGGACGGCAAGTACAAGATCATCGGGCACGTCACCGGAACCTGCACCATCACGCGAGTGGGTCGCAAATTCGGAGGGCTGGCGAATTGCCTGATCACCGCAGTCGTACCCCATGGCAGCATCGCGGCCCAGGGTCAGATCAAGTTCGCCCGCCATTCGTTCAGCCTGGAAACGAGCCATCTGGCCATCACCGGCGGGACCGGAGGATTCCGGGACGCCGGCGGAGCGGTGCAGATCAAGCCGACCAAGCACTACACCGTCCTCACGTTCACAGTCCGGTAACGCTTCTGCCGCCGAGGGCACCGGTGCTTCGGTGTGCCGGTGCCCGGCGGAGGCTCCGCGTGATCCCCGCGGATACGTCGTCCGACGCCCGCGTGATGATCTCCGGGCGACGATGACTAGTACCGGTGAAGAACCACCCGGCCCCAGCGAGCTTCCCGCCATCGACCCGGCTGAATTTGCCGGGCTGGTGCGTGAGGCCTCCGATGACCAGTTACAGGAGGGCTTGGCAGCCAACCGCGATCTGATCCTGGGCGAGATCTTTCGCCGCATGCCCGAGCGCTTTGACCCTGAGCGGGCCGTGGGTGTCGAGGCGGTGGTCGAGTGGCGCATCCTTGAGGCACCGGGGGGCGGCCACGACGCGTGGCACGTGGTGCTGCGCCGTGGCCGCTGTGAGGTGTACGAAGGCCCCGTCGACTCGCCGACCGTGATCTACGAGATAAAGCCCGTGGACTTCATCCGCCTGATCACCGGGAACGCCAGCGGTCCGAAGCTATTTCTCTTCGGCCGGCTGAAGATCCGCGGCAACCTGATGTTGGCCACCCGGATGCCGACCTTCTTCCGGATTCCGGGCGCCAACACGGATAGCTAGGTCAGGTCAGGTCGCGGGCCAGGGCTGGCCAGACCTGGCCTGGGCCGTGCGGGTCCGTCGCCGCTCCACCCGCACCGGGCGCGCGCCTCTGCGGCGCTCGGACCAGATGCTGCGGCGGAGGACCGGGCCCTCTGCCACGACGCCGTGGTCGCGATGCTGAGTGGCCAGCGCGTACAGATGGCCTCCGATGATTACGGCCAGGATGCCCGCGATAAAGACTGCGTTGACGACGATCATCACGGTGGTCATGTCGGTTTCTACCTCCATGTCGTTATTGGGGACGACATGAATGCTTCACCGCCGCTGTCGGTTTCCCGTCTGATTCGTGTATGAGAGATCTATGAGGCCGAGTGGCACTCGCTACAAGCTCGCCTCGCTCGCGTTTGGCCAGCGGTGATGACGTGGCAATACTGGAGCAAGCCATACGCGATGAAAGGAGAGATCGCATGCAGGTCGTCGTAACGGGCGCCACCGGAACAATCGGCCGGGCGCTCGTCGGTGAGCTCATCGAGCAGGGGCACGGAGTGACCGCGCTCGCTCGTGACATCGAGCGCGCCAAGCCAGTTCTGCCGGAGGGGGTCAAGGCGGCCAGCTGGCCAAGTCCCGAGCACGAGTCCCCTCCCGCCGGGGCGCTGCGGGGCGCAGACGCCGTCGTACATCTCCTCGGCGAGCCGATCGCCCAGCGCTGGACCGCAGAGGCCAAGCGCCGGATCCATGACTCGCGGGTGAACTCGACTCGGTCGCTGGTGGGGGCGATCTCTGAGCTGGCGCCAGATGCCCGGCCGAACGTGCTCGTCTCGCAATCGGCGACGGGCGTCTACGGTCACCGCGGAAGTGATTGGGTGGACGAGAGCTCGGGCCCGGGCGCCGATTGGCTGGCCGAGCTCGTGGTGGCCTGGGAGCACGAGGCGCTCGAAGGCCAGAACCTGATGCGCGTCGTCACGACCCGCACCGGTGTCGTCCTCTCCCCCGAAGGAGGGGCGCTCGCCCAGATGCTGCCCTTCTTCCGGCTCGGCATCGGCGGGCCGGTGGCGGGCGGGCGCCAGTTCGTGCCCTGGGTCCATCTCGACGACGTCGTGGGCGCCATGATCGCCTGTGTGACCGAGGCACGGGCCAGCGGGCCGGTGAACGTAACCTCGCCCAATCCGGTCGACAACGCCGAGCTCTCAACGGCCCTCGGCCGGGCCCTTCACCGTCCGGCCATCCTGCCCGTCCCCGGCTTCGCCCTGCACCTGCTCTACGGCGAGATGGCAGAGGTCGTGACCACCGGCCAGCGCGTCCGGCCCGCCCGCCTGCTCGAACTGGGCTACGAGTTCCGTCAGGCCGATCTGGACCGGGCGCTCGACGACGTCCTGCACAGGGCATGACATCGATCTTGCCTGTGCCGAGCTCCGCGCCCCCGGTCGGGCGCGACTACGTTCGAGCTACTTCCCCGCGTCCGCCGCGAGGCCGCCCAGCCAATCCAGTAGCGCCTCGTTGACCGCCCCGGGGGCTTCCTGGTTGACCCAGTGGCCGGCCCCCGGCACGACGATGCTGGCTCGCAGATCAAGCACCCAGCCATCCATGGCCTGGGCGGGCATGAAATTGCGCACGGGGTCTCGCTCCCCGGTCAGGAACATCGCCGGTTGTTCGATTCGCCGCTCTGCATACGGCTCGGTGATCGACCAGTTCCGGTCGATGTTGCGGTAGTAGGAGAGCCCACCGGTGAAGCCCGTGCGCTCAAACGCCTGCACGTACACCGCCAGCTCATCCTCGGTCATGAATGAGGGCGTGGGTGGATCGTCCTCGTCATCGCGCGCCCAGTCGTCGGTCCACACCCTCGTGCTGGCCAGCGTCCGCCGGACATCCTTGGCCAGCGCCCGATCGGCCGCACCCGGCTCCTGGAACCAGACCATGTAGAAGTCCTCGCCCAGGTTCTGGCGCATGATCGCGATGGGCGGCGCCGGGGCCCGGGGCACGAACGGCACGCTCAGCCCAGCCACCGCGGCCACCCGGTCGGGGTGCATCCAGGCGGTCTTCCAAGCGACCTCCGCCCCCCAGTCGTGCCCGATCACTATCCCCTGCCTGACGCTCGCGTGGTCCAGCAGCGCCAGGACGTCAGCGGTCAGCGAGTCGAGCCCGTAGGCCTCGACGTCGTCAGGTGCATCGCTCAGGCCATATCCGCGAAGGTCGGGAACGAGGACGCGGTAGCCGGCATCGACGAACGCCGGGATTTGGTGCCGCCAGGAGTAGCCGAGCTCCGGGAAGCCGTGGAGCAGCACGAGCGCAGGCGCGTCCGGATCGCCCCGCGCCGCCACGTGGAGCTCCAGTCCGTCGTGTCCTCGAACCCGGCCCTCGGTCATCGAGGACCGAGCCTATCTCTACGTGTGCGACGCCGTCCAGTGGATCACGCCCGTATCGCACCGACCGATGGGATGTCCGGAGCGACCCCGCACCTTGATCCGGAAGCTTCCCTTTGCCCGATCTGCGCTCGTAAACCGCCCGCGGTTCTCGACCATTTGAAAGTGACCGGTGTAGGGACCCTTGATCTTGCCCGAATAGCTGCCGGGAGCGCTCCAGGCCCCATTGTGGATGGAAATCCGCGTTTTCCCCTGAGCTGTGCCCGTCCTCATGAACCCGCCGCTCTTGCACGAGGCGCCCCAGACCATGTGCTGGCCCTCAAGCCGGTTCCCATGGACGCGGAAACGGATCACGTAATAGTGACCCCGTTGCGAAGTGTGGCCTGAGAACTTCCCGTTCGCCGGTCGGGTGAGTCAGGCGCCTGAGCAGGGCGATCAGGCGAGGCCCGTCCGGGTTCTTCCCGTTGATGTTGGCCGCCAGCCGATTGATGTCCCCGTTGGTCACCCCGTAGCACCCGCCGAGCTGGGTCGCGATCGTGACTTCGTGTCCATCCGGATAGGAAAGCTGGGCGAGCACCTCCCGGCCCCTGTCGGCCGGGCAGAACGCCGCGACTGCTCCGTGAACCTTCTTGAGCGCATCGAACTTCGAGGTGAGCTGGCGCTTGCTCGCCGGACTGGTGACGAGATCGCTCCCGATCAGCTTCATGGCCGGACGCGCGTTCAGACCCGCGTAGCGACACAGGTTGATCGTCTGGGCGCCGTGCGGTGCCATCAGTCGCCGCGCCGCTGACCACGAGTTCGATTGAACGTTGCTCGGACCGGTCGAAGGGCAGGTCGGACGCATCGGTGCCGCTCCCTGCGCGGCTATCGGGCCGGCCAGCGTCAGGACAGCCAGCGATCCACCCAGCATGCCCTTTCGCAGTAGGGGCCGCACAGCTCCAGTTTATTGGCGGACCCCATGCGGTCAAGTGGTGTCCAGCTCCTTGGACGCCCCAGCGGATGGCTCACAGATGTTCCCGAAGTGTGATCAATTCCGCGTCCGGTCCAGAACAGCGGTGCCATTGTCTAAAGTCAGACCGAGTCGGGCGGACGGCTGTGACGATGCATACGGCTTCGTCGGGGCGGCCTAGGCGCGACAGTCCAGTTTCGTGCCTCTGGAGCGATATGCGAAGCCTTGCTCGTTGGTCCATCACATACCGCCGTTATGTCGTAATCGGCTGGGTTGTGATCGCGGTCGTGACGACCCTGATCGCCAGCGCGGTGGGACGCAATTACGCCACCAACTTCTCGCTCCCAGGGACCCAGGCCCAGCGGGCGCAGGATCTGCTGACCAGCGAGTTCAAGCAGCAGAGCGGGGATGTCGACACGATCGTCTGGCACGCCGGCCAGGGAACCATCAACTCACCTGCAGTCCGGTCGGCGATCATGCCCCTGCTCGCCCGCGTCAGCAAGATGCCCCACGTGGTCGGGGTGATCAGCCCATACGGTCCCCGCGGAAGCCTCCAGATCTC
This sequence comes from uncultured Solirubrobacterales bacterium, assembly GCA_963785205.1. GTDB lineage: Bacteria > Actinomycetota > Thermoleophilia > Solirubrobacterales > Solirubrobacteraceae > Palsa-465. The sequence continues at coordinate 1,383,223 of CAWAUJ010000001.1, forward strand.
AAAGGATCAGCGCACGGCGTTCGCCGTCGTGTCCTACTCCAAGCGGGCCAACCTGCTCCCTGACACCACCGGTAAGCCGGTGCTGACGGCGATCAACGCGGTCAAGGTTCCCGGTCTACGCGTCGCGGCCGGTGGCCAGGTCATAGAGCAAGCCGAAGGATTCAGCGTCGGACCGGCCACGGCAGTCGGGGCGCTGGCGGCCCTCGTGATCCTGCTGATCACGTTCGGCTCACTGCTGGCCGCGGGTATGCCGCTGATCACGGCCGGATTCGGGTTGATCACGGCTGTCGCGCTGATCGGGCTGGCCACCCACGTGACCAGCATGTCCAACGTTTCGCCGGAGCTGGCCCTGATGATCGGGCTCGGCGTCGGGATCGACTACGCCCTCTTCATCGTGACCAGATTCCGGGAAGCCCACCAACGTCTCGGCGGGACTCACGAGGCCGTGCTCGAGGCGATGGACACCTCCGGGCGCGCCATCCTGCTTGCTGGCACCACGGTCGTGATCGCGCTGCTCGGTATGTTCGCCACCGGCGTGACCTTCCTGTACGGAATGGCGGTCGCCTCGGTCCTGGCTGTCCTGCTTACGATGGTGGCCTCCCTGACGCTCCTGCCAGCCATTCTGTCCCGCTGGGGGGGCCGCCTCGCTCGACCCGGCCGCCGCGCACGGCGCCGAGCAGAGGCAGGCCAGCCACCGCGCGGATCGCTCTGGGTGCGCTGGAGCCTTCTCGTCCAGTCTCGGCCGTGGCCGCTTGCGATCGCGTCTCTGCTTGTGACGCTCGTCTTCCTGGTTCCCGTGCTCTCGCTGCGGCTGGACAACAGTGACGCCGGGAACGACCCGAGTAACACGAGCACGTACAAAGCTTTCAACCTGCTCGCCCAGGGCTTTGGCCCTGGGTTCAACGGCCCGCTGACGCTGGTCGTACAGCTCCCCCATCCCGGCGACGCCTCGTCCCTGCCCGCAGTGGCGAACGCGACCGCGCGAACGCCTGATGTCGTGGCGGTTACCCCTCCGCGGATCAGCCCTTCAGGAAGGATCGCCCTGATCCGCGCCTACCCGGGATCGGCCCCCCAGGCCCGGGCGACGACGGACCTGGTCAATCACCTCCGTCACGACGTTCTGCCTCCCGTCGAGCGACAAACGGGCGCCCGTGTCCTGGTCGGCGGTTTCACCGCCGGGTCGATCGACTTCGCATCGGTGCTGTCCAGCAAGCTGCCGTTATTCATCGCCATCGTCGTGGTTCTATCGGCGCTGCTGCTGTTCGTCATGTTCCGCTCGTTGGTCATTCCAATCCAGGCGGCCGCGATGAACCTGCTGAGCATCGGCGGGGCTCTCGGAGCGACCAATCTCGTGTTCACGCAGGGGTGGGGCGCCAGCGTTCTCGGACTCCAAAAGGGACCGGTTGAGCCGTGGATCCCGGTGCTGATGTTCGCTGTCGTGTTCGGGCTCTCGATGGACTACGAGGTGTTCCTGGTCTCCCGCGTGCGTGAGGAGTGGGTGCGCCGGCGGGATGCCTCCAGAGCGGTCGCCGAGGGCATCGGGCATACGGGTCGGGTGATCACAGCCGCGGCGGCGATCATGATCTGCGTCTTTCTGTCGTTCATGCTGGGCAACGAGCGCGCGGTCAAGGAGTTCGGCTTTGGGCTGGCAGCAGCCGTGTTCTTGGACGCCGTCGTGATCCGGTGTGTGCTCCTTCCCGCCGTCCTGGAACTGCTCGGAGCGGTCACGTGGAAGCTTCCCCGCTGGCTCGACACTCACCTCCCGCGGATCAACATCGAGGGCAGTGCGGCTCATGAGAGCGCCGAGGCGTTCGTCGTGATGGCCGAAGAGCCCGCAGAGCGTGAGGTCGCCGCGGCCGGGCGATAGCCCATGCTGCCCTGGTCAGCCGAGCTCGCGGGACGCCTCGACGAGCATCTGTTCACGAGCGATCTGCTGCGCTCCAATCCGCTCGGGGATCCATTCGAGAGACCCCTGTGGGTATATGTCCCACCCGGATATGAGGATGAGCCCGAACGGCGGTTTGCGTCGATCTACGTGATCCAGGGGTACACCGGCCACATCGCAATGTGGCGTAACCGCACCCCCTACCGGCAGCCCTTCCCCGAAACAGCCGACCAGGTCTTCTCGGCACAGGACGCTCCCCCCGCGATCGTCGTCTATGTCGACGCATGGACCGCCTACGGCGGAAGCCAGTTCGTCGACTCGCCCGGGACTGGGCGCTACCACTCCTATCTGTGCGACGAGATAGTTCCTTGGGTGGACTTCCACTACCGGACGACCGCTGCCCCCGAGCATCGGGGAATCATGGGCAAGTCAAGTGGCGGCTTCGGGGCCATGATCACCCCGATGCTGCGGCCTGACCTGTTTGGCGGCCTGGCGACCCACGCTGGAGACGCGCTCTACGAGCTGTGCTACATCGCCGGGTTCGGGCAGGCGGTGCGGTTTCTGCGGGAATACGACGGCGACATCGCTCGCTGGTGGGAGCAGTTCCGTTCGAGGGTGCCGTTCTCCAAGCCCGAAGACGACACGCTGCTGATGCTGCTCGGCGTAGCGGCGTGCTTCTCGGCCCGAGAGGACGGGACGCCCGAGCTGCCGTTTGATCCCCGCACAGGTTCGCTGGACGACACGGTCTGGCAGCGCTGGCTCGATTGGGACCCGGTCCGGATGGTGCCGAGGTACGCCGATGCGGTGCGCTCGCTGCGGGCGATCTGGATCGACGCCGGCACCAAAGACGAGTGGTTTCTCGACATCGGTGCCCAGGCATACCGACAGGCACTCGCAGATGCCGGAGTGGACGACACCGTTGTCCACTTCGAGCTCTTCGACGCCAAACACGGTGCAATCGACTACCGCTACCCGCTGTCTCTCGCCTGGTTGAGCAAGCAGCTGGCCCCCTAGTGTCGCGGCTTCGTGATCCTCGGCGCCGCGGTCAGGCCATCGTTGCGATGTCTGCGGCTTTGGCGGCGGCCACGCTTGCTGGTTGCGGCGGCAGCGCGACCGCGCGCCGTCACTTCACCAGCACTGACCTACGCGAGTGCGCGGTGGGCGCAAGCCCAGCTCGTTGCCTTCGTCTCGTCTCGGAGGTCACGAGGCTGCACAGCCTGCGGCTCACGACATTCGTCCCAGAGCTCGTGAACGAAAGTTGCCGTGCGGCGGGACGCGGGACTGCGCTCATGGTCGTCTGCCCGCCGATCGTGCCCGCCGGCGGCGCGATTCGCGGCCTCTCTGGCCCCCAGATCGTCACCCATAAGTCGTATTCGATGTCGATCAACAACGGTCAGAATCCAGGCCGGATCCACTGGGAGATCGGCGCAATCCGCGGACCTGCGACGCGCCTCTGGGTCTTTGACCGGCCGAACTGGGCTTCGCCCCCGCCCAAGCCGCCTGTTGTCCGGATTGCGCAACCACGGTACCTCGGTCATCTCGTCACGCTGTGGCGCTTTCCGGACAACGATGGTCAACTGGAGGGACACGACGCCGCGTTTGCTTCGCAGGGCGGGGTGACCTATTTCGTCTCGATCCACGGCCATGATCACGACGACGCCGATATCGCCATGCTCCTGGCGATACTCGCCCGCGCGCCGTCATAGAGCTTGTGTGATCGCTCGCGGGGGCCGGGCTGCCGTGGGCGTGTCGGCAGGCTGACTAGGACGTCCGTCCGCAGCGCGTTGGTTTTCGGTCGCGGGCTCCGATGAGCGCACACATGGAGACTTTGGGGGAGGGGTCCTCTACAGGGCAGGAGGCCAACTCGACTTCGGTCGAGGCCGATGGTTACAACACCCTGAACGGTCTGAAGACGCTTGAGACCGAGCTTAGCGCCGAGCAGGCGAGCGGCCAAAACGGCCCCGCTCGACAGGAGGCCGCCACCGCGACAGCTGCGTGTCGAAGCTGACCTCCCCTCACCGAGTTCCCCAAGCCGCCCGCGGTGCGGTAGAAGGACTCGGTCTGCCCGGGTTCTCCTGTCATTCTGCGGGATGATGCTGACGTTTCGCACCCTCCCTATTAGCCAAGAACCCGCCGCCACCCTCCTTGCCGCGATGCGGTCCGAGATGGCCGCGCTGTACGACGGGCTCGACATCGACGAGGACGCCATGCCGAAGGCTGGACCCGCTGAGCTCGGCCCGCCCGCGGGCGCGTTCCTGGTGGGATTCGACTCGAGCAAGCGCCCTGTGTGCTGCGGCGGGATCAAGCAGCTTTCCGAAGAGGCGTGCGAGATCAAGCGCATGTACGTCGTCCCCGATGCCCGTGGAAGGGGCCTGGGTCGGGCCCTGCTAGAGGGCCTCGAGACCGAGGCGAAAAGGCTGGGCTATCGGATCGCGCGACTCGACACCGGTCCCCGCCAGCCGAGCGCCGAACGGATGTACCGACTCGCCGGATACCGGCCGATTCGGAATTTCAATGCCAATCCAGTCGCCAGCTTCTTCGGTGAGAAGCCGTTGACTTAGTCCGTCACGCCCGCGACGCTCGTCTGCGCGGTGCGGAGGCTCGGTGGGCTGTAGTACAGCGCGGGCATGAGGGTGGTCAGCACCGCCAGCGCCAGCGCCCAGCCGCTGACGAGAGCAATAGTGATGTTCGCCCCGGCTCGCTGGAACGCGATTCCAACGCCGAGCGGCCCGAGCCATGCCAGGGACATCGACAGGAAGGTGCCCGCCGCCTGCACTCGACCGCGCAGGTGATCCGGCGTTACCGCCACCCGATGGCCTGAAACAAGCGAGTTGGCAAGCGGCGTCGGAAGCTCGCACGCGGCCACGATCAGGCCGATCAGCAAGGCCGCATGGACGGCGAACAGCAGTGGAACGACTGCTGCCACGAGCCAGCCCTCGCCAACCAGCGCGGCGCGCGGAGAGAGGGCCGCTCGCAGCCGGCCAGCGAGCATCGCACCCAGCAGACCACCGGCTCCTACGATCGCGAACATAACCCCGACGGACGAGGCTGAGGCGCCGTGTCGCTTGGCAAGCAGGATGGCCAGTAGATAGAGGCCGGTGAAGAGCGGATTGCCAAGAGCGAACAGCAATGCCGCTGAGCGGAAGAAGGCATGTCGCCACATCCATGCCACGCCTTCGCCGAAGCCACGCGGGTCCGCGGCCCGATGGTGAGGCTCGCCCGGCTCCTGGAATTGAGCGCGAGTCAGCGCCACCGATGCCATCGAAGCCACATACGACACTGCGTCGGCTATGAAGGGCAATGCCCGAGCGGCGGCGAACAGTAGGCCGCCCAACGGCGGACCGGCGATGTTTGCCGCGAACGCCCGCGCCTCGTTTTGGGCTACGGCGCTCGGCACCTGCTCCTTCTCAACGACATGGGCCAGTGCGCCCCGTTCGCACACGTACCGCAACGCAAACAGGCACCCATCGAGAAAGGCAACCGTGGCCACCAGCACGAACGATGCGCTCCCGAGCGCCACGGTTATCGCAACGCTCGCCAGCAGCACCGCCCGGATCGCATCCGAACCGATCATCAGCCGCTTGCGATCGAACCGATCGGCCAGCACGCCTGCGGGAAGCGCCGCCACCGCGAGTGGTAGCCACTTCGCCAGCCCCACGATTCCCGCCTTGGCGGCGGAGCCGGTCAGCGCCAGTACGAGGAGCGGAAAGGCGACCGTCGAGGCCTGGGAGCCGAGTTGCGACAACGCCTCGCCGCCCCAAAGCAACCGGAAATCCCGGTTTGTGTGAAGCCGAGCAGACACCCGGCCGACGATACGCCTCTGGTCTGAACCTGAGGATCGGCAACTCAGGCGCCTCCTCCTATCCGGGGCGCGGCGCCAGGACCCCGCCGCACCACCCCTAGTAGGTGCTCCCGTTCCTTTTGACGCGCGTCTTGATCACGCTGCCGGACGGGCTGATTGCGTACCACGCACCACCGCTTGAGTTGAGCGCCTGCCCATGGAAGCTTCCCGCCACCTGGTCGGCCGTGTACAGGTAGAGCGGCCAGCCGGCGTACGTGACCACCCGGCCGCCTGAAGGAGCACGGTCGCTGGAGACGAGCGAGCTGCAGGGTGGCCTGGAGATCCTCGTCATCGGTGCGCCCAATCTCGGCGAGAATCCGCGCGAGGACGTCGAGGGAGAGCGCGACTGGTGGGCTGACTAGCGGGTAGTTCCGCCGTTAGACGGCGGGCCGGTCCTTCGCCGCGAGCGTGGTCATCTCGCCGATCAGGTTCTCGTCCAGGGAAACCGAGTCGGCGAGATTCTCGCTGACCCACCGAGCTGCCTTCTCTGTAGCGGCCTCCGCCTGCTCACGGCTCTCCCATGTGCTGACAGAGACGAACCGTCCGCCGCCCACGTCCGTGGTCGAGTAGAACACGAAACCGGGACTCTCGCGCAGGATCGGAGCCATCCCCTCCCGAGCCCTCTCGATGAGCTCCTGATAGGTCCCCTGTTTAATCGAATAAATCGCCATGCGAACGTGGTTGGTCATCGCGCCTCCTGATGTATCGGTCGATGCTGAAGCCCTACCCGCGATCGTCGGTCCCGATTCAGAAGCGCGTAATCCCCGGGCATTAGAACGGCAGGCTGTGCACGATCACCTCGCCGGATGGCCAAGCCTCCCGGTCATGCAAGGCAATCCACATCGTCTGCTGCGTCATCCGGGCGCGGCCGTTGGGTTGTTCAACCAGGACGTCGTCAGACAACGCGGTGAAGCCAAGTCGTCGGTAGAGGCCCGCGCGATCCTCGTGACAGAACAGGATCGAGAATCGCGGTCCGAGGAGCCGCGCGCGAGCAAGCGCCGCCTCAACGACCCTACGGGCCAAACCGCGGCGGCGATACGGCGCGCTGACGATGACGCCACCCAGGCCCACCACTGGAAATCGTGCGCCCTCGACTTCGATGTCGACCACGAGCATCCCGGTCGACGCCACGAGCCGACCAGACTCGTCCTGCAGACCGACATGGCGCTCCTTCGACCGGAAGCGCAACGTGATCCCCGCGGTGTCAAATGGGTCCTGCTCATCACCTTCAAGCGCACGCCTATGCTCGTCGGTCAGCGCGCCGAACTCGACGACCTCCATGCGGGCATGGAACCAGATGCGCCTTGATGACACGACAGGGCGTCGATCAGGCGACTCGTAACCTCGGGCTCGGCGAAATCAGCGGAAACCGTGGACCGCAGAACGCCCCCCCACGCTCGGGCCTCTTCGCGGTTCTCAAACACGTGCCGCAGGAGCTCTGCCGCGTGCTCGGTGTCGGCCTTCGCCCACTGCTCGCCGGCATGCGGGTGCCACCAGTCGTCGGCCTCTTCTGAGGTGGTGGGCACGAGCTCATAGTCGACGAAGTACGGATAGTCGTCCGGCAGGAATTCCCGAGTCCCGCCCCAACCCGTCACGACTACGGGTTTACCGAAAGCGCCAGCGTCGAAAGCGCCCAATCCCCAGCCCTCGCCTCGGCTGAGGGAGACGAAGCAGTCTCCGTGAGTGTGCAGCGAGTCGATCTCTTTCCGCGTGAGCCGATTTGTGCTCAGGCTGATCTCCGATGCGTTGGTATGCCCTGCCAACGCTTTGGCCAGCGTGAACCAGGTGGCGCGATGATGGCTTTCGGACGAGAGACCCTCGCGGGCGGCGCGGGCACGTGCGATCAAGTCCTCCGGAGTCGTGTGGATTCTCAGAAGGACATCGTCGGCGGCGGTGAACGCAGCCAGGTAGGCGGACACGACGTCGAGAACGGCTTTGCGGGTCGTCCAAGTGGCGATCAAATAAAAGACGAATTTGCCCTGGTGTGGCGGTGGGGTTTGCCACGCCGACCGTCGCGCGATGTGCGGGACGACGCGGAGCGGTGTCGTGACTCCGGATGCTGCGAACACCTCAGCGTTGAAACGTGATGGGACCAGGATGCGGTCGTACCGGTTCAGGATGGCAACCGATTCTGCGGGTAATCGATCGGTCTCCCACGTCGTAAACGCGACCAGCTGCCGGCCATCGGACTCGCTGGACAGCTGATCGTGCCACAGCGGCGTGGAGCAGACAACGACCGTGTCATGCGGGACTGCGACCTCGACGATGTCACCGTGAGACAGGCCGTCCAAACCGCCGCCGGTCACGGGCCCGTAATTCGCTTCCCAGGCAACTGACGGCCACCCAAGCAACGTCCAGGTGACAGGCACCCCCGCTGATCGCAAGCCGCCGATATAAGCCTCGCTGGCGTCTCCGAGGCCGGATCCGGGACCAACCGAAAGCCAACGGACCCCGCTCGTCATTGACGACGCGTCACCGCGGCTGTCGCGGTGCGCACTGCCGGGCGATGATCGTGCTCATGCGCCGCTGAGCGGAATGCCGAAGCGATCGCTGCGGGCCGGTAGCGATACCTGATCTCCGCGGCGATCGAGCTCGCCGCGGTGGCGGCCTGATCTGGCCCAGCGGCGATCTGCCGCAAGAGCGCGGCGCCGTGCTCGATGTCTGGGTCCGCCCAGCGTTGGTCGGGTGCGTAGCTGTGGTAACCGGCCGGATCGATCACTGGCACAAGCTTGAAGCCGACCAGGTATGGGGAGCCGGCGAGATAGTCGAGGTGGCCGCCGAACCCAGTTGTCACGACCGGGTTGCCATGCGCTGCGGCGTCAAACGCTCCCAGCCCAAAGCCCTCACTGCGGCAGAGCGACACGAAGCAGTCTCCCCGGCGATGCAAAGCCGCGATCTCGCCGTTGCTCAACGCGCGCGTGACGAGCCTGACCGCCGGTGGATCGGGATGACTGGCGATCAACCGGGCCAGCGACCACGCGGTCGTCCCTGCTCCTGCCCATTGCTGGGTAGCGGGGCTCGCGGCGGTGTGGTCACGGTGGGAGGTCTTGACGATCAGCAGCACGGGGTCGGCGCTGGTGAACGCGCGCAGATACGCCTCGACCGTCTTGAACACGGCCTTTCGCTCGTTCCATTCGGCGATCGTGTAGAAGACGAAGTCCTCCGAGTCAGCCTGAGGCACCGCCAGCGAGGCGGGGGGCGGCAGCTGCGGGGCCACGTGCGGCACGACAGCAACCGGCGTCGTGACCGGAGAGGCAGCGATCGCTTCGGCGCTGAACGCAGATGGGACGATGAGCAGATCGGCCGCGTCGAGGCAGCTGATCCAGTGCTCAGGGATGCGATCGGTATCCCAAACGGTGTGTCCAACCAGAAAGGCGTTCGGGTTGTGCCTTCGGATCGCCGGAAAGTACTCAGGCACGAGGTGGGCGATCACGACCTGCGCTGACGTCTCCACATCAGCGGGCCTGCTGAATGGTCGCAGTGGCTCGTAACCAAGTCCCCACCGGGTGCCCGGGACGAACGGCGTCCACTCCAGCGCTAACCCCGAATCCTCGAGAGCGGCCATGCATCGCGCGGCGGCCACGCCATAGCCGGACTCCTCGTCCAGGGCGAGATAGCTCCAGGCGCACTGTGAGAACGAGGCGCGCCTGCCGGGGCGGGTGCGGCCAGCCTGGGTCGTGGCCCGATCGGGCAGGTAGGGGCGCATGATCTCGGCGAGCGTGGTCTGAGCTCGGCGCAGGAACGGCGGCGCGCACCACCCGGCGTGTGTCTGGTTGAAGTCGCGCCGGCGCCGGTCCCACCACAGGTGTGCCCAGAGATGCACGCTGAGAGCAGCCTCAGGCACCGGAAGCCGCTGCTCGAGTAGTTGCGAGAGGCCCGCGCGAGTCGACGCGAATGGAAAGAACCTGACCTCAGGCTCGACGCGCACCTGTGCCGGTAACTCCGAACTCAACCGCTCGGGCAAGAATCCGCTGTGGTTGCTCCAGGTTCCGTCGAGCTCGCCGGCCATCTGAGCACGCCACACTCGGGCAAACTTCGCCCCGGGCTCACTCATCAACAGTGCGTTGCAAAGCGAAGCCCGAAGCTCGCCAGTCCGCTCGTCGCTCACCGGTGGCTCGCGGCCGATCACGAAGCGTTCTTCGAACAGTTCCGCTGGCCATGGACGGAGGAAGATCGTGTCGAGGTCGGCATAGACACCGCCGTGCTCGATCAGCGCGTCGAGACGAATGATGTCCGTGTGATGCGCGTACAGGTATTCCTCGGGAACCCGGCCGGGCAGGTATTGCGCGGCCAGCACCTCGTCCACAAGCTCGACCTCCACGAGCGTCACGTGCCGGCGAATGCGCTCCCACCACGGCCCCCACGGCCGCCACTTGTGATGGAGATAGATCCTCTCCGGCGCAAGCATCCGCCGGCACGACTCCAGCGAGGCATAGTGGAGGAAGTGAAACGGCTCGTCCTGCTCGCTGAGGCCAAACACGAAGTGCGCGAGGCGTGGAATCATCCGCATCGCTCGATGCACGAACCTGCTACCACGGCAACACGATCAAGGTCATGAGCGACGCGTACCCGCGCAGGGCGGACCTCCTTGAGATCAACGAAGCCGACGATGGCCTCGTGGTCTATGACCCGGTGCACGACAGGGTCCACCATCTGAACACGTCCGCCTCGATGATCTTCGACCTGTGCGACGGCACCAGGGATGTGGAGGCAATCGCGCAGATCCTCGCCGAGGCCTACGATCTGAGTGCGCCGCCGCGCGAGGATGCCGTCGCAGGACTCGAGGACCTCGCGGACCGGGAGCTCATTCACTGGGTCGCTCAAGACGAAGCCGCCAGCTGAACGCGGTCGTGCGCGCGGGTTGCTGCGCGGGCGAAGAAATCGCGGATGTGCGAGACGATCAGCTCGGTGCTGTAGCGCCCGCGGACGAGCGCTCGGGCGTCCGCGGTCAATCGCGACGCGAACGCCGGATCGGCGAGGATTGCCTCAATCGCCCTCGCCATCTCGTCGGGATCCTCGGCTAACAGCAGATGACGGCCGTCTGACACCGCCAGCCCCGCCGCGGCGACACGCGAGGCGATAACCGGCACCCCGTGCGCAAAAGCCTCGAGCAACTTGAGCCGCGTGCCGCCCCCGGCATTCAGTGGCACAACGACAGCAGTGGCGTCGTCATAGACAGGGCCGACTTCCGGGACGAATCCGGTTAGCTCGACGTTCGGGCCAGCGAGCCGCTCGAGCTCGCGGTCGTGGGTTCCGACCAGTGTCACGCGGACATCGGCGCCGAGCCGACGCTGAACCCGGGGCAGGATCGCCTCGACGAGCACGCGTGCCGCCACCGCGTTGGGCGGATAGGTCAGGTTGGCGACGAACAGAAGCCGAACTCCCGGCGCGCGGTTACGCCGTGTCGTAGGGGTGGAGGCCGCAGGCAGGTCCACTCCGTTCGGAACGTGCTCCACCACGAGGCCGTGACGCTCGCCGATCGCATCGGCCTCAGCGGCGGAAGCCGCCGACAGACCGTCGAACAGGGGGGCGAAGACCGCCAGCAGTCGATCGTAAGCCGCCGCTTCCTCCTGGTCACCGCAGCTCGCCGCCAGGGCGGCATCGTCGTCGTCGAGATCGAGCGTGACCCACTCGGGCTGGAGTCGCTCGGCGACCGCGATTCCTAACGGCGCCAGATAGCTCCGCATCACGTGGAGACCGACCGTTCGTTCGCCTTGGCAAACGCTCGCGACCGAATCAGCGAGCCCGGGAGACCCAGCGCGCGCAAGCCGTGGCAGGGTGCCCGCACGGGTCAGACGTTCCCGCCAGGCGGCATCTCCAAGCAGCGACTTCACCCCCTTACGCGCCACCGCTGGGTCCAGGGCCAGGTTTACGACATCCGACGAGCGACGCAGCGTCTCGGGCAATTTCCCCGCCACGGGGACGACAGTCGTCAAGGCTCGAAGCGGCGGGGGCGCGGAGCGGCGAAACAGCTCTGTCCGCATCGCCAGACCATTCCCGGCAGGGGCTGGCGCGATCGGCGCCAGCACGATGAACTGCCCGACCGCGTCGGGGGCCTCACTCATGTGGGCTCGCGCGCGCGCGCAGCGCGGCCGAGCGCGGCGTGCCGTTTAGCCCGATATGCGAGGTTCGCGGGGTCGATGTCTGACGCCTGCCCGTAAGCCTCGGCCGCCTCGGCGTACCGGCCGAGGCGAAACAGGCAGAGACCGCGCGCCTCGTGGGCGAACTCCCCGAATATCCGGCGATCGTACGCGGGCCCCTCGTCTGGAAGCACCGAGACATCGACGGCCAGGAGTCGGTCGAGCAGCTCCAGAGCCTCGTCGTAGCGTCCGTGGGAGGCATGCTCCGCCGCCTGGATCCACCACAGCAGCTTGTTGTTGGGGTATCGCCCAAGGGCCTCGGCCAGCAGCTCGGTGACGTCCTCGCCCTGGTCACTGCAGACGCGGACCAGGTCGACGAACACCAGCACGCCCAGCGGATCACCGGGCATGCTCCGCGCCAGTTCGGCGGCGTCCGCCAGCACGGCCGCGGCCTCGTCCTCCTGCCCCAGCCCCTCCAGGACGCGCGCTAGATGATGGCGCTTGAACAGGTTGTGGGGATCACGAGGGACCTCCGCTCGAAGCAGGGGAAGGTTCCGCAAGTGCTTGTGATCCTGGCCGCCCTCATACCCCACGTGCTCAAGCAGAAGCTCGCAGTCGCCGATCGGACGATCGTCCTGGTCGGCCACTCGGTGGATGGCCGGCACGACCCGCTCGTGGATGATGCCCTCAAAGCGGATGCGCGGATCATTCCGCCATAGGCGGTACTCGCGATACAGGGTGGTGTTGAGCATCGGCCGCAGGAGCACCCGAAAAGCAACCTCATCAGCGCTCTGGAGGAGTTTTTCGACCGTGACCCGGTCGGTCTCGGCCAGACGCTCGTCCGCGTCGATGTAAAGGATCCACTCGCCCCGAGCGAGCTCGAGCGACACATTCCTGGCCTCGGCGAAGTCCTCTCGCCACGGATGATCGATGACTCGCGCGCCCAAGGAACGTGCGATCTCTGGGGTCTCGTCGCGTGAACCGGTGTCGACGACGACGATTTCGTCGACGACCGGAGCGACCGAGCGCAGACAGTCCCCGATGAACTGGGCCTCGTCCCGAACGATCAGAGCCGCTGACAGCAGCGGACGCATCAGCTTCGGTCGGGAGCGCCCCTGCCCTAGCAGACGTTGGCTTGGAGGTTCTTCGTTCCGTAGACGATGTTGCCCAAGTCCCCGACGGGGTTGCTATTGCCCGTGACCGTCAGCGACCCATACACGACGTTGTCCTGAAAATACGTACCGGGGCCGTGATTGCCGGTGATCGTGACCGGCCCGTACACAGCGTTGTTCCCGGTGCCACACGGATCGGTGCCGCCAATCGAGACGGTGCGGGTGCTGGCAGTGATCGTCATCGGCCCGTGGAGCGTGGAGTTGTGCATGTAGATCGAGGTCGCGCCGTTGGCCTTGAACGGTCCATTGATGATGCTCTTCTCGATGCCGATCCCGCCTCCGGCTTCGACCATAACGGGTCCGTCAATCGTCGCACCGGAGAGAAGAACCGACTGTCCTTTCAAGATCTTCAGCGGCCCGACTTGCCGCCCCCTGATCGTCTTGCCGTAATGAGGGCAGGCCTGCTGGTTGGGGTGGCACTGGTTGGGGGTGAACTGCCGCCGCGAACCGGCCTCGGCGATTCCGTCCAGGGCAAATGACACCACCACGGGCGTGACGAAAGCAACCGTTCCCGCCTTCTTCAGGAACCCCCGACGCGGAATCCCCAATGCCTGTAGGCGCTCATCGCTCATCTCATGCCCCTCCTTGCCGGTGGCCAAGAACCAGGCCAACGTAGCAAAACCAGTGGTCCCCAACAACCGGCGGCGAGACCGAGAGCGGGTTTGACGACAGCGCGTTACTGGCGATCCCCGTATCGATCAGGAAGAGCCGCTGATCGAACAGCACTTCTAGCCAGATCGGCTGTCTCACGAGTTCACCGGCGGTCGCCGCATGAGCAGCAACACGGCCAAGACCAGCTCGAGAATCGTGAACGCGACGAGGATGCCTGCCGCGGTCGCCGGCGTCAGCGCGAAGAAGCTGCTGTTGAAGCCCAGAATGCCGGAACTGTCGGAGGCGGCGAGGCGTGAACCGATATGGGCGGCCGAGCCGAGCCCCGCATACGCCCACCTGGCGTAGATCACGTTTGCGAGCGCCGACATAACGCCCGGCATCTGCGCCAGCGGGATCAGCCCGCCGGCGAGCAGCAGCTGCGGCATTAACAGCAACGGGACGGCACCGGCTGCCTGATCGACGCTGCGAGCTGCGCACGAGACAGCGAGCCCCATCGCCGCGCTCGCCCAAGCGGTGAGGAGCGCGATCGCGAACAGCTCGAACCTGCCACTGCTTCCGATCCCGAGGGGCCTCAGAATCTCGACGACCTGGACGAGCAGCAGAACCTGAACGAAGTTCAAGGCAAACAGCACGAGAGCCTTGGCCAGCACGTACGCGTCGAGGCGGATGCCCACGTCGAACTCGCGCTCGACGAGGCCGCGTTCCTTCACCACTTCTCGGGCCGCCGACGCCACGCCAAGCCAGATGGCGCCCGTCATCACCAGAAACACGAGTTCCAGCGCCCCGATCGGAGAAGCACTGGTTGCGAGGGCTCCGGAATTGAAGACGATCGCGATCAGCAGCCCGATCACCGGCGCCTGCAAAACCACGACCGCGAGCGTGCGTCGATCGCGCACCATCGTCCGGAGATAACGAGCGGTCAATACACGCAGCTCGAGCAAGAACGGTCGAGTCAGCGGCCCGGAGACGCTCCCGGCCGCAGGTCGGTGACTTGCCCTTGCCGCCGTGGCGGCCGGCGCGCCGGTGGTGGGGGCACCCTCTGTCAACTCCTGGTCGGCGTCCGGCGGCGCTGGCGGCTTCTCGGCAACCGCCGAGATGTGGGCGCGCGCGCCCTCTGCGCCTCCGCGATAGGCGACCTGCCCTTCCTGAAGGATGATCACCTCATCGCACAGGTCCAGACTGGTGGTCGCATGAGTGGCCACGAGCAGCGCGCGATCATGGCCCGCGAGCCGCCGGAAGAGCTGCATCAGCCGGCGCTCGAGCACCTCGTCCAGCCCGCTGGTCGGCTCGTCGAGGACAAGCACCGGGGGATCGCCGACCAGCTCGATCGCGCACGCGGCGCGGCGCCGTTCGCCTCCGGACAGGCTTCGAATCAGCGTGTCGGCCTGTGCGGTCAAGCCGAGCTCAGCCAGGACAGTCGCGACTCGCGAGCCGATATCAGCGCTGTGCTCCAATCGCAAAGCGGCGGCGTAGCGAAGCGCCTCCCGCGTGGTCAAGAGGTCGTGGACGCTCTCACGTTGAGGGACATAGCCAACCGCGTGTACCGCGGAGCCGGTGGGTCGCAGATCCCAAGTCGCGCTGCCACCAGTCGGAGCTGTGATCCCGGCTAGCGCGCGGAGCAGCGTCGACTTTCCCGATCCACTGGGTCCCATCAACGCGACCAGCGAGCCTCGCGCGACGTCGAGAGAAACCGGGCCAAGGATCCGGAGGCCGCTTGGAACGCGCACCTCTATCTCACGCGCGACGAGCACGGCCGCAGCCTAAACGGAGCCGAGGGACCAGGCGCAGGCCGCCCTCGACTCAGGCGCTACGCGACCCCCATCTGAGATGCGTAATTCCCCGGGGGAGAGCGACGGACGCCCGCCCGCCAGCAGCTACCACCCGCAACCCGCTCCCGGTGATGGACGTCCCGGAGGGCAGATGAGTCAGAGTCAGCACGACGGGACCGTCGGTGGTGATCGTCGCGGTGGCTTTGGGCAGTCGGGCCCGGGCGGCATCGACGATAAGCCTGCCGACGTTCGTCAGGTCGAGCGTGAGGGTAAGCGCCGCTGGCGGTGTCGGCCCTCGCACCCAGCTGCCGGAGACGAGCACCATCGGCGGCGCGTCGGGGGGATTGATTGTCTTCGTCGAGCGCTCTTCGGCTTCCGATGCAGTCGGGATCCCAGCGTCATCTGCCCCAATGCTCGAGCTGCGCTTGGTCGAGCGCTGGCGCAGGCCGGACAGCCAGTACACCGAGGTCGGGCCGAGACCCAGCTTGGGATTCACAACGCCAGAGCACCAGGTGTAGCTGATCGTGCCCGGATTGGAGGTGGCGAGTGGGGTGCCGCCCAGCGCGGCGATCTGTGTTGAGAAGCCATCGGCCGCTGCGGTCACATTGTGCTCAGGCAACGTGGTCGTGAAAAACTTGTAGCGGTTGCCCGCGGCCTGGAAATCGGACGCCTCTGTCTCGGCGTCCGTCCAGGGTGACTCCTCGTCGGCGGCCGCGTTAGAGATCACGAATGGTTCCCACCGAGCATTGGCGGAGCGGTTGGTGCCGCTGCACGCACTGTCGTCGAGGCCGTCGAGGGGCATCGACTCGCTGAAGGCCGAGGGATAGGTGAGGCCGATCTCGAAGCTCCCGATGCCGCCCATCGAGTAGCCGCTGATCACCGTCCGGTTCGGGTTGAGCCTGAAGCCGACGGCCATCTCATGCCACACCTGCCAGAAATCGTGCTCGGCATCACCGGCCCAGCCGCCGTCAGCGCCAAAACCTTCTGGACTGACACAGATCGAGTCGCGATCCTGGCATTCCTCTTTGATTTGGCGGGGGTCGATCGCGCCGTACTGGTTGTAGTTGACGTCTAATGAGTGCAGTAGCCACGTGAGCGGCAACGGCCGCCGCCCCGTGTAGTTCCTGGGGACGTACACGGCGTAAGGCTGGATCCGTGAGAGGTAGGCGGGGTTGGCATCAACCGTCGAGGCCACGCCTTGGCCGAGGCGCAAGCTCGTGACATACCACCGGTCGCTGTAGCCCCGGACTAGTGGCGGCGCCGTCCTGACATGACGGGCCAGCTGCTCCCAATGAACGAGCTCCGAGAACTTGGCAACCTTGCCCGTGGCCAGCGTGGCGGCCTGGTCGTCCTCGGCCCAGAAATTGCCGGTCACCAGCACCGTGGCGCCAGCGCCACCAACCGGTCCCACTTCCGGTGTTCTGGCCACGAGCCGTCGGAGCGCTCGCGTGAGGCCTGCGGTCTGGCCGCCCGTATAGATCGGCGGCTCCTGCGCCACCGTGCGGAACGTGATGTTGTACACGCGTGACGCGGTCGACGGTGCCGACGCGCCCCCGGACAGGGTCGGCACGGCGAACGCCATCCCGCTCCTATCGGCCAAGCCGGCGGCCAGCCGGATCCTCCATGTGCTTCTGACCGGCATTACCGACCGCGGAATCCTCACGAGGAAGGACCGCGAACTCATGTCGACCGCGGTCGGGAACCTCGCGATCACCCGGTCGGTGATTGCGTTGATCAGCTCAGCGCCCCGGGCCGTGACGACGAGCGCCTTCTCGATTCCCGCAGACGACACGTTGGCCTTGGCCGGCCACTTCGAGGCACCGGTTCGTGAGTTGTCGTCCGTGTCGAACGTCCACTCGGCGATCGGGACGTTCCGGTTGGCCAGCGTCGTCCAATCGACCCGCCAGATCGTTGTGGTGCGAGTGAGCCCGACACCCGCACGGAAAATGTCCGCCCCGTCGTTGTGGGCCGCACCCGATGGGTAGACGTAGTCGCCGTGAGCCGGCGAGAAAGGGCCGTTGGCGGTGATCTGGTTGACCGGCGCTCCCTCCGGACTCGACGCGCCGTAATCGTCATACACCCAGTCGGTCCACTCGAGGGCGCCGTCGATCAGGCGGCCCGTGCCGGACGTAGGCGAGAAGGCATCCGGAAACGGCCACCCGCGCGGCGCCGGGAGCGAAGGCTCCGACTCGAGCGCCGCCTTCGCGGGGCCCTGGGGCAAGCCTCGAATTCGTTCATGCCCGGACCCGGCGGCAGTCGCCACCGTCGAGACCGTGATCGCCACGGTTACGCCTCCGACCAAGGCGCGTATCGCTAGCCGCTTGAGCACCAATCGGATAACGGCTCAAAGCTCCGAGACTTGCAACCAGGCTGGTCGCCAAGTCCCTCTCAACACGCGCGACAAGGGACTGGATCGGACCACGGGGACAAGGCAACAGCCTTGCTCTGGCGGAAGGTAGGCCCTTTGCAGAGATCGCCCTGACCTAGTTCCGGCAAACTCGCGCATCTCATGTCCGCGCGCTCACGGTCCCGCCCCGCGATTCCAATACCGTCGCGCCTGTGGATTTGATCCGGCGTATCGAGGACCGTCAGAGCGAGTTTGTGCTCTTTGCCCTCACCCCGCCGAGTCTCATGACCGATCGTGACCAGGTCCAAGAGATCGCCGACACGACGGTCGCTCGGCTGCGCCCGCTCGGCCTGGACGGCCTCATCCTTTACGACATCGATGACGAAACCCAGCGGAATCCGGCCGAGCGGCCATTTCCATTCATGCCGACGCTCGATCCCGCCGACTACCTCACCGATCATCTCGGGAGCTGGCCGACCCCAGTCATCGTGTACCGCGCAGTAGGCAAGTACGCCCCGGAAGATTTGCGCGCCTGGCTGGCGGCGCAAGATCCGGCGCGGTCGATGACCGTTCTCGTCGGAGCAGCGTCAAGTAGCGCGAAGACCCGAACCTCGCTCGCGGACGCTCAAGCGCTACGGCGCCAAGCTAACCCAGCCTTGTTATCAGGAGGGGTCGCGATTCCTGAGCGCCATAGCCGCCGCAAAGATGAACACCTGCGGCTCCTCGCCAAGCAGGACGCGGGATGTCGGTTTTTCGTGACCCAGGTCGTGTACGAGATCAACGCGGCAAAGAACCTCGTGTCCGAATACCACTACGAGTGCCAGGCGCGAGGAATCTCGCAGGCACCTTTTGTCTTCACGTTCTCAGTATGCGGGTCGATGAAGACCTTAGACTTCCTTCGGTGGCTGGGCGTCGACGTGCCGCGGTGGATCGAGAACGACCTCAAGCACGTCGCTGATCCGCTTCAGGCTTCCTACCAGCAAGCGCTCACGACCGCCATCGAATTGATGGCCTACTGCCGCAAGCTGGGCGTGCCCTTCGGGATCAATGTTGAGAGCGTGTCGATCCGGCGTGTCGAAATCGAAGCCGCAGTGCAGCTCGCGCGAGAGCTTCGAACACAACTCAAAGGCTAGTTCCCCGTTCGCACTCGAGCACATTGTCGGAGACGCCGTTCAACTCTCCGCGCTCGATCCGGGTGTAGTAGGGGACGCTGACGCCAGCCAGGACGGCAACCTCCTCGCGGCGCAGCCCGGGGACGCTGCGGTTTCCCTAGGAGGTCAGCCCCGCGCTACGCGGACTGCCGACCAGGCCGCGCCAGTGCTGGGGCATACAGCCATGGCGCGCAGCTAGCTGCGAAGTGTCGAGCGGGCATACTCGACGTCGATCGGATATGGCGGGAAGGGCACGACGCGCGTGCGCCCGGTGAGAGTCCATCCGCGTTTCTCGTAGAAAGTGCGCGCACGTTGATTTTCGGAGAGCGTCCAGAGACGCGCCTCCTGGACATTCGTTTTGCGTAGCCGATCCAGAGCGAAGTCGTGCAGCGTATTGCCCACGCCGCGCCCCCAGCACTCCGGCATCACATACAGGGTCTGCAGGACGCCGTCGCTAATGGAGATCACCCCGACGGGCTGGTCCTCGTCGAAGGCGAGATATGCCTCCGTGTCTGGGTTGCTTAGTGCGGAGACCCAGTCCGCGCGAATCGTGTCAGCCGGATACTCGTAGAGATCTGGCGGAAAGACGTGCTGGAAGCCCGCGACAGCGCCGGCGCGGGCAATCCGCAAGCACAGCTCGGCGTCCTCCGCCGTCGCACGCACGACTCGCACGGCCGAAGAAGGTAGCGCCGTCACCGAAGCAGGCACCAGGTCGCGCGACGGCCCGCGCCACGTAACCGGCAACCGCTGTCCGGCTGGTGCTCGGCGCGGGGACTCGCGCGTTGCAGCGCGATATTTGGGTAGAGATCATGCATGAAGAAGCTGCTTGAGATCGTCCTGTGCATTCTTCACCCAGTCGCGGTGGTGCTGATCTGGGTCGATCTGCTCGGACGCTCTGACATGGGACTGGTGCCGAAGCTCACCTGGGCGATCGCCGCGATCATTCCAGCCGTGCCGTTCGTGTATGTGCTTACGGGCAACGACTTCATCTAGCAAGTCCACACAGGCGCTAAAGCGCCCGCGAAGAGCGTGCCGGTCGTGAAACCACGCGGGAGCACTCACAACGGACCAGTGCCGCATGATTGTTAGACGCGCTGTTCAGCCCTCGTCGCCCAATAATTGCGCTCGCAACTATTGCTAGGCTGGACTGATGCGCTGCCGATCTTTTCGCCGAGTCTGATGCGAACCGGTCCCCTGGCTGGCCGCTACTTCCCCGCGGCGGCGATGGTCATCTTCGCCCTGGTCCCGTTCCTGGCCCTCTCGGCGGCGCTTCAGCCGCTGACGCCGATCATCGCTCATCAGCTCCACATGAGCCTGCAGGCGATGAGTCTGGGCTCAGGCATGGCCAACGCCGGTTATGCGGTGGGGACGGTGCTGGCGGTCGCGTTGGCCCAACATTTGCCTCAGCGTCGGATGATGGTGGTCTACGCCGGTCTGCTGGCGATTGGCTCCTTGCTGACTGCGGCGGCGCAGAATCCTGAGATGTTCATCGCCGGTCATGTGCTCCAGGGACTGTGCACGAGTTTGTTGCTGATCGCAGCCGTTCCGCCGCTGGCCCTCGGCTTTGGCACCTCCAAGTTTCGAGAGACGGCGATGATCATGAACATCTGCATCTTTGGCGCGGTCGCGCTCGGCCCCACGATGGGCGGGATCCAGGCCGGTGCCCATGCCTGGCGGCCACTGTTTTTCGTTGTGGCCGCGATCTCGCTGGCGGCGCTGGTACTGGCAGTGCTGACCTACGAGGAGATCCCGCCGGCCGATCCGACAGTACCCCTCAATCCGCTCGCCATCGCGCTGGCGGGGGCCGGATCGGTGGGTGCGTTCTACGGCGCCTCGGAACTGCTCACCCATCGATTCCTGAGCACGCTCACCGTGGCGCCGTTGCTCGGTGGGATGGCGCTGATCATCCTGCTTGTGGTCAACCAATACCGCAGCCGGCGACCGCTGTTGACGATTCGGAGCATGTTGAGCAGCACGATGCCCGTGGCTGGGATCACGGTGGCGCTATTCGCGGCCGCAGCGTCGGTCTCGGCCACCGCCCTAACGGCGTCCGTTCTGGCCCAGCGCTACAGCCCGCTTCACGTCGGTCTGCTCTACCTGCCCGAGCTGGGCGGCGCCATCGTCACGGCGTTTGCCCTCGGCGCGGTGATCGCTAAGCGCTACATCCATTACCTGCCGCTGGCTGGGATGGTGCTATTGGCGGCTGGGATCGGTGTCTTTCGGGTGCGCGTTCCCGCCCCGCAGGCCCTCACGCTCGTCGGTTCTGGCCTGACCGGACTAGGGCTGGGAGCCACGGTCGCGCCGGCGCTTTTTGTGGCCGGACTATCGCTCCGCTCCCAGAGCCTGCAACGCGTGTTCGCGATTGTCGAATTGTTCCGCGCCGTGGCGGCGTTTATGGTCGCGCCGGTATTTGCTCATTTCGCTGCCACCGCCGGACCCAATCTCATCTCCGGCACGGGCACAATGCTGTGGATTGGCCTTGGGCTCGCGGCCAGCGGAGCGATCATCGCCGTGGTCCTCTACGTGCTTGGCGGGGCGCGCCCGCAGACTCCTAACCTCGAGAGATTCATGGAGGGCGACGCACCCGCCTGGTATTCACCGCCACTGCTCGCGCGCGTTCGGACGCTCCCAGCCCGCCCAGTCCTAGCAGAGGACGCAGCGGGACTCTGACTCGGACACGCGTCGCGCCCCCGACGCCCAACTACGCCTCCGGACTCGACGACAACCTGCCGGGGGGTCCTTGGGCAGTAATAGTCCCCATCATTAAGGACAGCAATGGCCGCTCCGCAGAAGACCCCGAGGGACATGGCCGTGTCGGGTGCCTGGTGCAGCCGGTCGAGCTGCCTGGCCGTTGGATCCATCTCGGGTCCACAGGAGCAGCCCGCGACGTACTCGTTCCCGTAACGGCCTAGAGACGGCCCTGATCGTAGCCCCAAGCGGAAGGCGACTGATAGGTGAACAGAAGCCTGGCAGACCTCCAGCTGAACGAACCAGCCAACCGCCGAACTCTCATGGGCCTCACGGTCGCACTGTCACGGTTGTACGAAATACTGGCGGCCTGTACCTCGCTAGGCGCCATTCGGGGACGAGCGAGGCGATCAGGGTTGACGAACCGACGCCCACCGCCCGAAATGCGGTCACGGTCTCAGCCAGAGTCGATGCTCGTGTCAGCGGGCACGTCCTGATTGGCTTGAGAACCGTTATCGACGAGGAACGGGGGGCCTGCCACGGAAAGAGGTTGTACAGGCGTGGGTCAGGTCGCGCTGAGGGGCGCTTACTCTGAGTGAGGTACGCGCCGCCCTCGTATTCCGCGGCCTCGTCGATGGCGGCATAAACGATCGCACCGCGGCGGACCGTCAGACGGGAGCCCCAAGTCGCCAGATTCGGGATCGAGTTGGGCACCGCCAGACAATCCGTCGGCCCACCGCCGCCCTTCTGGCTACCACCGCAGGCCGCTAAGCCCAAGGCGGCGAAGGTCAGGAGAGCCCCGCAAGAAAGCCGGTGCCACACGAAATATCCCGGCCGTGGCATTGCACTGAGATTACGTCCTGGGCGTGACTGTGGCGCGGTCGCGTCGTAGTGTTCCCGGTAACACATGAGGCGTCGCTACGTCACCGTCGTTGGGCTTGTTGGACTTGTGGTTGGATGCACGGTCGCGGTCGCCCTCCCCGCACACGGGGCTAGCGGGTCCACTAGCCACGGGGTCGCGGCCAATCGTCGGGCCGCTCAGATTGAGGCTGGGCGTCTGTTGGCGGAGGTGGTGCTCCCATCAGGCGCAAGGCGAGTGAAGCAGGAGCCAAGCGGCAGGCGCTATGAGCTTGGCGGGCCCTGGGAAGGCGCGATCTTCGCCGCACAGATCGACCGGCACGCGTTCTGGAAGACCTCCAGGTCGCCCGCCGCCGTGGTCGCTTCTTTCCAGGCGCACCCGCCTGCCGGAGCGGAGCCTCTCCAATCGATGTCCAATGGCGGGTGGGACGCCGCGTCGTATGTGTTTGGCACGAAACAGCGGTTCGAGTTCGGGCCGGAGATGCTGATCCTCAGCGCGGTGGTGCTGCCCGGCGGCGTGACGGGAGTACGCGCCGATGCGCTAGTCCGCTACCTCTCGCCTCGGCCTCGAGCCCAACAGGTGCCCGCGGCCGCCCGGCTGGTTCAGATCACCAAGATCACCCGCGGTGGAAAAACGATCGTGGCGCGCGTCGTGAGGCAGCGGTCGGAGGTGAGGGCGCTGGCTCGGGATGTTGACTCGCTCCCCTTTGAAGGACACCTGACGGGGGCGTACTCGTGTGGCATCGATCTCAGCCCGACGGTCACGTTCAGATTCCGCGCTACTGCACGCGGGCCGCAGCTCGCACAAGTCAGCGAGCCCGCCAAGACTCCCGTTTACGGCTCCCCTTGTGCGACGACGTCACTGACGATCAGGGGGAAGCAACTGCCACCACTACTTGACGGCGGCGTCCTGCTCAGACGCGCAAGCAGGCTGCTGGGTGTAAGACTCACCGGCTGAGCCCGCGAACAACACCCGGGACATAAACCGCGAGGATCGCTCCCGCTTGGATCGACCGATGAGTTCCAACAGCCGGCCGCTCGCACGATTGCGTTTGGTCGCGATCATTCGCTCCTGACGGCGTCGATGATCGCGCGCAGTCGGGTGACTGCGTCCTGAGTGGCGGTTAGGTCGTCCCGATCGAAGGCCAGATCGGGCTGCGCCCGGGCTCGCGCGAGAATGAATAGAAGTCCTTGCCAGGATCGCTCTGCGACTAGGTTTTTGCGAGCGCTCTTACCGCTTCCTGTTTCCCGACCTCGCCGCGTCCTGGACCTTCGCGTAGTGGCGGACCAAGAAGATCGTTAAGCAGACGACTGCTGCCACCACTGCGAGGACGCGGAGCGCATCCCAAGCATTCGTTCCACTGCTATCACCGGGTTTGCTTCCGCCACCGATGCTGCGCGTATTGCCAGGTGTCTGGATCCGCGCGAAGGATGGCATCGGAGCGCTGATCGCGGTCGGCCGGAACCAGCTTCGCGGCCTGGCCGTCGAGCAGCAGGTCGAGCGGCTGTGAATCCGCCCCGTCGAGGCGGATCCGTGCCCTCGGCCGTCCAGCTCGAAAACGTCTGGGTCGTAGCGCTCAACGAGCCGGCGCAGGGCAGGCGGCAGGGCGCCGCAGTCCCCGTGCTCATCGCGCCGTTCTCATCACATCTGTATGCCCGAATCGTAGGCGAGATCACTGGCCGCTGGAGCTCCGAGCTCCCCTCCAGACCGTGTAGATCTTGGCATCCCGGCCCCATCCCCTCGACCGGAATTCGCGCGTCTATCCGTCGCCGCCGAGGATCTGGATCGCGCCGTCGGTCCCCCACCCCGCGACCTTGCCCGCTCTCGCGGGAGATAGGCATTACTCGGTCAGCCGGCGCAGGCAGGCAGGGAGTAGCGGCGGCCCGTACGCCGTGCCG
>CAWAUJ010000002.1:0-118271 GCA_963785205.1 uncultured Solirubrobacterales bacterium
CCGGCTCGACACCTTCACCGCGATCCGCTCGCCCGGCCGGCGCCGAAAACCGGTCCACATAGCCGATCAAGGGCACCACGCCGCGAGCCCTCCGCCGCTGTTTATCGCGATTACGCTACGCCGCGAGACGAAGTTTGGGAACCGGTCGCCAGATCGCTTGCGGCAGCCCGAGGGGCGGGTAAGTATTCCCAAATGGGTCGCGAGGAGCGTTTCTAATGTTGGCAGATCGTTTCGGCCTCTCGTTGTCCACGTCGTCGGCCGCGGCGCGAGACGCCTATGTCGATGCCAGCGAGCGAGCGCTGACCTTCTACCCCGGCGCGCTCGACCGGGTCGTTGGCGATTCGGTCTCGGTGGCCGAGACCGATTCGCCAGACGCCTGGCCTTACGGCCGCGGAAGCCGGGAAAGCGTGCGCCGAAGGGCTCGCGCGGTCACCGAGAGCCCGATCTCGGTCAGCTCGGCAACGGCCTGGATCGCGGTTCCGATGATCTCCGGCCGGTTGGGGGCAGGAGGGACGGGCGCGCGCGGCTGAGAGGGAAGGCTGCGTGGCTGCGGCGGTTGACGCAGACGCTTGCTGGCGGCCTTGGCCCGCGGCCTGGGCGATTGCGAGATCTGGGCGGCCGGGGAAGCTTTGGCCGTCGGGGAGGCTTTTGCGGGGGAGGAGGCTTTCGCGCTCGGGGAGGCTTTTGCGGGGAGGCTTTGGCGCTCGGGGAGGCTTTGGCGGCGGAGGCTCTCGCGCTCACGCGCTTGCCCGAGCGCTTCGCCGGCTTTGGCCTTGGCGCTCTCCGAGCGGCCGCGCTCTTGTCGGCCGTTGCTGACGCTCCATTCGGGGCGGGCTGCTTGGCCTCGTGCGTTGTCGCCGCGTGCTCCTCGCCACTGGACTCGGCGACTTCCTCGGGGGCGTCCGCTCGGGCTGGACGCTTGTCGCTGCGTCTGTGGGGCCGCGTTCGCGGCAGCGCTCCGAGAAGGTCAGGAGGTGTTTTTTCGGCCATCGTTCACCAATAATCGCGCAGGTTGAGATCTGACGACGGGCGCCCGACTTACCGCTTTCCTGGGTACTCACGGACTTCCGACCCGGCTCCTACAGACTTCCCCTCCGGACGCGGGAAATTTGCGTCTACCTTTGAACTCGCAATCTTTGAACTCGGAATTTGCGCCTACCCTGAAACCTGGGCGGCGGTTCAGCGTTAAGTCTTGGATTCGAATGCCGAAGTTCAACCCATAGGCTCAGGCTTGAAGCCGAGAGACCCGACGAACCCGACTGCCCCAATTTCCAGCCCCGTGACTTCACTAAGTATAGCGGATATAGTCTGTTTAGATGGCGGCACTACGTCCGCTGGCGCTCCCGTGTTGATCCTAAGCCCCGCTTGGAACACCCCCTCCGGCGGCGGCAAGAACTGAACAGGATGTCATGTCAGTAGCCGACCTTCAGGAACTCGAAGAGATCAAAACCCTCGTCAACCGTGGCCAGCAGCTTGGCGTGCTGACCTTTGCCGAGATCGCAGGCGCCGTGTCCGAGCTCGACCTCGACGAAGCTGACGTCGAGGAGCTCCACGGCTTCCTTGAGCGGGCCGAGATCGAGCTCGTCGAAGAGCTCGACCCGGCGATCGCCGCCGCCGACCTCGAGCGGGCCCCGGACAAGCGCGGCCGGCGCAAGCCGAAGACGGCGCTTGACCTCAAGCCCGACATGACGACCGACTCACTGCAGCTCTTCCTGAAGGACATCGGGAAGGTTCGTCTGCTGACCGCCCAGGAAGAGGTCGACCTGGCCAAGCGGATCGAGCGCGGGGATCTGGACGCCAAGCAGAAGATGGTCGAGTCCAACCTCCGGCTCGTTGTCTCGATCGCCAAGAACTACCGCAACCAGGGGCTGCCCTTCCTGGACCTGATCCAGGAGGGGACGCTCGGGCTCGTGCGCGCTGCCGAGAAGTTCGACTACCGCAAGGGCTTCAAGTTCTCCACGTACGCCACCTGGTGGATCCGGCAGGCGATCGCCCGTGCGCTGGCCGACAAGGCCCGGACGATCCGCATCCCGGTCCACGTGGTCGAGAAGCTCAACAAGATTGGCCGCGCCGAGCGCAAGCTCGTCACGGAGCTCGGTCGCGAGCCCACGGCCGAGGAGATCGCCGAGGTCACGGGCATCGAGCCCGAGGAGGTGGAGTCGATCAAGCGCTCCGCCCAGGCTCCGGTGTCTCTGGAGAAGCCGGTGGGCGACGAGGAGGAGTCCGAGTTCGGACAGTTCATCGCCGACGAGCGGGCCGAGTCTCCCTACGAGCGCGCCGCCGAGATCCTGACCAAGGAAGCCCTGCGCGAGGCGCTTGAGAACCTGAGCTATCGCGAGCGTCGCGTGCTCGAGCTCCGATACGGGCTGGGTGGCGAGCACCCGCGCACGCTCGACGAGGTCGGGCGCACGTTCAACGTCACGCGCGAGCGCATTCGCCAGATCGAGAACCAATCGCTGAAGAAGCTCCAGTCGCTGGCCGAGGCCCAGAAGCTGCGGGACGTGGCGTAGGGCGGGGCTCCCGCGGGGGGCGAATTGCTGGCGGGCGGGGCCGCGCGGCCGGCGTTGGCTCGCGTAGGGGGCGGGACCGCGAGCGAGGACCGAGGCTCTTGGCACCGGCGGCGCCGCGCTCCCGACGCCTCCCGCTGCGCTCCCGACGCCTCCACCCGAAATATGGCGATGCGCTTCCACATAGGCTATGTGGATCGCCATATTTCGCAGGCGGGCGGGTTGCCGGGGGCGGCGAGTCTGCCGGGCGGCCGGGCGGGCGGCGCGGGGCGTGTGGCGATTTCGCATCCGCCCCTCCCGCACCGACCGTGGCCGGAAAATCCTAGGGGGCTTGCCTGGGGCGAGCGTCGGGTGCCCTGGCTACGCTCCCCGCACGTCAACAATGGCCACGGCCCGGGGCATACAGGCTGTGGCCTCTCATCAGGAGGAGTTATGGAAGCTGCATCCGTCGCGCCCGAGGCGCCGAAGAAAAAAAGCAGACGCGTGGTGATCTCGCCCACGTGGCTCGGGGTTTGCACCGTGGGCGCCGTAATCGGCATCGTGGGTCTGTTCCTCAAAGCGTTCAACCTGCCGGCGGGCGTGACGTATCCGGGCACAAACGACATGTTCTCCGCCGTGACCGGCGGCAAAGTCGTTCTCGTCTGTGCGGTAATCACGATCGTGTTCCTATTCGCGGCGATTCGGGTTCACCGCCGGGGGATCTTGTGGGTGGCGTATCTCGCCGCCCTGATCGCGCTGCTCTTCGCCGCCCTCGACGCTGGAGCCGGGTTCACCCTAACCGTGCCCGGAGGCTCGTTGAAGCTCAGCTCGGCGATCGGTCCGATCGTCTGTACGGTGGGCTGCGCGGTGATGTTTGTCAGCCTGCTCATCGCTCGCTTTACCGAGAAGCGGGACTGAGCCTGGCGACGAGAATTTCCTGAGGCCCAGGGCGTTTCGGCGCCCTGGGCTGCTCGTCCGCCGATTGGCTTGGCCGGTCGCATCCGTCCAAGTCGCCGTTCGGGTTTCAAGCGCTCGCGGCAGAGCGTCGATCACTAGCAGGATGCTCGACCTTCACGGGACTCTCACCCTGCTGGTTTCCCGGAAGGGATCTGATCTTCATTTGAAGGTGGGGTCACCTCCGCTGATTCGTGTCTACGGGGCACTCGAGCCTCTGGCCGGGCACGAGCGGGTCGGGCCTGAGGAGACGGAATCCGTCGTTCGGGAGATGCTCGTCAACCAGCCAGACCGGCTGGCCGAGTTCGAGAAAGACGGCGAGGTCGACTTCGCCTACGGCGTGCCGAAGCTGGCCCGGTTCCGGGTCAACGCATTCCGGCAGCGAGGCTCGGTCACGATCGTGGCTCGGATGGTGCCGTTCGAGGTCCTATCCGTGGAGCAGTTGGGTCTTCCCGCGGTGATCAGCCAGATCGCCGAGGAGGAGCGCGGTCTGATCCTCCTGACCGGCACGACCGGCTCGGGCAAGTCGACGACCCTCGCGGCGATCATCGACCACATCAACAAGAGCAAGCCCAAGCACATCGTGACGATCGAGGATCCGATCGAGTACCTGCATCACGACCAGCGCTCGATCGTCAACCAGCGTGAGGTCGGGATGGATACCGCCTCATTCGCTCGGGCGATGCGGCGCGTTCTGCGTCAGGACCCCGACGTCATCCTGATCGGCGAGATGCGCGACGAGGAGACCGTCAGAACGGCCCTGTCGGCCGCCGAGACCGGGCATCTTGTGCTTTCGACCGTCCACACGCTTGACGCCCCTGAGACCGTCAACCGGATCATCGACTTCTTTCAGCCCCATGAGCACGGGCAGGCCCGGGCGATGCTGGCGGGCACGCTCCAGGCCGTTGTCTCGCAGCGGCTTGTGCGCACGGCCGACGGCAAGGGAAGGGCCGCAGCCTGCGAAATCCTTCGCATGACCGGCCGGGCTCGAGACATGATCCTCGACCTCGAGCAGACCGGGCGCCTGCGAGAGGTGATCACCGAGGGCGGCTACTACGGGATGCAGACGTTCGACCAGGCCCTGCTCGGCCTCTTCAAAGCCGGGCGGATCACCTACGAGGATGCCCTGCGCACGGCCTCGAACCCGCACGATCTCAAGCTGCTGATCGCGGCCGACGGACGGACCTCGACGAGCATGGACGATCTCGGCGACGCCACCCGGTTGAGCCCCAGCGAGTCAAACGGCGATTCCGCGCCGCCGACACCCGGCGGTCCTCCGCCGCCACCCGGCAGCGCGTCGCCGCCGGAGCGGCCCAAGGAGGCACCGGTGGCAGCGCACAGACAGGTCGCGGTTGCAGCTGGCGCCCGCTCGACTCCACCGCCGAGCCTGAACTAGCTCAGCTTCCGCCAGCCTTTGCTTCAGTTGTTGAAGCATTGCGCTAACATAGGGATTCCTGATGGCTTCTGACAGCACATGTCCTGTCTGTCGCACGGCCGAGATCGTGTGTGGCAAGTGGACGCTGCTCGTGATCCGGGACCTGGCCGACGGTCGTTCGCGCTTCTGCGAGCTTGAGCGCTCGCTGCGGGGCATCAGCCCTAGGACGCTGTCGCTGCGGCTCCGCGCACTGGAGGAGGAGGGCGTCGTCGAGCGCCAGACCTTCCCGGAGGTCCCGCCCCGGGTCGAGTACGCGCTGACCGACAAGGGCCGGGCCCTGGTTCCGCTGATCGAGGACATGCGTGCCTACGGCCGCCAGTGGCTGGGTTGCGATCCCGGGGTGACCCCGAGCGAGCTCGATCGCGAGCCCGTGGTCGCAGCCGCCTGACCAGCGGTCCCGGTGCGCATCGCGGTCGCGGCCGACGAGTTGACCGGCGTCGCCGAGTTGATCCCGGACGAGCTTCGCCGTCGCGGGCATGAGCCCGTCCTGCATGGGGCCTACGCCTCGGCGGAGCGCTCAGATTGGGCTTGGGCCAGCGAGACGGCCGCCCGCGACGTGGCCGAGGGGCGGGCGGACCAGGCGATCGTGGCCTGCTGGACCGGGACCGGGGCGTCGATCGCGGCCAACAAGGTGGCCGGCATCCGAGCCGCGCTCTGCCCTGACGCGGGCACGGCGGAGGGCGCCCGGCGCTGGAACGACGCCAATGTGCTGGCGCTCAGCCTGCGCCTGACCTCGGCGGCCGAGCTAGAGGAGATCCTCGAGGCGTGGTTTGCCGGCTCGTCGAGCACCGACGCGAGCGATGTGGAGAACATCGCCCACCTGGGCCAGATCGAGCAGGCGAAACGGCGCTCCGAGTAGTCCTCGTTCTGCAAGGCAGCCTTCGGCGAAGAGGATCACCCGCGGACGGGGCGAATTTGGGCGATCGTGCGCGATGCTGCTCTGCATGAGGTCATAGAGGCGTTCACGGCGGACAGCGCGGCCGCGCTGGCCGCCGAGCAGTCGCGCGGAGCCGAGATTCCGTTCGAGGTGATCGAGGCCGACGTCCGCGGGAGCGGGCCGCCGCTCTATTGCTATCGCGCGCTGACGCGGGAATTCATCCGGCCCCGGATGGGGCTTCTCTCCGGCCTGGACAGCTATGCCCCGGCCGCCCGCGCCCTGGCCGGCCGTGAGCGCAGCGGCTCATATCTGACCCTCCGCGGCATCGCGCGCGTCCCGGACGAGTCCAGAGAGCTGGCTGATGCCGTCCTTCTGGCCTTCCTGTTCCGCGTCTTCTCGGAGCGAAGCGACTTCGAGCTCGCGCCCGATCGGTTCGAGTCCGCGTATGCCGAGCTCGAGCAGGCACTGTTTGACGGCAAGGCCACAGCGATGGTCATCGTGCCCCTGCTGGGTCTCGACCTGGAGGAGCGCAGCTGGCAGATCGAGCTCGGAGAAGGGCTCTCGCTTGTCCGGGGGGATCGGCTCAGCGGGGGCCCGCCCGAGGCGGTCTGGGACGAGCGCGGCGAACCTCATGTCCTGGCGGTGCTGACGGTCACTCAGGATCGGTCAGAACCGCCACCGCTTGGGCAGGCCCGGGAACGGTTTCGCCATCTCCTGAGCGCGATCCGGCTGTTCGAGCGAGGCTCCTACGGCCTGGCAGCGCTGGGGTGGACTCGGGTTGACGCCGGTAACTGGAGGCCGGTCTGGGTCGGCGGGCGCGACGACGGCGTCGGGCCGCCGGCACCCGGGGGTGGGCCGGGTGCCGGCGAACGCAGGACGGTCATTCCCGCGCGCGACGAGGACGAGCTGCGTGGTTTCTGCAACCTGATGGCCCGGCGTCTGTCGTGCGTCGAGGCCGGGTCCTTCGGTTCGCCTGAGCTCGCGTGGGCGCTGTCGCGATTTGAAATGGGGTGCGAGCGCGCCTTGGCCCTCGAGGGGCTGACGGACTACCTGCTCGGGTTGCGGGCGCTGCTCGAGCCCGAGGGCCCGGGGGACAGCCGGCTTCCACAGCGGCTGGCTCTGATCTGCGCACGACCCGAGGAGCGGGGCGCCTTCGCGGAGCGCGTCGCGGAGGCGATCGCGCTCGATCGGGCGGTGATCACCGGCGCCGCCCGGGGCGATGCCGATGAGGAGGAATTGGTGGACGACGTGGCGGGCTACCTCCGAGCCCTGGTGCGGGACGTGCTCTGCGGACACCTGGACTCCGACCTGGTCGGCGTGGCGGACGGGCTGCTGGCGCAGGAGCTCGAAGAGGATCTGGCCGGTAGCCCGGCCTGAGCCGGGGCCCCCCAGTCTGAGTGGCGGTCGAGATCTGGCAGGGGATATCCTGCCCGCGTGGGCAAGTCGGCTATTCCCGTCAGAACACCCAACGTCGATCCCGAGTGCCGGAACGTCCCGCGGGTCAACGACGATGGTTTCGAGGAGCTCTGCCACCTGGTCGGCGAGGGCGACCCGGACACGGCCCTCTGTGGCGAGGATGTGACCGGCTACCCCTGGAACCCGCCCTGGCCGATGTGCGAGGCCTGCCTGGCGGTCTCCCGCAACGAGATGAATTAGTGGGCGCCCGCGGGGTGCCCCACGAGCCGGCGTCCGACCTGCCATGACCGCAATCGAGCTGACCTGTGTGGTGGAGATTCCCAAGGGCAGCCGCAACAAGTACGAGTACGACCCGCTGCTGGGCGGTGTGAAGCTGGACCGGTTCGTATCGGCGTCGGTCGTGTACCCGACCGATTACGGCTTTGTGCCTGAGACACTGGCCCCGGACGGCGATCCCCTCGACGTGCTCGTGTGCGTGTCCGAGCCCACGTTTCCAGGGTGCATCGTCCCGGCCAAGATCATCGGCGAGCTTCGGATGGCCGACGAGAAGGGCAACGATCCTCATCTGCTCGTGGTGCCGTGCAGCGACCCCGGCTGGAACCACCTGGAAGACGTCGGCGACGTGCCGGCCCAGCTCCGCGCGGAGATCATCCACTTCTTCACGGTTTACAAGGACCTCGATCCTGACCGCCATTCCGAGGTCACCGGCTGGGCGGATCGCGCCTCCGGGATGGCCACGCTCGACGAGGCGCGGCAGCGGTTCCTGAACCAGGCCGGCGTGCCCCACTGAGCAGCGGTAGGCAATTTCCGGCGTGGAGCTTCGGTGGGCTGGTTGTGCCCGGTCTAGGCCACCAGCTCGTCCAGCAGCCGCTCGCGCTCGGCCCCGCTGGCAAACAGGTACCGGCGCATCGCGTCGAGTCCGTCGAGGTCGTGGACGTCCTGATCGAGCTGCGGCACCAGCAGCAGCGGCTGGCCCGTCAGCTCCTCCGTCAGCCGTGAGATGTTCTCGTCATCCCGGCGGGCGAGTAGGTGATAGTCGCGGAAATTGACCGCGACTTTCTCGGCCAGCTCGGCGCCGAGGACGCGAGTCAGCCCGCGCTTGACGTCGCCGGCTTCGGACTCGCCCAGCAGGTCGTGATGGACCCGGTTGACCACCACCCCGATCAGTGGGAACCCCTCGCGCTGGATCGTGCGGTGAAACCAGATCGCCTCGTCGATCGGCTCGCGCTCTGGTGAGGTCACGAGCAGAAAGGCCGTGCTCGGCGCCCGCAGGAGCTGCTGGACTCCGTCCGCCCGCCGGCTGAACTCCTGGGTCATTCCGGAGAGCAGCCCGAAGAAGCGTCCCAAATCGGACACCAGGTCCACGCCCGTCACCCGGCGCAGTGCGGCCAGCAGCGGCGCCGTGCCAAGTCCGAGCATCCGCACGCCGAGCCCGGTGGGGCGGACGAGGGCATGCATCATGCGGCCCTCCAGAAACGAGCTGAGCCGGCGCGGCGCCTCCAGGAACTCGAGCGCATTGCGTGACGGCGGCGTGTCCAGGACGAGGAGATCGAAGCGCTCGTCCTGGTCGAGCTCATAGAGCTTGGCCATCGCGGTGAATTCCTGCGAGCCGGACACGGCGCTCGAGAGCTCGCGGTAGACGCGGTTGGCCTTGATCTCGCTCGCCCGTTCGGGATCCGGCGCCAGCCGATCGATCAGATCGTCAAAGGTCCGCTTGGGATCGAGCATCATCGCCCACAGCTCCCCCTTGACCTCCAGCTCCTTGGGCGCCTGCGGGCCGGGCAGGACCCGGTGGAGCTCGTTGTCCAACTGATCAATGCCCAGCGCGTCGGCCAGCCGGTTGGCGGGGTCAATCGTGACCACGGCCACCCTGGCCCCCTGAGCGGCCATTCCGAGGGCGATCGCCGCGGCGCTCGTCGTCTTGCCCACCCCGCCCGAGCCGGCACAGATGCAGACCCGCTTGCCCTGAAGGAGATCGTCGATCACCGGCCGGCCTCAGTCATCATCGTTTCCGAACCGCGGTAGCGAGTTGCGCCTCCAGCTCACCGGCGAGCTGCTCCATCTCGGTCAGCCCGAGCTGGTCGGCAAACACGTAGGGAAGCTCGACCAAGCGGGCTCCCACCTCGTCGCCCAGCCGTTCCCGCTGCTGGCGCTGCTGCTCGGCACGCGCCTGTTCGGCCAGCGCCGCGCGCAGAGCGGAGCGCGAGCGACGCGAGCGGGTCCGGGCCAGCGCGGATGCGAGCTCGTCGAGCTCGTCGGGCTCAAAGCGCAGGGGATAGAGGCCGTTGAGGACAACGAGATCGAGTTGGAAATCGTCCTCGTGCAGGGCGTGGGCGAGCGAGATCGTCTCGTTGACCGGCATCTCCTCCGCCGTGGCCACCGTCACGACGCCGGTGAGCTTCTTGTTCGCGATCGTGTCCGCGATCGTCTCCGCCTGGTGAGCGATCGGCCCGACTCGGGCGATGCTGGCGAAGGTGCGCGGTGTCCGCAGCAGGGCGAGGCCATGGCCGCTGGCCGGGGCGTCCACGATCACCAGGTCGTATGGAGCCGCGCCGCGGGTTCGACGGTGCAGCTGGGCCAGCTCCCAGATCTTTCCCATGCTGAGCAGCTCCCGCATGCCTGGCGTGGCCATCGCGAACGCGTTGAACAACCGGCTTGCGGACAGTGCGTGTCCCAGTGCTCCGACCTTGACCTCCAGGTACTCCTCCATCGCGTGCTGGGGATCGATCGAAATCGTGAACAGCTTTTCGGCGAGCTGCACCTCACGGAAGCTCGCTCCATTCCGATCCCACATGCTCTGGGCGCGCTCCTGGCTGGAGAGTTCGGCCACGACGGTCCGCAGGCCGTGACGGGCGCCCAGGGAGCCGAGCGCGATCGAGACCGTCGACTTGCCCACCCCGCCCTTGCCCGTGACGAATACCAGGCGTTTTTTGAACAGTGCGGGTAGTGAGCCGTTGACGGGCACGGGGCCAGGGTACCCAGGCGGATGGGGGTGTGACGCGGCTCCGGCCCCGTCGCGAGCGCCCAACATCCCTTGAATTAGTTGGCTATTCGTCGCGCCTCGCGGAGGAATCCGTAGCTCATTTGCGAATAGGTGCCCCGTATGTGTCCCCTCATGCATCGGAGCCTCCCGTGACGGCCACCTTGAAGGTGATTGCGTTCGCCAATCAGAAGGGCGGCGTCGCCAAGACCACGACAACGCTCAATCTGGCGGTGGCCTTCGTCGAGGAGGGCCACCGAGTCCTGTGCTGCGACATGGATCCGCAGGGCAACCTGACCATGTCCCAGGGCATCGATCCCGACCTGCTCCAGAAGTCGATGTACGACGTGCTGGTGCACCACACCTCGATTCGTGAGGTGATTCGCAAGCGCGAAGTCGACATCGCCTGCGCCTCGATCGATCTGGCTGGCGCCGAGATCGCGATGTCGACCATGATCGGTCGCGAGCGCTCGCTTCAGAAGGCGCTCAAGGAGGTAGAGGACGACTATGACTTCGTCTTCATCGACACCCCGCCGAGTCTCGGGCTGCTGACGATCAACGCGCTGACGGCGGCGCACAAAGTAATCGTCCCCGTCCAGTGCGAATATCTGTCGATGCGCGGCCTTGTCCAGCTTCAGAACACGCTTGCCATGATCCGGGAGAACCTCAACCCGGATGTCGAAATCGAGGGCATCCTGCCCACGCTCGTCGACACGCGCACGCTGCATGCCAAGGAGGCGATCCAGCTTCTGGAGGAGAACTTTGGAGACCGCGTGTTCGCGTCCCGGATCCGCAAGACGATCCGCTTTGCCGAAGCGCCTGTGAAGGGCATGTCAGTGTTGAAATACGATCCCGATGGGATCGCCGCCCATGCTTACAGGCAGCTCGCCAAGGAGGTCCTAGATCATGCCAACCGGTAAGCGCGCGAGCATGCGTGAAGGGCCTCTGGCGGCGCTTTTCCGCAAGACCGCCGAGGACACCCCGGAGGGATCCGGTTCCGGCAAGCGCGCGAAGCCTGCCGAGAAGCCTCCCAGCAAGGCGCGGGCGGCCAAGCCGACGGCCCGACGCCAGGAGGTTCCCGCCGCGAGCGCTCCGCTCGCCGAGCCTGAGGAGCATGTGCCCTCGCCGCAGGAGCGCCTGCGCCAGGCGTTCTCGGCCGATATCCCGCACAGCCTCCTTGACCCGCCCACGAGCCAGCCGGCGGCGTCGGACCCGTTCGCGCACCCCCAGCGCCTGAGCGAGCCCTTCTCGCCGCCCGTGAGCGGTGCCGGGCCCGTCATCCGTGTCGTCGGAGTGGGCGGCGCCGGAGTGAACGCCATCAACCGGATGGTCGAGGCTGAGATCGAGGGCGTCGAGTTCGTGGCCATCAACACGGATCTCCAATCGCTCCAGCTCTCCGCGGCCCATGAGACGCTGCACATCGGCGCCTCAATCACGCGCGGCCTCGGCTCGGGATCGGACCCCGAGCTCGGACGCAAAGCGGCGCACGAGGAGTACGACCGCATCAAGAGCATGCTCCGGGGCTCAGACATGGTGTTCATTGCCGCAGGAGCGGGCGGAGGCACCGGAACCGGGGCGGCCCCGATCGTGGCCCACATCGCCCGTGACCTGGGCGCGCTCACGGTCGGCATCGTGACCCGGCCATTCCAGTTCGAGGGCTCGCGGCGCAAGGCGCAGGCCGAAGCCGGAATCGCCGATCTGGCCGCAGAAGTCGACACCCTGATCGTCGTTCCCAACAACCGTCTGCTGTCGGTCCTCGATCGCAACACCTCGATGGTCGACGCGTTCAGGGTGGCCGACGACGTCCTTCGTCAGGGCGTGCAGGGGATATCCGACCTGGTCACGCTGCCGGGGCTGATCAACCTCGACTTCGCCGACGTGCGGACGATCATGTCCGGTGCGGGCAAGGCCCTACTGGGCATCGGGATGGGCACCGGGGACCGGCGGGCGATCGACGCGTCCGAGGCCGCGGTCGCCTCGCCCCTGCTCGAGACGAGCATGGACGGCGCGCGGTCGATCCTGCTCTCGATCACGGGCGGCCCGGACCTGTCGCTGTGGGAGGTCAACGAGGCGGCCAAGGCGGTCGCCGACGCCGCCCACCCAGAGGCCAACATCATCTTCGGCGCCATGCTCGATGAGAAGCTGGAAGACCAGGTCTGGGTCACCGTCGTGGCCACCGGCTACGGCGATTCTCACCAGCGCCGGTTTACGTCTGACCGGCCCGGGACCGACCAGCTCCTGGAGGATCGCCCGCTGCTGCGTGAGCCGCGCGGTGAGCCGCGGGTCAGCCGAGTTCGCGAGCGCGAGGCTCGCCCGGTGACCGAGCTGGACGTCCCAGAGTTCATCCCCCGCCGCTGACGATGTAGGCCGCCGCACATGTGCGGCGGCCCGGACCGGCACATGTGCCGGTCCGTCGGCGGGGTGCATGCACCCCGCCGCGGGGGCGTGCATGCACGCCCCCGTCCTTGCCATGCTTGCTCTCTGATCATCAGTGGCTAACCGAGGGTCTCCACAGCTTGGCGTGATTGCGGCTGGGCATCCGCTGACCGCGGAGGCCGGTGCCGACGTGCTGCGCAACGGCGGCAACGCGGTTGATGCCGCGATCGCGGCCATCCTGGCCTCGACTGTGGCCGAGCCGCTGCTCACCGGGCTGGGGGCCGGTGGCTACATGCTGGTCGTCGAGCCGGGACGCGAGCCGGCGCTGCTCGATTTCTTCGTCGAGGCGCCGGGGCGGGGGAGTGATCCCGACGCGCGCGAGGAGCTGATCCCGATCACGATTTCCTTCGGAGACGCGATCCAGGTGTTCAACATCGGGGCCGCCTCGGTCGGGACATACGGCATGCCCGCGGGGCTGCACTCGGCGGCTTCACGTTTTGGCCGCATCGCGCTGTCAGACCTCGTGGCGCCGGCGGTTCGCCTGGCCCGAGAGGGGGTGGTGATCAACGAGCAGCAGGGATACGTGCTCGAGATCCTCGCCGACATCGTGACCTCCACGCCTGAGTGCTCCGCGCTCTTTGCCCCAGCCGGAAAGCTGCTGGGGATCGGAGACACGATGCATCAGCCCGAGCTGGCGGAGGCGCTCGAGCGGCTCGGCTCCGAAGGTCCAGATCCCTTCTACAGAGGGGATATCGCCGCCGCGGTGGTCGAGTGGATCTCCGACCGAGGGGGCATGGTCACCGGTCGGGACCTCGACTCCTACGAAGTCATCAACCGGGAGCCGATCAAGGTTCGTTACCGCGGGCGGGAGGTGCTCACGAACCCGCCTCCCTCGGCAGGAGGGATCCTGATTGCGCGGGCGCTCTCCGTTTTGGACGCCGACGCTGGGCCGCCGTCAGTGGAGCGGATCGTCGATGTCATGCGTCTGATCCAGGCAGAGCGCACCCCTGAGTTTCTGGAGGGATTGGACGACGAGGGGTTCGTCGGGCGGTTCCTGGCTCGCGCGCCGGATCCGCCCACCGGAGGGTCCTCCGCGCAGGCAGGGCCGCCGCTCGGATCGACCACCCACATCGCCGTGACCGATCAGGAAGGTTGGGCGTGCTCGGTGACGTGTTCAGATGGATCGTGCTCAGGCGTTGTCGTACCCGGCACGGGGCTTCACCTCAACAACATGTTGGGGGAGCAGGACCTGAACCCGATGGGCTTTCACCGCCATTCCCCCGGCCGCCGGCTACCCAGCATGATGGCGCCGACTGCAGTCGTCCGAGACGGGACCGCGGAGCTCGTCCTGGGCAGCGCCGGTTCCAACCGCATCCGATCGGCCATCCTCCAGACGATCCTGCGCGTGATCGACGAGGGGATGCGGGCGCCGGAGGCAGTCGAGGCTCCGCGTGTGCACTACGAGGATGGCGTCGTGTATGCCGAGCCCGGCGTGGACCTGTCGGCCATCGAGACCTCTCGCCAGCCGATTGCCCGATTCCGGGCGCGAAACCTGTTCTTCGGCGGCGTGCAGGCCGTGGAGCGCGACGGCGAGGGGTTGTTCTGGGGCGGTGGGGATCCCCGGCGGGGTGGGGCCAGCATCACCGTCGCGGGATGATCCGGCTGTGGCTGATGGTCGTGGGCGTCGGTCTGCTGCTGGCGGGCTGCCTGGATATCCAGTCCGCCGATCTGTTCGTGCTGACGAGGACGGGCCAGGGGCATAAATTGACCTTGGTGGTGTCAGACGGCGGGACGATCGCGTGCAACGGCAAGCAGCATTCGCTGCCCGATCCGCTCCTACTTCAGGCCAGGGACCTGGTCGGAGCCTTGAAGGCCGACGCCAGGGCCCATCTGCGGATCCCGGTGCCGCCCAGCAGCGTCTCCCAGTACCGGGTCCGGCTGCAGTATGGAACGGTCACGTTCCCGGACACGGCGGGCCTGACCCACCCCGTGCTGGCGCATCTCGAATTGTTCGCGGTCCAGGCGGCGGCTCAGGCTTGCGGGGTGAGCTGACGGTTCGGCTGGCGCTACCCTGCGGTCAGGTTGAGCCTCGATCGCCGCCTCTACCTGGACGTAAATACGCTGTCCCGGCAGTCAGCCTGGGCGCATGGCTTCATGGCGAAGTACGCGCTCTGGGGGGGGTTGGTTGCGATCGTGGTCGTGTTCGTCCTGACGTTCCTCTGGACGCGGCGGCGCGGGGACCTCGAAGGGTTCGTGGTGCTGTTGTTGGGGGGCGCGGCGAGCTTGATCGCGCTGGCCATAAACAAGGGCGTCTCGGATGCCGTGAACCGGGTCCGGCCCTGCCACGCCCTGCATCACGTGGTGGTGATTCTGGGCTGCGCCAATGACGCCTCGCTGCCTAGCGACCATTCCGTGATCGCAGGAGCGCTGGCCGTCACCCTCCTGCTCATCGGATGGAGAATCGGTCTGGTGGGCGTTGTGCTGGCGCTCTCGGTGGCCTTCGCCCGCGTCTACGCAGGTGTCCACTACCCGGGCGATGTGGTGGCAGGGCTTCTGCTCGGGGGGCTGGTCGCGCTCGCCATGGTGCTGGCGCTGCGCCGCCCAGTCCTGGACGCCGTGATCAAACTTGTCCGGACGCGGCTGCGCCCCTTGATCTCAGCCAGAGCGAGCGCTGCAAGCGAACCCGCTGATGGACCAGGCTCGGTAGGCGAACCTGCTGGCGCAGCGGGCACGCTTGACCCGGCAGGAGCCGCTCCCGTTAGGCCCCGAACCTGACCTTGCCGTTCGACTGAGCTCGCTCCTGCGCGCGCTCCACGAGGTCAAGTCGCTTGGCGGCGGCGTAGAAGAGCCGCGTGACCAGGCGCAGCCGCGCATTCTCTGAGCGGAGCTCGAGCAGGCCCTGCTTGGCATCGGGGCCGAAGTCCACTGTCGCCGCCATCGCGTAGGCATCCATCTCGACGAGCGCGGTCTCATCCGGATCCTGATCAGTGGCCCGGCGTACGAGCTGGGCGTAGGCCTCGTGGGCGCCGGAGATGAGCTCGGGGTCGGGGGATTCGGTCTTGTCCGTCAGGAACTCGATCACCCCGGCCGGGTAGGCCAGGTGGGCCTGGCGCTCCAAGACACGAAACGGCCGCGTGCCCCTGGCCAGGAGGTTCATCCGCCCGTCCTCCATCCGCTCGAGCACGCGCTCGATGGAGCACGCGCACCCGGTCTCCTTGAGTCCGTCGTCAGAGAGCCAAACGATCCCGAACTCGGTGCCGTCCCGCAGGCACTCGTTCATCATCGTCTTGTAGCGCTCCTCGAAAATGTGCAGCGGGATCGCTTCGCCGGGCAGCGCAACCAGACCCAGCGGGAAAAGCGGGAACTCGCGAGACGGGCCCTCGGCCACGTTCAAGAGTCTACGTTCGCAGTTTGCAGGTCTCCGGGCAGCTGGCCGGTGGTGAGGCGGTGAATGGCGATTCAGTATCGCTATGCGTGACTGAATCGCCATTCACAGGGGGCCGCGGCGGCCGCGGCCAGGGCGCGACGCCGTCCGCGACCAGAGCGCGACTGCGCCCGCCCTGCGCCGAGCGCCAGCCGGCGCGGCCCCTCTACGCCTTCTGCCCGGACAGCAGCAGGTTGTAGAAGATGGCCGGGGGAAGCAGGGGCTCCAGCAGCCGCTCATCCACGCGTTGGAGGGCGAGGTATCCGTGGAAGGCATAGCGGCGCCAGAGCAGCGGGACCTCGGACGGATTGGCGCTGGCCTCAAGCGCCCGGTTGAACCAGCCGAACCAGTTGGCCACGAGTTCCTCACCGCGGACCCTCACGTGTTCAAAGCCGGCGCGCTCGGCCAGCTCGGTCAGCGCGGGGGGGTCGAACGCGTGAATGTCGACGAGGCGTTCCAGGGAATGGTCGTGCTGCTCCCCGTCAGATGTCTGCGCCGACGGGCCGGGCGGATTTGCTCTGATGAGCGTCCGCCACGCGGGGGCCAGCGCCTGGGCACCGCGCTTGGGCACCGACGCGAGTCGATCTCCCAGCCTCGACGGCTCGCCCGCGAACGCGATCCAGCCTCCCGGGCGGAGCACCCGGTGGAACTCGCTGAAGGCCCGATCGAGGTCAGGCAGGTGGTGGAGCACGGCGTGTCCGAGGACCAGATCGAAGCTGCGGTCCGGGAACGGGAGAGACTCGGCATCGGCTCGAGCGGTTCTGACCGTGAGGTTCAGGCGGGCGGCGTTGATGGCCAGCGTCCTGACCATCCCGGGCGAGATATCGGTGCATGTGGCCTCTCGGACCACGCCGGCCTGGAGC
Source organism: uncultured Solirubrobacterales bacterium (assembly GCA_963785205.1). GTDB lineage: Bacteria > Actinomycetota > Thermoleophilia > Solirubrobacterales > Solirubrobacteraceae > Palsa-465. The sequence continues at coordinate 16,812 of CAWAUJ010000002.1, forward strand.
AGGTTGAGGCTGAAATACCCGGTTCCAGCACCAATCTCCAGCGACCGCTCAAAGCCGCGACTGAGCTGTGATCCGAGCACCTTCCGGAGCTTGCCGAGCACCTGTGTCTGGCCGATTTCGCCGAAGTCGATGCCCCATTTCGAGTCATAGCTGGCGGCGGCGACGTCGTGGTAGCGCGTGTTGACATCCCTGATCTCCTCCGCGTTCCTGACCGCCGACATGGCGCGGTCACATTACCCTCTCGGCGTGCCGATGAAGTCTGTCCAGGAGTCCGAGCGGCCGCCGTTGGCCGTCTATGTCCAGGAAAATCAGCCCGATGGGGTACCCCCGTTGGAGCTCACCGGGGAGCGGACGCTGCCCGATGTCCCGGCCGAGAATTACTGGTTTCAACGTCATCTGGCGGTCTACGAGTGGATCTCCGCGCGGGTCGGCGGCCGCACCGTTCTGGACATGGCCTGCGGTGAGGGCTACGGCTCTGAGGTCCTGGCCCGAACGGCGGCGAGCGTGGTTGGACTGGACGCGAACCCCGAGGCCCACGAGCACGCCCGGCTGCGTTACCGGCGTTCGAATCTCGCATTCGAGCGCGGGATGGTCGAGAACTTTGGCCAGGCTGGGCAGTACGGCGCGGTTGTCTTTCTTCAGACAATCGAGCACGTTCAGGACCCCGAGGCAGTCCTCACCCACATCCGGCGGCTGCTATCCCCAGGGGGCGTGGCCTACATCTCGACGCCGAACGTCCTCACGCTGGCTCCGGCGGGTCAGCCCAAATCAGACAATCCGTGGCACATCAAGGAGTACCGCGCCGAGGAGTTCAGGCAGCTGTGCGGGTCGGTTTTCGATCAGGTCGAGCTGCTCGGCCTGTTCCACGCCCGCAAGCTCCGAGCCCACTCGGCGGCGCTGGCGCTCGGGTGGGACGGGGTCCACCGCCGGCTGGGCCTGACTGAGCGCTTCTATGACTGGTTTACCCCGGCGATCCGTGCCCGGGATTTCGTGCTCCGGCCGGACCGCCTCGACGCCGCTCTTGACTTTCTGGGGATCTGCCGTGGCGCGTGAGCCCGGTCGCTCGGCCGGGAGCTCGACGCGGTGGCGTGGTCTCGCCGTGGGTGCGCTGGCCGTGGTCGTTCTGGCCGGCTGCGGGGCAGGAGGACCGGGAACGTCCGCGGTCAAGCTGGGGATCCCCGCCGCAGGCCGGTACAGCGGGAAGACCTCGCAGGGCCGGCCGATCGTTCTGATCGTGTCGCCGGGCGGGCGGAGTCTCAGCTATCTCGGGGTGGAGGCCGACTGGCGGTGCTCAACCGGCCAGACGGGCTCGGACACCGTGCCCCATAGCCCCGCGGGCATCGTGCCGTTGAAAAACGGTGCCTTCAGGGGTTCGTTCTCAGTCCCCCGCTCGTCGTTCAAGCCCGTCTATCACCTCCTGGGCAGCTATTCGAACGGATCGTTCGCGGGCACGATCCAGGTGACCGCGACGCCTCAGAGCGGCGGCGGGACCTGCTCGAGCGGAACGATCAGCTGGACCGCCTCTCCGCCGCTGACCGGGTCGACTGGGACCTCCACCGGCGGTACGAGCACCGGCTAGCCGCCGGGCGGCCCGGGCGGGAAACACCACAAGGCCTGCCCGCTCAGCAGCTGGTGGCGCCCGCGTTTCGCAGCTTCGCCACGACGCGGGCGATCTCGGTCTCGAGCCGCTTGGAGGCGGCGATGTCATGGCGTTCAAACGCGGCCAGGTTCAGCTGGAGCACGGAGATGTACTCCGAGTACGTCGGCTTTAGCGGGTGAGGCGGCTTGAGCGTCAGCAGGGTGTGGAGGAAGGCCTGCTGCGCGGCCGCCTGGGCCGCCCCCGTTTTCGCCGCACGCCTCGTGGCCGCTCTGTCCGCTCGGCAGGCCGCATTCAGTTGGGCCATGAACCCCGGGCCGTGTCCGGCGCGAGTCGTGGTCGAGCCAGCGCCTGAGCCGCAGCCGCCGGCGCCGATCGCGCCGATCACCAGCAGGAGCAGCAGCGCCCGGGAGGGGTGCCACGAGGTCATCGACGCCTTGGGTCCTCCATCGCGAGGCGGGCGATCATAGGCGCTCGGAACCGGCCGTAACCTTGCCGCGTGCCTCCCGCCGCCTCGCCCGCCAACCGCCGCCGGCGCGAACCGCCTGGTCAGCTGGCACTGGTGCTGCATACGCATATGCCCTACGTGGAGGGCGGGAGCGAGTGGCCGCCCCTCGATCCGCGGGCGCATCTGCGCCAGCCGGCTGGATTCGGGATCTGGCCGTTTGGCGAGGAGTGGCTCTGGGAGGCTGTCGCCACGTCGTATGTGCCGCTGCTCGAGGTTCTGGAAGCCGGCGAGCCCGTGCCGCTCACACTGTCGCTCACGCCGGTGCTGTGCGACCAGCTGGAATCACCGGGGGCGATGGCGCGGTGCCTGGAGTTTCTCGACGTGATCCGGCGCCAGTCGCACGACCTCGACATCTCGCACTACCGGGCTCTGGGCGACGAGGGAGTCGTCGGGGCGCTCGAGTATTCGGCGGCTCGGTACGCCGCCGCCGCCGAGCGCCTGCGTGCGGAGCCTGGCCTGCTGGCGGCCATGGGTGCGCACGCCGGCTGGACGTCAGCCGCAACCCACGCCGTGCTGCCGCTTCTGGCCAGCGACCCGGCGTTGGCCCTTCAGGTCCAGACCGGCATCGCAGCCCACCGGCGGCGGTTCGGCGACTGGGCCGGGGGCTTCTGGCTGCCCGAGTGCGCCTACGCCCCGTGGCTCGACGAAGCGCTCGAGGCCGGGGGCGTCCGCAGCACATGCCTGGAGCTGACCTCGCTCTTTGGCCTGGGAGACGCCCGTCACCTCCGCCCACTCCTGACGGCAGCCGGCACGGTCCTCTGGCCGGTCGATCGCCAGACGATGGCGCTCGTGTGGAGCAGGGACGGCTATCCGAGCCATCCCGCGTACCGGAGCTCTCACGGCCTGACCCCCCACCGCCACCGGGCCTGGAGCAACGACGGCTCGGCGTACGACCCGGCCGCGGCGGCGGGGGCCGCAGCTGCTCACGCCGCAGCGTTTGTGGCCCGCGTGAAGCAGCGAGTCGAGGGTGGCGGCGTATGCGTGTGCGCGCTTGACACCGAGCTCCTGGGCCACTGGTGGCACGAGGGGGTGCGGTGGCTGGCCGCGGTGGTCAGAGAAGCCTCGCGCCAGAACGTTGCGCTCGTCGCGCTCGACGACGCGCTCGAGCGCCACGAGCCCGTGCCGGCGCCACCCCAGCTGGGTGTGAGCAGCTGGGGCGAGGGGGGCGACCTGCGCACCTGGAGCGCCCCGGCCGCCGGAGATCTGGCCTGGCGGGCGCGCTCGGCCGAGCTGCGGGTCCTCGCCCTGGGACGCCGGCCATCCGACCGCGTGCTCCGGGAACTGCTCGCGCTCCAGTCGAGCGACTGGGCTTTTCAGGTCACGGAGGCGTCGGCGGGCGACTATCCGCGCGAGCGGGCGCAGGCGCATGCCGAAGCACTCAACGAAGCGCTCGACGGCGACCGGCAGCTTGACCCGACGCTGCGCAACCTCGCCCCGGAGCTCGTGGGGTGGGGGTGAGCTCGGCGACGACCGGGGTGAGCTCGGCGACGACCGGGGTGAGCTCGGCGGCGACCCCCCAGGGCCGAGCCGAAATCCCTACGCCCAGCGAAACGAGGTGGGCGCCTCTCGCTTCCGGATCACCCGCGCCGGGATCCCGGCCACCACGGTGTTTTCAGGCACGTCGGCCGTGACCACGGCGCTCGTACCGAGGATCGCGTTGTTGCCGACCTTCACTCCCCGCAGCACGCAAGCGCCGTAGCCGATCCAGACGTTGTGACCCACGGTCACGTCGCGCTTGTAGATCCCCTGTAGCCGGATCGGGCGCTCGACCTCCACCACCCCGTGGTCGAAGTCGATCATCATCACGCGGTCGGCGATGATGCACTCGCGGCCGATCTCCACGTGCTGAAACGCCGAAATCGTGCACTCCTGGCCGAGCACGGACTTGGCCCCGATCGAGACCTCGCCTTCGTGAGCCCGGATCTTGGTCCCGTGCCCGATCCACGACCAGCGGCCGAGCGTGACCGTGGCGGACTTGCCGATCTCGAACTTGACCCGCGGGCACACGAAGCACAGCCCGTCGGTGCGAAGGCGGCCGCGCCAGCGAAGCTTGAGCCAAAGCCATCGCGCCATCAGCAGGAGGTAGCCCGGGCTCAGCATTCGGTGCTCGCGAGCAAAGCGAAGGAAGGTGAGCGGTCCACCGCGCAGCGGCGGCGGCTCGCCGCGCAGCGGCGGCGGGAGCCGGGGTGGAGCGACCGGTTCGACCGCGGCGGTGACGGTGCCGGCGGAGCGCACGGTGGGATCGTAGGGCCTGCCATGATTGCTCGCCGCCATGGCACCGGAGAACAATTCACTGGCCGAGCGCCTTCTGGCTGGAGAGAAGCGCGCTCTGGCCAAGGGCATCTCGCTGGTCGAGAACGACGATCCGCAGGGCTGGGAGCTCGTTCGCGAGGTCTATCCGAACACGGGCAAGGCGGCGATCATCGGTTTCACCGGGCCCCCCGGCGTGGGAAAGTCGACCCTGTTGGGGGCGCTGACCAAGCACGAACGCGCGGCCGACCGGACCGTGGCCGTCCTGTCGGTCGATCCCTCATCCCCGTTCACCCAGGGGGCCCTCCTGGGTGATCGGATCCGCCTGAGCGAGCATTTTCTGGATCCCGGGGTGTTCATCCGCTCGATGGCCAGCCGGGGTGCCCTGGGGGGGCTCAGCGAAGCCGTGCTGCAGGCTGCGCTGCTGATGGACGCGTCAGGCCGCGAGCTGGTCCTGCTCGAGACCGTCGGGGTCGGTCAGGCCGAGGTCGACATCATCGACCACGCGGACACGATCGTGCTCGTGCTGATGCCCGGTTCGGGCGACTCGATCCAGGCGCTCAAGGCAGGCGTGATGGAGATCCCGGACGTGATCGTGATCAACAAGGCCGACCATCCTCTGACTGACACGATGGTGCGGGAGATACGGGGAGTGCTGGCGCTCGGGCCGCGGGCCGATTGGGAGGTGCCGATCATCCGCACCGAGGCAACGCGGGAGCAGGGCATCGACGAGCTGGCCCAGAAGCTTCAGGAGCACCGAGAGTTCATCGAGGCGGAGGGCACACTGCTCGAGCGCCGCCGGCGCAACCTGATGAACGAGGTGCTGGCGCTGGCCACGATCCGGATCAAGCGCGAGCTCGAGGCCTCGCTGCGTGACGACGCCGAGGTCCGCGAGCTGTTGGAGCGAGTGGTCTCCCGCGAGCTCGATCCGGCCAGCGCCGCGGAGACGATCCTGGAGCACGAGAGCACGGCGGTGGGCGCGCGTGGTTTTCGAGAGCGACGGGCTGAGGATTGACCTGCCCGCGAGCTGGGACGTGCGTGTTCTACGCCGCTCGGCTCACCTGAGGGCGCTCCAGGCGGCGAGCTTTGCCCTTGCCCCCGACGACGACGAGCTGGGGCTGCTGAGCACGGCTCTGATGGAGGCCGGCGACTGTTTCGTCGGCCTGGTCGAGTATCTGCCCGGCTCAGGGATCGTCGCCGGCCAAGCGCCGTTTCACCCCAAGCGGATCGACCTCCCGCTGGACCCGACCTGGTTCTCGGCCCGCGCGCTGGCCCACTGGCAGCCCGAGCAGACGGGCTGGCAGCAATGCTTCACCACCTCCGGGCGCCCGTTCGGCCTATATCTCGTGATCGCCGGCTCGCGCCCGGACCGCCGCCAGCAGCTCCCGCTGCTGGATGCCGTGCTGGGGTCGCTCACGGTGGCGTCGGGGGATTAGGGCCGGCGCTGTCTTGGTGCCGGCGCTTAGTCTCAGTGCCGGCGCTTAGCTACGCGCCCAGGGCGCGCGCGATGACGAGCTCCTGGACCTCGTCGGTGCCCTCGCCGATCGTCAGGATCTTGGCGTCCCGGTAGAAGCGGCAGACGGGGTACTCCTCGATGTAGCCATAGCCGCCGTGGATCTGAACCGCCTCGTCGGCCGCCCGGACGGCCAGGCGCCCGCTCTTGAGCTTGGCCTGGGCAGCCGTCAGCGTGAAGTTCTGCTCGGTGTCCTTCAGGTATGCCGTCTTGTAGACGAGCAGCCGGGTGGCTTCGATCTCAGTCGAGAGGTTGGCCAGCTTGGCCTGGATCGACTGGAACTTCGAGATCGGACGGCCGAAAGCCTTGCGCTCCTTGGCGTAGGCCAGCGCCTGGTCGAGCGCCCCCTGGGCCAGGCCCACGCCCATCGCGGCCACGCCGATGCGCCCGATGTCGAGCACTGTCAGGAACTGTTTGAGCCCCGCCCCGCGCTGGCCGAGGAGGTTCTCCTCCGGGACTCGGCAATCAGCGAAGGAGAGCGGGCGGGTGTCAGACGCGTTCCAGCCCATCTTCCGGTAGGGCTCGCCCTGCTCATAGCCCGGAGTGCCATTGGGCACGAGGATGTTCGAGATCTCCCGCTCCTCTCCGGAGGAGCTCGTCACGGCCGTGATCGCGACGACCCCGGAGATGTCGGTCCCGGCGTTGGTGATGAACTGCTTTGAGCCGTTGATGACCCACTCGCCGTCCTCGAGCCTGGCCCGAGTCTTGGTGTTCCCAGCGTCCGAGCCGGCCTCGGGCTCGGTCAGGCCAAACGCCCCCAGGCGCTCTCCGCTACACAGCTGGGGCAGCCAGTGGCGTTTCTGCTCGTCGGTCCCGAACAGGTAGATGGGCTGCGTGCCCAGCGAGGTGTGGGCACACAGGGTGATCGCGACCGACGAATCGACGCGAGCCAGCTCCTCCACGACGAGGGCGTAGGCCAGCGAGTCGCCCCCGGCGCCGCCGTACTCGGAGGGGAATGGGATTCCCATGAGATCGAGCTCGGCCAGCCGGCGGACGATGTCGTATGGGAAGAAGTGATTGCGATCAAGCTCCTCGGCCACGGGCGCGATCTCCTGCTGGGCGAACTCGCGGACCGTGGACCGGAGCAACCGTTTGTCGTCTGAGAGGTCGAAGTCCATGATCTGATTCTCACCGATCGTCCTGCGAGGATCTCCTGAGTGGATCTGAATGGCGCTCCGCAGGTAAGGCTCGGCGACCTGCTCGTCGGCGGTCTGGCCCCAGCCGTCATGGCGATCATCGACCGGGGCGCCCGCAAGCGCCCCGACCTCGCCCGCTCGCTGAATGCCGAGGTCGAGCTGGCCTTCCAGGAGCTCCATCCGCCGGTCCGGATCCTGTTCGCCGACCACGATGTCCTGGTGGAGGACGGCCCGGCCAGCGCACCTGATCTCCGGATCGACGGCTCGCTGGGCGACCAGATCGCGCTCATGGTGGCGCCGGTGCTCGGCGGGCTGCCGTCGCCGATCGACGCTCGGGGGCGGGCGGCGCTGGGAACGGTGCTGTCGGGCCGGGTGAGGATCAAGGGGAGCTTCGGTCTGCTCCGGCGTTTCCTGGGGGTTATTCACGTTTAGGGGGGCGGGCGCCTCCGCGGGGTCGGGCGAGGCGACCCCCTAGCGCGGCAAAGCGGCCCACACAGCCGCGAACGTGACGGGTTGTGGTTGCCAGGGCGGGCTTAAGCCGGCACGTACATGTGCAGCACGCCCGCTTTGCCGGGTTGCGGTTGTTGAAAGCCGCGCGGGTTGGGGGGCTCGCCCGCGCACTCGCCACCTTCGCCCACAACGCCCGCCACCTCGCCCCGTCGCCTCCGCCGCCCCGAACCCGCCTACCCTGCCGCCCGCGCCACCTCCACCAGCAACCGCACGCCGAACCCCGTCGCGCCCTTGCCCACGTAATAAGGCCGGGGCACGTCCCACGCGGTGCCGGCGATGTCGACATGGGCCCAGGGGACGTCGCCCACGAAGTGGTGCAGGAGCTCGGCGGCGGTTATCGGGCTGGCCTCACGACGCTCGGACAGGTTGGTCAGCTCGGCGTAGCTGCCCTCGATCATCTCGGCGTATCGCTCGTCCAGCGGCAACGGCCAAACGCGATCGCCGCTCGCAGCGCCGGCCGCCCGCATGAACTCACTCCAATCGGAGTCGTTGCTCATCACGCCGGCGTAGACCGAGCCGAGCGCGGTCACCACGCCGCCGGTCAGGGTCGCGAGGTCTACCAGCTTTTCGCAACCCAATCGGCGGGCGTGGGTCAGGCAATCGGCCAGCACGAGCCGCCCCTCGGCGTCGGTGTTGTTGATCTCGATCGTGGTCCCGTCGAGCGCGCGCACGATGTCGCCGGGCTTGACGGCCCGCCCGCTGGGGAGGTTCTCCGTCGCCCCGACGATCCCGGTGACCCGGACCGCGGTCTCGAGTTCGGCCAGCGCCCCGATCGCCTCGATCACGGCCGCTCCGCCGCACATGTCGAATTTCATCTCGTGCATTCCCTCGCCCCGCTTCAGCGACAGACCACCGGAGTCGAAGGTGACCGCCTTACCCACAAAGCCGAGGCGCGCACCGCCGGCCCCCGAGGGCTCGTAGTCCAGCCGGATCAGCCGCGCATCCTCGGCAGATCCCTGGGCCACCGCAGAAAACGCGCCCATTCCGGCCTCCCGGATGGCGTCGCCGTCCATCACCGTCGCGGTCACTCCAGAGTGGCGGGAGGCCAGCTCAACGGCGTAGTCCGCCAATGCGCGCGGCGGCAGGTCGTTGGCGGGCGTGTCGCCCAGGGCGCGGGCCCGGTTCTGCGCTTCGGCGATCACACCGGCCCGGGCCACGGCGTCCGCGACGGCGTCCGGTCCGCTGACGATCAGCCGCTCCACAGCGGGATCCGGCGACGCCGTCCGGTAGCGGTCGAACCGGTAGGCGTGCAAAACGGTCCCCTCGACCAACCCCGCAGCGACTCGAGCCGGTGAGTCAAAGTCAGGCAGCGCCCAGCACAGCGCGCGGGTGGAGATCTCGATCGCGCGGTCGTGGGCGGCCGCCGCGGCGACCCTCGCCTCCTCGGCGCCAAAGCGCTCGCGCGGGCCCAGCCCGCACAGGAGCAGCCACCGCTCCTGATGGCGCACCGTCGTGACCCGGCCGAGCTTCCGGCCGGTGTCAGGAAGCTCGGGCACTCCCTCAGGGAGCGTCCCGCCGTCCTCGAAGCACCCGACCGCGACCGTATCGGCGTCACTCTCGAGCGGTGGGGTAGATGTCGCCGCGACCAGCACGGCGGTTGAAATTACCAGCGACTACGATTGCCCCATGCCCAAGACCGTGATCCTTTCAGCCGCCCGGACGCCCATCGGCAAGCTGGGTGGAGGCCTGTCAACCCTCGATGCCACCGAACTCGGCGGGACCGCCATCGCGGCGGCGCTGGAGCGGGCCGAGGTCGCGCCCGACCAGGTCGAGCACGTCGTCATGGGCCAGGTTCTCCAGGCGGGACAGGGTCAGATTCCCTCGCGACAGGCGCAGATCAAGGCCGGAATTCCCAAGGAGGTCTCCTCCGAGACGATCAACAAGGTCTGCGCGTCGGGGATCCGGGCGTCGTGCCTGATCGACAATGCGGTCCGGGCCGGCGACCTCGACGTCGCGGTCGGAGGGGGAATGGAGTCGATGTCCAACGCCCCCTACCTGCTCGGCCAGGCCCGCTTCGGCTACCGGATGGGCGATGCCAAGGCGCTCGACGCGATGATCCACGACGGGCTCACCAACCCCTTCTCTGGCAAGCAGATGTTCGTCGAGGCGACCGAAGTCGGCGACGAGCTCGAAATGACCCGGGCTGACCTCGACCGCTTCGCGCTGCGCTCCCACCAGCTGGCGATCGAGGCCACAGACGAGGGCCGGCTCCCGGAGGAGATCGTCCCGGTCACGATCAAGTCCAAGAAGGGGGAGACGACGGTCGAGGTCGACGAAGGGCCGCGTCGCGACACCTCGCTTGAGAAGCTGGCCTCGCTGCCCGGCCTCGTCGGCAAGGAGGGCTCGCACACCGCGGGCAACTCCCCCGGCGTCAACGATGGAGCCGGCGCCCTGGTGCTGGCATCAGACGAGTGGGCCAAGCGCAACAACCGCCGCGCCCTGGCCTCGATCGTGGCCCACGCCCAGGTGGCCGACGACTTCGCCTACCTGGCCCGGACCCCGGCCAGCGCCGCCAAGAAGGCGCTCCAGAAGGCGGGGCTGAAGGTCGAGGACATCGACCTGTGGGAGATCAACGAAGCGTTCGCCTCCGTCGCGCTCAACTCGATGCGGACGCTCGGCCTGGACGAGAGCAAGGTGAATGTGAATGGGGGAGCGGTTGCGCTGGGGCACCCGATCGGCGCCTCCGGCGCCCGCATCCTGGGCTCGCTCGTGCTCGAGCTAAAGCGCCGGGGCGGCGGCCTCGGATGCGCCGCAATTTGCTCTGGCGGAGGCCAGGGCGACGCGCTCATCGTCGAGGTGAACGGCGGCTGAGCGCTGCCTCGCAGCCCAACCGGGTCACCACCGGGGCGGCCTTCTTCGATCTTGACCGCACGCTCATGGAGGGCTCCTCGGCCTTCCAGTTCGGGCGTGCCGCCTACAGCGCGGGACTGATCTCCCGCCGGCGGCTGGTGGCCGACGCCTGGGCCAACATCCGTTTCCGGCTCAGGGGATCGACCGATGAGGGCACCCACGCGCTCCGGGACCGCATCTCCCACTCGCTGGCCGGAGTACGGGTCAAAGACATGGAGCGCCTTGGTGCTCGAGTGCTGGCGCTCGTCCTGCCCCGCGTCTACCCGGGGATGCTTGAGCTGGCCCACGAGCACCAGGACGCCGGCCGCCGCGTCTACATCGCGACTGCCGCCTCGCAGGAGCTGGCCGAGATCCTGGCCCACGTGCTGGCGCTCGACGGCGGTGTGGGCTCGCAGTTCTCGGCCGTGCAGGACGGCGTCTACACAGGCGAGCCCACTGGCCTGTTTATCTACGGGGAGGAGAAGGGCCAGGCGATCCGCCAGCTGGCGGCCCGCGAACAGATCGACCTCGAGCAGTCCTACGCCTATTCGGACTCAGCCTCCGACCTCCCGATGCTGCGGACGGTGGGCCACCCGGTGGTCGTCAACCCCGACCGCGAGCTGCTCAAGGTCGCCCGCCATGAGGAGTGGGAGGTGCTCCGCTTCGATCGACTGGGCAGGAGACTGAAGACCGCGGCCGGGATCGCCGCCACCACGCTGGCGGGCGGACTGGGGAGCGCGGTCGTGGTATCCCGCGGCCGTAGCCGGTCACGGCTGAACCGGTCCCGGCTACGGCGCTGATCCTGTGGCCACGCGACAGGCGCCTACCAGTGGGACAGGCGACAACCGCGGAGTTCTGACTGCCAGCCGGGTTCGCGATAGACGGCCCTGTACACGAGCACAGGATTGACTCGTCGGCACGTCCCCCGGTGCCGGGTCGTCTATCCCACCACGGCGATGTAGAAGGCCACCGAGTTGCTCAGCGTGCCATCGGAAAGGTTGTACGTACGCACCTCATAGTCGCCACGCGGGCAATCGGGGCTGGTCGCGACCATGTAGGCCCCCAGCTGGTTATTGCCGGAGTTAAACCACTCGGGGGTCAGGAGCGCGACCGGGTCACTCGTGGCGTTGATCCCACCCGAGGACGTCAAGCAATAGATGCCGGTGGACGGCGACGTGTATCCGGTGAAGTTGTGAGCATTGGCCAGCTTCGCAACTGGGTTGACATAGGCATAGGCAAGCGCGTTAACGGAACCTGAGCTTCTTCATCATGCCTCCTCGGTCGTCCGGTCCGCGCCGCGAAACGCTACGCCGTGACCACCTGGCCCGCGCCTAGACTCTGCCTCATGGCCACCACGCCGCGGGACACCGACCTCGAGCGCTGGGAGCGCGAGCGATTCGGGGCCACGCCGGAGCGCCCGGCCCTGTTTCAGACGATCTCCGGCGAGCCGATCTCGCCGCTCTACACCGAGCGTGACCTGCCCGCGGTCCCCGACGACGCGATCGGCCTGCCGGGCGAATATCCCTACACCCGCGGCGTCTACCCCTCGATGTACCGCGGACGGCTGTGGACGATGCGCCAGTTCGCCGGATTTGGCACGGCCAAGGAAACCAACCGCCGCTTTCGCTACCTCCTAGAGCAGGGCCAGACTGGGCTCTCGACGGCCTTTGACATGCCCTCGCTGATGGGGCACGACTCCGACCACCCGCGTTCGCTGGGCGAGGTGGGGCGTGAGGGCGTGGCCATCGACAGCCTCGAGGACATGGAGACGCTGTTCGCCGAGATTCCGCTGGACCAGGTCTCGGTCTCGATGACGATCAACGCCCCGGCCGCCGTGATGCTGGCCTTTTACGTCGTGGCCGCCGAGCGCCAGGGTGTCGCGCCCGAGCAGCTCGCGGGGACGATCCAGACCGACATCCTCAAGGAGTACATCGCCCAGAAGGAGTGGTGCTTCCCGATCGATCCGGCGATGCGGCTGGTGGGGGACATGATCGAGTGGTGCTCTGCCCACATGCCGCGCTGGCATCCGGTCTCGATCTCGGGCTATCACATCAGGGAGGCCGGCTCGACGGCCGCCCAGGAGCTCGCCTTCACGCTCAAGGACGGCCTCACCTACGTCGAGCAGGCGGTGGCCCGGGGGCTCGACGTCGACGACTTCGCCCCGCGCCTGAGCTTCTTCTTCAACGCCCACATCGACTTCTTCGAGGAGATCGCGAAATACCGGGCGGCCCGGCGGATCTGGGCCCGCGAGCTCAGGGACACCTTCGGCGCCCGCGAGGAGCGCTCGTTGCTGATGCGCTTCCACACCCAGACGGCCGGGGTATCGCTGACCGCCCAACAGCCGCTCAACAACATCATCCGCACGGCGATCGAGGCGCTGGCCGGTGTCCTGGGGGGGACACAATCACTCCACACGAACAGCTTTGACGAGGCGCTCGCCCTGCCCACCGAGCGGGCGGTCCGGGTGGCGCTGCGAACCCAGCAGATCATCGCCGAGGAGACGGGCGTGGCCAACACGATCGATCCCCTGGGTGGCTCGTACTTCGTCGAGGCGCTGACCGACCGGATGGAGAGCGCCTGCTACGAGTACTTCGCCAAGATCGACGAGCTGGGGGGGATGGTCGAGGCGGTCAAACAGGGCTTTCCTCAGCGCGAGATCGCCGACGCCGCCTTCCGCTACCAGGTCGAGGTCGAGTCGGGCGCCCGCAAGGTCGTGGGGGTCAACGCTTACACCGAGGGCGACGACGAGCTCCCGCAGCTCCTCCGCATCGACCCTCAGTTCGAGGTCGAACAGGTGCAGCGGGTGCAGGAGGTCCGTCGCCAGCGGGACGGCGCGCGCGCGCAGGCGACGCTCGACGCGCTGCAGCGTGCGGCGGCCGACCCGGCGGAGAACCTGATGCCCCCGCTGCTCGAGGCCGCCCGCGCCCAGGCTACAGAGGGCGAAATCATCCAGACGCTCCAGCGGGTCTTCGGGACCTACCGGGAGACGCCCGCCTTTTAGTGGGTGTTCGGTGCGCGCATGCGCGCACCGGGGGTCCGCACATGTGCGGACCCCGTGGTCCGGCACATGTGCCGGACCACCGGGCGGTGCATGCACCGCCCGGCCCCGCCTAATTACACTCCCGCCGTCATGCCTGCCAAGAAGATTCGCGTCGTGGTCGCCAAGCCTGGCCTCGACGGTCACGACCGAGGGGCCAAGATCATCGCCCGCGCGCTCCGCGACGCGGGCATGGAGGTGATCTACACCGGGCTTCACCAGACGCCCGAGCAGATTGTCGAGACCGTGATCCAGGAGGACGCCGACGCCGTAGGGCTGTCGATCCTGTCGGGCGCCCACATGACGCTCGTGCCCAAGGTGATCGAGCTGCTGCGGGCCGAGGGCGCCGAGGATGTGATCGTGACCGTGGGTGGGACGATCCCGGCCGAGGACATCGACGAGCTCAAGCGGTTGGGGATCTCCGAGGTGTTCACCCCCGGGGCCTCGACCGAGCAGGCGGTCGAGTTCATCCGGGGGGCGGTGGCGGAGCGGGCGTGAGGCCGCGGGCCTGCTCGCAACGCCCTCTGCCGGCGTTCACCCCCTTACCCCGACTGATTGACTGGTCAGTCAACGGGTATATTTACCCGGGCTTGAGCCGCTGGTGCCGCCCGCGCGCGGCTCTCGCACTGCCCCATCCGACCCATAGGAGGACCAATTGAAGATCTGCGTCCTGGTCAAAGAGGTGCCGGACGCCGCCGTCGAGAAGCGGATCGATCCCTCGACGGGGCGGATGGACCGTTCCGGCGAGAAGAACCTCAATCCATATGACACACACGCCATCGAGGCGGCCATGCAGATCCGCGAGGGCGGGTCGGTCGAGGTGGATGAGATCGTCGCCGTAACGATGGGGCCCGAGTCTGCGATGCGGGCGCTCCACAAGGCGGTTTCGCTCGGAGCCGACCGCTCGCTGCACCTGACCGACGACTCGTTGGCGGGCTCGGATGTCGCCGCCACCGGGTATGCGCTGTCAAAGGCGCTCGAGAAGGAGGGGCCCGATCTCGTCCTGCTCGGCCAGCAGTCCGATGACGGCGAGTGCTACACGATCGGCGCGGTCGTGGCCGACCACCTCAAGATGCCTTCGCTCACGCAGGTGATCAAGATGGACGTCGGGAATGAGGACCCGCCCACCCTGCGCTGCGAGCGCCAGGCCGAGTACGGCTACGACACCGTCCAGGTCGGGCTCCCGGCCGTGATCTCGGTGGGCGATGCCATCAACGAGCCGCGCTACCCGTCGCTCAAGGCGATCATGGGCGCGCGCAAGAAGCAGCTCGACAAGCTGACGGCCGCCGACGCGGGGATCGACGCTTCGAAGGTGGGCGAGGAAGGCTCGCGCGTGCAGTGCGGCGACTTCCACGACCCCGAGGCCAAGCCCGCAGGCAAGATCATCGAGGACGAAGACACGGGCGAGACGGTCGAGCAGATCGTCGCCTGGTTGGAAGAAAGGAAGTTGATTTAGCCATGGCCGACGTTCTCACCTACGTCCTTCATTACGAGGGCGAGTTCAACAAGAACTCGCTGGGCGCCGTGTCCGAAGGCGCCGCCCGGGCCAAGGAGATCGGCGGCGAGTGCCACGCGCTGGTCCTCGGCGGCGAGGATCTCAGCGACGACCTCTGCAAGACGCTGGGCGAATACGGGGCCACCAAGGTCTTCCGAGCCCGTGGAGACGAGGGGCTGGCGCAGCCCGTCGTGGACGCGATGGCCAAGGTCATCTCTGAGAACGGGCATGGGTATGCCCTGTTCGGGGGTGGTCTGCTCGGCTTCGAGATCGGGGCTGGCCTGGCGGCGCGGATGCACGCCGGGGTCACGATGGAGGTGATCGCGCTGCGGTCCGAGGACGGCAAGCTCGTCGCCGAGCGCCCGATCCTCCAGGACTCGAAGATCTCGGTCTCCCGCTACCAGGGCGACCTCGGGATCATCATCGGCCGCATCAACGCCTTCGAGATCCAGAAGAGCGAGGGCGGTTCGGCCGAGGTCGTCGACGTAGACGTCGAGTACTCGCCTTGGTCCAGGCAGGCCAAGATGATCCAGCGCGGCGAGCAACGCGGCGCCGACGTGGACATCGAGGGTGCCGACATCCTCGTGGCCGGCGGCCGCGGGCTGGGCAAGCCCGAGGGCTTCGAGATGGTCGAGGAGCTGGCCAAGGCCTTCGGCGGAAACAGCGCCGTGGCGGCCACCCGCGCCGTAGTCGACGCCGGCTGGTACCCCTATGCCGCCCAGATCGGCCAGACGGGCAAGACCGTGTCTCCCAAGCTGTACCTGGCCGCCGGCATCTCCGGGGCCATCCAGCACAAGGTCGGGATGCAGTCCTCGGAGAACATCGTGGCGATCAACAAGGACTCGGGCGCGCCGATCTTCGAGTTCTCGGACCTCGGCATCGTGGGTGATCTGAACAAGATCGTCCCCAAGCTGACCGAGGCGATCAAGGCCAAGAAGGGCGGGTAGTGGCCTCGTCCAACAATCACCCCGCGCCGAGCGAGTTCCCGCCCGGAGTCGACTCCGTCAAGGAGTTCGTCAAGCGCGAGCTCGATCCTGAGGATGAGCTGATCGAGGTCGGCGTGGCGATCGTCGGCGGCGGCACGGCCGGTCTGGCCTGTGCCAACCGGCTGCTGCAGCTACTGGGCGACGATCCCGAGCTGATGGAGTCGCTCGGTGAGGTCCCCGTGGCCGTGATCGAGAAGGCCAAGGTGTGCGGTGGGCACTCCCTGTCGGGCGCGGTGATGAGGCCCGGGCCGTTGGAGGAGCTGTTTCCGGAGATGTCACGCGAGGACTGGCGACGGGAGCGGTTCGCCTTCGGTGAGGTGACCAAGGAGGCGATCTACGCGATGCCCAACGGCAAGCGATCGCTGCGCGTCCCGACCCCGCCCAACTTCCACAACAAGGGCAACGAGATCGTGTCGGTCTCTGCTTTGGCGCGCTTTCAACAGCGCAAGGCCGAGGAGGGCGGGGCCTACGTCCTGACCGAGACCTCGGCCGTAAAGCTGATCGTCGTGGACGGTCAGGTCGTCGGTGTGCGCTCGGGCGACAAGGGCCGGGGCAAGGACGGCGAGCCCCAGTCGAACTTCGAGCCCGGGACGGACATCAAGGCGCGGGTTGTGGTTTTGGGCGAGGGTTCGTGGGGACATCTGACCGGGGCCGCGATCAAGGAGTTCCGGCTGGCCGAGGACCGCGAGCCGCAGGTCTGGGAGCTCGGGGTCAAGGAGATCTGGAAGGTCCCCAAGCCGCTCGACCGGGTGATCCACACACTCGGGCCGTGGCCTTTCAAGCTTTCCCCCCGGTACGGCCAGATTGGGGGGACGTGGCTGTATCCGATGAAGGACGAGAAGTCCGGCGATGATCTGGTCTCGATCGGGCTCGTGGTCGACCTCGATTACCGGGACGCAACCACCTCGGCTCACGATCTCTTGCAACTGTGGAAGACGCATCCGCTGGTGCGGGGGATTCTGGAAGGCGGCGAGCGCGTCGGCTGGGGGGCCAAGGCGCTGCCCGGTGGCGGCTACTGGTCGATGCCCAAGCTCTCGATGCCCGGGGCGCTCCTGGTGGGCGACTCGGGCGGGATGGTCGACACGGCGGCGCTGAAGGGCGTACACCACTGCCTTATGTCGGGGAAGCTCGCCGGGGAGGCGATCTACTCGTCTCTGAAGAGCGGCGCGCCGCTGTCTTCGTATGAGGAGGCGATCGAGAACTCGTCCGTCGGCCGCGAGCTGTACATGATGCGCAACACGCGCCAGCCGCTGCATCGCGGGTTCATCCAGGGCGCCCCCATGTCCGGCCTGTCGATCATCACCAAGGGCAAATTGCCCCCGGGCCGGATGCAGTGGCATCGCGACGACCAGGAGCCGATGTTCATCGGCGACACGCGAAAGGCTTACGTCAAGCCGGACGGCAAGTACACGTTCGACAAGCTCTCCAGCGTCTACATCTCGGGTAACGCGACCCGGGATGATGCCCCGAACCACATCCGATTGCGGCGGTCTGTGCCGCGAGAGATCGCCGAGACGTGGGTGTGGATGTGCCCGGCCGGCGTCTACGAGCTACCCGACGACGCTCCCGCTTCCGGGGTCGTGGACGTGGTCGTCAACTACACCAACTGCGTGCAGTGCGGGGCCATCACCGCGAAGGGCGGTCGCCTGACACCGCCCGAGGGCGGGGATGGGCCGCTTTACACGTTGACGTAGGGGTTTGGCGGGGGCGGGGCCGGGGGCGTTTGCGGGGCGTTAGCGGGGCCGGGGCGTTCGCGGGGCGGGGGCGCTTGCGGGGCGACGGTGGTGCAACCCGTCCCCGGGCCAGGCTCCGTCGCACCGGATTCCGGGGCGACTGTGAGGCGGCCAACCCTCAATACTCCAGATTAAACACTGTCAATGCGCATAACGTATACGTTCCTTTATTGCCAAACTATTTTCCGGTGCGACTCCCTGGAGCGAGCGGCCATCGAAGGCCATTAGTCGACCGGGGGGCAAAACTTCTAGCGCTCGCGGCTGTTATGTCTCCCCATGACGCGCGTTGTTCAAGCGTCAGCTCTGATGTGTGCCTTGGTGGCCGCCCCTGCTCTGGGCGCTCAGGCTCCGAAGAATCCGACGGCCACGCTGGGCCATTTCTCCTGCCAGCGGTCATCCACGCCTCGACGCCGGATGATCGCGGTGCAGGCTGTCATGCGCCATCGCGCCGGCACCCAGCGCATGCAGATGAGATTTGAGCTGGTGTGGACAGCACCCGGTCAGAGCTCTGGCTATAGCGAGCACGTTGGCGGCCTCGACCGGTGGCGCCATCCCACCGATCCGCCAACGCTTGGGCAGCGGCCGAACGACGTCTGGCGGGTGACCCAGCGCGTGCGCAACCTGGCGCCTGATGGCAACTATCAGTTCCGGGTTGACTTCCGGTGGCTGGGGCAGGGAGGGAGCACGCTGGCGCAGACCGCGCTGTACAGCTCGCGGTGCCGGGAGGCGACGTAGGACCGCGCGGCGCCGGGCGGGGCGTCCCGCGACACCCGGGAGCCGCTCGACCACGCCCGGCTCATCGACCGCGCCCGGCTAAACTTCATATAGCAATGAAGACCGAGATTCATCCTGAATACGTCGCTGCCCACGTCCGGTGCACGTGTGGCAACGAGTTCATGACGCGCTCCACGAAGCCCGAGATTCACGTGGAGATCTGTTCAGCCTGCCACCCGTTCTACACGGGCAAGCAGAAGCTCGTGGATACCGGTGGCCGCGTCGAGCGGTTCCAGCGGCGCGTGGCCAAGGGGCGCCGGGCGCAGCGAGCCACCACTCCCGCCGGCTAGTAGTCAATGCCGGCCCCGCGGGCGCTCCGGGTCGTGATCGTGGGGGCCGGAGTTGGCGGTATCGCCGCGGCCGTGCAGCTGCGCCAGCACGGCTTCACCGAGGTGACGTTGCTCGAGCGGGCTGACGGCGTCGGTGGGACCTGGCGGTACAACACCTACCCCGGGTGCGTGTGTGACGTGCCCAGCCATCTCTATTCGTTCTCGTTCGCCCAGCGCCGCGACTGGTCTCGCCTGTGCTCGCCGCAGGCTGAGATCCTCAAGTATCTCCAGGGTGTGGCGCGGACGTACAACGTGGACCGCCTGGTCGTGCCGAACGTCGACGTCAGCTCGTGCGAGTGGGACGAGCAGTGCTGTGAGTGGACGATCCGGAGCGCCGACGGCCGCACGTGGCAAGCCGACGCGCTGATCGTCGCTACCGGCCAGCTCCACCAGCCCGCGATGCCACGCGTTGAGGGCGCGGACGAGTTCGCTGGTCACAGCTTCCACTCGGCTCGCTGGGACCATGAGTACCCGCTCGAGGGCCGGAATGTGGCCGTGATCGGAACGGGTGCCAGCGCGATCCAGTTCATCCCCGAGGTCGCGCAGCAAGCGGCCCGGCTGTACGTCTTTCAGCGAACTGGCAATTGGTTCCTGCCCCGGCGCAACAAGCCCTATCCACGCTTGATCGGCGCGCTCATCAAGTACATGCCCGGGTTCCAGGCGTTTCGTCGTGCGTTCATCTTCTACTACGGCGAGTTCCTGACCCTGATGATCCGCCACCCTCGGAGCTGGGGGCTGATCGGCCGGCTGCGCTCCACGATCTTCATGCGCTCCCAGCTGCGGGATCCAGAGGTGCGGCGGAAGGCGTGGCCGGACTACACGTTCGGCTGCAAGCGGATCCTGTTCAGCTCGGAATACCTACCGACTCTCCAGCGCCCGAACGTCGAGCTCGTGACCGACCGGATCTCCCACCTGACGGGCGCGGGCATCGTGACCGACGACGGGCGCGAGCGGGCCGTCGACTGCATCATCAACGCCACCGGGTTCCGAACCACCGAGTTCATGTTCCCGATGGAGATCATCGGCTCAGGCGGGCGCACATTGCGTGAGACCTGGGCCGGCGGCGCCCATGCCCACCTCGGGGTGGCAGTGCCCGGCTTTCCGTCGCTGTTCTTGATGTACGGGCCGAACACCAACACGTCGGGAGGCTCGATCATCTTCTACGAGGAGGTCCAGGCGGCCTACATCCGCCAGGCGCTCGAGTTGATTCGGGCGCGCTCGGCCGGTGGGATCGAGGTCCGTGAGGAGGTCGAGGCGGCCAGCGACCGGGAGCTCCAGGCGCGGTTCAACGGCACGGCCTGGGTGGCTTGTGACTCGTGGTATCGGGACGAAGGCGGGCGGATCGTGGCCAACTGGCCCGGCTTCATGCGTGAGTACGAGGACCGGCTGCGGGTGCTCGACCCGGATGAGTACCGGCTGATAACCGAGCCGGCCCGGGAGCCTGAGCCGGTCGCGGCCTGAGCGCAGCCCGGGCGCGTAGGCCGCGCCTACACTCGAAGACGCCATGATCGACGACCTGATCGCGCAGATCGAGGCTCGATTTGCCGAGCTTGAAGCAGAACTCTCGAACCCTGAGGTGATCGGGGATCGGGAGCGCTACCGCCTGGCCAGCAAGGCATATCGGGACCTCGAGCGGCCGGCCCAGCTGGCCGCCGAATACCGGCGAGCGCTCGACGACCGGGAGGGTGCTCGGGAGTTGCTGAGCGAGGACGGCGACGATCCCGAGCTGCGGTCGCTGCTGGAGGATTCGAGCCGCCGAGCGGAGGAGCTCGAGGAGCAGATCCGCCTGGCGATGGTGGAGCACGACCCCAACGATGACAAGAACGTGATCGTCGAGATCAGAGCCGGGGCAGGTGGCGACGAGGCCGGACTGTGGGCCGGCGACCTCTTCCGGATGCTCACCCGCTACGCCGAACGCCGCGGATTCACCGTCGAGCCGCTGGCCATCGGCGACGGCTCCTACACGTTTGCCGTCAAGGGCGACGGCGCGTACTCGGTGTTCAAGTTTGAGGGCGGCACCCACCGGGTCCAGCGTGTGCCGGAGACCGAGTCCCAGGGGCGCATCCACACCTCCACGGCCACGGTGGCCGTGCTCCCTGAAGCCGAGGAGGTGGAGGTGGAGATCGATCCCGGCGAGCTTCAGATCGACGTGTACCGGAGCACCGGCCCGGGGGGGCAGTCCGTCAACACGACCGATTCGGCCGTCCGGATCACCCACAAGCCCACAGGCATGGTGGTTTCGATGCAGGACGAGAAATCCCAGCTTCAAAACCGAGAGCGGGCCATGCGGGTGCTGCGGGCGCGCCTCTACGAGCGAGCCCTGGCCGAGCAGCAGGCCGAGCTTGCCGCCTCACGTCAGGCGCAGGTCGGTAAGGGCGAGCGGGCCGAGAAGATCCGGACCTACAACTTCCCTGAGAACCGGGTCAAGGATCACCGCGTCAACCTTCTGTCACACAACCTGGACGGGATCCTCGTCGGCGAGCTCGACGAGATCACGGGCGCGCTCCAGGACGACGAGAAGCGTCGGCGGTTGGAGGAGAGCACGGTGTGACGGGGCTGGCGGCGGCCACGCTCAGCGTGGCCCGAGCGCTGGATGACGCGACCGCAAAGCTGAGCTCGGCGGGCGTCGATTCGCCGCGACTTGACGCGGAGCTGCTCTTGGCCGAGGTCCTGGGCGTGGCTCGCCATCGGCTTGTGGTAGACGCCCGGGAGGCGGTCGAGCCGATGGCCCTGGCCCGGTTCGAGGCGCTGGTCGAACGCCGGGCGGCCCGTGAGCCGGTGGCCTACATCCTCGGGCGCAAGCCGTTCCGGCAGATCGAGCTGGCCGTCGACCGGCGGGTGCTGATTCCGCGGCCGGAGACCGAGCTGCTGGTAGACGTTGGGCTGACGTTGCCCGAGGGCGCGCGAGTCGTGGACGTTGGCACCGGTAGCGGGGCGGTGGCCGTGGCCTTGAAAGACGAACGCCCGGACCTCTCTGTTGTCGGGACCGATGTCAGCGCGGATGCTCTGGCAGTGGCTCGGGCCAACGCGGCTCGGCTCGGGCTGGAGGTCGAGTTCGTGCAAGCTGATCTCTTAGTGGGGTTGGGCGGGCGGTTCGATGCCGTGCTGGCCAACCTGCCCTACGTGGCCGACGGATTTGACCTTGCACCGGAGATCTCGCGCTACGAGCCGGTTGAGGCGCTGTTCGCGGGACCGGACGGACTGGGCCTCATCCGGCGCCTGATCGGGCAGCTCGACGGTGTGGCGAGCGCCGCGCTGGAGATCGGGTTCGGCCAGGCGGCGGCGGTCGACGAGCTGCTGCGCGGAGCGGGATTTGAGTCCGTCGAACGCCGGGCGGACCTGGCCGGTCACGCTCGCGTGCTCGTCGGGCGGCGTGATAGCCTCGCCGACGAGGTGTGAGCCAACCATGGCGGTGGCGAGGATGGGCCTGAGCAGGTGGCTGGTGAGACGGTTTGCCTTTGCGGCTGTGGCCGTCATCGGTCCGTTTGCGTTACCGGCGGTCGCGCATGCGGCCACTCACTATGCGGCGCCGAACGGCGTCACCACGGGTAGCTGCTCCACGCCGCAAACGGCGTGCGAGATCCATTACGCGATCGGCACCGCCCCGCAGGCCAACGGCGACCAGGTCATCGTTCTGCCGGGCAAGTATCAGGCGGGCACCAGCTCGATCGTCGCCAGCATGGCGATCTCGATCCACGGCGAGGCCGGTAAGCCGATGCCGGTGATCGAGGGGAGCACAGTCATCAGTGGCAATGACGCCGGGCTGCTCCAGCTCGATGGCGGTCCAGGCACGAAGGTGAGCGATCTGAAGCTGGTGCAGAGCGGCAGCAACGGACCTCCCGTCGCGTTGTATGACTCCGCCGGAGGCGCGCACATCGATCGCGTATTCGTGGTCTTGGCTTCGGGCGCCACGGGCGTCGCCGTCCTGCTTGGAAACGGGAGCGTGCTGTCAGACAGCGTCGCCTGGGCTCAATCCCCATCCGCGCAGGAAGACGTCGCCTTGTCGGGGTTCGCGAACGGGCAGGTGAACGCGCGAGTCGAGAACGTCACCGCGTGGGGCGGCGATGCCGCGATCGCGGCCACGAATCTGGGTTCAGGTTCGGTAGCCCTCACGGTCGAGAACTCGACCGCACATGGCACAACCTATGACCTCGCGGCCAACGCAACAATGTCTGGGACTGCATCGATTTCCGCGGACCACTCCAATTACTCCCTCACCACGGGGACGATCAACAACGCGGGTCAAAACCAGGCATCCCCGCCCAAGCTGGTTGCCCCCAACGCGGGCAACTTCCGTGAGTTGAAGTCCTCCCCAACCGTCGACGCCGGAATCGACAGCAGGTTCGTGGGGCGCAAGGACCTTAGCGGTCTGCCCCGCGTGCTCGGCAGGGCGCCGGACATTGGCGCCTACGAGCTTCCGGCGCCGTCAGTGGCTACCGGAGCCGGCCGCAGGGCAGGCCGCTCAGTGGTCCTCAGTGGCACTGTTAACCCCGAGGGGCTGAGGGTGACCTCCTGCCGGTTCGAGTACGGGACCACCGCCGCGTTGGGCTCGATGGTGTCCTGCGCCCGGACTGTGGGCTCCGGAAAGGCTCCGGTCGCCGTCTCTGCCCGGCTGACCGGGCTCGCACCGGGAACCTATGACTACAGGCTCGTCGCGACGAACACCGACGGGACCACCCCCGGGGCCGTCCGCCAATTCGTCGTTCCCGCGCCGCCGGAAATGCTGTCCTCCCCGCACATGACCGGCAGCGGCAGGGTGGGGACCAAGCTCGTCTGCACCCACGGAACGTGGACCGGACGCCCCGCGTTCTCCTACGCATGGCTCCGCGACGGCCGGCCGATTGACGGAGCGCGGAGCAGTGCTCACAGCGTGACCTCGGCCGACGCTGGCCACGCCATCCAGTGCAGCGTGAGCGCCACCAACGCGGGTGGGTCGGTGACGGCGCTGAGTAATGCCGTGGTCGGCAAGCCGCACGCGTGAGTCCCTGCCGTAGGTGACTGACGCCGCGGACTTCGAGCGCTGCCTGGCCGATGGTGGGGTGGTGGTGTTCCCCGCTGACACGGTGTACGGCCTGGCCTGCGACCCGCTGAACGCGGAGGCCGTGGAGCGGCTTTACGGCCTCAAGCGGCGGGCGCTCGGTAAGCCGAGTGCCGTGATGTTCTTTGCTGTCGAGCAAGCGCTGGAATCGCTGCCCGAGCTTGGCGATAGGACCCGTGAGGCCATGGCCCGGCTGCTGCCCGGGGGTCTGACGCTGCTCGTGCCCAACCCGACGCGCCGTTTCCCATTGGCCTGTGGCGAGGACCCGGCGTCGCTCGGTGTCAGGGTCCCCGCGCTCCGCTGGGCGGCCGGGGTGAGACGCCCGGTTCTGCAGTCCAGCGCCAACCTCGCCGGCCGCCCAGATCCGCGGCGTTTGGCGGACGTGCCCGACTCGATCGGCGCTGGCGCCGACCTGATGATCGATCACGGCGAGCTCCCGGGAACCTCCTCGACCGTGGTCGATCTGCGCTCGTACGACGAGAACGGCTCCTGGTCTGTCGCACGGTCCGGAGCAGTGGACACCGAGCAGTTGGTTTCAATCCTCGGGCCCAAGCCTTAAGCTCCCGTCCATGGCGAGGAGAGCGAGGATCGTGGGGCCGGTGCTGGTGGGCGCGCTGCTTCTTGCCGGCTGCGGGGGAGGCGGCGGGTCGACCTCTCACGCCGCCACGACCTTGACCGGTGCGCTCGGCACCGTCCAGGACTCGAGCTACGCGCGGACGTACCTCGAGTGGAGCGACCTGGCGGCCGTCAGGAAGCTGGCCGGGTTGCCGTCGAGCGCAAAGCAATATTCGGGCCGCGGGGTCTCGCGGCGCTGGATCAATGTCTTTGGGGTGGGAACGGACGGGCTGGGTGCCCTTGAGCCGGCCATCACCTCGAAGACGTCGATCGACTTCCTGGCCGCCCAGAGCGCGATCGGCATCGGCGAGCCGCCCGACCACGCGATGCGAATCGATGGCTCCGGAGTCGACGCCGCGGCGGTCACGCATTCTCTGTTGGCGCTCGGAGCGAAACGTGAGTCCTCGGCCGGGAGGACGTTCCTTTCGATGGGCGCTCAGCACACGGTCAACCTCAACAGCCCCCTGGTCAAACTCGGAGTTGTCAATCAGCTGGACCGCGTCGTGGCCAGTGGGCACACGGTGGCCGGGGGGTCGGCGACCGGACCGGTCAATGCCCTGTTTGGTGGTGGACGTCCGCTGAGTGCCGACCCCGCCTATACGGCAGCGGCCAGCTGCCTGGGCAACGTGATCGTGGCTGTGATGGCGCCGCCCGCCAAGCTCAACGCGGCCACGCCGGCCGAGCTCTTGGCCGTCGGCGTCCTGAAGCCACCTTCACCCACCGCTCCGGTCAAGGAGGTGCTCTGCGCCGTTGACACCTCCACCCAGGTGGCACAGCAGCAGGCGACCCGGATGAAGGCTGTCCTGGGGCCGGCCGGCCGGGTCAGGGCGCTGCCCCCGCCAAGTTCGACGGTGCAATCGGTCGCGGTCAAAGACATAAAGAACAACGGCTTTACCGTTATGCAGGGCACCGTCACCCTGAAGCCGACGGTGTCCGCTGGCTTTCTCTATCAAGCAGTGAGCAACGCAACGATCGGCCTCCTCCTC
The DNA here is from genome assembly GCA_963785205.1 of uncultured Solirubrobacterales bacterium. GTDB lineage: Bacteria > Actinomycetota > Thermoleophilia > Solirubrobacterales > Solirubrobacteraceae > Palsa-465. The sequence continues at coordinate 42,148 of CAWAUJ010000002.1, forward strand.
GGCGCCGAGATCCACCCGCAGGCCAGCTAGCGGGCAGCTCGCCGGCGGTCAGCCGCTCAGCTGGTCGAAGTAGCGCTCGAACAGGACTCTGGCCGCGTCGTCGGCCTGGCTATCGCGCTCGCGGGTCTCGGCCAGCAGGGCTTCGGCGTCGATATTTCGCAGCGCGAGCGTCCTGCGGTCGACCTCCAGCCACTGCTCGATCATGTCCGCCGTCGCCTCGGGATGAAACTGAATCCCCAGATGCCGGCCCCGGGAGAACGCCTGGGGCGCCTCGTCCGTCCAGGCCAGGGGAACCGCTTCCGGCGGCCAGTCAAATGTGTCCTGGTGCCAGGTGAGCCACGGGCCCGGCGGGATCCAGGCCGCCGCCTCGGAGCGAGCAATCATCTTCCACCCCACCTCGGGCGCGTCGGCCTTGTGCACCTCCGAGCCGAGTGCGCGAGCCAGCATCTGTGCGCCGAAGCAGATCCCCAGGATCGGCACATCTGATTCGACCGCCCGGCGCACATACTCGTGCTCCTGGGCCACCCAGGGCACGGAGTCGTCATAGGCCGAGTCATCGGAGCCCAAGACGATGGCGAGGTCGTACTGCCCGGGCTCTCCGAGCGACCCGATTTCGTTAGGCGTCACGATCTCGGCCGAGATTCCCCGTGAGGCCATCGGTCCCTCGACGCGAGCCAGCGGGCAGCTGGGGTCGTTCTCAAAGACGAGTGCCTTCATCGTCTCCATGGTAAGCCGGCCTCGGCCCGATCCTCGAGCTTGCGCGAGTACTCTGGGCCGACTGCTCTGGTGGCTCCATCTGGCGGCCGACGGAGGCCGCTGCGTTCGCCATGATCTCGAAACAAGGAGGGACCGATGATTAGAAGGACCGTGCTACTTCTGCTGGTCGCTGGATCGATCGCTGGATTGACGGCGGGTTGCGGAGGCAGCTCCAACAACAACTCGAGCACGCCTTCGGCATCCACGGGGACCGGCACTTCTGGCGCCAGCACAAGCGGCGGTGGCGCTTCCAGCAATCCGGCCGTTCAGGCGGCCGTGGCGCAATGCAAGCAGCGCATCAACGCCGCGTCGAAGGTCTCGTCCAGCCTAAAGGCGAAGCTCGTGAAGCTCTGCGATGCCGCAGCTTCCGGAAATCCGGCTCAAGCCAAGAAGGTCGGCGTGCAGGTCTGCAAGGAGATCGTCGCCTCAGAGCTGCCGAGCGTTACTCCATCAGCCATCAAGAACAAGGCGCTGGCGCAATGCAATAACGCCTAGCAGTTGCGCATCTGGCGGCCCGCCGGCTACGACTCCGCGGGTGGGCTCCAGATGATCTCCCAGAGGTGGCCATCGGGATCGCGGAAGTAGCCCGAGTAAATACCCCAGGGACGCTCGTGCGGCGGGTCGGTCACGGTGGCGCCGGCGTCCTCGGCGGTTGACAGCACCGCATCGACCTCGTCACGGCTCGACACGATCTGGCCGATGCTGAACTCCCCGGTCTTGGGCGGACCGGGCTCCATCGCAGCGTCCTTGGCCAGTTCGGTCCGTGGGTAGAGCGCCAGCTTTGCCCCGCCGTCGAGGTCGAACATCACGACGGCCCCAGCGGGGGTCGCCTCGTCGCCGGGCCACTGCGTCCCCACGATCCCTGACGTCTCCAGGCCAAGCCCGTCGCGGTAGAAAGTGAGCGCCCGCTCGAGGTCCTCGACGGCGATCGTGATGACGTCGATGCGTGCGTCCATGGTCGGGTCGACCCTACTGCGAGGACGCCGGGCGTGTGGGTTGGCAAACCCGGCCACCGCCGCTGGTATCGTCGGCCTCAGTGAGCGTCGAGCTACCCGCTGACTACTTCAACCGGCCCCTGGCCGAGGTGGACCCGGACATCGCCGAGGCCCTGGCCTCCGAGCTCGATCGCCAGCAACGCACGCTGGAGATGATCGCCTCGGAGAACTTCGTGCCCCTGGCCGTGCTCGAGTGCCAGGGCTCGGTGCTGACCAACAAATACGCCGAGGGCTATCCGGGGCGGCGTTACTACGGCGGCTGTGAGTTCGTCAACGTGGCCGAGCAGCTGGCCATCGACCGGGCGAAGGAGCTGTTCGGGGCCGAGCACGCGAACGTCCAGCCCCATTCCGGAGCCACGGCCAACGCCGCCGCGTTCCACGCCCTGATGCAGCCGGGCGACACGCTGATGGGGCTCGAGCTGGCGCACGGCGGCCACCTCACCCACGGGATGCGGATCAACTTCTCCGGGCGTCTGTACGAGATCGCCGCTTATCAGGTCGACCGTGAGACGAGCCTGATTGACATGGACGGCGTGCAGCGCCTGGCCGAGGAGCGCCGGCCGAAGGTGATCCTGGCCGGCTGGTCGGCCTATCCACGCGTTCTTGACTTCAAGCGCTTCCGCGAGATTGCGGACTCTGTCGATGCCTACCTGGTGGTGGATATGGCCCATTTCGCCGGGTTGGTGGCTGCTGGGCTGCACCCCGACCCCGTCCCATATGCGCACGTCGTGACAACCACGACTCATAAGACGATCGGCGGTGGCCGGGGCGGGCTCATCCTGTGCACCGAGGAGCTGGCCAAGAAGATCGACTCCGCCGTGTTTCCGGGCCAGCAGGGCGGGCCGCTCGAGCACGTCATCGCCGGTAAGGCGGTTGCCCTGCGGATCGCCGCGTCCGAGTCGTTCCGTGAGCGACAGGAGAGGACGCTGGTCGGGGCAAAGGCGCTGGCCGAGCAGCTGCTCCGGGCCGGCCACGGCGTGAGCGTGCTCACGGGTGGCACGGACGTGCATCTCGTGCTGTGCGACCTTCGTGAGTCTCCGCTGGACGGCAAGCAGGCTGAGGACCGCTTGGCCGAGGTGGGGATCACCGTCAACCGCAACGCGGTGCCATTCGATCCGCGGCCACCCGCCGTGTCCAGCGGGCTCCGGATTGGAACCCCGGCGCTGGCCACGCGAGGGCTCGGCGAGGAGGACTTCGTCGAGGTCGGCAAGGTGATCGCGGAGGCGCTGACCGCCGAGGATTTCGAACAGCGACGCGGCGAGTTGACCGATCGCGCAGCCCACATCGCCGAGCGGTATCCGCTCTACGAGAGCCTCCGGCCCGCGGCCGCTGTCTAGATCGCGTGCAGCAGGTCAACCTCGGGAGAACCGGTCTGCGGGTGTCCCGGATCTGTCTGGGCATGATGAGCTACGGCCAGCACGAGAGCCGGCCGTGGGCGCTCGAGGAGAGCGCCGCTGAGCCGATCGTGCGCCGCGCGGTCGAAGGTGGGATCACGTTCTTCGACACCGCCGACGCGTACAACGGCGGCCAGAGCGAGATTGTGACCGGCCGGCTGCTCGGCAAGCTCTTCGGCACGCGGGAGGAGTACGTCCTGGCCACCAAGGTGTACATGCGCACCATGCCCGGCCCGAATGGCGAGGGGCTCTCCCGGAAGCACATCATGGCCTCGATCGACGCCTCGCTTGGCCGTTTGGGACTCGACTACGTCGACCTCTACCAGATCCATCGCTGGGATCGGAAGACACCGATCGAGGAAACGATGGACGCACTGCACGACGTCGTCAAATCGGGCAAGGCGCGGTACATCGGAGCCAGCAGCATGTTCGCGTGGCAGTTCGCCAAAGCGCAGCGTGTGGCGCAGACCCCGTTCGTCTCGATGCAGAACCACTACAACCTGATCTACCGCGAGGAGGAGCGGGAGATGATCCCGCTGTGCCTGGATCAAGGCGTCGGGGTTATTCCTTGGAGCCCGCTGGCCCGGGGCCTGCTCGCCGGGAACCGCACTCGAGGGGGAGCCAAGAAGACGACTCGCGCGGAGACCGACGCCTTCGCCGATCATCTCTACAAGCCCGACATCGACTTCGATGTGATCGATCGGCTGGGTGACGTGGCGGCTGAGCGCGGCGCTCCTTCGGCTCAGGTCGCGCTGTCCTGGCTCCTCGACAAGCCGGGCGTGACCGCGCCGATCGTGGGGGCGACCAAGCTCGAGCATCTCGAGGACGCCCTGGCGGCAGAGGGGCTATCGCTCAGCGGGCAGGAGATCGGCCGGCTCGAGGAGCGCTACCTTCCGCACGCGGTCGCTGGGCACGCTTAGCGCCTGCTGGCCTGCCCGGCTGCCATCCTTCCCGGTGGATGTCACACCTGGATGCGCTGTATGCCTTCTTGGTGGCGATGGGTTTGGCCACCGTGCTGACACCGCTGGCTGGGCGTTTGGCCCTGCGGGTGGGTGCCGTGGCCAGGCCGAGCGAGCGGGGCCTGGCCGAGCGCACGACTCCGGTCCTGGGCGGCCTGGCGATTCTGGTGGCGGTGATCGTGGCCGGGGTGATCTGGATGCCCCACATCATCAGGCTGCATCCCCCGCCCCACGCGGCCAAGGGAACCCACTTCGGAGGGACTGTTCACACCTGGGCGATCCTGGCCGGAGCGCTCGTGATCGCGCTGGTGGGCGCGGTGGACGACATTCGCGAGCTTCCACCGCTGGGCAAGCTCGTCGGCCAGATCGTGGCCGCGGTGATCGTGGTCGAGGGCGGCGCGGTCGTCACCGACGTTACGGTCCCGTTCCTCGGCGCACTCCAGTTCCCCAACACGGGCGGCTTTCTGACCGTCCTGTGGCTGGTGGGCGTGATGAACGTGGTCAACTTCTCCGATGGCGTGGACGGGCTGGCCGCGGGCCTGTGCGCCATCGATGGGATCGCGTTCTCGATCATCGCGTTCGACCTGCACGTGGCCGGAGCCGCGATCCTGGCCGCCCTGACCGCCGGCGCCGCGCTCGGATTCCTGTTCAGGAATTTCTATCCGGCCTCGGTTTTCATGGGCGACTCAGGTTCGAACCTGCTGGGTTACCTGCTCGGCGTGGCGGCGGTTGTCGGATCGCTGAAGACGCCCGTGGTCGTCGCCCTGGTCGTCCCGCTGATTGTGCTGGCGGTGCCGTTCCTGGACACGAGCTTCGTGATCGCCAAGCGGCTCAAGTACCGACGCAAACCCTGGCTGGCCGACGCCAACCACTTCCACCACCGAATGGCTCGGATCGGATTCAGCCAGCGCCGGACGGTGGCTTATCTGTACAGCTGGACGTTCCTCCTGGCCGGCGTGGCCGTGGCGCTGCGCTTCGTTCCCTATTCGGTCCACCACAACGGCCATCATCACTATCAGCCGGTCTGGTTAGCGGTGATGATCTTGCTCGGTCTGCTGGCGATCGCTGCCAGCGTCTATCTGGTGTACGTACTTGAGATCTTCCGCTTCAAGGTCCGGCGTACGCGAGAGATCAAGCGCCAGGATCCCGCGACCGCCGAGCACGAGATCGTCGAGCGGGTCACGCGGGACGTCGAGACGGGCGAATTCGAGACCGTGAGCCCTCCAGACGGCGACGGGCGCGAGGGTCGCAACCCGACCGCCGACGCTCGCGCGGCCCACGAGCCGGGGACGGGCGAGTACGAGACGGTGGGGGGTGGCTGACGCTCGCGCCGATCCCCGGCGCCACGGACTGAACCGAGCAGAGCAGGCGATCCTGGCCGCGATCGCCGTGGTCACGATCCTCGCGGGCGTGACGCGATACGTCCATGGCGTCTCGGAGCCGCTGGCCTTTGCGCTGGCCGCAGTTGCGCTGGCCGGATTGGCCTGGATGGTCTCCTTTGCTACCGAGCAGGTCGGGTCTCGGTACGGCGCCCCGATCACTGGGGCGCTCCAGTCGACCCTGGGCAACCTCCCGGAATTCTTCGTGGTCATCTTCGCTCTCAATGCCGGCCAGCTCGTGGTCGCTCAGACGGCCCTGCTCGGCTCGATCCTGGTCAACGCGCTGCTCGTGCTGGGCCTCGTGATAGTGGCCGGGGCTCGGCAATCACGAGACGGCCTGATGAGCTTCAGCCCGCGTCTTCCCAACGATACGGCCACCCTGCTGCTGAGCGCGACGTTCATCATCGTGCTGATCGGCCTGACGACACTGGCCCACGCGCCGGCAAGCCACCACGTCAAGACCATCTCGATCGTCGGGTCGGCGCTCCTGTTGGTCGTGTACACAACCTGGCTGTGGCGGTATCTGCGCTCTGACCCGGGACCCGGCGAGAGCGCAGCTGTGCCGCGGGTGAGCATCGTCGTGAGCATCGTCGTGCTCATCGCCGCCGGGACGGCTTCGGCCTTCGTGTCTGACTGGTTCGTCCATGCGCTCACCCCAACGATCAACTCGGCCCACATCTCAAAGGCCTTCGCCGGGCTCGTGATCGTGGCGATCGCGGGTAACGCGGTCGAGAATGTGGCCGGAATTGTGCTGGCCGCCAAGGGCCAGGCCGACCTGGCGATCTCCGTGGTCAAGAACTCGGTGGCCCAGATCGCGGCCTTCTTGTTCCCGCTGCTGGTTCTTGTCTCCCTGCTCACCGCCACGACGCTCACCTACTCCTTCTCGGCGGTGTTTGTGGGCGCATTATTTGGGACGGCCGTGCTCGTCTGGCAGATCACCGGCGACGGTGAGGCGACCTACTTCGAGGGAGCCGCTCTCGTGGGGGCGTTTGTCGTTCTGGCAGCCGTGGCCTGGTTCGGGACGTGAGCCGGACAGCCTCGCTCACCGAGCCCCGCGCCAATGGCACCGGGGCGCAGATCGACGTCTCGGCTGACCCCCCGCGGACGGGCGTCGACCGCCGCGCGATGGCCATGCTCTCTGCCGGGCACCTGTTCACCGACATCTCGCAGGGAGCCGTGCCCGCCCTGCTGCTTTTCCTCATGACCCGGGACCATCTGAGCTACGCCGCAGCCTCCGCGCTGGTCCTGGCGGCGACGGTCTCAAGCAGCGTGATCCAGCCCCTGTTCGGCCACCTGTCCGACCGGCTGTCGCTGCCGTGGCTGATCCCGCTCGGTCCAGGCCTCGGCGGGCTCGGGATCGCGCTGGTCGGAATCGCCCCGTCGTACGGCCTGATCTTCGCGGCCGTGGTCCTCAGCGGGATCGGGGTGGCGTGCTTTCACCCGGAGGGCTCGCGCTTTGCCAACTATGTCTCGGGCGAGCGGAGAGCCAGTGGCATGAGCCTGTTCAGCGTGGGCGGCAATCTCGGGTTTGCTCTGGGCCCGGTCCTGGTGACACCGCTGATCCTGGCCTTTGGCCTGCATGGGACCCTGTTTGTCCTGATCCCCACCTGGGTGGCGGCCGGTGTGATCCTGGCCGAGCTTCCCCGCTTGCGGACGTTCCGCAGCGACGTCGTGGGGGGGAAGGTGCAGCGCACACAGCAGCCCGCCGAGTGGCGAGCGTTCAGCGTCCTGGCCGGCGTGATCGCACTGCGCTCGTTCGTCTACTTCGGTCTCGTCACGTTCATCCCGCTGTATTACGTGCACGTCCTCCATGCCAGCAAGGCGCTGGGCAACTCGGCGCTCGCCGTCATGCTGCTCGGCGGCGCCATCGGAACGTTGCTCGGTGGACCGCTGGCCGATCGCTGTGGACGGCGGACGGTGCTGATTGGCTCGATGCTCAGCCTGCCGCCACTGATCACAGCGTTTCTGCTCGCCGGACCCGGCGTCGGCCTGGCCCTTGTGGCCGTGATGGGCGCGGCCACGATCGCGACGTTCGCCGTCACGATCGTGATGGGACAGGAATTTCTGCCCGGGCGATTGGGTGTCTCCTCCGGAGTCACGATCGGCCTTTCGATCGGACTCGGTGGCGTGGGCGTGCCACTCCTCGGTTTGCTGGCCGATGCCGCGGGCTTGCGGACGGTATTCATCACGATGGCGGCGTTCCCCGTGCTGGCGCTGATGCTGACATTTGCCCTTCCGCGGCGTCATCCGGGCGCTACCGCCGTTGCCCAGGGGCCTCTCTCTGAGGCAGGAAACGACCGCGCGGGCACGTAGGAGGGCGCATCCCGCCTGTAACTCTCGCGGCCTGAGGCTTTACATTCCGGTATGCCGATGTCAAGCGCCAGATTCGGCGCGCACAAACTTTCTCGAGCTGTGCCTGCGCTGGCCGCACTCGGGGCTGCCCTGGTTGGGCTCGTCAACGTCGCATCGGCACTGACGCCAAACATCCACTGGCGCGGCCACCTGCTGATGTCGCTCGAGCCCGTCCAGGCCATGCGTCTGTTCCACGCTTTGGCGTTACCGGCGGGCGCTGCATTGCTGATCGTCGCGCCCTACCTGCGCGGGCGCCGACGTCGGGCTTGGTGGGTGGCCGTCCTGCTGATGCTGGCGCTCGGGGTCTTCGACCTGCTCAAGGGCCTTGATTTTGAGGAGACCGCGATCACCTGGGGCGTCGCTGCACTGCTCGTGGCCGGCCGCCGGGGCTTCACGGTGCGCCACGACCCGATCACGCTCCGCTCCGCCCTCTGGCGGGTGCCGCTGCTCGGGCTGGCCGGGCTGGGCGCGGCTGCCCTGGCAACGTGGGCCTCGCAGGGACACCCCTCGATCGGGTCGGTCCTGACCGAGACAGGAGACCTGCTGCGGTTGCAGGCGGGGCCGATCCACTTCGAATACCACTCAGCGCTTCATCACCACTTCGCCTGGATTCCGCTGGCGGTCCACCTGCTCGAGCTCGGAACGCTGCTCGGGATGGCCTACATGGTGTTTCGGCCGCTGGCCGCTCCGCGTGGTCTGCCCGGTCCCGCCACCCGGCATCTCGCCACCGAGCTCGTCCAGGCCCACGGCCAGGACACGTTGTCGTTCTTCAAGCTCCGCGCCGACCAGCACTATTTCTTCCTGGAGACTGGGGCGGCGTTTGTGGGCTACCGGATCGAGAACGGGGTTCTGCTGTTGGCCGGCGATCCTGTTGGGCCGGAGGAAGCGGTGACTCCGTTGCTCGATCAGCTCCGCGGTTTTGCCGACGCGAGGGGACTGAGACTCGGCGGCGTTGGGGCCAGTGAGCGGCTCAGGGCTCTGTACGAGGCGCGGGGGATGAAGACGCTGTATCTGGGCGACGAAGCCGTGATCGAGCTCGATCGCTTCTCGCTGGAGGGACGGCCGATTCGCAAGGTGCGCCAGTCGGTCACGCGGCTTCACAGAGCCGGGTTCACCGCCGAGCTCGCCCATGTCGATCAGCTCGATCCCGCCACTATGAGCGAGATCGAGGAGGTACTGGAGCGAGGCCGGCTGGGCGCGCCCGAGCGCGGCTTCTCAATGGCCATGGACTCCGTTTGGGGACAGCACGGCCTCCAGACGTCCGTCGTCTTGGCCCGCGACTCGGACAAGCGGGTCCGTGGCGTCCTTCACTTCGTCCCCTGCTACGGGCGCCCGGCGGTGTCGCTTTCGTTCATGCGTCGGGATCCTGAGACGCCCAACGGGTTGATGGAGTTCATGGTCGCCCGGGCGACCGAGCTGCTCCGTGACGAGGGTGTGGGAGAGATGTCACTGAACTTCGCCACGTTCGCCCGCTGGATGCACAGCCCCGCCCGCTGGTACGAGCGCGTGATGGGGCGGATCGTCGCGCTGGCCAACCCCTTCTTCCAGATCGAGAGCCTTTACCGCTTCAACGCCAAGTTCTTCCCCCGCTGGGAGCCCCGGTACCTGGTCTACGACGGGGCGTTTGGACTGCCCCGGGCCGCACTGGCTGCGATGTGGGCCGAGGGCCAGCTGCCCAAGCCGGCGCTGCGCGCCGGAAGGCGCGCCCCGGTCGCTGCCTGATCGGGCTCGCAATCAGCAAGCGCCGGGGGTGGGTGGCCGCTACCCTCCGCGTCCCCACCGGTTTAGCCTGTCTTGAACGACGCCTTCTCACATGACCAACGGGCGCCCGACCCTGACCGGCCGGGACGTCGCGGGAGCCGGAGCGCTGATGCTCTCGGTCAATCTGTTTTGCGCGGGCATCGGTGCCGGAGTGGGTGCGCTGGTTGGTCATTTGGCGGCACTCGCGGTCGCGGGGTTCCTGCTCGGCTTCCTTTTGGGGATCTACGTTGTCAGTAAACGCTTCCGTGACCTTTGAGCCCCGTACGCCGGCGCTGATCGCCTACCTTGACGTCGCGCTGGTCGTCCTGGCCGCCCCGATCATGCTGCTGATCGGCGTCTCGGCGGTGGGCTACGGCGCCGGGGCCGGCGCCTGGCTCGTCCTTCGGGTCGTGGGGGTCGCCGTCGAAAAGGCGGCTGAAGCAGCCGAGCCTCGGACCCAGATCAGCATCCGGATGGGGTACATGCTCGGGCGCCTGTTTCTGCTTGCCCTGGCCGTGATCCTGGCCCGCAGCAGCAGCGGTCAGGGCGCTGGCCTGGCCGCCCTGGGTGTGGTCGTCGTGGCCTTCACGGTTCAGCTGATGACCGCTGCCCTGAACCGACCCCGCAGGCGGTCCAGGTGAGCCAGACCAAGAAGATCCTGTGGTCGCTGGCTGGCGTGTGGCTCGGCGGGACGATCCTTCTGATCGCCCTGCTGGGCTTCGGCCACAAGAACAACACGTTCAAGATCCAGAACGAGTTCAAGCTGATCAACTGGGTTCACCTGGGCGTCTTCAGCATCAACCGGGCGGTCGTCTACCTGTTCCTGGCGGCGCTACTGACCGTGCTCACGATGGTCTGGATCTCCCGGCGCATGCAGGCTCGCCCGAACCGCGTCCAGACGGCCGTCGAGGTGCTCTACTCGCTGATGCGCGACAACATCGCCCGGGGCAACATGCCGGCTCGGCTGGCCGCTCGCTGGTTCCCCTTTCTGGGGGCGCTGTTCCTGTTCCTGTGGTGGTGCAACCTGATCGGCTACCTCCCGCTGCCCACCAACAGCCAGGAGAAGTTCAACCTGTTCGGGGCCCACATCCCGGCCTTTGCGCTGTACGCCGCGACGGCCAACATCTCGGTCCCGCTGGTTCTGGCAATCGTCGTTTTCATCCTCTTCAACGCCGAGGGCATTCGTGCCCAGGGGCCCGTTGGCTATGTCAAGAGCCTCATTCCCGCAGGCGTCCATGGGCCGATGCTGTTGCTGATCTTCCCCCTCGAGGTGATTTCGACGTTTATGCGCCTGATCTCACTCACAGTCCGGCTGTTCGCCAACATACTGGCTGGGCATATGATCATCCTGTTCATGGCCGGAGGGCTCGCTGTGATCCTCGGGCTGTCATTCCTCGGCTGGGCCCTGCTGCCGTTCGGGGTCCTGGTGTACATGTTCGAGCTGGTGCTCATTGCCACCCTTCAGGCATTCATCTTCGCGACTTTGGCTGCCATCTACATCGGCGGCGCCGTCTCTCATCACTAAGACAAGGAGCTGAGTTCAAGTGCTTACACACATCCTCTCGTTCGCCTCTTCCTCCGGCGTCGGAGCCGGGCTGGGGATCGGAATCGGCGGCGGCCTGGGTGCGGTCGGGGCCGGTGTCGGTATCGGAATCATCTTCGGCAAGGTCATCGAGTCGGTGACGCGCCAGCCAGAGATGCGGGACGAGATCACGAGCATCCAGTGGTTGGGCTTCGCGCTCACCGAGGCTTGCTTCTTCTACGGGCTCGTGGCCGGCCTGCTCTCCTACGTGCTCAAGTAGATGGCTCCAGCCGCGTTCATCACCCCGGTCGCCTCATCGAGCGGCTCGTTTTTGATCTCGCCCAATGTCGGGCTGATGGTCTGGACGCTGCTCCTGTTCGTGATCTCGATGATCGTCCTGGCCAAGCTTGCCTTCCCGCGCATCACGGAGGCCCTGGATAAGCGCCAGCACGCGATCGAGGAGTCGATCGACGAGGCACAGCGGATCCGCAGAGAAGCCGACGGTCTGCTGGAGGAGTACCGCGAGCGCTTGGCCGAGGCCCGGCGTCAGGCCGAGGAGATCCTGGAGCGGGCCCGGCGCTCAGCTGAAGCCCACGAGCACGAATCCGAAGCCGATGCCAAGGCTCGGCGCGAGCAGCTGCTCGAACAAGCCCGGCGCGACATCGAGATGGAAACCAGGAGGGCGATCCAGGACATCCGTCGCGAGGTGGCGGACCTGACCGTGATGGCCACGGAGAAGGTCACCCGCAAGACGCTCAGCGAGGAGGATCAGCGGCGTCTGATCGAGGACGCGCTTTCAGAGCTTGACTTCAGCGCGCTGACGGCGGGAGCTGAGGAGTGACTGCGCGGAGAAAAGGCCTCTAGTGGAGGAGGTGGCCGAGGTCTACGCCCGGGCGCTGTTTGAGGCGGCTCGGGAGGATGACGTCTTAGACGACGTCCACGATCAGCTGGACGAGTTCGCGGACGCCGTCGCTCAGAACCGGGACCTGGCCGTGTTCTTCTTCTCGCCCTATTTCTCGGCCCAGGAGAAGAAGGACGCGCTTCACAAGGCGCTGACGGACGCGGACACCCGGTTTGAGAACTTCCTCGAGGCGCTGATCGAGCGCCATCGCATGCCGGTGCTGTTCCGGATCCGGTCGAGATTTGACCAAATGTGGGAGGAGGAGCGCCAGCTCTTGCCCATCTCGATCACCTCCGCCGTCGAGCTTGACAAGGACACGGTCCAGAGCATCGGCGACCAGGTGGGCGAGCAGACCGGGCGCACCATCGAACTCACGAGTCAGGTCGACCCCGACATCCTCGGTGGGATCGTGCTCCGGGTGGGAAACACCATCCTCGACGCGTCGATCCGCCACCGCCTGGAACAACTTCGAAAGCAAGTCGCCCGGGTCTAGCTACGCTGGCCCGGCCAAGGAGCCGCCTCTAAATGCAGATCAAGCCAGACGAGATCACCTCAATCCTCCGCGACCGGATTAAAGGACTCGACACCTCGAGCGCCGACCTGGAGGAGGTCGGCACGGTTCTGTCCGTGGCCGACGGCATCTGCCGGATTCACGGCCTGGAGAACTGCATGTCGTTCGAGATGCTCGAGCTCCCGCACGACGTGACCGGCCTGGCCCTGAACCTCGAGGCCGACAACGTGGGCGCCGTGCTGTTCGGCGAGTGGGAGAAGATTTCCGAGGGGGACACGGTCAAGCGCACAGGCAGCCTGCTCGACATCCCGGTGGGGGAGGAATTGCTGGGGCGGATCGTCGATCCGCTCGGCAACCCGTTGGACGGCCGGGGTGAGATCGAGACCAAGGAGAAGCGTCCGGCCGAGCACAAGGCTCCTGGCGTGGTGCAGCGCCAGCCGGTGAAGGAGCCCATGCTGACGGGGCTGAAGGCGATCGACTCGATGATCCCGATCGGCCGCGGGCAGCGTGAGCTGATCATCGGCGATCGCCAGACGGGCAAGACCGCGATCGCGGTGGACGCGATGATCAACAACAAGGACCGCGACCTGGCCTGCGTGTACGTGGCGATCGGTCAGCGGAAATCGACCGTTGTGGCGCTGGCCAAGCAGCTCGAGGACGCCGGCGCGCTCGAGAACACGATCATCGTGATGGCCGCCGCCGATGAGGCCGCGCCAATCAAGTTCCTGGCCCCGTACGCCGGGTGTGCGATGGCCGAGTATTTCCTTTACAGCGGCCGGGCGGCACTAACCGTTTACGACGACCTGACCAAGCACGCCTACGCCTACCGGCAGATGTCGCTGCTCCTGCGCCGCCCCCCTGGGCGCGAGGCCTATCCGGGTGATGTCTTCTACCTGCACTCACGACTGCTGGAGCGGGCTGTCAAGCTGGCCGATGACCTGGTCGACCCGCGCTCGGGAGACAAGCTCCCCGGGGGCGGATCGCTGACGGCGCTGCCCATCATCGAAACGCAGGCCGGGGACGTGTCGGCCTACATCCCCACCAACGTGATCTCGATCACCGACGGGCAGATCTTCCTGGAGCCCAAGTTGTTCTACTCCGGCGTGCGGCCGGCGATCAACGTCGGCATCTCGGTCTCCCGGGTGGGCGGCAACGCTCAGATCACCCCGATGCGCAAGGTGGCCGGCCGGCTCAAGCTCGACCTCTCCCAGTACCGCGAGCTCGAGGCCTTCGCCCAGTTCGGCTCAGAGCTTGACCCTGAGACCCAGCGGACGCTGGCCCGCGGTGAGCGCCTGGTCAAGACGCTCAACCAGGGCGAGCGCCAGCCGATGCCCGCGGAGGACCAGGTGATTCAGATCTACGCCGCCACCAGCGGCTACCTGGACCGCCTCGTGGTGGACAAGGTCGAGAAGTTCCTGGCCGGGCTGACCGAGCAGGTCCGCGGAAACGATCGCGAGCTGCTCGAGAAGATCGCCGAAGGCGACTGGAGCGATGAGACACAGAAGGCCGTGGACGAGGCGGTCAAGCAGTACGCCGAGGACTTTGGTTATGACCTCGACGAGGAAGGCCATCCGCTCGAGGAAGATGGGGATGAACCGCGGCGCGACGGGCGCTCTGAGAAGAACGACTCCGACACAGCGTCAGAGCCGGAGAGCGCCGAGGAAAGCGAGGACACCGAGGAGGCGGGAGCGCCCGCCTAGGACGCCATGGCCACCTCGCAGCGAGACGTTCGCAACCGCATCGGAGCGGTCAAGAACATCCAGAAGATCACCCGGGCCATGGAGATGGTGGCCGCCGCCCGGCTGCGCCGGGCCGAGCAGCGGATCGAGGCGCTGCGGCCGTATGCCGATGCCATTCGCCGGATGACCCGTCAGGCCGCGGAGGCGGCCGGCTCGGTGCCTCGCCTGCCGATCCTGGCCGAGCGCGAGCGGGTGCAAACCGTGGGTCTTTTGCTCGTGGCGGGCGACCGCGGGCTGGCCGGCGGCTTTAACTCAAACATCGTCCGCTCGGGCGTGGCGGCGGGGCGTCAGCACTCCGCCGAGGGCCGGGAGCCGGTCTACTTCGCGTCCGGCCGGCGCCCCGCGTCCTCGCTGACGTTTCGTGGCCTGGTCCCGGCGGAGAGCTTCACCGGGTTCACCGATCGCCCTGCGTACGCCGACGCCCGGCGCATCGCCAGCCGTCTGATCGCCGCCTACGTTGACGGCGATGTGGACCGGGTCGAGATTTTCTACAACCGCTATATCTCGCCTCTCTCCCAGGTGGTGAGCCGGGAGACGCTGCTTCCGCTCCAGCAGGCCACGGTGCTGGGGGAGGACTCCGACGATGACGATGGTGGGTCAGATCAAGGTGGGTCCGGGGAGCACCGGGGGCTGGTGGCCTATGAGCCCGAACCCGAGGAGATACTCGGCCGGCTTGTGCCCGACTACGTTGAGATCTCGATTTACCGGGCGTTGCTCGAATCGACCGCGTCGGAGCACGGCGCGCGGATGACCGCGATGCGCAACGCCTCGGAGAACGCGCGGACGCTGATCGAGGACCTCACCTTGGAGATGAACCGGGCCCGTCAGGCCGAAATCACGCAGGAGATCATGGAAGTCGTGGCCGGAGCCGAAGGGCTGGCCGGCTAGGGCGCCGGCCCGTCCGGGTCGGGTAACGACACTAGACTGGAGCGAGATGTCAGTGACCGAAGAGACACCGGCCACGGCCGGCGGGGGCGAAGAGAATAAGAAGAACGTCGGCCGGATCGAGGAAATCCAGGGGGTCGTGATCGAGGCCGTCTTCCCGGACAAGCTGCCAGAGATCAACCACGCCGTGCTCGTCCCGCGGCCCGACGCCACCCGTGAGGAGGAGGACATCGACCTCGCGGCTGCCCAGGACGAGTATCTCGTGTGCGAGGTGCAGCAGCACCTCGGAGACGATCGGGTACGCGCCGTGGCCATGGACACGACCGACGGTCTGGCGCGCGGCACCGAGGTGATCGACTCTGGCGCCCCGATCACGGTCCCCGTGGGCCAGGCCACGCTGGGTCGGATCTTCAACCTCCTGGGCGAGCCGATCGACCTGGGCGACGATCTGGCGGAGGATGTGGAGCGGTGGCCCATCCACCGGACGGCCCCGACCGTCGAAGACCTTGTTCCCACGAGCGAGCTGTTCGAGACCGGGATCAAGGTGATCGATCTTCTTGCGCCCTACGCGCGCGGCGGCAAGGTCGGTCTGTTCGGCGGCGCCGGCGTGGGCAAGACCGTGATCATCCAGGAGCTGATCCATAACCTGGCCCAGGAGCACGGCGGTCTGTCGGCGTTCTGCGGGGTGGGCGAGCGCTCGCGTGAAGGCAACGACCTGTGGCTCGAGATGAAGGAGTCAGGCGTCCTGGATAAAACGATCCTCGTGTTTGGCCAGATGAACGAGCCGCCAGGCGCACGCATGCGGGTGGCACTGGCGGGCCTGACGATGGCCGAGTACTTCCGTGATCAGGAGGGCCAGGACGTGCTGTTGTTCATCGACAACATCTTCCGGTTCGTCCAGGCCGGTTCGGAGGTTTCCGCCTTGCTCGGCCGCATGCCCTCCCAGGTGGGCTACCAGCCCACGCTCGAATCTGAGATGGGCGAACTCCAGGAGCGGATCACCTCGACCCGCAAGGGCTCGGTCACCTCGATCCAGGCGATCTACGTCCCGGCGGACGACCTGACCGATCCGGCGCCCGCCTCGGCCTTCGCCCATCTGAACGCGACCACCACGCTGTCGCGGTCGATCGCCGAGAAGGGGATCTACCCGGCCGTGGACCCGCTCGACTCGACCTCGACGATCCTCAAGCCTGAGATCCTGGGCGAGGAGCACTTCCGGGTGGCCAACGAGGTCAAGCAGGTGCTCCAGCGCTACCGCGAACTCCAGGACATCATCGCCATCCTGGGAATCGACGAGCTCTCCGACGAGGACAGGCTGACCGTGAACCGGGCCCGCAAGATCGAGCGTTTCCTGTCCCAGCCATTCTTCGTGGCCGAGCAGTTCACCGGCACGCCCGGCGTTTACGTCCCGGTCGAGGAGTCGATCCGGGGATTCGACGAGATCCTCCAGGGCAAGCACGACGAGCTTCCGGAGCGCGCCTTCTTCATGAAGGGGTCGATCGACGATGTCGTCAAGGACGCCGGCGGCGCCAGCGACGATGACGAGGACGAGGGCGAAGGCGAGGAGAACGGCGAGTCCTCGGAGAAGGACGAGTCGGATGATGGCAAGGGCGGGTCGGACGAGTAGATGGCCCACGAGAAGTTCCAGGCCGAGGTCCTGACCCCGGAAGGCAAGGTCTTTGACGACGAGGTCGAGATGGTCTCGACCCGGACCGCGATCGGCTCGATCGGCATCCTGGCCCACCACGAGCCGCTGCTGGCGATGCTCGACCCGACCGAACTGCGGATCTACCGCTCCGACAGCGACGTGGTTCGCTTCGCCCAGGCCGAGGGGTACCTCCAGGTGGCTGAGAACCGGGCGCTATTGCTCGTTCAGGAGGCCTTTCCACCCGAGGACCTCGACGCCGGCCAACTTCGAGATCGTCTCGGCGAAGCCGAGCGACGCCTCGAGTCGGCCGAGGAGGATTCAGAGGGGCAGCGACAGGCCGAGCGTGACAAGCGGCGCTGGGAGCGCTTTCTTCAGATCGCCGAAGGCAGCTAGGTCGGTTTACTCGGGCCGCTCGTTTGCTCCGCCGCTAGCATTTCGCCCGTGGGTGGCGAGGGGTTTTCAACCAGGCGGCGCTTTCTGGCTGGCGGCGCCGGCGTTGGGGTGCTTGGAGCGCTCGGCAGTGGGGTGGCGGAGGCCGCGGCCCCGCAGGGCACAGGCGAGCTGGTCCCGTTTTATGGCCCCCATCAGGCCGGGATCGCCACCCCCACCCAGGAATATCTCCAGTTCGCCGCATTTGATGTGCAGACGCGCTCCCTCGAGCATTTGCGAACGCTGCTGCGCACATGGTCCCGGGCGGCGGCGCTGATCGCGGCCGGCAAACCCGTGGGCTCCTTCGATGTGGCGAGCCGGCCGTCGGTGGACACCGGCGAGGCGCTCGGACTCGGGCCGGCCAGAGCGACCGTCACCTTTGGCTTCGGGCCGGGCATCTTTGGGTCAAGGCGGTTCGGGCTGGCCGGAAAGCGACCGGCCCCGCTCGTCGACCTGCCGAAGTTCAATTACGACCATCTCGATCCGGCCCTGTGCGGGGGCGACCTGGCCGTCCAGGTCTGCGCCGACGACCCTCAGGTCGCATTCCATGCGGTGCATGACCTGATTCGGCTGGCACGCCCGGTGGCCGCGGCCCGCTGGCTGCTCACGGGCTTCGGTCGCACCGGCAACACGCGCGGCGGGGTCACCCCGAGGAACCTGATGGGTTTCAAGGACGGCACGGCCAACCCGGACAGCCAGGACACCGGAGCGCTGAAGCGCTTCATCTGGGCCTCAGAACCGGACTCGCCGTCCTGGATGAAGGGCGGCTCCTACATGGTGGTTCGGCGCATCCTGATCAAGCTGGCGGAGTGGGATGCGGCCACGCTTGAACAGCAGCAGGACGCCGTCGGGCGGTTCAAGCTCTCAGGCGCGCCGCTGACCGGCCACCACGAACGTGATCCGATCAATCTGACGGCCCAGCACCGCGGGACGCTGGTGATCCCGTACAACGCACACATCCGTCTGGCCAGCCCGAGCTACAACCAGGGCGAGCGGATTCTTCGCCGGGGCTACTCGTTCGTGGACGGCCTGGAATCGAGCGGGACGCCTTCGGCCGGGCAGTTCTTCATCTGTTTCCAGCGCGATCCGCGCAAGCAATTCATCCCGATCCAGCGCCGGCTCAGCGATGACGCCCTGAGCGCGCATACCAAGACCGTGGGCAGCGCGATCTTCGCCTGTCCGCCCGGCGCCTCACACGGTGAGTACGTGGGGCAGGGCCTGCTCGGGTAGCTCCGTTAGCGGGCCTGGCGCCGGGCTACCGGCCCCAGTCGGGATTGCTCGCCACCAGGCTGCTGATCTGGCGGGGAGTGCCACCCACCGATGGGACCACGTTCAGATGGTTGTTGATGAGGCCCACGATCGTCCTGCCGCTGGGAGACCAGGATGGATGGGTGAAGCTGTTCGACGAGCTCACGAGCTGATGGTTGTCAGAGCCATCGGCGTCCATGATCCAGGCACCGTCGTATCCATGGTCATATGCGATCTGCGAGCCGCTCGGCGACCATGAGGCGTCGAAGGCGACGATGTCCACGATGTGCCGTGGATGCGGGTTGGTCACGTTCGTGACGTAGACGCCCTGCGTGTTATCGAACGGGATGGAGATCACAAACAGGATCTGGGAACCCTTGGGTGACCATTGCGGCAACGCGTCGTTGTGATTGCTGGTCAGCCTCCGAATTTTGCGGGTGCGGACGTTTACGACGCAGATTCCGCCGGCTGAGCCACAGGAGTCGAAGGCGATCTGCTTTCCGTCGGGCGACCAAGACGGATCGGTACCGGTCTTGATCAGCCGGGACAAACGGTTGCCCGTCTTGATGCAGATCCCGGCAGCAAACTTCGAGTACCTACCGCAGTTGAAGGCGATCGACTTCCCGTTGAAACTCACGGAAGGATTGGTCTCGTCGGTCTCGGTGAGCTGCCGTGGGTCATTGCCGCCCGGCTGGACCGAGCACAGTCCTGTGAACCCCTGGCCGTGGATGCGGCAGTTGTCAAACACAATCACGCCGGGTGGGGCTGTCGTGGACCGACCACTGGCACCCGGGGCGCCCGCCAGGAATGCGAACACGAGCATTCCGGCGGCAATGGCCATCCCTGTCCGAACCTTCGAGCCCACTTCCGGGAGGAAGATATGCCGTGATCGCGGGCTAGTCAAGCTGCTCCAGTGCCGTCCTTACGACGGCGATCATGGCCGAGGACCGCGGTCCAGTTGGCGGCGATCTCACGCTGGGCTCTGGCCAGCGAGATTCGTCCCTCGCACACCGCCTGCCTGAGGGCGTCCTCCACCCCATCCTTCGGATTGGGTGAAGCGCCGGGCTCGGGCCACAGGTTGCGAGGATCGTTTGTGGCTCCGCCCAACTCCAAAGGAACGAAATGGTCGTACTCGTATGAGGCCGGCGACCCGGTGTCACCGTAGGCGGCCATGCTCGCGAACTTCTCCGGCTCGGTGATCGTCTCTGAAGGTCGCACCGTCTCGGTCCATCCCTCGACGCAGATCGTCCGGTGGATCGTGGCTTGTCTGACGGCTGGATTCAAAGCCCCGGGCGTGCAGGCCGGATCGGGCCGCTCATACAGCCCGGAGCCGAACGCATGGCAGGTGCCTTTTGCCGGCTGCGGTTCTACGACGTTGTTGCTGGCCGTCGAATAGGCGAGCCGTGCGACGGAGACCGTGGGCGAGCGAACCGGTCGAGTGCCGCTGCCGCAGCCAGCCACCAATGTCAGGACCGCACTCGTGATGGCGACTTGACCGGCGCGTCGAGCTGCCACCGCGGCGGCGAGGTCGCGCACAAATCCACTATCCGAGGCGTGCTGCCCAGACCGGATCAAGCCCGTAGACCTTGCTCAGAGTATGCGGGCTGCCCCCCTGGGCCCAGACCACCTGGAGGGTGCCGTTCGAGTAGACGATCCGCTTCCCATTTGGAGACCACCATGGCTCCTGGGCTTCGCCATCAGCGACCAACTGGTGGTTGCGGGTCCCGTTGGCGTTGATCACGTAGACCCCGTTGAAGAGCTGGGTGTACGCGATCTGGGCGCTGTTCGGAGACCACGCCGGACCTGTCGCCTGTCCCGCATAGAGGTGGCGGGCTCCTCCGCCTCGCGAATTCATGACCCATATGCCGGCCGCTGGATCATCGGACTCCTCGATCGCAAACGCGATCTGACGACCGTTGGGTGACCAGGCTGGCCATGCCTCGGCTCCGTTGCCCGTCAGACGGTGGACCTTGTCAGTTTCTACGTTGACGGTGCAAAGCCCACCGGCGATGTGGCCCTGCGTGCAGTCCTCGAACAGCAGCTCGGCGCCGCTGGGCGACCAGACTGGATCGTTTCCGTACCTGGTCACCTGTCGGATTCTGCGCGGACCCCGGACGCATAGCCCGCCGGAGAACGTATCGCCGCATTCGAAGGCCAGCTCTCCCTTGGAGCTCACCGTCGGATTGCCCTCGCCGGAGTGGGTCAGCTGGCGCAGACCCCGACCGTCGGGCTGGATCGAGCAGATGCCGGAGGGGAGCGATCCGGGCTGGCACCTGTCAAAGACAATTACGCCGGCTCCCGCGGCGAGAGCTGGTGTTGAAAACAGGGCCGCAGTGACGACCACCCCCAGCAGTGGAGTGGCCCATCTCAAGACCGGTGCACGATGCCTCATTACGCCTCCTTGTGCGTCCTGCTCGCCCTTTGCCGCCCTCAAGGGTATGGGACCGTGTAAAGGCATTCCAAAGCATCGAGCCAAGGACCGCACCTATCCTGCGTACATGATCGACGAGCGTCTGCTCACCGAACGGCTGATCGGCTATGACACCTCACGACCGGATGAGCTGGTGGCGGCGGCAGGATTCGTCAAGGGATGGCTCGAATCTCGGGAGATCGAGGTCACCGAGATCCAGCACGACGGCCTCCCGGTACTCCTGGCCGATGTGGGGCCGCCGCGGGACAACGGGGTGCCGGCCGTGATCCTGCACGGACACCTCGATGTCGTCCCTGGCCGCCCCGAGCAGTTCGAGCCGCGCCTTGAGGGCGACCGGCTCTTCGGGCGGGGTGCTTATGACATGAAGGGCGGACTGGCATCGATGATGTGTGTGCTGAAGGACGTTGAGCGCCAGGACCGGGTGGCGGTGCGATTCATGTGTGTCCCGGACGAGGAGTCCGAAGAGCTCGACCATCGGTCCACCGACACGCTGATTGGCGAGAACTCGCGAGCCGACTTCGCGATGACCGGCGAGCCAACCAACATGCACATCGGTGTCGAAGCCAAAGGCGTGCTGATCATGCGGATCGAGGTTCACGGCCGCTCGGCTCACAGCTCGACGCCGTGGCTGGGGGAGAATGCGGTGCTGAAGGCGATCGACGTCTTCCGGACGATCGAGACGTTGTCTTTCTCTCGCGAGTCCTCGGAGATGTTCGATCGCCCGTCGATCAACCTCGGTCGGATCCGGGGTGGGGACGCGCTCAACAAGGTCCCCGACGAGTGTGCGATGGCCGTCGACATCCGCTACCTGCCCGGACAGGACCCCGAGGAAATTCTGGCCCAGGTGCGGGCGATCCCGGGCATCGACGTAACCCGAACGTTCATCCATCCCCCGGTCGCCGTGCCCCGGAGCAATGTCTACGTTCGGGCGCTCGGTGAAGCCGTCAAGCGCTCGGTCCGGGGCGAGGCCATCAGCGTGGGCCGCGAGGGTGCGTCGGACGCGGCTGCGTTCCTGGCCGCCGGGATCCCGGCGGTCGAGTTTGGACCGGAGGGCGACGGCCACCACGGCCCCGACGAGTGGGTCTCGGTCTCGTCGCTGGCCAGGTACCGCCGGGCGTTGGGCGACTTCATCCGGACCTTGCCGCTCCAGCTCGAGTCTGGCGGGGCCGCCGAGGGCGCGGTGGAGCCCGACCCCGTGTCGCGCGAAGCCCGCCTTCGCGCGGTCAAAGGAGGCCGGGGCTGAAGCTGCTGCCCTCCTCGCGCCGTGGGGCGCTGTGGCGGTTCGCGCTGGGATCGACGATCGTGATCCTGTTCACCGCGGCGGCCACAGCGGTGGCCGGGCTGCTCCAGTTCAAGCAGCTCGCGGCGGACATCTCGGTGACCCCACCGATCAAGCACGCCAATGTCACGATCGCCAATCCCGGCAACCCCCAGACGCTGCTCCTGATCGGCTCCGACCATCGGGCGGGCGAGCCGTGGAAGGCGGCCAACACCGACACGATGATGCTGGTGCGGCTCGATCCGTCATCCAGCACGATCAACCTGCTCTCGGTTCCCCGGGACCTGCAGGTGCAGATTCCCGAGGGAGGCGTGATGGCCAGCGACAAGCTGAATGCCGCCTACTCGATCGGCGGGCCAAACCTCCTGATCAGGGTGCTCCGGCGCGAGGTCTTCCCCGGCCTGCGCATCAACCACATCATCGACGTGAACTTCGGAGGGTTCGAGGATCTGGTCAATGCCATCGGCTGCGTGTATGTCGATGTGGACCACCGCTATTACAACAACACCGCCCTCACCGACTACTCGAGCATCAACATCCAGCCGGGGTACCAGAGGCTCTGCGGAGCGGACGCACTGGCATTCGTGCGCTTCCGCCACACCGATTCCGACATCGTCCGCAACGCTCGTCAGCAGGACTTCCTGCGCTGGGTCAAGGATCAGTTCAGCCTGAGCTACCTGGTCTCCAACCGAGACAGGCTGCTGCGCATCTTCGGCGAACATACGCAGACCGATGCCGACCTGCACTCGGTGGACGGCCTCATCAACCTGTTCAACCTGGTCGCGTTCTCGGATGGCCACACGATCAAGCAGATCCCGTTCCCAGCCATCTTCCTGCCCTGCGGCACCCAGCCTGGCGCGGTTCTCGGTGCAGCTTGCTACGTGACCGCCAACCACTCGGCCGAGAGACGCGCCTACGAGAGCTTCATGACGCCCACACGCTCCTCTTCGGGCAGTGGCCGCCACCATTCATCGGCCAAGCATTCCGGCCCGCAGTTCGGCTTTACGGGGATCGACAGGATCCCGCCGCCGCCGCCGAAGGCCCCCGTAACGGCCGATCCCGCCGACGGCCGGGCGCAGGTGGCGGCGCTCCACCACGCCGGGATGCCCGTCTATTACCCGCGGATGATCGCCAACGGGTCTTCGTACTGCACGCCGGCCAACGCGAGCTGCTACGTCGAGATCCCGAGCCCAGGGTCCTATCCGCGAGCCTACCGGCTCGCTAACCGCGCTGGCCACCATTACGCCGCCTACCGGATGACGCTCGCGCTGAACCCGATTCTCGGCGAGTACTACGGCGTCCAGGGGACGACCTGGCAGAACCCGCCGATCCTGAACAAGCCGACGTCCAGCACATGGGCGGGCGGAAAGCACCTGGAGCTTTACTACAACGGTGGGAAGCTGAGTCTCGTGGCCTGGCACACGTCACGCGCGGCGTACTGGATCTCCAACACGCTGACCGACACGCTCTCGCCCCGGCAGATGATCGCCATCGCCGCTTCGCTCCGGCGCTGAGCGCGCCGGTACCCTCCGGCGTCCGATGGCACCCGCGCGGCCACCCATAGCTGTGATCGGCACCGGCTACGTCGGCCTGGTGACGGCCGCTGGCTTCGCCCAGCTGGGCGCGGATGTGTGGTGTGTGGACATCGACTCGGAAAAGATCGCCCGGCTCGAGCGCGGAGAGGTGCCGATCTACGAACCCGGCCTGGCCGAATGCGTGGCCGCCAATCGCGAGCGGCTGCACTTCTCAGACCAGCTCGGACCGGCCCTGGAGCATGCCCGGCTGCTGTTCGTGGCCGTCGGAACCCCTCCGACCTATTCCGGCGACGCCGACCTTTCGGCGGTTCACGCCGTGGTCGATGCGATGCCGTCCTCCGACCATCACGCCCTGGTCATGAAATCGACGGTACCCGTCGGCACCGGGGCGGCCATAAGGCGGATCCTGGCCGAGCAGGGCAAGGCGAACTTTGCCTATGTGTCGTGTCCGGAGTTCCTGAAAGAGGGGGCCGCACTCGACGACTTCCTCCATCCCGATCGCATCGTGGTGGGTGATGACGGTGACTGGGCCGGTGACGCGGTGGTCGAGCTCTACGCGCCGCTCGATGCTCCGCTTATCCGGACCGACATCGCCAGCGCCGAGATGATCAAGCTGGCCGCCAACGCCTTCCTGGCCACAAAGATCTCATTCATCAACGAGATCGCAAACGTGTGCGAGGAAACCGGCGCCGACGTCCTCGAGGTGGCCCGCGGGATGGGACTCGATCACCGGATCGGATCGCACTTCCTGCAGCCGGGGATCGGATATGGCGGCAGTTGCTTTGCCCCTGACGAGACCGTGTTGGTCCGCCATCGAGGCTGGACAAAGCTGTTGACCTTTGAGCAGCTTTGGACTCGCCTGGCGGCTGAGGAGGACGAGTTCGAGGACGGGGTGATTGAGCCTCCTCGCCTGGAGGTCCTTTCGTGGGCTCCGGGCACCGAGCGGCCCGTTTTCCTGCCCGTGATGTGCGTGACCCGGCGCGACTACGAGGGCGAGCTCGTCGAGGTGAGGACGAAGATGGGTCGCCGGGTGCGATGCACCCCGGACCATGGATGGATCGTGGGCGACGGGCGCGGGTCGGAGGCGTCGTTCAAGCTGGCGGGGAATCTGACCACGGAAGACTGGGTGCCGCTGGCCCTCGGGCGGGCAGAGGAATGGCAGGGGACGAAGGTGGCCGCGCTGGTGGCGGCGGCGGAGGTGGCCGAGATCGCACCAGAAAAGTTGATCGTGAGGCCGAGGCGGGAGCTGATCGACGAGCTTGTCGGCTGGCCGCTGGAGGCGCGGCGAGAGGTCTTCGGCCGCTCGTCCGCCGCCGCCCGGAGCGAGTTGGAGATCAGCGACGCGTTCTGGAGGGTCGTTGGGCTGTATCTCGCTGAGGGGTGTGCGCCCGAGGACAGCAGCAGATGGCGGCTGAAGTGGTCGTTCGATCCCAGTCGTGAGCAGCATCTGGTCGACGAGGTCGTCGCGTATTGGCTGCGGCAGAACGTTCGGGCCAGGGTCCATGACTCCGCGACCGCCCGAAACGTCGTCGTGTCATCTCGTCTCCTGAGGACGTGGTTCGTCCACGTCCTGGGCGTGGGACGCACCTGCGACGAGCAGCGGCTCCCCGACATGATCTGGGAGCAGCCGGAGTCCGCGAAATGGGCGCTCCTGTCCGGCCTGTTCGAGGGCGATGGTTCGTGGTCGCTGGTCAACGGAGGACCGAGCGTGATCATTGAGTTGGGAACCGTGAGTGATGAGCTGGCCGACGGGGTCCTCCGCTTGCTGGGCGATCTCGGGATCGTGGCCTCCCAGCGGATCGGGCGAGCGAGCAAGTCCACGAAGGACACACATTGGATCCGCATTGCTGGTGCGGAGCAGATCGAGCGCGCGATCGAGCTGGTGCCAAAGCGCGATCGACCGGGTGTCCTGGCCTCGATCGCCCGCCAGCAGAAGCGGATCGCGCCGACCGGGTACCGCCGATTCGGGGACGGGCCGGCCTGGGTTCGAGTTGCTTCAACGCAGCGAACTGCGTTCAGGGGACCCGTGTATTCGCTCGAGGTCGTTCACGCTCACACCGTCGTCACATCGACCGGCATTACGACGCCCCAATGCTTTCCCAAGGATGTCTCGGCCCTCAAGCAGCTGGCCGGCAACTCCGGTTACCACTTCCAGCTCCTGACCGCGGTGATCGAGGTCAACGAACTGCAGAAACGGCGGGTCGTGGCCAAGCTCCAGAAGCACCTGGGCCCGCTCGTGGGGCGGCAGATCGCGCTGCTGGGATTGGCTTTCAAGCCGGGCACCGACGACATGCGCGAAGCGTCATCGCTGGTGCTGGCGGCCAGGCTCCAGGCCGACGGGGCCAAGGTCCGCGCGTATGACCCGGTGGCTGAGGAGGTGGCGCGGTCGCTGCTGGTCGGGGTGGAGTTCGCGGCCGACGCGCTCGAGGCGCTGACCGGGGCCGACGCGTGCGTGGTCGTGACCGAGTGGCCGGAGTTCACGGCGATCGACTGGACCGAGGCTCAAACGCGGATGAGTGGGACACTTGTGGTCGACGGACGCAACTGCCTGGAACCCTCCTCGGTGACGGCGGCGGGGCTCGTTTACGAAGGCATCGGAAGGAGTGCTCCAGAATGACCATGACTGACCCGGGCAAGCTCGACCGCGAGAGCATCGCGTCGATCGACCGAAGCGGACAGCTCGAGGACATGCTCGCTTTGCCCGATCAGCTGCGAGACGCTCTGTGGCGCGTCGAGGCCGCCTCGCTGGAGCGCTACGACGCGGCCGACGGACTGATCATCGCGGGGATGGGAGGGTCGGCGATCGGCGGTGCGCTCGCCCGGGCGGCCCTCGGAGATCGGGTCTTCCGGCCGCTCCTGCTGGCCCGGGACTACGGTCTTCCCGCGTGGGCCACGCCGGAGACGGCGGTGCTCTGCTCGAGCTATTCGGGCAATACGGAGGAGACGCTGGCCGCCTACGAGGCGGCCGGGGCCGTGGGGGCCAGGCGCTTCGTGGCCACCACGGGCGGCAAGCTGGCCGAGGTCTCGCGCGCCGAGGCTGTGCCGGTGATACCGCTGCCCGGCGGATTTCAGCCCCGCGCGGCGGTCGCCTATTCGCTGGTGGTCGCGCTCGAGGTAGCGGCGCTCTGCGGAGTGGGGGATTCGCTGCATTCCGAAATTGATGTGGCCGCGGCCCACACGGAAGCGCTGATCGCGAGATGGCAGCCGGGAGGCGAGGAGGAGAACCTGGCCAAGGACCTCGCGCTGGGTCTGCACGGAACCGTGCCCCAGATCGCTGGCGCGGGACTGACGACTCCAATCGCCTACCGCTGGAAGACCCAGCTCAACGAAAACGCCGAGATACCCGCGTTCTGGGCCGAGTTGCCAGAGCTCGACCACAACGAGGTCGTGGGGTGGGAGTCCGCCGCGGAGTTTGCCCGCTTCAGCGCCGTGTTCCTGGATGACGCTGATCTGCATCCGCGCGTCCGCCAGCGATTCGAGCTGACTCGCGGCCTGATCGCGGCCAACGGCGCGCCCACGTTCAAGGTCGAAAGCGTTGGGGAGACGCGCACCGAGCGCGTCCTGTCGCTGGTCGTGCTGGGTGACCTGGTGTCGCTCTATCTGGCGGTGCTCCGAGGCGTCGATCCGACGCCCGTGGCGCCGCTTGATCGGCTGAAGAGCGCCCTGGCCGGAGGCTGAGGCGACGGGGCTGGGCCCCGCTGCCTTTAGTCCTACCGCAGCTTGATCCCGCGCTGCATGTACAGGCGCCGGTCAGCTGCCGCCAGGAGCGCTTCGACGGAGTGGCCATCACGCGGGTAGACAGACATCCCGATCGTGAGGTCCCAATCGTGGTCGAAGCCGAGGGCGGCCCGGGCCCGCGGGAGTTGGGCACGCACGCGGCGCATGACGGCCGCCATCCCCTCGACGCCCTGCTCAGTGAGCACCATCGCCAGCTCATCACCGCCGATTCGCCCGACGAGGTCGTGAGACCGGGAAGACCGCGTGAGCAGCGAAGCCACCTCCTTGAGGAGCTCGTCGCCAGCCTGGTGGCCACGGCTGTCGTTGACAGCCTTGAGCCCCCGGACGTCGACGAATGCCAGGGCCAGTGGGTGCCCATATCGCTGCGCGCGCTCGAGTTCGCGTTGGGCCGCGGTGGTGAACCCGCGCCGATTGAGGATTCCGGTCAGGGCATCGGTCATGGCATCAGCCTTGACGGCGGCCACCTCGCCGGCCACGGCTTGGACGCTGCGGCCCCACCGCCAAGCGGCCATGCCGGCCACCCCTGCCATGGACAGAGCCAGCGCGAGGGTCAGCCACAGCCACCAGGGGATCTGCGCGATGTAGCGCTCGATTACAGGCGGGAACGTCGGGACGCCGACCGGTATCACGGTTCGGGGGGGCGGGGCGGCCGAATGGGAACCAGTCCCGCCCGCCCGGCCCGCGGCGTGACCGCGACCGCTGACGCGAGCGCCGGTGCCGTTGCCGCGTGGGCCGGTCCCGCTCCCGTGTCCGCCGGTCGCAACGGTGCCCGGCGCGAGCGGCGTCGTGATCGGGCTGCGGGTGGACGGAGCTGATCCGGTCGCCGCCCCGGTCCCCACACCCGGGACGCCGATCCCGATCGCTCCCCCTGGGCCGGAAACGGGTGGAGTGGCGGCTCCGCCTGCGTTCGCGCGGGACGGGGTCGACGGTGGTCTCAGCGCTTTGGGACCCGGACGCCGTCCCGTCGAGGGGCCTGACGGGGACGTCGGAGGCAAGACCTGAAGTCGAGGAGCCGTGGGCGGGGGTGGTGCAGCGCATGACGCTTCGCAGTTGATCGCGCCGGCCCCGTAGCAATGTGCGTGGCATTGGTAATCACCCAGGCCGAAGCAGTAGTCCTGACACCTGAGGTCCTGATTGCCAAAGCACCCAGCGGCGCAGTGGATGTCGCCGGCGCCGAAGCATCGATACGCACACTGGCTGTTGTTCAACGTGGCTGGGCAGTTGACGTGACAGAGGCTTACGCCGCCCGGCAGGGGTCCAGGCGGACGAACCCCGGGTGGCGGTTTGAGCACATGGGGTGGTCCCCGCCGCCCGGCGGGGCGGGGCACCTTTTCCCGCGGTCTCGGCCCCAGGCCCGGGGGCGTTGGGCGGGGTGCTCCAGCGCCGTGGCAGTGGGCCTGGCAGGTGGTATCGCCGGCGCCGTAACAGTGGTCCTGGCATGTCGCGTCGCCGGCGCCGTAGCAGTGGTCCTGGCAGGCGATGTCCTGCGCCCCGTAGCAATGG
The DNA here is from genome assembly GCA_963785205.1 of uncultured Solirubrobacterales bacterium. Lineage (GTDB taxonomy): Bacteria > Actinomycetota > Thermoleophilia > Solirubrobacterales > Solirubrobacteraceae > Palsa-465. Next base: position 71,092 of record CAWAUJ010000002.1, read on the forward strand.
GCGTAGCAGCTGGTGTCGCCGGTCCCAACGCAGTAGTCCGTGCACAGGCTGTTCCCAACGGCCACGGAACAGTGCTTGGGGCAGAGCCCGCGGACCGACGTGCGTCGCTCCAGGCCGCGGCGAGCCCTGCGCTTCGCCACGGCGCGAGCGTGCCGTCGTGCTCGCGCCGAGTGCCCGTGCCTGAGAGCGGCGTGGTGGTGGGCGTGATGGTGTCGGGCCCGCATGTGGTGCGATCTCGCCTCGGCCCCGCCCAAGGTGAACCAGCCCAGCGTGACGAGCACCGCGAGCACCATCGCGATGTTGAACCTGCTCCGCCTGTGAAGAGTGAGTCGTCCGCGCACTTCGGTTTGGGTGTCTCGAAGGCTCATGCTACGCCGCCCCGCGCGGCGCGTGACCGTTCAGTCAGGCAAATCTCATACTTAGGTCAGATTTCGGGCCAATTGCGCCATTCCGGGCTCCAGGGCCGCTGACGCGCACTGTTTTGGGGCGCACCCGACGTATCAGCCATGGCCATATTCGGCAAACCTTGACACGCGCGTGGTAAGGTTGGCGGCGATGATTCGGCCAACCGCCAGCCCAGCCACAGGATGGATGGGCTGACCGTCAACCAGGCCGCGCGAACGACCGGCTGGTCGGCCCGCATGCTGCGTTATGTGGACCAGGCCGGGCTGGTGACTCCGAGCCGCTCCTCTTCTGGCTATCGCCTGTACGGCCCGGCCGAGCTCCAGCGGCTGCGAACGCTCAAGGAGCTGTTGCAGCGTTTTGGCCTGGCTCTGTCAGACATCGCCTTCGCCTCTCGCCTCCAGACGAGCGCTGAGTTGCGAGCGGCGGTCCGGGCGTGGCTCGAGGGCGAGGCCCAGCGGCCAGAACACATCAGTCCGGGAGAGTGGCTCCGGTTCGAGCAGGAAAAGCACGAGCGCCTGCTGGAGGCGGCCTGATGCGGAGCACGAGCGTTCACGCTGGGTGCGCCCGAGTCCAACCTTGACCACCGATACGGAGGAACGATGAGCACGACGACCGTCAATCCCACGAGCCAGGCCTCCGGCCTTGACTTCAAGGTGGCCGATCTGAGCTTGCACGAGTTCGGGCGCCACGAAATCCGCCTGGCCGAGCACGAGATGCCAGGCCTGATGGCCACCCGACGGGAGTTCGCCGACGCCGCTCCGCTGCGCGGGGCGCGAATCACTGGCTCGCTGCACATGACGATTCAGACGGCGGTGCTGATCGAGACGCTCGTGGCCCTCGGGGCCGAGGTGCGCTGGTGCTCGTGCAACATCTTCTCCACCCAGGATCACGCCGCGGCCGCCGTTGTCGTCGGTCCTGACGGGACCCCTGAGAACCCCACAGGCGTCTCCGTGCACGCCTGGAAGGGCGAGACGCTCGAGGAGTATTGGTGGTGCACTGAGCAAGCGCTGACCTGGCCGGGGGATCCGGATTCCCACCAGTCCGCCCCCGGCTCGCCGAACATGATCCTCGACGATGGTGGTGATGCGACGCTGCTGGTCCATCAGGGGACGGAGTACGAGCGAGCCGGATCGGTTCCGGATCCGTCGACCGCCGAAAACGAGGAGCAAAGGGTCATCCTTGAGCTCCTGACCCGGTCGTTGGCCGAGGATCCTCAGCGCTTCACCCGCGTGGGCGAGGCGATCAAGGGCGTGACCGAGGAGACCACGACGGGCGTGCATCGCCTCTACCAGTTCGCCGAGAGCGGGAAGCTTTTGTTCCCGGCCATCAACGTCAACGATTCGGTTACGAAGTCGAAGTTCGACAACAAGTACGGGTGCCGCCATTCACTCATCGACGGGATCAACCGAGCCACAGACGTGCTGATCGGCGGAAAGCTGGCGGTCGTCTGCGGCTACGGCGACGTCGGCAAGGGATGCGCCGAGTCGCTGCGCGGGCAGCGGGCCCGGGTCGTCGTGACCGAGATCGACCCGATCTGCGCGCTCCAGGCCGCGATGGACGGCTACCAGGTGTTGCGGCTCGAGGATGTCGTCGAGACGGCTGACATCTTCGTCACGGCCACCGGCAACCGCAATGTCATCACCGCCGAGCACATGTCGCGGATGAAGCATCAGGCGATCGTGGGCAACATCGGCCACTTCGATAACGAGATCGATATCGCGGGCTTGACGGCGACCCCGGGGGTGCGCCGCCTGCCGGTCAAGCCCCAGGTCGACGAATGGGTGTTCCAGGACGGTCACTCGGTGCTTGTCCTTTCCGAAGGCCGCCTGCTCAACCTGGGCAACGCAACCGGGCATCCGAGCTTCGTCATGTCCAACTCGTTCACCAACCAGGTGATCGCGCAGATCGAGCTCTTCGGACACGACGAGCGCTACGAGAAGCGTGTGTACACGCTGCCCAAGCACCTCGACGAAAAGGTCGCCCGACTGCATCTCGATGCTCTCGGCGCGAAGCTGACCGAGCTAACCGAGGATCAGGCGTCGTACATCGGCGTCCCACGCGAAGGCCCATTCAAGCCAGACCACTACAGGTATTGAGTCGGAGAGGCCTGGCGTCCGGGGATCGGTGATTGTGCGTCCCCGGGGTGACCCGCGAGGGCCACTGCCGGCCCTGGGTCCCCGCCTCTTGCCGGCTCGTACGGTCCCCGCGTCTGGCCGGTTCTAGCGGTTGTGGCGCCACACAAAGCGCCCGCGGAGGGGCGTTGATCCCCGCCCTTCCGCCCCACGACGTCGCGGACCTCTCGCTCGCCGCCGAAGGCGGACGGAGCATCGCTTGGGCGCGGGGGCAGATGCCGGTTCTCGAGTCGGTCAGAGCGCGTTTTGCCGCTCGGAGGCCGCTGAGAGGTGTGACCGTCGCGGCCTGCCTTCACGTCACGGCGGAGACCGCGAACCTGTTACTGACGCTGAAGGCCGGTGGGGCGGAGGTCGCGCTGTGCTCGGCCAACCCGCTGTCTACGCAGGACGAGGTCGCCGCGGCCCTGGTGGCGGGCGAGGGGCTACAGGTCAGGGCGCGCCACGGCGAAAGCCCCGACGAGTACTCACAGCATCTGACCGAGACGCTCGCGCTCCACCCTCAAATCACGATCGACGATGGGGCTGACCTGCTCATCACCGCCCACCGGGAGCCGGCGGTCGTTGAAGGATTGATCGGAGGGATGGAAGAGACGACCACGGGTCTAGTCCGGCTGCGCCGGCTCGAGCAAGACGGAGCGCTGCGATGCCCGGTGCTGGCGGTCAACGAGGCGCACGTCGAGCGAGCCCTCAATGACCGTCACGGCACTGGGCAGTCAGCCCTGGATGGGATCACCCGAGCCAGCCACGTCCTGCTGGCCGGGCACACGGTCGTCGTGCTCGGGTACGGGTGGGCCGGGAAGGGCATCGCCGAACGCGCGCGGGGCGCGGGCGCCGCAGTGATCGTGTGCGAGATCGAGCCGCTGCGCGCGCTCGAGGCCCGGATGGCCGGCTACGACGTGATGCCTGCGCTGGAGGCGGCGCGGCATGGCGACATCTTCATCACCGTGACTGGGTCGCGACGTGTGCTCGCGGCCGAGCATTTCGCGCGGATGAAGGACGGGGCGCTGCTGGCCAACGCCGGCCACTTCGACGTCGAGATCGACCTTGACGATTTGCGCGAACTGGCGGCCCACGTCGATCAGGTGAGACCGCTGATCGAGCAGTACGAGCGTGATGATGGAGTCCGCCTGAACCTGCTGGCCGGTGGGCGGGTGGTCAATCTGGCCGCCGCCGAGGGCCATCCCGCGGCCGTGATGGACGTCTCGTTCTCATTGCAAGCTCTGTGCGTCGAGGAGTTGGTCACGCACGGAGGCGAACTCGGTCCGGCCGTGCATGCCGTCCCGGTGAAGATTGATCGGGAGGTGGCGCGGCTCAAGCTCGAGGCGCTTGGAGTCGAGATTGATCAGGCCACGCCCGAGCAGGAGCAATACCGGGAATCTTGGGCACGTCCCTCTGAGAGGATTTAGGCGATGAGCGCCACCCGCCCAGCGCAGACCGAAGGCTCATCCTCCCTGTCGGCGCCCGCGCGGGATGGCAGCCGGGGCGGGATAGACCTGGGCGGGACGAAAATCGAAGCGATCGTCGTCGACGGCGAGAACAACGTCTTGGGCGCCTCGCGCGAGCCAACGCCGACCGAGGGAGGCCCCCAAGACGTGGTTGCCGCGATGGTCGGAGCGATGGAGGCAGCCTGCGACGCGGCCGCCCTGGACCCGTCTGCTCTGAGAGGCATCGGTGTCGGCTCTCCGGGCGCGGTCGACAAGCAGAAAGGCACCGTGTCCAGCGCTCGCAACCTGCCTGGGTGGGAGAAAAGCTTCCCGCTTTCCAAGGCGCTGTCCGCGGCGCTCGGCACCGAGGTTTTCGTGGGCAACGACGTGCAGGTGGCCACCGAAGGGGAGTTCGAACTCGGTGCGGGGCGTCCATACAAATCCCTGTTGGGAGTTTTCTGGGGTACCGGCGTCGGCGGCGGTTTGGTCCTCGACGGCCGCCCATGGCTCGGCCGAGGCTCGGCCGGCGAGATCGGTCACACCGTCGTCAAGATGGGCGGCGCGCGCTGTATGTGCGGGCGTCATGGCTGTTTGGAGGCGTACGCCGGCCGAGCCGCGATGGAGGCGAAGGCTCGCGAGCGTGTCGCGAAGGGCCATTCGACGGTGCTCTTCAAGTTGATGGAGGAGCGAGGCCGCACGCGACTGACGAGCGCCATCTGGGCGCACGCGCTGGAGGCTCACGACAAGGTCGCTACCCGCCTGATCGATCGAGCCGTGCAGGCGCTGGGAGCAGGCATCGCCTCGGCCGTGAACCTGATCGACGTCGAGGCCGTGATCATCGGAGGGGGCCTTGGGGTCCGGTTCGGCCAGCCGTTCGTCGAGCGGATTGCGAAGGAGATGCAGCCGCACCTGTTCCACGACGAGCGTCCTCCCAAGTTGCACGTGGCCGCCCTCGGGGATTTGGGCGGAGCGCTGGGGGCGGCGCTGCTCGCCGCGCGGTAGCGCGCAAGGCCGGGGTCCCTGCAGCCCGCGCGGTAGCGCGCGCGACGCGACACCCACGCGCCAAGCAACCCGACCCGCGCCGACCCGCGACCACGCGGCAGCGCGCAGAAAAATGGCGCGGGCGATCCGCCCACCGCGAGACCCACCGTTTATCCCCCGTTAGCAGCGACGGTTCCCGCTGGCGTCCGGGTACGCGTTCTGAGAAGATTGCGCCCAACGGGCGACCGGGGTATGGGGCCCCATTTGATGGGAGAGAGAGATTTGAAGGCGAGCCATCCAGATCGGACCCAGCCAGGCAGGGCATGATCGCTCGCATTCTTGCTGTCGGGGCGCTTGGGGTGGCTGTCGTCGTGCTCGCCTTGCTGCTGTTCACGGGGGGCAACTCGTACACGCTTCGGCTCGACTTCCAGGATGCGGGCGGCCTGGTCTCAGGCAACCAGGTCATGATCGGACCGGCGGTCGTGGGCACGGTGGGCGGAACCACCCTGACCCCCAACGGCGAAGCCCAGGTCACGATCTCGCTGAACTCCCAGTACGCCCCGATGCACCTTGGGACGGTGGCTCACGTCTATGAGAACTCACTCTCCGGGAGCGCCAACCGCTACATCGCGCTTGACCCTGGGCCGGCCGGCAACTCGTCGATCCCAAGCGGGAGCGTGATCGGTGAGAGCAACACATACTCGTTCGTATCGCTCGATCAGCTGTTCAACGCCATCGACCCGAAGACCCGGCAAGGGCTGCGCGACTTCATCCGAGGCGAGGCGGCGTCGATCGCGGGACGCGTACCAGAGGCACACCGGACGCTTGAGTACTTCGCTCCCGCGCTGGCGGCCACCAGCAATGTGACCGCAGAGCTGACAAGAGACGAGCCGCTGTTCGACCAGTTGCTCGTGCAGGGAGCCCGGGCAATGTCACAGCTGTCCTCCCGCGCTCAGGAGCTCACGCAGCTGGTGGCGAATGGCAATGCGGCCACCGGCGCGATCGCATCTCAGTCGACCGCGCTCGAGCAGGCGCTGAGCCTCTTTCCCAGCACGCTGACGCGCTCGACCACGACCTTCCGAGGTCTCGACGCGACGCTGCCGGTGCTGACGAACTTGGTGCAGAAGGCCAAGCCCGCGCTCCGCCGTTTCACCCCCTTCGCCACCGGGTTGCGCTCTCTGCTGAACGTGTCGATCCCGACGCTGGCCAATCTCGACGCCCTGATCCATAACCCCGCGGGCACCGGGGACCTGACCTCGCTGGCGCTCGAGACACCTTCGCTGGCCAAGCTGGCCAAGACGGCGTTCCCACGTCTCATCAAGGAGATGAACGACTCTCAGGCCCAGCTGAATTACCTTCGGGAGTACGCGCCGGATGTGGTAGCCGCTTTGACGAACATCGGACAGACCGCCGGCTACTACGACGCCAACGGCCATTACGCCCGCACCCAGCCGACGTTCTTCCCGTTCAAGCTCGTCGGAAATACGCTCGAGCCCAGGCCGCCGTCGCAGCGCTACCAGGGCCTCCAGGTCGTCGAGAACCGCTGCCCAGGAGGGGCGCTGCAGGCCGCACCGGACGGATCGGCTCCCTGGAAGGTTCCGGGCTGTAATCCAAGCGCGACCCCACCCGGACCATGAGAAGGCTTGCCGCCGCGGCCACCACGGCCATCCTGATCGTCTCCGCCGCCACGGTAGCGCTGCTCGGCACCGGGGCAGGCGGCGGCCCGACGCCGTACGACGTAAGGGCGATCTTCGACAACGCGTCGGCGGTTGTGAGCGGCGAGGACGTGAGGATCGCCGGAGCGCCCGTCGGCTCGATCGTCGCCGAGAACGTTACGAAGGGCAAGCAGGCGGCGATCACGCTGGAGATCGACAACTCGGCGTTCGTTCCGTTCCATTCCAACGCCACCTGCACGATCCGGGTGCAGTCGGTGATCGGCGAGAAGTTCGTCGACTGCCTTCCGGGCACCTCCGCTCACCCGAAGCTGACAAGAATCCGCCGCGGTCCAGGCGCCGGCGACTACTACCTACCGGTCACGCAGACGCACTCACCGGTCGACTTCGACCTCGTCCAGAACGTCTCGCAGGAGTCTCAGCGCCAGCAGCTTGCGCTGATCCTCAACGAGCTGGGCACAGGTTTGGCGGCGCGTGGCTCTGATCTCAACGCCGTCATCCGGCGAGCCGACCCGGCGCTGGGATATACCGACAAGGTCCTCAAGATCCTGGCCGCGCAGAATCGCCAGCTGGCTCAGCTGGCCAGTGACTCGAACACGGTGCTGAAGCCGCTCGCCGCCTTCAAGCAGAAGCTGTCCGGCTTTGTCGTCCAGGCCAACAAGACCTCAGTGGCCAGCGCTGCGCGAGCCACCGACGAAGCTCGTTCGTTCCACCTGCTCCCGAGCTTCCTGAAGCAGCTGCGCCCCCTGATGGCCGACCTCGGGTCGCTGGCCGACCAGGGAACCCCGCTCTTCACCAGCCTCAGCCAGGCGGCCTCCGGGATCAACAGCCAGTACCGCTTCCTTCCAGCCTTCGCCCGCGCCACCCGCACGTCTCTGATCAACCTGGGGCACTCAGCGGCCGAACAACAGCCGGCGCTCGTCGCCACGATTCCGCTGGATCGACGTCTGGAGAGACTCGGAAAGGCTGTGCTCCCCGCCGGCCAGCTGCTCGACAAGCTGCTTGCGAGCTTCCAGAGCACGGGCGGAATTCAGGACCTGATGGCGCTGCTGCTCAACGGCACCGGGGCCACAAACGGCTTTGACTCCGTCGGGCACTACATCCGAACGGAATCACTGTTTGGCTCGTGCACGAGCTACGCCAAGACTCCGTTCCCGGGGTGCTCGGCCAACTTTTCCAATGGAGGGGCGGCCAGCGCGGCGCAGGCCAATCTGGCGCGTCAGGCGCCGGCGATCCGCTCCGTCGTCCACGCGATCCACCGACCCCATACCGCCCCGTCGACGGGTGACTTCTCCAGCCTGCTGAGCTACCTGATCGGGGGACGGCGATGAGGCCGCGCCGGCGCGGACAGACGGCCTCGACCCCGGTGCTGATCGGCGCGGTGACGGTGCTCGTGGCGATCATCGCCGTGTTCCTCGCCTACAACGCCGACAACGGACTGCCGTTCGTACCCCGGTACACGATCTACGTCGATTTCAAGAACGCAGAGGAGCTGACGCACGGCGCCGACGTCCATCTTGGAGGGGATCTGGTCGGCCATATCGACAATGTCGCCGCGGCGCGCGATGCCGCCGGGCAACCGATGGCGGTGGCCACGTTGGCTCTGAACAAGAGCATCCAACCGCTCCCGGCCAACTCCAGGTTCGTGGTTCGGCTGAAGGGGGCGATTGGCCTGAAATACCTGCAGGTGCTGCCGGGGAACAGTCGCCGGGGCCTGACCGATGGAGCCACGGTGCCGATGTCTCAGACGAGCGCCGAGGTAGACCTCGATCAGGTCTACAGCATGTTCGATAAGCCCACACGGGCGGGCGTAACGGCGTCAACGGCTGGCTTTGCCTACGGACTCGCGGGGAGGGGCTCAGACCTCAACGCCGCCATCCACGCATTCGTACCGCTGGTCACCGATCTCGGGCCGGTGATGAAGAACCTCTCGTCCTCAAAAACCGATCTGGCCGGCTTCTTCCACGGCCTGGAGTCGTTCTCGCACGCGGTCGTTCCGGTGGCCCAGCAGCAGGCGACCCTGTACGGGAACCTGGACACGACCTTCACCGCTTTGGCTGGGGTCGCCATTCCCTACCTTCAGGACTGGATCCAGCAAACCCCCCCGACGTTCGAATCGCTGATCACCCAGGGTCCGACGATCAGACCCTTCGTGCTCGACACGGCCGCTCTGTTCAGGGAGCTGCGACCGGGCTTCGCCACGCTCCGTGTGAGCGCCCCCGTGGTGACCCAGGCCGAACTCGCCGGGATCAAGAACCTGCCCGCGACGGCCGGCCTTGATCGGGAGCTGGCTTCGTTGGCGGTGTACCTGAAGCATTACGGCCAGATTCCGGCGGTCAAGCAGGGGCTGAGCCGGCTGACCCTTACGGCCAACAGCCTGGCCCGGCCGCTGCGTTTCCTGACACCGGTTCAGGCCACCTGCAACTACGTGACGCTGTTCCTGCGTAACACGGCCAGCCTGCTCTCGGACACGGTTGACACCGGCACCACGCTGGAATTCACGCTGGTGTCGATCAACGACGTCCTCGGTGCGGAGTCGGTTCCCTCCCAGAAGCCGTACACCACGCCGAACACGAGCACGACCACGCCGCTTGGGCCGGTCCACGTCGATCCGTATCCCAACACCGCCTCGCCAGGACAGAAGCAGGAATGTTCGGCCGGAAACGAGCCGTATTCCGGAAAAGCAGCCCTGATCGGAAACCCGCCTGGCAACGTCGGCGCAAAGACCGAGAAGACCAAGGCGAAGAAGTCATGAGGCGTCACAAGCCGCGGGTATCCAACCTCCTGGCCGGCCTGATCGGACTGGTGATCGCGGCGTTCATCACCGTGGTCGTGTTCGACAAGGGTCTGCCGTTCGTGGGTGGCCAGCCGTTCGTGCTCCGGGCGATGTTCACCTCTGTGACCCAGCTGCACATCCCCTCGGATGTCCGGATCTCCGGCGTGAAGGTGGGACAGGTGGTCTCGGTCCAGCGGGTCGCCGGTTCATCGTCCTCGTCTCAGGCGGCGGTCGTGACGATGGACATCGACCAGGACGGACTTCCGATCCACGCCGATGCCACGGTGTCCATCCGCCCGAAGCTCTTCCTCGAGGGCAACTACTACGTCGATCTTCAGCCTGGGACTCCCGGGGCTCGGGATCTCTCGTCCGGGCAAACCTTGCCGGCGGCCAATACCTCCGGTCCCGTCCAGATTGACCGCGTGCTGGCCGCGCTCACAACTCAGCCTCGTCGCAATCTTCAGACGCTCCTCCAGGGCATCGGCGGCGCGCTGAACGGACGCCCCACAGCGGCGCAGGACGCCACCCAGGACCCGATCGTCCGCGGGCTCACAGGAGGCCAGGCGCTCAACCTGTCATTGAAGTATTCGGCTGACGCGTTCGAGGCCTCGTCGATCGTCAACGAGGCGCTCCTGGGCATCCACCCCCACGACCTTTCCGGAGTGGTCAAGGGCAACGAGGAGGTGCTCCGCGGGCTGGCGGCAAGCGGCAGCCAGCTCTCGAGCTTCGTCACCACTTTCAACAACACGCTGCACGCCCTGGCTGTCCGTCAGGCGGACCTCAGCCAGACGATCTCCCTGCTGCCGCCGTGGCTGTCCGCCACGGATCGCACGCTCGGGCCACTGAACGCCTCCTTCCCACCGACCCGGGCCTTCGCTCGCGCGATCCTGCCCGGGATCGAGCAGCTCGGCCCGACGATCAATGCCGGCATCCCGTGGCTGCGGCAGGCGACTGCTCTGTTCTCTCACCCGGAGCTCGGGGAGCTGGTGTCGCTGCTGGCGCCGGCCGTGCAGAAGACGGCGGCTGCGCTGAGCTCGACCAAGCTGTTCATCAGGCAGTCTGACGAGCTGGCTCGCTGCTTCAACCACACGTTCGTTCCCACCGGGAACGAGAAGATCAGCGATCCGCCGAACACGACCGGGGTCCGGCTCTACCAGGAGTTCTTCCAGAGCGCCGTGGGCCTGGCCGGTGCGACACAGAACTTCGACGGCAACGGGCGGTACATCCGGACACTGGCCGGTGGCGGCAGCCACCTGGAGCACACGTCGGCCTCTGCCGATCCAGGGCCCGCTGTGGGGCAACTTCGTCGCCCCAGCCGCTCGGCACGCGCCCCGCCTGGACCGGCAAGGCGCCGCCCGTGCGCGGGAACGTCCCGTGCTACCGGAACGCTCCGGCCAACCTCAACTCGGCCAAGACAGGAGGCACGCCGTGAGGCGGGCCATCAGGGTCCATCGGGGAAATTTCACCGCGATCGTGGCGCTGGTCATCGGCGCTGTGGTGGTCAGCGGCTACATCCTGCTGCACCAGCCCGCGTTCACGCTGCTCAAGAACTACTACGTCGTCAAGGTGCCGTTTTCGACGGCCGCCGCGGTGACTGCCGGCCAGGGACAGACCGTCAACATCGCGGGCGTGCCGGTGGGCCAGGTCGGCGGGGTGGACCTGGAGCACGGCAACGGCCGTCGTGACGATGGACATCTACAAGCAATACGAACCGATCTACCGCAACGCGACCGTCCTGCTCAGGCCCAGGACGCCGCTGAAGGACATGTACCTCGCCCTCGATCCCGGGACACCGAGCGCGGGCAAGGTCCCGAACAACGGCTCGCTGACCGTCGGGGCGACGATGCCCGACATCGACTTCAGCCAGATCCTGAGCTCGCTTGACGCCGATACCCGGAACTACCTGCTCCTGCTCCTTTCCGGCGGCGCCCAGGCCTTCCAGAGCAATCCAGCTCTCGAGTCGGCAAACCCGACCAACGTGGCCGACCTGAGAGGGATCTTCAAGCGCTTCGCTCCGCTGAACCGGGACACGAAGCTGTTCACGACGCTGCTGGCCCAGCGCCAGCAGGACATCCGAGAGTCGATCCACAACTTCGGGCAGGTCACCGAGGCCCTCGGGAGCGTGGACCGTCGAGCTGACCTCGCTGATCAACTCCTCCAACACAAACTTCAAGGCGATCTCCTCCCAGGACGTCCAGTTGGAGCAGGCCTTGGCCCTGTTCCCGGCCACTCTGCGCCAGTCGATCGTGACCTTCGGGAAGCTCCGCGGCTTCGCCCAGGCCTCGACCTCCGCCAATGCCCGGCTGCTTCCCTTCGCGCATGAGCTCGCTCCGGCACTGAAGGCGTCGCTGCCGCTGTTCCGCGACACCACTCCGGTGATCCGCAATCAGCTGCGACCGTTTGCGGTGGCCGTGCAGCCGGTGGCTCGCGTCCTCGAGCCGGCGGCGTCCAAGCTGGCCAAGGCGACTCCGCCGCTGACCCGCGCCTTCGGGGTGCTGAACACGCTCTTCAACACGCTGGCCTACAAGTCCAAGGGCTCTCAGAGCTATCTCTTCTGGGGCTCCTGGCTGGCCCACAACGCCGACGAGCTGGCTCGACTCCAGGACGCTCACGGACCGACGCTCCAGGGTGTGTTCATGGGTACCTGCTCCGAGCTCGAGCTGCTCGAGGTCGGCCTCGTCAGTTCAGATCCGGCGATCGGCTCACTGGTCCAGCTCCTGAACGCGCCCAACTACAAAACGCTTCCCGGCGTCAAGTTCGGGATCTGCCCGGTCGGATGAACAAACAAGCCCCCAGCGCCGGTCGCATCCTGACGATGATCGCCTTCGCGGGGTCGTGCATCGGGCTGTTGATCTTCCTGTGGATCTCGTTTGGCGGCGCGACGCCATTTGCCGGACAGGGTTACCTGCTCAACGCGGAGTTCCCCTCGGCCGTCGAGCTGGCCACCCAGGCCGACGTACGAATCTCTGGGGTCAGTGTCGGCAAGGTGATCAGCGTGGGCCTCGACCGCCGGACCCACCTCACGCGCGCGGTGATGGAGATCAACTCGCAATACGCGCCCCGGCCCGCCAACACGCGAGCCATCCTGCGGGCCAAGACGCTGCTGGGGGAGACGTACATCGAGCTGACCCCTGGGTCCCAGCATGGTCGGAAGCTGATCGACGGCGCGACGCTTCCGGCTAGCCAGATCGACGCCACCGTGCAGCTCGATCAGATCCTGTCGACCTTCGATCCGAAGACCAGGCATGCCTTCCAGGTCTGGCAGCAGCAGTACGGGATGGCGATCACCAACCGCGGCCAGCAATTCAACGAGGCTCTGGCGGAGCTGACCCCGTTCGCCACCAACGTACAGCGCGTCCTGGCCGTCCTGAACCACGACAGCGTGGCCACCACCACGCTCCTCAGGGACACCGGCGTCGTGTTCGCGTCCCTCAGTCGAGCACCCGCCCAGCTCCAGGGGTTCATCCGCAACTCGAATGCGACGTTCGCGGCCACCGCCGCGCGGGACGTCGCGCTGGCCGACACGGTGAAGGCGTTCCCGTCGTTCCTGTCCCAGACGCGGACGACGATCAACCAGCTCGGAGGCTTCGCGCGGGTTGCCAAGCCGCTGATCGACGAGGTGCGTCCGGCGGCTGTCCAGCTCAGCCCCGCGCTGAAGGAGCTCGTGACGGTGGCGCCGGAGCTGCGCAACCTGATGGTCTACACCGGGCCGCTGACGCGCGCGGCTCACCGCGGAATCCCCGCCCTGCAGCATTTCCTCTCAGCCACCGTGCCGCTGCTCTCGAGGCTGCACTCCTACCTCGGCGGGGTCGTGCCGGTGCTCAACTACATCAACGACTTCCGGCACGAGCTCGCGGGCTTCTTTGCCAACAGCACGGCCAATACGCAGGCCATCACGACCAACAACGCCGGACAAACCAGGCACAACGTCCGGATCTCCAACCCGGTCAATCCGGAAGTGCTCACGCCGTACGACGGGCGGCTCTACTCCAACCGAGGCAATCCGTACATGGACCCGCTGGGCTATCTGAAGCTGATGGGCGGTCTGGACGTATTTGGCAATTACGTGTGCACGAGCCGGCCCCAGCCCAAGATCGGATCGAGCATCCCGCCCAAGACGGCCAAAGTGCTCAGGAACGTCTACTACACGCCAAAGCCGGGAGGACCCGCGTGCGTTCCGCAAGCGGCGCTAGGCCGGGTGACCACCGGCCAGAATCAGCTATTCCCGCATTTGACGCAACTTCCGTGATCGCCGTGCGTTCTGGGTTCTGGGACGAAATCGTCCACTCACTTGAGCAACCCGCGCCAAGAAGTCTTCAATCGGGTAAGAATTAGCATCGGAAGCCACTAAAGGAGGAGCAGTTGAGACGGATCATCATCATCGGGGCGGCGGCGCTTGTCGTCCTCGGCGGGGCAGCGATTGCGCTTGCCGCCGGCAACTTCAATACCTACAAGGCCACCGAGACCTTCTCGCCGAACGCGAAGGGAAGCTCGTCCAAGCCCGCGGCGTTCAAGAGCATCACCGAGGATTGGAAGGTCAAGGGCGTCAAAAGGCCCGCAGGCCCGCTGACCAAGATCGTGGCCAAGAACTACGGGATGAAGACGAACGGCAACGACTTCCCCACCTGCACGGCGGCCAAGATCAACGCGGCCGGCAATGCCAAGGGCTGGAACAAGGTCTGTCCGAAGGGCTCGCTGATCGGTCAGGGTCCCGTGAACTCGGAGTTCGTCAGCCCGAACCCGCCGTACGGGGTGGCTGGGCAGTGCAACCCATACCTGTACATCTATAACGGTGGGCCAAAGACGCAGGTGTTCTTCTTCGTCGAGGGCAAGCAGAGCCCGAATCCGACGAAGTACACGTGCCTGAAGGGCGCGGTCCCGACCGGGTCGGCGCCGGCGTACAACGGCAACATCAGCTACAGCGGCAAGACCTGGGTGTTGACGATCCCGCTGCCGGCCACTGTGTCGACCAGCGCCGGCGGTACCGGGCTGTACGCCTCACTGCTCCACCTGCACGTGGTGTACAGCAACGCCACCACCAAGAAGGGCGGCAAGAAGGTCAGCTACGGCGAGTCCATCGCCTGCTCGGGCAGCGAGCCGGCCCTGGTCGTTCACGTTCACCGCCAAGAACTACAACGGTCAGTCACCCGCAACGCAGACCACGACGGTCAGCAACAAGCAGAAGTGCAGCTAACGATCAGTCTGTAGTGGCATCCAAAGCCGGGGACCCCGTGCGGGGCCCCCGGCTTTTGCCTTTAAAGGGCGCGGTCGTGACGCTTGTCAGCCGACGTGTGAGGCCGTCGACAAATGCCGCTCGGCGGACTAGGCTGACAGGACCCCGCCCATCCAACCCATGAGAAGGAGGTCGGTCGATGCGCATCTCCGTCAAGGGCCGCAACCTGGCCGTGTCAGACGAGCTCCGGGACCACGTCGAAAGGCGCTTCAGCAAGGTGGCGCGGCAGGTCTCAGAGCTGGCCGAGCTGGAGGTCGAGGTCTTTGAAGAGCGCAATCCGGCCATCGCCGATTCCCAGGTGGCCGAGGCGACGCTGCACCTCAAACGGGTAACCCTCCGGGCCCGAGACGCTTCGCCGGAGATCGTGCACTCGATCAACCTCGTGGCCGACGAGCTGGCCAAGCAGGTCAAGCGCCACCGGGAGAAGCGGCGGGGGCGGCGGGAGGCCAGGGCAGCCAGCGCTCAGGTCCCCACCGAGGCCGAGCTGCCCGTGACCGACGACCCGGCCGATCTGGGCGAGCCGGTGGTGGAGGGAGTGCTCCTGGAGCCGGCTCCCGAGCGGCCGGCCGACGCGGCCTGAGCCGGGCCTGCGGAGCGCTCCAGCCGGGCTCTCCGAGACCTCAAAAAGGCGCCCCAGCACGGGCCTGAGCGGCCCAGGGCCACTGCTACGCTAGCCCCATGTCCTTTCTGGACCGTGCGCTTCGCATGGGCGAGGCGAAGAAGTTCAAAACGTACGAGCAGCGGGTGGGGCGGATCAACCTCTTCGAGGAGGAGCTGGAGCTCGAGTCTGAGGCGGAGCTGCGTGAACGCGCCGACGAGCTGCGCCAGCGGGGGCGCAATGGCGAGAGCCTCGAGGACCTGATGTACGAGTGCTTCGCGCTGGTCCGCGAGGCCTCCAAGCGCACGCTCGGCATGCGCCATTTCGACGTCCAGATGATCGGTGGGATGGTGCTTCACGACGGCGCGATCGCCGAGATGAAGACCGGCGAGGGAAAGACGCTCACGGCCACCGTGGCCGTGGTGCTGAACTCGCTGGCCGGCCGCGGCGTCCACGTGGTCACGGTCAACGATTACCTGGCCCGGCGTGACGCCATGTGGATGAAGCCGATCTACGACCTCCTCGGCGTATCCGTCGGCGTGCTCCAGAACATGCAGCCCTACGAGGAGAAGCGCGAGGCCTACGCCGCCGACGTGACCTACGGGACCAACTCCGAGTTCGGTTTTGACTACCTCCGGGACAACATGGCCACGACGCTCGAGGAGAAGGTCCAGCACGGCGGGCGTCCCAAGCCCGAGGAGGGCAAGTCGCCATACCACACCTACGCGATCGTCGACGAGGTCGACAACATCCTGATCGACGAGGCCCGGACCCCGCTGATCATCTCCGGCGCACCTGAGCAGGCGGCCGACTTCTATGTCCAGTTCGCCCGCCTGGCCCGCCAGATGCAGTCCGGCAAGACGCCCGAGGGGATGGACCCGCGGACGAAGAAGGAGTTCGTGGCCGACTTCGACTTCGAGTTCGACGAGAAGCACAAGACCGTGTCGGTGACCGAGCAGGGCGTGGCCAAGGCCGAACGCTTTCTGGGCATCGACCACCTCTACCGGGCCGAGAACGGCCACCTGGTCAACCATCTGCACCAGGCGCTGAAGGCCGAGTCGCTCTACAAGCGCGACGTCGACTACGCCGTGGTCGACGATGAGGTCAAGATCGTCGACGAGTTCACCGGCCGCATCCTCGAGGGGCGGCGCTGGTCGGAGGGACTGCACCAGGCCGTCGAGGCCAAGGAGGGGGTGCGGATCCAGGAGGAGAACCAGACGCTGGCCACGATCACCCTCCAGAACTACTTCCGCATGTACGACAAGCTCGCGGGGATGACCGGAACGGCCATCACCGAGGCCACGGAGTTCATGAAGATCTACAACCTGCCGGTGATCCAGGTCCCGACCAACCGGCCGATGGTCCGCGCAGGACTACAACGACCAGGTCTACAAGACCAAGGACGGCAAGTGGGGGGCGGTCGTCAGGGAGATCGAGCACCGCCACGAGCAGGACCAGCCGGTGCTCGTCGGAACGATCTCGGTCGAGGTCTCAGAGCTGCTGTCTGAGCAGCTGAAGCGCAAGGGCATCAAGCACTCGGTGCTGAACGCCAAGCCTGAGCACGCCGAGCGCGAGGGCGACACGATCGCCGAGGCGGGCGCGCCGGGCGCGGTCACGATCGCGACCAACATGGCCGGGCGCGGCGTCGACATCAAGCTCGGGGGCAACGAGGAGCACCTGGCCCAGCTCGAGGTGGCCAAGCTCGGCCTCCAGCCCGGCGATCCCGACTACGACGAGCACTACTCCAAGGTGCTGCCCACGATCGAGGGGCATGTGTCCGACGCGCCGGGAGCGCGTGCTCGAGGCCGGAGGGCTCTTCATCCTGGGTACCGAGCGCCACGAGTCGCGCCGGATCGACAACCAGCTCCGCGGCCGCTCTGGCCGGCAGGGTGACCCGGGCGAGTCTCGCTTCTTCCTCTCGGCCCAGGACGACCTGGTCCGGCTGTTCGCCGGCGAGCGGATCTACAAGATCCTGGACCGCCTGGGGACGACCGACGACGAGGGCAACGAGGAGCCGATCGAGGCGGGCATGCTCTCCAAGCAGATCGAGAAGGCGCAGCGCAAGGTCGAGGAGCAGCACTTCCTGATGCGCAAGCACACGCTCGAATACGACGACGTCCTCAATCAGCAGCGCGAGGTCATCTACAGCTACCGCGACGAGATTCTGGAAGGCCGCGACATGAGCGAGGCTGCCAAGGGCGAGGTGGCGAGTCTGATGGAGCGCCTGGTCGAGGAATACACGGCCGGGGATTTCGTCGACGACTGGGACGTCGATGGGCTGCTGCGCCGGATCGAGGAGATCGTCGGGCCGAGCCCTGTGCTCGAAGAGATCGACCCCCGCATCGCCGATCGCGACGAGCTGGTCGGAATCTTCCAGGAGGAGGCCGCGACGCGCTACGAGCAGCGCGAGCGGGCAGATGGGGGAGGAGCTGATGCGCGAGGTCGAGCGCTTCCTGCTGCTCCAGATCATCGATCAGCGCTGGCGCGAGCATCTGTACGACATGGACTACCTGCGGGAGGGCATCGGCCTGCGCGGCCTGGCCCAGATCGACCCGCTGGTCGCCTATAAGAACGAGGCCTTCGAGCTGTTCAGGGATCTCATGAACAGCATCTGGGGCGACTTCGCCCAGATGATCTACCACGTCGAGGTGACGCCCGTGGGGCCCGACGGGCAGCCGCTGGGCGCGCCCGCTCCCGCGCCGCGCAGGGTCAGCTCGGCGGCGAGCTCCCCGACGGGCGGAGGCCGCGTGAGCTACTCGGGTGGCATGGCCGCCCAGGGCGCGACCGCCCTGGCCGCGGCGGCCGCCGGCGCTGCTCCGGAGGACGGGAATGGGTATGTCGAGGAGCCACTGCCGGCGGTGGAGCAGCGGCGAGTGGCCCAGGACCAGCAGGTCGGCCGCAACGACCCCTGCTGGTGCGGCAGCGGCAAGAAGTTCAAGCGCTGCCACGGGGCCTAGGGGGTTCGACAGCGTTCGGCCGCGGGGTCCCGTTTTAGACTTTCTGCGTGGCTGACCTCCGCGCCTCAGATCAGGATCGCGAGCGGGCGGCCTGGCAGCTCCGGGAGCACTTCGCCGCGGGGCGCCTGACCCAGGACGAGCTCAACGAGCGCGTGCAGACCGCCTACCGGGCCCGGACTCAGGGCGAGCTGGACACGCTCCTCTGGGACCTGCCCATGCTCCCCGCCACTCAGCAGGAGCTGAGGGCCGAGCTCGTCACGCGGCGCCGGCATCTGCAGCGGCGGCTGATTCAGGAGAGCGGTGGCGGGCTGGCGATCTTCGCGGTGTGCGTGGTCGTGTGGGCGACTCAAGGCCACCACAACGGCTTCTGGCCGGGATGGGTGGCCCTCGTGTGTCGTCCTGCCTCTACTCCGGAACGGGTGGCGGCTGTACGGCCCCGCGCCTGACCTCGACCGGGTGGAGCGTGACCTGGAGCGGAAAAGGCGGCAGCACAGCCGCCGGGGCGGCGGCCGTCGCGGGCGGCGCGACTGAGCCCTCAGCGACCGCCGTAATAGCGAACCCGCTCGGGCTCGATCACGAACTTGATTCGCTCCTCGCCCGGCTGGCGATAGGGATACTCATCCTGGTCGATGTACTTCTTGGCCAACGCGTTGATGTGTTCATCGGCGCCGTCGGCTTCATCAGCCTTGCCGCGGATCTCCACGAAGTTGTATGGATTGCCCGCCTCGAACACGAGCACGGTGACCGTGGGATCACGCTTGAGGTTGCCCGGCCAAACGCGCCCAACAGCACTGTTGACCGCCACATGCCCGTCCTCCTGGCTGATCCAGACGACGGTGTTGTGGATCGAGCCGTCAGGGTTCAGAGTCGACACGACGCAATAGTTGGGCTGCGAGAGCAGCTCCTGGACTTGGGGATCATTCAAAGTAGCCATGGGTGGCTCCTACCCGGGCCGCGGAGTGCCCACCCACTGCTAGGGTTGCCTCCAGTGGCCAGCGTGCACTCAGAATCACTTCCCCAACGCCTGTCGGCCATCCGTGAGCAGCTGAAGCTGCTTGCGGATTATCTTTGACGTCGCAGCTCTGGCCGAGCGCGTCAGCGCGCTCGAAGAGCAGATGGGGGAGCCGGGGTTCTGGGACGACCAGGAGCGCGCCGCCAAGGTGGGGGCCGAGCACGCCCGGGCCACTCGCCGGCTCTCGACGTACCGAGACCTCGAGCGTGACGCCGAGGACCTCGAGCCGCTGGCCGAGCTGGCCGAGGAGGATCCCGATCTGCTCGGCGAGCTCGAGGACCAGGTGGCGGGGGTCGAGGCACGGCTGGCCGAGCTCGAGGAGCAGCGGCTGTTCTCCGGCAGCTATGACGCCGGTGACGCGCTGGTGGCGGTGAACGCCGGAGCCGGCGGTACCGATGCTCAGGACTGGGCCGAGATGGTCCTGAGGATGGAGATGCGCTGGGCCGAGAAGCGCGGTTTCGATGTCGAGCTGCTCGAGGCCTCGCCGGGGGAGGAGGCGGGGATCAAGTCGGCCAGCTTCATCGTCCGGGGCGAGAACGCCTATGGCCTTTACACGAGCGAGAAGGGCGTTCACCGCCTCGTCCGCCTGTCGCCGTTCGACGCCGCCCACCGCCGTCACACGAGCTTTGCCAGCGTCGAGGTCTCACCCGTCGTCGAGGAGATCCAGGACGTCGAGATCGAGGACGATGACCTTCAGGTCGATACCTACCGGGCCAGCGGGGCCGGGGGTCAGCACGTCAACAAGACAGACTCGGCGGTCCGCATCACCCATAGGCCGACGGGCATCGTCGTCCAGTGCCAGAACGAGCGCTCGCAGTCCTCCAACAAAGCCGAGGCGATGACGATGCTGCGCTCCAAGCTGCTCGAGCTCGGAGAGCGCGAGCGGCGCGAGGAGATCGCGCGGGAGAAGGGCGAGGCCCAGGACGTCAACTTCGGCTCGCAGATCCGCTCCTACGTCCTGCACCCCTACACGATGGTCAAGGACCACCGCACCGGCTTTGAAATGGGAGACGCCGCCCGCGCGCTGGACGGCGACCTCGACGGCTTTGCCCGGGCCTACCTGAACCAGGCGGCCCGGTGAGCGACCGGCGGCGGCCCTCGGCGCAGCCGACCGCGCCCTACCTGGAGGCCGTGAGCGCGTATGGCTTCCGCGGCTCGACGCGATTCCATGTTCCGGGCCACAAGGGAGGCGACGGAGCCGACCCCGGGCTGCGGCTCGCGCTGGGGGAGCGCGCGCTCCTGCTCGACATTCCGCAGGACATCGAAGGGATCGATCTGGGCCCCTCGCCGACGCCCTACGAGCAGGCTGAGCGCCTGGCCGCCGACGCCTACGGTGCCCACCGCGCCTGGTTTCTGACCAACGGCGCCTCCCAGGGAAATCATGCTCTGTGCCTGGCCCTGGCCCCGCCCCGGACCCCGGTGGTGGTCCAGCGCAACTCGCACGCCAGCCTGGTCGACGGGCTGATCCTCAGTGGCGGGGCGCCGAGCTGGGTGGCTCCCGAGTATGACGAGGAGCTCGGAATGGCCCACGGCGTCACCCCCGGGGCGCTCGAGCAGGCGCTGAGCCACACGCCCGAAGCGCGCGCCGCGTTCATCGTCTCACCGACCTACTACGGCATGGCCGCCGACGTCGAGGGCTGCGTCGAGGTTGCCCATCGCGCCGGAGTGGCACTGATCGTGGACAACGCGTGGGGGTCTCACTTCGGCTTTCACCCCGCGCTGCCCGCGTCTCCGCTCCACCTGGGGGCCGACGCGATGCTGGCCTCCACCCACAAGATCGTCGGGAGCCTGACTCAATCGGCGATGTTGCTCGTGGCCGAAACCGAGCTGCTGGACATCGAGGCCGTCGGCCGGGCGATTCGGCTCGTGCGGTCGACCAGCCAGAGCTCGCTGCTGATGGCCTCGCTCGATGCCGCTCGTCGGCAGCTGGCCGTCCACGGTGAAGCGCTCCTGGACCGGACGCTGAAGGCGGCCTCGGGCGCCCGGGCTGCGATCGCCGAGGTCGAAGGCTGCGCCGTGGTGGGGCAGGGCATGGTCGGTCACCCGGGGGTCGCCGGCTGGGATCCGCTCCGGATCGTGATCGACGTCCGCGGCACCGGCTGCACCGGGTATGAGGTGGCCGCCGCGCTCCGGGTGACCGACGACATCTACGTCGAGCTGGCCACCCACGCCACCCTGGTGCTGGTCCTGGGTCTCGGGCAGACGGTCGATCCGCTCGAGCGGCTGGCCCATGACTTCGGCGAGACGGTCAACCAGATCAGACGCCCCGGTCAGATGACGGCGATCGCACGTTCGCCGGGGGCGCTCAAGCTCCAGACGGTCGTCTCACCGCGGGAGGCGTTCCTCGGCAATGGGGAAGCGATCGCGGTCGACGAGGCCGTGGGGCGGATCTCGTGCGAGTCGATCGCCGGCTACCCGCCGGGCATTCCGGCGCTGCTCCCGGGCGAGCGCGTCACCGACGAGGTGATCGCCTATCTGCGGGAGCTGACCAGCGTGGGAGCTCGGCTGCACGGCGCCGCCGACCCGACGTTCGCCACCGTGCGCGTGCTGGTGGAGCGCGAGTAGCGCCCCGGCCCCCTCCAGGCCGCAGCCGGCCCGGAGGGAGCAGAAGGCAGGAACTGCTAGGGCTGGAAGCGGTAGATCGCTCCCAGCTGGGTGGCACTGACAGCCGTCTGCGCCACGTAGACCCAGCCCTTGTTCACGCCCAGGCCAACGATGTTGCTGCCCTTGGCGAAACCGCTGAGCTCGGTCCGCGGATTGCCCCCCGCCAGGGGGATCGAGACCACCTGAGCAGGACCACCCACTCCAAACTCGGAGATGTAGAGGCGGTTGCCCAGGATTCCCAAGCCCATCGCATCGGTGTGCGGCGTGAAGAACTGAAACGGCTTCGCGTAACCGTTGCAGGTCCAGGCCGCCGTCCAGTTGCACTTGGGGAAGCCGTAGTTCTGGCCCTGCTTGACCTTGAGCACGAAGTCAGGCGGGTTTGTGGCGCCCATGTCCTGGCCCAGATCGCTCACGTACGGCGTCTTGGATCCCTTGGCGAACGCGAACTGCCAGGGCTGGCGCATGCCTTTGGCAAACACCTTCACCTGCTTGCCCGACGAGGTCATCGACAGGATGTCGTACTGGTAGGGCGCCGTGGCCGGCCCATGGTCATTCGTCTGGCCGACGTCCACGCCGGCATAGAGCCGGCCGTCCGAGCCGAAGGCCAGACCGTTGAACGCGGGGAAACCCTTCGGGGCCTTGTAGATCGTCTTTTGCTTGGCGAACTTCGTGCCGTTCCACCCGCTCCAGGCCTCAATGCTCGTGGGCGTGCTCACGTAAAGAGAGCCCTTGTAAAAGGTCACGCCAAACGAGAACACGGGCGAGCCCGCGAGCTTTACCGCCTTGCCGCCCTTGATCACGTAGACACCACCGATCCCGGCTGCCTGCTGCGGCGGCGTGCCGTCGCTGAAGAACACCTGACCGTCGCCGAAGGCAAAGGCGGTCGGGGTGGCGACGTTCGAGGCCACCAGCTGGGCGGCCTTGCCCTTGGGAGTTGTTGGTCCTGTCTTGCTGGCTGCACCGGCGCTGGCGGCCGCCAGGCCGCCGGCCATGGCCAGCACCAGCGAAATCTTCCCTGCGCGTCTGAGCATGCGTCCTCCTTATCAGAAGTAGTTCGGTCCCAGGGGCCCCCACCCCAGAGTGTCGAGGATAGCGGGAGTCGGGAGTCAGCCCCGTGCTGTGCCCGGACGGTGCATGCACCGTCCGGAGGGGCGGCACATGTGCCGCCCCTGGTGGGCGCGCATGCGCGCCCACCCGCCCCCGCTCCAGCGCTGGCCCGCTCGGCATCCAGCCTCGCCACGACCGGGCCGCGCTGGAGTCATCCAGCTGCACGGGGGCGAACACCCCTATCTACAATCGAGGCCAGGCATGCTCGACGGGCGCAAGAGCTTGATCGCAGACGTGGTCGCCCGGGCGCTCGCCGAGGACGTGGGGGAGGGGGACGTGACGACCGCGGCCACGGTGCCGGCCGATGCCCACGCCCGGGCCCGGATCACCCAGAAGGCCCCGGGCGTCGTGTTCGGCCTGGATCTGGCCGAGGAGACCTTTCGCCAGCTCGACCCCGAGATCGTCTCTAGGTGGCTGGTGGAAGAGGGACTGTGGCGCTCGGACGGGCCGGTGCTCGAGCTCGAGGGCTCGGCTCGGGCCATCCTGACCGGCGAGCGCACCGCGCTGAACTTCCTCCAGCGCCTCTCAGGCGTGGCCACGATGGCGGCGCGAGCCAGCCAGGCCGTGGCCGGGACGGGGGCAGAGATCCTCGATACGCGTAAGACCACGCCCGGCCTGCGGACGCTCGAGAAGGCCGCGGTGGCCGCCGGTGGCGCCACCAACCACCGAGCCGGGCTCTACGACGCGATCCTGATCAAGGAGAACCACGCCGCGCTCGCCGGGGGCGTCGGAGCGGCCGTCCGGGCGGCCCGGGATCAGGCCCCAGGGCTCCCGCTGGAGATCGAGTGCCGCACGCTCGAGGAGGTCGACGAGGCGCTGGCCGCGGGGGCCGACTGGATTCTCCTGGACAACATGGACCCGGCGGGGCTCCGAGTGGCGGTGGAGCGCGTGGCCGGGCGGGCCAAGCTCGAGGCCAGCGGCGGGGTGACGCTCGAAAACGTGGGGGAAATAGCCCGCACCGGCGTAGACTTCGTGTCGTTGGGCGCGATCACGCACAGTGCGCCCGCGCTTGATCTGTCCCTGATTCTCGAGCCCTTGCCATGAACCTCCCGATGCTCGGTGCCCTCGACGCACCCCTGATGCTGGAGAACATCCCGGCCCTCCAGGAGGAGATCCGGTCCCTGGCCGCCGAGCGCGACGCCCTGATCCTGGCCCACAACTACCAGCTGCCTGAGATCCAGGACGTGGCCGACTATGTGGGGGACTCGCTGGGGCTCTCCCAGCAGGCGGCCGCCGCGGAAGCCGGGACGATCGTCTTCTGCGGCGTCCATTTCATGGCTGAGACCGCTTCGATCCTTTGCCCTGACCGGAGCGTGCTGATCCCCGATCTCGAGGCCGGCTGCTCGCTGGCCGACTCGATCACCGCTGAGCAGCTACGGGACTGGAAGGCGCAATTTGATGATCCCGCCGACCCTCCGATCGTGGTCATGTACGTGAACACGACGGCCGAGGTCAAGGCCGAGACCGACTACTGCTGCACGTCAGCCAATGCCGTCCGGGTGGTCGAGCACATCTATCGCGAGCACGGCGAAGACGTCGAGATCCTGTTCGGCCCGGACATGTTCCTCGGCGCCTATGTCGAGCGCACCCTCGGTCGCCCGATGCACGTCTGGGACGGCGAGTGCCACGTCCATGCCGGGATCAGGCCAAGCGACATCGCGGCCGTGCGGGCTGCCAACGCGGGCGCGGACTTCCTCATCCACCCCGAGTGCGGATGCTCGACCAGCGTGATGGAGTACGCCGCCGCCGGCGACCTCGACCCCGAGGGCGTGCACATGCTCTCGACCGGCGGGATGCTGCGTTATGCGGAGCGGATGCGAGGGGGGACGGCGATCGTGGCCACGGAGGTGGGGATGCTTCACCCGCTCCGTCAGGCCGCGCCGGACAGCGAGTTCATCGCGGCCAACGAGGCCGCCCACTGCCGGTTCATGAAGATGATCACCCTGCCCAAGCTGTGCGAGTCCCTGCGGGCGGGGGTGCACGAGGTTCGGGTCCCGGCCTGAGGTCGCCGACCGGGCCAGGGTGGCGATCGAGCGGATGGTGGCGATCTCCTAGAGATCGCCGGTCAGATCCAGGCCATCTTCCACGGCCGTGCGCACCGAGCGCAGCGAACTGCGCTTGCGCTCAAACTCGTCAGGGCGTGTAGCAGTGGACCTCGGCTCCGGCGCCCATCTCGAGCGCATCCCATAGGGCGCCCGCCTGGTACACGCGCTCGAGCCAGGGCATCCCATCGTAGGCCGCCGAGACGAGGATCAGGACGTACTCGGGGCCGCGCTCTCGCTGGGGTAGTGCCCCGCGCTCGTCGGCCACCCGGGCTCCTCCGAGGTAGGCGACGTCGATCGCCCAGCGGTCGCCCACGCGATCGAGGTAGCGGCGCAGCTCCGAGCGGTTGACCGGTGTGGTTTCCACTGTTGCGATTCTCCCGCCGGGAGCGGCGGGAGCGGCGGGAGCGGCGCGAGGGCGGGAGCGGCGGGAGGGCGGTGGGGGCGGAGCGAGGTGTGGGGCGGATGGAGTGCCGGGCGCGTGACGAAAGCACCGCGGCTTGCGACGGAAGTGCAATTTGTGGTGATGGAACGGCGACACCTGGGGATAGGGGCGGGACCCAGGGGTGATCATGCAACGAGTGATCCTCCAGAACCGGCATAACGCAGCACAGCTCGACCCCCGTGGGCGTACGTGCTGCGTAACCGCGCCTATAGCCGGCAGAACGCAGCACGTAGCCGGGCGACGCGGTCGCTGGTCTGCGTAATGCCGGTGCGACCGGTGGACGCGGCTGAGCTCGTGCGCCTCTCCCGAGCTCAGCACGGAGCGCTCAGCCGGCAGCAGCTATGCGACGCCGGCCTCAGCCGTCATTCGATCGACGCCCGTGTGCAGCGCGGCCGACTGGTGCGCCTCTTCCCGGCCGCGTATGCGGCCGGTGACCCCCAGCTGATGCCGTTGGTTCGACCCGCCGCCGCCCTGCTTTCCCTCGGAGAAAGGTCATATCTCAGCCACCGCTCTGCCGCCGCACTCTGGGGCATGACCGACGACCAACCGGACGCGATCGACGTCACCGTCGTCGGTGGCAGCCCGCGACCCCGCTTGGGGATCTGCCTTCACCGCCTCAAACACCTTCACCCCGCGGACACAGCCACCCACTCCAACCTCCGCCTGACCGCGCCCGCCCGTACGCTGATCGACTTCGCGGCCCAGGCGACCAGCTCCGAGCTCCACGACGCGTTCGGAGAAGCGCGGGCCAACGGGTTGCTCTCCGACGCCGCGCTGACCGCCGCCCTCGAGCGGGCGCCAACGAACCACCCCGGCGCGGCGATTGTCAGGGCCATCTGGCGGGACGGCGGGACCTACGACCGCTCGAGGGCGGAGCGCATCCTCAGGGGACTCTGCCGCCGGGGCCAGCTCCCACAACCGCTGGTCAACGCCCGCCTTCATGGCTTTCGTGCTGACTTTTACTGGCCGGACGCGAAGCTGATTCTCGAGGTGGATGGCTATCTGACCCACGGCGGCCGGCTCGCGTTCGAAACCGACCGCCGGCGCGACCAGGTCCATACGGCCGCCGGCTTCGTCGTTCTCCGCGTCACCTGGCGCCAGCTCAAGGACGAATCGCTTGCTGTATTGGTGCGGCTTGGCCAGGCGATGGCCCGCCGCGCGGGCTAGAGCAACGCGCCCAGAGCCTCAGCGGAGCCCGGTCGTCAGCTCCTCCACCGTGTGGGGGCCAACGCAGGCCACCGCCAGCTCCTCGCTGATCCCCGATGCGACCTGCGCGACGTCGTCGTAGCTCACGCGATCCAGGCGCTCGATGGCCAGGTCGGGGTCGACGTCCTCGCCGTAGACGACCGCCTGCTGGGCTCCATAGCGGGCCACGGAGCCGGTGTTCTCAAACGCGATCGCCCGCGCCCCGCCGGCGTAGGCCCGAGCCCGCTCGACCTCCTCAGGAGTCGGGCCCTGCTCTCGTAGTTCGGTGACGATTTCCCGCATCCGCGCGAGCGCCTCCACACACTTGGTGCTGTCAAGGCCGGCCGAGAGCTGGAGCACCGTCACGTCGGCGTAGGCATGAGCCAGCGAATGGACCGAATAGGCCAGCCCTCGCTGCTCCCGGATCTCGTCGAACAGCCGCGAGGCCATCGAGCCGCCCAGCAGGGTGGAGTAGATCTGGAGCGCTGCCCGCTGGTGCTGGTCTGAGACCTCGACCGATGAGCGGTAGGACATCCGCAGGTGAGACTGGTTTGAGTCCCGCTCGCGCGCGAGCACTCGGGGCTCCAGCGGCGGCCCGGGCTCAAACGCCTCGGGCTCCGGAGAGGCGGGGAAGCGCTCGAACAGCTCCTCGACCTCGCCGTCCAGGCTGTCCAGGTTGCCCACGAGGAAGGCCGCCGCGGCACTCGGGGACCAGCGCCGGTTCCGGAAGGCCAGAATCCGGTCCCGCGTGAAGCTGTCCCGGATGTGCTCGGCCGGGCCGAGCACCGGCCGGCCGAGCGGGTGGTTACCGAAAGCGGCCTCGTCGATCAGGTGCTCGGCCATCACGGCCGGCTGGTCGTTGGCTCGGGCGATCTCCTGCACCACCACGCCGCGCTCGCGGTCGAGCTCGTCAGGATCGACTTTCGGCCGGGCCACGAAATCGGTCAGCAAATCGGCCGCCTCGAGCCCTCGCTCGGCCCGGGCCGTGATGTGGAAGGCGACCAGGTCATGGCTGGTGTACGCGTTCAGAACCGCGCCAATCGCCTCAGCGGCCTGGTTCACCGCACGGTAGGTCGGATACTTCTCTCCGCCCTTGAACACGAGGTGTTCGAGGAAGTGGGCCATCCCGTTCTCCTCGGCCCGTTCGCTACGGGCCCCGGCGTTAAAGGCGACCAGAATCGTCACCGCGCGGGTCCCGGGGGTGGCGATCCGGTAGAGCGGCAGGCCGTTTGGAAGCTCGCTACGGTGGATGTCTGCCATCCCTAGAGAACGGTACAACGCCGATTCCCACCCGTGCGGTGCAAATCCCGTTGCAGAGCCCTCTGGGCGACCCTCAGGCTGAGATCGATGTGTACCCTGGCCGCACCTATGGCTAGATCAAACCCCGCTCCGCTCCGCCGCCGCCCCTCCAATCAGGCCGAGGCTGGTCCCAGGCGCGCTGGCGCAGCCAAGCCGTCCCAGCAGCCAGCGCTCCCACCCGTGGTCGAGTTCCGGGGCGTGACCAAGCGCTACGGCCGCGACATCGGGCTTGAGGGGGCCACGTTCTCGATTGCACGCGGCGAGTTCGTGTTCTTGGTGGGCAGCACCGGGTCGGGCAAGTCGACGGTGATGCGGCTCCTGATCAAGGAGCTCGAGCCCACCGAGGGGACGATCCGAGTGGCCGGCCACGATCTTCAGGACATCGTCCGCCGCCGCGTGCCGTTTTACCGGCGCAACCTCGGGGTGGTGTTCCAGGACTTCAAGCTCCTCCCGAGCCGGACCGTGTACGACAACGTGGCCTATGCGCTCCAGGTGACCGGGCGCTCGCGCAAGGAGATCCGGGCCAAGGTGCCCGACATCCTGCGCCTGACGGGGCTCTCCCTCAAGCTTCACAACTATCCGGATCAGCTCTCGGGTGGCGAGCAGCAGCGCGTCTCGATCGCCCGGGCGTTTGTCAACCATCCGCCGCTATTGCTGGCTGACGAGCCCACCGGAAACCTCGATCCTGAGACGAGCATCGACATCATGCGTCTGCTCTACCGGATCAATCGCACCGGGACCACCGTGCTGGTGGCCACGCACGATCACACGATGGTGGACAAGATGCGCCGCCGCGTGCTCGAGCTCTCACACGGCCGGATTGTCCGTGACGAGGCCACTGGCCTGTACGCCCGGGACGAGAGCACGCGGGAGTTCGCCCGCCGCCTGCGCTCCCTCGGGACGCGCCCACCCAGCCTGGACGGACCGGCCGCCCAGGCTGAGCAACCCCAACCTCACGCCGCCCTGCCGTTCGAGGACGAGCTGTGAGGCTGTCGGTTCGCTTCTTCATCCGGGAGGCCCTGCGCGCGATGCGGCGCAATGCCGCCCCCAGCTTTGCCGCCCTGGCCACGGTTCTGGTCACGATGCTGGTCGTCGGGATCTTCATCCCAAGTGTGGAGGCCAGCGACTACATCGCCAACCAGGTACGCCAGCGACTGATCGTCGACGTCTACATGAAGACAGGCGCCAGCACGGCTGCCGAGGCCCGGGTCAAGCGAGAGATCCTGGGGATCCCGCACGTCAAATCGGTTCGCTTTGAGTCAAAGACCCAGGCTTTTGCTCAGCAATCAAAGGCGAATCCGGCCGCCTACCAGCTGCTGGGCGCAAACCCGCTGCCGGACACCTTCCACGTCTATCCGGACAATCCGGCCAACGTGTTGGCGATCCACAAGGCTCTGACGCCAAACGGAGGCACGATCGACCCGGCCATCCAGAGCGTCTCCAACAAAAAGCAGTACACCAAGAAGGCGCTCGAGCTGACCAACGCGGTCAGGTGGGGTGGGCTGGCCTTCGCCATCCTGCTGGCGATTGCCTCGGTTCTGCTGATCGCCAACACGATCCGCCTCTCGCTCTACGCCCGCCGGCGTGAGGTCGAGGTGATGAAGCTCGTGGGGGCGACGGACTGGTTCATCCGCTGGCCGTTCGTGATCGAGGGGATCATTGTCGGGGCGATCGCTGGGGTCGTGGCCATCGGCGTGCTGGCGGTGGTCAAGGTTGCCCTGCTCAACCCCCTATTCGCCGGCTGGTCGGTGGTCAGCCAGATCCGCACGATCTCCTTCCCGCTGCTCGTGCTGATCCTGCTCGGAGCCAGCGCGGTGCTGTCTGCGCTCGGCTCGGGAATCTCACTGCGGCGATTCCTCAGAGTCTGATCTGAGCCCGCGCCGTGAGCCGCAGCGCTCCGGCTACTCTCACGGGGTATGGCTCGATTGCGTAGTGCCCCGCGCGTCGCTGCCACCGCAGTCGTCGTGCTGGGCGTCTTCGTGCTCGGCATATGGCTCGGTGGACATCCCACCTGGCTGCCCCAGAGCTTCCGGAACGCGTTTGAGGCGAACTCGAGCGGAAGCCTGGTCAACACGGTGCTGGACACGATCGAGCACGACTACTACCGCCGGGTGAAGCGCGCCCAGCTGGTCAATCTGGGGCTGACGGCGATGGTGGCCAGCCTGAATGACCCGTATTCGCATTACTACTCGCCATCGGAATACAACTCATTCCTCAACGAAACCAATCCGAAATTCGGCGGCATCGGCGTGAGCGTGCTCCCCGCGACCGATGGTCTGAGGGTGATCGACGTGTTCCCGAACTCGCCGGCGGCGAAGGCGGGAGTGCATCCTGAAGATGTGATCGTGGACGTGAACTCGACCCGCCTGGCCGGCCGCACGGCCCAGTTTGCTTCCAGCCTGATCCGCGGCAAGCCGGGCACCAAGGTGGGCATCACCGTCCGGCGGGGGAGTCGGACCGCCAGGTTCTCGATCGTCCGGGCCAGCGTCTCTGAACCGGTGGCCAGCGAACAGATCGTGACCTACCACGGCGTCAAAGTCGGCGATCTCCAGTTCACGACGTTCTCGAGTGGCTCCGGAGACGATCTGCGGGCCCAGGTTCATAAAGCGCTCGGGCAGGGGGCCAGGGCGCTGATCCTCGACCTGCGCGGAAACGGCGGCGGCCTGCTCAAGGAGGCGGTCAACGTGGCCAGCATCTTCATCGCGGATGGCACGGTCGTGACCACTCGGGGCCGCACTCAGCCGACCCAGGTCTACCCGGCCGAGAACGACGCGATCGCCCCCAAGATTCCGCTGGTCGTACTGGTTGACCGGGGCACCGCCTCCGCGGCTGAGATCGTGACCGGCGCGCTCCAGGACCACCACCGAGCCGTGGTGGTAGGCACACGGACCTATGGCAAGGGCGTCTTTCAGGAGATCCAGCCCATGCCCGGTGGGGGTGCGCTCGACATCACGGTCGGCGAGTACTTCACCCCCAACGGCCAGAACCTCGGTGGCGGCGGCGTGCGCGAAGGCAAGGGGATCAAGCCGAACGTCTACGCCTCGACCCCGCTCAACTCGACGACCGACACGGCCCTGACCACCGCCGAGCGCGTCGTGACCTCCGAGCTCTCGAAATGACGCCGGCCGCCGCGGCGGCCCGGGTGGCGCTGATCGAGCGCCGAGGGAAGTTTCTCGTCGCTGAGCCCTTTTTCGGCCCCGGGCCGCGCTTTGCGCTCACCCGGGATCGGACGACCTCGGTGGGCGATCTGGTCGCGCTGCGCCCGAGCGCGGGCCGGAACGGACGGGGTGGTCGGGCCGTTGTGTCGCGCCGGCTGGGACGCCCGGACGTCGCCCGCGATGTGCTCGAGGCACTGATGGTCGACCGTGGGCTGGCTCGGTCATTCGATCCCGCGGTGGAGCGCGAGGCCAGGCACGCCAGCGAGTCGGCGCGCGACGCGGGGGAAGAGGTCGAGCCGCGGCGCGATCTGCACTCGCTGGTCACCTTCACGATCGACCCGTCCACCGCCCGTGACTTTGACGACGCCGTGTCGGCCGAGGCGCTCGAGGACGGCGGGTGGCGGGTCTGGGTTCACATCGCCGATGTCAGCGCCTTTGTCCCGGCACGCTCGCTCGTCGATCGGGAGGCCTACCAGCGGGCCACGAGCGTCTACATCCCCGGTGCGGTCGAGCCGATGCTTCCCGAGACCCTCTCCAACGGCGCCTGCTCGTTGGTCCCCGGGCAGGACCGTCTGGCCGTGACCGTGGAGATGGTCATCCGGGATGGCCGAGTCCGCAACAGCTCGTTCTACCGCTCCCGGATCCGGTCCGATCAGCGGCTTGATTACGACCGGGTGGATCGGATCTTCGCCGGGCGCGAACGCGCCCAGGCTCCCTGGGGCGATTCACTCCAGGCGGCTCGCGGCGCCGCGGGATCACTCGCGGCCCGCCGCGCTGGTCAGGCCTCGATCGCGGTCGACAGCGCCGAGCCGGAGTTCGCCTTCGACCAGCAGGGCAACCTGGTGGGCGCCGAGGCGGTACAGCAGACCGAGGCCCACCGGCTGATCGAGCACCTGATGATCGCGGCCAACGAGCAGGTGGCCGAGCTGCTCGCCAGCCGGCGCGTGCCGGCGCTGTTCCGCGTCCATGAGCGGCCGGATGGAGCCTCGGTCGGGCGCCTGATCGATCAGCTGGCCTCGCTCGGGGTGCCCACGCCGCCGGTGCCGAAGGGCTCTCTCAGCCCGCAGCAGGCCGCCCAGGTAGCCGGCCAGGCCTCGCAGCTCGTGGAGCGCTGGGTCGCCCGGCGCGGCCATGGCCGGCAGGCCCTGACCAGACTTATTCTGAGCGCGCTCAAGCAGGCCCGCTACGACGATCACAACATCGGGCACGCGGGCCTCCAGTCACCGACCTATTGCCACTTCACCTCGCCGATTCGCCGCTATCCGGATCTGATCTGTCACCGGGCGCTGCTCTCGGCGATCGGTGGGGCCGGGCCTGGTCCCGAGCGCTCGTTCGTCTCCTCGGCGGGCCCGTGGACCTCTGCCCGGGAGCGTGAGGCGATGATGATCGAGCGCGATGCCGACGACGTGGCCCGCTGCTTCTTGCTCGAGCGTGAGCTTGGCCGGCAGGGAGCAGAGACGGTCTTTGAGGGCGAGGTGGTGGGGCTGATCGGGGCCGGTGCCTTCGTCTCCTTCGGCCCCGAGCGCCTGTATGAGGGGATGCTCCCGGTGCGCCGGATGCGGGGTGACTGGTGGGAGCTCAGCGAGCAAGGGACAATGCTCGTGGGCTCCCGGAGCGGCGCAACGGTTCGCCTCGGTGACCCGGTCGAGGTACGGGTCCGCAGCATCGACGCGCCCCGCGGGAGAGTCGACCTCGTCCCGGGAGCAGCGGAGGACTAAGGTGGCTCGGACGGAGGAGGACTGACGTGGCCAAAGGCAAGAAGCGCAAAGCCGCTCCCGGCGACGTGGCCACCAACCGCCAGGCCTCGTTTCGCTACAACCTGCTGGAGCGGTTCGAGGCGGGGCTCGTGCTCACCGGCACGGAGGTGAAGTCCCTCCGAGACGCGGGCGGCCAGCTGAAGGATTCCTACGCCACGGTCCGCGAAGGCGAGGTGTGGCTGATCGGGATGTACATAGCCCCCTACGGCCCGGCTTCACGGGAGAATCATGAGCCCGAGCGCCCGCGCAAGCTTCTACTGCATCGCCGGGAGATCGAGCGTTTGATCGGGCGTACGCACGAGCGCGGGCTGACGCTCATTCCCACTCGGGTCTACTTTTCAGGCCCCCAGTCACGGGCCAAGGTGGAGATCGCCCTCGCCCGCGGCAAGGACGTCTATGACAAGCGCGAGGCGATCCGCAACCGGGATACTCGGCGGGATGTCGAGCGCGAGCTGCGCGAGGCGCACCGCTAGCGCGATCGGAGAGTGCGCCGCTATCGCGGCGAGGCGATGCTTTCGAGCGCCTGGGTGAGGTCTTCCCACAGGTCCTCGACGTCCTCCAGCCCCACGCTCAGCCGCAGGAGGCCAGCCGGGACCCGGTCTCCCTCCCACCGGGCTCGGGCCTCGAGTGTCGAGGCCACACCTCCCAGACTGGTCGCGTTCTCGATTAGCCGCAGCCCACACTCGACCTCCCGGGCGCTCTGGGCATCGGCCACGTCGAACGAGAGCAGCGGTCCGAACGCCTCGACGTAACGCGCCGCCACTTCATCGCCCAGGCCCGGGTAGCGGACGCGCTCGACGGCCGGGTGGTCCGCCAGCCGCCGCGCGAGGTCGAGCGCGGTCGCCGACTGGCGCGCTACGCGGAGCGACAGCGTCTTCAGGCCACGCAGCATCAGCCAGGCGGGATCGGGCGCGACCGTGAGGCCCGATGCGCTCCGGAAGGATCGAAGGCGCGAGTGATCGCTCTCCTGGGCACAGGTCACCACTCCCACCAGCGCGTCGTGGTGGCCGGCCAGGATCTTGGTGGCGCTGTGAAGCACGAAGTCCGCCCCGTGCTCGAGGGGCCGCAGCAACAATGGGCTGAGGACGGTGTTGTCGACCACGACGCGTGCGCCTGACGCATGGGCAGAGGCGATCGAGGTGTCGAGGTCGGGGAAGGTGAGCATCGGATTCGAGCACGGCTCGAGCCAGACGAGATCAGCCTCGGGTGGGGTCGCGGTCTGATCGAAGCCGACGACATCGAGTCCCCAGCGGCCGAGCTCGCCTCCGAGTAGCCCCATCGTGCCCCAGTAGCCGCCGTCGGCCACGGCCACCCGCGCCCCAGGCTCGAGCAGCGCCAGAGCGAGCGCCGCCGTGGCAGCGCTGCCTGCGCCGAACAGCAGCGCATGCCCGCCCTCGAGCTCACCCACTACCCGCTCGACCTCCGCCCCCACCGGGTGCCCCGCTCGCTGGTAGTAGAACGGCCCCGGCTCGGCCTCCACGTAGGGCTGAATCGTGGACCGGTCAAGCGAGCCGCCGGGGCCGCGGGCCAACTCGGTGTCCCGATGCGTCACAGCTCGACGACCATACCGTCGACGGCCGCTTCCAGAGCGATCTCTCTACGGTGGGCCAGCATCTGGGGCCCGAGATGGGTGATGATCAGCCGCCGGCAGTCGAGCTGCGCTCGTCGCTCGAGCAGTGTCGGGTAGCTGAGGTGACCCGGAATCTGCTCCTGCCAGCAGTTGCATTCGCACACGAACACGTCGGCTCCGGCCGCGAGCTCGATCAGGCTGTCCGTCCACTCGGTGTCGCCGGAGTAGGCGATCACCTGGCCGGCGAACTCGACTCGCAGCCCGAACGACAGCTCGTCAGCCTGGTGAATCACTTCGAACGGCGTAACCGCAGCCGGGCCGAGCTCCTGCCGCCGGCCGGCTGCGAGTTCCTCGTAGGACACCCCAAACGGAAGCTCGGCGTCACGTGCCGCCGGATACAGGGCGTCGAAGGTGTCCCTGACCCGGTGCTTGACCCCGGTGGGTCCAGCCACGACCAGCGGCTGACGGCGTTCGGAGAACCGTCCGTCCAGGATCAGCCAAGGGATCCCGCCGAAATGGTCGCCGTGCAGGTGGGAGAGCGCCACCCACCCGACCGTCGCAGGATCGATGCCCCACTTCTTGAGCGCGACCAGCGTCGTGGCGCCGCAATCGATCAGTACCGAACCGTGGCCGTTGCCGGACTCCGCCGTGTCCTCCAGGTGCAGGCACGTGTGAAACCGTCCGCCGCTTCCGAAGGCGTCACCGCAGCCGACGAAGCGCAGTTTCACCGGCCGCCCTTTAGCTGAAGGTGCGAACCACGGTGGTGAAGTGCATCCCGATCACGAGCAATGCGATCAGACCAAGATAGGCGACCGCCACGAGTGCGCGGTCGCGACGGCCGACGCGGTAGTACTCCTGCTGCTCAGACTGACCCCTGCGGCGGAGCTTCCAGCGTCGGTAGGTCTCGAACCCGGCCACCAGAACGATCAGCCAGATGATCGGGTTCGGGAACACAAGGGCAAGCGCGACCATGGCGGCCAGACCCAGAAACCACATCCACGGGGCCATCGCCGCCATCGCCCGCCCGCCATCCAGCGGGACGACAGGGAGCAGGTTGAACAGGTTCAGGAAGAATCCGGTGAAGGCGAGCGCGCCCCAGATCGGGCTGCCGGTGAGCTGCCAGACGACCACGCACGCGGCTGACCCGATCGACCCCAGTACGGGGCCGGCCAGGCCCACGCGGGCCTCGGCCAAGGCGTTTCGGCCCAGCGATCGCGCGCTGATGACCGCACCCAGGAACGGGACGAACATCGGCGCGCTGGCCTTCACGCCCTCTCGGCGCAGCTGGATCACATGGCCCATCTCGTGGACCAGCAAGAGCAAGACGAATCCAACGGCGAACGGCCAGCCGAACACGAAGCTGTAGGCCGCCACCGACACGAGCATCGTCGCCACGGTCGTGAGGAGCTTCAGCTTTGGAAGCAACAGCAGCAGCGTTTTGAGCTTGGCCAACAGGGCGGCGAGCGCCGCCAGCACCGTCCCGATCCTGCCTCTGCGTTTCTTGGGCTTGGGCGCGGCGGGGGCCGCCGAGGGCGCCTCGGCGGGCGCGGTCAGCGGCGCCGGCATCCATGGCGAGGCTGTATCCATAGCTTCAATTCTGACACCAGCGGTTCGCCGACCCGCCGCTCTTACGATCTTTTTCGGCGCGGGGACGGGGTCGGTCGCCGCCGTGGCGGCAGACCGATCGGCAACAGGGGAGAGGGCGACCTCGTTTGGAGGCCGCCCTCCCAGATCTGTCGCGTTATGACACGTGCGCTATCCGGAGTGCGCCGGTGGTGCGGTTGACCGCGATCGTCACGATGGC
This sequence comes from uncultured Solirubrobacterales bacterium, assembly GCA_963785205.1. Taxonomy (GTDB): domain Bacteria; phylum Actinomycetota; class Thermoleophilia; order Solirubrobacterales; family Solirubrobacteraceae; genus Palsa-465. Next base: position 107,254 of record CAWAUJ010000002.1, read on the forward strand.
TGAGCTTGTCTGACCGGCGCTGTTGGTGCCCGCGACCCGGCAGAAGGCAGTCGAGGCGTTCACGCCCACGCAGCGGACATGGACGTTGGAGAAGTGCTTGGCCACGAAGTAACGCCCCAGGGTGTTGGCGATGTGCTGGAGCACGGTGTGGTTGGTGGCGCTGTACTGCTGACCCTGGCTGGCCGGCCCCATCGTGCCCGCCGGACCCTGGGTGACCCCGCTGGGGCTGCCGGAGACCGACTGCACGTGAAGCACGCTGAGCGCGCCGGTGCTTGGATTGACCGACACGGTTATCTCGGCTGCGCTTGTGCCTGAGCTGTTTGTGCCGCTGGCCGTGCAGTCGACGGTCGTGGCGTTGACGGGCTCGCAGTTCACGGACACGCTGGAAAAGCCCTTCGAGGTGAAGAAGCGCACGAGCAGAGCATCGATGTGCTGGAGGACCGTCGGGTTGGAGGTGCTGTAGCTGCCCGAGGAGGGCGGACCCATGGTTCCCGCCGGACCGGTGGAGGTCATGCCAGAGCTCGTGTTGATGGCCACCGCGTGGGCGATCCGTAGCGCGCCGGTCGTCTGGTTGACCGAAATCGTTAGCTCGGCGGCGCTGCGCGACCCGGATGAGTTGGTACCGGCGACCGTGCAGGTGGCCGTCGATGAGTTCGTGCCGACGCAGTTGGCGGTCACCCCGGTGAAGCCCTTCGTCGTGAAGTACTTCACGAGGTAGGTCTCGACGTGGGAGAGCACCGTGGCGTTGGTGGCGTTGTAGTTGCCCGAGGAGGGTGGGCCCATGGTCCCGGCCGAGCCGGTTTGGATAACCGATCCGCCGCTTGAACTCGTGGAGCCGGGGCTCGTGGTTCCACCGGCAGGCGTGGCCGGAGTGGTGTGCGTCTTGGTGGAGCTAGAGCCGCATCCGGCCGCGACCACGGCCAGGCATAGCGTCGCCAGCGCGCTTCTCCTCATGGCAATCCCTCCTATAGAGAAAGGGCGGTCCCTTCCTGATTGCCCGCCGCCCCTCGGGCAGGCCCGATCCTACCGGCGCGGACGCGGTCTGTGTGAGGCCTCGCCGTGCTTCGGGCTCCATCGGTAGCAGACGGCAGCGACGCCTTCCTCGTTATCGGTTGAGACCTCGCCGGCCACGAAGCTGTGCTTCTCGTAAAACGCCCTGGCGCCGGCGTTGGCGACGAATGTCCACAGCGAGAGCTCATCCTCTCTGCTCTGAGCGAAGCGCAGCAGCTTCGAGCCATACCCCCGCCGCCATCGGTCTGGAGCGACGTAAAGCTGCTGCACCCAGCCATGGCTGAGCACCATCATTGCCGCCGGACTTCTCCGAGGGCCGATGACCCAGACCTCGTAGGTCGGGAGCACGACATCACGGAACCAGGTCTCGACTTCCCGATCGTTATGGACGGCGGGCGGAATGGCCGGCGCGGCGGCGCGTCGTGACTGCAACCAGAGTGTGGCCAGAGCAAGCGCCTCATTGTCCGCGGCTCTTCTGATCCCGTCGGACCCCCGAACGCCGCGTGACCGTGTGCTACGAGGCGACGTGGATGACCTTGAGCTTTCCTGTCGTCTGATCGACGCCGATGGTCAGCACGGCAGCGCTGGTCTTCCCGGCGGAGTTTGTGCCAGTGACCTTGCAAGAGGCGGTCGCCGCATTCGTGCCCGTGCAGTTGGCGGTCACGCCGCTGAAACCCTTGCCGGTGAAGAACGTCACGAGTGCCGAGTCGATGTGCTGTAGCACCGTCGGATTGGTCGCGCTGTACTTGCCGGACGAGGGCGGACCCATCGAGCCGACCGCACCGGTGTGGGCCAGGGCGCTGGCCCCCGTGGCGGTGGTGGACCCACTCGTTGTGTTGGCCGGCGTGGTGGGCGTCTTGGAGCTCGAGCCGCACCCGGCCACGAGCCCGGCGATACACACTGCTGCAGCAAATGTCGTTCTACGCATAGGACCTCCTCAGTAGCGCTTTCAGGGATGATTTCTTTCACACCCCTCGGCCTCGATTTCGAGCGCCCATGGCCGGGCGCGGTCCCTGGCGCCCCGCTGAAAGGGTGAGACGAGCAAGGCTACCCGCCGTGGTGGCGCCAAATTCGTAAGCGGGAGAGGGGCTAAGCAGTCGTCAAGCGGCGAACCATCTTTCCGCCGCAAAGCCCGGGAATCGGCACCCCCGAGGCTATACTCGTTGGTGCTACATCCCCGGGGACGACTGGCTTCGACGTGGTCGGTTCGTGGGGGTGGTTGCGAGTCGAGGTCCCGGGAGGCCTCGTAAAACACCCGGGAAAACAATAAGTGCGGACTCGCACACGTTTGACCTCGGTCTGGCTGCTTAGTCAGTAGACCGGTCGTCATCCCGGCCCTCGTAGCCTGCGGCGGGGGACTCGGGATCAACTAGCAGGCTCGCTCGGAGAGGATGGCTCCGGCCTCCCCGAGGACAACCTTTCGGAGTTGGCCCTCGACAACCCGGCCGGCGAGGCTAGTCGAGGGTGAGATCAGAGCGCCGGCTACGCTCGTAGACGCCACTTCATACGCGACTGCGGACGCGGGTTCAATTCCCGCCGTCTCCACTCCCCATTTGACGGGCGATACACATAGTATCGCCCGTCACTTTTGTGGGTAATTGAACCGTTTTCAACCGCCCGCCGCGGTCGGCGCTCGGGGCGATAGCGGGATCCGCGGCTGGTCCCGCCGTGTGATTCGAAAGGTGGGCGGGGGCACTCGACATCTCCTGAACCCCTAGGGGGGTCGCTGATCTTGACCGGCAGTCTGTTGCTTGGCCGCTACCGCCTGCCGGGTTGGCGGTGCGTCAGCGTCGGACCGGCGATGCGGTAGATCAGTTACGCTGTTCGCGAGTCGGGCTATGGAGCGAATCGCTCCAGGATGGTCCGGGGGCCGGACCCGTGCGGCAGCCCTGCAAGGACGCGAAAGGCAGCATGGTGGCCGAGACGAGCATCTACCAGCCAGGAGGGGGAGCATGAGAAGAGTCATCGGTCGAAGTGGGGTGCTGTCGATCGTGCTCGGGTTGACGAGCGCAGGCATCGCCAGCGCGAGCACTCTGGGAACGACGACCCAGCCTTCAGGTTCGAACCTGTCACCCTGCGCGAGCGAAGTCGCGTTCGCGCAGACCGGGAGCGCTGCGGGCACTCCATATGTGCTGCACGCTGCCGGGGTTGTCGATCGGTGGTCCACGAATGTCACCGGCGCCACGCCCGGGGCGGTGGTCTACCTGCTGGTCCTTCACCAGCACGGCTCGAATATGACCGTCGTGGGTGTGGATCACGGGACGGTGCCGAACCCGTTGCCTGCTAGCGGAGTTGTTAGCTTCAAGGTCACGTCGCCGATCGTTGCGCAGGCTGGTGACATCCTGGGCCTGTATTCAGCGAGCTCGGCGGAGACTTGTGCGTGGGGCGCCGGGAGCATTCCCAGCGCCGCTACGGTGTCGGAGATCGCTGCCCCCGGGCCTGCGCCGCTTTCAGGCCCCCCTGCGAAGGGCCAGGTCCTGGTGTCCCCCTCCGGGAGTTCCCCTAACGCAGAGTTGAATGTGTCCGCGGTGGTCGTGCCGGCGATCTCTGATGCCGCTGTGACGGCCGGTTTCGCGCCTGCGAGGCCGACTATCGGCGAGTTGGCGGACCTGACCGCGAAAGTGGTCAATCATGGGCCCCAGGCGGCCACGATCACGTTCAGGGATACCGTCCCCAGCGGCCTGGATATCGAGGCTGCCAGTACGGCGGGTGGAACGTGCTCGGTCGCTGGTCAGCTCGTGGGCTGCACGATTCCGAGTCTTGCCTCGGGCGGCGCCCGGGCGGTGAGCGTGATCGTCCTGCCGAAGAAGACAGGGGCGTATACCAATAGCGTCAGCGTCTCCGTCCCAGCCGGATTCAAGGACCCGACTCCGGCGAACAACTCTTCTACCGCGGCCCTCACGGTGAGCACCCCCGGCCCGAGTAATTGCGTCGTTCCGACGCTCAAAGCCACTCCCGCGAGCGTGGCCGAGCATGTCCTAAAGCTGCTCGGCTGCAAGGTCAAGCTGAAGTCCGAGCAGGGCCACGGTGTCCCGAAGGGCACAGTTCTGAAAACCCAGCCAGGAAGCGGCACCTACGCCCTGAACCAACTCATCACCGTACTCGTGCGCAAGTAGCGCCCCGAGGAAACCCAGCTAGCTTAGATTCGCCAGGCGCTTTAGAGTCGGCTACGAGGTCAACCAACTCGCCTAGCCGGTCGGACATGCCATCTAGCTGGGCTACGGAGAGTTCGACGACCTTTTGTGGCCCCTCGCTACGTGCGGGCAGGATCCGCACAGCAATGGGAGTGCGTCAATGCTGCGTTGCCCAGGCAGAGACTCCGCGTCCTCTCCAAACGGCGCTCCGGGAAGAGCTGCTCAGCAACCAGTCGCGTGATCTAAGGCACGACAGACCTGGTCGCGTCGGTCTGCCCCAAGCGTGGCGATCAGGTCGCCCAGGAGCCCCTTCGGAATCGTCGCCGTGTGGTCGGTGTTCAGAACGCAGGCACGGGGCATCCCGTCATCCGGCCCGAGTTCGACCTGCGTGGGCAGTCCTCGGATGTTCGTGGTTGCCAGGACCACGAAGATCTCGTTGAGGTAGTCGATCGCCTCATCGCGGGTGAGCACGAGCGCCGGCCGTCGAGGCCACTCAGGGTGCTCGGCCCAACGGATCTTCCCGCGTCTCACCAGGACTTGTGTCCCAGCACCTGCTCTTCGTCGGCCAGGCGGCGCATCGTCCCCTTCGTGGCCACCTCATGCACCGTCGGGAGATCACCCCACTCGTCTCCGGCGCCGTCGCTCGATGACCGGGCGCAGGCGCACTCGAAGGGTCACCTCACCCCGCCCGAGCACGGCGTTCGAGCCCGCCGCCGCAGCGATCGCTCTGCTCGGTTCGACGTCGCCGAGCTCACGATCGAGGTGGCGAGATACGGGCAGCCGTCGCGCAATCGCGGCCCGCTTTCTACCAGACGAAGCCCCGCCATCTCTGGCGGGGCTTCTGGACAATCCGATGACCGATGTGGACATTCCAGTGACCAAACCCAGGACACTGGAATGACGTTCTACAACTACCTGTAGAACGTCATCGCATGGCCGTCCGGCAAACTGATGTGCTGTCGCGAGAGACAGGACTAGGCCTTTGACCAGTCGAATCGACTAATGAACTGGACCCGGTTGGTGCAGGCGAGGGTGCTGGCCATCATCTCCGAAAGGGCCGCTGGTCGGTGGGTGTGCGTTGGCGGCCTCGCGCTCGGAGTGGGCGACCAGTTGGGGAAGCTCGGCTACGAGGTAACCATCAAGGGCCACATTTCCCAGCTGCCTGAGCGGTCCGCCGACAACGTGTTACTCGCGGACGGTCGACAGCTCTCGGCCGAGCGTCGTGACGCGCTGCGTGGGTCCTATCGTGTGCTCCGCCCCGGCGGGACACTCGTGACTGTTGCTCCCGGACGATTGACGAGCGTCTGTGCCGAGCGGTTGGGGTTACCCGGCCCACCTGCGTCGGACGCGTTGACTCCGGACGAGTTCGATCTGGAGCTGACGCAAGCAGGCTTCGCCCATGTTGAAGTAATGGGCAGCGACGGATTCTTCAGCTTCGCTGTGGATCCTGAGGAGAGGATGCGGGACTTATACTCGCGAGCTTCGCTCCTGGCGGTCTTGAGGAGGCTGGGTGAGGAGCTCGGAATCGTGGGCACCAGCTCGTGGCTGTTGGGTGTGGCGATCCGTGGGCCCGGCGACGGGGCCGCCGTCGCTTCGTCCTGGAGAGGAAGCGGGCCACCCCTCTCGGCCCCGCCCGCCGCGAACCTGCGCTCAGAAGTATTGGAGGTCGATCGGATCATGGCCGCGTACTACGAGGCAGGCGTCGAGCGGGGTCGCCTGGAATCGGGCAGCGTCCTGGAGTTCGAGCGGACCAAGGTCGTTCTCGGTCAACGGCTGCCGCGATCCTGCCGGGTTCTCGATGTGGGAGGAGGGCCGGGCACGTATGCCGCCTGGCTGGCCCGGCATGGGCATCAGGTCACGCTGATCGACCCGATCGCTTTGCATGTGGAGCAGGCCCAGCAGCTCAGTCTCCGCGGACCGTCATTTGACGTGCGACTCGGAGACGCTCGCCAGCTGGCCGCGGAGGACGAGTCGGCCGACGCTGTGGTGATGATGGGACCGCTGTTTCATCTCGTCCACCGCGACGACCGGCTAGCAGCTCTGCGTGAAGCCTTTCGTGTCCTGCGGCGAGGGGGTGTATTGCTGGCTAGCGCCATGGGCCGAATGTTCCTTCTCGGCCACGCGGTTGCGGCCGACACGATCCGTGCCCGGGGCGAACGCGACCGGGTTCTCTCGGTTGCTGCCACCGGGTTCCGGATCAATCCACCCGTTCCGTTCCCGGCCTACGCCCACCGGCCGCAGCAGCTCAGCGAAGAGATCCAGGAAGCCGGATTCGCACGCGCGGAAATCGTCGCCATCGAGGGGTTCCTCCACCTGCTCCCCGATCTACGGACTCGTATGACCGAGGCGACGTCACGGACCGAGCTGCTCGAGCTGCTTGGGCAGCTCGAGGCCGACCCCGCGATGGTCGCCGCCAGCGGCCATATCCTCGGGGTGGCAGCGCGCTGACCGGATGCCAGGAGTCAACACCTGAATGGTCTGCCTACCAATCGTTGCCGAGCTCGAAGGGAACCGAGCCGTCAACGTCGTCGTGCACCCATAGGGCGCGCGGTCGCGGCGGGGAGCGGTACGCACCAGTGAACTGTCGCTGGAGCTCGCGGTGAACGTCGCACACCGCTGGCCAGACCATTCTGTGCATGTCGCCGCTCCAGCGCTCGGGATCGAAGCTGGGGATCGGGTGCAGCTCGACCTCGCCGTCTCGCAACCTGCCGATGGTCGGCCGGCCACTCGACCCGAGCGGAGGCGCGTGTGAGATCGCCAGCTGGCGGTCATCCAACCCGGAGCAGTCGAAGCCGGATTCCTCAAGCCGTGTCCTCAGGACCGAGAGGGTGGATCCCGGCTCGGCGGTCAGGGCCTCGAAGCTGACGACAATGGTGCGCTCGCGAGGGCAGCGCGGCCGCGGCCGAGTAGCAGCTGGCCCAAAGCGCCGCAGAATCCGCCCAGGTTGCACCTGCCCAGCCGAAACCTCCAGCGAAGGACCGCCGGAGGCTCTGGACCGTGCCCGAGTAGTGGCGAAGCATGAGCACGAACAGGGCATCTGGGAGCTCCTCGCTCAGGGCGTGTGCAGTCAGGATGTTCCACGGAGTGGTGTCGCAGTACCAACCACAGTCGTGCTCCGCTGCCAGGCGTTCTGCGAATCCGCGGGCGTGCGCGGCCAAATCGGCGAGGTAGGCCTCGCGGAAGGGCCCGGGGATCGCTCCGATCGTCGAGCGAGCGACGTTGTGGGCGAGGTAGAAACCTCCGTACTCGCCGAGATTGAGCACACCCGGTCCAGAGCCGAGGTAGCTGCCGACCACCGTCGTTCCGGAACGAGGCGCGCCAAGCACGATCAGTGCCCGCGGAGCATCGGCGCCCTCAGCCATCGCGGGGAGCAGCATACGCGGTAATCCCGAGATTTCGCGCCTCCGCTGGCGAGGAGCGATACTTCCGCGGTGATCCCGGCGCTGCGTCCATCACTCAGCTGCGGTCCGGGGCGATGACGATGAATGTGGGCGCCGTTCGGCCGATCTTTGTCGTGGGGTCGCCTCGGTCGGGCACGACGATGCTCGGGGCATGGCTGGCAAGTGATCCGCGCAGCTACGACGTCGGGGAATACCGCGCCTTCCATCTGGCCTACCGCGTGGCGCCAGAGATCATGCCGGGCTTCCAGCCGCCCTCGTGGGCCCCTCACCTCGAGCGCTACCTGGCCGAGGTCCAGGACCACGCCGCCGCGTTCATCGCGACGGTCGCGAGAGCAGAAGGTTGCGACTCCTACGTGGATTCCTCGCCACGAAACCTCGCGATCGCCGATCGCCTGGCTGCTCGCTTCCCGGACGCCTTGTTTGTCCTGATGTTGCGTCATTACTCGGGGGTCGTGCAGAGCTTGGATCGTACGGCGTGGCCCTGGGTTCCGGACGGTGCGGTCGAGCGAGCTCGAGTGTGGGCTCATGCCTACTCGGACATCGACAAGCTGCCGCAGGAGAGGACCGTCGCCGTCTCGTACGACCACTTGTGCGCCGCGCCAGAGGGCGCGCTCGCCGCGGCCTCCTCGCACCTTAAGGAGCACGGCCTGAGGGTCGGTGAACTGCACCGTCGCGCGCTTAGCCGCTCCTACGCCCACCTGGTCGATCAGGCACGCCCCACACTCGTCGACGAAGAGGGTCGCTTCAGGCCGATCCCCAGCGTGGACATGGTCGCGTGGACCCCTGCCGTGCACGCGTCGGTCTTCCCGGTCGTCGAGGAGGTAGAGAAGCGGCTGCGAGCCGCCTTCCCGGAGTACCGGGGGCCGGAGGGATGGACGGCTCGCTCCGGGGCTTCTGAGGCTCTACCGGGACGAGCCCGCCGCGCCCGAGAGCCCGGAGCCGGCGTCGAACGCCTCGTCCTCCACCGCGTGATCCCGGAGCTGCGGTCGATCGAGTACACGGTCGCAGACCTCGAACCCTGCCTTGAGCTGCTGGTCAGCCTGATGCGTCTGGAGCTCGTTGGACGTTTTCATCACCCCGACCTGGACGCCGAGGTCGCCCAGGTGCGATCCGGCTCCATGACGATCAACCTGCTCTGCCCGACCGATACCGGGCAGGGCAGAGCCATGCCCCAGCCTGACCCCCGCCTCTCCCAGCTGACCCTTGTGGTTCGTTCCGCTGAGGAAGTGGCCACCATCCGGCGCCGGCTGGTAGAGGGCGGCGCGGCGGTGATCGAACGCGACGAGCGGATGTTCCTGCTCGACGCGCACATGATCAAAGGCCTCTTTGGGACCGACTCGGCGATCGTCGTGTCCTCAGACGAGGAGGCCACGGATGTCGACTCTGGCGGATGAATCCCGATCTTCCCCCGGTGCCCACGCTGAACCCGGCGCTCGTCGATGGGCATCGCCAAGCCCATGCCGACCTGGAAATGGGGTTGGAGACCGCCTATCCGCCAGTCGCACGCCTGTTCATGCGGTTCGCTAATCGCGCCACGGTCGCCTCGATTGCCCACGTGAGGATGACGTTACGCCGGCGGGCGCGGCCTCCGCTCTTCCCAGCTCCCCGGTCGTTCCTGGGTCCGGACGATCTGGCCCGACTGTCCGGGTGCGCGGCCGCATACCGACATCTGGATAGCCGTCTGGCAATTGTCGACATGGGGTTGGACGAACCACCGGCACTGCTTCCCGAGACCCCCTACGTGCTGCACGCGCTGGCTGAGGGAAGGGTGGACAATCCGCTGGAGACGAATCCGGGGATGATCCGCGGCGGTGAATTCGAGTCGCCTCGGCTTCCGATCGCGCCCTACCCACCCCCGGTTCGGGCCCGTTGCCGAGAACTGCTCCACGATGCAGTGGACGTGGCCTGCAACTCCGAGCTACCGGCGGTCACCCGGGCAGGGTGGATGCTGTTCACGGCGGGTGAGATACACCCATTCCAGGATGGCAATGGAAGGGTCGCCCGGCTCCTGTATCTACTGATAACCGGTGAAGAGATGCCCCGGACCGTCGACTGGGGCGTCAGCGAGCAGGTGGGTTACTACTCCGAACGATTCCTGGCATCGCTCGCCCAGCACGATCCGAGCGAGATGGTCGAGCTCGTCACGCACCTTTCCACGCTCGGCGCCCGGCTCATGTCCCAGAGACTGGGCCTGCTCGGCGCGCTGGTGCCCGAAATGTCCCGACGGCTGGGGGTGGAAATCGAGGCGGCTGTCCTGGTCGTAGCCACCTGGCTACGACGTACCGCCCGCGGCGACGAGCTGGCGGTCGATCTGAACCTCGCGTATGACGCGATGCTTGCGCAGGCCGACGAGATGGTCGCGCTGGGAGTTCTGGAGCGGCGCCAGCAGCGGCTGGGCGCGCTGCCGACCCGGCCTACCTACGCTCTCAGCCGTGCAGCCCGAGCCGAGTTCGAGAAGGTGGTCGATCCGCTGGAATAGGTGTAGAATTCGACCCACACTCGCTTGCGCTCTGTTGACTGGAGTGAGACAATGCGTGCGGGTTGGATCCACGGTAGCGATCCACCGTAGAGGGCATCACGAGGAGGCACGACGATGGACGACCGGATCGTAAGTACCGAGGAGCACGACGTGGTGGATGCCGAGCAGCGCCCGGCTCTGACAAGCCGGAGGCGGATGTTCCAGATGGGTTCTATTGGCGCCGCCGCTCTCGCGGGGGGCGTTGTGGCCGAGGCTCTAGGAGCACAGGCGGCATCAGCGGCCGATGGCGGGAACATGGTCATTGGCCAGGCCAACACAAGTAGCACGGTCACGAGCCTAAGCAACAACAACCCGAATGCGGGCGTCGCTTTCGAGGCCACTTCAGGCGGGACGCGACCCGTGGCTGGCATTATCGGCACGGGCAGTCCGGGCGTCCAGGGGAACGGCACGGGCGCCACGGTCAATGGTCCGGGCGTTGTCGGCACGGGTAATCCGGGCGTCCAGGGGTCGGGTAATCCGGGCGTCAAGGGGACAACGTCGTCGAACAAACAGAGTGGCGTCGTGGGTGCGGATACGAGTTCAGGTGGGGGAACGGGCGTCTTGGGGACCTCGAGCCACGGGGTCGGCGTCAGCGCCTCCTCGTCGCACGGAACCGCCCTCTTTGTACACGGCAAGGTCAAATTCTCCCGATCGGGCTCGACCTCAATACCCAAGGGCAAGTCCTCTGTCACGGTCAATCTCTCGGGGGTCAGCGCGTCCAGTCTCGTGTTGGCAACTCTGAAGCACGTGGAATCTGGCATCTACCTCGTCGCCGCGGCGCCGGGGACAAATTCGTTCAAGATCACCGTCAACAAGGCGGTGCCCGCAGCCCTCGCCGTGGCGTGGATGGTGATCGGCTAGCGGTGCCAGGAGCGTCCGCCTACCGCGTGATTCGGGTGGGCAGGTTGCCGGCAGGCCCTGGCCTGTCGATCGCGTAGGACGAAGGCCAGCAAG
>CAWAUJ010000003.1:0-434305 GCA_963785205.1 uncultured Solirubrobacterales bacterium
GGGACCAAATTCGATCCACGCGACTACATCCGCCGCAGAGTTTCGTATAGTCTCGCGCCGTCCAGCCGAACGACCATCCGTCCGCGGATGATCGGCGGGGGAACCACTTGCGGCCCATACATCCGCAGGGGCGAATCGGCCCACCAGGGGCCGTAGCGCCATAGGCGCGAGCCCGTCAGCTCACCCCGTAGGCAAAACAACGAGATCGGGATTCCGAGTGCTGCGTCGAATCACTGCATACATGGACGTACGAGTGCTAGCCGGGATCGGCGTGCTCGCAGCCGTCCTGGCGCTGCCATTCGCCGCGACCGCCCACGGCGGCGGCTCGAAAGGCTCAGGCGGCGGAGGGATGGGCCCCGGAGGCAGTGGCAAGACCCAAACCGGCAACGGCACGGTCAGCGACAGCGCCAGCGGGATCACGATCACGACCCACGCATCCGGATTTTTGAACCGGACGATGACTTTCGCCGGCTCGACCAGCCGCAGCCAGGCCGGCCGGCAGGTCGAGATTCAGCGCTACGGCCACGCCACCAAGGATCGATGGGTCAACACGGCCAGCGCAACCGTCGGCTCGGACGGCTCGTTCACCGCCCAGTGGCAGGCCGACACCCCGGGCCAGTTTGCCGTCAGAGCTGTCCTCGCTGGCCGCTCAACCAGCGCCCACACGGCCTCGGCCTGGCCGATGGTCAAGATGATCGTCTACCGGATGGCGATCGCCACGATCTACGGCGGACCGTGGGGCTCGACGACCGCGTGCGGCGAGAAGCTCCACCGCACGACGCTCGGAGTCGCCAACCGGACGCTCCCCTGCGGCACCAAGGTGTCGATCTACTTCAAGGGCCGGACGATCGTGGTTCCCGTGATCGATCGCGGACCGTACGCCAACCACGCCGACTGGGACCTGACCACCGCCACCGCGCGCGCGCTGCACATGCCAGGGACCGAGCACGTCGGCGCGGCCGCGATCTCGCATCCCACCAATTAGGGCTGTTCGCCCCCGCGCAGCCGGACGACTCCAGCGCGGCCCGGTTGTAGCGAGGCCGGATGCCGAGCGGGCCAGCGCTGGAGCGGGGGCGCGGACCGGCGCATGCGCCGGTCCGTCCGGGTGGTGCATGCACCACCCGGGGCCGCGGCACATGTGCCGCGGCCTAAACATTCAGAATTGCCCGTAATGACGCTGATCACGATCGAACAGGCGCGGTCGGAGATCCTCGCTGCGACGCGCCCGCTCGAGTCCGAGCCCGTAAAAATCACCGACGCGCTCGGCCGCGTCCTGGCCCAGGACGTCACTGCCACCGGCGACCTCCCTCCCTTTCCCTCCTCAGCCATGGACGGCTACGCCATCCGCGCCGACACAGGCAGCGACACCCTCGAAGTGGTCGGGGAGTCCAGCGCGGGCCACCCCTGGACGGGCGAGCTCGAGCGCGGCCAGGCGGTGCGGATCTCAACCGGGGCCGCCGTCCCCTCCGGGGCGGACGTCGTCGTGCGCCAGGAGGACGTCGAGGATCTCGGTTCAGGCCCGATCCGGATCGTCGTGACGGCGCCCGCAGGCGAGAACATCCGGCCGGCCGGCGAGGTGATGCGACGCGGGCAGGCGGTCCTCTCGAGCGGCACGCGCCTTGACCCGACCGCGCTGGCGGCGGCCGTCAGCGCGGGCGCGAACGAGGTGCTCGTGGCCCGGCGGCCGCGGGCCGAGATCCTGACGACGGGCGACGAGCTGCGGGAGCCGGGCGAGCCCCTGGGCCCGGGCGAGATCTACAACTCAAACGGATTGATGCTGGCCGGCCTGGTGGCACGGACCGGCGCGCAGGCGATGCCCGCCCGCCGCCTTCCGGACGACCTGGCGGCCACCGAGCAGGGCCTGGCCGCCGCGCTGCAAACCGGCGATTTGGTGATCGTGGTCGGCGGAGTCTCGGTCGGGCCACACGATCATGTGAAGCCCGCGCTGGCAGCGCTCGGCGTCGAGCAGCGTTTCTGGCGGGTGGCGCTCCAGCCCGGAAAGCCCACCTGGTTCGGCACGCGCGAGGGCAGGCTCGTGTTCGGGCTGCCCGGGAATCCGGTCTCGGCCGCGGTCACTTTCGCGCTGTTCGTGTGGCCGGCCATCTGCGGGCTCCAGGGCGCGCCGCCACCCCAGGCCCGCGGAGCCACCGCCGAGCTCGGCGAGCGTACGAAGCAGAACCGCGAGCGTGAGCAGGCCCTCAGAGTGCGCCTCGAGAACCGGGAGGGCAAACTGCTGGCCATCCCCAACGGCTCACAGGGATCGCACGTGATCACATCGCTCGTCGGGGCGGATGCGCTGGCGCTGGTTCCGGCTGGAGAAGGCTTTCTCGATCCGGGCTCGGTGGTCGCGCTCGAGCCGCTTCCGGTGTAGAAGGAAGCCAACCGCGGTAACAGTCTCGAGATGCCTGTCCTGATCCTGATCCTGGCCGCATTAGGAGCGCTCGTCGCGCGGAGGCGCATGCGCCAGCGAAGCATGCCGGCCAGCTCGGTGATCGTTTCGCCCCAGCATTCGACCGTCACGGCGGCCGATGGGGCTGTCCGGTCGATGCAGTGCGCCGAGCTCACGCTGTCGCCGGGCGCCCTGGACAGCCTGTGGTCAGCGCCCAACCTCGAGAATCTGGCCCGGACCTACTGGTTGTTCTTGAGCCGGGTCACCCTGGGCCTGATCCGGGTCGTGTACGGCCAGGACGAGCGACGCGTGGTCCTGCTGGGACGGCCTTTCACCATGCTTCGCTTCGCGCCCCCGGAGTACGTGCTCGAGAGTGACCATGGCAAGGTCACCTGGCAGATCAAGGACGGGCTGCTTGTCGCCCGAGCAGGCCGGGGATCCGGCTACCTGGCGCTCGACGTGCGTCTCCTGGAGAGCGGGGAAAACGGCGCGGCCAAGGTCCGGATCGAAGTCGAGGTGGCGAACTTCTACCCCGCCATCGCCGCCGGCTTCAGCATGCCGGTGTACGAGGCAACGCAGTCCTCGATCCACGTGATCGTGACCCACGCCTTCCTGCGCTCGCTGGCCCGGCTGAAGCTGGCGCCGTCGAAGGTCGGGCGGCTCAGGCAGGTGGCGGGGGTGGCCGCTCGCCCGATACGACGCTCGCGTCAGCCGTAGCGCACTCCGGTCAGGGCCCGGAGCTTGCTGCGGTCGTGCCGCGCCGTCACCCGACGCACCGTCCCTGACCGGGATCGCATGACCAGCGACTCGGTCGTGGCGCCGCGAACGCCCTGATAGCGCACGCCCTCAAGCACATCGCCGTCGGTCACGCCGGTGGCCGAAAAGAAGACGTCATCGCCCTTGACGAGGTCATCGCAGTCCAGCACTCGGTCGAGCTCGTAGCCCGCGTCGATGGCGGCCTGGCGCTCCTCGTCGTCGCGTGGCCACAGGCGGCCCAGGAGCTGGCCGCCGATGCATTTGATCGCCGAGGCCGAGATCACGCCTTCGGGCGTGCCGCCGATCCCCCACAGGAGATCGACTCGCGAGCTGTCAGAGACCGCCAGCATCGCCGCGGCGACATCGCCGTCCAGGATCAACCGCACCCGCGCGCCGGCCTCCCGGACCTCGCGCATCGCCTCGTGGTGGCGCTCGCGGTCGAGCATCACCACCATCACGTCGCGGATATCCACGCCCTTGCGCTCGGCGACGAGGCCGAGGGTTTCAGGCAGCGGCCGGTCCAGATCGAGCAGATCGGCGATCTCCGGGCCGCCGGCGATCTTCTCCATGTAGACGCACGGCCCGGGGTCGAACATCGTTCCTCGCTCTGAGAGCGCGATCACCGACAGCGCGTTGGGCATCCCGATCGCGGTCAGCCGCGTCCCCTCGAGCGGGTCGACCGCGATGTCCACCTGGGGCGGGCTTCCATCGCCGATCTGCTCGCCGTTGTAGAGCATCGGGGCGTTGTCCTTCTCGCCCTCGCCGATCACAACCACTCCGTCCATCGAGACCGAATCGAGCATCCCCCGCATGGCATCGACCGCCGCCTGGTCGGCGCCCTCCTTGTCGCCGCGCCCGACCATCCGCGCAGCAGCCAGGGCGGCGGCCTCGGTGACCCGCACCAGCTCGAGTGCCAGGTTGCGGTCCGGCCGGCTTCCCGCGGCGTCAGAGCCGCTCGTCACAGAACTCCAGGCGGCTTTCGCCGAGGAGCGCTCTCCTGCGAGCGCCAGACCGCCCCCAGGAGCATCAACAGCCCGCCCGCGAGCGCCACGAAGAATCCGTAGTCGACGCTGATCTCGTCAGGCGGCGTGCCGGGGTGGTCGATGACGCCTCGGAACAGCACCAGGACCAGGGCGATCACGGAAACTACAGCCGTCAGCTCACCTCGCGGCCAGGCCAGCGCGTGCCCCCGGACGATGACCCAGGACAGGATCAGCGGAGCGACCGCGGCCAGGATGATGAGGTAGCGGAAGGCCGACAGCGAATCCCAACCGCTGCAGGAGATGTGCGCGTGGTGACACGAGTTCAAATGTGCGTTGGCATTGCCAAGGCTGAACCAGGCCAGAACGAGCGAGATGCCGAGCAGGACCCCGCCGATCGTGGCCAGCACCTCGCCACGGTTTAGCGCCTTGAGGTTCACGACATCGCGCAGCCTAACCGCTCTGCTAGGTTCGCTGCACTGTTGGAGTTCCGCCAGCTTCTCCCCGAGCCGGAGCGGGTCGAGGTACAGGACGCGCTCGATTCCCTGACCATCCCGGAGCCCGGATCGGGTGATCGGCCCTACGTCCTGGTGAACTTCATCGCCAGCGCCGATGGCCGCTCGGCCTTCCAGGGGCGCTCCGGAGGGCTCGGAGACGAAGGCGACCGGGCGATGTTCCACGGCCTGCGGGAACGAGCCGACGCCGTGCTCGTGGGCACACGAACCGTGGCCACCGAGGGCTACGGGCGGATCCTGAAGCGGCCAGAGCGGCGCGAGCGGCGTGTCGCGGCGGGGCGAGCGCCCGAGCCTTTGACCTGCCTCGTGTCCCGAAGCGGTCAGATCCCGGTGGAGGCGCCGCTGTTCGGCGAGCCCGAAGCCCGGATCGTCATCTTCTGCTCGAGCGAGCCGCCACTGGACGGCGTCCAAGCCCAGGTCGATGTGATCGTCCTCGATCAGGGAGCGCTCACGCTGACCACGGCGCTGCGGCGGCTTCACTCCGACTACGGGATCGAGCTGCTGCTGTGTGAGGGGGGCCCGATGATGTTCGGCTCGCTGCTCGAGGAGAACCTCGTCGACGAGCTGTTCCTGACGATCGCTCCAAAGCTGACCGGCGGCAGCGCGTCTGCGGCCATAACCAGTGGGGCAGAGCTGCCCGAGCTGCGCGAGCTCGCGCTCGTGTGGGTGCTCGAACGGGACGCTTCGCTCTACCTGCGGTACCGAGTCGGCTGATTGGGACAATGGAGACGATGAGCCTCACGAGCTCAGGGGCAGAGGCCGGGCCCACGGTCGCCCGGGATGTTGTAACTGACCTCTCCGAGGCCCGGGAGCGGACGCTCGGTCTGGTGGCCGCCGTCTCAGAAGAGGATCTGGTCCGCGTTCACTCCTCGCTGATGAGCCCGCTGGTCTGGGATCTCGGCCACATCGCCGCCTTCGAGGATCTGTGGGTGGGACACCGGTTCGGCGGGCGCCCGATGTTGCGTCCGGACCTGATCGGGGTCTACGACGCGATGGAGACGCCTCGGGCCTACCGCGGCGATTTGCCGTTCCTCGGCCCTGACGACGCGCGCCGGTACCTGGACGCGGTCCGCTCCCAGACGCTTGATGTCGTGGCCGAACGAGGTACGCAGGACGCGACACTGGTCGAGCTCGTCATCCGGCACGAGCACCAGCACAACGAGACGATGATCCAGACCCTGGAGCTGGCCCGGCTGGAGGGGTATGCCCTGCCGGGAGATCCGTGGCCCCAGGTGGCCCGACCCCAGACGCTCACCGGCCTGGAGATGGTCGAGATCCCGGCCGGCCCATGCACGATCGGAGCACCGGCCGAGGGCTTTGCGTATGACAACGAGCGCCCCCGGCACCAGACCGACGTCCGGGGCTACCTGATCGGACGCAGCCCGATCACCAACGCCACCTTCCTGCGCTTCGTCGAGGGCGGCGGATATGAGCGTCGCGAGTGGTGGTCGGATGAGGGCTGGGCCTGGAAGGAGCAGTACGACATCACGAGACCTGCGGGCTGGACGGAGGACTGCGGCGCCGAGTGGCGGCTCTCCGGGCTAGAGCCGATCGAGCCCCACCGGCCCGTGGCCCATGTCTCGTGGTTCGAGGCCGACGCCTTCGCTCGCGCGCATGGCGCCCGCCTCCCCTCCGAGGAGGAATGGGAGAAGGCGGCGACCTGGGACCAGGAGCAAGGACGAGCCCGGCGATATCCCTGGGGTGAGGAGCCGCCGGTGCCGGGCCGCCACGCCAATCTCGACCAGCTCGCAGGCGGCCCTGTGCCGGCCGGGACGTTCCCCGGCGGGGCGTCGCCCAGCGGTTGCCTGGCAATGGTCGGCGACCTGTGGGAGTGGACGGCCAGCGAGTTCACCGGCTATCCCGGCTTCGCCCCGTTTCCCTACCGCGAGTACTCCGAGCCCTTCTTCGGCGCGGGCTTCAGGGTGCTCCGCGGCGGCTCGTGGGCCACCCGCCCGCGAGTGGCCAGCGCCACGTTTAGAAACTGGGATCACCCTGAGCGCCGGCAGATTTTCTCGGGGCTACGGATCGCGCGTGACCCATGAAGACGGGATCTATGAAGGCGCGCCGGTGAAGACGCTGACCGATACCGAGAGCGTCCGGATCGAGTCGCTGCTGGCCGAGAGCTCTGAGCGCCGCCTGGCCGACGATGTCCTCGACGGCCTGACCAAGCCGTTCAAGGAGCTTCCGCCCAAGCACTTTTACGATGCCCGCGGCTCGGAGCTCTTTGACCGCATCACCGAGCTCCCCGAGTACTACCCAACGCGGGCCGAGCGGGAGATCCTCGAAGCGCGGGCGGCGGAGATCGCCCAGACCACGGCCGCGGCCGAGCTCGTCGAACTCGGGTCAGGATCCGCCGAGAAGGCCCGAATCCTGCTCGACGCGATGGCCCAGGCGGGGACGCTGCGCCGGTACGTCGCCCAGGACGTCTCAGAGCAGGTGCTGCGCGAAGCGGCTGATGAGCTCGTGAACGCTTATGACGGCCTCGAGTTCGTGGGGCTCGTGGGCGACTTCGAACGACACCTGGACGCCATCCCCGAGGCCAACGACGGGCCCCGGATCATCGCGCTGCTCGGCGGCACGATCGGCAACTTCCCGCCGGGAACGCGCCGTCGGCTGCTCCGCGAGATCCGCCAGGTGCTCGGCCCGCGCGACCGCTTGCTGCTGGGCACCGACCTCGTCAAGGACCCGGCGGTGCTCGAGGCCGCCTACAACGACTCGGCCGGGGTTACGGCTGAGTTCAACCGCAACCTCCTGCACGTGATCAACCGCGAGCTCGGTGCCGACTTCGACCCTCAGAACTTCGAGCACGTTGCCTTCTTTGACTCGAAGCACGAGTGGATCGAGATGCGGCTTCGAGCGCTCCGAGCCGCGACGGTGACCGTGGACCGGCTTGGCCTGACCGTCAATTTCGAGGCCGGAGAGGTGCTGCGGACTGAGATCAGCGCAAAGTTCACCCGCCGGCGGGTCCGGGAGGACTTCCGCTCCGCGGGGCTGGCCCTCGAGGCCTGGTACACCGACTCCGAGAATCGCTTCGCGCTGTCGCTGGCCGCACCGGCGCCCGCGGCTCAGTAGGGTCGTCTCAGATGCAGATCGAAGGCAGCGGTGCACTGATCGTCGGCGGCGCGTCCGGGCTCGGGGAGGCGACCGCTCGGCGCCTTCACGCCGGCGGAGCTCACGTGGTGATCGCCGACCTCAACGAAGAGCGCGGGCATGCGCTCTCGGCCGAGCTCGCGGAGCGAGGACAATTCGTCAGGGCCGATGTGACGGAGCCAGACCAGCTCCAGGAGGCCGTGGACGCGGCGGCTGCCCTCCCCGGCGGACTGCGGATCAGCGTGTGCTGCGCCGGGATCGGGTGGGCCGAACGGGTGGCCGGGCGCCGTGGGGCACACACTCTTGCGCCCTTTGAGACCGTCATCCGGGTCAACCTGATCGGGACCTTCAATGTGCTGCGGCTGGCGGCCGCCGCGATGCTTCCTCAGGAGCCCGTCGGCGCGTCCGGCGAACGGGGTGTGTGCATCAACACGGCTTCGATCGCCGCCTTCGACGGCCAGATCGGGCAGATCGCCTACTCGGCCTCCAAGGGCGGGATCGTCGGCCTCACGCTGCCCGCGGCCCGTGATCTGGCCGTGGTGGGGGTCCGGGTGTGCACGATCGCCCCGGGGACGTTTGACACGCCCCTGCTCGGCGCTCTCCCTGATGAGAACCGCCAGGCCCTGGCCCAGGCGATCCCGTTCCCTTCGCGGCTCGGGCAGCCCAAGGAATTCGCCGCCCTGGCCGCCCACGTCGTCGAGAACGAGATGCTCAACGGCGAGACGATCCGGCTCGACGGCGCGCTGCGGATGGCCCCGAAGTAGAGCTCGGTCCGCTGGGCACGAAATTGCCCAGCAAAGACTGGGAAATGGCATACCGTTGACGCCGCGCGGGCGTTTAACCTGGTCGTCCGTAGCAGCAACGGCAGGCGGGTGTTTAAGGCATGGACATAACTGGCTCGGCGCCGCGTGACGCTGAGGTGAGTGGCACGGGCAGTTTCGAGCGGGATCTGCGAACGGGCGAGTCTGTCTACTCGCCGGGGATTGGCCGCATCTATGGCTTCCCAGCCGGGGCCCACGTGACTCGGGAGATGCTGCTGGCGCGGATCCATCCTGATGACCGCGTCCTGGTCGAGGAGGAGCTGGGCGGCGCGGTGCAGGAACGACGGACGTTCACGTTCGAGATCCGGATCACGCGCCCTGATTCGGTGCGTCGAGTCGTTCGGGCCCAGGGCTACGTGGTGTGCGACAAGCGCGGAGAGCCCGCTCGCCTGGTCGGCACCGTCGAGGATGTCAGCGAGGAGGCGGCGGCCCACGACGCCCGAGAGCTCTTCACCCGGGTGGTCGAGTCCTCAGACGACGCGATCGTCACCACCACCCGGGATGGCACGATCACGAGCTGGAACCGGGGCGCCGAGCAGCTCTACAGCTATCGGGGCGAGGAGGCGATGGGGCAGCCGATGAGCATCATCGAGCCGCCTCACCTCACCGGCCAGCAGCAGGACTTCCTCGGTCGGGTGTTCGCGGGCGAATCGCTTGATCACTTCGAGACCGAACGGGTGCGCAAGGACGGCAGTCAGATCTCCGTGTCGCTGACGATCTCTCCGGTCAGGGATGCCAACGGACGGATCATCTCCGCCGCGGTGATCGCCCGGGACACCACCGAGCGACGCCTGTACGAGGAGCGGCTCCGACACCTGGCCGACCACGACCAGCTCACCGGGCTGCTCAACCGCCGGCGGTTCGACGAAGAGCTCAAGCGAGAGTTCGCCCGGGCGGGCCGCTACCGGTCCTCAGGCGCGCTCCTGAGCGTCGACCTGGACAACTTCAAGTCGATCAACGACACGGCCGGGCACGCCGCCGGAGACGCGGTGCTGAGGGTGGTCTCCGAAGCGATGAGACGACGGCTGCGGGCCAGCGACGTCCTGGCCCGAGTCGGCGGCGATGAGTTCAGCATGCTCCTGCCGGGCGCCGAGGAGGCCGACGCCCGGAGCGCCGCCGAGGACATACTCAAGACCCTGCACCTGTGTCGCCCCGACTACGGCGGGAAGCGCTTCACGATCGGGGCCAGTGTGGGAGTGGCCACGTTTCACTGCGATGACTCGACGGCCAGCGAGCTGCGAGCGGTCGCCGATCTGGCGATGTACGCGTCCAAGCACGCCGGCGGCGACCGGGTCACCCTGTACACGCTCGAGGAGGGTCGCCGGGCGCGCAGCCTCGTCCGCGCGCCGTGGTCAGAGCGGATCCGGGAAGCCCTCGATCTAGACCGCTTCGCGCTCTATCTCCAGCCGATCCTCAACCTCTCGACCGGCCAGGTCAGCCACGGCGAGCTGCTGCTGCGAATGCGCGAGGGTCGTAACAGGCTCATCCCACCCTCGACCTTCCTCCCCCCGGCTGAGCGGATCGGGCTGATCAACGAGATCGACCGCTGGGTCGCCGCCAAGGCGATCGAGCTGATCTCCCATTCCAGGACCTCACCCGCCGCCGGCGGCGTGGGCGTGAACCTGTCTGGGGCCTCGGTGACGCGCAACCAGCACCTGCTCGAGGTCATCAAGGCCGGACTTCAGGAGACCGGGGTCGACCCGAGCAAGCTGATCTTCGAGGTGACCGAGACGACGGCCATCTCGAACATGCCTGAGGCGGCCACCTTCGCCCAGGACCTGACTCGGCTGGGGTGCAGCCTGGCGCTGGATGACTTCGGCACCGGCTTTAGCTCGTTCTACTACCTCAAGCACCTGCCGGTCCGCTACATCAAGCTCGACGGGGAGTTCATCCAGAATCTTCCGCGGAGCAAGGTCGACGAGCACGTCGTCAAGGCGATCTCCGACGTCGCCCAGAGCATGGGCGTCAAAACGGTCGCGGAATCGGTGGCCGACGACGCGACGATCAAGCTCCTGCGCAAGCACCACGTCGACTACGCCCAGGGCTTCCACATCGGCCGCCCGACCCGCGTCCGAACCCGGTTCCGGAGGAATCGGAACCCCACCCACCCGCGGCCGAGCCGGCGCCGGTCAGACGCGGCGCCCAGGCGCTAGGCCCAGGCGCCGGGCCCAGCCGCTAGGACAGGCGCTCGATCAGCATCGCCTGACCCATTCCGCCAGCCACGCACATCGACTCGATCCCGTAGGTCCCGTCGAGCGCCCGCAGTCCGTTGATCAGCGTGGTCATGATCCGCGCGCCGGTCATCCCGAACGGGTGACCGAGGGCGATCGCGCCGCCGAACGGGTTGAGCTTCTCGTCCGGGATTCCGAGCTCCTCCTTGCACGGAACGATCTGGGCGGCGAAGGCCTCGTTGATCTCGACGATGTCGATCTCGTCGATCTTCATCCCGGTCTGCTTGAGCAGCGCCTGGATCGCGGGGATCGGACCCAACCCCATGATCTCCGGTCTGATCGCCGCGACCGTGGAGGCCAGGATCCGGGCTTTGGGCGTGAGGCCAAGCCGCTTGGCCTTCTCCTCTGACATCACGAGCACCGCGGCGGCGCCGTCGTTGAGTGGGCAGGCATTGCCGGCCGTGACCGTGCCATCGGGCTTGAACGCGGGCTTGAGCTGACCGAGGACCTCCATCGTCGTCCCCGGCCGCGGGCCGTCGTCGCGCTCGACGACCGTTTCGGCCACGTCGATCTCGTTGCCCTCCTTGTCGGTGTCCTTGTGCGCGGGCACGGGCACGGGCACGATCTCGGCGTCGAAGTGGCCTGAGTCTCGCGCCTCGACGGCCCGGTTCTGCGAGGTCACCGCCCACTCGTCCTGCTGTTCACGGGTGACGTGGCAGCGATCGGCCACGTTCTCGGCCGTCATCCCCATCGGGATGTAGACGTCGTAGGCCGAACCCTCCGAGCCGCTCAGCTTGGGGTGCTTGGCCTCCTCCATCATGCCCGCGCCCAGCCCGGCCCGAGAGACGGCCTCGACGCCGGCGGCCACATACTGATCGCCCTCACCGGCCCTGACCGCGTGGAAGGCCATGCGGATCGTCTGGAGCGAGGAGGCACAGAAGCGATTGACGGTGCACCCGGGCACGTGGTGGTCGACGCCCGCCAGCAGCAGCGCGTTGCGCCCCACGTTGTAGCCCTGCTCCCCGACCCCAGAGGCCGCGCCCATCATCACGTCGACGGTCTCCGAGAAGTTGACCTCGGGGTTGCGCTCGATCAGCGCCTTGATCGGCATCGAGGCCAGATCGTCGGCCCGCACGGCCTTGAGCGACCCTTTCATTGCCCGCCCGATGGGCGTCCGGATGGCATCGACAATCACGGCTTCTGGCATCTAACGGCTCCGTTTCAGAGAGTTTCGGCGGGGTGGGCGCACGCGGTTGGTGGGTGCGTGCGAGGGCGGGATGGTACGCGAGCCGCTCTACGGAGCGCCCATCCGATGCTCGAAGCGGTCACGGATGTCACAGAGCGCCACCAGGCCGTCGCGAAGCCCGGCCACTCCGCTGTCGCCGAGCATCTCGGCCAGCTCCTGGTCCACGGCGATCACGGCTGCCCGCACCCCTTCGGCGGCCTCTTGCCCGCGGCTCGTGAGCGAGATGTTCAGGCGCCGGCGATCCTCGGGATCGGTTTCCCGGTGCAGGTAACCACGGAGCACGAGCGTGTCGATCAGCTGGCTGGCCGCCTGCTTGGTCACGCCGAGCTGGCGCACCAGCACGCCTGCGGGCAGATCGCGGTTGCCCATCCCGCCGATCACGGCCGCGCCGTTGCGAGGCATGTCGTTGATTCCACGCTCGCTGAGCTCGCTGCGGATCGCGTGCCCATAGGCGACCCGGGCGGCGCGGAGCAGCGCGGGGATCGGGATGTCGTCGTGGTCTGAGCGCTCGGATGTGCGTCATGGTCCGGCTTATACGCTCGCCGGGGGGAAAGTCAATGTGCTTGACCGTCAAGCGGGCTGACCAGTCGGTCGCCCGCCGCGCCGTTCGAAGCCGTGGGCCGGGAGGCGCCTGGGGAACGGCCCTGCGCCCGAGGACCGGCAAAACGCAGCAAAGCGGACCGCCGCAGGCCGTACGTGCTGCGTTATCCGGCCCTAGGGGCTATAACGCAGCTCGTTCGAGTGGCGAGCGGGCTGCTTTGCTGCGTTTCCCCGGTTTGGTCGCCTGAAGACATCCCGGCCGGCCGCGGCCAGGCGACCCTACGCCAGCCGCTTGCCGCTCAACGCGGCGTGGGCCGCCACCTCACCGGCGAACTCGGCGAAGTCGGAGGTCGCCAGCTGCTGCGGACCATCGCACAGCGCGGTCTCCGGGTCCGGCGCGATCTCGACCAGGATCCCGTCCGCGCCGACCGCCGCGGCGGCCCGGGAGAGGGGGCCGACCAGGCGGCGGTCGCCTGAGGCGTGGCTGGGGTCGACGATCACCGGAAGATGGCTGTGGAGCTTCAGCCACGGGACCGCGCTGAGGTCCAGCGTGAACCGCGTGGCGTTCTCGAATGTGCGGATCCCGCGCTCGCACAGGATCACGGCCTCATTGCCCTCCTTGAGCACGTAATCCGCAGCCATCAGTAGCTCCTCGACCGTCGAGGACAGCCCCCGCTTCAGGAGCACCGGCTTCCCGAGCTTGCCCACCACCTCGAGCAGCCCGTAGTTCTGCATGTTCCGGGCCCCGATCTGGATCACGTCGGCCACCTGGGCCACCAGTTCGGCGTGCTGGGAGTCGAGCAACTCGGTCACGATCGGCAACCCGGTCTCCTCCCGGGCCTGGGCCAGGATCTCCAGCGCCGGAGCCCCGAGTCCCTTGAACGCGAACGGAGACGTGCGCGGCTTGAACGCCCCGCCGCGGAGCATCGAGGCTCCCGATTTGGCCACGGCCCGGGCGACCGTCAGCGTCTGGTCGAGGCTCTCGACCGTGCACGGCCCTGCGATCAGGCAGAACGTGTCACCGCCGCCAACCCGACGGCCGTCGATCTGGAGCACGGTCGGCTCGTGGTGCGCCAGCTCCGAGGAGGCGAGCTTGTAGGGGCGGGAAATCGGGACGACCCGATCGACGCCGGCCATGCCCTCTAGCCCGAGCTCGGCGACGCCCTGAGGGTCGCCGATGGCGCCAATCGCCGTCGTCAGCTCGCCCGGCATCACGAGCACATGGAGCCGGCCCACCGACTCAAGCCGAGCCTTGACGGCCTCGATCTGGGCCTCGCTGGCCTCCGGCGACATCACGATCATCATTTCGAGCTCACCCCGCCCTGAACGGCTTCCGCGCCTCGCTCCGCTATAGCCCCAGCCCCCGTACGCCCTTCTCGTCCCACCCGAGATGGTGGGCCAGCTCGTGGCGAAGAACCCGCGCGACCTGCGAGCGCAAGAGGTCAGGATCGTGGCCGAAGTCGCGCAGCAGCGTGTCCCGGAAGATCAGGATCCGGTCGTGGAAGTGGTCACGAGCCACCGTGTCGCCCTCGTATAGACCGTAGGCCCGCCGGCGTCTGCCGCCCTCTGAGACCACCACGGCCACGTGCTCCAGGGCACGATGGAACTCCAGCGGGAGCTCGTCGATAGCCGAGCGCAAGAGCGCCTGGAAGTCGTATTCGTCGAACGGGTCAAACAGGTCATCCTCGTCGTCGTCGCGATCTTCCTCGTCCTCCTCGCCCTCGCCCCAGGACTCCTCCCTGGCCAGCCGCTCTGCCCGCTCGACCAGCGCGTCGAAATCGGCTTCTGACTCGGGATCCCGCCATCCGGCGAGCCGGACCATCACGAACAGGGCCGCGCCTCCGACGATCGCCGCGCCGGCTCCGAAGACCGCGATCCCCTCGATCAGCCGCAGTCCCCACGAGCTGCTGAATCCGCGCAGCAGAGCCACGGCCGTCAGCCCGAGCGCCATCGCAACGGCTGCCGCGAGGACGATCCGCCGAGCCGTCATGGGCCTGGGCGACACGCCGCTACCTCAGGCTACGGGCGATCACGAGCCTCTGGATCTCGTTCGTGCCCTCGTAGATCTGGGTGATCTTGGCGTCACGCATCATCCGCTCGACCGGGTACTCCTTGACATAGCCATAGCCACCCAATACCTGCACCGCCTCCACGGTCACCTTCATCGCCGTGTCAGAACAGAAGAGCTTGGCCATGGCCGAAAACTTTCCGATGTCAGGCTCTCCCCTATCGACCTTGCTGGCGCCCTTGTACAGCAGCTCCCGACCGGCCGAGCACTGTGTCTCCATGTCGGCCAGCTTGAACTGGATCGCCTGGAAGGAGTTGATCGGCTGGCCGAACTGACGACGTTCCCGCGCGTAGGCGACGGCGTAATCGGCCGCTCCCTGGGCGATCCCGAGCGCCTGGGCGGCCACGCCCAGGCGGGAGCGATCGAGCGAGGCCAGGGCGATCTTGAAGCCCTCGCCGGGGTCGCCGATCACGTTCTCCTCCGGGACGCGGACGCCGTCGAAGATCGGCTGCCCGGTCGGCGACCCGCGGATGCCGAGCTTGTGCTCGAGCTTGCCCACGCTGAATCCTGGACGGTCGGCCTCGACGATGAAGGCGGTGATCCCGCGCGAGTGTCCAGCCCTTGGGTCGGTGACCGCGAACACGATGTAGAAGTCGGCCACTCCCAGGTTGGTGATCCAGTTCTTGGTGCCGTCGATCACCCATTCCTCACCGTCCTTGACGGCCCGGATCCGCATGCCCGCCCGGGTCTGAGCCGGCGTCCGGCTCTGACAGGGCGAAGGCGGGAGTCCATTCGCCCGAGGCGCATCTGGGCAGGAAACGCTGCTTCTGGTCCTCGGTGCCGAAAAGCCTGATGGGCAACGTGCCGAGCTCCTGAATCATGAGGATCAGCGCGGTCGAGGCGCAGGCCTTGGCGATCTCCTCGATCGCCATGACCAGCATCAGCATCCCGGTCCCGGTCCCGCCGTACTCGGTCTCGAACGGGAGGCCTAGGACGTCGTGCTCGGCTAGCAGCTCCCGGATGTCGTGGGGGTATTCGCCTCGCTCGTCGATCTCGGGGGCCCGCGGAGCGATCCGCTCCTGCGCGATCTGGCGGATCGTGGCCCGGAAGTCCAGGTGGTCCTGCGGGATCGTGTAGAGGTCGGCCAGCGCGGTCATCGCGTTGCTGATGCTAGTGGGCGCGGGCCATGCTTTCAGGGCGGGACAGGATCGGCCGGCTCGGTCGAGCTTTGGCACTTATTTAGTACGCCTTTGGTGGCAGCGATCATGATGATCCGGTCAATTCGAGCTTCCCAAGGAGGGCACATGAACACTCACATTCCGCGCCTGCGCTTTCCGTCGCCAGCGCTGATCGTCTCCTGCCTGGCCCTGTTCGCGGCGCTCGGCGGCGGCGCGTATGCCGCCACGTCGCTTGGCCACTCCAACCTGTCGTTCCATCCGGCCCACATGACGAACGGCTGGACGCTGTATGGCACTGGGTACGCCACCGGCGGATACGCGAAGGACTCCAACGGCATCGTGCACCTGCGCGGCGGGATCTCCGACGGGACAGCAGACACTCCGGCGTTCCGGCTGCCGCCTGGCTACCGCCCGAGCCATGTCCTCTATCTGCCGATCTACACCGATCTCGGGACTGAGGGAAGCCTGGAAATCACCCCGCAGGGTTATGTCAAGCCGCTTGGGAGCGACGCAAGCTCTTACACCAGCCTCGACGGCATCAGCTTCGCCGCGGGCGAGTGAGGTAGCGCAGCATGAGGCGATGGCCCGGATCTGTGCCGGGCTATCGTCGCGTCTGATCAATTTCGAGCTTCCCAAGGAGGGAACATGAACGCTCACATTCCGCGCCTGCGCTTTCCCTCGCCGGCACTGATCATCTCCTGCCTGGCGCTGTTCGCGGCGCTCGGCGGCGGCGCATACGCCGCCACGTCGCTCGGCCACTCCAACCTCTCGTTCCATCCGGCCCACATGACGAACGGCTGGACGCTGTATGGCACTGGGTACGCCACCGGCGGGATACGCGAAGGACTCCAACGGCATCGTGCACCTGCGCGGCGGGATCTCCGACGGGACAGCAGACACTCCGGCGTTCCGGCTGCCGCCTGGCTACCGCCCGAGCCATGTCCTCTATCTGCCGATCTACACCTATAACGACAACTGAGGGAAGCGTGGAAATCACCGCGCAGGGTTATGTCAAGCCGTATGGGAGCGACGCAACCTCTTACAGCAGCCTCGACGGCATCAGCTTCGCCGCGGGCGAGTGAAGCAAGCGCAACTTTAACGCGATGGCCCGGCCCCCTGGCGGGCCATCATCCGACCCGTCTACAGCCCCGACCCGTCTACAGCCCAGGTGGGTGGCGGACGATGTAGTGGCCGCCGTCGGCCAGGTTGCCGGTCGGATTGTTGCGCCAGCGCGGGCCGTCTCCCGCCGGCTTGTTGGGGCCGCCGTAGTCGGCAGTGTCAAACGCGCGGCCGTCGACCACCAGGAAGGCGTGGCCTGAGTCGGCGTAGATCGTGATCCAGCGGCCCTTGCCGGGAGCGCCGTAGGACTCCATCTGGGTCGAATCCTCCGAGGTGGACAGCAGGTGGGCACCGTGGAGCGCGAAGCTGACCGATCCAGAGCAGTCATAGCAATTGGACTTCCAGGACCCGTGGCCACCTCCGACGCAGTACGAGCTGTGGAGGATCGTGTTGGCCGCCGCGATGACCTCCTTGACCACCGAGGGCGCATCGGAGGCGGGAGCGGCGTTGCCGTTGGCGCGGATCATGGTCTTGCCACTCGGCTTGATCGAGTCCACCTGGGCGACCACGCCTCCCAGCGCCCGGCCATCCCGCGGGTTGACCTTGC
Organism: uncultured Solirubrobacterales bacterium; assembly: GCA_963785205.1. Classification (GTDB taxonomy): domain Bacteria; phylum Actinomycetota; class Thermoleophilia; order Solirubrobacterales; family Solirubrobacteraceae; genus Palsa-465. The sequence goes on from CAWAUJ010000003.1 coordinate 17,361, forward strand.
CGTTGGCCTGAAGCCCGTGGCCCTGCTCAAAGGCGATCACGCTCTGCTTGGTCCTCGAGCCGAACTGGCCATCGACGTTGGTCGGGACGCCCGCGACGTCGAGGTAGAACTGGAGCAGCGTCACGCTGCTGCCCGACATGCCCTGCTTGAGAGTCTTGGTGCCCCACGGGCTACGGGAGCTCGAGGGCGTGCCGGGGTTGCCCGAAAGGCCGGCGCCGCCGCTCCCGCTGGAGGAGCCATGCTTATGCGAGCCCGAGCCAGCGGCCACCGCGGACCCAGCGAACACTCCCAGGGCGGCCAGCACGATCGCGGCCATCGTTCCGGGGCCACTCAGCCTGAACCGGAAAAGTCTTGTCACCCGCCTGGCCCGACCAAGACCTGATCCGAACAACCCACCACCTACTCTCTTTCTCACGCCTACGGGGTTAGCTGTCGGGCTCGCGCTGAAAGAGCTGCGCTACACCGCAATTGCGGCGATTCGCCCCTGAGCCAACTTCGGCTCAACGGGTTCCCCGTCCCCGGACACCGGTGGCGTCACGGGGTTAGGCTGGTTGTCTTCGGCGAGCAGAGTAGCCGATCCTTCAGATGCATGTCTCCGCCCGCCGTGTCGCGCACTTAACGGCACCCCCGGCCCGGAACTTGCGCGCGCTAGCCTCGCCTCAACCGATGGATGGCGACTACACCCCCCGGGAGGTGGCCGAGCGTCTGGGAGCGGGCGAAATCGAGCTCATCGACGTCCGTCAGGCCTACGAGCACGAGGCTGGACGGATCGCTGGCTCCCGGCTGATCGAGCTGGCCGAGCTGCCCGCTCAGGCCCCAACCCTCGACCACCACGGCACGATCGTCTTCTACTGCCGCAGCGGCGCCCGCTCGGCGATGGCCACCCAGCTCTTGCGCCAAGCCGGCTACGACGCCCACAACATGGCCGGCGGCCTGCTCGAGTGGGACGCGGCCGGGCTTCCGATCGAGCCCGAGGGCGGCTACGTGGCCGAGCCGTAGGCGGTCGGGGCGGGGCCGGGCCGCGCCTGGACGGGCGGGGCGCCACCATAACCCGGCAAAGCCCGCGCTCCAGACGTCTACGTGCCGGGTTAAGCAAGCAATAGCACCCATAACCCGGCACGTAAGCCAACGCGGGAGGTACTTTGCCGGGTTGTTGGGGTTCTCGGGCGCAGGCAGGCGGGCCCCCCAGGGGGCCGGCAAGGCGCGGGGGCGTTGGGCGGCTCCAAACGCTCCCAGCGCTACAAGGCGCTCAACGCGCCGTTGTGAAATGGGATGGCCGCATGCGGCCATCCCAGGGTCGGCACATGTGCCGACCCCTCGGGCGGTGCATGCACCGCCCGACGGACCCGTGCATGCACGGGTCCGAACACCAGACACCAGCCCCGCGAGCTCGAGCGCGATGTGAATGGCGATTCAGCCCCGAGGAGCAGGGCCCAATCGCCAATCGTCACGCTCTAGGACACCGTCCAGGTGTCGCCGCGCATCAGGAGCTCCTCGAGGTCGGTCTCCGACGCGGGCTGGGGCAGTGTCGTGCCGGCGCGGCCGAAGACGGGGCGCGCAACGTCTCGGAAGATTCCGATCGGCGTGGGCATCGTCGGGTCATCGGCCAGCCGAGCCAGCGAGAAGGCGAGTCCGGGATCGACTCGGCCGGGGTCGTGGACGATCAGCGCCTCATCCCCCACGCCGGCCACGTCGACGATCTCGAGCCCACCATCGGCGGCCCGGGCCACCCCGCGCTCGCCCTCGGGCCCGAAGCGGATCGGCTTTCCCGCCTCCAGCCGGATCTGGTTTGCGTCCTTGACGTCCTTCTCGGTCAGCGCCGAGAACGCGCCGTCGTTGAAGACCGGGCAGTTCTGGTAGATCTCGACGAGGGCGGCGCCCTCGTGGGTGGCGGCGGCCCTGAGCACCTCGGTCAGGTGCCGGCGATCCCGGTCGATCGTCCGGGCCACGAACGTCGCCTCCGCCCCCAGGGCCAGCGACACGGGGTTGAACGGCTGGTCGGAGACCCCGAACGGCGTGGACTTGGTGATCTTGCCGAGCTCCGAGGTCGGGGAAGCCTGCCCCTTGGTCAGCCCGTAGATCTGATTGTTGAACAGCAGGATCTTGACCGGGACGTTCCGGCGCAGAGCGTGGATCAGGTGGTTGCCGCCGATCGAGAGCGCGTCGCCGTCGCCGGTGATCACCCAGATCGACAGGTCGTCCCTGACCGAGGCCAGCCCGGTGGCCAGCGCCGGCGCCCGCCCATGGATCCCGTGCATCCCGTAGGTGTCCATGTAGTAGGCGAACCGGCCCGCGCAGCCGATCCCCGTGATGAACACGATTCGCTCCGGTGGGATCCCCAGCTCAGGCATGAACTGCTGGACGGCCGAGAGCACCGCGTAGTCCCCGCAGCCCGGGCACCAGCGGGTCTCCTGGTCAGACTGGAAATCGGCCTTGGTAAGCACGGCGCTCTCTCCCTGGCCGCTCGCTTGATGGCCGTTCGACGTGCCCGTTTGACTCGGCCATCACTGGCGCTCCGCGATCAGCTGCTCGATCTCTGCCGCGTGGATGGGCTGGCCGCGCACCTTGCAGAACGACTCCACGTCCACGAGCGATCTGGCCCGCAGGAGCTGCGCCAGCTGGCCGCTGTTCATCTCGGGTACGAGCACCCGGTCAAAGGAGCGGAGCACGTCGTCGACGTTGGAGGGCATCGGGTTCAGGTGGCGCAGCTGCGCGATCGCCACCTTGTGGCCGGCTTCGCGGGCCCGCCGGGCCCCCGCCCGGATCGCGCCTTCGCTCGAGCCCCAGCCCAGGACGAGCAGGCTGGCGTCAGGATCCGCGTTGACTTCGAGCGCCGGCACGTCGCGAGCGATTCCGGCGATCTTCTCGCCCCGCAGCTCGGTCATGCGGGCGTGGTTATCGGCGTCATAGGAGATGTTCCCTGACCCGTCCTCCTTCTCGAGTCCTCCGATCCGGTGCTGGAGGCCGGGGGTTCCCGGGATCGCCCAGGGGCGGGCGAGCCACTCATCACGGGCGTAGGGCAAGAAGGTCTCGCCGTCCTCGGGTGCCGTGGCAAACCCGGCCTCGATCTCGCCGAGCGCGGCCACCGACGGGATCCGCCAGGGCTCCGAGGAGGAGGCCAGGAACGAATCCGAGAGCACGATCACGGGAGTCCTGTACCGGATCGCCAGCACGACCGCCTCAAACGCGGTCTCAAAGCACCCCGCCGGTGTGCTCGGGGCGAGCACCGGCAGCGGCGACTCGCCGTGACGTCCGTAAATGGCTGACAGCAGGTCGGACTGCTCGGTCTTGGTGGGCATGCCGGTGGACGGTCCGGCGCGCTGGACGTCGATCACAATCATCGGCAGCTCCAGAGCCACGGCCAACCCGATCGTCTCGGCCTTCAGATCCATCCCCGGACCGCTGGTCGCCGTTACCCCGAGACGTCCACCGAAGGCTGCCCCCAGCGCCATCCCGGCCGCGGCGATCTCGTCCTCGGCCTGGATCGTGCGCACGCCGAAGTTCTTGTGGCGTGAGAGCTCGTGCAGTAGCTCCGAGGCGGGCGTGATCGGGTAGCTGGCCAGCAGCAGCGGCAGGCGGCTGCGCACGCTGGCCGCGATCAGGCCCAGCGCCAGCGCGGTCGTGCCGTCGACGTTGCGGTAGGTGCCGGCGGCGACGTCGGTGGCCGGTTTGACCCGGTACTGGACGTCAAGCAGCTCGGTCGTCTCGCCGAATGACCATCCGGCGTTGAAGGCCGCCAGGTTCGCCTCGAGCACCGCCTTGTTGCGGTGAAACTTCTGCTCCATCCAGCGATGGATGACGTCGGTCGGCCGCCCGTAGAGCCAGGACAGGAGCCCCAGGGCGAAGAAGTTCTTGGCCCGGCCGGCGTCCCGCGTCGAGGCGTCCTCGATCTCCTCCACCGCCGTGGTGGTCAGGCTCGTCATCGGAACGCGGTGGACGCGATAGCTGCTCAGGGAGCCGTCCTCGAGCGGGTCTGATGTGTAGCCGGCCTTCTCGAGGTTGCGCTTTGAGAAAGCGTCCTCGTTGACGATGATCGTGGCCCCGCGCTCGACCTCGGCCAGATTGGCCTTCAACGCCGCCGGGTTCATGGCCACGAGCACGTTGGGCGCGTCACCCGGGGTCAGGATGTCCCGGGAGGCGAAGTGGATCTGGAAGGCCGAGACTCCGGCCAGCGTGCCCGCCGGAGCCCGGATCTCGGCCGGGAAGTTCGGCAACGTGGCCAGATCGTTTCCGAGGACCGCCGTGGCATCGGTGAACCGGCTGCCCGCGAGCTGCATTCCGTCGCCGGAATCGCCCGCGAACCGGATCACGACCCGCTCGCGTTCTTCGATGACTTTGTTCATGCGTTCAGGCTGCCCACCACGCCGCTTACCAATTGTAGGCAGACGGTCGGCTGGGCTGGTAGGCAGACGGTCGGCTGGGCTGGGCGTGGGTCGTTCCCGAGATGCGCGCGAACGCGGCCGGCGTCGCTGGCGCGGCCTTCTGTGACACGTTTGCCCGCGCGAGGCGGGCCAACCTCAACGCAACTCGCCCGCGCGAGGCGGGCCAACCTCAACCTTCTGCCAGGCCTGGAGCGGGCCTAGATCTTGGTGACGTTTACCGCCTTCGGTCCCTTCGGGCCCTCTTCCTCCTCGTAGGAGACCTTCGTGCCCTCAGCGAGCGACCGATAGCCATCGGAGTTGATGTTCGAATGATGGACGAACAGGTCTCGGCCGCCGTCATCGGAGGCGATGAAGCCGAAGCCTTTCTCGTCGTTGAACCACTTGACGGTTCCGGTAGGCATGTGAATTGATCCTCCTGGTGTTCCTGCTACCCCGGAGGACTCATTTACCCCGTGGCCTGCAGATTTACTTAGCCGCGCCCTCATGCGGGGCGGCCCAACCGGGTCAAGGTAGCACGGGACGCCCCGATTGCCACCCGGGTTTCATCCTCTTTACATGCCAGATCTGATCCGCATCGGGAAAGGCGTGGAGATACCCCTCTCAGAGGTGGTGCTCCGGACCTCGCGCTCCTCGGGTCCTGGAGGCCAGCACGCCAACGTGACGGCGTCGCGCGTCGAGGCGATTTTTGACGTCGCGGCCTCCGCCTCGCTGAGCGAAAGTGCCAAACAGCGGCTGATGGCTCGCCTCGGCCCTCGGGTCGTCGCCGTGGCCCAGGACTCGCGTAGCCAATCGCGCAATCGTGAGCTGGCCCTGCAGAGACTCCAGCGCCGCCTGGCCGCCGGACTGATGACCCGCAGGCCCAGGCGCGCGACCCGTCCGACCGCCAGTTCGGTGCAGCGCCGGCTGGCCGCCAAGCGCCGGCTGGCTGAGCGCAAACGAGCTCGCCGCCGTCCGCTCGACGACCAATAGCCTGAGCCAGAGAATGCGCTGGCTGATCGACGGCATGAACGTGATCGGAACCCGGCCGGATGGGTGGTGGAAGGACCGGGACGCCGCCATGCTGAGGCTGGTCGACCTGCTGGAGCGATGGGCTGCGGCGGGCGGGGATGACGTGACGGTTGTTTTCGAGCGGCCACCGCGACCTCCGATCCGCTCGACGGTGGTTGACGTTCGCCATGCTCCCAAGCCCAGGGCCAACTCCGCCGACGACGAGATCATCCGGCTGCTGACCGAGGAGGCCGACCCAGCAGGCGTCCGGGTCGTCACCTCAGATCGCTGGCTGGCCGACCGCGCCTCGGCCTTGGGGGCGAGCGTCGAGGGCGCGCAGACATTCCGGACTCGACTGGACGAAACCGGGTAATCGCGGGAGGACGGCCGACGGTCCCTGCCACAATCTCCGGACACGATGGACGACGAGGCCACCCGCGGCAAGCCGTCCCGGCGTGACAACGCCCGGGAAGCAAGCCGCGGCACCCCGACTCAACCCGCCCGTCGCAAACCCGCCCCGCACCCAGGATGGCGGATAACTCCGGCCCCGGACGGGCGTGGAGCCGGGAAGAGCCCAGATCAGGGGCAGCGGCCCGGGAGGTTCCGCTGGGGGTTGGTGGCGATCGTGGTGGGCCTGCTGGCTCTCAACCTGTGGTTCTCCTCACAGGCGCTGCAGAACACCTCCCGGGTGGCGATTCCGTTCTTCCCGACGTTTCTGACCCAGGTCCAGAACGGCAACGTCCGTGACGTGTCATCCACCGGAGCCTCGATCCAGGGGACGTTCAAACACAAGGTCACCTACCCGGCCAACTCGAAGCAGGCCCAACCGACGGTCAACTTCTCGACCCAGATTCCGTCGTTCGTGCCGGACTCGCAGATCTTCCCGCTGCTCAAGAAGCACAACGTGATCACGGATGCCAAGCCGCTCAGCAGCGGGCCGTCGTTCCTGGCCGAGTTGATCCTGGGCTTCGGCCCCACGATCCTGCTCGTGCTGCTGTTCGTGTTCCTGATGCGCCGGGCCGCGGCCGCCGCCGGCGGCGGGGCGGGCGGTCTGATGAGCTTCGGGCGCTCGCGCGCCCGCCGGGTCGAGGCCTCCGACCAGCCGGTGACGTTCGCCGACGTGGCCGGGATCGACGAGGCCAAGGAAGAACTGCATGAGATCGTCGACTTCCTGAAGAACCCCGAGAAGTATTTCCGGCTGGGTGGCAAGATTCCCCGCGGCGTCCTGCTCAGCGGCGCCCCGGGCACCGGCAAGACGCTGCTGGCCCGTGCCGTGGCCGGCGAGGCAGGCGTGCCCTTCTTCCAGATGTCGGCCTCGGAGTTCGTCGAGATGATCGTCGGAGTCGGGGCCTCGCGCGTGCGTGACCTGTTCGCCCAGGCCAAGACCGCGGCGCCGGCCATCATCTTCATCGACGAGCTCGACGCCATCGGTCGCTCGCGCGCCTCGGGCGGGGCCAACATCTCCGGGGGGCACGACGAACGCGAGCAGACGCTGAACCAGATCCTGACCGAGATGGACGGGTTCGATCCCCGGACCGGGGTGATCGTGCTCGGGGCGACCAACCGTCCTGAGATCCTGGATCCGGCCCTGCTGCGGCCCGGCCGCTTCGACCGGCGGGTCTCGGTTCAGCCCCCGGACCGCCCGGGCCGCGAAGCCATCCTGTGCGTCCACACCCGATCTGTCCCGCTCGAGTCGGACGTGGACCTCGGCGCGCTCGCCGCCTCGACGCCGGGCATGGTCGGTGCCGACCTGGCCAACCTGGTCAATGAAGCAGCGCTGCTGGCCGCCCGCCACGAGCACCCGCGGGTCGCCGCGCAGGATTTCTCCGACGCGCTCGAGCGGATCGTCCTGGGCGCCGAGCGCAAGGTCATGCTCACCGAGGAGGATCGCCGCCGAACGGCCTACCACGAGGCCGGGCACGCGATCATGGGGATGGTCACCCCGAGCGCGGACCCCGTTCGCAAGGTCTCGATCATCCCGCGCGGGCAGTCGCTCGGTGTCACGTTCTCGGCCCCTGACGCCGACCGCTTCAACTTCGAGGAGCACTACCTGCTGGCCCAGATCAAGGTCGCGCTGGGAGGACGGGTGGCCGAGGAGATCGTGTTCGGCAGCATCACCACCGGTGCCGAGTCAGACATCCAGCAGCTGACGCGGATCGCCCGGCAGATGGTGGGGCGCTGGGGGATGAGCCGGGCGATCGGGCCGATCACCGTGGTTCCCATGGAGAACCAGGGGTTTCTGTTGCCGGGGGCCCAGGAGACCTCACAGGCCACCCAGCAGCTGGTCGATTCCGAGGTGCGCAGGATCGTCGAGTCAGCTCATCGCGAGGCCTCATCAGTCCTGACCAAGCACCGAGCCAACCTTGACTCGCTCGTGGCCGGACTCCTCGAGCACGAAACGCTCGATGAGGCGGCGGCGTACAAGGCGGCGGGCCTGGAGCGCAACGTGCGTGCTCGACGGGTGGCGGATCGGGCACTCGGAGGCAATGCGGATGGCGCCGCTGACGCTGACGGCACTCCCGATTCAGGCGACGGCGCCGATTCAGGCGGGGGTGCCGATTCAGGCGGCGGCGACGATGGACAACCGGACGGTGTCAGTCGCCCAGATGGGTCATCCGCGCCAGCGCCTCATGGCACTGGACCACACGCTTCTTGACCGGATCGGTGTCGGGACGGTCGTGGACGATGTCCCACGTCCGGTCGGCGATGTCACGCGCACTGTCGGGCGTCGCACTCTCCCATAGCCGGTCCACGAGCTGGATCTCGAACGCCGCGATCTGATCCGCCGGGCTGCCTGGCGGCATTCGGGGCAACGGCTCGGCGATCGTCTCTTTCCACATCGCGGTGGCGACGAGCAGGCGGTTGCGCAGGGTGATGGGATCAGGCTCAGCCATGCTCCAGAAGCTCGAATACCTTACCCAGCCCGGTGCAGTCAACCCGCCGTGAGGAGGTGCGGGGCTGACGCGCTAGCCCAGCGCGGGGACGCGCTGCTTGAGCGTGACCGCCTCGGCGAACAGGTCTCCGTGCTGCCCCACCCGGGCCAGCACGTCATCGGTGTCGAACGACAGGAGCTCGGGATCGCCGTCCTTCAGACACTGCGCAACCTCATCCCAGCTGACGGGCGTCGACACGGTCGGGCGCTCGCGGGCGCGAACGGAGTAGACGTTGACGGTCGTCTTGTGCGCGTCGTTCTGACTCCAGTCGACGAGCACCTTGCCGGGACGCAGCCGCTTTGTCATCCGAGAGACGACCAGCTCGGGCATTCTCTGTTCAAGCAGCTCGGCCACTCTGCGGGCCAGCGGTTTGGTCTGCTCGTACTTGGCTGCGCTGTTGAGGGGGAGGTACACCTGCAGGCCCTTTGACCCTGAGGTCTTGGCGAGCGCCTGGAGTCCCAGCGCTCCGAACAGGCCTTGCAGCACCTGCGCCACCTGGCAGCACTCGACGATCCCCGCCGGCGGTCCGGGGTCGAGGTCGAACACGAGCATCGTCGGCTCCTGCGGCCCGCCGGCCAGCGAGAGCGAGGTGTGGAGCTCGACGTCGGCCAGGTTCGCCAGCCACACGAGCGTCGGCTTGTCCTGGGCGAGGGTGAAGTTGATCTTCCCGACCTGCTCGGTCTGCACCCATTCCGGGCGGTGCGACGGGGCCTGTTTCTCGTAGAAGTACTGGTTCTCGACGCCCTCGGGATAGCGCTTGAGGGTCAGCGGGCGATCACGCAGATGCGGGAGCAGAACCGGCGCGACGCGGGCGTAGTAGGCCACGAGATCCCCCTTGGTGAAGCCTGTCTGCGGGAACAGCACCTTGTCCCAGTTCGAGATCCGCACGCGCCGGCCCTCGACAAGCACCCCAACGGCGCCGTCGGGCGACCGCTCGACCTCGTCGAACAGCGCCTCGGGCGTGTCAGGTCCGAGCTCTGGATCATGAGCCTCGCGAGGCTCGGCGGCCGCCCCCGTCACGGCCCGCCGCCCCGCCCGGGTCTCAACCACCACGTCCTTGGGCGACTTGTCATCCCTCAGTCCCTTGAACGACGGTGCTCGCATGACGCCATCCAGCGTCCACTCCCGGAACTCGATCTCGGCCACCAGGCACGGTTCGACGAACACGGTGCCCCGCGGGAAGGACGGTGCGCCGGCGCCGAAGGGACTCGTCGTCTCGGCGGTATCGGTCGAGGCTCGTTTGCAGCTCGGTCAGTGACCGCTCGGTGAAGCCTGTGCCCACCCGGCCGGCATAGACGAACTGCCTGTTTTCGTGGTAGCCCATCAGGAGGGCGCCGATTCGTTTGGTCCGCCGCCCTTCACCCGGGACCCAGCCCCCGATTACGAGCTCCTGGCGCAGCGTGTGCTTGATCTTCAGCCACGCGCCGGAGCGCCGGCCGGGCTCGTAGGACGCGTCAAGCCGCTTGGCCACGATTCCCTCGAGGCCCTGCCGGCGAGTCGCGTCCAAAAGCGCGTCGCCGTCACCGGCCCGCGCGGCCGGAACTCGCCACGCCGACCCGTTCAACTCGAGCTCCTCCAGGCGCGCCCGGCGCTCGTGGTAGGGCAGGTCCATGAGCGAATTACCGTCCAGGTACAGCAGGTCGAAGATCGCGTACACGACCGGATGGCTTGAGGCGAGTCGGCGCACGGCGCTCGGCGAGGTGACGTGCATCCGGCGCTGAAGGCGCTCGAAGCTCGGCCGCGGTGGATCGGAGTCATCGAAGGTCACGATCTCTCCGTCGAGCACCGCCTCGTGCATCCCCAGGTTGTCGAGCAACCCTCGCACCTCGGGATATGCGGCCGTGATGTCGTTCAGATTGCGGCTCTCCAGCCGGAGACGACCCGGCTGCGTGTAGGCGATTGCCCGCACCCCGTCCCATTTGATCTCAAACGACCACCGGTCCTGATCGAGCGGAAGCTCATCGAGCCGGGCCATCATCGGGACGACGTGCTCGGGCATCGGATGGCGCTGCGGATCATCGGGCGGATCCATCCGGTGGATCATCCAGTCCTTCTCCTCGCCCGCCTGGCGGCCGATCGGAAAGAGGCCGTAGCGGCCGCGCAGCCGCTCCCCGTGGAAGGTGACCTCGACCTTTTTCTCCTCCCACTTGGCGATCTCGAATGTCCCCTTGTCCCAGATCGTCATCGTGCCGGCCCCGTACTGGCCCTTTGGGATTTCGCCGTGGAAGTCCAGGTACTCGAGCGGATGGTCCTCGGTCCGGACCGCCAGGCGGTTATCCGCCGGAGTCGCCGGGATCCCGTTGGGGATTGCCCACGACGCCAGCGCTCCGTCGTGCTCAAGCCGCAGGTCCCAGTGCAGGCGCGTCGCGTTGTGCTGCTGGACCACGAACCGAGGTGGGGCCTCGCTCTTTCGGCTGCGCCCGCTCTTTCTGGCCCGGCCCTCCTTCTCCGGCTTGCGGGCCTTTCCCTCCCCCGCCGGCTCCGGCGTCTGGGCGAAGTCCCGCTTGGCCTGGTAGCGCTTGAGTTTCTGCGACGGCATGGCAGACACATTCTGGGGGTGATCGCGCTCGGACGGAGGCGACCCGCCCGAGTTCGACAACCCCATAACGCGACAAAGCTCCCGACGGTGCCTCCTACGTGTCGCGTAATGGGTGCTATAGCGCTCAGAACGCGACACGTCCGGGCCGGCTGGGGCCGAATTGTCGCGTTAGGGGGGTTGATTTCGCTTCGGGCAAGCACATAGCCCAGGCCACGGTCGTCGTGGACAAACCCAGCAGTGGTCGACCCAGTCGCTGTCGCTCGACCACAGCAAGATCGAGTGGGAGTATCGGAAGCAGGGCACGTAGCCCTCCGCACGCGCTCTTTCCGGATTCTTCACATCACGCGCCATCATTAGTCCCCATGGCACGCGTCCTGGTCGTGGACGACGAACCCGCTGTGAGGCGGGCGCTCGAGCGTGCGCTGCGACTCGAGCGCTACGACGTGACGCTGGCAGCCGACGGGCAGGAGGCGCTTGACGAGCTCGGGGCCAACCCGGCGGACGCCGTGATCCTGGACATCGCCATGCCGCGGGTGGACGGGCTCGAGGTCTGCCGGCGTATGAGGCGCGCCGGGGACCGAACTCCCGTCCTGATGCTTACCGCCCGTGACGCCATCGACGATCGAGTCAACGGGCTGGATGCCGGAGCCGACGACTACCTGGTCAAGCCGTTCGCTCTTCGAGAGCTCCAAGCCCGCGTGCGCGCCCTCCTGCGCCGCACCGGCGACGACGACAACGGTGACGTCGTCCGCTTCGCCGATCTCAGCCTCGATCCCCGCGCCCACGAGGTCCGTCGAGGCGACCGGCTGATCGAGCTGACGAAGACCGAGTTCCTGCTGCTGGAATTGTTCCTTCGCCACCCCAGACAAGTTCTGACGCGATCGCAGATCTTTGAGTACGTATGGGGCTATGACTTCGGCCCCACCTCGAACGCGCTCGGGGTCTACATGGGCTATTTGAGGCGCAAGACCGAGGAGGGTGGAGAGCCCCGCCTCCTGCAGACCGTACGAGGAGTTGGATACATCCTCAAAGAGGGATGACGGAGGACCCATGCCTCTGAGACGTCGAGTGGGGATGGCGGCCGCGGCGGCGGTGGCGATTGCCGTCGTCCTGGTGGCGCTGGTGGCCTACTTCGTGGTCCGTGACCAGCTTCGGGGACAGGTGGACAGTGCCCTGCGCGCGCAGGCGGCCACGATCCAGGAGAACGTGTTCTCGCTCAATCAGCAGATGCCTGTGATCCCGGCCAGTGCGGGCGGACCCGCCCCATACGTCCAGCTCGTTAGCGCGGACGGGACGCTTTTGGCCGGCCAGGGCAACATCAAGCTCCCGGTCACTCCTCAGGTTGTCGCCGTCGCCGCCGGAACCTCGGGCTCCTATATGACAGACCTACGCGTCGGGGAAAGTCACCTGCGCGAATTGGTCATCCGAATTCCCCACGCGACACTCAATGGGGAACCCGATGTCGCCGTCCAACTCGCCCGTCCGCTGAACTCAGTCGACAACACCCTCTCGGACCTCCGGCTGATTCTTCTCCTCCTATGCATCGGCGGGATCGCGCTGGCCGCCGTGCTCGGTCGCGTGGCCGCTCGGCGTGTGCTCGCGCCGCTGGGCGAGGTGGCCGCCACGGCCGAGCACATCTCCGAGACCGAGGACCTTCGAGCGCGAATCCAGGTCCGGGCCGACGACGAGGTCGGCCAGCTGGCCACGCGGTTCAACACGATGCTCGAGCGCCTCGAGACATCGCGGGCCGCACTCGACGAGTCGGTCCAGTCCCAGCGCCAGCTCGTGGCCGACGCCTCCCACGAGCTGCGCACCCCGGTGACCAGCCTGCGCACGAACATCGAGCTCCTGCTGGCCAGCGAGAACCAGTTGAGCGAGGCCGAGCGGCGGCGGATGCTGGCGGATGTGGTCGAGCAGTCAGAGGAATTGAGCCTGCTCGTCGGCGACCTGATCGAGCTGGCCCGGGGAGACCTGCCGATCGAGTCCGCCGAGGACGTCGAGCTTGACCAGGTCGTGGCCGAGTCGGTCGAGCGGGCGCGGCGGAACTTCCCTGACACCGAGTTCGAGACCATGCTCACGCCGGTCGTCGTTCAGGGCGTCCCCGAAAGATTGGGCCGGGCGGTCAACAACCTGCTGGACAACGCGGCCCGCCACTCGCCTCCCGGTCAGGGCGTTGAGATCAGCGTCGATGACGCCGGGGTAACCGTCCGCGACCACGGGCCCGGCATCGACGAGTCCGACCTGCCGCACGTCTTCGAGCGGTTCTATCGCGGAGCCGGCGCGCGCCGGCGCCAGGGAAGTGGTCTCGGCCTGGCCATCGTCCGGCAGGTGGCCGATCAGCACGGCGGCGCGATCAGCGCGGCGAACGCTCCTGATGGCGGAGCGGTGTTCACGCTCCGGCTGCCGTTCGGGCAGTCCGGGGAGCCCGCTTCAGGTGCCGGGCGGCCGGACGATGCGGGCCTGGCGAGCCGCCCGGAAGCGCTTGCGTAGCCACACGTAAAGAAGGGCGAATACCGGCACGATCGCCACGAGGCCGGTCCGGCTCGGACCCTCCAAGCCGCGGTGCACCGATCCGTCGCCGATTATCGCGACGATCCCGATGCCGATCCCGATCGCCGGGACGGCGGCCAGCAGCGCGGCGTGCGAGCGATAGCCCGAGAAGTGCTCCCGGGCGGTCACCTCGAGCACGCCGAGCGTGCACACGACGAGGCCGACGATCAGCGCTGCCGGCTTGTGGCCAAAGAACCCCACTGCGGCGCCGATCGCTCCCATGAAGATCGCCACCTCGGACACGGGGAGCCCACCGAACAGACTGGGCGGTCGCTCCCCGTAGGCGCCGAGTGTGCTCTGCCAGTTGAGGCTCTGACCCCCGGAAGCCGAGCGCGGAGGCGTGGCGCGCCGCTCCACACGCTTGCCAGGCGGGGCTGAGGCCGGCGCGGAAACGGGCCGGGGGGGCGAGGTGGCGCCCCGCGCGCCGGCCGCGCGCCGCTTACGGGACTGCCGCTTCGATTGCGCCGGGGCCACGGCCCCGGAGGATAAACCTCGCTCGCTGCCGGGCTTACAGCATCGCCGATCGGACGCTCACTTCGGCTTATTCACCATCAGGATGAATCCGTAGACGATCAGCGCAGTCATCGCGAGCGCCGCCAGGGCGACGCCTGCTTGGAACAGAAGAGCGCGCTCCCGCTGGCCGTCACGGCGTAGCACTGACGCGCGATCGGCGCAGTAGACGAGGAGAGAGAAGCTGATCGTCACAGTCAGACCAGCCACGAGCGCGCCGACCACCAGCTTGACCAGCGTGTCCACGGTGATTATTGAGGCACCCAGGACGATCATCGGGTCACCGCCTGAGCCACCGCCCCGCGATCACCCCCGCGGCGGCCTGTCACCCGCAGCGCGATGATCCCGAGGAGGATCAGTCCTGCCGCGAGCACCACCAGCGGGCCAGCCGCTCCGTGGCCAAAGATCCGGGTGATTTCGTAGATGGCGGCTCCGCTGAGGCCGGCGGCCGGGAGCGTCAGAACCCAGGCGATCATGATGTTCCCCGCCACGCCCCAGCGAACGGCCGACAGCCTCTTGGCCGCGCCCGAGCCCATGACCCCGCCGTTGATCACGTGCGTGGTCGAGATCGGAAACCCGAAATGGGATACGGCGAGGATCACCGCGGCGCCGGCTCCCTGAGCCGCGAACCCCTGGGTCGGGTTCATGTTGATGATCCGCATGCCGGTGGTCTTGATGATCCGCCAGCCGCCGGCGTAGGTTCCGAGCCCCATCGCGGTGGCCGCCGAGGCGATGACCCAGAGGGGAACGTGGAGATGTGAGGCGCTGATCGAGCCGTGGGCCACCAACGCCAGCGTGATCACCCCCATTGTCTTCTGCCCGTCGTTCGTGCCGTGGGAGAGCGAGAGCAGGCCACTCGAGAGCACCTGACCGAGGCGGAATCCACGGTTGACGAAGCCCGGCGGCCGGTTGGCCAGCACCCGGTAGGCCACGATCACCGAGATCGCCGCCACCACAAAAGCCAGTGTGGGCGAAATCAAGGCGGGCAATATCACCTTGCCGACGAGCCCAGCTCCCTGGATCGCCGAGCCGCCGTGCGCCACCAGGACCGCCCCCACGAGCCCTCCCACGAGGGCGTGGGACGAACTGGAGGGGAGCCCTGCGTACCAGGTCAGGAGGTTCCAGATGATCGCGCCGATCAGCCCTGCGAACACGATCGTGGTGTCGATCTGAGTCGTATCGACGATCCCCTTGGCGATCGTCGTGGCCACTTTGAGCGAGATGAAGGCGCCGGCGAAATTCAACAGCGCCGAGAAGATGACCGCCACGCGCGGCGACATGGCCCGTGTCGAGATCGTCGTGGCCACCGCATTGGCCGTGTCGTGGAATCCGTTGGTGAAGTCAAACGCCAGAGCCGTCGCCACGACCACGACCAGCAAGATGTCCCCGCCGGTGGAGCTCATCGGTTCTTGATCACGATCCCTTCCATGATGTTGGCCACGTCCTCGGTGGCGTCGATCGCTTCCTCGAGGCGCTCATAGAGGTCCTTCCACCGGATGACCACCATCGGATCGATCCCGTGGTCAAAGAGCGCGGCCATCGCCTCTCGGGTGACGCGATCGCCCTCGTTCTCCAGCCGGTTGATCTCGATCGTGTGGGTGGAGATGTCCTGAAAGCCCTTGAGGAGGGGCAGCGAAGCGGAGATCTCGCGGCAGGATGCGAGCAGGATCTTGGTCATCTCCTGGGCCTGCGCCATCGGCGCCTCGACGCGGTAGAGACCGAGGTAATCGGCGACCTCCTCGATGAAGTCGACGATGTTGTCGAGCGCCCCAGCTAGCCGGTAGATGTCCTCGCGATCGATCGGGGTGACGAACGTGTGGTTCAGATGGTGGATCAGATCGTGGGTGATGCGATCGCCGTCCTGCTCACAGATCAAGATCTCCTTGGCCAGCTCCCGGCGGTCCGGATAGCTCGCGAGCAGCCGTTCCAGCAGGTCGGCGGCGCGGAGCACGTTGGCGCCCGCCGCCTCAAACAGCGTGAAGTACTCCCGCCCGCTGGGTGCGAGCCACTGGCTAAGACCCATTCCGTTCAGGCCTCCTGTTCGTGATTGGGACCAGAAGGAGACCAGTGCCCCGGGCCCACCGTGTGAACGCTTTGTAAAAGCCTTAGCCGGCGGTGGCGGGCTCCGAGGGATGCGAGGCGTCTGCCAGCTCGCTGAACAGGCCGGTGACCACGAACACCACCTGCTCGGCGATATCCACCGTGTTGTCGCCGATCCGCTCGAGGCAGCGCGCCACCAAAATCATGAACATCGCCCACTCACGCAGATCGACGCTGTCGCCCACCTCCACGGCCCGCCGGAAGATCGCCCTGTTGAGCCGATTTATCTCCGCGTCCTGGCGCACCAGGTCCCGAGCCATGTCCACGTTGCGGGTGGAGAAGGCTTCTCGGATCTCTGAAACCTGCGAGCGCGCCAGCCGGCCCATCCGCTCGATCGTGTCCAGTATCTCCTTGTCCTTGGGCGCCTCGTATCCAGATAGCGGAACGAGCTTGGCGATATTGACGCATTGATCGCCCATCCGCTCGATGCAGCGCAGCGTGTGCAGCAAGGCGGCGACGATGCGAAGATCGCTGGCGACCGGCGCTTGGCGAGCCAGCAACGAGAGAATCTCCTGGTGGACCTCCAGATAGCGACCGTCGATCCGGTCGTCGTCAGCCACGACCATCCCGGCCAGCTCGATGTCCTGATAGCTCAGTGATTCCAGGGCACGATCCAATTGCTGGATGACGATGTCCAGTGCTCCGAGGGTCTTCTCCTCGAGCTCCTTGAGCGTTTCCCGGAATTGGTGGCGAACTTCCTCCATCGTGTCTACCTACCCGAACTTCCCGGTCACGTATTGCTCGGTCCGCTCATCCTTGGGCGTCGTGAAGACCTCGGTGGTCGCCCCGTGCTCGATCAACTCCCCGTCCAGCATGAAGGCGGTCGTGTCGGCCACGCGAGCCGCCTGCTGCATGTTGTGGGTGACGATTGCAATCGTGTAACGCGTCTTCAGCTCCTCCATCAGCTCTTCGATCCTCAGCGTCGCGGCCGGGTCAAGCGCCGAACACGGCTCGTCCATGAGGACGACCTCGGGCTCCACGGCGATCGTGCGGGCGATGCACAGCCGCTGCTGCTGGCCTCCCGAGAGGCCGATCCCCGGCGCGTCTAAGCGGTCCTTGACCTCGTCCCACAGCCCCACCGAGACGAGAGCCCGTTCGACGCGCTCCTTGACGATGCTGCCGCGAATCCCGTTCAGCCGAAGCCCCGAGGCCACGTTGCTGACGATTGACATCGTGGGAAACGGATTGGCCCTCTGGAACACCATCCCGACCACCCGACGAACTGCGGTCACGTCGATGCCGGAGCCGTAGACATCGCATCCGGCGAGCTCGACGCGGCCCTCGGCGCGGGCGCCCGGGATCTCCTCGTGCATGCGGTTGATGCACCTGACGACCGTTGACTTCCCGGAGCCAGAGGGCCCGATGATGGCGGTGATCTCGTTCGGGCGGATCTCGATGTCCATCCCCTTGATCACCTCGTGCTGGCCGTAGAAGGCGCGCAGGCCCCTCACGGAGACACCGTGCGCGGACTTGGTGGTCGCGTCGGCTGCGGCGGTCACCTCCTGGCTCCCTTTCCCCGGCTCGGTTGATGGATCCGCCGGCGTCTGCTCGCTGGAACGGAGTACGGAGGGCATCATCTCATTCGGCTCCTCGAGGGTCATCAGCCGCGGAGTTTCCGCTGGCTGCGTTCATGGAAGGTGCGCGCCAGGACGCTGAGCAGTAGGACCAGGACGATCAGCACCAACGCCGCCGCCCACGCCCTGGAGGTGTCCTGGGGAGTGGCTGACTCCGACAGCGTGAAGATCGTCACCGGAATGTTGGGCAAGGCCTGACCGGGGTTGGTGACAAGAGTGTTGGCAAAGATCGAGGACGTGAAGAGCAGCGGAGCCGTCTCCCCGGCGGCTCGCGCCACGCCCAGAACCGCGCCTGTGATCAGCCCCCCGAGGGCGGTCGGCAGGACGACCCGCAGGACGACTCTCCACCGCTTCAGTCCCAGGGCCAGGGCCGCTTCGTGCAGCGAGCGCGGCACCAGCGCCAGCACCTCCTGTGCGGAGCGGGCCACGACCGGAAGCATCACGATTGCCAGGGCGATCGCCCCCGCCCACCCACTCTGCTGGTTACCGACAACGAGGATCCCGAAGATGAAGATGCCCACGACGATTGTGGGAATGCCGTTGAGGATGTCCAGAGCGAAGCGCACCACCGTGGCCACGCGCGGTGGGGCGAACTCGCTGGTGTAGATGGCGGTCAGGATTCCTATTGGGACCGCGATGGCCGCCGCGAGAGCGATCAGGATCGCGGTGCCGACGATCGCGTTGCCGATCCCCCCGCCTGTCAGTCCTTCGCCGACGGTGTTGTGGGTCAAAAAGTCCCAGCTCAGAGCGCTGGCACCCTTGACCAGGACCGAGATGACCACGATCGCCAGGACGACGACGGCTAGGGCTGCCGCCAGAGTCGAGACGATCTCCATGACTCGACTGGTCAGCTTGCGCCGCCGCTGACCGGGAACCTGAGTCAGCCTCTGCCGGATGCTGGCCAAGCCCGCCTCCATCAGCTGCTCCTCTTGACGGTCGCGCGCCGGACGATCAGCCGCGCGGTGACGTTGACGATCAGCGAGATCACGAGCAGGATGGCGGCCAGGTAAATCAGCGACGCCGTCTCGATCGGGGTGGGGGCGCCCTGATACTCCGAAGCGAGCTGGGCGGCCAGCGTCCCCGCCGGGCTGAACAGATGGGCTGTGATAGCCGCGGTGTTGCCGATCACCTGAGTAACAGCGATCGCCTCCCCCAGAGCTCGCCCGAGGGCCAGAATCACGGCCCCGACTATCCCCGGCCGCCCATACGGGAGGACCACCATCTTGACCATCTCCCACCGGGTCGCGCCGAGGGCGTATGCCCCCTCCTTCAGATCCGACGGCGTCGCCCCGAACACCTCCCGCATGATCGAACTGGCAATCGGAACGGTCATGATCGTGAGGATCAGGATCGCGTTGAACATCCCGACGGCCAGCGGTGTCCCGCTGAACAACGGGATCCATCCAAGGACGCCCTGCAGCACGGGATCCAGGTGGTCGCGCAGGAACGGGCCCAGGACGAGAATCCCCCAAAGCCCCAGGATCACGCTCGGAATCGCCGCCAGCAGCTCGACCAGGATGGCCACAGGCCGGCGAATGGCGCGCGGCGCGAGCTCGGTCAGGTACAGCGCGATCGCCACCGACAGGGGCCCCGCGATTAGGATCGCCAAGACCGAGGTCATGACCGTGCCGTAGATGTAGTCCGCCGCCCCGAATGGACCAGCCGGCGGGCTCCAGGTTTGCGAGCCCACGAACCCGATGCCGAACCGTGAGATCGCCGGGCTGGCCTGGTTGAAGACCGTATAAACGATCCATACGAGGACCCCGACGCCCGCCAGGGCAGCCAGGAAGGCCAGCAGGCGCAGCAGCGGATCGCCGAGGCGATCCGCTGGCTTGGGCCTGATGTCGAACGGCCGCCGGGGCGCGACGGCCTGGGACGCCGAACTCGTCACGTGATCTTGCTGACGCTCTTCTTGTCAGCGGCGACGACGACCGGCGGCAGCGGCGCGAAGTCGAGCTTCGGTCCGTCGGCCTGACCGGACGTGATCGCCCAGTCGATGAACGGCTTGATCGTCTTGGCCTTGGGGCTGTTCTGCGGCACGATCACGTACGTGAACGTCGAGATCGGGTAGGCATTTGGCGCGGAGGCCGGCGGGTTGACGAGCGAGATCGCATTGCTCGCCGGCACCGACTTCACCGTCGCCGCGGCCGCCGAGATGCTCGGCACCCCGGGCACGGGATAGTTGCCGGCGGCGTTCTTGACCAGCGCGAAGTCGAATTTGTTCTCGACCACATACGCGATCGCGATGTAGGCGATGCTCCCGTTCGTGGAGGCCAATAGGCCACCCACGCCGGAGTTGTGCTCGCCGCCGAGACCGGTCGGGAAGTGGACCTCGGTCGAGGAGCCGACCTTGGACTTCCACTGCGGGCTGACGTCAGACAGGTACTGCGTGAACGCGTACGTGTCGCCGCTGGCGTCGGTCCGGTAGATCGGCTGGATCTTGGTAGCCGGCAGCTTCACTCCGGGGTTGAGCGACTGGATCTGCGGTGCGTTCCAGGTCGTGATCTTGCCCAGATAGATGTCGGCCAGCACTGGCCCCGTCAGCTTGAGCTGGTTCGGCACTCCGGCCACGTGGTAGGCCACGGTGGTCGCCGCCAGGGCCCAGGGGATCTGAACGCATCCCTTGCATGCGCTGGCCTCGCTGCTGGTCAGCGGGGCATCGCTGGCCCCGAAGTCCACAGTCCGAGCGGTGATCTGGTCGATCCCACCACCGGAGCCGATCGCTCCGTAGGTGACGGTCGCACCCGTGGCCTTGTTGTACGGCGACTGCCAGTCGGACATCAGCGGCGCGATCAGCGTGCTGCCCGCGCCCACGAGGGTCTTCGGATCGCTGGACGAGCCACCCGAGCCGCCGCAGGCGGCGACCCCAAGCGTGACCGCTCCAGCGGCCACGACAGCGATGATCCGGCTTATGTTCACTTTCGTCTCCCTTGGTCGGTGTTGGACGGAGAGTCGAGTGATCCCCCCGCCTCCATGTCGAAGAGATATGGCCGCCGCAGTGGGCGTCCCTGACTGGCCGGAAAGACCTCCGGCCGTTCCGGCGCGAGGCGATAGCCCAGGCCCACATGGGTATGGATGAACCGCCATCCCGGGGCGGCGTCTTCGAGCTTCACGCGCAGTCGCCGGATGTACACATCGACTGAGCGATCGCCCCTCCGCAGAGGCCTGCCCCAGGCCAGACGTGAGAGCTGGTCTCGGTCCACGATGTGCCCGGCGCGGTTGGCCAGAGCGATCAGCAAATGGGTCTCGCGGCTCGAGAGCATCAGGGTGCGACCGCCGGCGCCAGCCAGCAGGTCGCCAGGGATAACGCGTAGCGGCCCTAGCTCGATTGCTTGGGGCTCAGCCCCGGCGGCGGACATGGGGCAGATCCTTCTGCCCCCCGGCTACCGCCGTGTTACTGCCTCGTCACCTCGATGTGAAAATGCGGTGAAGATCGGCCGGCGGAGCCACTGGCGACTCGACGTCGCCGTCGAACGGCGCGATCGCCTGCACTTGGCTTTGATCGGGCTTGGGCGCAAACCGGTACCCCACGCCAAAGTGGGTGTGGATGTAGGTCCACTCCGGCGAGAATCGACGGAGTTTTTGCCGCAGCTTGCCCACGAACACGTCAACCGACCGGTCGCCGTGGCCCATGGCGTAGCCCCAGATGCGCTCGTAGATCTCCTCGCGGCGCAGGACGCGGTCAGACTGGGCCAGCAGCTGAAGAATCGCGAACTCCCGAGCGGTGAGCTCGGCACTCACCTCGCGTATGTATACCTGGTGAAGATCGGCCCTGATCGTGAGCTCGCCCTCCAGCTGGGGCGGATCCACCACCGTGAGCTCGTCCCGGCGATGGCGCCGCAGCACCGCCTCGACCACACTGATCAGCTCTTCCGGATGGCATGGCTTGGTCACCCAGGCATCCGCGCCCAGTCTCAGGCCTCTTATTCGCTGGGCCACCGAGGATGGTCCGGTCGACACGATCACCGCCAGCCCAGGAAGACGGCTGCACACCTGTTCAAGGTAATTCCAGCAGTCAGGGCCGGCAACGGTGGGGTCGAGGATCATCGCGCTCAGGCGCATGCGCACCAGCGCCTCCGGCGTTACCGGACTCGAAACGACCGTACGTGCCCATCCGAGCGCGTCCATGCGCCTGTCCAGCACATGGACGAAAGCGCGGTCGCGGTCGATGATCAGAACTCGGAATGGGCCGCGGGAGCGCCGCGGTACCCCGTCCGCCCGCTGGTCGATGGCGTCTGCCAACACGCCGGCAACTGTATCCGCCGCGGACGCGGAATCGATCCTCGGCGCCGTGGTCAAGCGATCTCTGACCGCAATTTGCGCGGCAACTGACCGGCCTTCCACAGCCGGTAAAGCCGTCGCTCGAAGTGTGTGGGCTTCTCGGCGTACAGGCGGCGACCGATCTGCCACGCCTCGGCCTGAAGCTCCGCGCGGTAATGGTCGATCAGCGAAAGCAGCGGGTCCGCATTGACGGCCTTGACGTCTGCTTCCGACAGGACTCCGTTGAGAACCCCGAGGTCGTGGTCGTCCCCCAGGATGTCAGAGAGCCGGTCGGCTTCCTCGGCCGCACCGCCGACGATCGGTCCGCACACGCCCGTGAGCAGACGAAGGTGGTACCAGTGGTCTTTCACCCGCTTGCGCCAGGCGTGAAGAAGCTCGGTTGAGGGATCCGCTCGTGCCATCCGGAAGGCCTTGCGGCCCTGCCGGTAGGTTCGCCTGAGACCAACCCGGATGACTCTCCATCCATCGGCCCGAATCTTCCAGTCCTCCGTCCGCACTCGGAGCTCGATCAGCTCCTCGGCGGCCACGTCGGTCAGAGCCGCCGTATCGCTCGCCGCGTGCGAGTTGGATCGGATCACGCATTCGCGGGCATCGGCAAACGCGCTCGCCGGCAGCTGTCCGGCGAACCGCTCGCTCAGATGCGTAACCGTCTGAACCATCACGTCGGCATCCCGCAGCCCTGAGAGCGTCCGGCCGACGTCGCGCAAACGAATGTTCTCCGCCGACCGCCGCGCTGAGGGAAGCGTTCCGCGGGCCAGCCGGAGCAGTGCCCGCTCCTTCTTGATCGCCTTGCGTGCTGTGTGCACCGCCTCCACAGGATCCTCGGCGATCTCGGCCCGGAGTGCCTCGACGGCTCGGTCGAGCTGCTCGCGAGCAGAGCGGAGCACCGCGTCCCGAACGGTCTCATTCTGGCCGAACTCGTAGGCCACCCGATCATCCTTTCCCCGGTCTTGTCGCTGTAGCTTAGTAATTGATGTGGGCGGGATCGATGGCCTGCACGTCCACGATCCCCGTCATCTCCTGGTGACCTACGGGTTGAGTTCGTCGTCGACAAGGTGCCAAGCGGCCGCGCGACGCCCCTTTGACTGGATAGTCGAAGGCGCTCACGCCCTGGCCAAGATAGGCGCCCGCGGGGGTTGCGGTGTGGCCGCGATGTAAACGAAGGCTTCCCTAAGAAGCGACCGCCGAGCGCCCAGGAATCCGCCGATCGTCCTCTATGCTCATGCCCGGCGCCACCGGCGGCGCTACCTCACCATGGCCTCTCGCAGCAGACAGAAGGAAGAAGCACGCGCTCGCCGCCTCGCTGAGGAACAGGCGCGGGCGCTCCAGGCGCAGCGCAACCGGCGCCTTCAGATGTTGGGCGGCGTGATCATCCTGGCCGTCGTCGTGGTCGTCGTGGCCGTGGTCGTTAGCTCTGGCGGCGGGAGTACGCCCCACGCCTCCGTGATTCCCACCAAAGTGAACACGGCCGCCCAGAGACGCGCTCGCGCTAAGGCGCTCGCGAAGGCCAAGAAGGCGGATGCCCCGATCTACGCCCTCCTGAATGGCATCCCCCAGCACGGCAACACCCTCGGATCTCCCACCGCGAAGGTGACCGTCACCGAGTACGGCGACCTCGAGTGCTCCGTGTGCGACGCCTTCGCGCTTTCGCCGACCCAGCACACCTCCGACGGAAGCCCTGGTAGCGGAATCGAGGATCAGCTGATCGCAAAGGATGTGCGCTCGGGCAAGGTCAAGCTCGTGTACCGCTCGTTGGAGACAGCTTCAGGTAGCAATCCGGACCCAAACGCATTCCTGAACCAGCAGACCGCGGCCCTCTCCGCCGGCCTGCAGAACAAGGAGTGGTACTACGTCGAGTTGTTCTACGACCAGCAGCAGTCAGAGGGAACGGGATACGTGACGCCGACCTTCCTCGACAGTCTGGCCCAGCAGGTTCCCGGCCTGAACTTCTCGTCCTGGTCGGCGCACAGCCACGACCCCGCCCTTCAGGCCCAGGTCAAGAACGACATGAAGACTGCGTCGAGCAAGGGCTTCCAGTCCACGCCCACGATCACGATCCTCGGCCCCAAGGGCGAGGCCACCCCGATCCAAGGGCTCCCAAACAGCTACAGCCAGGTCGAGTCCGACATCAACCAGGTTTCGTGAGGTCAGCCAGATGAGCGTGGTCCTCCGTCGGGTGATGATCGCGCTGGCCGTGCTCGGTCTGGGCGTCGCCGCCTACCTGACGGTCGTTCACTACGTCGGATTCCAGGTTCTGGCCTGCACCGGGGGCCACGCCGGGCACTCGAGCTGCGAGACCGTGCAGAGCTCGGTTTGGTCCAAGCTGGGCGGGATCCCGGTGGCGCTCCTCGGGCTGATCGGCTACATCCTGATCGTGGCCAGCCTGCTGGCGCCTGATCGTGACGAGTCGCGTCTGGCCACCCTCGGGCTGACGATCATCGGCTTCGGCTTCAGCGCGTACCTCACCTACCGGGAGATCCACTCGATCCACGCGATCTGCGAATGGTGCCTGTCGAGTGCGGTGATCCTCACGCTGCTTCTGATCGGGGCAATCACGCGTTACCTCTTCGGCGAGCCCGTCCGCCCGACGCCGATGCCCACGGCGGGCAGCGGCGATAACGGCGGCTCCCCCGGGGGACGGGCCACCGGCAAGAAGCTCGCCCAGCCCCGGGGGTAGATCCTTTCCCGTCCGCCACGACCCCCATGATGGGGCCGTGAGCTGGCGGTCAACTCCTGCCGCAGAGCGCGCTAGGGAGCCCAGCCGGCACGCGGCTGTCATCGACCTGGGCTCGAACTCATGGCGCCTGGTCGTATTCACGTTCGTCTCGGACCGGTGGTGGAGGCGGACCGACGAGCTCTATGAGACCGTCCGGATCGGCGCTGGTATGGGAGCCACCGGGCGCTTGAGC
This sequence comes from uncultured Solirubrobacterales bacterium, assembly GCA_963785205.1. GTDB lineage: Bacteria > Actinomycetota > Thermoleophilia > Solirubrobacterales > Solirubrobacteraceae > Palsa-465. The sequence continues at coordinate 42,126 of CAWAUJ010000003.1, forward strand.
GATGAGGCGATCGCCCGTGGACTGGAGACGCTCGAGGTGTTCGGGCGCTTCTGCCAGTCCAGCGGTATCGATCGCGACTGTGTGATCGCCGTGGCCACCAGCGCGATTCGCGACGCGACCAACCAGGAAGAGTTTCTGCGACTGGCCCGGGCTCGGACCGATCTGCCCGTGGAGGTTCTCTCGGCGGAGGAGGAGGCGCGTCTGGGCTACGTGGCCGCGATCAACACCACCACGCTCACCGATGGCGCCGTGCTCGAGCTCGGCGGCGGCAGCCTCCAGCTGATCGAGGTTTCAGGCCGGCGCGCCGGAGAGCTCTGTTCGCTCCCGCTCGGCGCCGTGCGCCTGAGCGAGGAGTTCCTGCCGGATTCTGATCCCCCCAAGCGCAAGGCGCTCACGCGCCTACGTTCATTCCTCCGCGAGGAGCTCGGACGCCTCGAGTGGCTCCCTGGATCAGGCGATCGACTCGTGGGAATCGGAGGGGCGGTGCGCAACCTGGCCGCAGCCGCCCAGCACGCCACGCCTCAGTCCTTTGATCTCGGTGTGCAGGGCTTCGTGCTCACGGCCGAGGGGCTGAGCGAGTTGGTGGACCAGCTTGCTGAGCTTCCCGCCAAGGAGCGCGGCGAGGTGCCGGGGATCAAGCCGGGACGCGGCGACATCATCCTGCCGGCTGCCCTCGTGATCGAGGCCGTCCTCGAGCTGGGCAACTTCAGCGGCATCGAGGCCACCGAGGCCGGGCTGCGGGAGGGGGTCTTCTTCGACCGCGAGTTGCTCTCCGGGCGGGGAGACGAGACCCGCACCAGAGAACCTCTGTTTGACGATGTGCGGGGCGCGGCGGTGCGCAACCTGGCCGCGCAGTACGAACCCGATATGGGGCACGCCGAACACGTGGCGCTGCTCTGCCAGCAGATGTTCGATTCGCTCGTGCAGGGAGGGCTGATCGAGCCCAGCTCGGAGGAGCGGGAGCTGCTCTGGGCGGCCGCGATGCTCCACGACGTGGGCATGACGATCTCCTACGACGATCACCACAAGCACTCCCGCTACCTGATCATCTCGTCCGACCTGTTCGGTTTCGATCCCCGGGAGCGGGCGCTGATCGCCCAAATCAGCCGATATCACCGCAAGGGAGCGCCCAAGCTGGGAGAGCTGGCTCCGCTTGCCCGGGACGGCGACGAGGAGCTCGTATCCCGCTGCGCGGTGATTCTGCGGCTGGCTGAGCACCTCGAGCGCGGACGCGACCAGTCGGTCAAACAGGCCCGCCTTCGGCCCAATGGACACGGAGTCGGCCTCCACCTGGAGGCCGAGGGCGAGAACCTGATCCTCCCCCGCTGGAGCGTCGAGCGCTACGGCGACAGCGAGGCATTCGAGCGTGTGTTCGGTCGCCGCCTCCTGACCGGCTGAAGCCAAGCAAGATCCGGGCCAGCGCTCACCTCGGCTTAGTTCGAGCCATTACAGTTAGGGGGTGCTCTGGTTGCTGCGTCACGCCGATGCCGCAGACGGGGTGCCAGATGACGAGCGGCCGCTGACTGACCGGGGATCTGCCCAGGCGGACGCTGTCGGCAAGGCATTGCTCCGCCTGGGCGAACACATCGATATCTGCCTCTCGAGCCCGAAGCTGCGTGCGCTCCAGACGGCCGAACGAGCCTGCGAGCCGCTCGACATACCGATTCGCACCGAGCGCGCGCTCTCCGGTGAGCCGTTCGACGCCAATCGCCTCATCGCCGGCCTGGGCGATGTGCTCCTGGTTGGTCACGATCCCTCTTTCTCCTTGCTCCTTCATGACCTCACGGGGACTCAGGCCCGAATGAAGAAGGGTGGCCTGGCCGCGATCGCCAAGGGCGAGCTCGTGCTGCTGCTGCGGCCGAGTGAGCTGGCGGCGATCGCCGCCGCGCCGGACCCGGTAGCCGTCTGATGCCAGAGGGCGACGCGGCGGTGGCGGTCCGGGCCCGCACCGGTGCCACCCCGCTCGCCAGCGAGAGCAACGGCGCCGGCGCCGCGCGGTCGCTGGATGAACCAGAGCTGTTCATCAACCGAGAGCTGTCCTGGCTGGACTTCAACGATCGCGTGCTTCAGCTGGCCGAAGATGAGTCGCTGCCGCTGATGGAGCGGTTGAAGTTCCTGGCCATCTTCGTCACCAACCTGGACGAGTTCTTCATGATCCGGGTGGCCGGCGTCCACGATCAGGTCGAGGCCCGGATCCTCGCGCGCGGTCCCGACGGTCTCCCCCCCACGGAGACGCTGGCGACGATTGCCGCGACGGTGGCCGCGCAGGACCGCCGGCACTCCCGGCAGTTCACCGAGGTGATCCAGCCCAAGCTGGCCGAGGAGGGGATCCGGATCATCGCCTGCGCCGAGGCCGATGTCCCTGAGGGAACCATCGAGCGACATTTCCGGGAGCAGATCTTTCCCGTGCTCACCCCCCTGGCAATCGGTCCTGGTCGCCCCTTTCCCTACATCTCGAACCTGTCTCTGAGTCTGATCGTCCGGCTGCACGACCCGGACGCCGAGCACGAGGCCTACGCCCGGGTGAAGGTCCCCAAGGAGGTCCTCCCCCGGTTCGTCGAGATCTCGAAGGACACCTTCATCCCCCTCGAGGACATCATCGCCAGCCACCTGGACGAGCTATTCCCCGGCATGGAGATCCTCAGCTACGACCTCTTTCGGGTCACTCGGGACGCCGACTTCGAGGTCAACGATGAGGCCGATGACCTGCTGGCGGCCGTCGAGGACGAGCTGCGCCGACGCCGCTTTGGCGAGGTGGTCCGGCTGGAGGTGGGAGCGAGCATGGACCCCGCGCTGCGCGAACGGCTGATCGAGTGGCTGGGCGTCGAGGAGGTCCAGGTGTACGACGTCGAGGGCCCGCTTGATCTCTCTGACCTGTGGGAGATCGTGAACTTGGACGGCCATCCCGACCTGCACCAGCAGCCATGGACTCCCGTCCCCTCGGCGGCCTTTGCTCCACCCGCGACCGAGAGCGACGAGAAACCGGATGTCATGGCCGCCATGCGCGAGGGCGACGTTCTGGTCCATTACCCGTACGAGTCCTTTGCCGCCAGCGTTGAGCGATTCGTCGAGCAGGCCGTGGACGACCCCTCGGTGCTCGCGATCAAGATGACGGTGTACCGGACCTCCGATGACTCTGCCCTTGTGCCCTCGCTGATTCGAGCCGCCGAGCGAGGCAAGCAGGCCGTGTGCCTCGTGGAGCTGAAAGCCCGTTTTGACGAGCGCCTGAACATCCACTGGTCCCGGGCACTCGAGAAGGTGGGCGCCCATGTCGTGCACGGAATCCCTGGACTGAAGACGCACGCCAAGGCGATCCTCGTCGTGCGCCGGGAGGGGGGCTCCGTCCGCAACTACGTGATGATCGGAACCGGCAACTTCCACGCCAAGAACGCGCGTCTTTATGAGGACTTCGGGTTGTTCACCGTTGACCGAGAGCTGGGCCAGGAGGTGGCCAACCTGTTCAACACCCTGACGGGCTACGGCCACCCCGTCGGCGAGCATAAGGTCCTGATCGCTCCGGGCTCGATGCGCGAGGGGCTGATCGAGGAGATCGACAAGACGATCAAGGCTCACGAGGCCGGGCAGTCCGCCCGGATCGTGATGAAGATGAACGCGCTCGTGGATGCCCGGTGCATCCAGGCGCTCTATCGCGCTTCGCAGGCCGGGGTCCCGATCGATCTGGGCGTCCGCGGGATCTGCTGCCTGATCCCGGGGCTCGAGGGGGTGAGCGAGACGATCAACGTCGTCTCGGTCGTGGGGCGCTTCCTGGAGCATTCACGGATCTACGCCTTCCACCGCGGCGACGAGCACACGTACTACATGGGCTCAGCCGACCTCATGCCGCGCAACCTGGACACCCGCGTGGAGCTGCTCGCGCCGGTCGAGAAACAGGAGCTCCGTGACGAGCTCGACGACACGCTTGAGCGCTGCCTGGCTGACGACACGTTCGCCTGGACGCTCGGCGCCGATGGCTCGTGGACCCGCCGCACCGGGGACACCCGCTCCGCTCATCGCGAGCTGATGGAGCGGGCCACGACGCAGCTGTCGGCGATCAGCGGGTTAGGGGAGCTCCGCCCCGCGGCGCCTAGCTGCCGGCGCCGCGGAGCTGGACCTCCAAACCTTAGCCCGTGCTGGGGGCTGAACTCGGACGCGTGCCGAGGGTCAGCTTCACATGCCTTGTGCTGCCGGCCCGCTTGACGGTGAGCGTGATCGTCTGACCCGGCGTGAACGTGTCCACCATCTCGATGAATTGCTGGGTCGAGTTGATCGGATGGCCGTTGATCGCGACGACCAGATCATTCGCCTTCAGTCCAGCCTGGTCAGCCGGCGTTCCCGGCTGCACGTCGCTGATCTGGGCCCCGCCGGTCGAGGTGCTGTTGAGGAACACGCCGACGTACGGATGCTGGATTTTCTTCCCGGAGATGATCTGGCTGGCGATATGGGCCACCATGTCCGACGGGATGGCGAACCCGACGCCGGAACTCGATCCCTCGCCCGAGGCGGTCGTGTTGTTGGTCTCGATCTGATCTGCCAGTCCCAGCACCTTGCCGTTGGCGTCCAGCAACGGGCCGCCAGAGTTGCCGGGGTTGATGGGGGCATCAGTCTGGATCGCCCCGGTAATCGTGAAGTTGTTGGGTGCGGTGATGGGCCGGCCCGTCTGGCTCACGATCCCACTGGTGACGGTCTCAGGCAGGCTGAAGGGACTCCCGATGGCCACCACGGGGTCGCCCACCTGGGCCGCACCGGAGTCGGCGAATGCGATCGGATGCAGTTCGGAAGACGGGACGTTCACGTGGATGGCGGCCACGTCAGTCGAGGGATCGGTGCCCAGGACCTTCGCTCGGACCTTCGTCCCATTCTCGAACCTGACGATGACCTTGATCGCGCCGGCGACCACGTGCTCGTCGGTCAGGATGTCGCCGTTCTTGTCATAGACGACGCCCGCGCCCTCACCCACGGTGCGGCCTGATCCGCCGAACAGGCCAAAGCCACCGCCACTGCTCTGGGAGGTGACCGTGATGTCCACGACGCCCGGCGCGTCCTGGCGGTAGATCTGATTGATGCTCATCCCGTGAGAGGACGTGAACGAAGTGGGGATGTCCGCGCCGCGGGAGGATTGGAGCACCGTCGTGGTGGTGGAGTTGCTGCTGCCGCCGCTGGCCACGGCCCAGGCGATCAGTCCGCCCGCCACAGCGCCGGCCAAGACAGGAAGCCATCTGCTCTTGAATTTCATGTTCACTCGATCGTAGTCTCGATACCCAGTTCTGCCCGGTTCCATGACAAGGTCAGCAGGACTGGATTAGAGGTGGATAAGAACCTCAGGCCCCGGTCATCGGGCGGTTCGCGAGAATCACTTTGAGGCGCCGGGCCTCGCGTTCTGATTACGCGTTTTTCCCCCAAGCGACGAAAAAATCCAGCGCGTCCGGGTTGGCGAGGGACTCCCGTGAAGCGGCTCTTTCGACGGGGACGCCGCCCAGGATTCGCTTGACCGGGACCTCGAGCACCTTGCCGGACAGGGTGCGCGGGACCTCGGCGATCTCGACCACCTCGTCAGGCACATGGCGGGGCGAGCAGTCCTGGCGGATCCGCCGACGGATCTCGGCCACCACGTCCTCGTCCAGCGACGCTCCCGGCCGGAGGACCACGAACAGCATCAGCCATCCATCGGTGCCAGGCCGTGGGACATCGATGGCCAGCGCATCAACCACCTTGTCCAGCGCCAGCACGGCGCGATAGATCTCCGACGTCCCCATCCGCACACCACCCCGGTTGATCGTCGAGTCAGAGCGGCCGTAGATCACGGCCGTTCCGCGCGAGGTGATCATGATCCAGTCGCCGTGCCGCCATACGCCGGGGTACATCGAGAAGTACGAGTCGCGGTAGCGCTCGCCGTCTGAGTCGCCCCAGAAGAACAGCGGCATCGAGGGCATCGGCTTGGTGATCACGAGCTCTCCGACCTCGTCGGTCAGCGGCTGGCCATCGGGGTCCCAGGCCTCGACGGCACATCCCAGGCAGCGGGCCTGAAGCTCGCCGTCGTACACAGGGAGCGTGGCCACGCCGCCCACGAAGGCTGTGCACATGTCGGTCCCGCCGGAGGTCGAGAACAGCCACAGGTCCGGGCCCAATTCGTCGTAGACCCAGCGGAAACCCTCGGGCGACAGCGGGGATCCGGTGGAGCCCAGAGAGCGCAGCGCGGAAAGAGGCCGCGCGGGCGACCGCGGCTGGATCGCGGCCTTCATGCACGACGAGATGAACGCCGCGCTCGTGCCAAAGCACGTCATCCCGGTCTCCTCGGCCAGATCCCACAGCCGGCCGGCATCGGGATAAGCCGGATTGCCGTCGTACAGGATGATCGAGGCGTCGGTGAGCAGCACCCCGACCAGGAAGTTCCACATCATCCACCCGGTGGTGGTGAACCAGAACATCCGGTCATCGGCCTGGGCGTCCAGGTGCAGCCATCCCTTCTTGAGCTGCTCGATCAGGATTCCTCCGTGCCCGTGGACGATCGGCTTGGGGAGCCCCGTCGTGCCGGAGCTGTACAGAACCCAGAGCGGGTGGTCGAACGAGACGGGCTCGAACTCGAGGGCCGCACCGGACTCGTCCGCTCCCCCAGCGGCAAAGTCCGAAGGCCAACCCCCACCATCCAGATAGCCGAACCACACGATCGGCGCGCCCAGCGCCCCGGCGATCTCCTCCACCGCCTCACGTCGATCGAAGTCGCGGCCGCCGTACCTGTAGCCATCGATCGCCAGCAGCACCGAGGGCTCGATCTGCGAGAAGCGATCGATCACGCTCCGAGCGCCGAACTCGGGCGCGGCCGAGGACCACACGGCGCCGATCGAGGCGCATGCCAGCAGCGCCGCCACTGTCTCCGGGATGTTCGGCATGTAGGCCGCGACGCGGTCGCCCCGGCCGATCCCCATCGCCCGAAGCCCCGCCGCGATCCGGGCCGTCTGATCGAGGAGCTGCCCCCAGCTCAACTCGCCGACGGCGGGCCGCAGCTCAGAAACGTGCCGGATGGCCACGGCCGTGAGATCACGGTCCCGGAAGATGTGCTCGGCGTAATTGAGCCGAGCGCCCGGAAACCACTTGGCCCCTGGCATTTCCGCTCTGCCCAAAACCCCCTGCGGCGGTTCCCGGAACCGGACGCCGCAGAACTCGACGATCGAGGTCCAGAAGCCTTCGAGGTCGTCGACCGACCACCGCCACAGCGCGTCGTAGTCGGAGAGGCTCACCCCGCGGGTCTCCTCAAGCCACCGCGTGTAATGGGTGATCATGGCCCGCTCGACCCGCTCGGGGGACGGGCGCCACAGAACTTCAGCCTGGGTTGTCTCCGTCATCGCCCGGCGATCCTAGCCCCCGGCCGAGCTCAGGCAGCGGTGCCTCCGAGCGGCGCCAGACTCAGGTCGTGGTCGTTTGCTCGGTGCTGACGCAGGCCCGCGCTGCGTTCAGCAACCAGGCGGGAATCCCGCCCGTGTGGTCCCGCAGCGCCTTGTCTGCCGCGGCGAAGGTGCTGAACGAAACGCGCTTCTCGATGTAGTCAAACTCGCACGTGCACGCGCTTGTGCTGACCCGCTGCTCGCAGCCGCCCAGGAAGTTCGTCTTCGCGGCCGCGGGGTAGCCACCACCGCCGCCGCCACCGCTGCCACCGCCGCAGCCTGCAACGACGGCCCCAGTCAGCAGAACTGCCACGGTACTTCTGAGCGCTCTCGTCCCCGCTCGGAAGCTCACGGCCGGGCAGCTTACTGGCGAGAAGAGTCGCCAGTAGAGTTCTCGCCATGGCCGTGACCGGTGAGCAGCTGGCCGACATCGTCCTTCCGGACCAGGACGGCAATGATGTCCGGCTCGCCGACCTGTGGCGAGACGGGCCGGCCGCGCTCGTCTGGCTGCGCCACTACGGCTGAGCTTTATGTCCCTGAAGGGCTCCCCGTTGTTCGGTCCGACTTCTTTGTCGTACTTGGCAATGTTGTTAGACCGAATGGAGGTTCGCGATGGCGCGAAAGCGCTATACGGTGGAGCAGATCGTCGCCAAGCTGTGAGAGGCTGAGAAGCTCGAGGCGCAGGGGCTGACGGTCGCGCAGCGGTGTAAGCGGCTGGGGATCTCAGACCAGACGTTCTTCCGGTGGCGGATCAAGTACGGCGCGTTGAAGGAGGACGAGGCGCAGCGGCTCAAGGCGCTTGAGCAGGAGAACAACCGCTTGAAGCGGATCGTGGCCGAGCAAGCCTTGGATATCTCGATGCTGAAGGAGCTTTCCCGGGGAAACTGGTGAGCCCGGTCCGGCGCCGGGCGGCGGTGTCGAGCGGTTCAACCGCACGATGCGCGACGAGGTGCTCAACGGCGAGAGCTTCGACAGCGTCACCGAAGCCCGGGTCGTGATCGCCGGCTGGGTCCACGAGTACAACACGCTGCGACCCCACCGCGGGCTCGGGATGAATACCCCGCAGGCGTTCTATGAGGCAAGTAGAGTGGGCAGCCAATGAGAGGAAACCCCCTCGTTCACTCTGGACCAGCCCAACGGAGCCGTCCGTGTGACGCCCGGGTTCACCAAGTGACCGACTCTCTCCGCTCAGCGGTACAGATCACTCACTCTGAAACAGAGTTACTACAACAAAACAGCTGGACCAAACGACGGGGGCCATGCACATAACTCTGCACCTGCGTCGTCGTCGCCGCCGAAGCCGCGTTGGCGCCGACCGTCAGCACCAGGGCGGCCAACGCGATCGTCAGGCACATCGCGCGACCCACGCGTCGCATCCCCGACCGATCAACCATCGTCCCTCCCATCACCATCACGTCTCGCTGCGCGCCACTCACAGGTGTGGAGGGCTCAAATACGAGTAGCCCGTCTCCCTATCCCATCGCCCAGTTCGTGCCGTTCCAGTGCAGGATCTGGTTGATCGGCAAGTTGCTCGTTCCGAGGACGCCGACGGCCCAGCAGTTCGAAATGGATGGACAGGCGACACCGATGAGCTCGTTCGTGTCACCGGGATTCGCGCCGCCGGGGTTGGGCGTCGAGGTTCCGAGCCACGCACCCCCGGTCCAGTGCAGAGCCTGGTTCAAAATGGCGGCGTCGGCGCTGCTGTTATGGACAGCGCCGACGGCCGAGCAATTGCTCGCGGCGGGGCAGGCGACTCCGATGAGTTGGTTCAAGGCGCCAGTGTCGCTGCCGCCGGGGTTGATCACCGGGGCGGATACCCAGGTGTGTCCGCTCCAATGGAGTACCTGGTTCAACGTTGGCTCGCTGCTCCCCGACTCAGACTCGCCGACGGCAGAACAGTTGGAGGCCGATCGGCAGGTGACCGCGGTGAGCTCATTGGTGTCGGTGGCGCCGGTGCCGCCCGGCTCGGGGGTCGAAACCTGATTCCAGGTCGCACCGTTCCAATGCATAACCTGGTTCAGCTGCGGCGTGCCGCTGCCGTTCTGCGTAAAGCCCACCGCCCAGCAGCTCGAGGCCGACACGCACGTGACGCCGCCACCGAGTATCCCAAGCTCGTTCGTATCTCCGTTCGAGGTGCCGCCCGGTTGGGGGGTCGAGGCCTGACTCCAGTGCGTGCCGTTCCAGTGCAGAACCTGGTTCAGCTCCGGCGCCGGGTAGGCACCCCGCGTGTAGCCCACCGCCCAACAGCTCGTAGCCGAGGCGCAGGCTACGCCCAGGAGCTCGTTTGTATCACCGGTCAGGGCGCCGCCAGGGTCGGGGGTGGAGACCTGGCTCCAGTGCGCGCCGTTCCAGTGCAGGGCATCGTTCAGCTGCGGTCCGGAGCTCGGCTCTTCATACCCCACGGCCCAGCAGTTGGAGGCCGAGGTGCACGCGATCCCCGTGAGTATCTGCTGGCTCCCGCTTGAGGTGCCGCCGGGCTCGGGGGTGGAGACCTGGCTCCAGTTCTTGCCGTTCCAATGCAGCGCCTGGTTCAAGACCGCGCCGTTATTGGCTCCGAAACCTCCGACCGCCCAGCAGTTGGGGGCCGAGGTGCAGGCGACGTGAACAAGCAAACTCTTGGCGCCCGGAGCCGGAAAGGATGAGCCCACCAGGGGACGCGCAAAGACCCTCGTGGACGGACGCAGAAGCCTGCCCAGGTTCAGTGCCGAGAGCGGCGACAGCCGGGACTGCCGGGCGCTGCGCGCACCTGGAGCCGCCGCGGCCCCGTCCGCCAGGACCGCCGCGGAGCACGTCAGCACCGCGGAGAGGGCCACCAACAGCCCGAAGAGCCTTGGCCGGATCCGTGTCCGGCCTCGCTGCGTCGAGCACTGCTCACGTCGATCGGCCCTGACCAGCTCCATCCCATCCCCCTCCGTTTGTCGCGCCTTTGCGCGCACATCAATTACACGCGCTGCCGACCCTACTCAGCTTTGGGGTCGCGGTCAAGGCGCATTCGACTTGACCGCGCCCCGACTCGGCACGGCTCGTATCGCGTGGTACCGGGACCGCGCGCCACGCGATCTGTCACGCCGGGTTGGGACTGGCGAGCAGCGATTCGAGGTTGCGCGCGATCCAGTCGGCGATCTGTGCCGGATCCGCATCGTCGGTGTCAATTGCGTGGCGCTCGTGCTCGCCGAGATCTGCGAACGCATGCCAGAGCTGCCTGATCGCGCCCCTGTCTGCGAGTGGGTCCCTTTCTCGTTCCGCGCTCCTCGTCTCGCAGATGGCCAGCGGTCCGCGCAGCACAGCGTAGGCGACCGCGTTCCCACGACTGACCAGCGCGTCGCGTAACGGTTCGAAGAACCAGCCGGGGAGAAAAGATTCCGTCCACGATCGTGAAGTAGCCAGCCTCCGCGTAGCTGGCCGCGGCATTGGCAACGATCCGCATCACCGTCGCGTTTTGCTCATGCGACTCCGCTTTCCACGGTTCGATGTACCCATGGGCGATGAAGTGAAAAAACAAATCCGCCAGCAGCTTGAACGCGCCCAGGCCCGGCACCCTGAACAACTCAGACGTCCGACAGGAGCCGTGCCAGCTCTCACGCGGCGGGTGGAACTCGTGCGGCGTAGTCCGAAGCAGTCTGATGGCCGCGTCTGTTGACGCCTTCGACTGGACCGGCGAGCCGCTGTGGTCCTGGCATGCGGCGTGCTTATAGCGCGCCCCCACCGCCACGTATTTCTCACGATTTGTGAGTTCGCCCACCAAGATCGGCTCGCCGCACGCCCGGCAAACGGGGCCGGGATAGCGCAGCGCGAACGCGCTGTCCGTCCAAACAATGACCTCCACCGCCTGAAGCTTCGACGTCCGCAGATGCCGGCTCCGGCCACCCTCGTCCTGGACCGTGACCGTGTGACCTCGGCCAGGCCCCTCGTTCTTGTATCCGCTCACCCGGTAGAGGGGACCGTCCGGCCGGTACCGGACAGCCCCCCCGACGGGGAACGCCGCCTCGGCAGCGTCTCGGCCGTTGTCGTTGCTACTTGGCGTTGTTGAGGACACCTGTCCTGTCCCTTCTCCGGCTCTCGTCGGTCCCCGGAGTCCGTCCGGTCGGGCCAGAGCCGAACGCTCTAGCCCCATTACAGATACGTCCAGAGATACGGCAAAATGTCCGGGATGGCGAGACTGAGCAAGGATCCAGACCGGGACCGCCGCAGGAAGGCTCAGGGCCGGATCTACGCCGCCCTGCGCAATCGAATCGTGTTGGGCGATGGGACCAAGCTCACGCGGCGAAAACTCGCTGAGGAACTTGAGATGGACGAATGGCGAACGATCGAATACGTCGAGCAAGGACGCCAGCCCATGCCCAAGGACGACCTGTTACGTGACGAGTGGGAACGGACCATCGCGTACGGCGAGGCGCTAACCGGCCCGCGGCGGGCGCGGCCAGCTGTGCCGCTCCGGTACGCAGTCGGGCTAGCAGAACCGATCGGGCTCCCGCGCAGGATCGAGTTCCCTGATCCCATTCGGATCTTCGGAGATCGGGCCAAGGCGAAGGCCGCCGCCCGTCTCCTCGATACCTTCGGCGTGATCGCTATCGGCATCGTCCCGATCTACTCCCACGACGATCCACTGGACAGGGAGTTCGATGAGACCGCCGCTTGGCTCGCCATTGTCTATTCGTGGGCGCGAGCGCGCGCGGTAGAGTCCGACTCCTGATGGCCGGGACCACTTCCACCGAGCGTGCTGATGCCCTCACCGATCTCGTTCTTCCCGATCAGGACGGCAATGAGGTCCGCCTTGGTGAGCTCTGGCGCGACGGCCCGGCCGCGCTCGTGTGGCTAAGGCACTACGGCTGAATTTATTGCAAGGCCCACGCGGTCCAGTTGGACCGCGCTCGTGAGGAGTTCGAGGCCGCCGGCGCGAAGCTGGTCCTGATCGGGCAGCTGACGCCCCGCCACGCGGCCCACTTCCGACGGCGCCAGGAGATGCACGTGCCGGTGCTGGCGGACGAGAAGCGCGCCAGCTACAAAGCGGCCGGCGCGAAGATGGCCAGCGTGGGCGAGCTGATCGGCCCGAAGGTCGCGGCCAAAGGCTTGATGACCAGCTTGCGGACGGGCAAGCTGCAGGGCCGAACGATCGGCCATCCGTCCCAGCTCGGCGGAGCGATGGTGGTTGCGCCTGACGGCACGGTCGCGTGGTCGCACATGGCGAAGGACGCCGGTGACAATGCCTCGCCGGAGGAGATCCTGCGCGCGGTGGCTGAGCTGACGCCCAGCTCCTGAAATCATCCCGGGATCGCCGCCGAAGCTCAGATCCTCGCCCCGTTCACTGCGACCGTCCTCGAGATCGTCCGCCTGCCCGGCGATCAGGTGGTCCCAGGCCAGCCGGTGCTCGTGCTCGAGGCCATGAAGATGGAGCACGAAATCGTCAGCGATGCCGGTGGCACGGTGCAGAGCGTGGCCGTGAAAGCGGGCGAAACCGTCCAGGCGGGGCAGGTGCTAGCGGTCCTCGATCGCTCCGCTGCGCCCGCCGATGCCCAGCCCGACACGCCCGAGTCCGAGGCTGAATCAAGAGAGGACCTCAAGGCGGTGCACGAGCGCCACGCCCTGACCCAGGACGACGCCCGGCCCGGTGCCGTTGCCAAGCGCCACGACCAGGGCCACCGCACGGCGCGTGAGAACCTGGCCGACCTGGTCGACGAGGGAACGTTCGTCGAGTACGGGCCGCTGATCTTCGCCGCCCAGGAGCGCCGGCGCCCGACCGAGGACCTGATCCGCCGCACGCCCGCCGACGGGCTGGTGGCCGGAAGCGCCCAGATCGACGGCCGGCCGGCGATCGTCCTGTCCTACGACTACACCGTCCTGGCCGGCACCCAGGGGATGCGCAATCACCTCAAGAAGGACCGCCTGTTCGAGCTCGCGGAGCGACGCCGCCTGCCGGTGGTGCTGTTCGCCGAGGGCGGCGGCGGACGGCCCGGCGACGTCGACTGGCCCCATGTGGCCGGACTGGACTGCCGCGCCTTCCAGCTGTTCGCGGAGCTGAGCGGCCTTGTCCCGCTCGTCGGGATCGCATCGGGGAACTGCTTTGCCGGGAACGCCGCGCTGCTCGGCTGCTGTGACGTCGTCATCGCGACCGAGGATTCGAGCATCGGGATGGGCGGTCCAGCCATGATCGAGGGCGGCGGCCTCGGATCCTTCGAACCCGCTGAAGTGGGACCGATCGATGTCCAGTACGGCAACGGAGTGGTCGACCTGCGCGTGGCCGACGACGTCGAGGCGGTCCAGATGGCCAAGCGTTACCTCAGCTACTTCCGGGGACCGCAAGATGCAGGCCCGTCGGCTGACCCGTCAACGCTCCGAGCTCTGATCCCCACCAATCGCCGGCGGATTTACGACGTTCGCCAGGTGATCGACGCCCTTCTCGGGGACGTGCTCGAGCTGCGGCCAGGCTGGGGACCGGGGATCGTGACCGCGCTCGCCCGTCATGGCGGCCGCCCACTGGGAGTTATCGCCAACGATCCCTCGCACCTCGGCGGGGCGATCGACGCCGACGGCGCGGACAAGGCCGCCCGCTTCATGCAGCTTTGTGACGCGTTCGCGCTGCCGATCCTGTCCCTCTGTGATACGCCCGGATTCATGGTCGGCCCCGAGTCCGAGAAGACGGCCACCGTGCGCCATTTCGCCCGGATATTCGTCACGGGTGCCAACCTCGGAGTCCCGATCGGCACGATCGTGCTGCGCAAGGGCTACGGGCTGGGTGCCCAGGCGATGGCCGGCGGAGGCTTCAAGGCCGGCCTGTTCTGCGTCGGATGGCCGACCTCGGAATATGGAGGGATGGGGCTCGAGGGGGCGGTCCGGCTGGGAATGCGTCGGGAGCTCGAGGCGATCGAGGATCCACAGGAGCGCGAGCGCGTTTACGACGCCACCGTGGCCGCGGCTTACGAACGCGGGCAGGCGATCAACATGGCCGCCTACGGCGAGATCGACGACGTGATCGACCCCGCGGACAGCCACCGGTGGATCGACATGCTGTTCGATGATCACTCGGGACGTTGGTGGCAGCGCCCGGGCAAGCGGCGGCCGAACGTCGACGCGTGGTGAGCGCCTACTCGCAGTCCTGACAGGAGCCGCGGAGCAGGATCTCGTGGTGCTCGACCTGCACGCCGAGGCGTTGCGACACCCGTTCGATCGCCCGCTCAAGCCCCGGATCGTCGAAGGCCACGAGCCTTCCGCATTGCTCGCAGACCAGATGGTGATGATGATGTTCGCCGCTCGGATGCGCTCGCTCGAACCGGGTTACCCCGGGACCGACCGCGACGCGCTCCACGAGGCTGTGCTCACTCAGGAGCTCGAGGGCGCGATAAATCGTGGCCAGGCCCACCCGTCGTCCCCGCGCATTCAGCGCGGACTCGATCTCCACCGCGCTCAGGGCACACGGTTCGGCGGCCAGCAGCTCCACGACCCGCTCCCGAGCCTCTGCTTGCCGAAGGCCGGCCTGGCGAAGCGTCAGATGAACCTGCTCGGACCAGCTGAGGGGCACCGCACGAGCGTAGCGCTCCGCAGCGCCGACTTGATAATGAGAATCAATCTCATCACTGTGCTACAGTCCCCTGAGATGCGCGTTCTCCAGCTTCTTTCCCCGGAGTGGTTGAACCGACGGGTCTTCGGCTTAACGCTGCGGGCCTGGCTGCCGCTCGCGTTGCTCGTGCTGCTGGCCGCCGGGCTGTTCAGTCCACTGTTTGACCTAAGTCATGTCCATGGCTTCAGCGCCAAGCTCTACGCCCAGCACTTCTACTTCGACTTCATAGCCGGGCTGGGCGGCTACTGGGCGTCCAGCTTCTGCCAGCACTGGTATCACCGGATCCCGCTGTTCGTCGCCATCGATGCGTTGACCACGCTGGCGCTCGTGACGATCGTCGGCTAGCAGCGCGCCAGCAGCGCCAGCAGCTCGTAGGCCACCTGCGCCGCCGCCAGCGCCGTGATCTCGGCATGGTCGTAGGCGGGGCAGACCTCGACCACGTCGGCTCCAGCGATCTGGAGCCCGGCCAGCCCACGAAGCAGCTCCTGGAGCTCCCGGGTGGTCAGCCCACCGGGTTCGGGGGTACCGGTCCCGGGGGCGTGGGCCGGGTCGAGCGCGTCGATGTCGATCGAGACGTACAGCGGGGCGTCCCCCACCCGCTGGCGGATCCGCTCGACGGCCGCCGGAATGCCATTCGCCGACACCTCAGCGGTGGAGACGATCGCGTAACCCAGCTCGGCGTCGTCGGTCAGATCGGTGGACGCATAGAGCGGGCCCCGGATGCCGACGTGCATCGAGTGCTCGAGGTCGAGCACACCCTCCTCAGCCGCACGGCGAAACGGAGTCCCGTGGGTGTATGAGGCGCCGAAGTACGTATCCCAGGTGTCGAGGTGGGCGTCGAAGTGGACCAGCGCGCACGGGCCGTGCCGGGCGTGGGTCGCTCGGAGCAGGGGCAGCGCGATCGTGTGGTCGCCGCCGATCGCCACCAGCTTGCCCGCTCGCTCAAGCACCCCGGCGGCCCCGGCCTCGATGTCGCCGACCGCCTGCTCGATGTTGAACGGGTTCACCGCGCAGTCGCCACCGTCAGCCACCTGCTGCGCACCCCAGGGATGGACGTCGAGCGCGGGGTGGTAGGGCCGCAGCAGCTTGGAGGCCGCCCGGACGGCTCCGGGGCCAAAGCGCGCACCGGGGCGGTAGGAGACGCCGCTGTCGAAGGGAACGCCCAAGACGGCGACGTCGGCGCCGTCCAGATCGCCCAGCCGGGGCAGCCGGGCGAATGTCTCCGGGCCGGCGAAACGCGGGACCACCCGCGCGTCAGGCGGACCTTCGGGGTCGGGTGGCTCACTCATCGAGGGGATCCTATGCCGGTCATCGCTCGAACGATGACACCAAATGATGTAACGGTCGCTATCCTGCCCGCTCGTGTCCTCTGAGCAGCAGACGATCGCCGAGCGGGGGATGGCCGTCGGCCTGCGGGCGCTGAACTGGCTCGCAGCCTCCGACCTTCTCGATCGCCTGGGGCTGCGCCAGCCCACCGAGCGCCTGCTCCGGGGCGCCTCAAAGAACACTGCCCGCACGGCGGCCCGAGCCGGGCGCACGTTCGCCGCCGCCCAGAAGCGCTCGAGTCCCGCCCGTCAGCCGAAGGCGGGCCGCACAGACCTCTTCGATCTAACACCTGACGACGAGCAGCAGATGCTCCGCGACTCGGTCCGCGAATTCGCCCTGGCCAAGCTTCGTCCCGCCGCTCACGACGCGGACGAGGCCGCCACCACACCACCCGAGCTTCTGGGTCAGGCCGTTGAGCTTGGGCTGACGATGGTGGGGGTCCCGGAGGAGCTGGGCGGCGCGGTGGAGAAGCGCTCCGCGGTCACAGCGGTGCTGATGAGCGAGGCGCTGGCTCAGGGAGACATGGGATTGGCCGTCGCCTGCCTCGCTCCGGCCGCCGTGGCCACCGCGCTCGGGCTCTGGGGCGACGGGGACCAGCAGGCCACGTACCTCCCCGAACTCGTGGGCGACGATCCGCCGGCGGCGGCGCTGGCGATCCTTGAGCCACACGCCTTGTTTGACCCCTTCCAACTCCGGACCAGCGCCCGTCGCGACGGCGATGGGTTCGTCCTGGAGGGCGCCAAGTCGCTGGTGCCGCGCGCGGCCGGCGGCGAGCTCTTCATCGTCGCCGCCCAGCTCGAGGAGGCAGGCCCCGCCCTGTTCCTCGTCGAGTCAAAGACGTCCGGGATCAGTGTCGAGCCCGAGCCGGCGATGGGCCTCCGAGCCGCCGCCACCGGGCGATTGGTATTCGAGGACGTGTCGCTCCCCGGGCAAGCGCTGCTCGCCGAAGGCGATCCCGCGGCGTACACCGAGTGCGTCCAGCTCGCCCGGCTGGGCTGGTGCGCCGTCTCGGTTGGAGCTGCCCAGGCCGCGCTCGACTACGTGATCCCATATGTCAAGGAGCGCCGCGCGTTCGGCGAGCCGATCGCCCACCGCCAGGGCGTCGCCTTCACCGTTTCCAACATGGCGATCGAGCTTGAGGGGATGCGCCTGGCCACATATCGCGCCGCCAGCCGGGCCGACCAGGGATTGTCCTTCGCGCGGGAGGCGGCGCTGGCTCGGCGGCTGTGCTCCGAGCGGGGAGCGGGGATCGGGTCAGATGGCGTGCAGATGCTGGGCGGCCACGGCTTCGTCAAGGAGCACCCGGTCGAGCGCTGGTACCGAGACCTTCGGGCCGCTGGTGTGATGGAAGGAGCGCTGCTCGTCTGATGCCGATCAATCTGGAGTCGCCCAAGAAGTTTCAGCAGCTGGTTGACCAGGCTCACATGGTCGCGATCGAGATCTTCCGCAAGAACTCTCGGAAGTACGACCAGGCCGAGCACGAGTACCCCAAGGAGCTCGACATGCTGGCCGCGGTGATCGAGGGGCAGGGGGAGGGCGGCGGAGTCGGCGGCGCCGGCGCCGGGGCTGTCGGCGCCCGGTCGGGCGGCGGCAACGGCACGAAGCCCAAGGACGATGGTTCAAATCGCAATGGCTCCAACATGGCCAGCCTGCTTGGGCTGATCGAGCTGTGCTGGGGCGATGTCGGTCTGCTCTTGACGATGCCCCGCCAGGGGCTCGGGCAGGCGGCGATCGCCGCGGTGGCTGACGACGAGCAGCTGGGGCGCTTCGGGGGCAAGTGGGCGGCCATGGCGATCACCGAGCCCGAGGCCGGGTCGGACTCGGCCGCGATCCGGACGACGGCGCGGTGGGACGAGGACGAGCAGGAGTACGTCCTCAATGGCGAGAAGATCTTCGTGACCTCGGGGGATCGGGCCGACCTGGTGGTCGTCTGGGCGACGCTCGACCCCAAGCAGGGCCGGGCCGCGATCAAGTCGTTCGTGGTCGAGCGCGACAACCCTGGCCTGAAGCTCGATCGCCTGGAGCACAAGCTCGGGATCAAGGCCTCGGACACGGCCAACTTCGTG
This sequence comes from uncultured Solirubrobacterales bacterium, assembly GCA_963785205.1. Classification (GTDB taxonomy): domain Bacteria; phylum Actinomycetota; class Thermoleophilia; order Solirubrobacterales; family Solirubrobacteraceae; genus Palsa-465. The sequence goes on from CAWAUJ010000003.1 coordinate 60,452, forward strand.
CTCGACGACTGCCGCGTCCCCAAGGAGAACCTGCTGGGGAGCCCGGAGATCGCGCCCAAGGGCGGGTTCGCCGGCGTGATGCAGACGTTCGACAACACCCGCCCGCTCGTGGCCGGAATGGCCATCGGGGTGGCCAAGGCGTGCCTGGACCGGATGCGGGAGCTGCTCACCGAGGCCGGTATCGAGCTCGACTACGACCGTCCGCTCCACACCCAGCCGGCCGCGGCCGCGGAGTTCATCTCGATGGAGTCAGACTGGGAAGCCGCCCGGTTGCTCACGATGCAGGCGGCCTGGATGGCCGACAACCGCAAGCCGAATTCTTTGCAGGCCTCGATGGCCAAGGCCAAGGCCGGGCGCGTCGGAACGGACGTGGCCCTGCGCTGCGTGGCTCTGGCCGGGGCGATCGGCTACGGCGAGGGCGAACTGCTCGAGAAGTGGGCCCGCGATGTCAAGATCCTCGACATCTTCGAGGGCACCCAACAGATCCAGCTGCTGATCATTGCCCGGGGGTTGCTCGGGCTGACGAGCGGCGAGCTGCGGTAGCGACGAAAGGTGTAGGGCAGCGTGACGTCGCTGCCCGGGTGGGATAGCGGCGTTCCGCTGCAAATCGCCAATAGAGCCCAGGCGGCTGCCCGTGCTGCTCTACGGCGCCCTCGAACCTCTCCCGTCCCGCATCGCGATGATTCCGTCGAGCGTCCCCAGGTACTCGGTTCCGCGCTGGCTGATCGAGATTCCGGCGTAGTTGTTGTTGAAGCCGAAGCCGGACCCGGCATAGGACTTGTAGACAAGCTTGCCGGTGCGGAAGCTGAGCGCCGTCCAGTACCAGTGGCCGCTCTTGTCAGTCGTATACGTGTAAACGAGGCCGTTGGCCAGCGCGACCTTGGAGACGACGGTCGGGGCCGAAAGACGGCGGTTCAGCCACACCTGGTGACAACCCCGGCCGTTGCGGTTCAGATCCACACGCACGAATCCCGGCGTCGTGACCTTGTTCGCAAGCGACTGCGGCCCCGTGTAGCCGTAGTTGTCCTCGGCGATCATCGTGTCACCCGCAGAGATGATCGAGTTCTCGTCGGCACTCGAGCCCTTGGAGAAGATCGGCACCTTGCAGACCTGGCGGGGCAGAGCCACACGGCGACGATGCCCGTGGTGCCCCACCATGCGGGACGGATGGGCCGCCGTCCGGTAGACCATGATGTCCATCGGATTGGCGTTGTCGGTGATGTTGACGTAGCCGCCGGGCATGATCGTGGGCGTGGTGCCCGTCCCGTTGTCGACCTGGCCCGGCTTTGATAGGCCGCTGTTCGGGTACGTGACCGACCAGACGACCTTCGGCACACCATTCGCCCCCGCGCCGAAGCGGTACAGCTTGCGGTTGGTCGCGATGTAGACGCCACCGTGCTGGTCGGTGGCAAAGGAGTTCTCGATCTCGCCGTGCGATCCGTGACCGAGGCGGACGTAGTGGACCTTGCCGGTCTTCAGGTTGAGTGTGAGCACGACCCCGTCTGACCGCGCCACGACCCAGAGCAAACCGTTTGAGTCCGGCAGCGCGGATGTGATCTTCTCGCTGCGCTTGAGGATCTTCGACAGGTTGTAGTCACGCACCAGCTTGAAACCAGGCTTGGCCCGAGTCTCCCCGATCACATAGATGTGCCGGGTGGTGGTCGAGACCACCACCTGGTCGCGGTTGTTCAAATAGAAGTAGCCGCCACCCGTGAAATCCTGAAAGATGTTGCTCGGCACGCTCTGGCGGGGAGGCAGCATGAACGTGGCCATCGTGGCGAGCGTCTTGGGGTTGAACATGTACAGCTCGGGTCCCGGAATGCCGACGCACACCGACACGACTCGCCCCTTGCTGTCGAACGTGATCGAGCCGCAGTCGTGCTGGATGTAATTCGAGACGGTCTTTGGCTCGCGTCCCATCGGACCCGCCCACCGGCTCACATCCGTCTGCCACTCGTCGTCGTGAATCTCCGAGGTGCCGTTGGGAGCCATGAACCGGTTCTGAGGCGTCGGGGGGACGCCGCGGATCGGCTGCGCGACGGCGGGATGCCCGACGAAGGTCTTGGTCGGCGGCAGCCCGCTGGAGGGAATCGGCGTTGACACCGAGGCCACAGCAACCCCCGCGCCTCCGGCCACGGCGAGCGAGGCCAGCACGATCGCCCGACGGATCACTGCGCCGCCGCCTCCTTTTTCAGCACCTCCCAGGCGCACCTGACGTCCTCCTCGGTAGTTCGCATCTGACCGACCGCCAGCCGCAGCACGTAACGTCCGTCAAGCACGGCGTGGGAGATGAAGATATCTCCACCTGCGTTGACTCGCTCCAGCAGCGCCCGGTTGCGGCCATCGTCGCCCTCGAGCCGGAAGCACACGACCGAGAACGGCCTCGGGGCACACAGCTCCCAGCCCGGCTCCGCGCGCACCCAGCCCTCAAGCAGAGAGGCCAGCTCGAGCCCGTGGCGGATGTGGGCTCGCAAACCGCTCGCCCCCACGCAGCGCAGAACAGCCCAAAGCTTGAGTGAGCGGAAACGCCGGCCGAGCGCCGGCCCGTACTCGCTGAGCGAGAGGGCGTCCTCGGCGTCCGGGGTGCGCAGGTACTCGGGCACCAGGCTGAAGGCATCTCGCAAAGCCTCCGGCCGGCGAGACCAGAAGAGCGAGCAGTCCATCGGCGTGAGCATCCACTTGTGGGCGTTGACCACCAGCGAGTCGGCTCGGTCGACCCCCTCGAAGGCCCAGCGAAGCTCGGGGCAGACCATCGCCGCGCCGGCATACGCGGCATCGATATGGAGCCAGACGCCCTGGCGCTCGCAGGCGTCGGCGATCTCCGGCACGGGGTCGACCGAAGTCGTGGCGGTCGTCCCCACGGTGGCCACCACAGCGGCCGCATCTGACAGATCGCCCAGCTCCGCCGGCCGGAGGCGAAACTCAGCATCACACGGGACCTCACGCAGCGCCATCCCCAGCATCCGGGCGGCTTTGGCCACCGACGAGTGCGCCTGTTCAGAGCAGACGACCACATCGCGGCCGGTGGCCTCGCGGGCGGCGATCAGGGCGGCCAGGGTCGACGTCGAGGCCGAGTCCTCGATGTGGCCGTGCCACCCCGCCGGCAGCCCCAGCAACTCGGCCGTCCAGTCGAGCACGAGGCCTTCGAGCTCGGTCGACGCCGGCGAGGTCCGCCACAGGATCGCCACCGAGTTGAGCGTCGCGGCCAGCATCTCGGCCAGGATCGCCGGCTCGGCGGCGCTGGTGGCGAAGTAGGCGAAGTAGCGCGGATGCTGCCAGTGGGTCACGCCCGGCAGCAGGACCTCGTCGAGGTCGCGCAGGACGTCGGCGAACGGCTCGGGATCCTCGGGAGGATGCGCCGGCAATCGCGACCGGAGCTCGCCGGGCCTCACCTGGGCCAGCACGGGGAGCTGGCCGACCCGCTCCAGATAGCCGGCGGCCCATTCAAGCGCGGCGGCCCCGTCGCGCCTGAGGTCTGTGGCTTCATCAGCCATAACGGCGTCTCAGGCTAGTGACGCCGGCCACCGAGAAGGCGCCTCTGGGAGCCTGGGCGAAAAAGCGAACACATAGTTCGCAAATTCGGCCAGCCTCTGGGGGCCGGCCGACTGCTCAGCCTTCGCCACTGATACGGAACTCGTAGGCCACGCCGGTCAACCGCTCCGACTCCTCCCACAGCCGCTGCCAGGCGACCTCGTCGTAGGCCTTCGGAGCAGCGGTGACCACGTGCGGGTGGCCCCGACCTTCCATGAACCCGTCCGGGCCGACGAAGGACCCGCCCGGAAGGTCGACCGAGGTGGCGGCATACAGGCTGCACAGCGCGCCCATCTCCGCGCTCTGGGCCACGACCACGTTCGTCACCGCCATCGCCACGCGCTCATACACGGGCGGCGCCGCGAACTGGAGGTTCGTCCGGGCGTAGCCCGGGTGGGCGGCCATGCTCCGCAGCGCCGCGCCCGCCTCGGACGCCCGTCGCTGGAGCTCGAAACAGAACATCAGGTTGGCCAGCTTCGATTGCCCGTAGGCCAGCCAGCGGATGTAGCGCCGCTCGCCCTGAAGGTCTGAGAAGTTGATCCGACCCATCCGGTGGGCGTTGCTTGAGACCGTCACCACCCGCGGCTCGGAGGCGGCCAGGAGGCGGCTCAGGAGCCGGCCGGTGAGGGCGAAATGACCAAGGTGATTGGTCCCGAACTGGCTCTCGAACCCATCCGCGGTCCGCCGGCGCGGCGCCGCCATGATCCCAGCGTTGTTGATCAGCAGGTCAAGGCGCTCGTGCTCTGAAGCGAAGGCCTCGGCAAACTCGCGCACCGACCCGAGATCCGCCAGGTCGAGCGGCGAGACCTCCACCTCCGCCCCGGGCACGGCGGCGGTCACGGCATCGGCCGCCCGCTCCCCCTTATCCAGGTTGCGGCAGGCCATCACGACCCGGGCGCCCGCACGGGCCAGCTCCTGAGCGGTCGCCATCCCAAGCCCGCTGTTGGCGCCGGTGACGATGGCCACCCGGCCGCTCTGGTCGGGAATGTCAGCGGCCGTCCAGCGAGCGGCCATCAGGCAGTACGTCGGGCAACCGACTCGCCGTACGCGCCCGGGCGGAAGCGCAGCACGGGGTCGTCGGAGAGCTCGATTCCATCGGTCACGCGGGTGGGGTCGAAGATCAGGATGTCGTCGCCCTGTTCGCGCTCGGTATCGAGGCCCGTGAGCTCGAGCGTCCCGGCCTGGACGCGGTCGCGCTCCCGCGGCCACACGGACGAGGGATCGTCGACGTTGTCGCCCGGACCGGCGAGAAGGAGCTCGAGCGTGAAGCGGACGGGCCCCCGCCCGAGCCGTTCCCGGATCTCGTCCTGGAGGTAATTCCGCCCCCGACGCTTGGCGTCGCGCGAGCCGATGCGGTGCTCGCCCGCCTCGGGGACGAGCGTGTAACGGACGTACCGAGCCCGGCCGTCGTGGTCGAGGAAGCGGTAGGCATGGATGCCGTAGTAATTGCAGGTGGCGTAGCTCTGAAGCGGGCGCAGCGCGGGCACCCCGACAGCCAGCGCGGGCAGAGAATGGAGATGTGTGGCCATGAACAGCGGCACTCGCCACAGCATCCCCACGTCACGGTGCTGGGCTCGCAGAAGCTCGACGAACTCCTCAGGCGTGCGCGCGGGAAAGCGGGGCAGCGACTGGCACACGATGTCGGTCCGTGAGCCATCCGGCAGGTAGAGCTTGACCGCCAGCCCGCGGACGTCTGGGGCGTAGTCCGGGACGTCGGGATTCCCGCCGCCGTTGGATAGCCGAGCGGTCACACGCACTGGCTCGCCCTGCATGTGGGCCGCGCGGGTGAGGTGGGCCGCATCCCGGGAGGCGGTGAACGTGCCCTGGCATAGCGTCCCCTTGGCGTGGAGCGCGCGGTAGCCGGGGTGGCGCCCGAACTCCTCGTTGGCGACGTCGACTGCCTCCGCCGGAGTTACCGTCACGATCGCGTGACCTCGAAGCGGATGCCCTCGCGCTTTAGCCGTTCGATCAGCGGCTGGCCCATGGCCACGGCGGGCGTCAGCTGGCCGGCCCGCTCGGGCAGTTCGTCGTGGGCCAGGCAGAGAGCCGACTGGGCCAGCATCTTCGATGTCTCGCCGTAGCCCGGATCCCCGCCAGAAACCTCGCTGAGCAACTCGCTCCCATTCGTCCGAGCCCGGAACAGAACCTTGAACCAGGACTTCTCGCGCTGCTCGGGTGACGGACCCTCGCCTGGGTCCTTCAGCTTCCCCAGCGCCTTGCGGGCGGGTGGTATCTGCGCCAGGCCGATCACCGCCCCGGCGCCTGCCGCGAGCCCAACCAGAACCGGCAGGCGCTTGACCACCAGGTAATGGCTGTAGGTGAAGTCAGGCCCGTAGCGATCCAGCGCCCTGGCCGACCGCAGCACCGTCTGCGGATCGATCGTGGGGAAGGGAACGACCCAGCCGCCGGCCGTCTGGTCGAGGTGGGGCTTGCCGGCCGCCCCGCGGACGCGACGCCCCGACGGCGCCTGCTCGCGCTGGCGCCGCTCGCGGCCCACGCGAGCGCCCTGGCGGAGCCGACCCATGATCTCGAGGGCCGAGTGGAACGTGCCACCGGAGAACGTTCCGCCCACCCGGACGAAGCACTCCAGGCCGATCGGAACACCTTCCGGCAGCTGATCGACGGTGAAGAGCGCGCCGAGGTCATACGGGATCGAGTCAAATCCGCACGAGTGCACGAGCCGGGCGCCCGTCTCGGTGGCCCGCTCGTGGTAGCGCAGGAACATCAGGTCGACGAACTCGGGCTCGCCGGTCAGATCGACGTAGTCGGTGCCGGCCTCGGCGCACGCCGCCACCAGCGGCTCGCCGTATTTGATGTAGGGCCCGACGGTGCTGATCACGACCTTGGTCGACTCGGCCATGGCCCGCAGCGACGCCGGATCGCTCGAATCGGCCTCGATCAGCGAAACGCCGGAGTGCTCCGAGCCCAGCCTTGAGCGCACCCCCTCGAGCTTGGACCGGTTCCGTCCAGCCAGCGCCCATTTCGTCCCCTGATCGGCATTGAGGGCCAGGTATTCCGCGGTCAGGCCGCCGGTGAAGCCGGTGGCGCCGAAGAGGACAACGTCGTGCTGGCGCGCGTCAGCCATCGGAGCCCGTTACCTTCCGCGCCGCTTCGAGCGCCTGATCCGGAGACACGCCAGCCCGCGCCGCCACCCAGCAGGCCACTGGCGCGGCCACGCGCTCGGAGGAGTGGGCGGCCTCGCCCGCCACGTCAAGCAGCGTGGCGAACTCCTGGGGCGTCGGCGCGTCGGTCCCGAGTCGGTCCGCGTACTCGGCGATCCACTCTTTGGCGTTCATCGGTGCCGGCGACTCTATAAGAGCTCTCGCGGCAACCGCGCCCGGCGGAGGTCGACTCGCTCGCCGTGGAGCGGTACCCCCTCGCGACGCAGCAGCGTCAGCTGCCGCCGTCCCTTGGCCACGCTGCCGTCCGAGCGAACTACGCGATGCCACGGGAGGTCGTCACCGTCATGCGTGGCCAGGACGTGCCCGACCAACCGCGGCGCCGATGGGTCGATGTCGCCGTAGGTCTGGACGAAGCCCTCAGGAATCGAGCGGATCCGGGCGATGATGCGCTCGCGACGGGCGGCGTTCATCCTCGGCTGTGGAAGACGGACTCAACACTCGTCCCGTCCGGGTCGAGCACGTAGGCGGCGTAATAGCCGGGATGGCGTTCCGGGCGCTCGCCCGGCTTTCCGTAGTCGCAGTAGCCCGCGGTGGTGGCGGCCTCATAAAAGGCGTCGACCGTCTTGCGGTCGGGCGCGGGAAAGGCGACGTGCAGGTTCTCGGTCGGCGGCCGGCCATCACAGACGAGCGAGAACGTGGCCCAGGCTCCGCGGAATTGAACGCCCTCGTCCCAGCGCCGCCCTTCGCGCAGCCCGATGTGGCGGGCGAGGAGGCGGTAGAAGCGCTGTGAGGAATTGAGGTCACGCACCCCGATCCATAGGTGGTCGATATGGCCGCCGCGGCGGGTGTCGTCGTGGTGCACCGCCTCGGCGCTGTTGCCGTCCGGGTCGAGGAGAAACGCCCCGTAATACTCGGGCCGGTACTGCGGGCGCGGCCCCGGCCGCCCGGCGTCGGCATAGTCACCATCGATGCCCGCCTGCCAGAACCGCTCGACATGCTCCCGGGAGGGCGCCACAAACGCCACGTGCAGATGCCGCGTCGGCCCCCGGTCCGGCGTCTCGGACTTGACCGAGAAGTCATCCCACTCGACGAAATCATCGCGCTCGTGGTCCGGGTGAATGTCGAGCGCGCGAAGCACGGCGGTGTAGAAGGCTGCCGAGGCCGCGAGATCCGAGGCTCGGATCGTGACGTGGTCGAACACGAGCGCAAAGCTAGCGCTGGCCGACTCCCCGGCCCGAGGTGAATGGCGATTCAGTCACGCATGGCGATAGTGAATCGCCATTCACCGTCCGTGGAGACTCCGACACCCGCCGGGAAGGGGCGCGACGATCCCCCGCCCTGGCATGATCAGCGCTTCTCCAAAGCACAAGAAAGGCAGATGAATGGCAATCCTTGAGGACAAGGTGGCGATCGTGACCGGCTCGGCCCGGGGCATCGGGCGGGCGACGGCCGAGCTGCTCTCAGAGCAGGGAGCCAAGGTCCTGATCAACGACCTGGACGGCGACGTCGCCGAGCAGACCGCGAGCGAGATCTCGGGAGACACGCTCGTGTTCGCGGGCGACCTGACCAAGCCCGGCGTACCCGACGAGCTCGTCGCAAAGGTGATCGACGAGTGGGGCAAGGTCGACATCCTGGTCAACAACGCGGGCTACACGCTCGACGCCCCGATCCACAAGATGTCCGACGACTGGTTCCAGCGGATGCTGGACATCCACTCGATCGTTCCATTCCGGATGTGCCGGGCGGTCGCGCCCCACATGCGTGAGCCGGCCAAGAAGGAGCGCGAGGAGGGGAATGAGGTGTTCCGCAAGATCGTCAACGTGTCCTCGATCTCAGGGACGATGGGGAACGCCGGCCAGGCCAACTACTCCTCGGGCAAGTCGGCCGTCGTCGGGCTGACCAAGACGCTGGCCAAGGAGTGGGGCCAGTTCAAGATCAACGTCAACGCCGTGGCCTTCGGCTACATCGAGACCCGTCTGACGGCCTCCAAGGAGGAGTCAAACGTGATGGAGATCGACGGCGAGAAGGTCCAGCTCGGGATCCCCGATCAGCTGCGCGGGATGGCCTCGATGCTGATCCCGCTCGGCCGGCCCGGCAGCCCGGCCGAGGCGGCCGGCGGGATCTTCCTGCTCTGCACGCCGTGGGCCAACTACATCCACGGCCAGGTCCTCAACATCACGGGCGGCCAGTTCTCAGGGATGTATACGTAAGAGGACGGGAGGCCGGCGCACATGTGCGCCGGCCCGGCGGGGTGCATGCACCCCGCCGACGGTCCGGCACATGTGCCGGGCCGCGGGGCGGCGCATGCGCCGCCCCGACACCTAGTAACCCCTCATCTGCCAGGCGAAGGCCAACAGCGAGGTCGCGGTCAGGTCGATCGCCGGCTCGTCGGTGGAGTAGGACTGGACGTTGTCCTTGAAGACCGCCCCGGAGCCGTTGAAGGGGGCGAACGCGTCGCCTCCGCCGACTGGGCAGCGCCGCATGTGGGTCACCAAGCCAGAGGTGGCCGACTGATTCGGGCCCTCGACCGCGGCGCCGGCCAGTACGGGCGGCCTGCCATCCAGCGAGCCGACCAGGTTGGCCACCTGATGCTGGGGGCAGTGCGGGAAGGTACTCCCGTCGCCGATGATGAACGACGACCCCCAGGGATCGGCGCCGAGGATGTTGCCCAGCCACCGGACGCTCCATGCCTTGGCCGCCTTCTCACCGGTGAGGCTGGCGTACTCGCTGGCCACGACTGAGATACCGCCCCCGTGTGAGGTGGTGTCGTATGCGCTCCACGGGAAGCCGAAACCGAACGGATCGCGGTTCGCCTGCGCGATCGCCCCGTCGAGCTGCTTGCGCAGATCGCCCAGCACCATGGCCGGCGTGACCGCCAGGCCGGTCGTGTGCGGGGCTCGCTTGATCGCTCGGTAGAGCTCGTAGTCGGCCAGGCCGCTGACGTCGTAGAGGTTGAGCGGGTCGGCGGCGTCGTCGGGCCGGTGCATGTACGCCTTGGCCCAGCTGGCCGCCTGACGCAGGTAACGGGGCGAGTGCGTGGCGTCGGCCAATTCCACCGCGCCCAGCTCCATGTCGTCCCGCCACTCGGTCTCGGGGTAGAACCCGTATGGAATGGCGGTGGTCAGTCGCCCAGGGTGGGTGTTCGCCAGGCCGTAGATGTGCTCGGCGGCCCGCAGGCACTGGTGGGCAAGCGGGGCGTCGGTCCGGTGAAAGACCTGGAAGCAGAGGGCGAACGCGGCGGCGTCGCGGCCAGCCAGATTGGGGCTGACCGGCGATCCTGGCGGCCCGGCCCGAAAGACCGGCCGGTGGCGGATGTAGCGGTAGGCCGGGTTATGCCCGCCGTATGTGTCGTCGGCCTGGGGCAGGCGCCAGATGTCGTGGTCGCCGATGGTCGAGCTGTTTCCCTCTCCGATCCCCACCTGGTAGTAGAGCGTGCCGGTGCGGTCGTCCCACATCTTCAGCAGCCAGTCCAGGCCGAATTTCGCCTCGGCGGTGAAGTTCGAGGGGCCTGCGGCGGCGCCCATCTGCTTCGGGAAGTCCCGGACACCTACCAGCATCAGGTCGACCACGTAGCTCGTCGTCTGGACGAACTTGAGGTAGTCGCCGGCGTCCCACCACCCGCCGGAGGCATTGATCACGTGGCCGAGCGAGGACAGGTTGCCTTTGAAGTAGCCGTTCTGGTTTGTCTGGGGGGTCAGGTAGGTCTGGGCCTGGCGGTCGTTGAGATGAGCGGGCGCGGTGCGAAGCGGCGAGCGGATGTAGTCCGGGCCATCGCGCTCGTCCTGGTAGAAGTGGAGCGCATTGACGAGCGGCTGCCCGTAGAGCTCGGCAGGCGGGGCGATCCGGAAGCGCGGCGAGGCCGCGGGGGCCGGGCCCCCTACGGCGATGTCGTAATCGCCAGGCGCATGCAGCGAGTCGAAGGAGAGCGCATACACGTATCCGTAGCGCCCGCTCCACCTGCGCGGGGGGCCGTTCACGTGTCCCCGGAACCGGACGGCGCCGCCGGTCGAGCGCACCGTGAACGTGGCGCCCGCGTCAGGAAGGCTGCTCATCAGGTACGCGCGCTTGACGGCCGCGGGCGCGTAGCCGATCTGGTTGACCCGCACAGAAGCGCGCGGGGCAGCCGCGGGGGCGGGAGTAGTTGGGCCAACGGACACGACCGGGAGCGCCGCCAGGACGAGGACGCTCGCGCGGAGCTTCACCGGATCGATCCTTTCACCGCGCCAGTTGACGATAGACCCCGTTTGCGTGAGAATGCGCCACCGAACAAGGACGAGAGAGATAGGGGTGGGGCCGATGCTGAGGATGCGAAACCTGTGGGCAAGCCTGGTGGTGCTGCTGATCGCGGGCGCCTCACCGGCCATTGCCAAGCCGACGACGATTGGCCAGTTGGCCCCGAGCCCGGTGTCGACGACCGTGGGCTGTCCGGCTGGGCAGTCCTGGGACGTACTTCAGCCCATGGTCAGCTCAGGCCGGAAATATGTCGTTCCCGCCGGTGAGGGAGCCCTTACCTCTTGGAGCACGAGAGCCAACAGCAACAGCGGCCAATCGCTTCAGCTGAACGTCTACCGGCACGTGTCAGGAGCCACATACCAGGTCGTCGGCCATAGCGGACCGTTCGCGCTCACCCCGAGCAAGGTGAACACCTTCCACACGGACCTTCCGGTGACACCAGGAGATGTGATCGGGCTGGGCTCTCCCTCCCCCTCGAAGGAAACCGCCTGTGCATTTCACGTCCCCACCGGCGGCGACTATGAGCTGCAACAGAATCTCTCCGACTATCAGTACGGCACGTTCACGTCCTACGCCCATTATCGAGACAACGTCACGGCCGTCGTCGGCCCAGCTCATACGGCGATCCACAACGGCCTCTACTGGTCGTGGCTGGTCAGCTCAGGCGCGACTCTCACGAACGCCGGGCTTGGACTGACCAACCTGAACGGCACCGGCGGCGGAACGATCAACACGGGCGGCCATCCTGCGGGTGAGGGCGTCGACGCCGTCACCGGCAAGATCTACTGGGCCAACTACCCGCATGGATTCATGCCCTGTGGTACTGGAACCGGCGGCAACCAGATCCTGTTCTCGAACCTGAACGGGACGCATCGCGGGGTCTTGAAGACAACTGGCGCGACCGTAGACGGACCGGCTGGGGTCGTCGTCGATCACGCCCTGGGGAAGGTCTTCTGGGCGAACGAGCTGGGTGGCACTGGTTCCATCTCCTGGGCCCGGCTCAACGGCACCGGTGGCGGCAACCTGAACACAACGGGAGCCACCGTCGACTGCCCATCCGGGATTACGGTCGATCCGGCCACGCACAGGGTCTACTGGGCCAACGCCTTCGGGAACTCGATCTCCTACGCCAACCTGAACGGAACCGGCGGCGGACCCGTGAACACGGGCAGCGCGACGGTTAGCCAGCCGATCGGGGTCGCCATCGACCCGGTGACCAACCAGATCTTCTGGGCCAACAATTCGGCCGACGTCATCTCCTACGCCAACCTCAATGGCTCGGGCGGCGGGGATCTGAGCCCGGCGGGACCGACTACCGATGGCGTGTGGGGCGTGACCATCGATCCCGTCGCCGGTCGCGTCTACTGGGCCAACAACGGAGCGACGTCGACGACGGACGCGATCTCCTGGGCCAGCGTCAACGGATCGAGCGGTGGTGATCTGACCGTCAGGGGAGCGCCGGCGAGCCAGGCCAAGTTCCCGATCCTGTTCAAGGCTCCGCGCGGCGCGGGCGCCCCGCACGTCACCGGCGCTTCGAAGACCGGCTCGACGCTGTCCTGCTCACGCGGGAGCTGGGCGGCCGACATCGTGGCCGCCCTGCTCTACCAGGCACCCCAGACCTTCAGCTACCGCTGGACGCGCAACGGCGCCCCGGTCGCGGGTGCCACCAAGCCCGCGCTGGTGGCCAAGACGGCCGGAAGCTACGTCTGCTTCGTGACCGCCCGTAACTACTCGGGTGCCGCTGTACAGAAGAGCGCGCCGCACGTCGTGCACTGACCACGCGGGGGGCGGCGCATGTGCCGCGCCCACTACGTGGGATACGGCCGCCCGACGAAGAAGTCAGCTTCAGCCCGCCCGAGCTCGGTCATCGGAGGGTCGCCAAACAGCCACTCGCGGGCCAGCTGGAGCCAATTCCCGCGGGCCTGGAGCTGACCGAGCAGGCCGATCAGGAGCATCACCGCCCGCATCAGCACGAAATGCTCGGCCGGCAGCGTCAGTGACTTGAAGTGCTCGGAGTTGCGCAGGCGGTTATACGCCCGCATCATCGCTCCGGTGGCCGAGCCGTCGATCGTCACCACCCCGTCGGTCAGGAGCCAGCCGAAGATCGACTCATACGCCTCCAGGAAGGGCTCGGCCAGCTCGGGATCTGGCGGGAGCGCGCCCAGCCCGGAGATCACCTCGAACAGCGCCTGGGCGTCGTGCTCGTACGTGGCCCGCGTCGAGGCGATCAGCTGCGAGACCTCATCGTCGGAGAGCGTCTTGAAGAAACCAAAGTCAAGAAAGGCCACGCGGCCGTCGTCCAGGAACAGCGAGTTGCCCGGATGCGGGTCGCCGTTGAGCAGCCTGTGCCGGACGGGGCCGTTGAAGTAGAAGCGGATCAGGATCTCGCCCCAGCGATTGCGCTCCTCGGCGGATGCGTCCCGCACCTCGCCGAACCGCCGCCCAGCGACGAGCTGCGATACGAGCACCCGCTCGCGGCAGAGCTCTGAGACGACATCGGGCACGACGATGAAGGGGTGGCGTTGGTACGCGCGGGCCATCGAACGCTGGTTGGCCGCCTCGAGCTCGTAGTCGAGCTCCTGAAAGATGCGCTCCCGAATCTCCTGCGCGATCGCGCCCGTGTCGATCCCGGGGGCGATCACGCTCAGGAGCTTCAGGCTGAGGCGAAGGTTCTGCATGTCGGCCTGGATGGCCTCGTTGATCCCGGGGTACTGGACCTTGACCGCCACCTCGCGGCCGTCGTCGTCCAGCACGGCCCGGTGAACCTGGCCGATCGACGCCGCCGCCAGCGGCTCCTCGTCGAACTCGGCAAATACGGAGGAGAGCTTCTCCCCCAGGTCCTCCTCGATCACCTTGCGAATCGACTTGAAGGAAATCGGCTCGGCGTCGTGCTGGAGCGCGGCCAGGATCTCCTGGAACTGCGGCCGGATCTCCTCGGGAACGAGCCCGAGATCGACGGCCGAAAGCGTCTGCCCGACCTTCATGGCCGCCCCCCGCATGCTCCCGAGGATCTTCACCAGCGACTCGGCCGACTTCAGCTGCTGGCGCGAGGCTCGCTGGCGGCTGGAGTCCGAGTCCCGCCCGCCGATCAACAACGCGCGAGCCGTCGCCTCGCGGGCGGCCACCCCGGCCGCCGCGCCCGTCATCGCCGCCGCGCGCCTGAAGCGGGAGCCGCGGACCTCGTCTTTCTTGGCCACTACAGCCCCAGCGTCCGGGCGATGATCTCCCGCTGAATCTCGCTCGTGCCACCGTAGATCGTCGTCACCAGAGCGACGCGCACCTGATGCTCCATCCCGTACTCGGTGGCGTAGCCCGCGCCACCCATCATCTGCATCGCCTCGAGGGTCATCTGCTTGGCCAGCTCGGTGGCCTTGAGCTTGGCCATCGAGGCCTCGCGCGGGAAGGTCTTCTCCGGATTGGCGTCGGATTTGGCGGCCACGTCGTAGACGAGCAGGCGCGTGGCCTCGAGCTCGGCGGCCAGATCGGCCATCCGGTGCTTGATCGTCTGGAAGGACCCGATCGGCTGGCCGAACTGCTTGCGCTCCTTGACGTACTGGAGCGCGTCGTCAAACGCCCGACCGGCCATCCCGAGCGCCTGGGCGGCGATGATCAGTCGCTCGTGATTGAGCCCCGCCATCAGCTGGCGCCAGCCCTGGCCGTCCTGACCAATCAGCCGCCCGGCCGGGACGCGGCAGTCGGTGAAGTAGATGTCGTTGACCTCCCGGCCGGCCATCGTCTCGATCCCTGAAACGTCCATCCCTTCGGTGCCGGCTGGAACCGAGATCATCGACAGCCCCTGGTGCTTATCGGACCCCTTCTCGGTTCGGCACACGAGCAGGATGTGCTCGGCGGCGTGGGCGGCCGTGATCCATGTCTTCTGCCCGTTGACCACGTACTCCCCGTTTGAGCGCTCGGCTCGAGTTGAGAGGTTGCCCACGTCGGATCCGGCCTCGGGCTCGGACATGGCAATCGCCTCGACCCGGCCCTGGGCGATCCCGCGCAGGAGCTCTTGCTTCTGCTCCTCTGACCCGAACCGCCGGACGGCGCCGGCCACGATCATGCTCACGCCGATGAAGCCGACGGGGATCATCCCCCGCCCGATCTCCTCCAGGAGCAGGCACAGCTCGATCGCGCCGCCGCCCGACCCTCCGTACTCCTCGGGGATCGTCACCCCGAGCCAGCCGAGCTCGGCCATCCGCTCGTACAGGCCCTGATTGTGAGGCTCGCGGCCGGAGTCGGTCAGCCCGTCGCGCTGCTCGCGGCTGCCGCACTCCCGCCGGGCAAAGTCGCGGACCGACTCTACGAACGCGCGCTGCTCGTCGGTGAGGGTGATGCCCACCGGAGCATCCTATTGGCCCTCGGACCGCTCAGCCGCGGAGTGCCGCGGCGCTCGTGATGTCCTGGACCTGATTGGCCGGCGGAGCAGCCGGCTTCGGCTGCGGCCCGTAGTCGGTCATGTCGACCGTCACGGTCTCCCGGAGCGGAACGCTGGCCAGCTGGGCGTCGATCGTCATCGTCATCTGACGGACGTGGTGGCTGTGATCGATCCACACCTGGACTGGCTCCTGATTGGTGTGGATCAGGGCCTCGAGCTTTGAAATCGTCGCGCCCATCTCGGCGCGATCGGCCGCCGGCAGGGCGTCTGCCACCCGGCTGAGGTCGATCGTGGCCTGGTAGTGAGTCGTCGCCACCCCGTCGATGACCGCGGGGCCATCGTTGACCACCGTGCCGGAGGCGGCCCGGAGGTAGGCCAGCTCGCTACTCGGGTCGCTCGACATCGGGTTGTTCATCAGCGACGTAATGCCGGAGAGCCCGGCCTGGTCAAGGAGACGCCCCACGTCCAGCTTGAGCCACGGTTTGTCGTACGGGAGCTTCGACGCGAGGGCGCTCGGCAACTTGAGATACAGGACCGTGTGCTCGACGATCATGGCGAGACTCAGGGTGTCGCCACCCAGCGCCTGAGTCACCGCAGGAGTGTTTGGCAGCTGCATGACCATCGACATCGAGGAAGCGTGGTCCGGCGTGTCCACAACCCCGTGGCCCTCGGCCGTCACCGACTCCCCCATCGCCGGAACGGACATCTGCATCGTCATGTGCATCCGGTAACCCGGAGCCTGGGCTGAAAGGGCCGCGGCCTGGGCGATCGGGTCAAGCCCCGAGCTCGCCGACCCGAGCAAGAGCAACACGATCCCCGTGAGCACCGCCAGCAGAACACCGGCGACCCCCAGCTTCATCCTCATCGATCTGGGCCGCTGCTGAACCAGGTCAACGGGCGGCGAGTCCGGCGGTCGTTCACCTGGCTCGCTCCAGCCAGGCGGAGGCGAAGACGCGCTCATCGGTTCCAATTATCGGCCATCCGCGGTCGTAGGTGATCATCGCCTCGGCAAGACCTAACATTCGGCCAGTGACCGCAGGGGTGTTTCCCGCCGACTCGGAGCTCGACGCCCTGCTGGTGGGGCCTGATTCGGTGACCTGGCAGATCACCAGCGACCCGCGGCTGTACGCGGTCATGCTGTATCCGCTCCTGCTCCAGGTGGCCCATCCCACGGTCGGCGCGGGCGTCAACGACTACTCGGACTTCGAGCACCGACCCTGGAATCGCCTGATGGGCACGATCGACTACGTGAGCATCCTCGTCTACGGCGGCCACGACGCGGTCGGAGCCGGCCGCCGGCTCCGCTCGCTGCATCAGCAGTTCACCGGCGTGCGGGAGGACGGCGAGCACTATCACGCGCTCGAGCCGGAGGCCTACGCCTGGGTCCACGCCACCCTCCTGCATACCTACGTGGTCGGACACGCCCAGTTCGGGCGGCCGCTGAAGCGGGCCGAGATCGAGCGGTTCTACATCGAGTACCGGGGGCTCGGTCGGCTGATCGGGGTGCGCGAGCGCGACCTGCCGCCGACCTGGAGGGGCTTCCGGAGCTACTTCGAGCGGATGGTCTCCGAGGAGCTTGTGGCCACGTCGGCCGTCGGCCGGGTGCTGGCGGCGATCGACCACGCCCCGCCTCCCCCGCTCCCAATCCCCGGCTCGATCTGGAACGTCCTGCGTCTGCCGGCCGCTCGGGTTCTGCGACTGGGCGGCGCCGGGCTGATGACCCCTTCGCTGCGCAGCCGTCTGGGGATCTCGTGGACGCGGAGCGACGAGGCCCAGTTCCGGGTGATGGGCGCCGTGTCGCGGGGCCTGACACCAGTGCTGCCCGCCGGCCTGAAGGTCACGGGGCCGGCCCAGCTGCGCTGGCGCCGGGCGGAGATAGCCCGCGGCCCGCTGGGGGCCTGAGCCCGGCGCCCGGGTGAACGTCCGGCCCGCCGAATCCGACCGGGACGCCCCCGCGTGCGCTGAGATCTACGCGCCGTTCGTCGAGACGTCGCCGATCTCGTTTGAGGAGTCACCCCCGGGAGCGGCCGATATGGCCGCTCGCATCAGAGACACGACCCGGGCCTACCCGTGGCTGGTGGCCGAGGTCGACGGCCAGATGGCCGGGTACGCGTACGCCAGCAAGCACCGCGAGCGAGCCGCCTACCGATGGGCGGTCGACGTGGCCGTCTACGTCGACCCGGCTCGTCAGCGATGCGGCATCGGGCGGGCGCTTTACGAAGCGCTGCTCGACCGCCTGACCGCCCAGGGCTTTCGAATCGCCTGCGCCGGGATCGCGCTGCCCAATCCGGCCAGCGTGGCCCTGCACGAGCGGGTGGGCTTTGAGCCTGTGGGCGTTTACCGGCGCATCGGCTGGAAGCTCGGGCAGTGGTATGACGTGGCCTGGTATCAGCGGCTACTCATGCCGGCCGGCGCCGACCCGCCGGCCGAGCCGGGGCCGCCACGGCCCGCATGAAGGCCGCGGCCCGGGCCCAGCCCAGGCCGCTGACCTCGTCCGCCAGCTCCCCGGCGCACGTGTTGACCTTCTGAGCCAGATCGGCGTCGGTCATGGGACGCTGTGGCGCGCCCGGAGGAAAGTCAAGCTCGGACCCAAGCGAGGTCCCGTCGTCGAGGCCGATCGTGATGGCCACGGTCCCGGCCAGCAGACCGTCGCCCGGCTCGCTGGGCTCGGTCTCGACGAGCTCCATCAGCCTGGCCGCTTCCGGTCTGGCCACCGCCCCAGCTGTGAAGCTCTCCAGCCCCACGGGCCGGTCGAGCAGGCCGCAGGCCAGGCCATACTCCAGGCTGAACTTGGCCTCCAGGCCGGTGGCCGGGCGATGATGGATCAGCGGGGCCAGCGCGCTGGCCGGAGTGCTCACTCGGATCCGTCGCACGCGCGCGGGGTCCACTGCGCCGAGCGCTCCAAGCGCCGCGATCGGGCGCTGGAGCGCGTAGCAGCAGGGGTAAGGCTTGACCGCCAGCCCGCCGGGAAGGACCCCGGATCCGGCGGGCAGCGCCGCGCCGTCGCCCCCCACGAGCTCGATCCAGCTGTCAAGCGCCCGAGGGTCGGCGCGTGCTCCCGCCTCGGCCAGGCGGGCGGCCCGGACCCCACCTTCGACGGCGAAGGCCACCTGGAGGCTCTTGGCTGAGGTCCCGAACGCCTGCTGGACGCCGCCGGCTGCCGGCACCGCCAGGGCGATCGCCGCGGAGACCGCATCGGTGTCGAGAGCTCGGGCCAGCGCGGCGGCGACCGCGGCCGCGGGGGCGCCGGCGGTACAGGTGGCGTGCCAGCCCGCGGCGTAGTGCCGCCAGCCCAGCACCGCTCCTAAACGGGCCATCACGCCCGCCCCGGCGAGATATGCCCGGGCACCGCCGCCTTGGGCCAGAGCCACCGGGACGCAGACGGCGCTCACGTGGGTCGTGGAGGGAAGGTGGAGGTCGTCGAAATCGAGCACGTGGGCCAGCGCCGCCCACCTTCCCGCCTCCGAGAGCGGCTCGAGCACCTGCTGCGTCAGCTCACCGCGGGCGGCCAGGGCTACGGCCACGGTATCCGTCAGCGCTCGCTGGGCCAGCGCCTCCTCATCCGGGGTCGGAGCAAAACCGCTGGCCCAGGCCGCCAGCTCGTCACACAGGCTTGAACGTCCGGTCGGCGCCATAGCTCGTCCCCACCCCGCTCACGGCCACCAGCCGGTAGTGGTACGTCTGGCCCTGCTTCAGGCCGGTGATGGATCTGGCCACCCGATGAGCGGCGTATCCGGCGGGAAGCGCGAGCGTGGGGGTCGTCTTGCCGTACCTGGTGGTGGTCCCGTACTGGAAGTAGTACCTGGTGGCCTGGTCGTCGGGGTTGACGGTGCCGGTCAGGGTGGCCGCCGAACGGGTGATGTTGGTGGCGGGACCGGTGGTGACGAAGGGCGAGGTCGCTTCATACGCGCCCATGTCACAGCTCTTTCCAAACGGCCGCGTGACCCCGCGGGCGTCCGTCGGCGGACAGCCGGTGTTGCTCGCCGCGTTGATGGCCGGGCTGCCAGCTTTGAGAGCCGCTGTCTGCACAGCGCCGCCGTTGGCGGCCAGCGGCGCAACCTTCGGGTTTGCGTTCTGCTCGTCGCCCACGTCGGCAAACCCGCAGCTGTGGCCGTTGTCCAGGTTGTAGCCGCTGGAGACGATCGCGCCGCCGGAGGACGTGCCGCAGTTCAGGGCCGGCCTGTTCGAGTCCACGATCGAGTTGTGCAGCGAGACCGACGCTCCGGAGCCGGAGGCCAAGAGCAAGAACGTCCCGGTTGGGCCGGACAGACTGTCGTTGGCGATCGTGGCGTTGGTCAGCTGGAGCTGACCGGTCTCATCAATCGCGTACAGCCCGGTGCCCGCAGGCGGCACCGTCGAGCTGACGTTGTCGAAGGTCCCGTTGACGATGTTGGAGGCGGCGCCGTTGTCGTCGTACAGGATCGTGCCGTACGCGTAGGGCGCACTGGTTCCATCGAGGCTGACTGTGGCCGGGCCGAGCGTGAGGTCGGTGGCGTTGAGCTCGTTGTTGTTGTACACCAGGCCGCCGTAGACATAGGCATCGGTCTTGACGGTCGCGCCCCCGACATCCAGATCCCGCGCGCTGAGATAGTCGCTGTTGTACAGACTGCCGCCGTAGATGTAGCCAGAACCGCCCGACGCAGTCGCCTTCAGCTTGGCCATGGATAGGCCGTCGACGGTGATGTCCCAGGCGTTGTAGATGTCGCCGCCGTAGATATAGGTCGGCCCCACCGATCCCGAGGGAGGGGCGGCCGTGTCGGTCGTCCCCTGGATCGCCGAGCCGGCGAGCGACATATTGTTTCCGGCGTTGTAGAGGGCCCCGCCGTAGACGTATGCCGAGCTACCGGTGGCCGTGTTTGTGGTGGACGAGACGGCCAGGCCGGTGAGCGCCGCGTACTGGTTGTTGTCGATGGCGCCGCCGTACACATATTGGCCGGTGCTCGTCGTGTGGGAGATCGAGACGCCGCGCAGCTCGGCGTCAGTATCGACGTATAGCGCACCCCCGTCGACGCCCTTGTCCGGGGCGGCGTCGTTGGTCGTGTTTGAGATCGTCACACCGGCCAACGTGGTGTGCTTTCCGCCGAGATACATCGCCCCACCCTCGACGAAATCGCTTCCACCGGAGGTCCCGCTCGTCGTGTTCTTTACCGAGACGCCCGACAGCGTGAGCTGGTTGTCCGCGCTATAGAGCGCTCCGCCATAGACACTGGCGCCCCCGCTCGAGGAAGCGGAGTTGCCGTCGAGCGTGTCGTTGGTGAGCGACAGGACGTTACCGCTGCCATAGATCCCAGCACCATCGCTGCCGTTGGAGCCGGTCTCCGTGTTCGAATTGATCCGGCTGCCGACGATCTGGGTGACCCCTCCGGTCCCGCTGTTCAGACCGCCACCGTCACCCCCGGCCGGAGCCGTATTCAGCGCGATCGTGCTGTCAGAAACGCTGAGCACCCCGCCGTTGTAAATGCCCACTCCCTTACCGAAGTTCGCGCCGGATGTGTTGCCCTGGATTTCCGAGTCCGAGAGCGTCACGTTCCCGACGTCGTAGATCCCCGCGCCAGACGCCGCCAGGTTGTCCGCCGTCCCCGTGGGATCGCCGATCGTGCTCCGGGTGATGTAGGCCGACCCGACGACGTAGAGACCGCCCCCATAGCCTGCACCGGGGGCGTCGCCAAGAGGGGTCGCGGTGTTGCCCTTGACGGTCGAGCCATCCACCCAGAGCCTGCATTTGGAGTCGCTGAAGACGCCGGCGCCGTCCGCGGCCACGTTGCCCGCGACGTGCACGTCAGAGAGGATCAGGCTGCCCTTGTCGCAGTAGACGCCCCCGCCTTCTCCGGTGGCGTCAGCACCGGTGATCGCGAGGCCGACGATTTGAACCGACGGGGCGTTGAAGAGGTTGAAGACCTGGCTGCCCCCGCCATTGACCGAGGCGCCTGCCCCGTCGATCACCATCGAGTTGGTGACATCGAGCGAGGTCCCCTGCGACAGCGTCACGTGGGTGCCACTGGGAATCATGACCTCGTCGATATGGCCGGTATCGGTGTCGGCCGCGTTGATCGCGGCGCGAAGGCTGCAAGTTCCGCTGGGGTGACCGGTCTGACAATTCGTCCCGGTGGAGGGGTCACCGGGGGTGTCGACGGTGAACGTCTGATGGACGGAGGCGCGCTCGCTCTTGGCGAACTTTGGTGTCGCCGGCAGGCGGCGAAGAGCCGGTCGGGCGGAGGCGGCTGGAGCCGCGGCCAAGCCCATCATCGCCACCAGCAACAGTGCCCTCAAGCGGACCATCCCCCACCCCTCTCTGTCAGAACGTCGGACCGAGTCTACGCTTCGCTCAAGTCAGCCGATCGGCGCTGTCCGCGGCCTGACACCCGCCCGATCTACTCCGGCACCTCCTCGAGCACCAGAGCCAGGGTCGGGCAGGCGTCGACTGCCCGCTCGGCCAGGTTCAGCAGGTCCATCGGGATCTGGCTGGTCTCCAGGATCGGGTAGCCCCAGTCGTCGAGGCGGATCAGCTCGGGGAGCAGCTCAACGCACAGGGCGTGGGCCTCGCAGGCGATCGGGTTGACCCGCATCCGGATGCTCATCGCCGTCCGGCTCCGGCCCGCTGCCCCGCCGGCGCGCCCCGTCGGGCTCCGACCGGCGCGCTCTTATTGCTACCACGCTGCCGAACGCTCGGCCCAGACACGGGCAACCCCGCCGGCATGGCGCGGCACGGTTCATCCTGGTGGTCGGCGATCTCCTGCGCGAAGACTCTGAGCACGCTGCCGATGAACCGGCTGGCGCCATTGGGGTGGTGACACGCGCCTCGCCCGATGATCTCCTCGGCCCAGCGCTCGATGCGGTCGCACTCCCGAGCGTGGACGACGCCGTCGGCCACGGCCGCCATCGAATCGGCGATCGCTCGCAAGCCATACACGCACGGGCCGCATTGGCCGGCGGTCTGGCGCGCGAGGTAGTCGATCACCCGCACGCTTTCGTGGAGTCCGCACGAGCTCTCGCCCAGGGCGATCAGAACACCGGCTCCGAGCGAGCAGCCGACGGAGCGCAGCTCCTCTCGGGACAGTCGGAGCTCGAGCAGCTGCGAGGAGTCGACCCACGTTCCGAAGTAGCCGCCGACAAGCACGGCTCGGAGCGGCTCGGTCTCACCGCCGGCGGCATCAAGCAGCGCCCGCATCGGCGTCCCGAATGCGAGCTCGTAGACACCCGGCGCGGCCACCGCACCGACGATCGTCACGAGGGCCGAGCCCGGATCAGCCGCCGTCCCGAGCTCGCGGTACCAGTGCTCCCCGAATCGCGCCACGAGCGCGATCTGGGCCAGCGTCTCCGGGTTCTGAATCAATGTCGGGCGACCGCGGAACCCGCGCTCAAACGGCCGGGGCGGGACGAACGTCGGTAGAGGCGGTCCTCCGTTCAGATAATGGATAACCGCGCTCTCCTCGCCCGACACGTACCCCTCGGGGGACGCGACGACGGTGATGGGGATCCGGTCATAGTCGCGCGCCGCCCGGGCCGCTTCGAGGGCCTGAAGCGAGCTGATCGCGCTTTCCCGGACCTGGATGATCACCTCCGGCGCGCCCACCAGTTCGGCGGCCACGATCGCCCCATCGAGCACCAGGTGGGGTAGACGGGAGAGCAGCAGCCGGTCCTTGGCACTGGCCGGCTCGGTCTCCGAGCCATTGACGACCACGGCCGAGACCCGCCGGGCGCCGGCCACGGTTCGGAGCTTGCGGGCCGTGGGGAAGTCCGCGCCGCCGCGGCCGCGCAGACCACTGCGCTCGATCGCCTCGAGCAGCTCATGGGGGCTGCCATGCGGGAGCTCGCCGTGCACGCGCGTGTGCTCGGCCAGGCTCATTACGCCGCCGGTGCTGTCGAGCCCGGCGAGCAAACGGGGAAGTCCTGGATGTCCCTCCAGCCAGGCGCGGGTCACTCGGGCGTGCCCTCCAGCGAGCCGGAAACGGTCCGCGCTTGTTCGTTGATCTTGATGTTCATGCTCAGTCGCAGCGAGCGTCCGTGCCCATCGGTCACCTTCGCCACGATGTGGTCGCCGCTGAGCTGCTGGACCCGGCCGGCATAGGCCGACGAAGTCCCATCGGCCGCCAGGTCGACCTGGCTGCCGGTCATCGTCAGGCCGCCGCCCGGCAAGGGCTGGCCGCCCAGCCGGAGGCGCAGGACACCGCGGACCTGTCCGGTCACGTTCATATGGATGTCGACGACCGCCCCGTTCTGATTCTGCGTCTGACCGATGCGACCGGTGAGGTTGGCCGAGAACGGCTGCGTCAGCTCATGCGTTCCCGACGCCGAGGTGGTCGCACTGGTCGAAGTCCCGGTCGTGGTGGGCTCGATCGTGGACTTGGTTCTCGCCGACGCTCCAAGCAGGTTCGCCGGTGTCCCGGCTTTGGCCGCCCAGCCGTGTTGGAGTGGTCCAACGAGGGCGAAGATCGCGATGCCGAGTGGAGTGACCGCGGCCAGCGCGAACGCGCCACCCCGCAGACCGGCCCTGGCCCGATCGATCGTCCCGATGCGGATGATCACGGCCGCCAGCACGGCGACCACACACGCGACGGTCAACAGGAGCAGCCACGCCTGCTTGACGTCGGTCCCGGTGCCGAGCGTGTGGAGCACGGCGATCGGCCAGCTGACGTACGCGAGCCAGTGGACGGCTTGCCATGCCTTGTAGCCGAGCCGGCGCCGGACCAGGCTCGTGATCACGATCGCCAGGATCAGGTCAAACGAGAGCGTCCCGAGCCCGAGCCAGAACGGCCGGTACGGAGACAGGAACGGGAACAGCCCATCCAGCAGCGTGATTGGGGCGAACCCATCCAGCACGGTGGTGAGCACGTGCAGGACGAGCAGCACGATCACCAGCAGCGAGACGTCACGGTGCAGCGTGTCGATCGCGAACCGCGGCCAGCGCGGCGCCGAGAAGCGAACCGTCCCGACCAAGCCGAGCACCACGCTGATCGTGAGCAGCACGAGCGCGACGGCCCCCGTGGCGCGCGTCAGGTACCAGTAGGTGGTTGGACTTAGTGTGGTGGCTATGGCCATCTCGGCGCGAGGTCCTCGCCTTCGCTCGGCCACCCCGCCACGTGGCACACCGAGCCATCCTCGGCCACCAGACGGCTGGGCAGGCCGAGGTCGTTGAGCCAGCCGATCGCCTGGGTTCCGCGGATGATCGAGGCCGTGCTCGCGATATTGGCGTCCAGACAGGTGGCAGCGCAAACGCTCACCGTGCGCCACACGCTTTCGACGGGCTGACCCGTGGCGGGATCAATCAGATGGTGGGCAGCGCCGTCTGGGGTTCGCCACCGTCTCACGGTCGTGCTCGACGTCGCCAGGCCCCCCGAGCCAAGCGTGATCCACTGCCCGGGTGCCGTCACGTCGGCCCGGTGGTCGTCGGTGACCCTGATCCGCCAACCGCCGGAGCGCGGCGGGCCGGCGATCGCGAGATCGCCGCTCAGCGACACGAGCACACCGCACCCGGCGGCGGTGGCCGCCGCGGAGGCGGCGTGATCGGCGGCGAGCGCTTTCGCCGTCGCGCCCAGGTCGAGCGTGACTCCTCGGGGGACGGTGACCGCTCCGGCCGCGCGATCAACGGTCAGCTTTTGCCACCCGGGCACAGTACCCAGCCGCGGCATCGGGGTGCCGGGGCCCGGCGTCGAGCGCATGTGCTCCTCGCCGGACGGCGGCAAGAGCGCAAAGTCCCGGTCATAGCCGAGCGCGATCAGCGCCCGGCCAACCGTCGGGTCGACAGCGCCCGCGGTCAGCCTGGCGGCCCGCAGCGAAGCTTCGATCGCCTCGAGCAGCAGCTCGGAAACCCGAACCGGCCGTCCTCCAGACGCGTTCACGGCGCTCAGTTCCGAGTCATCCCTGAAGCGTGAACAGGCCGAGTCGAAGTCGGCCACGATGCGCTCGACCGCGCCACGGGCCTCGTCGAGCCGCGAGGAGTCCGCGCTGGCCACCACGGCCAGACCTCCGAACGCGGCGAAACGGACGCTGTCCCGGAGGGCCGAGTCGGGCGTCAGTAACTCACGAGCCGCCGGAGACAACGCCACCCCCTCCTCCGCTGGAGGCGGGAGCCGGGGCGGGCGTCGACGCCGGCGGAGGTGAAGATGATTGGACAGGCGGGCTCGATTGGACGGGTGGACTCGACTGCGTGGGACCGCTTTGGGACTGGGGTGCACCGGTCAGTCCGAGCTGGGCAGCACTGGCCGGAGCCGGTAGAGCGGGCGTGGCGGGGCTCGCAGCGTTCGAGCTCGTTGCGTGGGTGGAGCGCGAGGAGCCGGCGCGCGTCGAAGCGCTGCCCTCGGACCCAGCTACCGAACTGCTCTTGGACTTGGCGAAGGACTTGCCCGGAAGCAGCGCGGAGGTCAGAGCGGCCAGCGCGGCGGTCAGGGCCACCGACGCCACCATGATCCAGCGCCGCGTGCGCCCGATCCGGGCAAAGGCGGCATCCCGGGCCAGCGCGGCGCGCGCCCGGTCAGGGCGAACTCGCCGACCACCTTCTGGTACGCGGTTGCCAGCCTCTGGTCTGTTTGATCTCACCGATGTCATATCGACAATCTCAGGAGAAGCGAATCAGCTTCTACTAAGAGAGGTATGAGAATTCGCCCATACCGTTTGCGCGCCCTTATGTATAAGGCCTGCAATCTCCCACCATGGTCAGCTACCCGCCTGGCCGATTCTCGATCGGCTCGCGCTTGACCGAGTCTCCTGTGCGGCCTAGCTTTGGTTCGTGCCTCGCCGAGCCAAGCGACCGGCCACGGCCCTGGCCACGTTGGTCGTCATCGGCTTCGCCATCGCGGGGATTCAGGGATGCGCCGGATCGACCCGGCGATCTGCGGGCTCCTCGCGCGCGGGGTCGTCCGCCATCCCGCCTGGCGGAGCGGTGGCGATGCCTGCCGGAGCGGTGCGGGTCACGATTGCCGACCGCAGCGAAGGACAGCCGGTCGCGCCGGGCTTTCTAGGGCTGTCGCTCGAGTTCGACGCGGTCTCGCAGTACGCCGGCCGCGATCCAGCCCTATTCGACCAGCTGATCCGAAACCTCGATCCGTCCCAGCAGCCCGTGCTCCGGATCGGAGGGGATAGCACCGACTGGGCCTGGTGGCCGGTGCCTGGGGTCGCGCGGCCTCCCGGTGTGCGCATCGACCTTGGCCCTTCCTGGCTGGCCACCGTCCGCCGGTTGGCTGACAGCCTCGATGCCCGGCTGATCCTGGGGCTGAACTTCGAAGCCGACAGCCGGGCGGTCGTCCGGGCCGAAGCGCAGGCGTTCACGCGCGGGCTCGGGTCCCGGATCGAGGCGCTCGAACTGGGCAACGAGCCTGACCTGTACACGAGCTTTGCCTGGTATCGCACCACGGCGGGCCGGGACGTGATGGGCCGTCCCCCCAGTTACGACTTCGCCGCGTTCACCCGTGACTTCGTCCGGGTGGCGGGCGCGCTGCCGCACGCCCCGCTGGCCGGGCCGGCCCTCGGCACCCCGCCGTGGGCCCCTGACATGGCACGGCTCCTGGCGGCCGAGCCACGGCTCTCACTGCTCACGCTCCACCGCTATCCCCTCCAGCGTTGCTTCACCACCCCGTCCTCTCCCCGGTACCCGACGATCAACAACCTGCTCGCTCCCAGGTCTTCCCGCGGGCTGGCCGATGCGCTGAGGGGGGCCGTGCGGGCGGCCCACCGGCGAGGAGTCAAGGTCCGCCTGGACGAGATCAACTCAGTCGCCTGCCGCGGCAGCCCTGGGGTCAGCGACACCTTCGCCTCGGCGCTGTGGGCGCTCGACGTCAACTTTGAGCTGGCGCGAGTGGGACTCGACGGCGTCAACTTTCACACCTTCCCCGGCGCGGGCTATCAGCTCTTCAGCTTCGACGGGACAGGATCTGGCCGGACGGCTTCGGTGTACCCCGAGTACTACGGCCTGATGATGTTCGCCCAGGGCGCACCCCCCGGGTCCGAACTGCTTCGCAGCGTCGAGTCGCGGCCCGGGGGTGTGGGTGTTTGGGCCACGCGAGACCGCGGCGGAACGATCCGCGTCACGCTCATAAACGACGCTGCCAGTCGCGCTCCGGTCGTGGCCCTCCGGCTTCCGGTCACGAACGGCTCGGGGCTGCTCGAGCGGCTGACCGCGCCGAGCCTGGAGTCGACGGCGGGCGTCACCCTCGGTGGCCGAAGCTTTGGCGCCCGGACGAGCACCGGCCTCCTGGCCGGCCGACCCGACGACCTTCCGGTGAGGTTGGTGGCCGGCCGATACGTGCTCAGGCTGCCGCCGGCCAGCGCGTCTTTACTGACGCTCCCCCCGCCCGGAGTAGGAGCCTCGCTGGGAGCCCGGGCCGCCCAGACTCAATAGGGGATGCGGCCGCCCTGGCGCCAGGCCGCCAGCTTGAGCAGCGTGGGGAGTGCGGCGTGGTTGCCCACGAGCACGCACGTGTGGCCGTCGCGCATCCAGGTGATGACCGCGCCCCGAGGGCTTGACAGCGTTCGGAAGCCGACCCCCTGCCGCCACGTGCGGCCGGCCGACGCGCCCAGCCTCAAAGGCGCTCCGGAAACGATCTCGTACGCCACTCGGCTTGACCCTCGGGAGTAGAAGACCGTGGTCACCCGCTGGCCGTCAAGCTGGTCGTAACGGACTCCGGTGGCGCGGAAGCCGAAGCGGTCGTCCCAGTACGGGTAGGACAGCCCGTCGGCGCGGACGCGCGGGCAGCGCCTCAGCGCCCCCGCGGGGCTGGCCGATGTTCCCCTCCGGCGCCCGGTTGGTCAGGAGCGAAGCCTGGAGCACGCTTGCCCCCGCCACGGCGGCACCGCCGGTGAGCGCGACCGTGACTCCCGCCGCGGCCCCGGCCGCCGCAACCATGCTGGCCGTCAGCCCGGCGATCCGGCGGCGAGCCCTGGGCCGGGCTGGCGGCAGGGCCAGCGCCAGCCGGGCCCGCAGCGCGGGCGGCGCGTCCTCCCCGGCGGCCCGCTGCACCGCCTCGAGCACGCGCCGCTGCGCGGCCACGGCCGAGCGCAGCTCGGGCTGGTCGGCCAGCGCTCGCTCGACCTCGGCGCGCCGCTGACCCCGCAGCGACCCGTCGGCCAGACCGGCCAGGTCACGCTCGCTCGGGGTGGATGACCGGCGCCAGATCCTCATGGTCTCCTCTCTTTCAGGGCACCCCGTCCGTCGGCCTCGTCGGCCATGGCCGCCGCCAGGCGAAGACGGGCGCGATACAGCCGTGTTGTGACGGTCCCCTCGCGCACCTTGAGCGCCCGAGCCGCCTCCCGGTAGGAGAGGCCGAGCACGTCGACCGCCACCAGCGCGTCTCGAAATCCGTCCGGCAGGTCGGCGATCAGGGTGTAGAGCTCGCGTGCCTCGAGCAGCTGCTCGGGAACCCTGGCCGCGGGATCCGCCAGCCGGTCCAGATCCTCGGGCAGCGGCTCGGCCCGCAACCGACGCTTGGCCGTTCTGTGAGCCGAGAAGTATGTGTTGCGCAGGACCCTCAGCAGGTAGCCGAGATCGTCCTCCGAGTGCAGCAGCCGCGGGCGCTTGAGGACGCGGGCGTACGTCTCCTGAACCAGATCCTCCGCGTCCTCGCGAGAGCCGCATAGGCTCCACGCGGCCCGGTAGAGCCGGTCCAGGTGATCCCCCAATCGATCGGGATCAAGCCGTCTGGGGGGCGCCTTCATCATCACGCCGGCTCCGGACGCTTGCAGCGCGACCGACGGCGGGCTCAAGACAGCCATCAATCACCTGTTCCGATGGGGTGAGTCGTCGAGTGGGGTCTTCGACATTCCAATACATGGAGACTCCGGCTGTGAGGCAATTCTTCCCGGTCGGCCCCGGGGAGATCCTCGAGCAGTCCAGGCGCCGGCCTGACATCCTGACAGCCATGGCAGGCGAGATCGATTTGCTCGTTCATCAGCTCCGGCCCGCCTCGGGCCAGCCGTCAGGAGCGATCGTGCTCCTCCATGGCCGGGGGACCAACGAGTTCGACCTGATCCCGTTATTGGACGAGCTCGACCCGGGCCGCCGGCTCGTGGGGGTGACCGCCCGAGCTCCGCTCGAGCTCACACCTGGTGGTTTTCACTGGTACGTGACCCGGCGGGTGGGATACCCCGACCCGGAGACGTTCGGCAAGACATCGGAAACCCTGGCCCGCTGGCTTGATGCGCTGCCTGAGGCCCTGGGCGTTCCGTGGTCCCAGACCGTGCTGGGCGGGTTCTCGATGGGGGCCGTTATGTCCTATGCCATCGGCCTCGGGAGCGGCCGACCCGTGCCGGCGGCGATCATCGCCCTCAGCGGCTTCATCCCCACCGTGCCCGGATTCTCGCTGGACACGACGCGCCTGAGTGGAGGGTTCCCGGTCGCGATCGGCCATGGGACCGAGGACCCGGTGATCTCCGTCGAGTTCGGTCGCCGGGCCCGAGCGGAGCTCGAGGAAGCTGGCGCCAGCGTTCGCTACCGGGAGACGCCCATGTACCACAGCGTCGACCCGACGTTCCTGCACGAGCTGCAGGGCTGGCTCGGCGAGGTGGTGAAGGATGCCTCGGGCGAGTCGGCTACCGCGCGCGACTAGAGTCCGCTGACCGGTGCGCCCTTCGACGTTCACTTTGCTCGCCAGCCTGACGGCCCTCGTGCTCGCCGCCTGCGGCTCGAGCTCGCCCAATTCGGCCACCGTCGGCAACCCAGCCGCCGCCCAGGCCGTTCAGAAGGCGCTGGCCGCCACGCAGCACCGCTCCTACCGTGAGTCGTTCACCGAGGACATCACGATCAACACCTCGGGTATGACATCAGCGCAGGCGTCGCGCCTACAGTCGGTCGGCGGCAAGATCGTCGGGTCGGCTGACGTCACCAACCAGAAGAACTTCCACATCTACGTGACGCTCCACGGGGTCAAGGTGTACGTCCGCGCTGTCAACGGACAGCTGTCGATCTCTCAGGACGGAACGAATTACCAGCCCGCTCCGGCCTCCACGGCCAAGCTTTTCTCCCAACTGGTGAGCCTCGCTCCCGGAATCCTGGGGCACGTCCGGGATGCCAAGGCCCTGGGCGCGACTCAGGTTTCCGGCCAAGCGGTGAACCGCTACAGCGCGATCATCCCCGCGAACGCGGTCTCACCGATCTTCTCGACGCTGAACGTCCACTTCGGCAGCCCGGGATCGCTGCACTTCATCGTCGACGTGAGCCGCTCCTCCGGCCTCCCCGTACAGGTCTCAGACGATGAGTCCTCCTCGTTTGACCTGAGCAAGCTGCACAAACCGGGGGTCACCGGGAGCTTCTCGGTCAAGGTGACCAGCGTCCGGAACTTCACCTACCGGTAGACGGCTGGCCCTGGCGCTGCACAAACTGCGCCACGGCGCCGACCGTTTCGTCCATGCGCTGGACGAACGGAGCGTGTCGGCAGTCGAGATGCAGCCGCGTGACCGAGCCCGGGGCCAGACGTTCGATCTCATCGAGCTGGGTCAACGTGCCGTACTGATCGCCGGTCCCCTGGATCAAGAGCAGCGGTGCGCCCACTTCGGGCAGCAGCTCGCGTATGTCCCAGCGGCGGAACTCGGGGTCGAGCCAGACATCGCACCAGCCGAAGAAGGCGGCGTCGACATCCCGGTGGTGGGGCGCCATCTTCTCGCGCAGATCGCCGTCGACGTACTGCTCGCGCACGCGTCCGATCTCATCGACACACACCTGCTCGACGAACACATGCGGGGCCATCGTCACGACCGCTTTCGTGGCGTTGGCGGCGGCATAGATCAGGGCGATCGACGCGCCGTCGCTGTGCCCGACCAGGATCGGGGCCTCGAGCCCCAGCGACGAGATGACCTCAGGCACGACCTCCCGGGCCTCTTCATGCATGAACCGAGGCCTGCGGGGCTTCGGCGGTACGTCTGAGGAGCCATGCCCGAAGCGGGAGAAGGCGACCGTCCGGCAGCCCGTGGCGGCGGCCAGCCTGGCCGGGAACTCTCCCCACAGCCGGGCCGAGCCGAGCCCGCCGTGCATAAGCAGCAGCGGCGGGAACGTGTCGTCGCCCGGTAGATCGACCACCTCGAGCGTGTTGGCGCCGAGTGAGATCGTCGCGGCCGTCATGCCGCCGCGGCGGCCGCCGGTGCGGTCAGTCCGTCTTCGAGCTCCTCGAAGTAGTCCCGAGCGGCCGGCTGCCACCGGCCGTGGCGATCGACGAACATGGCGTGCGCCCGCCGTCCCGGCCACGCGGCCGGAAGCAGCTGCGCCGGCAGATCGGGATCCAGAAAGGGAAACTTCCGCCAGGCGTGGACGAGGAGCGTCTGCATCCGGAAGCAAACATCCCCGCCGGCCGGCCTCACGCGTACGAAGTCATCGATGAACGCCCCGTAGTGCTGACGAACCGCCTCGAGGTCCCAGGCGGCGGCCACGAGGTCTGCGGGCTTTCCCAGCCCGCCGAGGCCGGCGATGAACGACGTCGCCTCGGCGGCCGGCTCGTCGCCGATCAGGCTGACCAGCTCAGCCTCCCGTCCCACGTGTGGAGTTAGCCACACGCCACCGCCCAAGGAGCCCAGACCCGCCCAGGCCAGCCGGGTCCGAAGCTGGTGGCGAACCTCTCGCCGCTCCTCGGGAACCCGGAGCACGACGACCAGCCAGCTCCCGTCCCACTCCCACGGCTGGCCGAAGCCGTAGATCCGATCGGCCCCGCTCTGCAGAAGTTCCGCCGCTTGATCGGTCAGGGCCATGCGGGATCGACGGCCCTGACGCTCGGCGCTCAACCAACCCTCTCGGGCGGAGCGTGACAGGGCCTGCCTCGCCGCCTGCTGGGTGTACCCAAGCGAGACGAGCGCACTGACGAGCGTCTCCTGCCACACCGGAGCCTCACGGGGCAGCAGATATTCCCCCAGGACCGTCAGCAGCAGCGATCGGGCCGCCGGGGCACCGACCGAGCGACGGCGAAGCTGATCATCCATCGGGCTCCGAGTCTGTCTCAGAACTCCGCGAGGGGGGCTGGCGAGCGCCGGACCTGGCCGCGAAGTCCTCCCTGATCGCCTCAAAGTACGTCTGACAGTCCCGACATCGGAACTGGCTCGTGATGATCTGTCCGCCGAACGGAGACACCAGCTCGATCTCGCCCGAATCGCAGAACGGGCAGAGCGGTCCGTCGGGGCCGCTCACCGTCGGTGCTCCGGGTCCCAGCCGGCCCAATCGGTGGGCTCGGGCAGCGCGAGCTCGACGCGCTGCTCCTCCAGGACCGCCGTAAGCCATTGCCGGACCCGGTCCCGCACCGCCGCTGGACCTTCGCCGATCATTCCTTGGGCAGTTGCGTCTCGGTAGCCCGGATCGTCGTCGGGACCCGGCCAGCGAGCGGCCTGCGCCCACATCTCGCCGATCCGCCCCAAC
The DNA here is from genome assembly GCA_963785205.1 of uncultured Solirubrobacterales bacterium. Lineage (GTDB taxonomy): Bacteria > Actinomycetota > Thermoleophilia > Solirubrobacterales > Solirubrobacteraceae > Palsa-465. Next base: position 93,036 of record CAWAUJ010000003.1, read on the forward strand.
AACAGCTCGCGATCAGCGTCCTCGCCCTGGAGGATCCGCCGGGCCCACGCCTCGGCGTGTCGGCGGTGGGCCCCCTCCTCCTGAAGGATCTTTCGAGCGCGCTGGGCGAGGGGCTCGATCACGCTGTCCCGGGTGCTGGCCACGAAGGTGGTCAGGATGCCGTCGATGACCAGATTGGCCGCGATGAACGATGCCCAGTCAGGTAGCTCCCGCCCGATCACGGCCAGAGGAGAACCCGAATCGAGCGTGTCCTCATCCCTTGAGACGCCGAGCTTGGCCAGCACCGGGTAGGTCGAGCGAGCGTGCCCGAGCTCGTCCTGAGCCATCGCGGCGGCGGCCACCGCCGACTCGATCGTGGGCGCGCTGACAGCCCATTCGCCGTACCGCCGGCCCAGGGCGCTCTTGTTGTCGGCCAGCGAGCCGATCAGGCTGACCATCGCCGCGGTGGCCCCATCGGTGGCCCGCGTCGTGCTCATGCCCGGATCGCCTCGCGGATTTCCGGCCGGGGGACGAGGATCATCTCGATCCAGGGCTGCTCGTCGTAGATCGCCCGGGCGCAGACGATGGCCAGTTCCTCATCGCGCTCGGTCACCGTGCCGACGTGGTGAAGCGGCTCCTCATATTCCTTGCGGGCGAAGACCTCCCAGACGGTCTCATCGGCTCGGCTCATACGGCGATGCCGAGCTCCCGCATCCGCTCACGGGCCTGGGCGCGAATCCGATCCTTGGTCCAGACCGGATCCCAGACGACATCGATTCGGACCCCGTCCACGTCGGGGTCGGCTTCGAGCGCCTCGCGGATGTCGTCCTGGATGAAGTCCATCGCCGGGCAGCCCATCGTGGTGAACGTCAGCTCGAGCAGCGCGGCGCGCTCGTCGGGGTCGTAGCGGAGCGAGACGATCAGGCCCAGGCCGACCACCGAGACAGGGATCTCAGGATCCTCGACCTCACGCAGTGCGCTCCACAGACGCGCCTCGACCTCGTGCTCGCGGGTCAGAACCGCCATCACGCCGCCTTGCGAAGCGACGTCGTCTGGTACCCGCGCTGGAGCGTGCGGACGTATTCCGTGTTCATCGGCCCGCGCGCCCGCCACCGGGCGAGCACCTCGTCCCAGCTCACCGGCCCGACGTCGAGCATCCACCTTCGCTCCTGCTCCTCGAAGCGAGCCGGGAAGGGGCAGTCGATCACGTAGGTCCCCTGGTCGAGGTCGAGATGGGCCGGGACCTCGATCCCGATCTCCTGAAGGAACGGAACGACCTCGGCCATCCAGGCCTGGCGGAGCTGGTCGTTGCTCTTGCCCTTGAAGCCGTAATCGAGCTGCTCGGAATGCTTCTTGAGCTCGTCCGGGAGACCGAACCACTCAAGCGTGAGGATGAACATCCAGTCGATCGCTTGCTGGACCTCGGCTCGGCCGTCCGGATCCTTGACGAGCTTGCGCAGCCACGTCCGGCCGTGGCGGAGGTGGAAGGTCTCCTCCTTGTCGACCTTGGCCAGCGCCCGCTTCCAGGGGCCGAACGTCGAGGTCTCGAAGACGTCGCTCAGAAGGACAAACCCGGCCTGGTCGTAGAGCGCGTTGGCGCACACCAACTCGGTCCAGGAGTTGAGCGGGACATCGAAGGCGTACGGGTACTTGAACTGGACGGCCGGCCGCTCGTAGATCAGCCAGTCCATGTCCACGCCCAGATCGCCCAGCAACCGGTAACCGATGTGCGCGTGGGCCAGTTCGTCCTGGATGATCGACATCGCCGAGCCGAAGTTGTTGAGCGCGGGAGCGTGCTGGGCGGCTCGCAGGTACGAGGGCGCGCTGACCAGCTCGGTGTCGGCCGAGACAGTCAGGATCCGCCTGATCCCCTCCAGGTACTTGGGCGACATGTGGGCCAGCCCCTCCACCAGCTTGCCCGCGCCTAGGTGGGCCTGGACCTGCTTCTCGCTCCACGGAGCGAGCTCTTCGACGGGGATGGCAACGTGTGACACTTGACTTACGTCCGCAAGCGTATAGTCTCTCGCCGATGAGGTCAAGCGAGCCCGTGTCGGACGATGCGCTTATGTGCGCGGCCGGCGCGGAGCGCTGATGGCCACGACCCTCGAACTCGACGGAGTCGCGCCCACGATCGGGGAGGACGTGTTCCTCGCCCCCACGGCCGTCCTGATCGGCGACGTGCGGGTCGGAGACCGGGCCAACATCTGGTTCGGAGCCGTGCTCCGGGGAGACGAGTCGCACATCGAGATCGGCGAGGAGACCTCGGTCCAGGACAACTCGGTGATCCATTGCGCGGAGGACCTCCCCACGGTGATCGGGCGAAGGGTCATCATCGGCCACGGCGCGCTGCTCGAGGGGTGCGTGATCGAGGATGAGGCAGTCGTGGGGATGGGCTCGATCGTCCTGCAGCGAGCTTCCGTCGGAGCGCGCGCGATGGTTGCCGCGGGGGCCGTCGTGGCCGAGGGCCAGGCGATCGGAGCCGGGATGCTCGGTGCGGGCGTGCCCGCACGTGAGAAGAAAGAGCTGTCAGGGTCTGCGGCTCGCTGGGTGTCCAGCGCCGCGGACGCCTACCAGCACCTGCGCGAGCAATACCTAATGAACTTGACGACAACCAGGAGGTAGACGGTGCCCGAAATGCTGATCGGAGGCGAGTGGCGCCAGGCCGCGGCTCATAACGAGCTCGACGTCCTGAACCCGGCCACCGAGGAGGTGGTCGACGCGGTTCCCGCCGGCTCGGCGCAGGATGTGGAATTGGCCGTGGCGACAGCCAAGCGGGCCTTCGCCGAGTGGTCGAAGACCGACGTGGAGAAGCGCGCCTCGATCCTCGCCCAGGCCGCCGCGCTGATCGAGCAGAACGCCGGCGAGCTGGCCGCGACCCTGACCTCCGAACAGGGGAAGCCGATCGCCGAAGCGCGCGGCGAGGTCACCCACCTGATCCACGGTCTGCATTTCTACGCCGAGGCCGCGACCAAGGTTCGCGGCGGATACCAGGAGCTTCCCTCGGCGTTCGGGCCCGCTTACGGGCTCGTCATCCGCCGGCCGATGGGCGTGTGCGCGGCGATCACGCCTTACAACTTTCCCCTGACCCTGCTCGGGACCAAGGTGGCACCGGCGCTCGCCTCAGGCAACACGGTCGTGGCCAAGCCCGCCGCCACCACGCCGCTGGCCACGCTCGAGGTCGCGCGGCTGTTTGCCGAGGCCGGGGTCCCTGATGGCGTTCTCAACGTGATCACCGGACGCGGCTCAGAGATCGGAGACGCTTTGGTGGGACATCCGGACGTGCGACGCGTCGCCTTCACGGGCTCGACGGACGTTGGCCGCCACGTGATGTCCGTGGCCGGCCCTGACCTCAAGCGCGTCACGCTTGAGCTCGGCGGGTCCGATCCCGTGATCGTATGCGCCGACGCCGATGTCGAGGCGGCGGTCAAGGCCGTGATCATCGGCCGTTACTGGAACGCCGGCCAGGCCTGCCTGGGTTGCAAGCGGGTGTTCGTGCACGACTCGGTCTACGACGCCTTCGTCTCACAGCTCGTCGAGCGAGTGAGTCGGTACGAGCCCGGGGACGGAACCGTGAAAGCCGAAAAGCCCCGGCTGCGGATGGGCCCGATTCACACCCGCGAGGGCCGCGACGAGTTGCTCTCCCAGATCGAGGACGCGAGCTCTAAAGGCGCCGAGGTCCTGATCGGCGGAGGCACCGGCGATCACGACCGGGGGTTCTTCCTCGAGCCCGCGGTGATCGCATCTGCCCCTGCCGAGGCAAGGGTGATGCGAGAGGAGGTCTTCGGGCCCGTCCTGCCCGTGCTTCGCTTCAACGACTTCGAAGACGCGCTGCGGATGGCCAATGACACGCCCTATGGGCTCGGATCCTCGATCTGGACCCACGATTCCCGCCTGATCCATCGGGCCGCGCAGGAGATCGAGTCCGGCATGACCTGGGTCAACCAGATCCACTACGGCTATGACGAGCTCCCCTTCGGCGGAGTGAAGGCATCAGGCTTTGGCAAGGAGCACGGGATCGAGTCGCTCGACTCGTATGTCGAGATCAAGTCCGTGGTCGTGGGAGGGCTGGCCTGATGGCTGTGTCGTTTTCCTCCGGCTCTGACGGAGTGGGTGAGATCGTCCTCGACAACCCGCCGGCCAACTCCTATGACATCGAGTTCATGCGCGAGCTGGCGGCCGCGATCTCCGACGCTTCGAGCGCCGACGGAGTGCGGGTGGTCGTTGTCCGGAGCGCCAGCGAGAAGTTCTTCAGCGCCGGCGCCGACGTCAAGCGCTTCCTGGCAGGCGACGTCGACGACAACATGGACATGATCCGCCTGGCCCACGAGGCGCTGGCCAGCATCGCCTCCTCGCCCAAGCTGTTCGTGGCCTACGTCGCGGGCCACGCCCTTGGTGGCGGGCTTGAGATCGCGCTGGCCTGCGACATCCGCTACGCCTGTGAGGGCCGCTTCCGGATGGGCACACCGGAGGTCACGCTCGGCTTGCTGCCGGGCAATGGCGGGACCCAACGTCTTCCCCGTTTGATCGGAGTCGGACCCGCGCTCGAGCTGCTGCTGACCGGCCGCCAGGTGACCCCCGATGAGGCCCTGGGCCTCGGGCTGGTCTCGCGCGTGTTCGGTGAGACCGTGGAGTTCCGGGCCCACGTCGACAAGCTGGCCGCCCTCCCGCCGCTGGCCCTGCGAGAGATCAAGCGTGCCGTTTACGAGGGCGTGGAGAAGCCGCTCTCGGGCGGTCTGGAGCTGGAGCGCGAGCTGATCGAGCGGCTGTTCCGGTCAAAGGACGCCTCCGAGGGTCTGAACGCTTTCGTCGAGAAGCGCACGCCGAAGTTCGCCGGCGCATGAGTACCGCAGCCGTCACTGCCCACGCCGGGGCGTTCATCGGCGGCGAGGAGCATCGGAACAGAGGCGATTCGCTGTCGGTGGTGAATCCGGCGGATGGACGGGCGTTCGCCGAGGTCGCCGGTGCCTGCGCCGAAGACGTCGATGCCGCGGTTGGCGTGGCCGCGGGAGCGTTCGCCGAGTGGTCTGCGCTGGCGGTCTCCAAGCGCGGTGAGATCCTCGGGCGGGCGGCGCACCACGTCGAGAAGCATCTCGATGAGCTGATCCCGCTCCTGACCCGAGAGCAGGGCAAGACCCTCCGGGACTCGCGCATCGAGTTGACCAAGGCCGTGGACACGCTGATGCACTACGTCGGGCTCTCAAAGGCGCTGCGTGGTGCGCATACGCCAGGGCTCGATCCGGGAGTTGACGGAATCGTCCTGCGGCGCCCCCTGGGAGTCGTGGGCGCGATCGTCCCCTGGAACTTCCCGACAACGCTCCTGTGCAACAAGCTCGCTCCGGCGCTGGTGGCGGGGAACACGGTGGTGGCCAAGCCGGCCGGTACGACACCCCTGACAACGCTGCGCTTCTGCCAGCTGCTGTCCGAGGGTGGACTGCCGACGGGGGTGTTCAACGTCGTCACGGGCAGCGGCTCGGTGGCCGGCGAGGCGCTCGTCACCCACCCGCTCGTGCGCAAGGTCGCCTTCACCGGCTCGACTCCGGTGGGCGAGCGGATCATGCGGCTGTGCGCGGAGGGCGTAAAGCGGGTAACGCTCGAGCTCGGCGGCTCTGACCCGATGATCATCTGCGACGACGCTGACCTGAAGGCCGCGGCCAGCGCCGCCAGCATGGGCCGCTTCTACAACTGCGGGCAGGCCTGCCTGGCGATCAAGCGGGTGTATGTCTTCGAATCGGTGGCCGACGAGGTGATCGAGCAGATCAGCGCCAAGGCCTCTCGCTTGAAGATCGGCCCAGGTGAGAGTGAGGGAGTCCAGATGGGTCCGATGCACACCGCCGCCGGACGAGCCGAGCTCTCAGACCAGGTCGGGCGTACGTTGCAGGCCGGCGGCTCGGTCCTGACGGGCGGCGGGCCGCCGGATGACCCCGAGCTAGCCGACGGCTTCTTCTACGAGCCCACCGTGGTCCTCGACCCACCGCACGACTCTCCGATGGCCGTCGAGGAAGTGTTCGGCCCGGCCCTGCCGGTGTGGCGGGTGGCGGACCTGGAGGAAGCGATCACGCGCGCCAACGCCTCGCCGTTCGGACTCGGCTCATCGGTCTGGACGCGCGACCTGGGCCGAGCCCGTGAGGCCGCGGCCCGGATCGAGGCCGGCTACACCTGGATCAACTCCCGGACCAAGGTCTACGACGAGCTCCCGTTCGGCGGCTGGAAGGCCAGCGGCTACGGCAAGGAGCACGGGATCGAGGCCTTCGACTACTACACCGAGTCAAAGGCGGTCGTGGTCGGGAGCGGGTAGGGGCTGAGCGCCCCCCGGTTGGCGCGTTCGCCCTCGCTCCCCTCGAGGGTGGTCGAAAAAGCGAACAAATAGTTCGCTTTTTCGACCAGGCTCCGGTTCGCCCGCCAGCTAGCATCGCCCGCCATGCGCGAGCGCCCCTGGGACGAAACCGCCGAGGGCCCCGGACTCCCGCAGCCGCTGATCCCGCTCGAGCACACCTTCGAGGGCTTCCTGGGACTCGAGTGGCTCGAGCTCACAAACGACCGGGCCCATGTGCGCTTCGACGTCCGTGAGAACCTCAAGCAGCCACTCGGCTTGCTTCACGGCGGGATCTATTGCGCCGTGGCCGAGACGATCGCGTCGGTCGCGACGGTCCGCGCGGTCTGGCGAGACGGCCTAATCGGCTCGGGCCTGAGTAACTACGCGAGCTTTCTGCGCCCGATCACGGCCGGCACCGTGGATGTCGTGGCCGCGCTGCGGGGCCACGACGAGCGCGAATGGTTTTGGGGCCACGAGTTCAGCGACGACGCCGGACGGCTGTGTGCGCTGGTCGACGTGACGATCGCGGTCCGGCCGGCTCCCGGGCCCGCATCCGCCCTGGCGAACGAGGTCACTGAGCGGCCGTGATCACCTCGGGATCGACATCGGAGTCGTAGAGCCGCGCCACATCGTCACGCCGGCACTCGAGACACGCGCGCTGGTTGATGTAGCCCTTGTCGGTGATCTCGCCCGCGTCCAGGCTCGGCGGCTCGGCCAGCAGCAACAGACGTTCCACACGCGCCGAGGACCCGGCGTCGCGATTGAGCCTCGATAGCGCATCGGCCAGGTGCCTGCGGAGCCGGTCGTCCGCCAGGCTCACGTCCTCCTCGCCCGCCACCAGCTTTCGCGCCTCCGCCTGGTTGACCCAGGCCAGGGCGGCCACGAACTCGCCGTCCTGACCGCAGATCACCGCGTCGGTCAGGACGCGAGCCTCGCTCAGAAGCCTCATGCGCAGCGGACCGACGGTCACCCAGGTTCCGGTCAGGAGCTTGAAGTCCTCGGCGATCCGGCCGTCGAACATCAACCCCTTGTTCGGATCGCGCTCGTCGACGAGCTTCCCCGCGTCGCCCGAGCGGTAGTAGCCTTCCTCGTCGAAGCCGGCGGCGGTCAGCTCGGGCTGGCGGAAGTAGCCCGGCGTCACCTGCGGGCCGCTCACTCTGATCTCGTGCTTGCCGCCCACGGGCGCGAGCTTGACCGCAGTCCCGGCCAGCGGCACGCCGATGCAGCCGGTCAGCGAGCCCGGGAAGTGCGCGCTGGTCGCGGCCGGCGAGGTCTCGGTGGTCCCCCAGCTCGAGGTCAGAGGCACCTCGTGGTCGGCCTCACGCTCAGCGATCTCCCTGAGCCGGCCGGCCAGCGCGTCGGGCAGCGCCGCCCCGGCGTAGAACATGAAGCGCAGCCGGCGGAAGAACGAACGAGCCAGGTCCGGGTCGCTCTCGAGCGCCGGCGCCAGCAGCGCGAACCCCGCCGGAACGTTGAAGTACAGCGTGGGCGAGATCTCCTTGAGCGCGGCGATCGTCCGCGGGAACAGCGGCGGAGCCGGCCTCCCGTCGTCGATGTACAGCGTCCCGCCGTTGAAGAGCACGAGGTTGAGGTTGTGATTGGCCCCAAATGTGTGGCTCCACGGGAGCCAGTCGACCAGCACCGGCGGCTCATCGGCCAGGAACGGCCAGATCCGCTGAAGCATCGCCTGGTTGGAGCAGAGCATGCGGTGGGTGTTGAGGACCCCCTTGGGGACACCGGTCGACCCTGATGTGAACAGGAGCTTGGCCACCGTGTCCGGTGTGATCGCGGAGAACGCTTCATCCACCGCCGGGCCCGGCGTTGTCTGGGTCAGATCGCCCAGCCGCAGCGCGCCCGGCCGCTCTCCCCGAACGATCAGGGCGTTTTCGGGAGCGAGGGCATCCAGCGCGCGGGCAAAAGGACCGGCGTCGTCGGCGAACACGAGGCCCGGTCGGGTGAGCTCTGAAATCGCCCTGATTCGCTCCTGGTCGGCGCTCATCAGCGAGTAGGCCACGCTGATCGGCATCACGGGCACACCGGCCGTGTAGGCACCGAGGCTGACCTGGAGGTGCTCGACCGAGTTGCCCGACAGGACCATGATCGGGCGATCGGGTCCGAGGCCGAGGTCGAGGAACGCCTGGGCCAGCGCGTCGGCCTCGGCACGCGCCTGGCCATAGGACATCGACACCCATCGACCCTGCTCGTCGCGCTGGGCGGCCAGCGGGCGGTCGGGATCGGCCTCGGCCCGGGACACGCAGAACGGCCGGGATCGAGTCCTCCCAGCCGCCGAGCTCATCGCGTGAGCTCAGGACGATCGATCCGTCGTCCCGGCGCTCGATCGCGGTGTCGGGGGGCGCGAAGGTCTGGTGCTCCGACGGTGCTCATCCCGGCTTATCGATCAGCGTCGAGAGCACGATCAGGGTCTTGGTCCGGACGACGTTTGGGTTGCGGCGCAGGCGCTCGACGAACTTCTCGAGGTCTCCGATGCTCTCAACGCGCGCCCGGATGACGGCGTCGGCCTCCCCTGAGACGGTGAAGGCGGAGATGACCTGCTCGAGCCCTTCGAGCGAGCGACCGACGTCTGCCGGGGCGACCTTCTCGGCGCAGTAGACCTCGATCAGCGCCTCGATCCCTTCACCGAGCGCCCGGGGGTTGACCCGGGCTCCGTAGCCGACGATCACGCCGTCGTGCTGAAGGCGGTCGACCCGGCGCTTGACGGCGGTGGCCGAGAGGCCAACATGGCTGCCGACATCGGCAAATGAACGCTTCGCGTTCTCCTGCAGCAACGCAATGATCATGCGGTCTGTGGGGTCCAAAGGACGGCTCAGCTGCATGGGACGACCCCTCGAGTGCGTATCGGTTGCGTTGACTCTACCACCATGCGACATTGGTCACATGAGCCTGGCTGCGGTGTCAGATGGGAGGATCCACCGCGCCGCCCTCGAGCTCGACGGCGCTTCGCTGACGATCGCGGATGCGCTCGACGTGGCCCACGGCGACCGGACGGTCCGGCTCACCGAGCGGGCCGGCCAGGCCGTCCGCGAATGCCGAGAGCTGAAGGTGTCGCTGATCGCGCAGGAGATTCCGATCTACGGCGTCACCACGGGACTCGGCGACAGCGCACACCGCCAGGTCGCGTCCACCAAGAGCGCCCGCCTCCAGCAGAACCTGGTCCGCTTCCTGGGCTGTGGCACAGGGCCGCTGGCGCCTCCCGAGGTGGTGCGGGTGGCGATGCTGCTCCGGGCCAACTGCCTGGCCAAGGCGAACTCGGGGGTCCGCCTCGAGCTCGTCGAACGGCTGCTCGAGCTCCTCAACAACGACGTCCTCCCGCTGATCCCGGAACGCGGCTCCTGCGGAGCGAGCGGCGACCTCGTTCCTCTGTCCTATGTGGGACGCGCGCTGCTCGGAGACGCGCGGGTGCAGTTCGACGGCCAGATCCGTGACGCCTCCGATGTGCTGGGCCAGCTGAGCATCGAGCCGCTCGTGCTCGAGGCCAAGGAGGGGCTGGCGCTGACCAACGGGACATCGTTCATGACCGCCTTCGCCTGTCTGGCCGTCGGCGCAGCCCGTGACCTGGCCGATGTGGTCGACCTGGCGACGGCGATGGCCTCTGAGTCGCTGCTCGGGAATCGAGGGCACTTCAACCAGTTCCTGTTCGACACCGCCAAGCCCCATCCGGGAATGGTCCAGAGCGCCCGCCGGATCAGAGAGCTCCTCGCCCAGTCAGAACTCGCGATGGACAGCGACGACGTCGTGTCACACCAGATGAACCCCAACGGCTTCGTCGAGCATGACCGCCAGGTGCAGGACAAGTACTCGATTCGCTGCACCCCCCACGTCAACGGGGTGCTGCGGGATGTCCTGAGCTGGGTGCAGGAGTGGGTCGGCACCGAGATCAACTCCTCGGACGACAACCCGCTCTTCAACGTGGCCGGTGGCCGTGCCGAAAGCGGCGGCAACTTCTACGGCGGCCACATGGGACAGGCGATGGACTCTTTGAAGGTCGCCGTGGCCAACGTGTGCGACCTGATCGATCGCCAGCTCGAGCTCGTCGTCGATGAGAAGTTCAACGCCGGGCTGACTCCGAACCTGATCCCCCGGTTCGCCCCCGACGATCCTGAGGCGGGAATCCATCATGGCTTCAAGGGAATGCAGCTGTGCAGCTCGGCCATGACAGCCGAGGCGATGAAGCTCTCAGGCCCGGCCACGATCTACTCCCGCTCGACGGAGTGCCACAACCAGGACAAGGTTTCGATGGGCGCGATCGCGGCCCGCGACGCCCGGACGATCGTGGAGCTGGCCCAGAACATCGCGGCCATTCACCTGATCGCCTGCTCGCAGGCGCTTGAGCTGCGGGGTCTTGAGCGGTGCTCGCCTCCGACCCGCCAGGCGGTCGCCCTGGTCCGTGAGCAGGTCCCGTTCCTCGACGGAGACCGCGTCATGGATGAGGACATCGCGGCGGTCGTGGAGATGATCCGAGCGGGCGCTTTCCGCTCGCTCGTCTCCGCCGACGCTTAGCTCTGCGGTCGCTCCAGCAGCGCCGACAGCACCACCTGCGTCTGGGTCCGCATCACTCCCTGCGGCTCACGGATGGTTTCAAGCGTTCGCTCCAGGTGCTCGGTGTCCCGAGCTCGCAGGAGCACGACGGCGGCCGACTCACCCGCGACCGTGTAGGCGCTGACCACCTCCTCGTGGCGCTCGAGGTTCGCCCTGACCTCGGAGGCGGGCATCCTGCCTTCGCAGTACAGCTCGACGATGGCCAGCGTGTTCCAGCCCAGGCTGGCCGGATCGATGATGGCCGAGTAGCCCTTGATGACCCCGTTCTGCTCGAGCCTGTCCACCCGGCGCTTGACCGCCGGCGCCGAGAGCGAAATGCGGCTGCCAATGTCCTGAAAGGAGCGCCGGGCATTCTCTCGAAGCAGCGCAACGATTTGATGGTCGATCTTGTCCATTTCGAGGGAATATAGCTTTGGACGCAATGATCAGCGCTTGCGAGTGCCCCTAATCGCGAGAATCATAAAGCCCATGCCCAGCCAAACTCACGAGCCCTCGAGCTTCTCCTCGCCCCAGGCCTCTCACGACCACATGCCGCTGCTCGGCATCGACCACGTCGAGTTGTACGTCGGAAACGCACTCCAGGCGGCCTACTACTACGCCCACGCCTTTGGTTTCGCCGAGGTCGCCTACTGCGGGCTGGAAACGGGCGAGCGCGAGTTTTCCTCGCACGTCATGCAACAGGGTCGGGTTCGGCTGGTGCTGACCGCTCCGCTTCATTCCGATTCCGCGATCGCGGACCACCAGCACAGACACGGCGACGGCGTCAAGGTGATCGCGCTGTCGGTGCCTGATGTCGACCACGCATACCGTGAGGCGACGGACCGGGGGGCCACGGGCGTCCGGGAGCCGTACTCGGTCTCAGACGAGAACGGAACTGTTCGACTGGCCACAATCGAGACCTACGGCGACACGCTCCACACGTTCGTCGACCGCAGCGATTACCGCGGGGGCTTCCTGCCCGGCTACGAGGCGCGGTCGGGCGGACGGGACGGGCACATGCTGATCGGGATCGATCACATCGTTGGCAACGTCGAGCACATGGACCCGTGGGTGAAGTACTACGAGGACGTGTTCGGGATGCGGGAGATGATCCACTTCTCAGACCAGGACATCTCGACCGAGTATTCGGCCCTGATGTCCAAGGTCGTTACCGATGGACGCGGTTTGGTCAAGTTCCCGATCAACGAGCCCGCGGAGGGTAAGCGCAAGTCTCAGATCGAGGAATACCTCGAGTTTTACGAGGGCCCGGGCGCGCAGCACATTGCACTGGCCACGCGGGACATCGTCGGCACCGTGGACGAGCTGCGGCGCCGTGGCGTCGAGTTCCTGCCGATCCCGCCCTCGTATTACGACGACGTGCCCGCCAGGGTGCCTGAGGTCGCCCCCCACGTGGCCGAGCTGCGCGAGCAGGGAATCCTCGTGGACCGCGACGACGAGGGATACTTGCTCCAGATCTTCACCAAGCCGGTCGAGGACCGCCCGACGGTGTTCTTCGAGATCATCGAGCGACATGGAGCGCGCGGATTCGGAGATGGGAACTTCAAAGCGTTGTTCGAAGCACTGGAGCGCGAGCAGGCGCGGCGGGGCAACCTCTAGGAGTCCCAGATGAGATATGTGAGCCGCGGCGAGGTCCCAGCCAAGCGCCATTCGCAGGTGTGGCGAGGGAATGGGGCAGGCGGCGACGGGGTCAGGAAGCTCTTGGTCGAAGAGGTGCTCGGCTACGAGGGGTTCTCAGGCAACGAGTCGATCCTCTACCACCTGGGTTCGCCCTGCCGGCTCGATGAGGTGGGCCAGTTCACGCCGCTCGAGCGCAGCGAGTGGATCCCTGACGCCCATGTGCACCGCCTGGCTGACAGCCGTCGTGTCTCCCCGAGCGGCGATCCGATCAGCGGGCGGCGGCTGTTGATGTTCAACGGCGACCTCGAGGTCTCGGTGTGCCGCCCAACCGAACCGATGGACGGCTTCTACCGCAACGGCGAGGGGGACGAGGTCGTCTACATCCACCGCGGAAGCGGCCAGGTCAACACGGTCTTTGGAACCGTTTCGTTCCGTCAGTACGACTACGTGGTGATCCCGCGGGGCACGACCCACCGGTGGGAATTCGACGAGGGCACCGAGCAGCACTGGGTCTGCTTTCACACTCCGGGCGAGATCGAGACCCCCAAGCGATACCGGAACAGATACGGGCAGCTGCTCGAACACGCGCCCTACTCGCAGCGGGACTTTCACCCCCCGGCGTCGCTTGACACGGTCGAGGAGTCAGGCTCCTACGACGTGGTGGTGCGGGTTCGCGGCGGCCTCCAGCGCTACGCCCTGGATCGGCACCCGTTCGACGTCGTGGGCTGGGACGGCTACGTGTATCCGTACACGTTCAATGCCATGGACTTCGAACCGCGGGCGGGTCGCTTCCATCTGCCGCCGCCCACACACCAGACCTTCCAGGGGCCGAACTTCGTGATCTGCACCTTTGCCCCCCGGATGCTCGATTGGGATCAGACGGCGGTGCCGCTTCCCTATCACCACTCGAACATCCAGTCCGAGGAGGTCATGTTCTACGCCGAGGGCGACTACGCGGCGCGCAAGGGCGTGGACATCGGCTGTCTGACGCTCCATCCCTCGGGGCTCCCGCACGGGCCTCAGCCCGGAACCGTCGAGCGAGCGCTCGGAGCCAAGCAGACAAACGAGCTGGCCGTGATGTGGGACACGTTCAGACCGCTGCGGCTGACCACGCTCTGGCAGCAGATCGACGATCCGTCCTACGCCTACTCGTGGAATGAGGACAAGGCCGGTTTGGCACCCGACGGCAGCGACGGAGAGCCGGCCGAGTCAACGGTGACCGGCCCGTCGGCCTGACCAGTGGCGCTCACCGGCTCCGAGCGGATCAACGCCGGGACGATCCTCGATCGCAATCTGGAAGCGGGCCGGGCCGAGAAGACCGCGCTGATCACCGAGAAGGGCGCCGTCACCTACGGCCGCCTGGCCGAGCTCACCGCCGGAGTGGCCGCCTATCTTCGCGAGCTGGGGATCGAGCGCGAGCAACGCGTGCTGATGATCCTCGACGACTCGCCGGCCTTCCCGGCCACCTTCCTCGGGGCGATGCGGATCGGCGCCGTTCCGGTTCCCGTCAACCCGATGGACCGGATCGACAACTACTCCTACTACCTCGATGACAGCTATGCCCGGGTGCTGGTGCTGGACGCCTCGCTCGTGCCCGCGCTCGAGCAGGGGCTGAGCGAGCGGCCAAACCTCCACGTTCTGGTGGTGGGTGGGCAGGACGATGCCCATCCGAGCTTTGAGGCGGCGGTGGCCGAGCGCGCCGGCGAGCTGCCGCCGGCGATCGGCACCCACCGCGACGATCCCGCCTTCTGGCTTTATAGCTCGGGCTCAACCGGCCGCCCGAAGGGTGTGGTCCACCGCCACCAGAACATCGGCGTGACCGTCGAGACCTACGCCCGTCACGTGCTGCGCATCACCGAGGATGACGTTTGCTATTCGACCACGAAGCTCTTCCACGCCTACGGCCTGGGCAACGGTCTGTCGTTCCCGCTCTCGGTGGGAGGCTGCTCCGTGCTGTGCCGGGGCCGCGCCGCGCCCGATCGGATCTTCGAGACCGTCCGCTCGCATCGCCCCTCGCTGTTCTTCTCGGTGCCCGCGCTCTACGCCGCGATGGTCAAGTCCCCCGCCGCGGCGAAGGCGGACTTCTCGAGCGTGCGGGCCTGCCTGTCCGCCGCCGAGCCACTGCCCGCGGCCGTGCTGGAGCGGTGGCAGCAGGCGATGGGCGTGCCGATTCTGGACGGCATCGGCTCGACCGAGATGCTCCACATCTACTGCTCGAACACGCTCGAGGACCTGACTCCAGGGACCTCGGGCCGGCCAGTTCCGGGCTACGAGCTGGCGCTCCTCGACGAGCGTGGCGTCCCGGTTGAGCCGGGCGAGCCCGGAGACCTTCTGGTGCGCGGGGCGAGCTGCGCCGCCTCCTACTGGCATCAGGCCGAGAAGACGCGCCACTGCATGCGGGGCGAGTGGTTCTACACCGGCGACCGGTATGTCATGACAGACGAGGGCCGCTATGCCTACCTCGGCCGGACCGACGACATGATCAAGGTGGGTGGCCTGTGGGTCTCGCCCGCGGATGTGGAAGCCTGCCTCGTTCGCCATCCCGCCGTCTCAGAGGCGGCGGTGATCGGCGTCCGAATCGAGGACGTCAGCCGCATCAAGGCGTTTGTGATTTGCACCGCGCCCCCGGCCGAGGAGGCGCTGGTGGATGAGCTACGCCAGTGGTGCAAGCAGCATCTGCGCCGCTATGAGTACCCCCACGTGGTTGAGTTCGTCGACGACCTTCCCCGCACGCCGACGGGGAAGGTCCAGCGCTACAAGCTGCGCGAGGCCGAGGCGGACCACACCACGGTGGGCCCCGCGGCGCCGTAGCGGCCGAAGCTAGGCCGCCATCGTCACGGGCTCGTCGGTCCGAGCCGATCCCCCAGCCGTCTCCTCGACCCGGGCTCGGGCCGGGAGCAGCGGCGAGACCAGCAGCAGCAGGGGCCTAACCGTCAACCGGACGAGTCGGGGGGCCCTAACTAGGCCTGGGGGCCTGCCTACTTCGTGCCGTGGGTCGGGATCGATCCCTCGCCCCCGAGGCGGTCCGGATCCTCAGGAATCCGACCGTGACCCCCGGGCTCGCTCGGCCCGCCGGCACCCGGCGACTGATCGCGTCCGCTGTGGGGGTGTGGGTTGATCCCGCTCCCGCGATAGGTGAAATAGCTGAAGGCGATCACCACGACCAGGACCACGATGATGGCCAAGAAGATCCAGCTCCCACCGGCTAGGGCGATCACAACCATAGGCTCAGCTGAGTCCTACCCCGGGAACGACGAGTGCTCACGCTGAGTTGAGTCCGGCTGGCGGGGCGCGGGCGATCCCAGAATGGGAATACTGCCACGATGAAGTCGCTCCTCGGCGAGGCCCGGCGCCTCCTGGCTAACCCCCGCGCGCCGGCGATCGCCCTGACGCTGATCGTCCTCTACTCGCTGGGGGCGAGGGTCTTCTACATCGGCGAGCCGTGCTCATCGCCCTGCACCAATGACTCGGCCCATGGGCTGATTTTCGACGAGCAGTACTACGTCGACGCCGCTCGCGTGATCGATGGAATCCACCCAGCGGCTGGGCTTCCCTACGCCAAGGCGCCGCTTGGCAAGGATCCAAACGCCGAGCATCCTCAGCTGGCCAAGCTGATCATCGCCGGGACGATCAAGCTGTTGGGCAACAACCCATGGGGTTGGCGGATCGGCAGCGTGATCTTTGGGCTGATTGCGATCCTGGCTCTTTACGCACTGGTCCGGGGGGCCGGGAGCAGCCCGTGGTTTGCCGTCGGCGCCTGTGGGGTGATGGCGCTCGACAACCTGATGCTGATCCACGGCCGGATCGCCACGCTCGACGTCTACTACGTGGCGATGACGCTGGTGGCGGCCGCGTTCTACATCCGCGGGCGGCCGTTGCTCAGCGGGGTCTCACTCGGGATCGCCAGCTGTATGAAGCTCTCGGCCCTCGGCGCAATCCCGGCGTTCCTGGTGCTCGAGCTGTTCGTCGTGCTCTGGGCACGCGGCCGCTCCCCTGGTGTCTGGGCCACGGCGCGGCGGCGAGCGCTGTCGCTGATCGAGCTGGTGGCGCTCACGGGTATCACGTTGCTGTTGGGCGTCTGGCTGATGGACGTGCTCGTGCCCGCCTATGACACCGGCACCCACATCACCTACGCCGGAAGCCCGTTCACCCACATCGGGCACATGCTGTCCTATGCCGCCCAGCTCCGGGCCACACCGAATGCCACCGGTATCTCATCCACGCCCTGGCAGTGGCTGCTCGACCAGAAGCCGATCGACTACTACCGGATCGCGGTCAATTCGGTCTCGGGCGGAAAAACCGTGGCCAGCCGCGCGATCTTTGACGCCCAGGGCGAGATCAACCCGTTCATCATCTTCCTGGCGCTGCCCGCCCTGGGGGGCGCGCTGGCCGCGGTCTGGCACGAGCGAGATCGTGTCGCCGCACTCGGCGCCGCCTGGTGCATCGGGACGTTCGTGCTGCTGGTGATCCAGGCCGAGGGCTTTGACCGGATCTCCTACCTCTATTACATGCTGCTCGTGATGCCGGGGGTGTACATCATCACGGCGCGGTTCCTGTCACCATCGCGCGTGCCCAGGCTGGTCACGATCGGCTGGGTCGTGGCGCTTGTCTACAGCTTCCTCAATCTGTACCCGGTCAAGAGCCTCAGCGGCCACTGAGCCAGCGGGTCGCGGTCAGCTTGCGGAACGGCGAGGAGGCCAGCAGGCGCTAGGCGCCTAACAGTTGCCGATCCCGAACGTCGTCTCGGTCACACAGGTGCTCGTGGCGGTGAGCGTGGTCGTCGTGCCGCCCGTGGTCGAAACCTCGCTGGTCGTCGAATTCGTGTCGGTGGATGTGACCGTCTTCGTCACCGGGGCCCCAGTCGCCGTCTCCGTGGTGGTCCCAGTGGTGGTCGAATTCGTGTCGGTCACCGTGCTCTCAGGGGCCGTCGACGTGCTGGTGGAGGTGACCGTGGTCGTCCCACCGGTCACGTGCTGGGTCTTCGTCTTGGTCTTCGTGACCGTCTTCGTCCGCTTCACGACGCACTTGCGCGTGAACTGATTGTGCTTGCCCTTGACTTTGTGGTGGCGGCACTTGGCCGGGACCGTGCCCGGGCCCCCGCCTGCCGACAGGGCTACGCCGACGGGGACCAGCAGCACGACGGCCAGGACGACCGCACCAACTGAGCGAATCAGGGAGGTGCGGGTCACGGGACCGTCACGGTCGAGGTGGTGGTTTTCGTGGTCGTCACCGTCGGGACCGAGGTGGTGGAGGTGTACGTCGTGACGGGCACCGTCGAGGTCGTGGTCACGACCGGGAAGGTGGTGACGGTCGTGGACACAAGGGTGGTGTGCCCCGCAGCCGTGGTCGTATTCCGAGTCGTGCTGACGTCGGTCACGGTCTTCGTGGTCGCGGACTTCGTGACCTTGACCGTCTTGGTGTGAGTCTTCGTGACCGTCTTGGTGCGGTAGCAGAAGCCGTGGTACGTGCCGTTTTTGTGCTTCTTGCAGCCCCTGCCGTGGCTGGGACCCGCCGAAAACGCCACGCCCACGGGCAGGAGGGCAAGCACCGCCACAGTCATCGCAAGAAGCCAGCGCCTCACATTTTGGAGGGTACCCGACTCTCAGGCACCTGACACCGACTATCGGACAAATTGCCCCCCTGCGGATTGACGTTGGGAGGCGGACGAGTAGCGGGGCCACTCGGATATCCCTTATGGCTAGTCTTCCGCCCGCGATGCCACACAAGCGAGCGGTAGCGCGGATGTGTGTCGGGCTCGGAATGCTCGGAGTCGTGTGTGCTCTCGCCCTGAGCGGAGGTACTCCGGCGGCGGCCGCCTTGGCCGCTGGCACCCACCCCGCGGTCAGGTTCTCACCCCCGCTGGGGACGAAAGGCAGCAAGCTCCACAGACCCGCCGAAACGGTGCAGTTCTCCCTCAAGCCGTACGGCTACATCCAGCAGGAGTACCTCGTTTCAGGCAATGCCAAGGGCAACACCGCCGGTTTTCCGCAAAAGCAGCGCTATCCGTCCGAGCCGTTCACCACCCGGATCCTGGTAAGGCGTCCGATCGACCCGCGGAGGTCGAACGGGACGGTCGTCCTGGAGTGGATGAACACCAGCCTCCAGCAAGACACGGATGTCGACTGGATCGAGGCCTACCGCGAGATTCTGCACGCCGGCTTCACCTACATCGGCGTGTCGGTCCAGCCCACGGGCGTGCCGCTGTCCTCCGTGGATCCGGTGCGCTACGGGAAGATCAAGATCCCGCCCTATGTGCCCAACTCGGATCTGGCCGACCCGCCGTCGTCCGGCGGGCCGTCGTACGGAGAGAGCATTTTCACCCAGATCGCACACGCCCTGAAGAGCCACCAAGGCACCAGGCTGCTGCACGGCCAGAAGGTCAAACGCATAATCGCGGTGGGCGAGTCCCAGTCCGCCGAACGCCTGTCCTGCTACCTGGAGTACGCCAGGCCCGTCGACCGGGTCTTTGATGGCTTCATGATCGATCACGGGGAATGTGCCGGCCCGAACGTCACTCCCCGCGCGCCGTTCCCCTATCACCCGAAGGTCCCGACGATGTTTCTGGACGGGATGTACGAATCGCGCCCGGGGATGCACAACCGCCACGACCTCCGCATCTGGGAGATCGCTGGGGCCAGCCACGTCGACGCCTGGATTGGGGCCTACGGCCTGGCCGAGCACAACTGGGATGACACAGGTCGGCCCCAGCACTACAGCCAGCAGACCGCGGGAAACTGGGGTCTCGAAGGTGGTCAGGGTGGCGTGTGCAACCTCTTCACCACGACCGGCGACGTGCGCGCGGATGAGCTGCCCCAGCAGTACGCCCATGACAGCGCCCTCGCCGAACTGCAAACTTGGATCACCACCGGGCGCCCATCCGCGAAGACTGCGCCGCTCAGATTCGATCCCCACGGCAAGGCGGCCACCGACGGTGCGTCCAAGGGAGTCGCCACCGATCGGTTCGGCAACCCGCTGGGCGGCCTCCGGCTTCCCCAGATCGAGGTTCCGGTCGCGAAGTACGAGGGGACGTGCCCCCAGGAGGGTCAGGGGCTGATTGGGACGACGATCCCGTTCACGGCCGCTCAGCTCCACAAGCTCTATCCGACGTTCGCCGATTACCGAGCCCAGATGTGCCGCGCCTCCCTGCGGGACATGAGGCAGGGGGTCCTGCTTCGACTGGACGCGCTGGACATCGATCGGCGAGTCAAGCTGGGCCGGGATCGCTGGCCCAAACGGGTACGGGGCAACGGCTCGTCAAACCGGGCCTGCGCGCCGCTGTACCGGTAGCACCCGCCGCCGGGGGTCCCGGCGCGCAGCGACGCCGGCGATCGCGGCCAGGACAGCGAACATCGCAAGCCCGACCGCCCCGGCGCCGACGATGTACACCGGCCATGGACCCATCACGCTCAGCAGCGAGTTGTGCGTCGGCTTCCAGGCGAGATACATGTAGTTGCCCCCGGTGATCACGTCGGCCAGGCCGGCGATCGCGGCCCAGCCGAGGGTCGCCGCATAGACGCGCCACATCGCGCCTCGACGCGGATAGCGCCGGCAGCCGAAGACCAGCAAGAGTGCGGCCAGCAGCGACCCGACGTGGTACAGGAAGTACGTGAAGTAGAGGACGTTCGGGAACGTGACACCGAGGTCCGGTGTGAGCAGTGCTTGGAGGGTGGCCGAGAACGCCCAGAAATAGAGCAGCTCGATCGGCAGCTGGCGGCGGGTGAGGAGGGCGATGATTGCCGTCAGCGAGACGACGTCAGTCAGCTGGAGCGGCAGGGTGAACTGGACACTCCACGTCCCCTCCACGGCGTCGGCAACGTATTCGCCCACCCAGCCGACGAGGATCGCCGCGGCCAGCAACCACGCGGCCCACCGGATCCAAACGCCCGGATGGCGCCGCGGTCCCCAGACCACGACGATGGCGCCCACCAACAGGACCGCCAGGGCGGCGTCATGAGCGATCGAGAACTGCCGCACTCCGCGGCGAGCCTACCTCCCTTCCGCCAGGCTAACCCGCGGATCACAGCCTCCGTCAAACCCGGGATGGCTCAGAACCTACAGTCAGTGTGCAGCGTTGTCTGCTGGGGCAGCCAGCCCGGCAGGGCAGCGCCCCCGTTTTGCCCCGAGGAGCGGTACCAACCAGCGCTTGGATTCTGCGCCCTGGTTTGATGTCGGCGCGGGCATCCGCGCTTGAGGCCTCGTTTGGCAGTTGGCGGATCGGAAGCGGTCGTTGTTGATGAGCTCCGCGGCGGCGGGGAAGCGGCTGTCTTGGTGGCGCGCGCGGGGGACTGACCCGTAGCGGTTTCGGCGCCTAGTCCGGCCGCGGGTGGAGGCGGCGCCGTGCGCGCGCCGGTGGTGCGCGGTGTGGGCGTTGTCCGCGAGCGTGTGGGCCGTTAGGGCGAGGCGTCGCCGGGGCGCGTGTGTCGCCAGCCTGCTGGTTCCGAGGGGGTAGTACTTGAGAGGGATCCCGGGTCTGACCTTGTGGGAGGCGGTCCGCGAGTTGGTGGAGTACGTTCGATGCGTGAGCCGAGGCGAACATCTCGCCCGCACGTACTGGTTCGATCTGCTGATCGCGCTGCTGGCGATGATGGCGATGCTTGACGTGGTGCTCGCACGCGGCTCGTCCGGAGTTCCGACAACGACGCTGTGGTTCTGCCTTCCCGCGCTCGCGATCCTGGTGCTACCCGTGTTCGCGCGGCGGTCGTTTCCGTTTGCCGGACCGGCGGCGTACTGGCTCTTGGCCGTGGGAATCTCGTTCGTCGACCCGCTGCTGATCCCGTACCCCGAGTCCCTCTTCCCGATGCAGCTGGCGGTCGCATTCCTGCTCGGGAACCATCGGGACCTCCGGCGGGCTGGCCTCGGACTGGCGATCGTGGTCGCCGCTGTGGCGACCGTCGTCTACAAGATCCCCGGGCACTCGCTCGCCCAGCTCGTCTTCATTCCCATCGACTTCGCCGTCGCCTGGCTTGCAGGCTTTGCCCTCCGGGCGCGGGCCGAGCGGGCCGAGGTGGCGGAGTCACGTGCGACAGAGGCCGAGCACGCCGTGTTCGAGGAGCGGGTGCGGATCGCGCGGGAGCTGCATGACGTCGTCGCGCACCACGTAAGCATGATGGGCGTCCAGGCCGGCGCTGCCCGGGTCGTTATCGACCGTGACCGCGTCAAGGCCAAGGAATCGTTGACCGCGATCGAGGTCTCGAGCCGTCAGGCGGTGGGGGAGTTGCACCGCCTGCTCGGGTTCCTGCGGCAGGCCGGCGACGAGGACGATCTGCTGGCTCCGCGTCCTGGCCTGAACCAGCTTCCGCGGCTGGCGGCGAGCATGAGTGAGTCCGGGCTCGCTGTGGCGGTCAGCATCGAAGGGGAGGAACGCTCGTTGCCGCCGATGATCGGCGTGTCGGCGTACCGCATCGTGCAGGAAGCGCTGACTAACACCCTCAAGCACGCGGCGGCGGCGCGCGCCGACGTGCGCGTGTGGTACTGGCCCGATGAGCTCGAGGTCGAGATCATCGACGACGGCCGCGGCGCGACGGCGCTATCGGGGACGAGCCCGGACGGTCTGGGGTTGATCGGCATGCGCGAGCGTGCCGCCCTGCACGGCGGCCAACTGACGGCGGGGCCGGCATCCGGCGGCGGGTTCGCCGTGCGCGTCAAGATGCCGACCTCGGACGGTGTGCTGTGAGCATCCGCGTGCTGTTGGCCGATGACCAGGCGATGGTTCGCGCCGGCTTTCGGATGATCCTTGAGTCCGATCCCGAGATCGAGGTTGTCGGGGAGGCGGCGAACGGCGAGCAGGCCACCGCCAGCACCCGGCGCTTGCGCCCCGACATCGTGTTGATGGATATCCAGATGCCCGACGGTGACGGGCTCGAGGCTACGCGGCGGATTACCGAAGACGGCGAGCTGCACAGTCGTGTGGTGATCCTGACCACGTTCGAGCGTGACGAGTACGTGTTCGAGGCGCTGCGGTCGGGCGCCAGCGGCTTTTTGCTCAAGAACGCCCCACCCGAGGAGCTCCTGCACGCGGTCCATGTCGTGACGGCCGGCGAGGCGCTGCTCGCCCCGGCGGTCACGCGGCGCATCATCGAGCAGTTCGGACGCCGGCCGGTCAGGCCGGAACTCGGCACGCGGCTGGACGCCTTGACGGCGCGCGAGCGCGAGGTGCTGGCGATGCTGGCGCACGGGAAGAGCAACGCCGAGCTGGCCGCCGAGCTGTTCGTCACCGAGGGCACGATCAAGACCCACGTCTCCAGCCTGCTCGCCAAGCTCGGTCTACGCGACCGCGTGCAGGCCGTCGTCCTGGCGTACGAGAGCGGACTGGTCACGCCCGGCGCGTAGACGCGCCTCCGTCCTTCGACAGAGGCGCCAGCGGCAAAGATCTGCGCTGAGGAGGAGCGCAGACACGCCCTGCGGGCGATGACAGACGCAGGCGGCCGTCCCAGACTGATCCCCAGGCGACTTGCACCTATCTGAGGAGCAGTGATGACCGCACCACCCATGTTCAGCTTCTCGGCACTTCCGAGGCGGTCACCTCGACACCGGCAGTTGCCTTCGCCGCCCGCGAGAACAAGGGCATCCACGTCCTGCCGCTCGGGCACTCCCGCCAGGACGCAGTGACCGTCTCGGTCGACGGCACTCGGGGCGGCCACCGCTTCGACCTTGCTCTCGCCCGCGACCGCGCGCTAGAGGCCTTCTATCACCCTTTCGCCTACGCCGCTGCCACTTCGGACGGTGTGCTGTGAGCATCCGCGTGCTGTTGGCCGATGACCAGGCGATGGTTCGCGCCGGCTTTCGGATGATCCTTGAGTCCGATCCCGAGATCGAGGTTGTCGGGGAGGCGGCGAACGGCGAGCAGGCCACCGCCAGCACCCGGCGCTTGCGCCCCGACATCGTGTTGATGGATATCCAGATGCCCGACGGTGACGGGCTCGAGGCTACGCGCCGGATTACCGAGGACGGCGAGCTGCACAGTCGTGTGGTGATCCTGACCACGTTCGAGCGTAACGAGTACATGTTCGAGGCGCTGCGGTCGGGCGCCAGCGGCTTTTTGCTCAAGAATGCCCCACCCGAGGAGCTCCTGCACGCGGTCCATGTCGTGACGGCCGGCGAGGCGCTGCTCGCCCCGTCGGTCACGCGGCGCATCATCGAGCAGTTCGGACGCCGGCCGGTCAGGCCGGAACTCGGCACGCGGCTGGACGCCTTGACGGCGCGCGAGCGCGAGGTGCTGGCGCTGCTGGCGCACGGGAAGAGCAACGCCGAGCTGGCCGCCGAGCTGTTCGTCACCGAGGGCACGATCAAGACCCACGTCTCCAGCCTGCTCGCCAAGCTCGGTCTACGCGACCGCGTGCAGGCCGTCGTCCTGGCGTACGAGAGCGGACTGGTCACGCCCGGCGCGTAGACGCGCCTCCGTCCTTCGACAGAGGCGCCAGCGGCAAAGATCTGCGCTGAGGAGGAGCGCAGACACGCCCTGCGGGCGATGACAGACGCAGGCGGCCGTCCCAGACTGATCCCCAGGCAACTACCACCAACCTGAGGAGCAGTGATGAGCGCAACACACCCCGTACTTAAGAACTCGATCCTGCCCGCCGTCGCCGTCGGATCGGAGGGCTGACGGATGCGCGATATCTCCAATAACGGCAAGAAGACCGTCGCAAAACGCTTCGGGCCAGGCCGGATCACGGGCCTCGCGCTGATCGCCGCCCTCACGCTCGCGCTCGGCTACCTGCACTTCGCCGGCAGCTCTACGGCCGTCTCCGTGCCTGCCGGCGCCCATGCAGGCCAGCTGACGCTCAAGAGCTGTACCTACAACACCGAAAAGGGCGCCTACGCCGCCGACTGCGGAACGCTCGTGGTGCCCGAGAACCGCCATGATCCGAACTCGCGCCTAATCGCACTTCCGGTCATAGTGATTCGTGCCCATTCGGCCCATCCGGGCGACCCAATCTTCCGCCTGCAAGGCGGCCCCGGCATCACCAACATGGTCTTCCCAGACGCCAGTCGGTTCACCGCCAACCACGACGTCGTCCTCGTCGGCTACCGCGGCGTCGACGGCTCCGTCCGGCTCGACTGCCCCGAGGTGAGCTCGGCAATGGAGAACTCAGGTGACCTCCTCAGCGAGCAGTCATACCGCGCCGTCGCCGCGGCGTACCGGTCGTGCGCCAACCGGCTCCGCAGCGATGGTGTCGATCTCGCCGGCTATTCGATCCCCGAAGAAGTCGACGACCTCGAAGCGGCCCGCCACGCCCTCGGCTACCACCAGATCGACCTGGTCAGCGAAAGCGCGGGCACCCGGGTCGCGATGATCTATGCCTGGCGCTACCCGAAGAGCATCCATCGCTCGGTGATGATCGGCGTCAATCCCCCCGGCCACTTCCTCTGGGACGCAAAGACGACCAACGAGCAGATCCGCCGCTATTCCGCGCTCTGCGCCCAGGCGACGAGCTGTCGCAGCCGGACGCCGGATCTCGCGGCGTCGCTGAACTCCGCGGTCGCTCACGTTCCCAGTCACTGGCTGTTCCTCCCGATCGAGAAGGGCGACTTCACAGCCGCCGCGTTCTTCGGCCTGATCAACGAGACCTCCGCCGGCGGCGGCCCGATCGCCTCGCCACTAACGATCAACTCACTCCTCTCCGCCGACAAGGGCGACGCAAGCGGCGCGTGGTTCCTATCGCTGATGGCACGGCTCACCTTTCCGAGCGCCTTCGTCTGGGGCGACCTGGCGGCGATCGGCCGCAGCGACGCCACCTACGCCAAGCACTTCTACGCGTCGGGAGCAAACCGTGGATCGCTGATCAGTGCTGCCGGCAACAACCTGATCTGGGCCGGCGGCCGCGTCCTCGACGCCTGGCCGGCGAACCCGGACGAGAACGAGTACACCCACGTGCAAAACTCGAACGTTCCGACGTTGCTGATCGGCGGCAACCTCGACTTCGCAACGCCGCCCGAGATTGCGACCCGCGAGCTCCTGCCTCACCTCGCGAACGGCCGTGAGGTGGTGCTCTCGGACCTCGGCCACTCCGACGACTTCTGGCCCTACGAACCGGCAGCCGGCACCCGTCTGATCAACACCTACCTCGACACCGGCAAGGTCGACACGTCCCTCTACACCCACAACAAGGTCGACTTCAGCCCAAGCTCCAGCCAAGGCCAATACGCCGAAGACGGCCTCGGCGCGATGACGGGCCTAGGACTCCTCACGATCCTGTCACTGCCACTGATGTGGCGCCGGGCGCGCAAGCGCGGCGGCTTCGGGCGCAAGGCGAGCGCGATCCTGCGCTCCGTCTACCTGCTGGTGCTCGGCCTCGGCGGATGGTTCACCGGCCTGATCATCGTGCTGGTGGCTTTGCCGACAGTGCCCCTCAACAGCGAGCTCACGGCTGTTCTCTCCATCGGCACGCCAATCGGCCTCGGCACCTACTGGGCCTGGGTCAACCGCGACCGGCCGGCCAGGGCCACAAGGATCGGCATCTGGGTCGCGCTGACGGGCGCCCTCGCCGGCGCGCTGCTGGGGTTCAACGCAACAACCGGGATCATGGCGGCCATCACCACGATCATCGGAGCAGGTTGCGGTGCGAACCTCGGCCTGATCGCCCTCGACGTCGCACAAATCGGCGAGCAGCCGGAGACCGTTCCGGGCGAGCGGCCGGAGACCGTTCCGCCCATCGCCATTCCAGCGGTCGAACACTGACCCCCGGAATCCGTTCGCGCAGAGCATGTAGCGGTGCTGGTTGCCGCCACATGCTCTGCTGACGTACGTGCGCGGCCGGCATTCGGCAACGCACCCCCCGGAGAGCCCCGCTTTCGGTTTGGCACGCGCCTCGACTGTGATCCGTCGAAAGACCCGGATTCGGCTTCGCGCGCTGATCGTCCTGCTGTGGCGTGCCGGGCTCCGGATCAGCGAAGCGCTCGCCCTTCAAGAGAGCGACCTGAATAGCAGCGGCGGCGCCGTGCTCGTGCGGCGCGGGAAAGGCGGCAAACGGCGCGAGGTCGGGATGGACCGTTGTGCCTGGCAACAGCTCGACCCGTGGCTCGAGGTCCGCCGCGAGCTCCCGATCGGAGCGCTGCTTTGCGTGATCCCCGGTCCGACGGCCGGCCGACGCTGGGACCGCGTCCCGAACATCCTGCTCGAGCGAGTACGGCTCGGTGCTATCGAACAGCAGGTCGATCGCGCCCTGACCCGTGACTTGGTACGCGATGCTCGCATCACCACTTCGCGTGTACTGGGTCGTTGCTGGCATGCCTGAAACGCCGGACCCGACACTACTTCACCGCACACGACCAGAGCGCGCACGGCATGGATGTGACCCGTAAGGCGTGGAGGAGCCACACTCGCCTGGCTCGCGACGGCCGACGCAGACCTCGCTTCGGTGTCGCACTGCTATCAGGCCGGTGACTGCAAGCGACCGCCGAGCGCGGAACCGAGGCCCCTTACCAGGGTGCGGATTCACAGGCCCCCACGGTCGGACGCGGCTCGTGGCGGAAGGAGGGAACCGGGGGCGAGTTGGGGCGCGCCGCGTTGGTAGGCAACCGGTCCCTCAGCCAGGGCGCAGCCGAGCCTTCGCGATCGTTCGGTTCGGCAAATGATCGTCGAAGGTGGAGAGATCGCGGCACCGTCTGCAGGTTCTGTCGCTGCTTTTCCGTACGGCGGAATCGTCGATTCGATCACCGCGTTATCACCCGACGCGTATCTTTTGCGCGTGGCTGCGCTCAGCGGATCATCGAGGTGGGTGCCGGAGACGCGCTACGCACGCAATGGTGACGTGCACATCGCCTACCAGACCGTTGGCGAGGGGGAGATCACCTTCGTTGGCCTGCCGGGGATCGTCAGCAACATCGAGGTCACCTGGGAGAACCCGGAGTCCCGTCGGTTCCTCAAGGGGCATACTGCCTTTTGTCGACTAGTCATCTACGACAAGCGCGGACAAGGCGTCTCGGATCGCGATGTGGGGACACCGACGCTCGACGATCGGCTCGATGACCTGACCGCCGTGCTCGACGCGGTCGGAGTCGAGCGCGTTGCGTTGGGCGGGATCTCGGAAGGAGGAACGACGGCGGCCATGTATGCCGCCACCTACCCGGACCGCGTCAGCCACCTGCTGCTCTACGGCTCCTTTGCGCGCGTTGACGTGGAGCGCGGCGATGCCTTTATGCAGAGATGGGCGTCCACATGGGGCTCCCCGGAGACGATGAGTGTGGGGCTGATCGCGCCGAGCAAGCTGGGCGATCCGGCCTTCTTGCGGTGGACCCAACACTACGAGCGCCAGTCTTCGACTCCGGGAGGGCTCCTCGCTGCGTGGAGGTGGATCCGTGAGATCGACCTTCGTCCGGTGCTGGCATCAATCCAGTGCCCAACGTTTGTGATGCACCGAAAAGGCGACCGTCTCGTGCGCCTGTCTTTCGGCCGCGAGCTCGCCGAGCTGATTCCCGGGGCGCGGATGGTGGAACTCGAAGGCTCCGACCATGGGATTCAATACGGCGACCAGGCGACCGTGCTTGAGCTGCTCGAAGAGTTCGTTACCGGCCACCACCCCGAGCGCAAGCGCTACGAGCGGGTGCTAGCCAGTGTCTTGTTCACCGACATCGTCGATTCGACGGCCACGGCAGCGAGGCTTGGGGACTCCGCCTGGAGGGGGATGCTCGAGCGTCATGACGAACTCTCCCGCGAAACGATCGTCGATTTCGGCGGCGACGTCGTGAAGCAAACAGGCGACGGCATGCTGGCCACCTTTGATGCTCCTGGACGGGCGGTCCAGTGCGCCGACACGTTGCGATCAGTCCTCGCCGACGCCGGGATCGCGATCCGAGCTGGCCTTCACACCGGCGAGATCGAAATGCGCGATCACGATGTAGGCGGCATCGGCGTTCACATAGCGGCTCGCGTCAACGCGCTCGCCAGGTCAGGCGAGGTACTGGTTACGCGCACTGTCAAAGATCTCACTGCCGGCTCTAACTACACGTTTGCCAGCCGCGGGGCCCACAAGATCAAAGGCGTCCCCGACGAGTGGGAAGTCCTCGCGGTCGACGCACCCGCCGCTGCGTGACGGATCACCGCGCTCGTCAGGTCCCCAGCACTAATGTCGCTGGCTCTCGGCACTCCTGCATCCACGACAGAACAGGAACGTCGAGGCCACGTACGTCGTGCATGGATTGCGCGGCAAGCAAGGCGCGGAGGGAAGTCCTGCTCGGCGCCGGGCGCGATCTTCTCAGCAAGTGTGCCGCGGCGCGTGGAGTCTCGCTCGCTCTAGCGTCTCAGGAACCTGGCGCGCTTCTGCGGCCGCTTGCCGGTGGCAAGCATGCGGATGGTGTTGGTGAGGCCGAGCGCGACCAGCACGGTCGACACAATGCGGAGTCTTTTCTCGCCCGCGGGGGTTAGCGGCTTGGGCGGCGGATAGCCGATCCGGGCGATGCTGGCCGATGTCCATCCCATCCACCATCCGCCGCACACCAGCTGAACCGTGTTCCGGGTCTGCGAATCCAACCGGCGCCGTCCGAGGAGGAGGATCGCGCCCCAGACGCCGGCGCAGCCGATGCTGTAGGCCGTGTAGGTGTTGAGCCGAGTTCTCATCGGTGCGGTTGTGGCCGCGGCGTCTGAGGGATCGTAGCCCGCAGCCGACCGCGTCAAGTGTCGCTCTCCGCGGACGATTCTGACAGCGTGGGCGCCGCCTGGTTGGACATCACTGTCCCGGGGGTCAAGCGCGTGATCGGGCCTCGGCGGCCGGTCCATCACTTGCCCGAGCGGCGCGGCGCCTGGCGACGACGGAGCCAGCCTGTCCCTCACCCGCCCCCAGGACATACTCGACCTGACCCCCGGCAACCGGATCACCCACCGCGCAAGCTCGAGGACGCGAGCTACCTCAACAGCGAGACGACCGGCAACGGCAGAGCCTTCGCCCCACGATCGCGCTCACCCGCCATGGCCGTGCCGCGCTCGACAGGTACACCGACGCGCTCCGGACCTGCTCGGCGGGCTATAGACCGTCCGCCCCGCCGCGGTACTTGACGCCAGTCGGGGCCGAGTGCCCGCCTAGCGCGGCACGCGAGACCCATGACGGCCTGGTCTCGGCGAGCCGGTTTAGCGTACGGGCGCTGCCAGGCCGGTCTGGAGCTCACGGACGATGGCGCCAAGGATGCCCGATGCGAGAAGGCCTGGCCCCAGCGGACCCGACCTATCGTCACCGACCTGCGGAAGCTGCCGTAGAGCTGCTCGAACCTCCGCGGACATAATGCTGAGCTGCCACTCGACCTCTTTGGTCGCGGCGTCTGGTCGTTCCGGCTTGGCCAGTCCCATGGCCTTGGCCGCATACGCCGCAGCACCCAGCGCGTGCGCTCCCATGTGAGCGACCGCTGAGGCCTGCCCCGCGGCTCGGGCGGCAGCGGCCGCCACCGGATTCACCCCACGCGCGGCTCCGCCACCGGCGAAGCGGCGGCGGATCTCTTCGGCGACGTCAAGCTCGCCACCCGCGAAGGCCCGTGCTCGGGCGATGGCTTCGCGTGGGCGGCTATCTACTGGTCTGTCGGCCACGAAAAATCCGATCACCCGCTCCGCGCAGTCGGCGGCCCATGCGGCGACTATTCGTCGTTCTGGTTCGCTCAGCGTCTGCGGAGAGCCCACACCCGGATTCTGCCGAATGCGGCACGCCTGCTTTCAGGTCAGCGCGAGCATTCAGCGGCCAGCAGCAAGATGCCCGCTCAGCGCGGTGAGCAGGCGCTTGCCAGGTTGGCCGGCAGGAGGACGCAGCCTCCCGGCCCGGACTTCGGCTTAGCCGTCTGCGTGGATAGGCCTAACCTCGACACCCCCTGAACCCGCCTACCAGGTCACCTTTGGGACAAAAGCGTGACTGAAGGGGGCCTTAGGCGGTTCCCAGGTCGCCGATGTCGGACTCCTGCTTTTGCGCCCGGCGTGGCATGCTCCTCCTCCGCGACCACCGGCGGCGCCTTCCCTTCTTCGCCCGGAAGGCGCAACTCCATATTGGGATGTTGCTCAGACCCTGATGACGGACACCGAGACGAATGAACTGAAGTCAGCGTCCTGGGTAACGACCGCGGCACTGTGCTGCAACGCGGTCGCGGCAATCCATGCATCGTGCCGGCGTAGCTTGCGCCCAGCCCGAAGCTCTTCGTCGGCGATCCGGGCAAAGCATGAGGCTGTCTCGTCATCGATAACGAGCAGCGGGTACTCGGCCCGGACGCGAGAAAGCGTGCGTAGCCGGGCTGCGCGGTCAGTGGGATCCTCCGCGCGGAGGACGCCGAGTTCGAGCTCGGCTGCGGTCACGACGGAAACCGCGATCTCATCCGGCAGTTCTGCGAGAGGGCGGCCGGACTCCCGAGCGATGAACACGGACGTGTCGGCGATCGCCCGGCTCACTCAGCGTCAACTAATGAGCCGCGAACATCGGCCAAGTCGGCTAGCAGCCCGGTATCCACGCCAGCCTCCTCAACAATCGATCGAAGGGTTTTTGACGGCACCCAGGGGCTCCGCTGCACGGCGTGCGGGACGATGTCTGCAACTGGCAGGCGATTGACGGTCAACGACAAGCGCTCACCGGATCGGACCGCCGCAACGACTTCAGCGGTGTGATTTCGCAGGTCTCTGACGGAGATCTCCCGAGCCACGCCGAGAATGTAGCACTTGTTGCTACGCGGATGCTACGCACCGCCGCTACAGCTGGTCCAGGTCTAAATGGGTGAAGCACTGTCCATGACCCACGCATGGACTAGTGGAACGTGACGAACCTTCGGGCCTCCGCCTGACCGAGCAGGGAGACGATCAGCTTCGTTTCCAGCGACTTGCGCCTGGCCAGCAGCCGCTTACCCGTGCTGTTGAGCGTGACCTCGACGGTCTTGCTCTGACCGGTCATGAGCGTCGCAATGGCGCTGCCAACGGTCACCACGTGCAGCGAGTGGGCCTTGTCGGTCGTCTTCAGAACGAGCGCGGCATGACATTCATTCCCGGCCGGGCCGCGGCACGTGAGGGGTGCGCTCGCGGTTGACCCGGACACCTTCACGGTCCCTAGGGCCAGGCCGAGGACCGTGTAGGTGATCGACTGGCTGACCTGCTGGCCGTCCTTCGAGATCGCGGTGACCGTGTAGGTGAACTTTCCAGCGTGGGCGGTGTCAAGCCGCCCGGGCGACCGGGAGCCGGTGGAGTCCACGCACGTCTTGATTCCCGGGGCGTACGCGGCGTCCTTGCAAGAGAAGCTCCTGGCCACGTTCTGCCCGACGGCGTACACCCCGCCTGCGGCCGGTGAGTGGAGTCGGATTGATGGCGGGCCAACCGAGAAAACCGACACCGAGTTGCCGAACTCGTTTGCAACTGCGAACAGTCCCCCATCCGGGCTGAACGCCACCGAGACAGGCGCGCTCCCGGCGGCATAGGGTGAGCCAGAGATTTGGCTCGCCGCCCCGGTGCTCTGATCGACCGCGAACGCCGACACCGTGCCGTCCTCGGAGTTAGCGACCGCGAGCACACCGGCCGGGCTGAACGCCACCGAGGCTGGCTCGCTTCCGGTTGGGAACGGAGATCCGCTGACCTGAGTCAACGCCCCCGTACTTTGATTGACGAAGAACACGGAGATCGCGTCGGCGAAGGTATCCGCGGTCACGAGCAGCCCTCCACTCGCGCTGAACGCCACGGACAATGGGTAGCTGCCGGTGGCAAACGGCGAGTTCGTGACCTCGGTCAGCTGCCCCGTGCTCCGATCCACCGAGAAGATCGAGACCTCGCTGTTCGCCGAATCGGCGACTGCTAGCAGCCCTCCACCCGGGCTAAACGCCAGCGAGGTAGGGTCGGCGACGGTGGAGAACGGAGAACCGGTGGCCTGGGTCAGGGCTCCGGTGCTCTGATTCACCGAGAAAACCGAAATTGTAGGGCTGGACCCGTACGCATTGCCGATCGCCAGCAGGTTCCCGCCGGGGTTGAACGCCACCGAGGCAGGGTCCCGGCCGGTGGCGAACGGAGAATCGGCGACCTGGGTCAGTGCCCCCGTGCTCTCGTTGACCGAGAACACCGACACGGTGTTGTCGTCGTGATTGGCGACCGCGAGCAGCCCTCCAGACGGGCTGAACGCCACGGACTCTGGATCTGAGCCGGTGGCGAACGGAGAACCGGTGACCTGGGTCAGCGCCCCCGTAGCCCTATCGACCGAGAACACCGACACCGAGCTGGCATTGGCGTTGGCGTTGGCAACCGCGAGCAGGCCCCCGCCCGGGCTGAACGCAACCGAGTCAGGGTCGCTGCCGGGGGAAAAGGGAGAGCCGGGTACGGGCGTGAAAGCCGCCGCAAAGGCGCCCCCAGGGAAGCCCAGCCAGAACGCTCCCACCACGAGCCAAAGGACGCCCATGGCCAAAGCACGACGGCGTCCAGCCACACCAACCCCGCCCAACCTACTGCTCACGCTCAACAATCGATCCTCCTCGGGTCGCTGCCGACACGGCAACCCCCGGCGAGCCAGGGGGACCCTACAGTCCGTAAACGGCGCTGTAAAGACCCGCAGCCCCCAGTAGCCCACTCGCCGGGCGTGCAATTTCGGCAGGCGCCGGCGGCCGTAGCGACAAAGGGGTTCCGCGCTAACCGGATCGCCTCTTGGACGGCTGGTCCCCCGACCGCATCCTCGTCGCTGGCGACTCGTTTGTCAGGCAAGGCAACCGAGTATTCCCGCTCTTCCTCCGCTGCGGCGGAAAGAGGACAGAGACCAGTCAATCCTGGAATCAATGCTGAGATGAATACTCGAATGAGCGGTGGAGGTGGATTGGCCGATCTAGGCCGATTCAGCGGGCCTCCTGGGACAGTTTTCGAACCCTGAGGCCGAGGGGAATCTGAGGGCAGCAATGACAACTGTCGCTGGTGGCCAGTTGTAGTCCGGACGCGGGGGCACCGGGGCATTTGGATTGTCGCCAACTCGCGTGTTGAGCAGCCGCTTTCAGCGCTTCACCGACCCTTCGAGGAGCCAGGCTTGATCCCCACGATCGCGTTAGCGAGGACCGCGCGTTTGAGCACCCTGAAGCGCTCGAGCGCGGCCGCCACGAGTGCTGGCTTGCATCCCGAACCTCAGCGGCGCGTCGGGCCGTCCGTGCCCGATACCGGTGCTGGCGCCGGTGATCAGCAGAACGGATCCCTTGAGCACGCGCCCATTCCCAGGTCCAGTGGCTTGCCAATTTGGGTGGCCCGCCCCCACGGCAGGCACTCCGGTCGGGCGGAACGTCGGCGAGCTTGCAGCACCGGGGCGCACCTATGCTCCGCGCATGGAACGTGCGCGCGCTTCTGGAGGGGGCATCGAGGCACCAGGTGTGTGCCCGCGGCCGCGCCTTC
Organism: uncultured Solirubrobacterales bacterium; assembly: GCA_963785205.1. GTDB lineage: Bacteria > Actinomycetota > Thermoleophilia > Solirubrobacterales > Solirubrobacteraceae > Palsa-465. Next base: position 126,800 of record CAWAUJ010000003.1, read on the forward strand.
TGGTTGCGCGCTTCCCCGGCCCCGGCCAGACTTGGAATCCTTGTCTCGAGCTCTTGTATGACGGTCTGTCGCAGTTCGGCCTTGAGCTTGCGGCGGATCCGGAGCTCACACTCAGCTGGCTGTGGCGACACCGACAAACTGTCGGCTGCCTGCATTTCAATTGGCGGCCGGACCGGTACTACGCATGTCTTCCCAGTACTCGCGACGCACGAGCGGGACGCCGTCCGACGCACCAGGCCGCGCGCTCCTGGCTGAGGCTCGCCGTTTTCGCTGGCCGTCTCGTGACCGCGCGCCTGCTCGGCTATCAGGTCGCGTGGACGATCCACAGTGTCTACCCGCCCGAGACTCTTGTCAGGCCGCCGGGCACCATCAGCCGGCGACTCGACAGGTACGGGGGGGCAATCCTCGCGCGCAGCAGCCACGTGCTGCTCGCGCACGACCGCGCGACTGCCGACCAGGCCCGTGCGAACCTGGGTCGGTCAGTCCGCTCGGTCGAGATCGTCGCGCATGGCTCCTACATCGGTGTCTACCCTCCGGGCCGTCCACGGGCGGCGGTAAGGGCCGCGCTAGGCATAGCGTCCAACGCATTCGCGTTTCTGTGCTTCGGGAGCTTGCGGCGGGAGAAGTCGCTGGATCTGGTTCTCGAGGCTTTCCGCTCGATCCCAGACCCCTCGGTGGTCCTAGTGATTGCGGGACGCGTCGAGGACGAGGTCGCTGTTCAAAGCGTCAAGGAGGCAGCCAGGCTCGATCTCAGGATCAAGCCGCTGCTGGAGTTGGTGCCCCCGGCCGAGGTGGCCGAGCTGTTCGCGGCAGTCGATGCAGCTGTCGTCGCGCGCGACAGGGCTTTGACGTCCGGCTCGTTGATCCTTGCTCTCTCGCTTGGCGTGCCCGTTGTGGCCTCACGCCTGCCACCCTACGAGGAACTCCTGGCGGGGGATGCGGCAGGCTGGTTGTTCGAGCCGGGCGATGTCTCTTCGCTGCGACACGCGTTGCGGAACGCTGCCCTGGAACCCGCACGGGCTCGCGCCAAGGGAATTGTGGCCCGACGGCAGGCAGAGCGCCTCCCGAGCTGGTCAAACATCGCCGCGTGCTTCGCGGCGCTCATGACCGCCAACCTGCGACACGAACGTTCGCCCGCTGATGGCCGCAGGGCCGGCTAGGGCGCGCAGCCCGCATGTCCGTGTTCGCGCATCATTGCTGATGCCACGCCGGTCTATCCCCGGTGGGCTGGCGCCTCGAGATATGTGTGGCGATCGCCGCCAGCGTGCTCACCCACAGCTCATCCGCCGCCGTCACATATCGACACAGCTGCTCGAATGTAGCCAGTGCAAGCTTTTCGGGCCGGTCAGCCCGCTCGCACACATCGTGGACAACGAGCACAAGCCACCTTCGGCTCGCGAGCGCCGCATCGATCATTCCCATCAGCTCGTCGAAAGTTCGACCGTCGGCCCTGAGCCCGGGGATCTGGGCGAGGTCACAGCGAGCTGGATCGGCGGCTACGCGCTCCGAAGTACCACGCCCGGCGACATAACGCCGCGCGACGAGTGGCACGTAGCTACGCACGCCCGTGCCGCGACCCACAAAACCTTGACCGCACGGGTAAGCGAAGCTCGCCGGCCGTTGACCGGTTAGACGCTCGAGCTCGTCATCAGCCTGCTCGAGCTCCCTCTGCATCCGCTCGAGGGTGTATCCCTCGAGCCCGTTGTCGCGGGACCACTCACGATTTGAGCTGCATGGATGTGTCATCGTGTGATTCCCTATCTCGTGGCCTGTACGGGCCACAGCTCTCCATCGCTCCCTGCAACGCGCGACTCGCCACGGAACGGGAAAGAAGGTTGCCGTCAGCCCGAAGCGATCGAGCACTGGGACCGCGTGTTCCAGCTGGCCGACCAGACCGTCGTCGAAGGTCAGGGAGAGTCCCGCCCGCTTTCCTGCAGGCCAGAACTCGAGAGGCGGGTCGACTGCTCGGGCGTAGGTCTCTATGGGTCCCGACCCCACCCCTGGAGCCTAACTCCCGTCTCGGTGAGGGCCCTAGACAACGGAAACAACGCCGTCGCGGCAGGCAGGAACGAGCTCTCTGTCATGAGACAGCTGAGCATCCGTGGTTCGCGGAACTCGGAGACCTACCAGTGCTGCGTCTCGCGACCGCAGTGGCGACAAACCAGTCGCAGCATGGTGATCACCCACCAAGCCGAGCGCATTCACCGGCATGACGATCGCAAAACCGCCCCCGAACCATCGAGGAGGACTCGAAAGAGCCAAGCGAGCGGAGAGGGAGGGATTCGAACCCTCGATGGACGGAACCGCCCATACCGGTTTTCGAGACCGGCGCATTCAACCGCTCTGCCACCTCTCCGATGGAAAGCAGTGAGAGGCTAGCTCAGCCGCCTACCGACTCAGATCGTGAACTTCAGCGTCGCCGGTGTGGGATCAGTTCCGGCGGAGTTCAGCGCCCGCACGAGGAATGTGTAGCTGCCCGGTTTCAGGTGCTGATAGGTCTCAGGCGAGTGGCACGAGGCGTACACCGGCTTGGAAACCTTGTGGTGGGGCTGGGCCGGCCTGACGAGCGCGCACTGGAAGCCTGTCGCTTCCCCCGTGGCGTCGAAGTCAAATGTCGCCGTGCCCGCCCGGTTGGAGATCTTGTGCTGGGTGATCTTCGTGTTCGGAACCGCCAGCAACTTGACGGTCATCGTGGCCGGTGTTGGGTCAGGTCCCGCCGCATCAAGCGCCCGAACCTTGAACGTGTAGCTACCGGGGCTCAGATGGTGGTAGGTCTTGGGCGAGGCACACGAGGAAAACGATGCCGTCGCTGACCCCTGCTTGACCAGCGCGCACTGAAAACCACTGGTCGGACCGCTGGCTTTGAACTCGAACCTTGCCGACCGTGCCCGTTGGGAGACCGTGTGCCCCGTGATCGTCGTGTTGGGCGGCACCAGCTTGAACGCCGCCGTCACCGAGCTCTCGGAATTCATCGTCACGGTGCACGCCCCCGTCCCCGAGCAGGCACCAGACCAACCGGTGAACTGCGAATCGGGCAGCGCCGAAGCGGTCAGGTGGACGACGGTCCCGGGAGCGAAGGCAGCCGAGCAGCTCGAGCCGCAGCTGATGCCGCTGGGGCTGCTCGTCACGGTCCCGGTTCCAGTGCCGGTCTTTGAGACGCCGAGCGCAACCACCGTGGTCGAGGTGGTGGTGGTCTCCTGCGCCGAGCCGGCCTGGTTGGCCGCCGTGACCGTGCAGCTGTAGTCCCCGGACGCGGTTGGGGTGTAGGTCGACGAATCAGCGCCGGCGATCTGGTCGCCGTTCATTTTCCATACGTAGGAGTAGGTATGCGGCGCCTGATAGAGGAAGGACTCGACCTCATCGGGGGCCCAGGATCCTGCGCAGGTCAGCGCCGCCGAGGAACTCGAATGGATGATCATGGCCTGGGCCGGTCGCCTGGGGAGCTTTCAGCAGCGATGGGTACGAGTCCCCGTTGTTGGTGGCCCCGGTGGTGTCGAAGGTCCCTCCGCCGCTGCCGTCGAGCTTGGCGTAGGAGATCGAGTGACTCCCCGTTGCTGTAGTTGCCCCAGTAGAGCTTCCCGGCGGCGGATCGATCGCCAGTCCCTCCGGGCACATTGATCGTCGCGCCGGTGGTGCTGAGCGTCCCGCCGGTGTTGCTGTTCAGGCTGGCGTAGGAAATCGTGTAGTTGGCGAGGTTGATCCAGTAGATCGTGTTCGTGTCGCCATCGATCGCCACGCCAAAGGGCGACTCGACCTGGGCGCCCGAAGGGAGGCGTCAGGTTCCCTCCGCCGTTGCCGTCCAGGTTGGCCCAGGAAATGCTCCCGCCGCCCGGCGTTTTTGTGCTCGTTAGCCCAGTAGATCTTGCCCGCCGAGGGATCGACCACGACCGCCGACCGGGGAGTCGAGGGTTGCGTCTGTCGTGTTCAGGTTTCCGCCGCCGCTGCCGTCGAGGTTGGCCCAGGAGATGCTCCCGGTGCCGCTCCCGCCGCCATCGGCATTTGCCCAGTAGATCCTGCCGTTGATCGGATCTATCGCCACTCCGAGTGCCACGTCAAAATTCGCACTTCCGATGTTGAGATTCCCCCCGCCGCTGCCATCCAGGTTGGCCCACGAGATCGTGGACCCCTGTGAGTTCGCCCAGTAGATCCGGCCAGTCGCCGAGTCGATCGCCGTCCCAGCGGGGTTTCTCACCTTCGCGCCGGTGGTGGTAAGATCAGCGCCGCCGCCACTCCCGTCCAGGTTGGCGTACGAGATCCCGCCGGCGGCGCTGTTTATACGCCCGTTGGCCCAGTAGAGCGTGTCGGCGGCGAACGCCCCGGGAGCGCACCAGAGCGCCGCGCAAACCAGCACCCCAAGAACAAGCGCAAGCCGCACCCCCCGGCTCCTGCCCGCACCCAACCGCGCGTCGTGGACCGGCGCAATGCGCTCCGTCTTCACCCTGACCCCCTAGAGGAGTGGTAAACCGGCCCGCTGAGGAGTGTAGTGGCCCTACACCCCTACCGCCGCCGCGCCGCGAAGAACGCCCGCAGCAGATCGGCGCTCTCCTCCACCAGCAGCCCCTCCTCCACGATCGGGCGGTGGTTGAGCTGTTCGATGTTCAGCACGTTGACCACGCTGCCGGCCGCGCCGGCCTTCGGGTCGCGGGCGCCGAACACGACGCGCGGGACGCGGGCCAGGACGATCGCGCCGGCGCACATCGCGCAGGGCTCAAGCGTCACGTACAGGACCGAGTCGAGCACCCGCCAGCTGCCCAGATGCCGCGCCGCCTCGCGCAGCGCGATCAGCTCGGCGTGGGCGGTCGGGTCTGCGCGTAGCTCGCGTTCGTTGCCCCCGAGTCCGATCACCTCTCCAGCCCGCACGACCACCGCCCCGATCGGCACGTCCTCGTGCTCGGCGGCTCGCGTCGCCTCGCGCAGGGCAAGGCGCATGAAGTACTCCTCTCGGGGAAAAAATTGCGAGTTCATCCTGGGCCGCTACTACCTTTGAGCATGGCAACTTCGGCGCCGATATTGGTGTTAACGAGGGACCGAAAGCGGATCCCAGGCAGGGGCGCCGGAGCAGGCGAGGGTCGCTGGAGCAGGCAGCAGCAGAGTGAAACCCAAAACACCCATCCTTCGCGCCGGCGCCTGGGCCGCGCCGGTGGCTGTTGCTGCCGTGATCGTCGCTCTCGGATCTTCTGGCGCGGCTGCCGCCGACCAGGCCGCAAACTCGACGCCCGACTACCGGGCCGCGAGCTCGACTGAGCCCTATCTCCCCGGGACGGTGCTGGTCGGCTACCGCCCGACGGCCAATCTTTCATTCGAGAGCTCCATGACCACCTCAATGGGGCTTCGCTCCGAAGGGGCCGTGGGCCCAGGTGAACAGGTGCTTCGCCTCCCCAAGGGGGTGACGGTCGACGCCGCGATCGCCCGCCTGCGCGGCACCCCCGGCGTCGCCTATGCGCTCCCGGACTACCTGGCCCATATCGCGGGTGCATCCACCGCACGAGTGGCTCCCCAACGATCCGGGTCGCAGCGGGCACTCCAGGGGATGGGAGAAGATGCAATGGAACTTCCTGCGCACGGACGGCATCAACGTTCCGGAGGCTTGGGCGAATCTGCGGGCCGACGGACACCCCGGTGGGAAGGGCGTGGTCGTCGCGATCGTGGACACGGGTGTGGCCTACCGACGTTGGAAGCTCTACCGCCGATCGCCGGACTTCAGCCGAACCCACTTCGTCGCCCCGTACGACTTCGTGGCCCACAACCGGTTTCCCCTCGACCGCCTGGGGCACGGGACGTTCGTCGCCGGGACGGTGGCCGAGTCGACCAACAACCACCTCGGTCTCACCGGAATCGCCTATCAGGCCAAGATCATGCCCGTCCGCGTGCTTGACAAGAACGGGTACGGGTCGGAGGCGACGATCGCGCGCGGGATTCGCTACGCCGTCAAGCACGGCGCCCAGGTGATCAACCTGTCGATGCAGTTCCCCTTAGGCATCGCCGCATCCCAGATTCCGGAGATGCTCTCCGCGCTGAGCTACGCCCATTCCCACAAGGTCGTGGTTGTGGCGGCCGCTGGGAACGAGAGCAGCCCCGACGTGACCTATCCCGCCGCGGGGCCCGGGGTGATCGCGGTGGGCGCGACTACCGCCGACCGCTGCCTGGCCCGCTACTCAAACCGGGGAACGCGGGTCAATCTGGTCGCCCCGGGTGGCGGGCGCGACGCGGACATCAAGAGTGACTCCAGTTGCCACCCAAGCCGCAAGCTGCCCAGCATCTTCCAGATGACCTTCCCCAACCCGAGCCACCCCCAGAAGTTCAGTTTCCCGCGTCATTGGTTCGGGACCTCGATGGCGTCGCCCGAGGTTGCTGGAGTGGCCGCGCTCGTCATCGCCAGCCGGGTGCTGGGCCGCCACCCCACGCCCGATCAGGTGCTCGCCCGCATCGAGCAAACGGCACGGCCTCTCGGGGGAGCGCAGCCGAACACGACCTACGGCTGGGGCATGCTCGACGCCGGCGCCGCCACCGCCCGGGGCTGAGACGGTCGACGCCGCCACCGCCCGGGGCTGAGACGGTCGACGCGCCGAACGGCCACGCCCAGGCGCCGCTAGCAGCGCGCCGTCAGGCCAGCTTGGTGATCGCGATCACCATTCCCGCCAGCGTGAACACGACGATCGCGACCTGCGTCCAGAACCAATGGCGGGGCACACCGTCAGCCTAGCGCCCGCGCTATAGACGCTCTGCGGCGGCCAAACGTCTACGCCAACACTGCGTTCCAGTCATAACCCGGCGCTCCGAGGACTACGCTCTACTCATGCCTGACGCCGTCCAGTCGTCCGGCGAGCGCCACATCCAGTCGTCTGGCAACCGCCGCACACCGACGCGGATCGTCCTCGCAGTGCTGAGCACGCTGGTCAGCGTCAACCTCTGGACCGGAGGCCCACTGCTGGCGCTATGGGTGGGCTCACGGGTTCAGGAGGCCCAGGGACAGTTCACGATGGGGGCGGTCGCAGCCGTGATCGGGACGCTGATCGTGATCACATTTCTGCTCTACAGGGCACTGGTCTTTCTGCAAGGCCGCTACGGCGCAGCCATCGGTCAGGATGTCGGGCCTCGGCGACAGACGGCCTGGCTCAAGCCGATGAGCGGCGAGCGGCGGGCGATTACGGTCAAGCGGCCGTTGACAGCAGTTGAGCGCATCGTGGTCGTGTCGACCGTGGTCGCGTTCGAGGCGTTGGTGATCTGGTTCTTCTTCTTCGCCCACTACTCGCTGCCGGGATAAAAGCCGACCCTGGCGCACACCGCTCGCGTCGATAGATATCGCCCGATAACCCGAACATCATGCGGTCCCGATCGACGTCGCCCTGATTGTCATCGTCGTCCTGTTCATCGCGTTCGCCATCTGATCAACTCGCGGCGCCCCGGGGCTGGACCCGGGGGCTGGTGAGCCGCGACCCCTAAGGCGCCCCCACCCGCGTCAGACACTGAGCGCCCAGCTCGGCCCCCAACGCCACCGCCCGCGCCACCGAGCGGCCCTCGGCCAGGCCGAACGTGAGCCCGGCGGCGAACGAGTCGCCGCATCCGTAGGAGTCTTTCGGAGGGCCGGGGGCGGCGACGGCCTTCCAGCTCCCCTCCTGGGCCCCGAACCAGACGCCTCCCTCCTCCCCCCGGGTCTCGACCATCAGCTGTGTGCGCGGACCAAGGACCCGCGCCCACTGTGTCTCGTCGGGGTCATGCCCGCTGTACACGAGCGCGTCGAGGTCGGGATGGTGGGGCTCGGGTCCGCCGAGCGAATGCCGCGCCCGCGGCGTGGCCACCAGGACGCGAGCCCGCCGCGCGTACTCGAGCGCCGCGACATCTCCCGCGGTGAAGTAAACGCCCTGCGCCTCGGCGAGCCGATCCCAGTCGAGCGCATCTGACCCGACCGGCTCAAGCCGCTCCCCGATCGTCACGATCGTCCGCTCGCCGCCTTCCCGGAGCATCGTGATCGCCCGGCGCGTCGGGGCATCGCGCCACGCCACCAGGACGTTCACCCCTCGCTCGGTCAGTTGCGTCGCCGCCGCGCGGCCATGATCGTCGTCTCCCAGCGCGCAGAAGAAATCGACCTCTGCCCCCAGCTCGGCCAGCACGACGGCGGCCACGCCGCCTCCGCCGGCGGCCCGGGCGAAGGCGTCCAGAGCGCCCAGCACCTCGCCCTCACGCGGGAGCCGCTGGACCTCGACGAAGTCAACCCATTCGACGTGACCCACGACGGCGACGCGCACGTCGGGAGCCTACGCGGTCACCACCCAGCCGCGCCTTTGTGCCAGGGTATGCCGATGGCCAAGCTGAACGGCTCCTCTTCCGCCGAGATCGACGCTCCCCTGCAAGAAGTTTGGGCTCTGGTCGAGGACGTGGAGAAGGCGCCTGACTGGCAGGGAGGGCTCAAGGATCTCGAGGCGCTTGAGCGCGACGACGAGGGGCGAGCCACCCTGTGCGAGAGCGAAACCGACGCCAAGATCAGGTCGGTCAAGTCGATCGTGCGGTTCGATTACCAGCCACCGACCACGCTGCGCTGGGAGCAGGTCAAGGGCGAGCTGAAGTCCGTCGACGGGACGTGGGAGCTCGAGGACCTGGGCGACAACCGCACCCGAGCCACCTACTGGCTCGAGGTCGACCTGGGGCGGATGCTCGGGATGCTGATCCGAGGCCCGCTGGTGGACGTGCTGCGGAGCATGCTCGTGAACGCGCGCGCCGGGGAGTTGAAGAAGGCGATCGAGGGCAGTTAGTCCGGGTGTTCGGAAGGATTAGGCGCCCCGCCCGCCCCGCCCGCCCCGCCCGCCCCGCCCGCCCGGCGGCACTCGTACTCATCACGGCGCTGCTCACAGCGGGCATTGCGGCGGCCCCGGCCAGCAGCCAGATCATCAGGGCGACCTCGATCCTGCCGCCGGGCGAGAGCGGGTTCGTCTCGCTCTCGGGAGTGGCCAAGGGCACCGGCTCGCCTCATCTCTATGACCAGCAGTCGCTGTTCATCCACTTCAAGCGCAAGGACGCGATGTTCAACCAGCCGGCGGCCACGACGGAGTCACCCCGCAAGGGAGTGAAGATCGCGCGCGACCGCTACGGCGTCCCGTCCATTACGGGCCGGACAGCCGCCGATCTGTGGTGGGGCGCCGGATACGCCACGGCCCAGGATCGGCTGTTCGAGCTCGAGGCCTTCCGCCTGGCCACCACCGGCCACCTGGCCCAGTACCTAGGAGCGAGCTACATCCCGATGGACATCGAGGTCCGTCGCGACTTCTACACGCTGCCCGAGCGCACGGCCATGTTCAAGCGCCTCACCCCGGCGATGAAGACCCGCTATGAGTCCTACACCAACGGGATCAACGCCTGGGTCGACTACACCAAGACCCACCCGAGCCAGATCCCGGCCGAATTCCCCGCGCTGGGGATCACGCCGAGTCACTTCAGCCCTGAGGACCTGATCGCGATCGACGTCTACCTGGCCCGGACGACTCCCAACACCGACGGAGCCGACCTCCAGAACATGGAGGCGATCCAGAAGAGCGGGCCGGCCAAGTTCAATCGCATCCTCCCCCTGCGAATCAAGGGCCAGATCTCGACCATCCCGAGAACGGACGGCCTGTTCCCCTCTGATCCAGGCCGGACTCCGGCCCAGGAGCGCTCGGCCCTCCAGCGCTCCTACGCCTACCTGAAGCACCTCCCGGTACCGGGACCGACCAACCTCGGCACGCAGTACGTCAGCGGCCACATGCCCAAGCTCTCGGCGACCGCCTTCACCTCCGCGCAGGACGACGGCGCGAACGTGGCCAACCCGCTCTCCCCCATCCATCGCGGCGGCTCCTACATGGTCGCGATCAGCCAGCCGAAGGCCCACCGGTCCTACTTCTTCAACGGCCCCGAGCTCGGTTTCTCGGCCCCCGAGGAGCTCTACGAGCAGGAGCTCCACGGCCCCGGGATCGAGGTTCGGGGCATCACCGCCCCCGGCGCCCCCGTGATCGCGATCGGCCACAACACCCACATCGCCTTCGGGTTGACCAGCGGGCTGTCGGCCACCAATGCTCTGTACGTCGAGCACCTCGTCCCCCACCACCCTGACGAGTACTACTACCGCGGCCATGTCCGGCACATGAGCTGCCGGAACGAGAAGTTCAACTACCGCTCCGAACCCACCTCACTGCCCTCGCCTCCCAAGATCGGCTCGGTCACGCTCCGTCTGTGCCGCACGGTCCAGGGTCCGGTGCAGGAGCGGGTGGGCAACATCGCCTACGCCCGCCGGTACGCCACCTGGAAGCGGGAGATCGGCACGCTGTACGGGCTGGCGGCCGTCGACGTGGCCCAGAACATCTCTCAGGTCAACCGCGCCGCCAAGCTCTTGACGTGGAACGAGAACCTGATGGCAGCCGATGACCGAGGGAACATCGGCTACTGGCACCCCGGCCTGCTTCCGATCCGCCCCAAGACCTGGGACGAGCGCCTGCCCTACCCCGGGGCCGGCCAGGCCGAGTGGCGGGGCTTCCTCCCCTTCTCACGGCGGCCACACGTGATCGACCCCCAGCAGCACTGGCTGACCAACTGGAACACGCTTCCCTCGCAGGGCTGGACGACCGGCAACGACCCCGCCTCCGAGCGCGTGGCCGGGCCCTGGTTCCGGGCCCACTGGCTCGACCATCTGGCCCAGAACGTCGAGCGCAAGCCCAGCTTCGCCGGGATGAACCACCTCATCTATGAGGCCGGGAGCATCGCCCAGCAGCGAGCCCAGGCCACCCCGTACCTGCGCCGGGCGCTCCACGGCGCCACCAAGCCCGAGGCGGCGGTTCTGAACACGATCCTCAAATGGGGCGGCTCCTACGCTCTGATCAATTCCAACGACACGGTCAATCCGGGCGTGGCCGCCTGGCAGGAGCTCAAGAACCAGCTCCAGGCGATCGCGCTCAAGCCCCTCGGCGCGGCCGGCCGGCTGATCGGCGGAGGCGAGCCCAACGACGAGCACGTCTTCGACGTCGACATCGGACAGGCCTACGCGCTGCGCACGCTCGGTCCCGCGGGCTGGCGCAAGGCGGCGGCCGGTACGTACAGGTTCCTCGTCAAGCGCTTCAAAACCAGCGACCCGACCAAATGGCGGGCCCCACGGGCCTTCTTCCCGGAGAGCGCGCTCGGCGCCGAGCAGCCGCCCCCGATGCCCTTCTTCGACCGCGGCACTTTTGAGCAGGTCGTGGAGTTAGCCTCCAAACACTGATGCTCGCCGCCTACGCCTCAAGCCTCAACGCCGATGACCCGCTGTCCGGGCTCACGGTCGACGAACGCCCCGACCCCGAGCCCCCCCAGGGGTGGACAACGGTCGCGGTCAAGGCCGCCTCGCTCAACCACCACGACCTGTGGTCGCTGCGCGGGGTGGGCCTGAGCGAGGATCGGCTCCCGATGATCCTGGGGTGCGACGCCGCGGGCATCGACGAGGGGAGCGGCGAGGAGGTCGTCGTCCACGCGGTGATCAGCGACGAGCGGTGGCTGGGCGACGAGACGCTCGACCCCGGGCGCTCGCTGCTCTCAGAGCGCCACCAGGGAACGTTCGCGCACCGAGTCGGTGTCCCAAAGCGAAACCTGATCCCCAAACCCCCCGAGCTCACCTTCGAGCAGGCGGCCTGCCTCCCCACGGCCTGGCTGACCGCCTACCGGATGCTCTTTACCCGCGGTCAGGTCCTGCCCGGGCACACTGTCCTGATCCAGGGCGCCGGGGGCGGCGTGGCCACGGCCGCGATCGTCCTGGGCAGCGCGGCCGGCGCGCGGGTGTGGGTGACGGCGCGCTCGGAGGAGAAGCGGGCCCAGGCACAGGAGCTGGGCGCGGATCAGACCTTTGAGTCCGGGGCGCGGCTCCCCGAGCGAGTCGACGTCGTGCTGGAGACGGTTGGCGCAGCGACCTGGGGGCACTCGGTGAGGACGCTCAAGCCCGGCGGGACGCTGGTGATCGCCGGGACGACCACCGGCGACGCCTCGCCCGCCGAGCTGCGCCGGATCTTCTTCCTCCAGCTGACCGTGGCCGGCTCGACGATGGGTAGCCGCGCCGAGCTCGAGCGACTGATGCGCTTCTGCGTGGAGAAGGACCTGCGCCCGCACATCGACCGCACCCTCCCCCTGCCCGAGGCACGCGAGGGCTTCCAGGCGATGCTCGAGGGCAGCTTCGTCGGGAAGATCGTCTTCACGGGATAGCCCTCGCTCTCACGGCGCGCCCGGGCATCCGACGCTTGCCGCCGGCGCCGAGGTGCCCCGAGCCAGCGTCTCACCGGGCGGCAACCGCGAGCGGACGCGGGCGAGCGAGGCCGGGCGATGCTTGAGAAAGCGGTTGAAGAAGGCGATCGTAACCAGTGCGATCCCGCTCCTCGTCGGCCCGGCGTCGACATACGGAGGTAGGTGTTCGGCGCCCACGATGTCCAGGTAATACTTCGGCGGCGAGGCCTGGTCGTAGAGCTGGACGCTGCACCCGGGGACGTTGATCGTGTCGTTGCTGCCCTGGGTGGCGAGCAGCGGAACGCTCGGATGGCTTGTGAAGTAGGTACCGCCGAACGCGGCCAGCTCGGCGCCGGACAGGATCACGGCCGCCTTGACCGCGGCGTCACGGCAGCACGAATCGGCCGCGACCGCCAGGCTGACATCGCCGCCGTCCGACTGGCCCGCGATGCCCACCTCGCCGGGGTTGAGCACGCGATGCAGGGGGCTTTGTGGGCTGCGGCCCGCGCTCTGCAGGGCAGAGATCACGAACCGCAGGTCGGCGGGGTGGTTGACGATGTCTGACTCGTTCACGCCCTGAGGCGAGGACGGATCGGTCCGCGGGTAGGTCGGCGCCGCGACCACGTAGCCCGCCCGCGTCCAGGCATCCATGAGCCCCGAATAGGCCTCAGCCGGCTCGTCAAAGCCCTGGGAGAAGACGACCAGCGGGAAGCGCAGGCCAGCGGGCCGATTGCTCACGATCGGGTAGCGCACCACGGTCGGCAGGACACGAACCGGTTGACCCGAAGCGGACTGGCCGGTGGCGAGCGACGCAGTCGAGGGCTCGCTCAGCGTCAGCTTCAGCTTCGCCACCCCGGTGATCCGTGGCGCTGCACGGTGGACGACGGTCCGGTTGTGGGACGCGCTGGTCCTCTGGCGCGAAGTAGTGGTCGTGGTCTGTCCCGGACTTGATCGCCCGGGCGTCCCACCGCGGGCGTTCAGCACCACCACCGAGATCACCACGACCGGGACGAGCAGCGCGATTACCGCCATCAGCCGCCTCGCGGCGAAGCCGTGCTGCGGAGGGCGATTGTGTGGTGCTCCCGCCTGCTCGCTCATTACAAGCACCGCCAAACATAATTAAGGACTGGATAACTAGATAAGCACTGTCTCACTGCCGGTTATTTCCCAGTTGAGGTGACCTCTGGAACATGGAGTCCGTTCCAGCGATTGGAAAGGTAACGCGCGATGAGTACCTACCCGGTACACACCATGCCCGGCCGGCGGTATACGCCTCGAGATTGGGTCAAACCATATGGGCCTATACATGCGGCTGACGGCGCCGGTCTTCCGCTCGTTTCCAAGTCCGGCCGCCTGTCGCTCCCGCAGGCTCTGGCCGTGGCGCGTGAGCGACTGGTCTGGAATCGGCGCGCTGATGATTGGGATGAGGAAGGTTCGGCCGGACTCACCGAGATTGTGGAGGCCGTGGTCGAAGCATCACGCGCGGCGGCACCCACCGGAGCCGTTGCGGTCGACCTCGGCGCAGGCTCCGGCCAGATCACGATCCCTCTGGCAGACCGTTGCGGCCGGGTTCTCGCCGTCGACGTAAGCACGCGACTGCTGGAGCACCTCACGAACAAGGCGGCCCTGCGGGGCGTCGCAAACATCGAAGCCCTTACGCATCCGATCGAGACACTGGACCTCTCGCCCTCCAGCGTCGACCTCGTGGTGTCGAACTATGCGTTACATCATCTGCGCGATATCGACAAGAAGCGTCTGATGCGACGCTGCTACACGTGGCTTCGGCCCGGCGGGCAACTCATCGTCGGCGACATGATGTTCGGCCGTGGTGTCAGCCCGGCCGACCGGGCGATCATTGCCTCGAAGGCAGGCACACTTCTCGGCCGGGGTCCGGGCGGGTGGTGGCGGCTGCTGAAGAACGCCGTACGGTTTGGCCTTAGGCTCGGAGAGAGGCCGCTCCCACCAGACAGGTGGAAGGATCTGGCGAGTAATGCCGGCCTTGAGCAGGTAACTGTCACTCAGATCCTCTCGGAGGCCTATCTACTGACCGCCACGAAGCCTTCGGTCGATGTGCACTGTCGTTAATCGTTCTCCCGTCATCGTTACAGCTGCGTGTCTCTCGCTGGCCCTCACCGCCTGCGGCGCCGGCACCTCGACGAGGCGCGTGAGCCGCACCACGACGAATGGGAGCACGATGAGCCACATCACAACCAGTGGGAGCGCGGCAGCCACGGCGCGAGCCCACCGCGTGAGCGCCCACCTGACCCCGCTCCCAAAGCCGGCAAACCTGGCTCCGTTCGCCGGGGAGCAGACGGGCGGGGCAGGCGTGTGGCGTGCGGCGGGTCGGCGCGTCGGCGGTATTCCCGCTGTGTATGAAACCACGCTCGTCCCGCCGTATGGCTCGCACCTCGCCGGGATAGCGTGGATGGACACGCATCTGCTGGCCGCGCGGCTGTACTCAGGATCTGAGAGCCCCGGGGGAGGCCCCTATCGGTACACGGCGCCGATTCAAAAGGCCGGCGCGCGTTCACTGGTCGCGGCCTTCAACGGCGGCTTCAAGATGAACGCGGCGAAAGGCGGCTACTACACCGAAGGTCGCATGATCGACCGGCTCCGGCCCGGAGCCGCCTCGCTGGTCATCTACTCCGATGGCTCGGTCGACATTGGAGCCTGGGGTAGCGACGTGCGGATGACTCCCAGGGTCGTGGCGGTGCGTCAGAACCTCGGGTTGCTCGTCGCCGCAGGCCGACCTACCCGGCGCGCGCGGAGCGCTGACTGGCAGGTATGGGGCTCGACCTGCGGCGCGAGTTCGTGCGCGCACAGCGTGCCCGGCATCGAGCACCAGTGGCGGTCCGCCATCGGCGTTACCTCGGACGGCGCGCTCGCATACGTGCAGGGGCCGGGACTCGCCCCGCTCCAGCTCGCGGATCTGCTCACGCGGGCAGGCGTCGTCCGGGGGATGGAGCTGGACATCAATCCCGACTGGCCGATCTTCGCGACATACACTCCAGCGCGGAAGGATGGTGCCGCGACCCCTTACAACGGCCACCGTCTGACAGCGACCATCCACGGACCGTCCACATTCTTTGAGCCTTCGTGGGCGCGCGACTTCATCACGATGTCCGCCCGCTAGCGCTGGCGTGACGGCTCAGCCCGTCGCCGTGTGAGTCGGCGTGGTCCCGTTACTCATGAGCACGTCGAAACCATCCGGAATCCTGAGTTTGCCAGCGGCCGTCCCTGGCTGGTCGGTGGTTCCGTACTGCCAGACCAGAGCCTTGGTGGCGGGGTCGATCGCCACGACGCGGTCACGGTAGTCGTCGTTGACCATGAAGACCCCGCTGGGCAGCCGCTCCACCAGCGATGGTTGCTTGAGCAGGCCCGGTCCGCTGCTGACGTCATAGCGATAGACGATCTTGCCCGCGCGGTTGAACTCGAGGATCTGTCCCGGTCTCACGTAGTCGGCCAACAGGTAGAGATCGGAGCCGATCTGCTGCGGGTCTGACGGGTAGCCGATTGGCAGGTGAACGCTCCACACGGTTCGGCCCTCCGGAGTGAACTCCGACACGATCGAGCCGGCGATCTCCGACACCAGCAAATCACCGTTCGCGAGCGGCGTGTCACCGTTGGGTGATGTCAGCCCCTTCGGCGGGTTGTGGACACACTGACCGGCCGTGCCGATCTGGTGAACGATTCGGTGGTTGGGAGCGATGACCAGCACCCGGCAGTTGTCAGCATCGGCGACGGTGAAGTCTCCGTTCTTCAACAGGTACGCATCATCAGGCTCGTACAGATAACCCGGGGCGGTCCCCTGCTTGCCCTTGTGCCCGTAGGCCCAGATCACCCGGCCTGAGGGAAACGCGAGCTCCTGGATCGTGTCGTTTCCCTCTTGATTGGTGACGATCGCTGTCCCCTTTCGAGCGAAGAACGAATCGTCAGGGAAATAGAACCCGTGGCTGTCCACCGGCGTCGTGGGCGACGGAAACCGCCACACGATCTGCATGCTCGGGTTCAGCAGCAGGAGGCGGTTGTTGGCCCGATCTGCGATCAGCAATCGCCCCCCGTAGTAGGGCGATCCCGCACCCGGCGCGCCAGCCGGGCCAAACGATCGGTTGGGCGTGATCATCTGGACCGCGTTCAGCTGCGCTCCGCCTGATTCGCCGCCCACGAGCCACCCTCGATCGCCAAGCACCGCAGCGCCGGCGTGCGAAACCGGGACCTGAAGTCGTCCGGCCAGGAGCATTCCTGTCCGGGACCTGTTCAGCGCCCAGATGCTCGACACCGTGTAGAGACCCGCCGTGGCACCGGGGTGCACCGGCGGGGAGAGTTGCGTGCTCCCGACACCGGTAACCGATGTCTGCGGCGTGCTGGTGTCCCCGCCGGCCAGGTATATGTGGCCGCCCAGAGTCACCGCCGCCGCGGCCTCCAACGGCTCCGGCAGGTGCCCGACGATCGACGCGGCGCCGGATCTGGGGTCGATCATCTGGATGTCGTCGACAGGGCCCCCGGCCCCCACACCGGAGATCCGCTCGCCGCCGAAGACGTAGACCTTGCCGGAGAGCGCGGCGACGGCTGGGTAGCGGACCGGCACGGGCAGCGAGGCGACCCTTCGAAACGCGCGACCATCGGTCGTGGCGAGCACCTGGGGATCGGCGTTGGCGCCGTCATAACCGCCCACGATGTAGGTGGACCCGCCGATCGTGGCCGTGGCCAGATCTGACCGCGGCGCCGGCAGCTGACCGATCGCCCCCGAGCCGGCGTGCGGGAACGCGCCCAGCCGCCCAGGAGTCGCGGGGGGCGCGAATGCCTCCACGCCGGCCACGGTCGCGGGCGACCCACCGCCGAGCACGACATCCCGGCCGGCGATCACCGAGCCCGCGGCATCATGGACGCCGGCGGGCAGCGAACCGATCGCTCGCACACTGCCGTTCGCGCTGTCGATCGACTCAACGCTCTTCTCGGAGACCGATCCGTGAAGCCCACCCAGAATCACCAGCCGCCCGCCGCTACCCGCGGTCAGCACCTCCCGGCTCAGCGGAGTCGGCAGATGCCACGGTAGGAGCCCCGACTCCGCCGCCGGGATTCCCGCTGGGCCACGGACGTGAGCCTTCGCCGCGGTGGTTTGCCTGGATTTCGTGCCACCCGCGCCCGCGGCCAGCACAATCACGACCACCAACAGGCAAAGCCCGGCCAAACCGACGAGCGCGCGAGCGCGCCTGGTTCTCCGTTTCTGGGCTGCCCTGGCCCTGAGCCGGTCCCGATGGGCCGTGCTCACGCCGACCCGAGCGAAGGACCCCTCATCACAGAGCGCTCCATTCGCGGGGTCAGGCAGGGCGGTGGCGGGGGCACCGCCCTAGTCTGCCGGATGCCGCCTAGCGGCAGCTAAAGCCGGCCATATATACGCCGATTCGAGGAGGGCGGGGTGCATGCACCCCGCCCAGGACCGGCACATGTGCCGGTCCTCCCCCGGCGCATGCGCCGGGGGAACACCCTCAGAACGACTTGTACTTGCCGTTGCCGATCGTGAAGCCGTGGCCGGAGGTGTTCGTGCAAGTCACCTTGTGTGCCACCTTGCAGCGGACGCCGGCCTCGCCCCAGATCGTCCCGTTCGGCAGGCTTTGGTGATTGCCCCGAGGGAACTCGCGCTGGGTGAGAAGCACGAGCTGGGCCTTGCCTGTCCGGCCCAGCACGACGAACGGGTCGCCGCCTTGAGGAGCTTGCGTGTGTGCGTCATCGCTCACACTCCCAGCCAGCGCTTGGGGTTCTCCACCATCATGGTGGTCAGCTGCTGATCCGTCAGTCCCTCCTCCTTAAGGGTTGGAATTACGCTTTCGAACAGGAACGTCATCGACCAGTCGGTGGCCGCGCCCGCGGCCTGGAGCTGCTCGACCACCTCGGGCGGATACCAGTCGAGCCCGTTGGCGATCGGGATGTCGAAGTCCTGAGAGAGGAACATGCGCTCGGCGTGGCCGCGCTTCAGCAACTCGAGCACGGTCGCGTTGCGCTTGTCGGTGGGCAGGAACAGATCGATCCCGTAGCGGTCCATGCCGATGTAGACCCCGAGGTCGAGCAGGTGCTGGATGTAGCCGAGATCGTCCGTGTCGCCCGTGTGGGCGATCTGGATCTTCTCGGCGGCCACCCCCTCCTCCAGGAAGATCTCGGCCTGGCGGTGCCCGGTGCCCGAAGCCGGCCGAGAGTGGGCCATGATCGGCGCTCCGGTGCGCAGCGAGGCCCGCGCGGCGGCGCGATGCACCTTCTCGATGCGTTCGTTGACGCCCGGCTCGTCGGCCGCGCACTTGATGAACGCCGCCCTGATGTCGGTGCCCTGGATCCCCTGCTCGATGTCGTGCACGAACAGGTCGGCGATGTAGTCCTCGGAGCGGTTGAGCAGGAACTGGGGCAGGTGGTCATAGGTGTAGATCCCTGTGCACACGACGATCTGCAGCCCGGCTTCGGAGGCGAGACGCTGGGAGGTGCGGACCTCACGCCCGAGCAGCATTGCGGTCGGCTCGACAACCGTGCGCACGCCGTGCTCCCTTACGGCGGCGGCGGTCTGGAGCGCGAGCTCGAACTCGCGGTCGTGGTCTCGCACGTGCGGCCACTGGACGCTGACCGCCTCGTCCGATGAAAAGAAGTGCTCGTGGATCAGCGTGAGGCCGAGCTCCTCTACATCGATCCGTCCAGCCACCGTCTCCACCGTTGGCATCGTCTCTCCGTTCCTTCCCAATTTCCGGTCTTGACCGGATCATATGTCTGGACGGCGTCCGGTGAGCAGGCCAAACTGCTCTGATGCTTTTCCTCCTAGCCGCGGGCACGGCGGGCGTCGTTGCGCTGGCCGGAGGCGGCGCGTACTGGCTGTGCGTTCCGGTCGCGCTGGTGGTGACGGCGCGCTCAGAGCGCCGCGGCCGCGGCGTGCTCGGGAGCCTGTTGGTGATGGCGGCGGCCGGCGGGGCCGAACTGGCCCGCCACCAGCTGCCGAGCGCCGAGGCTCTCGCCCTGGGACTGCTCATTCCCCTGGCCAGCGTGTTGGTGCTGATCTCGGTGCGGGGGCGGCTCGAGCAGGAGGCCAAGCGCCTGCGCCACTCCGCGCTCAGCGACCCGCTCACGGGGATCGCCAATCGCCGGTCGCTGCTGTCTCGCATCGAGTACGAGATCGC
Source organism: uncultured Solirubrobacterales bacterium (assembly GCA_963785205.1). Taxonomy (GTDB): domain Bacteria; phylum Actinomycetota; class Thermoleophilia; order Solirubrobacterales; family Solirubrobacteraceae; genus Palsa-465. Next base: position 146,161 of record CAWAUJ010000003.1, read on the forward strand.
CCGCCACTCCCGGGGCGGCCGGGGTTTCGCCGTGGTGATGCTCGACCTCGACGGCTTCAAGGCGCTCAACGACCGCTTTGGTCACCTGGCCGGCGATGACCTGCTCAAGGACGTGGCCTCGGCGCTCGAACGGACGATCCGGGCTCAGGACACCGTCGCCCGGATCGGGGGCGATGAGTTCTGCGTGCTCGCCCCGGAAACCGACGCGGCCGGCATCGAGAGGCTGGAGAGCCGGCTGACCCGATCGGTCGAGCGGGCCACAGCCGGGGTCGACGCGCTCAGCGCCAGCCTCGGGGTCTCGCTGTTCCCAGCCGACGGACGAGCTCCTGAGCCACTGCTCGACGCGGCCGACCACCGGCTGCTGGCCGCCAAGCGAGCGCTCGGTCCGCATCGGCGGATCGTGCGGCGAGCGGCCTGAGCTAGCCCGAGCAGCTGTCGGACACGCTGGAGCTGGGCCAGCCGCGCTCGGCCAGACGACTGACTTCGTAGAAGCTCGGACGCCTCACCACCATCGGATTGGCGAGCAACGGATCGGGAGTCTTCAGAATCCCCTCCGAGGCAAAGCGGCCTCCGCCTTCGTCGCGCTCGGTCACGAACACCCTGCTCGCGCCGGCACTGATCATGTCCGGGATCGCCCGCGCCATCCAGGCGGACTGGGAGCGGGGTCCGCTCTGAAAGCCCGGCTCGTTCTGATACTGCTGGGCCGCCGGGTAGCCGGTCTCGGTCACCCACAGCGGTCCGCGAAACCCGTGGCTGGCGAAATAGCCTCGCCACCGGCAGACCACGGTGGCCAGACCCGTCACCCAACCCCGAACGTGAATGTTGGCGATGTCGAACCTCTGGATCGCGTCGGCCCCAGGGGTGGCTAGGACCTGGTTCATCCAGGACTCGCCTGCTGGACTGACGTGCATCAGCCCGCCAAGCGCCACCTGGGCAGTGGGATTGGCGGCGTGGATCGCCTCATACGAGGCCGAGAGCATCTCCGCGTACTCCTGCGGCGATCCCAGAAACGACCATTGGCCGTCGGGCTCGTTGATGATCTCGAAGTCGTTGATCGTGCCTCTCAAGTGGGCGGCGATCTCTCCCACATCTCGAGCCCAGAGCGAGAGATCCGCCGGCGGGCAGGTGTGGATCGCCACCGCCGCCGTGCCCGGCGGGCAGGCGGCCATATAGGCGGGGGTGCCGTCGATGATGGCCAGCACTCGCAGGTGATAGAGCCCGGCGAGCGACACATACTGATTCAGCCAGCCCCAGTCCGGTCGACCATCGGGATCCCCGAATACGCCCGCGAGCTCGAGATCGAGCCGGATCATGGAGGCGCCGCTGGCCTGGGCCTGCTCGAACATGACCTGCTCGGCGCTGAAGGGATCGGTCAGCCCAAGCGACGAACTGATCGCGATCGGACTGTTCGGCACGAGCGGGTCCGCGGCTGCCGCGGCTGCCTCGCCCGCCAGCCCGCTGAGACACAGCACCCCGACGAGCGCCAGCCAGAACGCCCGGCCGCGCCTACCGCGCGGAGTCTGTCTGTTCAGTGTGTCGTCCCTCAACTTGCCCCCACGCCCGCTGTGCCATCCGGCTCAGCGGGCCGCCAGAGGGCAAAGCATATGGCCTTTGAGGGCTTTCAGGCCGTTCTGCTCCTGACCAGAATCACGACCACCGTGGCCGCCAGGGCCGCCACCACTGCCGCGAAAACGATTCCGGCCGCCCGCAGACTCGCCGCCTGCGCCAGCACCCCCTCCCCGATCACCGGGATCGAGAGGGCGAAATACGCCACGACAAAGAAGCTCGAGGCCACCTCGGCCCGCTGCTCTGGAGGCGATGCTTCGTTAACGGCGGCCAGCGCGGCCCGGAAGCTGAGGCCCTGGCCGACTCCTGCCACCACCGCTCCGGCGACAAGCAGCCCCAGGGAAGAAGCGGCGAGCGCCGCGGCCAGCAGGGCCATCCCGGCGATCAGTCCGCCGCAGCCCACCGCCATCGCGCGTGCCTGGGAGACCACTCCGAGCAGCAGCTGCCCGATCGCCGAGGCGCCGAAGATTCCGAATACAAGTGACCCCGCGACCACATCGCTCTTGACCTTCAGTACCTCTCCCAGGAAGGCCGGGGAGACCGCGGTACCGAGGCCCATGACCGCGAAGCCGGCAAAGCCGGCCATCGCCGCAGGGATGAACGCGGCGCGGGCCTGCCGCGGAACGCTCAAAGCCTGGGGGCTGAAACCATGGCCCTGCCGTTCGACGGTCTCGGGCATCAGCCCTACCGCGACGAAGGCCGGCAGCATCAGACCCAGATCGACCCAGAAGCTCAGCCGCAGCGGCAGCGGCGCGAGCTGGGCCAGAACGCCGGCCAGCAGCGGGCCGCAGCCCAGCCCGAGCATGTTGGCCAAGGCGGCCACGAGCGTGGCTCGGCCCCGGCGCTCAGGCCCGGCCATATCGACCAGCGTGGCGGTGGCCGTGCCGGTGAAGATGCCGGCCGAGAGGCCGGACAGCACCCGGCCCACGAGCAGCAGGGTCAGGCTGTCGGCGAGCAGGAACGTGACCGCACTCAGGGCCGAGAGCGAGAGGCCGAGCAGCAGGACGGGCCGGCGCCCGATGCCGTCTGACAGTCGCCCCAGGAGCAGGAGAGCACCCATCACGCCGGCCGCGTAGGTCGCGTAGATGACCGTGATCATCAGCTCCGAGAAGCCGAGCTGCCGCTGATAGATCGAGTACAGCGGCGTGGGAACGGTCGTGCCCAGCATCGTGACCGCAAAGGCGTAGGTGGTCACGACGAACCCGGCCCGACGCCCGAGCCGGGGGCGAACAGTGGCTTGGGCGGCGGTCACGCTGTCCGCGTGTTACCCAGAACGCGCCGCAGGAAGGCGTGCTCCTCGGACAGCGCGGCGTCGGCCACCGTCATCGGCAAGGAGATGAAGCCGTGTGGAGCCTCGGGCCAGACGCGCAGCTCGGTCTCCTGCCCGGCGACCCGCCAGCGAGCCTCCATGAAGAGCGTGTCGTCGAGCAGCGCGTCCTGGGTCCCAATCGTGAAGAGCGCCGGCGGCATGTCAGACAGGTCGGCGAACAGCGGCGAGATGTCCGGGTCCCGGCGCTGCTCGAGGTCGTGCTCGGGCAGGAACTGGTCGCCGAACCAGTCGATGATCGGGCCGGACAGCACGAGGTTGCGCTCCCCCCAGAGCCGCTGGCTGGGCGTCTTTGAGAGGTCAAAGGCGCCGTACTGCAGGACGGCGGCGGCGAACGCGCCCCGAAGGCCGTGGCGGTCTCGCAGCCGCAGCAGCGTGACGGCGGCCAGGTGGCCCCCAGCCGAGTCACCCCCGATGGCCAGCGGGCCATGGGCACCGACGGCGGACCGCCCGACGTCGCTCAGGAGCCACAGCGCGGCGGCTTCGCAGTCATCTGGTCCGGCCGGGTAGGGGTGCTCGGGGGCCAGCCGGTAGCCCACGCTGACCACCGTCAGCTCGGCTTCATCAGCCAGCCGCTTCAAACGGAGGTCCTGCATGTCGTGCTCTCCGAGCGTCCATCCCCCGCCGTGGATGTGCAGGAAGACGCCGTGTGTCTCGTCGGGGGCGATGACGCGCAGCGGCAGCGGACCGCCGGGCCCATCGATCTCGAGCGTCCTGGCCTCGGGTAGAAACACGGGCGGCGGGAAGATGCTCTTGCCCTCTCGGCGAGCGCGGCGGGTCTCTTCGGGTGGCACCTCATTGACCGCCGGAACGGTGGCCAGCAGTCGCTCGAGCTCGACGTTGAAGGCGCGAGTCTCGGCCAGGAGCTTCTCCGGGTCGTACTGCGCTGCACCCATGGCGGCATCCTCGCACGCGCGTGGCCTTGTGCGCTTGCGCGGCGGTCAGCCCCGCGTTAGGTTGCTCGTGATGACGGAGGGCATGAGGCGGCGCGAGCTGCTAGGCACCGGGCTCGGCGCCGCGGCGGTCGGGGCGCTGGCGGGCGCTGGTACGGCGCAGGGCAAGACGACGCCCGGACGCCCGCGGCTTTACGACACCGTCGTTGTCGGCGCCGGGCTGGCGGGGCTTTCAGCCGCCACCGCCTTGAGGGCGGCCGGCAGGTCGGTCGTGGTGCTCGAGGCGCGCCATCGTGTGGGCGGACGCAACCTCGACCACAGGCTCGCTCCGGGTAAGGTGGCCGAACTCGGCGGCGAGTGGACGGGTCCGGGCCAGACCGAGGTCCAGGGACTCGCTCGAGAGCTCGGCGTCAGGACCTTTCCTACCTACGCGCGCGGGAAGAGCGTCTACTACTCAAACGGTCACGTCCAGACCTACACCGGCGGCGTCCCGCCCGCGAGCCCGCCGGCGCTGGCCGAGATCGAGGCCGCGATCATCGAGTTCAACCGGATGGCGGCGTCGGTTCCGGCCGGAGCGGCCTGGAAGGCCCCCCAGGCCGAGGCCTGGGATCGGCAATCGTGCGCGACCTGGATCACGAACAACCTCCACACATCCGAGGGGCGCAATCTGGCCCTCCTGGCGATTCGCGGCGTCTACGGCGAGGAGGCCAAGCAGATCTCGCTGCTCGACCTCCTCCAGGCAATCTCAGGCGTCGGCGGGAACTTCAACACGCTGATCGGGTCGGCCCAGAGCATTCGGTTCGTCGGCGGACCCCAGCAGTTGTCCGAGAAACTGGCGGCCCGGCTCGGTGGACGGGTGCGGCTGGGCGAGGAGGTCGTCGCGATCGACCGCGGGTCGCGGATGACGGTCCATACGCTGCGCGGAAGCTTCGCCGGGCGGCAGGTGATCGTGACCGTCCCCAAGACGCTGGCGGGCCGGATCCGATTCAGTCCGCCGTTGCCGCCTGGGTTCGACCAGGTACTGCAGCGTCAGCCGAACGGGTCGGTCGTGAAGGTGAACGCGATCTACCGCGAGCCGTTCTGGCGGGCGCACGGCCTCAATGGCCAGGCCGTGTCCGAGGTCGGTCCGATCCGGATCACCTACGACAACTCGCCGCCTGACGGCCGGCCGGGGGTTCTGGTCGGCTTCATGGAGGGCGATGACAGCCGCCGCTTCTACGGCGTCTCCGCCGCCGTGCGGCGGAGGGCCGCGCTGGCCTGCTTTGCCCGGTACTTCGGGGCAGAGGCGCTTCACCCGGTCGGCTACGTCGACCTACCCTGGGCCCAGGAAGAGTTCACCCGCGGCGCGTATGGGAGCTTCAACCCTCCGGGCGTCCTGACCTCGCTGCACGATCCGCTGGCCGAGCCCGTCGGCGGACTGCATTACGCGAGCTCCGACGACTCGCCGCGGTGGCCCGGCTACATGGACGGCGCGATCCGGTCGGGTCGGGCGGCCGCGGCGCGGGTGCTGGCCAGCTTATGAGGGCCTGTTGACACGCACTCACCCCTGGCGTCTTGGGCGATTTGTCGCCAATATGGCGACTTTCATCCCACAACCCCGTGGCCGGGTGAGGAGGAAGCGGTGAAGAGACGTCTGGCAGCTTTGGCAGCAGCGCTGATCGCGATCGGGCTCGCCGTTGTCACGGCCGCTGTGGCTCACGGAGGCCCCGGGCACCCGGAGCGGGGGCTGTTCAAGGCGGGCGCCGCGGTCGTCAGCTTCACGCCACCGGCCTTCGGCAAGCTGAAGAACGATCCCGCCAACTGCTTGAAGCCCGGCGACGGCGCGTTCAACGGCAAGCGGTGGTTCTCCTTCGAGGAGCCCTACGTCGATCAGAAGCACGACGGGCATTACGACCCCGGCGATCCGTACATCGACTGCAACCACGACGGCCGCTGGGATGGCGACACGCTCGGAGGCGGTGGCAACTCGCCGCGGTTCTACGACCATGTGGCCGATCCGGTGGGGGCGCGGGCGCTGGTGATCTCGAACGGTCATAGGAAGATCGCGATCGAGGTGGTCGACAACGAGGGGCTGTTCAACGTGTTCGCCAACCGGATCCGGGCCAAGGTGAGGGCGGACGGCTATCACCTGAGCAGCATCCAGATCTCCTCCACCCACGATGAGTCCGCGCCTGACACGATCGGGCTCGGAGGGGTCGAGCCGGTCATCTCGGGCACGAACGAGTACTTCGCCTCCTACCTGGTGGGGAAGGCGGCGCTGGCCATCGAGCTGGCGTACAGGCGCATGGCCCCGGCCCACATCCGTTACTCCGAGGCCGAGGAGCCGGCCAACCTCCGCCAGTGCTGGTCCTCCTACCCCTTTATCGACAACCAGCTGATGCCGGTGATGCAGGCGGTGGGGACCAACGGCCGGGTGATCGCCACGCTGGCCAGTGTCAGCCAGCACGCGGAGACGCTGGGCTTCAACGGCGGGCCACAAAAGGATCCGGGGTCACCCCACGGCGCGACGCTCAACCAGGAGAATCTATGGATCTCAGGTGACTGGCCGTACTGGTTCCGGACGGCGCTTGAGAAGAGGTATGGCGGCGTCGGTATCGAGATGGCCGGCTCCGTGGGCAGCGTCGAGACGCCAGAGGTGTGGTCAACAGCGCTGTCACGCACTCCGCAGAAGTTCATCGACGAGAACCATCCCGCCGGGTGCCGGACGCTGTTCACCACGCCCAAGAACGCCAAGATCAGGCCGCTCGGCTACTACAGCGAGACCAAGGACCTCGGGTACGCCCTGGCCGGGTCGGTCGAGAAATCGCTGCGCCACGGCTGGGCCTGGTCACGCACGAACACGATCTGGGCCGACACGGTCAGCATCTGCGTGCCCGTGGCCAACCTGCTGTTCAAGGCGGCCGCTCTCGGCGGCGTGTTCGCCGAGCGGCCCGCCTACGGCCCCGGCTGTCACAAGGTCGAGTCGCCGACGGCACCGAGCGGCCAGACCGCCGGGACGTCGATCAAGTCAAACGCGGCCGCGTGGCGGATCGGCGATGCCGAGTTCATCGGCGCCCCCGGCGAGGTGTTCCCGTTCACGTTCTTCCGCGGCCCGGTGGGACCGCAGGACATGAACCGCCCGCAGTTCGCGATGCCGCCGTGGCCACTGCCCTACATGCACACGCCCTGGCGATTCTTCGACGGCCTGGACAACGACATGATCGGCTACATCTTCCCCCGGGGAAACGACGCCGGCGTGCCGGGGCAGGGACCGGATCCGAATGGCACCGACCGCTTCGGCTGCGGGCATTCCGATGACTCAGAGTCGGCCAACGACGAGGCGGCCAACATCGTCGGCGCGGCCCTGGTCAAGATCCTCCGCCACCACGGCAAGCCCGAGGCGGTGCAGCAGGGACGCTACGTCCTCCCGAACGGCCAGCTGTCCCGCAACCCGCTGGGCACGACCGACACGATCAAGTGCAAGGGCCCGGACACGAAGTTCGCCTCAGACGGCCCGGCCGTGGCGGTGTGGGAGCCCGGCAAGGGCGTGATCCGGCCAGCCGAGTGGATGGACCTCCTGGGACGACCCCAGAAGACCCCCGACCGCAACACGCGCGGGTACTTCGATTCGAGTGGCCACCGGCATTGGCTGGATGTGTTCGCGAATTTGAGGGGCCAGCCCAAGCGAGTGCGGCCGCCGAAGTAGTCATTTGGCTCTGCGATAGCGGCACAGCGCGAAGCGGCACAACGCAGCAAAGCTCAACCCTCGCGGGTGTACGTGCTGCGTAAGCGCGCCTATAGCCCGCAGAACGCAGCACGTAGCCAGGCGACGCGACCGCTGGTCTGCGTAATGCCGGTCCGGCCGCTGGGTCGGCCGAGCTCGTGCGCTTGCACCAGCCGCCGACCCCGTCCGGGCCGCCCGCTCCGCCGGCGCGTCAGGGGCTGCCGGCCGAGGGGTGCAGGAACGGGACGAGCGGCTCCCAGCCGGCGGCCAGGAGCGCCAGGAAGGAGGGTGGCGTGATCAGCGTGGCCCTCCCGCGGGGTCGTCGGGCCTGCGCCGTGTACCCACCGGGCGACCAGGCCAGCAGCCGGACGCCCAGCACGAGATGCGGGCGGCCGTCGTACAGGACAAAGGCGCCGTCCGGAAGCCCGCTGTATGCGACCTCGTGCAGGCGATGCTTCCGCGTATCGGGGTCGAAGCGCTCGGCGTGGAGCTGGAGATCGAACTCGTCGGCGCCGTGCTGTCCTGGGTGGACCGTGGCCCAGATCTCCTTGAACCGGTTGTAGTCGGGGCGCCGGCACTCGGCGCACGGCCGATGGCCCGCAGCCAGCGCGGTGACCTCATCCAGGAAGAAGAGCTCCGTGTACCGGCCCGGGGCCATCAGCCGGCTCCGCCGCCGGCCCCTGAACTCGAGCTGGCACGCGATCCAGCGCCGAGTGCTGTAGCCCCGGCGGATCGCGCCGTTCTCATCGTGCAGGCAGCCCCGGTTGCCATAGACCAGCCCACGCTCCGGGGTCGCGATCAGCTCGGCGAGCGGCGTGACCCGGTTCTGAAGCGGCACGTCGTCCTTTATGACGAACGCGTCATCCCACCGGCGCGGGGCCCGAATCGATCTGCTGCTCGGTGCAGTTGGTCGACGGCGGGACCTGACCCGGTCCGTACGCGTTCACCGCGCTGCCCGTGACTCTGAAACCGAGCGCCTTGGCGTTGGCCTGCGAGAGGCGGACCACGTCGGAGCCGAAGACCGGCGAGATCGTGAAGAACCATTCGTCGGTGGTCGAGCATTGGAAGGCGCCGTTGTAGTCCGACAGCTCCTCGGCATAGCCGAGCTGGTCATTCGCCAGGCCGAACATGAACTGCACGGGGGCGTGAACGTCGCCGTCCAGGCTGGACTTGATCGACGGATAGGGCTCGCCCGGCACGGCATAGAAGGGGATGTTGCCAACCCGCAGCGTGGTCACGCGAGAGACGAACACGTCCCCGTATCCCCACGGCGGGGTCGTCGAGCGATAGATCTTGTACCCGCCCAGTGCGCTGCCGTTCGATGGCTCGTTGGCCGCGGCCAGCAGCACCGCGTTCGTGTTCACGACGTCGATCTTGCGCATCGTGCCGTCCACCCGAGAGCCCCGGATGAAGAACCCGTGCTGGCCTGAGACGGCGTCGATCGCCTTCTGGGCGACGGCGTTGCCGTATTCATCGGCCTCCCAGTTGTTCGCGCCCTTGCCGTCGGGGGCCAGGTTGAGCTCCTGGTCCACGGGGTCGACCCCGCGATCGGTGTCGCTGGCCGGGATGCCGGCCGGCCAGCTGTGGCCCAACGCTCCCACGGTCACGATCGCGGTCGAGCCGGGATAGCCGTAGTTGGCCCCGGCGGGCATGTCCTCCTCGTCATGCTCCAGGTAGGTGGCCGTCGCGCCTGGCCAATCAGGAGCCACCTGGTTGCGCGGCCCGTAGACGGTGGGGTGGGTGGAGTAATTGACCAGCGTGGCCAGCACCCGATGGCCGGCGGGACTGATGGCCTGAAGCACCCGCATCTGCTGGTCGATCGGGTAGTCCTTGTTGTCGCCCGTCTTGGTGGCGTCGGTATTGGAACCAAACGTGCCTGAGAACCCGGTCATGTCTGCCGTGCCCACCTTCAGGTTCGCCGGCCGCTCCGAGGCCACGGCTTTCTCGATGCCGGTCTCCATCTGCCTGGTCACAAAGGCCAGGTAGGTCTTGGGGACTCCGCCCCAGACCCCGATCTCGTCCGGACCGTTATGGCTGTGGGTGGCCTGGAGAATAATGTGGCCAGCCGGGATTCCCAGGCGGTGCTGGATGTAGGTCTCGATGTTGCTGAAGCCGTAGGGCCCGTTCTGGTAGGCGATCGAGTAGCCCTGCGAATCGAGCGCACCGATCACGACCTGGTTGCCGTCGCGGTCGCGGATCGCGATCACCCGGAAGTAGATGTGGCGCAGCACCGACTTGGCGAGATGAACCGGACCGATCCCGTACCCGCCCAGGTAGAAGTTCGTCAGGCTGGTTGGGGTGACGTCCTCCTTGGCCGCCCCAACGTAGTAGAGACCCGGGCGGGATGAGGCCGGCTTAAATTTGGCGGGCGCCTTGGCGCACACGGCCACGGGGGCGGCCAGCGCGCCGCAGAGGCCCAAGCAGATCGATAGCGCGGCGCGAGCTGTGATTCTGCGTAGTGCGGTCCGGCACACCCGGCCCCTGGCAAGCTGGATCATCCGTCCTCCGTCTGTGAGGTTCCGCCGACATAACGCCCGCGGGAGGACGAACTTCCGCGCGGTGGGCGCTACCGAGGCCAGCCGAACGGGTACTTAGGTCCGACGCCGATTCGCGAGGTGACTGATCAGCCCGAGCCCGCCGTAGGTCCAGCCCGCGATCAGCAGCGCGAACTTGGCCTGGGCACAGCTCCGAGCCACATAGCTCAGCTCAGGCCGACCGCCTGAGAGCACTCCCAGCAGCGCCGCATTTTCGATCGCATCGAACGCCCCGGCTCCCACCTGCGCGCCGGCGATTGGACCTGCCAGGTTCCCCAGCCGCAAATGCTCCGCGCGCTGGAGCGCGCGCCCGGCCGCCCAGCAGGCGGCGTTCTGAAGCACGGTATAGGTGACCAGGTAAGGGAAATCCACCAGCAACGATGCCCGAGCCGCCGCCCGTCCGTCACGGCCCCACCGCCGCGTGATGCGTCGGGCGCGCCTTGGAGTGCCGGCCAGCTCAAACGCGATGATGCCCGGACCCCCGGTCCGCCTCATCCGCCGCTCGTAGACGAGCAACGGGATGCTCACCATGGCGTGGCTGATCAGCGCGGTCAGGACGACCCGGCCGTTCGGACCCTGGCCACCCGGGTGCTCCGCGCTCTCAGCCAACCTAACGGCCGAAGGTACGGACAAAGTTGCGCGCCCGCTGCGAGAAGCCGTCGATCATCCGTCGCACCTCACTGATCCCGGCCCGCAGCTCGGGATCGCCGACCTCGATGGCCATTGGCGACTCTTGGAGCGCGATCAGCTCGGCCTCGGCCCGCCCGGCCGCCGTAACCGCCTGATCGACAAAGCCCTTTACGCCGGTCGAAGGAAGGCCGGCCGACGCGGTTTTGAGCTCACCGCGGGCCAATGCATACCGCCTCGCGAAATCCTCGTAGGTTCGTTTCGCCCTGCCGTAGGCAAGCTGTAACGGTCGGAACAGTTGCTCCTCCAGCTGGTCGGCCTGGTGCTCGTCAAGCTGCTCGTAGGCGCCGCCCAGCGCCGCCAGGGCGTCGGCGAGCTCATCCGTCGCCTCGCCCAGGACATCCAGGAGGCGCTGACGTGCCTGCAGATCGGATTCGGCCACGGATCCAGGGTAGTGGCCTGGTTAGCGCCTCGATCGTCTTCGTCGACCGCGCCGCCGGCGGCGCAGCGCTCAGCCCGGCGCGCTCCGGAGCGGCTACGCGGCGTACCGCTCGGCGGCCCGGGCGCGGGCCTTGGCCGCCTCGGCCTCTCGGTCCTTCGGCGGCGCCGTCGTCTGGAGCGCGCTCAGAAGCTCGGTCGAGACGGCGGTGACTGCGTCAACCGCTTTGGCGAACGCCTCCTCGTTAACGCGCGACGGCTTGGTGAAGCCGCTGATCTTGCGCACGTACTGGAGGGCCGAGGCCCGGATCTCCTCCTCGGTCGCCGGCGGTTCAAAGTTGTAAAGGGTGCGGATGTTTCGACACATACCGCCACTGTAGCCCTCGCCGGCAGTGCTTTGGGGGTTGGCGCCTCAGACGCACCTCCTAGCCGGTCCAAACGCTCCCGTTCGAGTATTCGATCAGCGTGTCCTGGGAGTTTGGCCCGACGTAGGCCCCCACCGCCAGCACGTCCGTCGGGGAGGCGGCCGCCACGCCGCCCAGCTGGTTTGCCGACGTGGACGGGGTCCGGGCTTGCCTGGACCTTCCAGGAGTGCCCGTTCCAGTGCTCGACGAGCGTGTCGGTGTCGCCGCTGCCGGTTTCGTAGCTACCAATCGCCCACGCACTCGCTCCGGAGGCCGCGGCCACCGGTTGGAGATCGCATCATCTCACGCTGCGACGGTTGCCACCGGTGGTTCCACCGAGTAGCGTCCGCGCTCGGAGCTGTGCTCATTCCGGGGATCAAGCAGGCACCTCACGTAACGACGTTCTACGACGCCTTCGCGCCGCTCTGCTTCACGCTCCTCGGGCTCTGGCTGATCGTCGTCCAGACCCGGCACGAGGAGTGGCGCCGGAGCTCGCCCCACAGAGCCCGCGCCTACGCGCTGTCGTTGAACTTCGCCCTGCCCGGCACGATGGCGCTGCTCGCGCTGATCGACCCCGGAAACCACACGATCTGGCGGGCAGCGTTCGCCACCGTGGCCTTCGGCGCCCTGGGAGTCCTCGGCTGGCTGGCCTTTCTCGGCCCGGGCCGCGCCGGGGCACGCGTGATCTCCTCGCTGACCAGCGGACTCGTCGGCCTGCTGTACCTCGTGATCGCGATCGTGGCACTCGCACCGACGGTGCCCAACAACATTGGAGTTCACCTGCCCGCGCTCGAGGCGGAGGAACTGCTTCTGTCCGTGTTGGTGCTGGTGGCCGTCAACGTGGCCTGGTTCCTGATGTTCGAAGACGCGGAGATCTCGGCCAGCGGCGCGGCCTGAGCCTGCTCGTACGCGGCGCCCGGACCCGCAGAGAGACCGAGCCCGCGGATGCGCTGCTCGGCCTCTCGTCCGGCGTTACTGCTGGTCCTTGATTTCGGCCTTGGTCAGTGCGCGGTCGCGAGGGCAGGTTGCGGCTCGCGGACCGTGGTTCGGGTGAGGGCGTCCGAGAGCTCCTCGCGACGGACGAGCGCGAATACCGCCGGCACGGCTAGCAGCGCGATCGCCCCGAGCACCCACATCGCAGACTGGAAGCCCCCGGTGAGCGCCGCCTGCGCCGTAGAGCCCGCGTGCAGCAGCGTCTGGGTGTGACTCGCTGCCACGCTCGAGGCGATCGCGATCCCGATCGCCCCGCCAAGTTGCTGAGATGTGTTCAGAAGCCCGGAAGCGAGGCCCGCCTGGTGCTCAGAGACGCCGGCGAGCGCCGCGATCGAGATCGGGATGAACGCAAAAGCGGTCCCGGCACCGGCGACGACCAAGGGCCCGGCAAGGTTCGCCAGGAAGTGCCCGTGGACGGGCACCTGAGTCGCCCACAGCACGCCGGCGCCGATCAGCATCATCCCGATCGCCATCACGACCTTGGCGCCGCCGCGGGTGACCAGTGCCTGCGACACGCCAGCCAGGGCGACCGAGGTCAGCGACGCCGCCAGCCACGCGAACCCCGTCTCCAGGGCGCTGTAGTGCAGCACCTGCTGCATGTAGAGCGTGCCCACGAAGATGAACGCGAAGAAGCTGCCGCCCAACAGGAGCCCGGCGGCGTTCGCACCGGCGAGCGTGCGCAGCCGGAAGATCGACAGCGGCAGCACGGGCTCCTTCGCCCGGGTCTCGATCACTAGGAACGAGATCAGCAGCACGGCCGATGCCGCCAGCACCGCGACCGTCCGCGTCGCGCCCCATCCGTATTGCGGGGCCTGGGAGATCGCGTCCACGAGCGCCACCAGCCCGCCCGTGCCCGCGATCGCTCCGAGTGCGTCGAAACGCCGACGAGTGGTAGCGAGACGGCTGTCCGGCACGAGCCTGGGCGCGAGCACCAGCGCGGCCGCGCCGATCGGGACGTTCAGATAGAAGATGTACTGCCACCCGGCATAGCGAGTGAGAAGCCCGCCGGCGATCACGCCAACGGTCGCCCCGCCGCCTCCCAGGGCGCCCCAGATCCCGAGTGCCTTGTTGCGCTCGGCGCCTTCTTCGAACATGTTCATCACGATCGATAGAGCGGCTGGCAGCATGATCGCGGCGCCAAGACCCTGCACTGCTCTCGTGGCAATCAGCGAGGCATCGCCCGTCGAAAGCGCGGCTCCGAGCGACGCCGAGGTGAACAGCGCGAGGCCGGTCATCAGGATCCGGCGGCGGCCGAACAGGTCCGCGATGCGGCCGCCCAGCAGCATGAAGCCGCCGAACGTGAGCGCGTACGCCGTCACCACCCACTGCAGGCTGGTGTCTGAAAAGTGCAGATCGCGGCCGATCGTGGGCAGCGAGACGTTGACGATTGTCAGGTCGATGATCGTCATGAAGAACGACACCGCCAGCAGAGCGAATGCGCGCCAGCGGTTGAAAGATTGGGTGTCGGTGTGGTGTTGCATGGCTGCCTCCTGTTGGGGTTGTCGTCAATACGACGAACGGGAGACCCCGGAGGGGACAGCGGTCCCCGTGTGCCCGTGGCGTCTAGAGCGCGGCGATCCGACCCGCCAGGAAGCGACGCTCGGGCTCCGAGCGGGCGAGCTCGAGCGCGCGCTCGTAGGCGGCGCGGGCTTCGACGGGCCGGCCGAGTCGCCGCAGCAACTCGCCGCGGGTCGAATGCAGGTACTGGTAGTCGTCGAGGTTGAGGCCGTCCACGAGCTCGAGCGCCTCCTCGGTGTGTCCCGCCTCGGCGACAGCGACTGCGCGATTGAGCTCGACCACGGCCGAGCCGGTGACCTGAACAAGCCGTCCGTACAGCATGGCGACCTCAGGCCAGTCGATTTCCTCCTCGCTTTGAAGCGAGGCGATCGCCGCCTGGAGCAGGTACGGACCCTGGCCGCGAAGCGCGATCGCTCGATCGAGCGTCTCCCGCCCCGCCTGGATCTGCGTCTCGTCCCAGAGCGAGCGGTCCTGGTCCTCCAGCAGTACGAGATCGCCGTCGGCGAATCTTGCCTTGCGCCGCGCGTTCTGGATCAGCATCAACGCCAGCAGCCCGTGAACCTCCGGCTCATCGGGCATCAGCGTCGAGAGCACCCGGCCGAGTCGGATCGCCTCGGCGGCGAGGTCGACGCGCCCGCTGTAGCCCTCGTTGTAGATCAGATAGATGACCGCCAGCACAGCGGTCAGGCGCTCGGTCAGCAGGTGATCCGCCGGGATCTCGAACGGGATCCCAGTCGCTTTGATCTTCATCTTCGCGCGCGACAGCCGCCGCTTCATCGTCTCCTCAGACACGATGAACGCGCGCGCGATCTCCTCGGTCGACAGCCCGCCTAGCGCGCGCAACGTGAGCGCCACCTGCGCCTCGATGGCGAGCGCGGGGTGGCAGCACGTGAAGATCAACTCGAGTCGCTCGTCCTCGATCACTACGTCGTCGAGTTCGTCCATGGTCACTTCGGGTTCATCGAGCTGCCGGGTCTTCTCGGCCAGCGTCCGCTCGCGTCGGATCCGGTCGATCGCCCGGTTGCGTGCCGTGACGATCAGCCAAGCCCCGGGTTCGCGGGAACTCCGTCGCGGGGCCAGCGCTCGGCCGCGACGGCGAACGCCTCCTGGGCGGCCTCCTCAGCGAGATCGAAGTCGCCGAGGAAGCCGACCAGCGAGGCAAGCACACGCCCCCACTCGTCGCGGAAGACCGCTTCCAGCAGCGCTACCGCTCCACCACCGGACGAACCTCGATCGCGCCGTTCAGACGGGCTGCCGGGATCCGAGCCGCCAGCTCGATCGCCTGGTCGAGGTTGTCGGCCTCAAAGACGTAGTAGCCGGCGAACACCTCCTTGGTCTCGGCGTACGGGCCATCGGTGGTCAGGGTCTGCCCGTCGCGCACGCGGACCGTGGTGGCTGTCTCGATCCCCTGGAGCTGCGCGCCACCCCGGGCGCGCGGGTCCTCGGCCAGCGCCATGTACTCGGCGGAAACAGCGTTCTGCTCGTCCTCGGCCATCGACTCGAACTGGCCGGGCTCTACGTGGATCAACATCGCGTACTTCACCTGGGCCTCCTTGTTAGGGATTGTCCTCCTACAACGAACGGGCGGCCGTCGAGGGGACAGGCTCCTGCGAATCTCGCTGCCGGCCGCGCGGTCGGGCGGGCGGCCTGAAGCCTCACCGGTTGATAATCGCAACGTGAGCGATGCTGTGGCCGCCCGGATCCGCATGTCGGGAGACCGAGCGCTCCGTGAGCAGGTGCGACGACGAGCTCTGAAGCTCGGCCTGAATGGATGGACTCAGCTGATCGAGGACGACACGCTCTGCACGCACGCCGAGGGCGACCCCGCGAGTCTGGAAGAACTGCTGACATGGCTGGGGACTCGGGGCACGATCGAGGCAAGCGCCCGGCGCCCTGAAGGCCACGAACAGTTCGCCATACGCGGCGTCCCGGCGGGCGTCTTCGTCATCCAGGAGCACCAGGCCACCGCCCACCACTTCGACTTTCGCCTCGAGGTCGACGGGGTGATGCGCTCCTGGGCAGTCCCGCGGGGCCCGTCACTGGATCCTGCCGAGAAGCGACTGGCCGTACAGGTGGAGGACCACAGCCTGGCCCACAACGACTTCGAGGGGCCGACCGGTCGCGGTGGGGTGATCATTTGGGACCGTGGTCAGTACGAACAGGGAGGCCGGGTCGCATGGCCGGAGGCGCTCGAGCGCGGGCATGCCGTATTCGTGCTGCACGGAGAGAAGCTGGGCGGCGGTTTCGCCCTCCAGCGGACGCGGGAGGGGGCGAAGCCCCAATGGCTTCTGATCAAGCGCCGGGACGAGAGCGCGCGGCCGGGATCAGACATCGTGGCTGAGCGCCCCGAGTCGGTGCAGAGCGGCCTTACGCTCGGCGAGCTGCGCGCTCGCTGAGGCCCTGATCAGCCGTAACGGCGGGCGTACGGCTTGAGCGGCGGCTCTGAGCGGACCCCGGCGTGCTGATAGAAGGCCAGCGCCGCCCGCGAATAGAGGAAGGCGTTGCCGGTGAGGACGTCGGCTTCAGTGACGTAGGGCATCGTGGTCTCCAGGCACGCGCGGCGGTCGATCCGTCCCGGATTCGCCGGGCCCGGGTGGGTCAAGGCATCAAGCGTCAGCTCCCAGGCCACGGGATCGGTCAGCAGGCCGGCGTGATGGACGACCCGCCCCGGGCAGATCGACTGGATCGCAATGTTGGCCGTATTGACCCCACCCTTGAGCGGCGCGGTGGTCGATGGCTCCACCAGCTCGTCGGTCTGGCTGTAGATCTGGGTGTAGCTGACCTGCCCGGGCGTCTCGGACACCGAGTTGAGCGCTTTGAGGAAATGCGAGCCGCTGGCCATCTGCCACACCGCCGGCCAGCAGTCTCCGCTGGCGGCGCAGGCATCGGCGGCGTAGATGCCGTGGTTCGGGCTGGCCAGGTCAACCAGATCGGCCGTGTCCGCCCGGACCTCCGACCAGAAGCGCAGCGCCCAGCGGGCCTCCATCCCACCCTGGCTGTGGGTGATGATCGCGACCTGGCGATGGGTCAGGGCGTGGATCCGCTCGACCGCCCAGACCACGTACTCGGCCGATACCTGGATGTCGCCCAGCGCGCGGTTGGGCAACGTGACCGCACACCAGTCAAACCCGGAGGGCGGGAGCGCCAACTCGTAGTTCCAGGCCCAGCTCTCATCGGCGTTCAGCCCCGTGCCGTGGACTAGCAGCACCGGCTCGTGGCTGCGGTGGGTGAACTTCCGCGGGCACTGGAGCGCGGCTTTGAGAGCGCCGGGCGGGACGGTGATCGCTGGGTCAGCGACGGCCGAACTCGCCAGCACCCCGGCGATCAGGAGTGTGAGGACGGGGATAAGAGCGCGTTTCAGCACGACCCGTTGCACCCGCCCCAATCGATCCGGCTCGTGGGCAGACTGCCCGGCGAGGCCATCGGGAGCGTGATCGAGCCGGCCAGGATCGAGTACCTGCCGCCGGCCAACCGGCTGATCTGGACCGGCGAGGGCTGAAGCGCGGTGTCGCCGGCGGTGAGCGTCAGCCGCAGCCGGTCGCCCCGAGCGATTCTGGCCATCGTGGGGTAGACCTCGATGTCAAGCCGGACGGGCCGGCCCGATGGAATCGCTCGCGCGCTGGCCGAGGTGTAGGGATGCCACGGCAGCACGAGCCGGCCGTCCTCGAACCAGCTGTGCTTTCGGTCCAGTGCCCGTAGCGAGCCGAGCAGGGCGCCGCTCGAGATGGCCTCGGAGCTCCCGCTCGGCGAGACCACGTCGACGCTGGCCACGACCTCGGCCTCCGGCGCGGTGTCCTTCAGCTTCAGGCTGACGTCGATCGGGCCGGCGACGGTGGCGGCGGACCGGAAGGGCGCAGTCGTGTACGTCAGCCCACCCACCTGGGTCGTGCTGTCGTTGTCGGCACAGGGGTCGCCCTTGCCGTGCGCCTCCGCGATGCCGTACGCCGGAAGCCCCGTGCTCCATTGATCGGTTCCCGCGTTACAAGGGCTGCGGACATCAGCCCACATCAGGTGACCCAGTTGGGTCGACTTGGGGCGGCTCGTGTCCAACGTGTGCGGGCTCAGGAAGAGGGTGCGGGGGTGGGCCTGTGGCACCGGCCAGCGAGTCAGGTTGGTCCATCGGTTTGCCCCCAGCTCGAAGGCGTGCAGCGGCGTCTGGGTCTGGGTGATGCCGTCGCCCGTCCCTTTCAGCCAGTGATCGAACCAGGCCAGCTGGAGCTCCTGGAAGGTCAGGCCGAGCGTCGCCGGGTTGTGGAACCAGGGCCCCATCACCAGCTGGTAGCGCGAGGTTAGGGGCTGCGAGCGGGTCATCGGGGCCACCCCCGGGGCCACATGCGCCCCCTGCCGGCGCGCCCAGGCGTTTTGGAGCTGGGCGAAGTCGAGCACCGCGCCCCGCTGGTAGACGTCGTGCCAGCCGCTGATCAGCATCGCGGGGACGCCGTTGGACACGAGCCGGTTCAGGTAGCCGCTCGGTGCCCGCTGTTGCCAGAAGCTGTTCTCGAATGCGTCAGGGCCGCCGGTGTCCACGTTGGCGTACAGCTGGGCGTCGAACTCGGCCAGGTTCTCGGCCCGGGAGGCCGTGTTGCCGGTCGACCGCTTGGGATTTCCGACCGGGTTGGGCGGGACATCGGGCGTCATCGAAGCTCGTAGGCCCTCCCACACGACCGCGAATTCCGTGTTGGGGATGCCCCCGCCGAACGCCAGGTCCCTGTAAATATCGCTGCCCGCGTTGGCCGGGACGATCGCCTTGATCGGCGAGCGGGGCCCGGCCGAAGCCGCGATCAGCATCTGGTTCAGACCGAGATAAGACGAGCCGGCCATGCCGACCCGCCCGTCGGTGCCGGGCAACTGAGCGGCCCAGCGCGCCAGCTCCACCCCGTCCTCAACCTCACGGGGACCAAGCAGCGAGAAGTCTCCGCCTGAGTTTCCCGACCCCCGAACGTCGGCCACGACGTCGACATATCCGCGTTCGATCAGATAGGGGTAGTAGCCGTCGCCACCGAACCCCGCCCCCATCGAGTCCTTCGTCACCGCGGAGCGCTTGCCGTAAGGCGTGATCGAGAGGATCACGGGGAAGCGCCCGGGTGCGGGCTTGCCGTTGGGGAGCGTGGGCCGGTAGACGTCGGCGGCCAGATAGACGCCGTCGGACATCCGGACCAGGTGCTGGGCGGGGCCTGAGACTCCGTACCTGGCCGCCTCGGCGTGCCAGGGACCGGTCGAGGCAGGAGCGGCTTTGGCGGAGGCCGCCGGTACCGCGCCGAGCAGCGCTAGGGCCGCCACCGCGGCGATCGTCCAGGCGCGAACGCTCTCCCGCATACGGGGTTAACGGGCGAGGTGGCGGAGACTTGCGCCGGGGGCGGGGATTGCTCGGCCAGCGGCGAAGCGGGCCTAGAGGCGCGAGGCCGGACCTTTCGTCGGACGGACCTAACGAGGCCGGGCCTACTGTCACAATCGGCCACCCCTCGCCGGAGCGGTGTGACGAAAGGGGTCATATATGGACCTTTCGTCACAGGATTCGCGACGCCGGGCTGGGTTGTGACGCTAGGTCTGCTGGTCCGGGAGCGTGGCCCCGGCGCCTCAGCCGCCCGGAGCGAACCGACCCCTGCGCCGCGCTCGCGGAGAGCGCGCGGCCTACGCCGCGCTAGCCCGCGCCGCCTTCCGGCCTCGCGACTTCGCCCGAGCCCCGTCCCGCCCCTTCCCGCGCAGGATCAGTTCCCGCAGACGGTCGAAGTCGTCATCGGTGAAGTTGATCTCGGTCGGCTCTGTCGACTCGATGAAGTCGATCAGCGTGTGGGCGAACCGGATCGGCTCCTGGAGCTGGGGGAAATGACCAGTGCCCTCGAAGATCTCAAGCCGATTGTTGGGTAGCTCACGGTCGGCGATGTGGGCGTGGTCGACGGGAATCAGGGGGTCACGGCTGCCCCAGATGACCAGCGAGGGCAAGAGGTCGGCCAGATACAGGCGATCGGTCGCGCTGACCCGCTGGCCACCGATCTCGATCACAGCCCGCAAGGTATGGATGAAGGCCTGACGCGCTCCGGCGTCAGCCAGCGAGCTGTAGCCACGCGCCATTTCGGCCAGATCGGGCCCGGCCGTCAGTCCGAGACGCTCCAGCAGGCCTGCCAGCAGGTTCCCCACTCCGATCAGACGCTCGTTCGAGATCACAGGAAGCACGAGCTCCGATCCCGGGAGCGTGGCCGCGCGAAGCAGGAGGTGGACCTCCCGGCCCAGCCCACCGCTCGATACCAGCACCAGGCGCTCGGCGAAGGGCGGGTACTCGTAGGCGAACTGCATCGCGATTCCGCCGCCCAGCGAGTGACCGACGACCGTGGCCCGCCGGTGACCCAAGGCCACGAGCAGGTCTCGCACGCTGACGGCGTAGGCCCCCAGCGAGTAGTCCCCCCGGGGCTTGGCGGACTGGCCGTGGCCCAGCAGATCAGGCGCCACAACCGTGTAGCGCTCGGCCAGCAGCGGGATCACCTGATCCCATTGCCTGGCACAGCCGGTGATTCCGTGAATCAGGAGCACGACCGGGCCTCCCTGGCCGGCCACCCGGTAGCTGACGCGGTGCCCGTGGAGCACGATCTCGTGTTCCTCAGGCATCAATTCCGTGAGCTTCAGCCGGCCCCGACTCCTTTGATCGGCGGCCGAGGGGGTGGTTGTGGCGGTGCTGATGGCAGTCTCCTTTGTCAGGCTGTGTACGGCCCTCAGGAACTCCTACCCCAGGGGTGGCATTAGGTCACGTCTGGAGTGGGTAGCAAACACCTACGAGTCTGCGGGCTCCGGGCTCCGCACCGGTGACGCTTGATCATCAGGAGGTAAACATGAAACTTGGTTTGACCGCGCTGCGCTGGATCGTCGGCCTGTTGTTCTTCGGGCACGGGACACAGAAGCTGTTCGGCTGGTTTGACGGGAACGGACTCGAGGCGACCGCCCAGGGCTTCGAAAAAATGGGCCTGCGCCCCGGCCGGCGCCACGCCACAGCCGCGGGAGCAGCCGAGGCGGGTGGAGGTGGCCTGCTGGCTCTGGGCTTGCTCACCCCGGCCGCGGCCGCGACCCTCATCGGCGTGATGACGACCGCCGTCCGCAAGGTCCATTTCAAGAACGGACCCTGGGTCACGCAGGGGGGCTACGAATACAACCTGGTCCTGGTGGCCATACTGCTCGCCCTGGCCGATCTTGGGCCCGGCGATATCTCCCTTGACCATGCGCTGGGCACGGAGCTGAGAGGACCGCTGGTCGCGCTCGGAGCGCTCGCCGGAGGAGTGGCAGGCAGCACGATCATGCTCCAGATCGCCACAGACGCCAGCGAAGATGCCCCGACCCCGAGCGAGGAGCCACCGGCGGCCCCCGCGCCCAGCGGATCGGAGCCCGTGCCGGCCGCGGCTTCGTAGCGCCAAACAGAGACGGCCGGCGGCGGCAGGGCCTCCTCCCTGAAGCCATGCCTGAACTGCCTGAGGTCGAACGCGCTCGCCAGACGCTCGAGGACGTCCTGGACAGGCCAATCGCGGCGGTGAATGACCAGGACTCATATGTCTGCCGACCCCATTCACCCGGGCAGCTCGCCGATGCGCTGACCGGGCATAGCTTCACGGCCGCCCGGCGCCGGGGCAAGCTGCTCTGGCTCGAGACAGCCGACGGGCCGACGCTCGCCCTCCACCTCGGGATGACCGGCCACATCGTCCTCGACCCCGATCCGCCCGTCCGCTGGGACCGGTTCCGGATCGAGTTCGAGGACGGCGGCGGCTTTGCCCTCCGCGATAAGCGGCGACTCGGCCGCGCCTACCTCGAACCGCCACTGGCCCGAGTCGGGCCCGACGCAGCCGAGGTGAGCCGCGCGGAGTTTCGCCGCCTGATCGGCGCGGGTTGGGCGCCGATCAAAGCGCGACTGCTCGATCAGGGTGCGGTCTCCGGCGTGGGCAACCTGTTGGCCGACCAGGCCCTCTGGCAGGCCAGGCTGGCGCCAAACCGGCGCACCTCGAGCCTGTCAGCAGAGGAGCTCGACGGCCTGCGGCGCGAGGTGCGGGCCGCGATCCGGTCGGCGATCAGGAAGGGCGGTGCCCACACCGGCGCGTTCATCGCCGCTCGGCGCCGCGACGGGGTCTGCCCTCGCGACGGGCACGCGCTGGACCGCAGCCAGATCGGTGGCCGGACGACGTATTGGTGTCCTGCCTGCCAGCGGTGAGGACTAGCTCCGCAGCGCCCAGAAGATCGCCATGGCCCCGGTCTGTCCGCGCCGGCCGACAATTGGAAAGGCGCTGACCTCGATCGGTTGCGACTGACCCTCGGAGCCGATGATCTTCATGGCCCGATAGGCCGGCCGGCCTTCCGCCAGGGCGATCGACAGCGGCAGCTCCTCCGGCTTCAGTGGCTCCCCGTCGGCCTCGGGCGAGAACCGGCTGGCCCAGTCCGCCGGGGACATCGCCCCGGCATCCTCGTAAGAGATGCCGAGTATCCGCGCCGCGGAGGCGTTGAAAAACACCAGCGTTCCCACCGCGTCGACCAGGAAGGCCGGCGTTGAGAGGTTGGCCATCATGCCCTGGGCCATGATCATCTCAACCGGCCGCTGGCCTCCCTGTTCCCGCACCCGCGGCAGCCTATGGGAACTGGGGTCCTGAAGGGCAGCGATGGCCGATTCTGAAATTGGTTCTCTTCCGCCGACGCAAGCTGGTACTCTGCCGCGCAATTACATAAGCCGAGTTCCCGGACCACCAGTGGCCGGGGAGCGGGGAACCCAAAGCGATCACTAATCGCAGGGGCGAATCGCCGTGAAAGCGGCGTAGCGCGTAGCGCGAGCCCGTCAGCTAACTCCGCAGGCTTAGGTCGTCAAGGAGAGATTTTTGGATTCACGTGACCTCGGGCGGGCAGACCTCTGGGAGGAGTCGCTGGCGCGCTCCCGCGAGCGCCGGGAGCGGGCACGAACCCGGTCTAAGCGCAAGCCGGTAGAGCTGGGACGCCTCGGGCCCGGGAAGCTGGGCGGGATCTCGGCAGTCGCGCTGCTCGGAGCAACCTTGCCCAGTTTGCTCGGCGGCCGCGGCGCATCCCACCACGCCGAGAAGGTCGCGTTCACCATCCCAGGCGACGGGCAATCCGTCGGCGTCCTGTCTTCGCGCCCCGCGGCGCGGCTGCGGGCACAGCCGGCGTCTCGGACCTTGCCCACGATCAGTACCGGCCCCGATCGCGTGGTGCCCTCAGAGCACTTCGTCAGCACGACTTCGCGATCGACAGCCACACACAGGCGATCGAGCCACGTCTCGACGACGACCACCGCCCCACCCACGGCCACGAGTCCGACCTACATGGCCGCGACTCGATCGACTCCGAAGTCGAAACCCGCCAGCCACACCGTGATCGAGTCGACGCTGGCGGCGTCCCATCACGCCGGGCATTCGAAGGGAAGCGGCGGCGGCGGACTCGGCCAGGCATCGAGTCATAAGCGGACAACGACTCACCGCTCGGGCAGTAGCCCCAACAAGAGCAAGACCAGCACCTCGAGCGATAAGAGCTCGGACTCAACCCACACGTCCACCAAATCGGGCGGTGCGGTGATTCACCACCAGTCGGGTGGTAAGTCAGGCTCCGGGCCAGGCGGCTATGTCAATCCGCTGGCCAAGGCCAATGTGACATCCGAGCGGATCGACCAGGGCGTCGATTATTCGGGCTCGGGCCCGCTGGAGGCAATCGGTGATGGCAAGGTCACGTACGTCGGGACCACAAACACCGGCTGGCCCGGTGCATACATCGAGTACCGCCTCTCGGACGGTCCCGACTCCGGCCGCTATGTCTACTACGCCGAAGACGTCACCCCCGCCCAGGGATTGCACGTGGGCCAGAAGGTGAACGCGGGCCAGGTCATCGCGACCATTTACAACGGTTCCAGCGGGATCGAGATCGGCTGGGGCGCCGGCGTGGGTACCGAGAGTTACGCGATGCAGCACGGTCAGTGGGGCGGCAGCGACGATGCAAACAGCGTCGCGACCCCGGCCGGGAAGAACTTCTCCGCCCTGATCGCGTCGCTCGGAGGGCCTCCCGGCAAGGTCGAGGGGTAGAGCAGGCTAACGTCGAGGGGTAGCAGGTCCCCGATTTGCTGCCCCCTCGATGTCGATGCGCGAACTCTTCTCCTTCCCCAACCCCGTAAACGAAAAGGCAGCCCGAGTTGTCGCCGGCGTCGTCTTATCACTCGTGGTCGTGACGCTGGCTACGTCTTGGTACTGGCTGCTAATCGCGGTCGTTTATGGGTTCTGGGCGCGCGTCCTAACCGGGCCGACCCTCAGCCCGCTCGGCTGGACCGCTCAGCGAGTCATCGCCCCCCGGCTCGGACCGAGCAAGCCGGTGCCCGGGCCGCCCAAGCGCTTCGCCCAGGCGATGGGCGCCGTCATGTCGACGACCGCGCTCGTGCTGGCCTTTGCGGTCTCACACACAGCGGCTGACGGAGTGCTGGGCGCAATCGTCCTGGCCGCCGGGCTCGAGTCGATTTTCGGCTACTGCCTGGGATGCAAGGCGTTCGCCCTGCTGATGCGGGCGGGCTTGGTGCCTGAGAGCGTGTGCCTCGAGTGCGCCGATGTCGGCGGACGCCTGCGAGCGACCGCGTAGACGCCTATCCCGCCTCGCCCCGGCCGGTCAGGTTGCGCACACGCTCGCCCTTGGGGTCGAACAGCGGCTCCTTGGCGATCTCTCCGGTCACCGTGGTGCCAAACAGGTCGAGCTCGACCGCGGTTCCGACCTCGACCGCCGCGGGAAGGTACGCGTAGGCGATTGAGCGCTCGACGGTATAGCCGTATCCGCCACTGGTGACGCGGCCGCACACCCGGCCGTCGACGATGACCGGCTCGTTGCCCAGCGCCACCGCCCGGGGGTCCTCCAAAACGATGCAGCGCAGCCGCCTGGTCGGCGTTGCCTGGGCGAGCGCGTCTGACCCGATGAACTCCTTGTCGTCCCGGACGCAGAACCCCAGCCCCGCCTCCCGGGGGTTCTCGTCGGCGGTGATGTCAGCGGCCCACACGCGGTATCCCTTCTCCAACCGCAGCGAGTCGATCGCCCGGTAACCGGCTGCGAGGAGCCCGTGCTCGCGCCCCGCTTCCCACAGCGAGCTCCACAGGCTCAGCCCGAATTCGGTCGGGCAGTAGAGCTCCCACCCCGGCTCTCCGACGAAGGTCACTCTCAGCGCCCGCACCGGCACGTCGCCCACCGGGATCTCCCGCATCGACATGTAGCGGAAATCGAGGGGGTCGGGAGTGAGCTGGGACAGGATCGCGTGGGCCCTCGGGCCCCACAGCGCGAAGCAGGCCCACTGTGACGTGACGTCGGCGACCCGAACCGAGCTGTCGGCCGGCAGATGCCGCCGGATCCAGCTGCTGTCGTGGTTGCCGAACGCCGTTCCCGTGACGATCTGAAAACGATCCTCGGCCAACCGGGTGACCGTGAAATCGCATTCGATCCCGCCCCGCCCGTTGAGCATCTGCGTGTAGGTAATCGCCCCGACGTCGCGCGCCACCCGGTTGTCACACAGGCGTTCGAGCAGCTCGGCGGCGCCGGTGCCCGAGATCTCGAGCTTGGCGAAGGAGGATTCATCGAACAGTCCAGCCGCCTCTCGGGTGCCAACGTGCTCGGCGCCGATCGCCGGGGACCAGTGCGTCCCCGCCCAGCCACGGGGCCGGAGTGACTCGTCGCCTTTCGCCGAATTTGACTCATACCAGTTGACGCGCTCCCAGCCTGACTTCTCCCCGAACGCGGCGCCGTGACCGTGATGCCAGCCGTAGACGCTCGAAGTCCGTAGCGGCCGCCCCGACTGACGCTCGTGCCCCGGATAGCGGATGTCGTAGTAGGTCTCGTACACCTCGCGCGTGCGCGCGAGCGTGTATGAGGGTGAGCGGTATTGGGCGCCGAACCGGCGGATATCCATCTCCCACACGTCCGAGGTGGGCTCGCCGGCCATGATCCACTCGGCCATCACCTTCCCCACCCCGCCCGCACCAGCCAGTCCGTGGGCGCAGAATCCGGCGGCCACGAAGAAACCGCCGATCTCGCTCTCCCCCAGGAGAAATTCGTTGTCCGGCGTGAACGCCTCGGGACCGTTGATCAAGCGGGTGACCGTGATCTCATCCATGACCGGCACCCGTCGCCTGGAGTTGCGGGCGATCTCTTCAAACCGCGGCCAGTCGTCTTCGAGCAGGCGGCCGTTGAAGTCCGCCGGGATCCGGTCGAGGTTCCGCTCATCGAGCGACCAGGGAGCGCTCTGGCGCTCGTAGCCTCCCATCACCAGCCCGGCTCCTTCCTCGCGGAAGTAGATCAGCAGGTCGGGATCGCGCAGCGTGGGCAGGTGCTTGCCCGGGACGCGTTCACGGAAGGGCTGGGTGACCAGGTACTGGTGCGAGAACGGGATCGCCGGAACTCGCACCCCGACCATTCGCCCGATCTCGGCCGCGAACATCCCGCCGGCGTTGACCACGATCTCCGTTTCAACATCACCCTGGTCGGTGCGCACCCGCTGGACCCGGCCCCGGTCGACGTCGATGCCGGTCACCCGGGTCCGGGTGAATACACGACATCCCTGCTCCCGAGCTCCCTCCACCAGCGCGCCGGTGAGCAGCGCCGGATCCAGGTAGCCGTCGCTGGACAGGAACGAGCCACAGCGAACTCCGTCGGTGACCATCAGGGGAAACATCTCGGCCGCCTGATCCGGGGAAATCAGCTCGAGCGGCAGCCCGAACGTCTTGGCCCAGGCCACCTGACGCAGCACCTCCTCCTCGCGCTCGGGCGTGCAGGCCAGCCTGATCCCGCCGCACTCCACCCAGCCGCAGTCGAGCTGCCGGTAGAGCGCCACTGAATCCATCATCAGCCGCGTCAGCGACAGGCTCCCGCGCAGCTGGCCCACGAGCCCGGCAGAGTGGAACGTCGACCCGCTCGTCAGGTCGCTGCGCTCCAGCAGGATCACGTCCCGCTCGCCCAGCTGTGCCAAGTGGTAGGCGATCGCCGCGCCCCCCACTCCACCCCCGATGATCGCCACCCGCGCTCTGTCGGGTACGTCTCGAGGCCTAGGCATCCGAGGTCGCTCGGAGAGTCAAACCAGCCTGGGCCGTCAGCAGCCGGTCGAAGTGGCGGGAGGCGTACGCCGCGAAGTCGAAGTCCAACGTTGAGACCACTCCCTGAACCACGCCCCACGCCGCCTCGCGCGCGTCAGACATCAGGCGCATCATGCTCAGGGCGCGGCGCTCCTCTACCGCCGGTGGCCGACCGAAATAAGCCGTCAGGAGAGCCGCCTCGGAGCGTTCGTCGAACTCACAGTTCACCGCGAGGTTGCCCAGGTCGAACATGCGGTGACCCATCCCTGCGTACTCCCAGTCCACGAGCATGATCCCGTCGCTGGCCCGGAGGATGTTCGCCGGAAGCAGGTCGTTGTGGCAGGGCACAGGCTCCGTCAGCGGCAGGGCCTCGGCAATCCGGCCGACCAGCTCGCGAGCGGCCTCGTAGACCTCCGGCAGCGACCCCCCGCGGCGGCGTACGACCTCGGCGTAGTCGTCCAACAGGTCGGGAACCCAGAAGCGGGTGGACAGCTCCAAGCCTGAGTCGTGAAATGCGCGCAGCGCAGCCGCGACGGTGGCAACGTCGAGCGATGCCGGATCCGACGGTTCAGCTCGGACGTATTCGGTCACCAGACAGTCGTCCTCCACCGCCACGACGGCCGGAGCGACCCCGAGCTCGGCTGCTTTTGAATTCGCGTCGACCTCGGTCCGGCGGCTGATCCCCAGCAGCGAGGTGTCTTTCCCGGGCAAGCGCACGACGCATTCACGTTCGCCGAAGGTGACGCGGTAATTGCGGTTGGTAATCCCGCCGTCCAGGTCGGAGGGTCCGGCGGTGATCACCCCGAGACGCTGCTCGAGCCTCGCCAAGAGGCTCGTGAGATCGCTCACGGCGGGAAACCTAGCGTTTAAGGGTCGGTTCCTATACCTTCAAACCCGGTGACGGCCACGGATGCCAACCACGGGGCGGCGCTTTCGCTTGATGAGTTGAGCGCAATGGTCGGGCGAGGCGTGATTGACACTGTCCTGCTCGCCATGACAGACATGCAGGGTCGGCTTCAGGGCAAGCGCCTCACCGCCCGGCACTTCCTCGATGAGGTCTCGCACCACGGGGCAGAGGGCTGCAACTACCTGCTCGCCGTCGATGTCGATATGACGCCCGTCGACGGCTATGAGATGGCGTCGTGGGAGCGCGGCTACGGCGACTTCGCGATGCGGCCAGATCTCGCAACGCTCCGTGTGATTCCCTGGCACGAGGGCACCGCGCTCTGTCTGGCCGACCTCGAGTGGGCCGACGGCGCTCCGGTGCTGGCGTCTCCGCGTCAAGTGCTCCAGGCCCAACTCGGCAGGCTCGCCGAGCGCGGATGGAAGGCCAACGCCAGCACCGAGCTGGAATTCCT
Organism: uncultured Solirubrobacterales bacterium; assembly: GCA_963785205.1. Lineage (GTDB taxonomy): Bacteria > Actinomycetota > Thermoleophilia > Solirubrobacterales > Solirubrobacteraceae > Palsa-465. The sequence goes on from CAWAUJ010000003.1 coordinate 174,583, forward strand.
TGTCTTCCACGACACCTATGAGGCGGCCTGGCGCAAGGGGTATCGCCAGCTTGAGCCGGCCAACCTCTACAACATCGATTACTCCCTGGTCGGGACGGCCAAGGTCGAGCCTCTGATCCGCCGGATTCGCAACGCGATGGCCGGCGCCGGCCTGGTCGTTGAGAACTCCAAGGGCGAGTGCAACCTCGGACAGCACGAGATCAACTTCCGTTACGCCGACGCGCTCCAGACCGCTGACGAGCACTCCATCTACAAAAGCGGCGCGAAGGAGATCGCCGCTCAGGAGGGCATGTCGATCAGTTACATGGCGAAATTCAACGAGCGCGAGGGCAGCTCGTGCCACATCCATTTCTCACTGGCCGACGGCTCCGGGCCGCTGTTCGAGCGCGAGCGGACTACGTTTGAATCGTTCCTCGCCGGTCAGCTCGCGTGCCTGCGTGAGCTGACGCTGTTTCTCGCCCCCAACATCAACAGTTACAAGCGCTATGCCGAGGGATCATTCGCCCCGACAGCGGTGGCGTGGGCGCCGGACAACCGCACCTGTTCGCTGCGAGTTGTGGGTCACGGGCCCTCGCTGCGCTTTGAAAACCGCGCGGGTGGATCGGATCTCAATCCCTATCTGGCCCTGAGCGCGATCGTCGCAGCCGGGCTCCACGGAGTCGAGCATGGGCTCGAGCTCGAATCTCCATACGAAGGCAACGCCTACCAGGCCACCGACAAGCCACGCCTGCCGGCGACCCTGAGGGAGGCCCGAGATCTGTTCGAGGCGAGCGAGGTCGCCCGCGCGGCATTCGGGCAAGAGGTGGTGAAGCACTATGTCCATGCCGCCGACATCGAGCTCCAGGCTTTCGACTCCGCGGTTACCGACTGGGAGCGGTTCCGCGGCTTCGAGCGACTCTAGTTAGATGGGCGCCACCACGCTGGCATCGGCCGAGCCGCTGGATGCTGTCTTTGCTCCGGTCAGATCGGTCACCGCGTTCGAGGAGACCGTGGAGCGGCTGGGCACCGCGATCAGGCTCGGCCTGCTCCCACCGGGTACGCGCTTGCCAGCGGAGCGCGAGTTGTGCGCCCGCCTGGGGATCGCCCGCTCGACGCTGCGTCAGGCGCTTCTGGCTCTCTCTCAGAGCGGGCATCTGTACGCCACCCGCGGCCGGGGCGGCGGGACGTTCGTTGCCGACCCCCAGCCCCCGGCGAGCCCTCCCTCGAACGAGGTCCGAGCCCAGTGGCGGGAGATATGCGACGAGCGGATCGCGGTGGAGGTCGGCATCGCGGTGCTCGCGGCGGAACGAGCCACGCCCGACGCGCTCGACGGGCTGATGGAGCTCGTCCGGGCGCTGGATGACGTGATCGAGGACTTCGGGTCCTACCGCCAGCTCGACGTCCGCTTCCACGTGTCTCTGGCCGAAACGACCGGCAGTCCGGGGCTGGTGGCATCGATGACCGAGATGCAGGGCGCGATGAGCGGACTCATTTCCCTCATCGCCCATCCGCCCGAGGTGCTCCGCTCCTCAAACGAGCAGCACCGCCAGGTCCTGACCCATCTGCGTCGGCGAAACGGGGGAGGGGCTGCCCAGGTCATGGCCGAGCACCTCCGGGCCACCGAGCAGGTGCTGGCCGGGCTCCTGCCCAGCTGAGACGCCGAATTGCCACTTGACTTCGATCGGGCCTCAGGCGTAGGGTTGCGCGCCTAAGGACGGATCAGCAAACCTTTTAGAAGGAGGGGCCCGGATGGCGACGATTGCAGAACCGCTGTCAGCCGACGAGCAAAGGCTCGCCGAACTTGGGTACAAGCAGGAGCTGAGGCGCGGCTGGAGCGGGTTCTCGAACTTCGCGATCTCGTTCGCGATCATCTGCGTGCTCGCCGGATGCTTCACCACATACGGGCAGGCCTGGAACAACGGCGGCCCGGTGGCGATCTCGATCGGCTGGCCGCTCATCAGCGTGATGATCCTGATGGTCGCGTGGTCGATGTCCGAGCTGGCGTCGGCGTTCCCAACCGCGGGAGGCATCTACTACTGGGCGTCCAAGCTGGGCGGGCCCGGCTGGGGCTGGTTCACCGGCTGGTTCAACCTGATCGGGCTCGTCGCCGTGACCGCTTCGGTCAGCTACGTGGCGGCCACTTTCCTCCAGGCCACATTGGGCATATACCACGTCAACTTCATCGCCAACTTCGCCTCCACGAACATCAAGTACAACGCCCATGTGGCGTTCGGACTGTTCGTCCTGATCCTGATCCTCAATCTGGTCGTGAACGTGTTCTCGAGCCACCTCGTCTCGCTGTTCAACCGCGTCTCGGTGTGGTGGAACGTGATCGGCGTGGGCGTGATCGTCGTGCTCCTGCTCCTTGTTCCGAGCCACCTCCAGAGCGCGTCGTTCGTGTTCGGCCATCGGATCAACAACTCGGGCTTCTCGGGTGGCATGTATTGGTTCTACGTGCTGCCGCTGGGCTTCCTGCTGACGATGTACACGATCACCGGCTACGACGCCTCAGCCCACCTCTCCGAGGAGACCCACGGCGCCGACAAGTCAGCCGCCAAGGGCGTCTGGCGGTCGGTGTTCTACTCAGCCATCGTCGGCTACATCGTCCTGCTCGCGCTGACGTTCGCGGCGATCCATCCGGGCGCGATGACCGCGCAGACCACGGCCATCCCGATCATCACGAGCGCGCTGACCACCGCCGCGGCCAAAGCCGTGCTCCTGATCTCTACAGTCGGGCAGCTGTTCTGCGGGATCGCCTGCGCGACGAGCGCCTCCCGGATGACGTTCGCCTTCTCACGAGACGGCGCCGTTCCGGGACACAACCTGTGGCGCCGGCTGGGCAAGAACAGGACCCCGACGTGGGCCGTCGCGTTCGTGTGCGCGTTCGCAGGCATCATCACGATCCCGGCGTACTTCCCGGCCCATAACGGTGTGCTGGTGGCGTTCCTGGCCGTGACTTCGATCTCGGTGATCGGGCTCTACATCGCCTACGTGATCCCGGTCTTCCTGCGCTGGCGGATGGGCGACAAGTTCCAGGCCGGCCCGTGGACGCTGGGGAAGAAATACAAGTGGATCAACCCGATCGCGATCGTCTGGGTCGGTATCTGCGTGATCATCTTCTGCCTGCCGTTCAGCCCGACCGGCGTGTTCTTCAAACACGGGTTCTCGTGGTCGGCGGTCAACTATGCCCCGTTGATCACGATCGGGGTCATGATCGCCGTGACCGTCTGGTACCTCGGGTGGGCGCGGCACTACTTCAAGGGCCCGGTCCGGACGATCGACATGCCCGACGAGGAGGTGCTGACACCACCACCGCCTCCCACCACCCCACCCGGGGTGGGCGTCGAAGTGGCGTAGCAGTTGACCGACATGCTGGCTGTAGTCGAGCCCGCCACCGAGGCGGTGCTCGCCACGGTCCCGCGCGCTGGCGTCGAGGAGGTTGACGGCGCCGTCGAGCACGCCGGCGGGGCTTTTCCCGCCTGGCGCGCAATCGCACCCGCCGACCGGGCGCGGCTGCTGTTAGCGCTCGCCGATGAAGTGGCGCGACACCGGGAGGAGCTGGCCCAGCTCGAGGCCCGTAATGCCGGCAAGCCGATCTCCGACGCGCGGGGCGAGATGGACATGGTCGCCGCCGTGTTCCGCTACTACGCGGGCGCGGTTGAGCGGCCGTTCGGCGAGACGATTCCCGTGGCCCGCGGCCACGCGTTCACGGTGCGTGAGCCGCTGGGCGTGGTCGGACTGATCGTGCCGTGGAACTTCCCCTTGACGATCGCCGCCTGGAAGCTCGGACCCGCACTTGCGGCCGGCAACACGGTCGTGCTTAAACCAGCGGAGCTGACGCCGCTGACCGCGTTGCGCTTCGCCGAGCTGGCTGTGGAGGCGGGATTGCCGGATGGGGTTGTCAACGTCGTGGCCGGGCCGGGGAGCGTGTGCGGCCAGCGGCTGGTCGAGCACCCCGATGTGGCCAAGATCGCGTTCACCGGCTCGACTGACGTCGGCCGCTCGATCGCAGCCGGTGCGGCCTCCACGATCAAGCGGGTGACGCTCGAGCTCGGCGGGAAATCGCCCAACGTCGTGTTCGCCGACGCCGACCTGGAGGCCGCCGCCGCGGCCGCGCCGATGGCCGTGTTCGGAAATGCCGGCCAGGACTGCTGCGCTCGCTCGCGAATCCTGGTCGAGGCGTCGGTGCTGGACGAGTTCATGGGATTTCTCGAGACCTCGGTCCAGGCTGTGCGCGTCGGGGATCCACTCGATGAGCAGACGCAGATGGGCCCGCTGATCTCAGCGGCCCAGCGTGAGCAGGTGGCGTCATTTGTGAACGGCGACGCGCCGGTGGCAGTCCGGGGGAACGTTCCTGAGGGGCCCGGTTTCTGGTTCGCCCCGACGGTCCTCTGCCCTGTCGACCCTTCGGCCCGGGCCGCACGCGAGGAGATTTTCGGCCCGGTCGTGACGGTGATCCCATTCCGCGACGAAGCGGAGGCGGTCCGGCTGGCCAACGACACGATCTACGGCCTGTCGGGCTCGATCTGGACCCGGGACGGCGCCCGGGCGCTGCGCGTAGCTCGGGCCATCGATACGGGCGTGCTGTCGATCAACTCCAACACCTCCGTCCGGGTGGCCACGCCGTTTGGAGGCTTCAAGCAGTCAGGCTATGGCCGCGAGCTCGGCCCGCACGCCATGGACGCCTACACCGAGGTCAAATCGATCTACTACGCCGGGTGAGCGGCGGCACGTGCGAGATCCTCTGACATGAGCGGCCGCCTCCAGGACAAGGTTTGTGTGATCACCGGCGCCGCGGGCGGGATCGGCTCGGCCAGCGCCGCCCAGTTCGCTTCCGAGGGCGCGCGAGTGGTGGGAGTGGACCTGGCCGAGCACTCGGTCGGCGAACTGGCCCTGCAGGCCGATGTCGCCGACGAGGAGAGTGTCGCCGGGCTGTACCGCCGTGTGCGCAAGGAGTTGGGCCAGATCGACGTACTGTTCAACAACGCCGGGATTTCTCCACCCGAGGATGCCTCCGTGCTGGACACATCGCTGGAGGCCTGGGAGCGAGTCCAGACGGTCAACCTCCGCAGCGTGTTCCTGTGCTGCAAGCACGGCATCCCCCACCTCCTGGAGGGCAATGGAGGTTCGGTCATCAACACGGCATCGTTCGTCGCCCTCCTGGGAGCGGCGACCTCGCAGATCTCCTACACCGCCTCCAAGGGAGGAGTCCTGGCGCTCTCACGGGAGCTCGGCGTCCAGTTCGCCCGTCAGGGCGTGCGCGTCAACGCACTCTGCCCCGGCCCCGTGGACACCCCGCTTCTGCGCCAGCTCTACGCGTCCGACCAGGAGCAGGCGGCGCGCCGGATGGTCCACGTGCCGATGGGCCGCTTCGCCCGCGCCGAGGAGATCGCCAGCGCCGCTTTGTTCCTGGCCAGCGACGAGTCGAGTTACGTCAACGCCACCGCGTTCGTGGTCGACGGCGGGATCACCGGGGCGTACACGACGCCTTGAGAGCCACTGACCCAATCTGAATGCGGAACCACAGACCGCTCGGCGACCCTGCTCCCAGAGTTCGTTCGGTCGCCCTGAGACTTTGTGCAGTCGCTGGAGTATTTTCCGGACGTGTCCTCGCGAACTGGATTCAAATACCAAACGGGTCGTCACCAGGACCGACACCAACGCATTGAGTGACGCGTGGCTGCACGGTCACGTGGCTGCGCCGGTCGATTCGGCAGCCCGCTGTCTGCTGCTAACCCGTCACCGGTGGCGGAGGCTTCTTCTTGCAGCGGTCCTGGATCGTGGCGGACCCGGTTGTCCGGGAGCCGTGGTTCACAGTGGCGTAGGCCGTGTTCTTCACCGCAACGGTGCACTTCGGGAGGCGAAGGACGCGGAAGCTGACGTGGAAGGTCTCCGTGCGATTGGGTCCCAGGGCCTGCTTGGGCACGAAGCAGACAAGGCCGTGCTTGAGCCGCGATTTGGTACTTCCGACCGGCGCGAGGCCGCGCGGGACGTCGTCGCAGACCTTCAGGCCAAGCGTCGCACTTGAGCCGTGGTTTCGGACTGTGATCGTGTACCGCACCGTCTGACCCGGATTGGCCGTACTCCGGTCGGCGTGCTTGGTCACGGTGATCGGCGGATGGACGAAGCCGAAGTCGTACATGAAGTTGTTCTGGCCCGGATTGAGTGCATCCACCGGCGCGCTGTCGAATCCGTTGGCCAGAACGCCCTTTGACGTGATACGGGGATCCACGCCGGCCTTATTGGCGCAGGTTGGCGCCAGCCCCGACAGCGGCTTCTGGCTGGGCTGAATCTGGACCCGGTATTTCGTGTGGGCCTGGATGTCGAACGTGTACTCACCCGCAGCGTCAGTGGTCGCCGTGGCCAGGGTCGCGCCGCTCGCGCCAACCAGATTGACCACCACGCCCGGGATTCCCGGATCGCCGGCGACCTCAGTGCAGTTGCGATGTACGTCCTTCCACACCCGGTTGCCGATCTGGGTCGGCGCCAGAGATGTGAACGCCGCCAGGTCACCCAGACCGTTCGACTTCGAGCCGCCCCCGCCGAACGCGTAACCGCCGGGGTCGGCCGGGTCGACGCCGTCACCCGTATAGCGAACGTAGTCACCGTGGGAGTTGTTGTCCCACACAAGCCCCCCGCCGAAGGCGCCTTCGTTGCCGTTGACGAAGGATTGGACGCTGACGACATCGGGGAAGCCGCCGATTTGAACCATGCCGCCCATGTAAGGACCCGGGAGGTCACTGCGGTCCTTGGCCTTGTCGGGGGAGGACTCATTGATCGCCGGATTCGGATCGAAGAAGTAGCCACCGCCGGGGCCGATCGGGCCGAAGCTGGCATGGTCCACGCCGGCCTTGCTGCCCTTCACGGGCTTGCCGTTCACGGTCGGGTGAAAGCCCGAGGCGCCGCCGCACTTGCCCCCTGACTCGAGGGTCCAGCTGCCCGCGGCGCTGACGCAGGCCTTGAGCAGATCTCCTTGCGAAATCGGACTTGACTGATTGGGGGAGAAGAAGTTGCTCACATCTATCATCAGGTCGCGCAGCCCGATCAGCATGTTGCCGCGGGAATCGAACGCGATACCCATGAACTCGGGGTAGGACTCGTTGTTCTGGTCCACCGTCCCGTACTGGGTCGTTCGGGTCGGCCGATTGACGTCCGGCGGACCCTGCGGGTAGGTCGCCTTCGGAAGCGAGGCGAGCGTTGGCCAGGGCCGCCAGTCGCTGTTGAGCGACTCTGTTTTCCCAGAACCGGCGGGGTATCTCACGCTGTGGTTATCCAGGCGGTTGTAGTTCAGGGCGAAGCTGAAGGCGACCTTGAACGTCGGCTTCCCCGTCGGATCGTTGACCTGCTCGACGTATGCGTGGAGATCCGCCGGGTTCTGTGAACTGGCCGCGTTGCACACGCCGCCCACGTACAGCTTCCCCGTGGCCTGATCAAAGCCGAGGGCTGAGGGCACCCAGTCGCCACCCTTGCATCCGGGGTTGGAAATGCCGGCTATCCGGCTTGGCCGCTCAGGCCCGGTCGGCTGGGCATTGCCCGGTGGGATCTTGAACCTATACAGGCTCCTGTTGAACAGGTTGACGCCATACAGGTTCTGGCTGGTCGGGCCGGTGACGATGTCACCCCAGCCCTCGTGGCCTACGTACGGCCAGGAGTAGTCGTTGTCCCACTCTTTTTGCGTCCCGCCCTTGGCCTCCAGGGGTGGATGGTGATCCACGCCCGCGTTCACGTCGGCGAACAGGGTGACCTTGCCTGAGGCAGGGTTGATCTCGTAGATCCCGCCCGTGGGGTAGGTCAGCCCCTTGTAAAACCCGCTGGCCAGGAGGCCGAAGCTGCGCTTGTAGTACGCAGCTGCGAACACATCGCCCGTTTGCTCATCGACAGCGAGGCCGCCTGTGGTTCCGATCTTGGCGAAGCTGGCCACCATCTTGCCGCCAGTCGCCCCATTTGGAGCGAAGTAGGGCACTTGCTCTACGCCGATATTGCTTTTGGCCGTGGGATCGTCGGTGGGGCCGAACCACGAATCGCTCATGTACAGCGTCGGCTTGGCCACCGAGTACTCGTCAGGGACCTCCAGCCCGAAGTTGACCCCGCCCGGCGAGCTCGAGTCATCCAGATAGCGCTCGTCGGAGTCCAGCGTGCTGGTCGTGTTCGCGCGCGCGCCGGCCACCGTCCCACCGGGCGATGAGCGGTCCGCTGAGGGCGAGTACTGGCGAGGAATCTCGACCTCGACCCGGACCGGACCGACGGGGAGTCCGTTCAGCTTGTAGTGGCCGGTCGCGTTCGTGGTGGCGGTGGCCACAACCTGGTTGGTCGAGTCGTAGGCGTTGACCGTGATTCCGGCCAACCCACGGTCGACCTGGCCCTTGGCCGGGTTCAGGTTCTGGACGCCGGTCAGCCCGTAATCGTCAAAGACGATGCCGCTGACGCTGGCGTGTCCGTGCGGGGCCGCACGCAGGGCTCCACTGAGCGCGCTCGACGGCAGCGCCAGGGCCGCGCAGGCCAACGCCAGGAGCCCCAAGACTCGCCCCCTGTACCCCCCACGTCCATGCCTCATGCCCACTGACGCAAAAACCTACCATCAACGACCGGACCTAAGCAAGGGCCGCTACCCTAGTGGCGTGGGCGCGAGGGGCCTAGCGTGTTTTGTCGGGGCGATGGGAGCAGCGGCTTTGCTGGCCGCCGCCTCGACGGCCGGAGCCGAGACCACGGCTGTTGCCCCACCCAGCCAGGCCCACGGCGCCACCCTGGCCCGGATCGTCTCGAGCGCACCGGCTTTGGAAAAGCCAGGCGGCGGACGGGTGGTGACCCGGCTTACGCCGCACACGTCGCCCTCCTACGAACCCCAGACGCTGCTTGTATTGGCCTCAACCGACGTTGCAGGAAAAGAATGGCTCCGGGTCCTGCTGCCGATCCGGCCTGACGGCTCCACGGGCTGGATCCCCCGCAGCCGGGTCGAGCTTTCGCACACCGCTTACTGGGTGAGTGTGAGCGTGGCTGCCCGACAGGTGCGTGTATATCGCAACGGTCAGCTCATGGAGACGTTTGGCGCGGTCGTGGGCAAGCCTTCCACGCCAACCCCAACCGGCCTGGCCGCGATCTATGAGAAGGATCCCCAGCCCAGTCCGAACGACTTCTTGGGCACATGGGCGCTGCCGCTCACGATCCTCTCGCACGCGTTGCGTTCTTTCGACGGTGGCCCGGGACGCGTGGCCATCCACGGTCGAGGCGGCGCCAGCCTGGCCGATCCGATCGGAACCGCCGCCTCCCACGGGTGCATCAGGATCAACAACAAGCCCGTGGGCTGGATGGCTCAGCATCTGCCGCTCGGCACTCCGGTGGACATCACCTGAGGCTCCCGTCAGCGCTGTTGGCGCCAGCGCGAGCGGGGTGGGAGGGTGATCCGCTGCGGGCCATGGCTGAGCAAAAAGACCGTGATCGCGGCGCCGTTGATCTGGGAGACGTGGATCGCCGCCAGCAGGCCAGTTGAATGCTTGACCGTCAAAAGCGTGCGAGCGCCTTCGCGGAAACGGTCGAGGCCACCGCTCGAGCCCAGGTAACGGACGCCGCTGTGCTCCAGGAGCTCGATGTTGTCGATCGCCGGGGAGGACAGAAGCTCCAGGAAGGAGACCAGGTGGTCGACGAGTTGCCCCTGCGGGTCAGGCGAGCGGACGAGATAGTCGCTGGAGCCTGGCGCGACCTGGGTCAGCACAAGGCGGCGAGTCCAGTAGTAGGTGCGGGCGCTCTGCCCAGGGAGCGAGCGCTGGTGCAAGGCGAGCACCCCCTCCCCGGTGCGAAAGTCGATCATGCCGGTGAAGTCCAACGGCTGGCCCTGAACTGTGTAGGTGCCGGCCAGCCGGCTTCCGGCATGCTGATAGTTAGCAAGCAGCACCCGCGCCAGCTCGAGCGCCTGCGAGGAAGTTATTGGCCGGCCCCGATTGGTCGCCATCGTCCCCCCACCGCAGCCGGCGAGCAGCAGGATGAGCACTGCGCCGGCGACCACGCGCCTCATGGCATCGTGGGTTGCGCGGGGGGCGCGGACACAGTCAGGTAGTTCACCGGAGGAGGATTCAGCGGGAGCGCTGGGGCGACTCCGCGAACCCGAACGCTCCGGCCACATGGAGCCACCTGTTCCACCCTGAACGGAAAGGTCCGGCGCGCGTGGTTGTCTGAGAAGCAGTTGCCCTGGGTGAGCGTCCCGGTAAGCAGGTCAAGGTCAAGTGACTGATCTGAGAGCACGTTGGCCTTCACCCGGTTGTCGGTCGCCTGATACCCGCCCGTGTCGGCCGAGGCGTTGAGGATCAGAACACCGATGGGCTGAGCGGAAATCGCGTTGTGCTCGATCAGGTTGTTGTCGCCGCCGGACACGGCGACGCCCACTCCGTAACCCTCGTCTCCGGTGGGGGCGTGCCGGTTGGTGTTGGCGGTGATCGTGGAGTTGCGCAGCACTACCCCAGACTCCGGCGCCAGCTGCTCCTTGATGTTCGAGTCAAGGAGGGCACCCAGCCGGTTATCACGCAGCTCCACGTCGCTGAGGACGACGCCGTTGGCATTCGTGTCCTCGTAGCCCACCGCGTTATCTGCCGCCACGCTCGCCGTGATCGTGGCTCGGCAGCCTCGGCATTGACCGACATAGATCCCGCTGTCCGGCTGACCGGAGGCGTAGACGTGGTCGAACTCGCCCGACTGGGCCTGGAAGGCATAGACGCCGTACAGCCCATTGTCGTAAGCGGTGATGTACGAGCCACGCCAGCCTTCCAGCACGCCGCCGCCTCCGCCGTAACCTTCGGCTGCGGGCGCGAACACCAGGCCATTGACCGCGTAGCGGCGGATCGTCAGGTTCTCGACCGCGACGTGGTTGGCATTCACCGTGATGCCTGTGACCAGACGTCCATTCCGCCCGTCGAGGATCACCGAGTCTCGGTTCTGGCCCCGGATCGTGATGCCTGGGTGGTCGTGACTCACGGTTACGGCCTCGTGATAGATGCCAGGCTCAATCAGCACACGGTCCCCGGCGCGGCTCGCGTCGACGGCCGCTTGGATCGAGCGATACTGGGACGGCACTCGCAGGATTCGGCTGGAGGGCTTCGTGCTGTGAGGCGCCCCGCCGCAGGCTCCCACCAGCACACCGGTGGCCAAAGCACCACCGAGCCCCCATGCGACTCGCCTCAGCACGCCCCCGCGCTAGATCGCGCGCCCCAACCCCGCCCAGTAAGGGTCGCGGAGCTTTCGCTTGAATATCTTCCCGGAGTCCTCGCGCGGGAGGTCATCGCGGAACTCGACCTCCCTGGGGATCTGGTAGGCCGCGACCCGTCCGCGCAGGAAGCCCTTGAGCTCCTCCCCGGTGACGACGCACTCAGGACGCAGGCTCACGACGGCATGGACCGCCTCGCCGAACTCCTCGTCTGGAATGCCGAACACCGCGCAATCGGCCACGGCCTCGTGCTTGTGGAGCTCCGCCTCGATCGCGGCGGGGTAGATATTGACGCCGCCCGAGATGATCATGTCGATCTTCCGATCGCACAGGAACAGGTAGCCGTCCTCGTCGAAGTAGCCAACATCGCCCGGTGCGAATAGTCCATTGCGGTCTGCGGCCCGCCGCTTGGCGTCGTCTCGGTGGTAGGTGAAATCCGAGCCGCTGGGGCGGCCGGCGACGACCTCACCGATCTGACCTGGACCCAGGACAGCGCCTCCGTCGTCAAGCACGCTGACCTCGGCGCCGTCCATTGGCCGGCCGACCGAGCCGGGATGCTCGAGCCATTCCTCGGCTCCGAGGAAGGTGACCGGTCCGGTCTCCGTCGCTCCGTAGTACTCGTGGATGATCGGCCCCCACCATTCGATCATGGCCCGCTTGGTAGCGGGAGAGCATGGAGCCGCTGCGTGTACGACGAATCGCAGCGACGAGATGTCATAGCGGCGCCGCGTCTCCTCGGGCAGCTTCAACAGCCGCTCGAACATGATCGGTACGACGTGCAGGTGGGTGACCCGCTCGGCCTCGATCAGCGCCAGCAGACCCTCGGCATCGAACCGCGGAACGAGATGAACCTGGGCACCGACGCGGACACAGAACAGGGCGTGCACGTTCGGAGCCGAGTGGTACATCGGGCCGACGACCGCGGTCACGATCTCACCTGGATCATCGAAGTAGGCCAGGCCGAAGATCACCGACAGGGACTCGGTCAGCGTCGCCATCTCCTCGGCTGAGTACGGTGGCCGCTTGACCCCCTTCGGGTGCCCTGTCGTCCCAGACGTATAGATGATCGAGAGCGTCGTCGCGGCCGGCTCCTGCAACCTCGGCGCAAACGAATCCAGCCAGGATTCCCACTCGGTCACGCCGTCAGGAGCCGCCTGCGCCTCCGCGCTAAGTCCGTAGGCCGCAGCGATCTCCGGTGGGGTGGGTATCACGAGCACCTCAGCTCTCGGCGGGATCGCGTCTCGCACCCGCGCCCATAAATCCGAGTGGATGACCACGGCCTTCGCCTCCGAGTCCTCGAAGACGTACCGGGCCTCCTCCACGCTGGAATGCCAGTTGACCGCCACGGGATAGGCGCCAACCGCGCTCGCCCCCAGGCTGGCCTCGAAGAAGGCCAGGTCGTTGCGGAGGAATAACGCGACGCCATCGGCCGTCCCGATCCCGAGGCTGGCAAATCCCGCCGCGGCGCGGGCACCACGAAGCGCCAACTCCTCGGTGCTCAGCATCCGATCGCCGCTCTTGACCATACCCACGCGTGCATCCTCTCAAGCGATGCCCAGGCGTGGCAACCGGTCATCCGGCGGGCCGCCCCGCTACCTCCTCACTGCGGGTGCAGCATGCGCACATCGAGGGGCTCGGTGCTGGCCCGGGCCCGCAGCGCTCGGCCGATGACCAGCCGCTGGATCTCGCTCGTACCCTCGAAGATCGTGTACAGCTTGGCGTCCCGGTACCACTTCTCCACCGGGAAGTCCTTGATGTAGCCCCAGCCGCCCATCGTCTGGACCGCCTGCTCACACGCGCGGACCGCCACCTCGGAGGCCATCAACTTCGACATCGAGCCCTCTGCGTTTTCGAATGGATGGCGCTGGGCGGCCATCCAAGCCGCCCGCCACGTCAGCAGCCGTGCGCCGTCGATCTCAGCGGCGAGGTCGGCGAGCGGGAACGACACGCCCTGGTTCTCGATGATCGGCTGTCCGAAGGCCTCGCGCTGGACGGCGTAGTCCCGCGCGAACTCCAGCGCGGCCCGGGCGATCCCGATGGCCTGCGCGGCCACCATCGGACGCGTGCGCTCGAACGCACCCAGCGCCGCCGAGCTGCGGCGCTGCACCGCCGCCGCCGAGCCCCCTTCCTCGGCCGGAGCAATCGGCTTGCGACCCTGCTCTGACTCGCGGCCGCGTGCGATCCGCTCCTCGAGGCGTTCCCACCCGCCCAGCAGCTGCTCACCGGGCACCCGGCAGTCTTCGAACTGGATCTCGCCGGTGTGCGAGGCCCGGCAGCCGAGCTTGTCGAGCTTGCGCACCATCGTCAGCCCGGGCGTGCCCTTGGGCACGATGAACACGCCCTGACCGCGGTGCCCGGCCTCCGGATCAACCGTGGCCACCACGACGTGGACGTCTGCGATCCCGCCGTTGCCGATGAACACCTTGTGGCCGTCGATCACCCAATCCTCACCGTCCCGTCGCGCCTGGGTCTGGATTGACCTGACGTCACTGCCACCGCTCGGCTCGGTAACGGCCAGGGCGGCCAGCTTGATGTCGTCGGCCGTCCCAAAGCACTGAGGAGCCCACTGGGCAAGCTGCTCATCGGTGGCCGCCTGGCGGATCGCGGCCAGCGCCAGGGCGGGCATCACGATCGTCAGGCCGATCCCGGCGCAACCCCAGAACAGCTCCTCCATCAGGATCGGCAGGGAGAGTCCCGTCGGTTCAGCCACCAGCCCGGCGTAGAGCTCCCAGCCGTAGAGGTCCTGTCGGGCAGCTTCCTCGAGTACCGGCCATGGAAGCTCTTGGCGCCGGTCGTATTCGGAGGCCACCGGGCGGATCACATCGCGGGCGAAGGCGTGCGTCTTCTCCTTGAGCGCTGCCTGCTCCTCAGTTAGCTCGAGTGTGAATCCCATTCATTTCTCCTCTGGTCGCACGGCACAAGTCGCCTCATCTCAAGTACCCGGCCACGACATTCTTCCCCTCGAGCGCGGCGAGGGGTTAGGCTCGCAACCCATGAGCGATCTCCCTTCCCGGTCTGCCCTCCAGCTCGCGGCCGCGCTTCGGGCGCGCGAGGTTTCCTCGGTCGAGCTCCTCGACGCCTGTCTGGCTGAGGTCGACCGCCTCAACGATTCACTGAACGCCGTCGTCTGGCGCGACGACGAGTCCGCCCGGTCCGATGCCAGGGCCGCCGATGAGCGCCTGGCCCGGGGCGACGATGCGCCCTTCCTGGGAGTGCCGATCCCGATCAAGGACCTGACGGAGGTTCACGGCCAACCCGTCACCTACGGCTCCCGCGGACGGTCGATGGATCCGTGGGAGGGGCCGAGCGAGCTCGTGGTGGATTACCTGCGCAACGCGGGCTTCGTCCTGGCCGGCCGGACGAACACGCCCGAGTTCGGCCACATCACTGCCACCGAGAACCTGCGCTGGGGGATTACCCGGAATCCCTGGGACACGACACGTACCCCCGGCGGGTCGAGCGGCGGCGCAGCGGCAGCCACGGCGGGCGGAATGTTCCCCGTGGCCCACGCCAACGACGGCGGGGGATCAATCCGGATTCCCGCCTCGTGCTGCGGGCTGGTCGGCCTGAAGCCCAGCCGCGGACGCGTGCCACGGCTCTCCCAGAGCTGGCTGGGCGCGGTCGTCGAAGGCGCGGTCACGCACACGGTGGCCGATGCGGCGGCGATCCTCGACGTCTTGGCCGGACCAGACCCACGCTCCTGGTACAACGCGCCTTCGCCAGCGCGCCCATTCGCGGATGAGGTCGGCGCCGACGCGGGCCGGCTGCGGATCGGCCTGATGGCCGCGGGTCCCTTCGGCATGCCGATCGAGCCGGTGTGTGCCGAGGCCGCTCGTATGGTGGGCGAGGCGCTCGAACAGCTTGGTCACGAGGTGGTCGAGGCGAGCGTTGCGACCGTGTCTGAGGAGCTGATCGGGCCGTTTGTGTTCCTGGTCGAGGGCTCGCTCGGCGAGCACCTCGGCGACGTTGACTTCAGCCAGGTCGAGCCCCACATCGCCGCCCAGTTCAAGAACGCTTCAGAGCACACCGCGGCGGAGTACGTCCGCGTGTCCAAGGACGTCGAGCGGCTGTCACGCGAGCTGATGAAGCCCTGGGGCCAGGAGTTCGACGTACTGGTAACGCCGACGATGGGGGTCTCCCCTCCCCCGGCGGGCGCGATCATGGAGGTGACCCACGCCAGCCCCGATGCACCTTCGGAGCTGGTCGTCGGCACCGTCGCCTTCACGGCCTTCGCCAACGTGACGGGGCAGCCGGCGATCTCGCTTCCGGTCCACCAGACCGACGACGGGGTGCCCGTCGGCGCCCAGCTGGTTGGGAGTCCGTTCGAGGAGGCGACTCTGTTGCGGCTGTCCGGCGCGATCGAACAGGCCGTGCCCTGGGCTGACCGGGCGCCGGGGGTGGCTCAGGCGTAGTCGGCGACCGCCAGCTGCCGCTCCGGCGCTGCCGGTTCGGCGGCCGGGTCGCGAGGGATCAGCGCACCCGCCGCCACGCAGACCGTGAGGAACACGGCGGCCATCACGTAGCTGTCGATGAACCCGGTCACGGTGGGAAGCTTGTGCGCCACGTTGTCGGCCAGGAACGTGGCAGAAAGCTGGCCGCCGAGGGCGCCGCCCAGCGTGCGCATGACGGTGTTCATCCCACTGGCCACGCCGGTCTGAGTCGGGGGCACGGCCTGGACGATCAGGTTGCCGAGAGCAGCGAAGGCCAGCCCGATGCCCACCCCGAGCAGTGTCGCCATGATCAGCATGTCGTAGGGGTGACGATGGGCCACCGCCGCGAAAGCGAATGCGACCGCGGTCACCGCCGATCCTGTGAGCAGGGCCCGCTTTGACCCAAATCGCCTGGCCACGCGACCGGCCACGATTCCGAGGACGCTCATCGCGAAAGCCGACGGAAGCAGGTACAGGCTCGAGGCCACAATCGAGGCGCCGAATCCAAAGCCCGTGCTCTTGGGGAGCTGAGCGAACTCAGGCATGACGATGAACGACGAATACATGCCCGCGCCGAGCAGAAATGCCGCCAGGTTCGTCGTCCACACGCCCCTGATCCGCATCATGCTCATGTCGACCAGGGGCTCGCTGCTCCGGACCTCGCGCGCCACCCATAGCCCGGAGAACAGAAGCCCGACAGCGAGCAGGATGAGCGTCTTGGTGCCGCCCCAACCCCACACGGTCGTCTGAGCAATCGCGATCAGCACGGCGGTCATGCCAATGCTCATCAACAGGGCCGAGCCCCAGTTCACCTTGGCCTCGGCGCGGATGGGCGACTCAGGGATGTAACGCCGGGTGCACAACGCGGCCACGAGCGTGACGGCCAGCGGAATCCAGAAGAGCCAGTGCCAGCCGAGGTGCTGGACGATCAGCGCGCCCAGGACGAGTCCCATTCCGGCGCCGATGCCCAGGATCGCCGACATCAGCCCGATGCTTCCGGCCACCCGATCGCGGGGGAACTCATCTCGGGCGATGGCAAAGGCCAGCGGAAAGATCCCTCCGGCGACGCCCTGGATCACCCGGGCGACGATCAGAACCGTCAGCGACGGCGCCACCGCGGCCAGCAACGTTCCGGCGGCCAGGATCATCAAGGTCCAGAAGAGCAGCCGCTCCTTGCCGTAGATGTCGCCCAGCCGGCCGATGATTGCCGTTCCCACCGAAGCCGAGAGCAGAAAGCCGGTCAGAAGCCATCCAACGCCGGTCTCCGAGGCATGCAGAGCATGCTGGAGGTCAGGTAGCGCCGGAATCACCGCTGAGCTGAGGACCGAATAGGCCAGCCCGGCCAGTGACAGCACCGCCAGGATCAGGTTGGGGTGAAGCCTCTCCGATGCGGAATCGCCGTGCGGGGCTGAACTGGACTGGCGGAGCATCCGCTTGACCGTAGCGGACAATTCTGCTGGTGCCTGAGCATTACTTAGATCCCTACGAGGTGCTCGGCGTCTCGCCTCGGGCGTCTGACGCGGAGATCCGCGCGGCCTACCGGCGGCTGGTCCAGCTTCACCATCCGGACCACAACGGCGGCTCGCTCGAGGCGGCGCGCCGTTTCGAGCAGGTCCAGGATGCATACTCGGCGATTCTGGCCTCACGGCGTGAGCCGCCCAAGCCAGCTTCCCCGCCTGTCACGGGGGACCCAGATCTGGAGGCTCGCGTGGCCGATCTCGAGCGTCAGGTACGGGAGGCGCATGCCGCCAGAGAGCAGGCCCGGCGGGCCGCGCGGGAGGCCGCCGCCCATGCCGCGCCCCGGGCAACCGATGAGGAGCTCGGGTACGTGACGACCGAGGACAGCTTCGGCAAGGTTCTGGCTGACGCCCTGGACGAGCTCGCGGCCAGGCTGAAGGGCAGCGGTTAGGTGGAGTCGCTGGGCGCCGGCGGGGGGTGTGCCCGGGCTAACTCCCTGTCCCGTAGCCGGGGCGCGCGACGGCCAGCTTGGCCGCGACCATCGCCCTGAGCTCGCCGGCCAGCTCTTCCTCACGGTCGTCCATGGCGCCCGACCGGATCGCCGCCGCCAGCTCTGCGTCGCTGTCAAAGCCGAGCCGCGCCAGCCGCTCGCGGTGCTCGGCGGCATGACGCTCGCCCAATTTGAGCTCGCGCTCGACGATCGCCAGCACATTTGCAGCCACCTTCAGGTGGTAGCGGAGTCTGCCCTCGGTCTCGGGTTCCACCTCGGTCGTGAGGAACTCGCGCACCGCCTCGATCAGTGTCGAGGGGTCGGGCTGGTCGTGCGGAGCGCTCACCCGATCGCCTCCAGCATCACCAGCGCATCCCATTCCTGCTCGCAGGCTCGCCGCCCAATCGCCGCCAGCTCGACCGATCTTGTCTCGCCGCTCAGATGCCGCGAGGCCTGGAGCAGGCACATCACACCCCACCACACCGTTCCTGCCGCCTGCCACCACATGAGCTCGGGAAGCGTTACCTCGGTCCCGCCCGCCGCCCGGTAGGAGTCAAGCAGCGTCTCATACCTGCCAACGCCCGCGACGGGCTCACCGCCGCCGAACCGCCACGCCGGCACGCACAGGTAGCCGAGGTCCTCGAGCGGATCGCCGAGGTGGACGAGTTCCCAATCGAGCACGGCGGAGATGCCGTGCTCGTCGATCATCAGGTTCCCCATCCGGAAGTCGCCGTGGACGACCGCCTGCGGACGCGGAGCGGGACGGGCCAGCTCGAGGCGGCGCAGCACGAGCTCGAAGGCCGGATGCGCGGCGTTCAGGTGGTCGAGCGCTTCGCGACAGCGCTCGATCGGGTCCTGGGGCGCAAGCCCGGGCAGGCCGTCCGGGGGCGCGGAATGAAGCCGGGCCAGGATCGTCCCCGCCTGCTCGGCCAGATCGTCCCGGGCAGTGGCATATCGGTCGTCGCGCATGATCCGCGGGGGGAGCGACTCGCCCTCGACGTGCTCCAATACGAACCCGTCCTTCAACGTGGCCAGCACGCGGGCCACAGGCACCCCGGCCTCGGCAGCCAGATGGAGGATCGCCAACTCGGTGTCCAGCCCGGCGTGGACGCCGTCCGAAGAGGGCATCCGCTGGACGACGCACCTCCGGCCGTCGTGGCTGAGGAATGACCATGTCTCCCGGTGAGCGCCGGCCGAGAGCCGGTTCAGGTCACTCACCGCACCACCCAGTGCGGCCTCCAGCATGTCGGCCAGTGCGCTCATCTGCTCGTGTGTAGATTGCTCACATTCCGCCCGGTAACGGAATCCTCGCTTACGCGGCGTACCTGCCGCGTCACCGTCTGGCTCACGAGCAGCTGGAGGCCCAGCTGGGAGCACGTGGCGGCGCCGGCCAGCGGATTCTCGCCTCCTACGACGAGGACGCGACCACGATGGGCGTGGCCGCGGCGCGCCGGGCGCTGAGAGGACACGATGCCCCGGGGGCGATCTACTTCGCCACCACCACGCCACCGTACCTGGACAAGACCAACGCCGCGGCGATCCACAGTGCGCTGGATGTCGGTCCGGACGGGCTGGCGGTCGACGTGGCCGGGTCGGCCCGGTCTGCCGTGGGCGCCCTGGGCTCGGCGGCCCTCTCGGGGGGTCTGGCCGTGCTGTCCGACCTCCGCACCGGGCTTCCCACCTCGGCCGATGAGCGCGAGGGAGCCGACGGCGCCGCGGCCTTCCTGTGGGGAGCAGCCGACGAGCCCGCCGCCCGGATCGTGGCCTGGGCCTCGACCACGGCCGAGTTCCTGGACCGCTGGCGCCTTCCCGGCCAGCTGGCCAGCTCGCAATGGGAGGAGCGCTTCGGGCTTGAGATGTACATGCCGCTGATCGAGCGGTCCGTGGCCCGTGCGCTCCAGGACGCCGAGATCGACCGGACCGACCACGTGATTGTGTCCTCGCCCCATGCCCGCGTGGCGGCCGCTGCGGCCAAGGCGCTCGGCACGACCGACGTCCCGCTGCCGATCGGCAACGCCGGCGCGGCCGACGCCGGGCTGAGACTGGCCGCCGCGCTCGACCTCGCCCGGGCCGGGGAGACGATCATGCTCGTGAGCGCCGTCGATGGCTGTGACTCGATCGTGCTCCGGGTTGGGGCCGGGATCGAGAAGGCGCGCCGCGGCGCGCCGGTGGCCGGGCAGGTTGGGTCAGGACGCGAGGTCACGTATGCCCAGTACCTGATGTGGCGCGGGCTGCTCGAGCGCGAGCCGCCGCGTCGCCCGGAGCCTGCCCGTCCGGCCGGGCCACCCTCCGCGCGTTCAGAGTCCTGGAAGTTCGCGTTCGTTGGCAGCGCGTGCAAAGAGTGCGGTCAGGTCCACGTCCCACCCCGGCGCGTGTGCGCCGGTTGCGGTGCGGTCGACAAGATGGAGCGCCGTCAGCTGGCCGACAAACCGGGGACGGTGGCCACATACACGGTCGACCGGCTGGCCTTCTCGCCCTCGCCGCCGATGATCGACGCGGTCGTCGACTTCGACGGTGGCGGGCGCTATACGCTGGAGGTCGCGGATGCCGCGCCTGCAGACGTCGACATCGGGACGCGGATCGAGTTGACCTTTCGCCGGCTCTACACGGCCGACGGGGTGCACAACTACTTCTGGAAAGTGAGGCCGATCTGATGGCATCTCATGGGATCAAGGACCGGGTGGCAATCGTCGGCATGGGATGCACACCGTTTGGCGAGCGGTGGGACAAGTCGGCCGACGATCTGCTCATCGACGCCACCGAGGAGTGCTTCGCCAGCACGCCAACGGTGAGCAAGGAGGATGTCGATGCCTACTGGCTCGGGACGCTCGGCTCCGGCCAATCGGGCCTCGTCCTCAGCCAGCCGCTTGGGATCGACTACAAGCCGGTGACGCGTGTCGAGAACTACTGCGCGACCGGGTCGGAGGCATTCCGCAACGCGTGCTACGCGGTCGCCTCGGGGGCCTACGACGTCGTGATGGCCGTGGGCGTCGAGAAGCTCAAGGACTCGGGCTACTCAGGGCTCGTCACCTCCGGAGGTAGGGCCAGCGATGGGACCGGCCCAGAGGCACAGACCGCGCCGGCCTCGTTCTCGTTGCTCGATCCGGCCTACTGCAAGAAGTACGGCGTGGACCCCGCGGGAATGCGTGAGGCCATGACCCACGTGGCCTGGAAGAACCACGCCAACGGCGCGAAGAACCCTCGGGCCCAGTTCCGGTCCGAGGTTCCCAAGGAGAAGATTGCGGCGGCCGCGGGTCGAGTGGCCGGACGGCTCGGCGTCTTTGACTGCTCGGGCGTGTCAGATGGCGCGGCCTGCGCGTTGATCGTCCGGGCCGAGGATGCGCCCCGCTACAGCGACAGCCCCATGCACGTGAAGGCGCTCTCGATGGTGGCAGGGCCGGCGAGCGGCCCGATCGATCCCTCGTATGACTACACGACCTTCCACGAGGTGACGCGGTGCGCCGCCGACGCCTATCAGCAGGCCGGCGTGACGGATCCCCGGCGAGAGATCTCGATGGCCGAGGTCCACGACTGCTTCACCCCCACCGAGCTCGTGCTGATGGAGGACCTCGGCTTTTCCGACCGGGGACAGGCTTGGCGCGATGAGCTCGAGGGCGAGTTTGAACTCGGCGGACGACTCCCGATCAATCCGGACGGCGGTCTGAAGTCCTTCGGGCACCCGATCGGGGCGAGCGGCCTGCGGATGCTGTTCGAGTGCTGGCTTCAATTCCGAGGCGAGGCCGGCGAGCGCCAGCTCGATGACCCAAAGCTCGGGATGACGCACAACCTCGGCGGCCGGCCTGGAGCGTGCGTTTCGTTTATCTCGATCGTCGGGAGGTGAGGTCTGAGGCCGTCGCGCGGACGACCGAGGCTCAGCCGAGCGCGGGCAGCACATGCTCGATGATCGCCTCGAGCTGTGGGCGGTCATCGCCCACCGGGGCCACCACGATCAGATCAGCACCCGCGTCTCTGAGCGCGTGCAGTTCGTCCAGCACCTGTTCCGCCGACCCGGCGATTGCGACCTCGGGTGGGATGCCGCCTCCGTAGACGGCGTAGAACCAGGCGGTGACCTCGTCCGCTGGACGATCGATGGCCACATAGGCACGCTTGGCGATCGGGAACGCGGCCGGGTCACGGCCCTCTGCTTCGAGTTCTTTGGTGAGCGTTTCCAAGAGACCGGGGAAGGCGTCCGAAGACGTAGAACCCGCGCTGATCCAGCCATCCGCCAATCGGGCTGTCCGCTTCAGCGCGGGTGGGCTCCCGGCCCCGAACCACACAGGCAGCGGGCGCTGGACGGGCTTGGGCTCCATCCTCGCGCCCGCCAGAGTGACGAACCGGCCCTCGAAATCGACCTCTGGCTCGTCCCACAGACGGCGCATTACCGTGAGGTACTCCTCGAAGCGGGGCGCCCGCTCGCTGCGCTTTACGCCGAACGCGCCCGCGGGGAGTACGGGGGCCCCGACGCCGACGCCCAATGTAAGCCGGCCATCTGACAGCCGGTCGATCGTTACGGCCTGCCGCGCCAGGCGGACCGGCTGGTGGAGCGGAAGCACGGCCACGGCAAGACCCAGCCCAATCGTCCTCGTGTGCGTGGCGGCGACCGCCAGCATGGACATCGGCTCCAGCGACGACGCGTTGGCGAGCTGGGGCTCCATCGCCCAGGCGCTGTGAAAGCCTGCCTCCTCGACCTGGCGCAGGAACGCCGCGAGCTCCTCAGCTCCCGGCGCCTGCGCGGTCCGAACTTGAGGGATCTCGATTCCGACAGGCATCTCTGCGGTGTCTACCAGACCCGGGCGCATGGGGTTCGATGTGCTTTACAGAGGCTGCGACACTGCGTCGGGTGAGCTCACACGAGATCACCCATCTGATTCACGAATACGGGCTGATCGTCGTGTTCCTCGCCGCGGGCCTGCAGGCGGTCGGCTTCCCAATCCCGGGCGGCACCGCGCTGGTGGCCGCCGGCATCGACGCCTCGACGAAGCACGGGCTGCCCGTCGTGTGGGTGATCGTCGCCGGAGCGCTGGGGGCCCTTGTCGGGACGACGATCGGCTACGGGATCGGTCGCTGGCGGGGTGACCGTGTACTGGTTCGGCTGGGGAAGCTCTTGCGGCAGAAGCCCGAGCGAGTGCAGCAGCTACGGAGCTGGTTCCAGGATCACGGGGTATTTCCGGTGTTCCTCGCCCGCTTCATCACGGGCGCGCGGAACGTGGCCGGCCTGCTCGCCGGCGCGACGGCCATGGCATTCCCCCTCTTCCTCCTGGTCAGCGCCGCCGCATGCGCGCTGTGGTCCACGATCATCACGCTCGAGTACTACTTCGCCGGTCACGTCCTGCTCGGGGCCCCCACCTGGCTCCAGATACTCCTGATCGTCGTGGGCATCATCGCCACGATCGTGGTGCTCCGCTACTGGCGTCCGCTCATGGCACGCGCCACGGGCGAGGCCGACCCCGCGGACGCAGCTGAATAGTCCGGGTGAGAAGCGGATCACCATCCTTGAGCTTCTCCGTGACGGCGAGCAGCCGGTGGGCGAGCTCGTGGATCAGCTCGGCCTGAGCCAGCCCGCCGTCTCCAAGCACCTGCGCGTGCTGCGGGAGTCAGGGCTGGTGGAGGCGCGCGTCGATGCCCAGCGCCGGCTCTACCGGATCCGGCCCCAGCCGCTTGCCGATCTCGACGAATGGCTGGCCTCGTACCGCAAGCTCTGGACCACACATCTCGACCTGCTCGAAGACCATCTCAATCAGCGGAGGACAAAATGACCAACGCGACACTGCTGACCGAAGGCGCGCTACCGGCCGTCCGTCTTGAACGCGAGCTTCCCGATCCGCCCGAGGTCGTATGGCGCGCCATCACCGAACGTGATCAGCTCCGCTCATGGTTCCCCTGCGACGTGATCGTCGACGGCGCCGATTGGCTCCCGGGAGCTGCGATCACGTTCCCGTTTCCGCCCGAGGTCATCGACCTCACGCTCACCGGCGAGGTGCTCGAGGTGGACGTGGGCAGCGCCCAGTCGTAAGTCCTCGTGACCGATGTCGTGATCGTCGGCGCCGGGCCCAACGGGCTGGTGGCGGCCAACCTGCTCGCCGATGCCGGGTTGGAGGTCGTGGTCTGCGAGGAGCAGCCCGAGCCCGGCGGCGCGGTTCGCTCACGTGAGCTGACGCTGCCCGGCTACGTGCATGATGTTTTCAGCGCGTTCTATCCCTTCGCCGCTGCCTCACCGGTGATCCGGGATCTTGATCTCGAAAGTTGGGGATTGCGATGGCGGCGAGCGCCGCTGGTTCTGGCCCAACCTGCCAGTGGCGCGCGAACGGTGGTGCTCTCCCAGGATCTGGAGGAAACGGCCGCGTCGCTCGACTCGTTCGCCCCGGGCGACGGAGATGCCTGGAAGCGGCTGTACGAGTTCTGGTCTGCGATCGAGGAGCCCTTCATGGAGGCGTTCACGACTCCGTTCCCGCCGGTCCGCGCAGCGGCCAAGCTTGCCGCCCGCCTCCGCCCCCGCACCGCCGCCCTGCTGGCTGAGGTCGCCGCGATTCCACTGCGCCGCTTCGTCGCCTCGGCCTTCCGCGGTGAGGGCGGGGGCCTGCTGCTCGGCGGAAACGCGCTGCACGCCGACCTGACGCCCGAGAGTCCGGGCAGCGCATTGTTCGGGCTGGTCCTGTGCGGGCTCGGCCAGCACCTGGGCTTTCCGATACCCGAGGGAGGCGCCGGCCGCCTCACCGATGCCTTGGTCCGCCGGTTGGCGGCGGCAGGAGGGCAGATCCGCTGCACCAGTCGCGTGTCGCAGGTCGAGGTCCGGGCCGGACGTGCCAGCGGCGTGCGGCTGGCCAATGAAGAGATCATCGAGGCGCGCGTCGGCGTTCTGGCCGATGTGGGGGCGCCCCAGCTCTACGGCGAGCTGATCCCGCCAGACCATGTCCCCAGGCGCGTGCGATATGGACTCCATCTGTTCAAGTACGACTACTCGACGATCAAGCTCGACTTCGCGCTGTCGGGCCGGATTCCATGGAGCGCCGAGCCGGCTCAGCGCGCCGGGACGATCCACGTAGGCGAGAGCCTGGACTTCCTCAGCGAGGTGACCCATCAGCTCGAGGACGGGGTGATTCCAGCCAGGCCGTTCTTGATCCTCGGCCAGTACAGCGGTGCTGACGACTCGCGCGCGCCTGCTGGCAAGGAGACAGCCTGGGCCTACGCGCACGTGCCGCAACGGGTTCGAGGTGACGCCGCGGGACAGCTGCGCGGGGCGTGGGACGAGGCGGAGCTGTCGGTCTTTGCCCAGCGCATGGAGGATGAGATCGAGCGCCGGGCCCCCAGCTTCCGGTCTTTGATCGAGGCCCGACACATTCTCGGACCAAACGAGCTCGAGGCTCAGGACCGAAATCTCGTGGGTGGCGCTCTCAACGGCGGGACGGCCAAGGCCCGCCAGCAGCTCGTGATGCGACCGATTCCGGGCCTCGGTCGGCCGGAGACACCCGTGCGGGGGCTCTACCTGGCGTCGGCGTCCGCCCACCCGGGAGGGGGCGTTCACGGTGCGCCGGGAGCGATCGCGGCGCGAGCGATGCTGAGGCGGCTCAGAAAAGCGGGGTGGCCGCCGGCTCAGGCGGCCTGAACGCTCGCCCCGTCTCCCGATTCGCGTCGCGCGACCTCGGCTCGCACGATCGGCGCGACCTCGGTGGCAAACAGCTCGATCGACCTCATCACGTCTTTGTGAGCAACAGCACCGACGCTCATCTGCCCGACGTAGCGATCGTTGCCGAAGAGCTCATGCTCGAACAGGATCTTCTCGGCCACTTGCTCCGGCGAGCCGACGGCCAGCGCGCCACGCGGCGCGGAGAGTGCTTCGTACTCGGGCCTGCCGGCCGGCGGCCAGCCGCGCTCACGGCCGATCCGATTCATCATCTCCAGGTAGGAGTGGGCAAACGCCTGGTCGGCTTGCGCTGGAGTGTCGCCCACGAACGCATGCGTGTTGATCGCCAGCCTGGCATCGGCCGGATCGTGACCCGCGGCTCCCCAGGCCCGCCGATAGAGGTCGACCAGTGGCACGAACCGCTCGGGCTGGCCGCCGATGATCGCCAGCGTGAGTGGAAGTCCGAGCGTGCCGGCCCTGATCACCGACTGGGGCGTTCCTCCCACTGCCACCCAGATCGGAAGCGGGTCCTGAACGGGCCGCGGCCAGACCGTGATGCCCTGAAGCGACGCGCGGTGCTTGCCGTTCCAGGTGACGGGCTTGGAGGATCGGAGCCTCAGAAGAAGATCGAGCTTCTCGGCAAACAGCTCGTCGTAATCGTCGAGGTCGTAGCCGAAAAGCGGGAAGGACTCGATGAATGAACCGCGCCCGGCCATGATCTCCGCCCGTCCCCCCGAGATCAGGTCGACGTGGGCGAACTGCTCAAAGACCCGGACGGGGTCGTCGGAGCTGAGCACGGTGACCGCGCTCGAGAGCCGAACTCGCTCGGTCTGAGCTGCGATCGCTGCCAGCGCGACGGCCGGTGCCGAGACGAGGAAATCCTGTCGGTGATGCTCGCCGACGGCGAACACGTCGAGTCCGAGCTCATCGGCCAGCTTTGCCTCCTCGAGCAGCTCGCGCATCCGCTGCTCAGGCGTGACGCCTGAGGAAAGGTCCGCGAAGGTGGCGAGTCCCAGTTCGATCATCGGTCTGTTGATCTTAGCAGATAGTTGCTAGCGCAAATACTTGTGGGAATGCAGATACGCTGGGAATGGCTCTCCTCCCGGGCGGGCATACTGAGTCGCGTGAAACGGTTTGCGCTCGGTCTGGTCACGTTGATCGCGTCGACGTCGACGCTCGCCGCCGCGGCTAGCAGTGGCACAGTCCATGTAACGCTCAACCCCGACCGGCCCTCGGCCAACTCCGCGCTCACGGTCTCGGCCCAGGGACCGTTCAAGCAGCCGGCCGGCAAGGGCCGCGTGACATCGCTGCGGCTCGAGGTCCAGAACGGTTTCAGCTCGAGCGCCAAGTCGGTCAAGGTTCTGTGCTCGTCGAATCAGGCAAATAGCGGCACGTGCCCGAGCGAAAGCAAAGTGGGATCCGGCACGGCAGTGGTAACGGGGACCGTCAACGGCGTGAGCGGCCAGGACACGATCACCTTCCAGGCCTTCCTGGCCGTCCCGGAGAGGACGGGAGACATCGCCTCGATCGTGCTCCACGGCACGGACTCGGTGTTCCACAAATCGGGCCAGACCCGCGGCCGACTGCTGCGGACAGGCAGCGGGGGTCTCGAGCTCATCTTCACCAGCATCACGGGATCATCAGCTCCCAAGGCCACAAAGGTCACGCTCGATCGGCTATCGCTACACGTACGCGCGGTGCGGAAGGCGACCAGCGGCCACACGTATTCGCTCATCACGAACCCCTCAGCCTGCTCTGGCAGTTGGCGGGGTGCGCTGATCGTCACCTACAGCCGTGGCACGCCGATGACCCGACCGCTGACCACGGCTTGCAGTAAGGGGTAGGCACAAGGCTCTTCGAAGTGAGCGGCTGTGCGCCGCGCCTACCAATCGTCGGCGCCCGGACGCTCGCGCAGCGACGAACCGCCTAGGCGGCGCCAGCTCGGCTCGGAGTGCCCCACCCGGACCAAGCGCCGCCCTGGGGCCGGCCCTCAGTCCCTGTACGGGTCGAAAACGTCCCGTCCGGCCATCGCGACGCCGAGCGGACGCAGCGTGTGCTTGACGCGGATCGATCCGGCGTGGGCGTCAAGAACCTCAGGGAGGCGCTTGTACACCTCGGGCGCCTCGTCGGCACCCCCGCCGAGCAGCACGATGCCCTCGTCCCGTAGGCGTGCCTGGACGGCTGGCCAGTCGACCACCCCCGGCTTGAGCTGCTCCTCGACCCACGTCTTCATCATCCGTGAGCCGGGATGCTGGGGGCAACGGGCATCGCGCGACTCAAACAGGCGATCGCAGTCACGGTTGCTGCAGGCCCACCGCTTCCGACGCCGGACGCGGCCGGCAGCTTGCGTGCGGCTCATGACTCGGCCGGCACCGTGGACGGTCGAGTAGAGCGACCCTTCGGCCTCGTCAGAGGCAACGCCTTCCAGGATCACTGACTCATCGCCCATCGAGCCACCGACGAACCCCTCCTGGCCCGGTCGGGCGGGTGTGCAGCCCTTCCGGATAACCCAGTAGGTGCGTCCGTGGTGCTCCTCGCGCCACGCGAAGTTGTGGTGGTTGTGCACCTCGTGCACCGGTTCCGCAGAGAGGATCTCCAGAACCTTGTCCACCACGACATCGCGGCCGGCGTAGGCGTACTCGCCCGCGAGCTCCATGGCCGAGATGTAGGCCCCCCCGAGCTCCGTACCGAGCTCGAGCAGGACCGGCGGCGAGTCCATCTCGCCCTCGCTTGCTCGACCATCGAAGGCCAGCCCCTGTGCGAGAGCCAAAAAGCCAGACGCTGTCTTGTGGCCGAAGCCACGCGAGCCGAAGTGCACCCCGACCCAGATGTGACCCTGCTCGTCCTCCATCAGGTTCACGTAGTGGTTGCCTGAGCCGACGGTCCCGAGCTGCGACTCGGCGAGCCCAGCCAGCTTGCGCTGCGGCGCGAACCCCGCGGTGCGAATCTTCTCCAGCACCGGGTGATCGACCCGCTCGCGTGCCGGGACACCCATCCCGAAGGAGATCCGCTTGGTGATCTCGCGCATGATTGGTGCGATCCCACCGAGTTGGTCGAGATCCTCACGGGTGAGCGCGGTTTCGACGGCCTTGTTGCCGCAGCCGATATCAAATCCCACACCCGACGGGGAAACGTAGCCCTCGTAGGCAACGGCGCCTCCGATCGGCTGGCTATATCCCGGGTGATGGTCAGCGCAGAGGACGCCGTACTCGGCATCGCCGGCCGCCATGCAGCGCTCGAGCTGCCTGAGGCTCCGCTCGTCGACTGCTCCGAACGTCTTGATGTTCATCGTGGTAGTGAAGCTCCTTTCCAGTTGGTGGTCGGACAAAGCCCCCGAGAGGAGTCGAACCTCTGCGCCCGGGTTCGAAGCCCGGTGCTCTTCCGCTGAGCTACGGAGGCTGATGGCGAGCGATGCTGCGGCTCCGACGGAGCCGCCTGCGTGTTGCCCATCCATCTGGTCAACGCCAGTAACGCCCGTGTTGGTGGACGAAAGCCTCGGGCCCGTGGCCGCCGGCGCGGCGGGCCCTCCGCTGTTCCCTGGACAAGCGCTCGATGATTTCGAGCTCCTCTCCTGAGACCTGACGTCTGCGTAGGGTCGTAAGGCTGGGCCACGAAGGCCGCCTCAAACCCGTGATCGTGATTGGCAGCCGAGCTCTGCTCGACTGCAGGGTGCCTCTCATGAGGTCCTCCTTGGGTTGTGAGTGGGTGGTGTAAGCGCTTCCGCGGCGCCGCCGCCTGGAACTGCAAGGCGGCGGCGCGTCTCGGCTCGCCCCTCCATCGCTCCGGCTTGCGCTCAGAGCGCTCCCGCGGGCGAAATTGGTGATCGGCTGCGATCTGGCTGGCAGGAGTCGAACCTGCGATCTCCGGTGTCCGAGGCCGGCGGGGTGTCCAGGCTCCCCTACAGCCAGGTGGTGATCATCGTCCGATCGGGACGATCGACGCACAGGCGCTTCTGGAACCTGGTGCTCGGCGTGCGTATTGGGCGCTCGCGAGTCGCGAGCGAAGTTTTCAAAGCCACTCGCCCACCCTTCGACCCTGGATCGCGCAACCTAGTTCGTCGGCGTCCTACGTGGAGGAGCTTGGAGCCCGGTGTTCACATGTGTCACTCAAAGGAAGTGCGGAACCCTCCCCGTGTCACCCGGGTATGACCGCAGACGAGCATGCCCGGCGTGACCGGGTTCATTTTCGTAGTGACAGTATGTGAAGGCCTTTCTCTCTCAGGCGGGGCCTCTGTTAGGGATCAATCTATTTTCAAGCTGAGCATCACCTTTGACTAAATCGTTTTTGGACACAAAAAAAGGGCGACCCGGCCGGGTCGCCCTCGCTTGGCTCGGTTTCGCTGCACTGAGCTAGTGCGCGCACCTCCCAGCGAGGGCATAGCTATTTCCACGTGTGCCGGCTCCACGCGTCCGGACCTGATCAAGGCCAATCGTGCACGGCAGCGCCCGCGCGACCTTCGTCGCTCGGGCTTCAGGTGGTTGTGCAGTCATGGCGGAAGTCATCAAATTCTCCTTACGGCTCGTCCAGAGTAACTCAACGTGCGGACAGTTGCAAGTGGATTTCCAAAAATTGTCGGAATCTGCCG
Organism: uncultured Solirubrobacterales bacterium; assembly: GCA_963785205.1. Lineage (GTDB taxonomy): Bacteria > Actinomycetota > Thermoleophilia > Solirubrobacterales > Solirubrobacteraceae > Palsa-465. The sequence continues at coordinate 204,337 of CAWAUJ010000003.1, forward strand.
CCGAGGAGGGCGGGCACGCTTGGACGGGCTCCCTCCGATAACGGCTTTGTCGAGCACGGTGGCGAATCGTCAACAAGGTGTGACAGCTCGGTCGCAATACGGCCGAGCGTCCTCAATCCAGTCTTCTTCCGCGCAAGACTCGGCCGATGAGCAACGACTGGAGACACAAGAAGCGGCAGGCCGGACCTCTACGTGCCCCGCCCGCCCGGACTGCTGTGGTCGCCGTACGACTTCCCGCATCGTGGTTAACGCCGGGCGAACCGTCCTGTCCGCGGCTTAGGCTCATCGGTGGTGACCGATTTCTCTGCCCGCGCGATGGAGCTGCTGCCGAAGATCGAGGCCGATCGGGCGAACCCGCTGGTGCGGGCCGAGCTCCAGGAGCTCCGCGTCCTCTGGCGCTCGCTGACCGCCGCCGAGCGCGCGGAGGCGACGGTGGCCGCCTCCGCGCTGGCGGCTGCCCAGGCCCCTTCTCCGCCCCAGGCGTCGCTGTTCGACGAAGACGCCGAGGCCCGCCGAGCGCTGGCGGGTCTGGACCGGATCCAAGACATCGACGGGGTATTCGAGCACCGCTATGAGGGGCCCCGGGAGCCGGACCAACTGCTCGAGTATTTCGGGCTGGACAGCTTCAGACCGGGGCAGCGCGAGGCGGTTGCCGCTGCTCTGGATGGCCGCGACAGCCTAGTCGTGATGCCCACAGGGGGCGGCAAGAGCCTGTGCTACCAGCTTCCCGGGATCGCCTCTGACGATTTGACCGTCGTGGTGTCGCCGCTGATCGCACTGATGGCTGATCAGTACCGCCGGCTCCGCAGCGCCGGGCATCCGGTGGCGATGATCGCCTCCGGGATGGAGTCGACTGCCGTGCACCAGGCGCTGGCTGACACGCGGAATGGCCGGGCCCGGATCGTCCTGTGCTCGCCTGAGCGGTTCACGTCCGCGCGGTTCCTTGACGCGCTCGCCGAGCGCCGAGTCGATCTGTTCGTAGTCGACGAGGCCCACTGCGTGTCGGAGTGGGGCCACGACTTCCGTCCTGACTATCTGCGGCTTCGCGGCGTTATTGACCGGCTCGGAGGGCCGGCGGTGATGGCTTGCACCGCGACCGCCACTGAGCAGGTCGCCGATGAGATTGTCGGTCGGCTGGGGCTTCGCGAGCCGCACGTCCTCCGTGCCGGCTTCGACCGGCCGAACCTGTCCTTCGATGTCGTCGCGCTCGAGGGCCCTGGCTCGAAGGCCCGCAAGCGGATGCTGCTGGCCATGGCGCTGTCCGATCCCTCGATGCGCCCGGCAATTGTCTACTGCGGCACGAGGCGCGATGTGGAGGATGTGAGCGAGCAGCTGCGGTTGGAGAACCTGCTCGCCGTCGGCTACCACGCGGGGATGCCCGCGGATGAGCGGGCGGCTGCCCAGCACCGGTTCATGACCGGCGATGCCGAGATCGTCGTTGCCACGAACGCCTTCGGGATGGGCGTTGACAAGGCGGATGTACGCGCCGTGGTCCACTGGGCGATCCCGACGAGCGTCGAGGCCTACTACCAGGAAGTGGGCCGCGCCGGGCGAGACGGCCAGCCCGCCCGCGGAATTCTCCTCTCAAGCCGCACCGACCTGGGCAGGCTGATCAACTTCATCAAGAACGACGCGGTCGAGACCGACGACGTGCTCGAGTTTCTTCGCCGGTTGGAGGGCGCCGGCGGCCGGGGCCCGATGGTGATCGACGCGCTGAAAGACGATCGTGACCGTGTGTGCCTCGGCATCGCGGAGCGCGCCGGCATGTGCCGGCTGGAGCCCGCTCACGGAGGACGACTGTCGGTCACGCTGCTCGATTCAGGCAGTGCCGGACGCGTGGCCTCGATCTGCCACGAAGCTCGCGACCGGGCGTGGCGTGCCTACCACGCCGTGTCGGCGTTCTCCTCGGAGTCCGGCTCGTGCCGCCGCCGGACGCTGCTGGACCACTTCGGCGATCTGCGAGCCGGAGCTCCGGAGGGTCGTTGCTGCGATGTCTGCGATCCCGACACGATCGGGCTTCCGGATCCAGCTTCGCTGACTCCGGCGCGACGGCGAGCCGACAGGCGTGCCGCGGCCGCCGCCGGTGCGATCGAGGTCAATCCGGCGGATCTGGGCCTGGTAACCGCCCTGCGGGCGTGGCGAACCCGCGCAGCAGACGGAAAGCCGGCCTACACGGTGGCTCACAACCGGACCTTGGAGGCGATCGCGGCGCTGCGGCCGACCTCGCTGGATGAGCTCGCCCGCGTCAAGGGCGTAGGGCCGGCGTTTCTTGAACGTCACGGTGCCGACGTGCTGGCGTTGACCAGCGAGCACGGCTGAGCAAACGCCCACGCCTCGCATTCCGCGCCGCGGTAGGGTCGTGGGCGATGGCCGAAGGTCAAGACACCCGCCTCTGGCACCCATTTGCCGACATGGGCACGGTTCGCCACCGCGAATTGGTGATCGACCGGGGCGAGGACGTCTGGGTCTGGGATAGCGAAGGCCGCCGGTACCTCGACGCCACCGCGAGCCTCTGGTACTGCAACGTCGGCCACGGTCGGCCGGAGATCGCCGAGGCGGTAGCCCGTCAGATGGCGAAACTCGAGGCGTACTCGGCGTTCGGCGACTTCGCCAACGCTCCCGCCCGCGAGCTCGCCGAGGCGCTTGCCGATCTTGCCCCGATGCCCTCTCGCATATTCCTCACCTCCGGCGGGGGGGATTCGATCGAGACCGCCGCCAAGCTGGCCGTTCGTTACTGGTCAGAGCTCGGTCAGCCCGGGCGGACGCTGCTGATCAGCCGCACCGCCGGTTACCACGGGACGCACGGTTTCGGAACCGCACTGGCCGGGATACCCGCCAACCGAAAGGGCTTTGGACCACAGGTCGAGACGGTCCAGGTTCCCCACGATTCGCTTGAGGCGCTCGAAGACGCGATCGAGCGCGAAGGCCCAGAGCGTGTCGCCGCCGTCTTCGTCGAGCCGGTAATCGGCGCCGGCGGGGTCTATCCCCCGCTCCCCGGCTACCTCGAAGGGCTCGCGGCGCTCTGCCAGCGCACGGAAGTGCTGCTGGTGATCGACTCCGTCATCTGCGGCTTCGGTCGCCTTGGATCGTGGTTCGGCATCGAGCGCTGGGGGATCAAGCCAGACATGATCACGTTCGCGAAGGGCGTGACGAGCGGATACCTCCCGCTCGGAGGAGTCGTTGTGTCCGACCGAGTCGCTGAACCTTTCTGGCAGGCGCCCGGAGGACCGGTTTTTCGCCACGGTGCGACCTACGCCGCCCACGCCACCTGCTGTGCGGCGGCGCTGGCCAACCTCGCGCTGCTCGAGCGCGATGGCCTGATCGAGCGCGGGCGCTCACAGGAGGACGCATTGCTTCAGGCTCTGCGGTCTCTCGCGGATCACGATGCGGTCACCGAAGTCCGTGGCGGCGTCGGCCTGCTCGCCGCGATCGAGCTCTCCGCGGATGTGTTGGCCGAGACGCCCGACGCGATCGCCCGCGTGGCGGGCGGCGCCCGCGAGAAGGGCGTGCTGGTCCGCGCACTTGGCCAAGGAGTCGCGGTCTCGCCGCCCCTAACCGTGCAAAGCGAGCATTTCGGTTTGATCGCGGAGGCGATCGAGGCCGGATTGGCTCGGCTGCAAGCCGGCAGCTAGCCCGCCCGCCCCCACGCCTGCCCACCTCCCGGGAGGTCATTACGCAAACTTGCGTTACGCAACCTTGTGCAACGCGCCCGCGCGGGTTCGCGTTCGGTGTGTTTCCCTCGCGCGTCGACGGGAAAGCAGCGGAACGATGGATGAACCCCCTCGCGGCCAGGAGATCGAGCCGGCTGACCGCAGCGGGGTTGAGCAGGGTCTCCTAGCCGCCGATGCGGGCCCGCACGAGCGCGACCCGCTCCATATTGCGCTCGAGCGTGGAGAGGATGTAATCGATCCAGGGGCTTGGGCCGGCCACGTCCCCCAGACCAATGGCGTGACGCCTCGGGTCCGTTTCGGGTCACGCTGGATAAGCGTTCTGTGGGCACTCCCGATCGCGGTTGTCATGCTGCTGGTCCTCGTCGCGGTGGCGAAGGGATTGCGTGAGACGGCCGGGGTGGCTTCGTTCATTCGGCGCTATCCGGGCACGATCCTCACTCCCCATCCGACCTCGATCGGGATTCCGTGGTGGGCCCGCTGGCAGCACTTCTTCAACCTGTTTTTCATGGTGTTCATCATCCGGGCGGGGCTCCAGATCCTGGCCGACCATCCGCGGCTTTACTTTGACCGCAACAGCACGCCGGGGCGTGACTGGTTCCGGTTTCAGAAGCCGGTACCGGCCGACCGCGTGTGGACGGCCAAGGAGGACTCGGTCCGGCTCCCCGGATGGCTGGGGATCCCTGGTCTGCGGCATTCAATCGGCCTCGCCCGCTGGTGGCATTTCGTCTTTGACCTGCTGTGGCTGATCAACGGCGCCCTCTTCTACGTCCTGATGTTCACCACCAGTCATTGGCGGCGGCTCATCCCGACCTCCTGGCACGTCTTCCCGAACGCGCTGTCGGTGGCGATCCAGTACCTGTCCTTGGATTGGCCCAAGGACCACGGGTGGGTGGCCTACAACGGGCTCCAGCTCCTGGCCTACTTCATCACCGTTTTCATCGCCGCACCGCTGGCGCTGGTGACGGGGCTCCTGCAGTCACCCGCGATCTCGAATCGCGTGCGTCTGGCCGGCCGGCGGTTGAACCACCAGGTTGCCCGGACCATGCATTTCTGGATTCTGTGCTGGTTTTTGATCTTCATCTTCTTCCACACCGCAATGGTGTTCACGACCGGGTTGCTGACCAATCTCAACCACATCACGCTCGGCCGCGACACCGGCGGCTGGGGCGGCTTTGGTCTCTACGTGCTGTGGATGGCAATCGTGATCGTCGCCTGGGCGGCCGCGACACCCCTCACCCTGCGCCGGCCGCGGCTCATCCAGCGCGTCGGACGGACCGTGATCGGACCGGTCCAGAATCTGTTCGAGCACCTCGACCCCCGGCCCGGGGAGTACACCGAGCGCGACATCGCCCCGCACCTATGGCCCAACGGCAAGATGCCCACGACTGAGGAATATGGGGAGGTGGCGGCCAGCGATTTCGCCGCCTACCGGCTCCGAATCTTTGGCGAGGTCGACAATCCCACTGAGCTGGCGCTCGAGGAAGTCAAGAGGCTTCCCCGCCAGGAGCAGATCACCGCCCATCACTGCATCCAGGGCTGGTCAGGTGTAGCCAAGTGGGCAGGGGTTCCGATGCGCGAAATCTGCGACCTGGTGAAGCCAAAGCAAGGGGCCAAATACGTCGTCTTCTACTCATTCGTCGAAGGGCCTGAAGGCGGGCTGTACTACGACGTGCACAAGCTCTCGCACATGTATCACCGGCTGACGATCCTGGCCTACGAGCTGAACGGAGAGCCGCTGGGCCTGGTCCACGGCGCTCCGCTTCGTCTGCGCAATGAGATCGAGCTCGGCTACAAGCTCGTCAAGTGGGTGCAGGCGGTCGAGTTCGTGCGCTGCTTCGCAGACATCGGCGGCGGCTACGGTGGGTACAACGCCGACCACGAGTTCTTCGGATATCGCGCCGGGATCTAGTCATGGTCAAGCTTCGACGCCGCCAGCTAGTCCGAGAAGCAGCCGCCGCCAGCCGCTGGTCATCTCGTCCGACCGGGAAGCGCCACGTCGATGTCCCGTGACCCGAGATCCCAGCCCAGCGACCAGTCTTGCTCCGGCACAGTTCCCGCAACGTCGCCGGAGCGCTACACCCATCCGAGCAAAAGGAGCCAGGGGTCGGACGCTTGCTGCTACGGTCACAAGTGATAGACGCGGGTCCGAGTGTGGCCCGCAATTGTGTTTAGCGCTCGCAGGTCATTGCTCTCTAGCTCTCCTGGTACGCGGCACATGACCAAAGGAGAACGGGATGGCCACCGGAACCGTGAAATGGTTCAGTGACGAGAAGGGCTACGGGTTCATCACGCCTGATGACGGCGCGAAAGATCTGTTCGTCCATCAGTCGTCGATCAACGCCGACGGCTTCAGGTCGCTTACTGAAGGCGCAAAGGTGTCATACGACACCGAGCAGGGTCCCAAGGGCCCCGCAGCCGCCAACGTGCGGCAGCTCTAGCCAAGCTCACGGCGCCAGGCTCGCCTGGCAACTCCACGATGAAAGGAAAGAGGCGTGGCTGGACGCGGCAAGAAGAAGACCACGTTCGCGAAGCTCGCCCGCGAGAGCAGGCTTCGCGAGCGTCGTATCGAGAAACAAGCTAGGAAAGAGGCGCGCAAGCGGAACGCCGAGGATCTTCCCTCCGCCGGCGCAGATGATGGTTATGAAACGCTAACGGGAGCTGAGCGGGACGAGCAGGACGCCCGATAGGCGCGGTGCGCCAGCCTGGGGGGCGACGGCTCGTGGGGGAAGTACAGCCGGGTTACTCGGCGACGGCAATCCCGCGGGGAGCAGAGACCGGAGTTGCAGCCTGTGCGGGGCTAGCTACTCGGTCGGTCGCCGATCCAGAACCTCGGGCCTGGTCCGCGCCTAGCTGCATAGTCATTCGGGTTCGAGAGCGCACAGCGGCTCAGGGAAAGGCAGCCGCAGCCGATGCACTCGGTCAGCCCGGACTTCAATCGCTCGAGCTCGGCGATGCGTTGATCGATCCGAGCCGTCCAGCCGCTGGATAGGCGCGACCAGTCACCGCGATTGGGGGCGCGGTCAGCGGGCAGCTTGGCCAGCTCGCCGCCGATCTCCTCGAGGGAGAGGCCGATGCGCTGCGCGAAGACGATAAAAGCGATGCGCCGGAGCACCGATCGGGGATAGCGACGGTGGCCCGAGCCCGCACGTTCTGAGCGAATCAGCCCACGCTCCTCGTAGAAGCGCAAGGCCGAGGATGCGACCCCGCTGCGGCGCGATACCTGAGAGATAGTGAGCAGTTCGGCCACTCATCGCAGATAAGCACAATTCAAGCTTGACTTCAAGTTTACTTGAACTTGTAGTGTGCTCCGCATGGTCACAAAACCACGGAACGAGGAGCGGCACATGGCAACGTCAAGAGCAACGGGACCAGCCCTTAACGCCAGCGAGCTGATCACGAACGAGGTCACCACGTGGCCGGGAGTGACAGCCGGGCCGGGGCGCCGGGGCGAGTTCGCCTTCCGCGTCGGGCGGCGTGAGATCGGCCATCTACACGGAGACCATGCCGCCCACTTCAACTTCCCGAAGACAATTTGGAGCGAACTGATTCAGCAACACCGGATCGAACCGCACCCGGTTTTCCCGGATGCGCAGGGACCAGCCGCTCGCCGGATCAGGAACGACGCGGACGTGGCCGACGTGCTCGTGCTCATGCGCGTGAACTACGACCGCTTCACGGCCCCAACCGATGCAGCAGACGGGTCCGGAGCAGATCGATGAGCGGCACACGGAGAGCGATCATCACCGGGGGATCCCGGGGCCTTGGTCTCGCATTGGCCCGGGAACTCGCGAGACGCGATTGGCGGTTGGTGATAGACGCGCGTACGGAATGGGAGCTTGCGGCTGCCGCCCGCGAGCTGAGCGAGCTCACCGAGGTGGAAGCCCTCACGGGCGATGTCGGCGATGACTGGCACCGACAGGCGCTCGTGGCAGCCGCCGGCGACCCCATCGACCTGCTCGTAAACAACGCGAGTGTGCTCGGCCCCAGTCCCCAGCCCCAGCTGAGCGCCTACCCCCTCTCCGAGCTCGAGCGGGTCTACCGGGTCAACGTGATGGCACCACTCGCGTTGGTCCAGCTAGCTCTGCCGTTGATCGGGGCGGGCGGCTGCATCATCAACATCACATCCGATGCCGCCGCGGAGGCGTATCCCGGCTGGGGTGGGTACGGGTCGGCAAAGGCCGCGCTCGAACAGCTCACGGCGATTCTTGCCGTGGAGCACCCTGAGTTGCGTATCTACTCGGTCGACCCAGGCGATATGCGTACCCGCATGCACCAGGAGGCGTTTCCAGGCGAAGACATCTCCGACCGGCCGCTGCCCGAAGAGAGCGTGCCCGGTCTGCTAGCCCTGATCGATGGATCGCTGCCCAGCGGCCGGTTCCGGACCAAAGACCTTATGGCAACCGTCTCATGAGCACCCTGGCATTTGAGCTACATCCGGCCCTTGAGGCTGCCGAGCCGCCAGAGGCACGCGGACTTGAGCGCGACGAGGTGCGCCTGATGGTCGCTCGGCGCTCCAACGAAGCGATCATCCACACCGATTTTCGCCACGTGCCTGACTACCTCCAGCCGGGCGATCTGCTCGTCATCAACAACTCAGCGACGCTACCCGCCGCCGTCCCGGCCACCCGCAGCGCCGGCGGGTCGATCGAGGTTCGTTTCTCTACACGTGAACCTGGTGGCGCCGGCGGTAAGGGACGCGCGGGGATCGCTGGCGTCGGCCAGGCCCCAGGCCGTTTTGTCGTCGAGCTCCGGAGTGAAGGCGGAGTCTCTCCGCTTACAGACGGGAAGGCCGGCGAGGAGATCCAGCTGGTGGGACAAGCAACCCTCGAGCTTCTGGCACCTTACGCGGGCCGCGGACGGCTATGGCTCGCGCGTCCCGACGGCGTCGTGGATCTGCCCACCTACCTCACGGACCACGGCCACCCAATTCGCTACGGCTATGTTCGCCAGGCATGGCCGCTCAGCGCCTATCAGACGGTCTACGCAACCGTGCCGGGCAGCGCCGAGATGCCAAGCGCCGGGCGCCCATTTACCCCCGAGCTCCTCACGCGCCTGATAGCGATAGGCGTGATCATTGCGCCAATCACTCTGCACGCCGGAGTTTCCTCACCGGAGGCACACGAGCCGCCATACGCCGAGGAATACACAGTGCCCGCGCCGACCGCGCTATTGGTAAACCAGACCCGCGCGGCCGGGCACAAGGTGATCGCTATCGGAACCACCGTAGTCCGCGCCCTCGAGTCGGCCGCGACGCCAGACGGGATCGTCGAGGCGTCCGATGGCTGGACCCGTCTGGTGATCTCCAAGAGCCACCCCGTGCAGGTCATCGACGGATTGCTCACTGGCTGGCACGAGCCCAGGGCCTCCCACTTGCAGATGCTCGAGGCGATCGGAGGAGAAGGGCTAGTCAAGCGCTGCTACGACATGGCGCTGGCCCGTGGCTATCTGTGGCACGAGTTCGGCGATAGCCATTTGATCCTGCCGTGAAGCTCGGTGGCGGGTCGTCGTCGGCAGTAGGCCCAGCTTCCAGCAATGCTTTTCTTCAGGGCAACCTTGTCGGGTTCAACAAGGATCACGTCCGGCCAAGGCCCTCGCCGCACGGAACCCTTCGATCACCAACGTCGAGCCGGTGTGGCTGAACGTTCTGCTCACGCAGCTGGATTGACCACGATCAACGCGCCGGGGATGGACCAGATGCCAGTCGAGTTCACTCAGGCGTTCAATCAAGGGGCTACGCCGACAGTCCACGCCATGATCATTCTCGCGGCAGACGACAGCGACGATCTTGGCGTGGCGTACACCGAGCTTCAGTCGAAGATCGCGACCGCCGCGGTGACCGAGATCGCGCCCCCACCGGATGGGAACACTCGTCCGGGCAGAGCGCCGCGCCGGAGGACGGTTGAAGGGTCCAGCAATCCTCAAGCCGCCACCACAGGCGCCCCATGCCACCGAGTCCGGTCGGGAAGTCGTTCGCCTCGCATCACGACGGATCGCGCGCCGACGGTGCAGTGCTCGCCGACGGAGGTGTTTGGCAGCATCGCCGCCGCGGGCCCGAGGGTGGCGCCAGCGCCCAGCTTGGCGGGGCCGATTCTCATCAGGCGGTCGTGGAACAGATGGGTCTCTACTACGGCGTTGCGGTTGACCACGCATCCGTCACCGAGATCGGCGACGTCGAATTCGGTGACGGTGAGTGGCTCGAACCACACGTCACGCCCGACGGTCGCCCCCTGCATGCGTAGGTACCAGGACAGGATGGGAGTGGCGGCGGCGGCGCGGAGCAGCCAGACTCCGCCGAGCTGCTCTTGACAGGTATTGACGATCTCATCCCGCCATACGTAGAACGAATACAGCGGATGCTCGCCGGGGCGGTAGCGGCCCATCAGGATCCATTTGATCGCGATCGTGATCAGGGTTGCCACCACCCCGCTCCCGATAATCACCAACGGCGCCGCGGCCACCATCAACAGCAGCCCGTCCGCCATCCCGATCGAGGACAAGGCGAGGAACACGGCGCCTGCGAGCGCGATGGAGACGGTGGTGGGCAGCAGGATCCGGACGAGCTCCGTGGCCGCCCGGCCCGCGATCAACCGCGGTGGGGGAGCGACCGTCCGCGCCGGGTCAGACTTGTCAGGCACTCGCCGCAGTTCGAGCGCCGGCGAGCCCAGCCAGGAGGTTCCGCTGGGGGTCGCCTTCGGAGCATTGGTGAGAACGCCCACCAGGCTGTCGTCGCCGACCCTCGTCGACGCCTCGAGGATCGCCCCATTGCCCAGGAAGCTGCGGTGCCCCACCTCGATCGGCGATACGAACAACCACCCACCGCGGGCCTTGGCGCCAGCAACGACCACGTCGTCTGTGACGAAGCCACTCTCGCCGAAGCGGGTAAGACGGTTGAGACCGACGGCAGTGGAAACCTCCGTCCGTTTGCCGACCGGAATGCCTGCCAGCCGCAGCCACGGCCGGGTGTACAGGCTCGAGTAGACCGGAAAGAGAGCCCCCCGAGCCTGCTCCATGAGCGACTCGCCAAGCCACAGCGCCCAGCCGACGGACCCGTCGTCGCGGTGCCAGCCAGGCTTCACCAGCGCTGCGAGCGCTCGAAACGAGAGGGCGATCAGCCCGGCGTCGGAGCATGTGAACACCAGCGCCAGCAGCGGGGCCCATAGGACGATCGTCGTGGCCGTGGCCGAGTTGCTTGTGTTGGTGGGCAAGAGCGCCACCAGCAGAAGGATCCCTGGGATTGAGGCGAGCAGGGGCACCAGATTCTGGAGTCCCAGCCCCACCGCGTAGAGCGCCTTCACGCGACGGCGCATCGGCCTTCGAAGACCGTCTGATTCGGGCCAACCCTCGCCGGCGTCTCCCACCTGGCGGGCCGGCGACCCCGCCCAGCGCTGGCCAGCCGGGACGTGGCCACTGACCACGGCACCCGGCTCGATCTCGGCCCCCGCCCCGACTGACGACCCCGGCATCAGCACCGCGCGCGTCCCAAGGCGGGCGTCCTCCCCGATCCGCAGCTCGTCGATCACCAGCTCGCGCCCGTCGATCCACCAACCGTGAATGTCGACATCGGGCTCGAGTGTCACCCGGTCACCAACCACGATCAGGCTTGTGGGCGGTGGGATCGTGCCCAGGCGAGCGTCGTTGCCGATTCGGTGACCCATGAGCCGGGAATATCGTCCGGCCCACGGGGTTCCGGCCAGCGAGTCGAGGTGAAACAGCTCGGCCAGCCGCTCCACAAACCACAGACGCGACGTGATCCAGCTACCGCGCGCATAGCGTCCGGGCCTCAGGTCGGCCAGCAGGAGCCGCCGAGCGATCAGGATCATCCCCACCCGGGCGGGAACGCTCGTCAGCAGGAGCCAGCCAAGCGCCAGCCAAAGCCATCCCACCACTGGGCTGGGATGGCCGGGAGAGATGCGGTTGAAAGCGAGGATCCCCAGCAGCCATTGCGGCGTATTCAGCGCCAGGAGTCCGAACGCACCCGCTGACCTGATCAGACCCCAGCGGCGCTTATCGTGTCGAAGCTCGGTCGCTAGCGACTGCTCAGCCACCCCAAATGACTCGAGCCTGGCCGCCAGCGCGTCGAGCGTCCGGTGCTGATAGATGTCGGCGACCGCGACGGCCGGGAAGCGCTCGCGCAAGGCGGAGGTGAGCTTGGCCGCGGCCAGTGAGGTGCCGCCGAGCTCGAAAAAGTTGCTCTGAGGCGTGACCGTGATCGGACCTAGCTGGTGGCGCCAGAGCTCGGCCAGCCAGGCTGCCGTCCCCTGTAGGTCATCCTCGGACTCTGCGGCCGTGTCGGGCGGAGGCCAGGGAAGCGCGTCGCGGTCGACCTTGCCCGAGGCCGTCTGCGGGAGCTCATCGAGGATCACTATCTGCGGGACGACCGGTTCGGGCAAGTGATCGGCCAGCGCCGCCCGGACCGCGTTCGGATCGACATCGCCCACCACGTATGCCACCAGAAGCTTGTTCCCGGCCTTGGATTCTCGGACCACGGTGACCGCGGCTTTGACGGCGTCGAGACGGCTCAGGTGTCCGTCGATCTCTCCAAGCTCAATCCGTCGGCCGCCGATCTTGACCTGGTGGTCCCGGCGCCCGACAAACACGAGTCCGCTGCTGGTTTCTCGGACGATGTCCCCGGTCGGATAGGCGCGATCCCAGCCGAGCGATGGTAATGGTAGAAAGCGTTCGGTATCGAGGATCGGATCCAGGTACCGCGCCACTCCTACCCCGGCGATCACAAGTTCGCCCGGCTCGCCTTCAAGGACGGGCTCCAACTCGTCGTCTACCACCGCGGTCTTCCAGCCCTCCAACGGCTGGCCGATCGTGATGGGCTCGCCAGGCCTGATCCGAGCCGCAGTGCTCACCACGGTGGCCTCGGTCGGACCGTAGGTGTTCCACACCTCGCGGCCATCCGCGAGCCGCCAACCCAATTGCTCGGAACATGACTCGCCTCCCAGGATCAGAAGACGTACCCCGGCCAGCGATGCGTCGTCCCACATCGCCGCCAGCGTGGGGACGGTCGAGACCACCGTGACACCACGCTGGGCGAGCCACGCTCCCATTTCGAACCCGGTCCGCAGGAGAGAACGAGGAGCGGGAACGAGGGTTGCGCCGTTCCGCCAGGCGAGCCAGATCTCCTCGCAGCTGGCATCAAAGCCGACCGACAGGCCTGCGAGGACCCGATCGTCGCGCCTAACGCTCCACAAGCCGGCCTCGGCATTGACAAAGGCCGCCGCTGATCGGTGAGTTACCGCGACGCCCTTGGGCTCACCGGTTGAGCCGGACGTGAAGATCACCCATGCGTCGTCATCGAGACCGGGCAGCCGGTTCTCGCCGAGTGGATTACGTGCGCCGGCTGGGGGCAGGAGCTCCTCGATTTGAAGCCCGTCACGCACGACACAGGACACACCAGCGCGCTCGAAAACCAGCCGCGCACGCGCAGGCGGGTCATCCGCGTCAACGGGTACGTAGGCGGCGCCGGAATGCAGCGCTCCCAGGATGGCGACGTAAAGCTCGCTCGTCCCGCTCGCGACCCGAATGCCCACCCGGTCGCCAGGAGCGATGCCGCGCGTCCTGAGCCGACGCGCCAAGCCGTCGGCGGCCTTAGACAGTTCCTCATAGCTGAGGGTTGCGTCGGGCGCGTCGATGGCCAGTCGCTGCGCGCAGCGGGTCGCGGTCGCGCTGAAGATGTCAAGCAGTGTTTGCGAGCGCTGTGTGGGCCGGGGACGCGTCCGCCGCTCAACCTCAGCGGTACTCGCGGTTTCGATCAACCTCTCGCCCCCTGTACCGGATTGATCGCGAGCGACGGCGCAGCAGTCCCGCCAGCGGCGGTAGTAATCCAGGATTTCATCGACGCTTCTCTACCCGCTTAAACGCGTGATGGGCGCCGCCGGGAAGACGCTAATAAGCCTGAAAGCTTGGGTTTAGAGCGCCCTTAGCGGCGCTTGAGGAAAGCCTTATCCCGGGGGCCGGCAGCACGTGCTGATAGGCCCTCGTCGAGCACCCTCCCATCGGAGCATGGCCACCGGTAGGAGGGTGCACTGGCGACTGCCGAGGTGCTCAAGGGCATGGGCGTAGACGCCGTGGAGGATTGAGAGAACAGCGCCGCTATAGCGGAGGCCGTTCCACGGGGCCTCTGAAAGTACGAAGGCCCTCCGACGCGAGGGCCTTCAGGTTCCTACGAGGGACCCGTCGAGCACGCAGTTCTTCTGCTCGGGATTGTGGCGCGCCCCTCCGCGACCTTGACGTCGCTCTGAGATCGACCCGTGACTCCGCACGGACCTTGTCTACGCCGACTACCCTCCCAGCGCCCACGAGGCGGAGTGGGTCGAGGCTGCCTTCGCGCGCGACTCGGCATCCATGGAGTTGCCCACCGCTAGCGGCAGCTGAAACCTCGCGACTCTCACGACCGCGCGGCTCTTGCCGCGCGATAGCAGCCGTGCGGAGACGCGCTGAGGCCGCTCCTGCGCGGCGGATGGAGCCGCGACGCCGACTTCTAGCCGCTACAAGCAGCTGCGGCGCTTCGCTATTCCTAGGGTGGCTGCCTGGGGCGAAGGCGGACGGCGCGCCTGTAGGATGCCGGGATCTTGGGCTAGCCCTTTGGGGGAACTTTAAGGAGGTTGGGGGCAGTGGTTATGTATATGTGCCGTCGTCGTCGCTGGGTCCGCGTAGCGATGGCCTTGGTGGTTCTGATGTGCGTGTTCGCTTTCGCGTCTAACGCTGGTGCGCTGAGTGGGCCAGATAGCTTCCCGAATTCCGCGATCGCTGATCATGCCGAGGCGGTTCCGGATGGCACGTGGGAAGGACAGTGCATCGTATTCGTTGAGAAGATGATCGTTCAGGCAGGCGGTCCTTCGCTTGCCTTTGGCTATAACACCGACACCTACCAGGCGCAATGGGCGCAGCATGCTGTCCAGGTGCCAGATATAGCTCAAGCGCTGCCCGGCGACGTCATTCAGTGGGGTGGTGGCGCAGGCGGCTCCGAGCTCCACACCGCAATCGTGACGAGTGCTGGCTCGGATTCCGGGGTCATCGACAGCAACTTCGGCTATCCGCTCAACAACGAGCTGGTCCACCGCGGAGATTTCAACTCGCGCAATCTAAGCGGCGATTACCGAATCTGGCGCCTTGGCCAGGTGTCTTCTCCTCCTCCGCCTCCGAGACCGGATCCAAGTTGGATTGGTGATTTCACGCGGTCGGGGCATTCGCAGGTGCTGTTCTACTCACCGAGCGACCAGCATTGGTGGCTAGGCAATTACTGGGGCTCGTCCTTGCACTGGAGGCTCATTAGCAGCACGAGTGGGTTTGGGAATACCGGTGGGGACCCGACGTGGATTGGTGATTTCACGCATTCGGGGCACTCGCAGGTGCTGTTCTACTCACCGGCGGACCAGAACTGGTGGCTCGGGAGCTACTCGCGCGGGTCGTTGGGCTGGAGGCGGGTCGGCATCACCAGCGGGTTCGGTAATACAGCGGGGGACCCGACGTGGATTGGTGATTTCACGCGGTCGGGGCATTCGCAGGTGCTGTTCTACTCACCGAGCGATCAGCATTGGTGGCTAGGCAATTACTGGGGCTCGTCCTTGCACTGGAGGCTCATTAGCAGCACGAGTGGGTTTGGGAATACCGGTGGGGACCCGACGTGGATTGGTGATTTCACGCATTCGGGGCACTCGCAGGTGCTGTTTACTCACCGGCGGACCAGAACTGGTGGCTCGGGAGCTACTCGCGCGGGTCGTTGGGCTGGAGGCGGGTCGGCATCACCAGCGGGTTCGGTAATACAGCGGGGGACCCGACGTGGATTGGTGATTTCACGCGGTCGGGGCATTCGCAGGTGCTGTTCTACTCACCGAGCGACCAGCATTGGTGGCTAGGCAATTACTGGGGCTCGTCCTTGCACTGGAGGCTCATTAGCAGCACGAGTGGGTTTGGGAATACCGGTGGGGACCCGACGTGGATTGGTGATTTCACGCATTCGGGGCACTCGCAGGTGCTGTTCTACTCACCGGCGGACCAGAACTGGTGGCTCGGGAGCTACTCGCGCAGGTCGTCGGGCTGGAGGCGGGTCGGCATCACCAGCGGGTTCGGTAATACAGCGGGGGACCCGACGTGGATTGGTGATTTCACGCGGTCGGGGCGTTCGCAGGTGCTGTTCTACTCGCGGGGAGATGCGAACTGGTGGCTCGGCGTGTACAACGGGTCATCACTGGGCTGGGGTCTCGTTGGCAACACCAAAGGATTTGGTAACCCGTTCGGCTAATCTTCAGGCACCCCCAGGCGCCGCGCTCGCTTCTGGGCGATCGTGATGCGCGTCTAGGTGTAGTTCCTGGCGCTGAGGCGTTTGAAGCACCCGACGAGAACCGGCACCCGGCCGCGGGACACATCCCCCTTCTAGAGAAAGTGAGCACAGACTCGATCCGACGGGAGACTAGGGTCCGACGCGGTGGTCAATCCTTAGCGTCTAACCGCGCACTGAATCATTGCTGTCCAGTATCTCCCGCAGCATCTTCGTGGCATCTCCCACAGAGATGGGAATTCGCCGGAACTGGACTCGGCTCCCCGCCTCCATCCTCCAGCGGCCCTGGACCTCGGCTGTGCTCTCCTCCTGCTCGGGGTCGAGCGGGTAGAGAAGCATGCCCTCGGCGACACCCTCTGGGTCTAGTCGGCTGAGATAGGCGGCCAGTTGGTACAGGTCCGAGCGTTCGACCCCGAAAGGTCGCTCCGGCCAGAGGTCCTGAAGGCGCTTGTACTTGGCGTCGATGACGGCGACCAGCTTCTCCCGGCGCGAACCACGATGTCTGGCTTCAGCTTGCCCATCCCGAACGAAGGGTCGGCGATACGGGAAAGGAGAAAGGTTCTGTTGACGAGGTCGTCCCGTGCTCGACCGAGAGTCCCGGGGCGGCCAGGCGGACACAGTTGCAGTAGGAACAGCTCCCAGAGTTCGGCTACGTCCAGAAGGATGCCCTCCGCGTCGCCGGCCTCTGACGGCGCACCGAATCCTTCGCGGCGCGCGATGTGCCATGACAGCCACGCCGCCTCCTTGAACGGCGGGTAATCGGCGTGTAGCGGATGCGCTGGAGCGCGCGTTCGCTCGGCAGCCGGGGCCTGGCGCCGACCGCGGCTATGAGCTGCGGCAGCACGTCTTTGACGCGGGGCGTGTGCCAGTGCCGGTTGCCGATGAGCTGGTGAAGCGCCCGCTCGGCGACCACCAGCGTACGGGACACGTCGTTGTCGAGGTCGCGCTGCCGGCTGACCGATGCCACGTGCGAAGAGCCATGAGCGCGCAGCCGTACGGTCTCGCGCACATCAAGGCGGCCGCGAACGAGCAATCCCCGATGTCGTGTGGTCGCGGCGAAACGCCGGCGGCCCGTGGCGCGATGCCCGCTCGAGCTCGCGTGACCATACCGCGGCCAGCAGCAGGGCGACGAACGACTCGCTCGGCTCTCGCTCCGCGGTCTCCGGGACCGCCACGAGGTTGAGCGCGCCTTCAAGCCAGCGGCCGATGACCTCCGGTCCGAACCGCGGCGCAATCTCGATGCGCCGGCCCTCGTATGCGATTTCGCCGATATACCGACCGGCCCACCACTGGCCCCGGGCGTCTCGGTAGACGATGAAGTCCTCTTCGCGCTGCTGCCGCCTCTCCGAGCCGGATGACGAACTCCTCAGCGCGCACGTGCTCTTGCAGCCGCGACAGCCAGCGGTCTTCTGCCTCTTCCCGGGCGTCGAACGGGGTCAGGTCCTTGACCTGAAGCGAGTGCGTCACTTCTCTACCGGGGCGAGGAACAGCTTGCGCAACTCCCGAGAGTCCCTCGCGCTGTACTGAGCCGATGCCGGCCAGATACTCGCTGAGCAGGGGCGCGAGCGAGTAGGCCCAAAGGTCCTCAAGCGGCGGTAGGGGCTTGCCTACTCGAGCTCCACAGGTAGTTGCCACGACGGCTACCTCCCGGGCGCAGGTTCGGGCCACTTGGCGATGAGCCCAGCGACGTCAAAGAAGTACGTGTGACCGACCTTGTACTGCGGTCCGAGCAGCTTTTCGTCGGCGACTGCGTTGTTGAGCTCGCGTTGCTCGCTCGGCCAGCCACTCGATGTCTCCCTGCACGTGCTCCCATGCGTGGCGGCGAAGCCAGGGATACTCGTCGTAGTCGAGTGCCTTCCCAGCGTTCCCGGACGACCGGCACGATGAGTTCCTCCTGGTAGTCGGCGAGAAGCCAGAAGAAGCGGCGGCGCAGAGCGAAGTCGAGCTGCTCGACCGCCTGGTCGATGAGGTTCATCGTCCCGATGATGTAAAGGTCCTTGGGAAGTTCAGCGGGGGCCACTTCTCGGCCCCGGCCGCTGAGAGCTGTATCGGGGCACCACGGTCATCGAGCGCCGAGAAGACCTCTCCCAGCAGACGGGAGAGGTCGACGCGGTTGATTTCGTCGAGGATGAGGACCCACGGCAGAGGTGGCGGGTCAGGGCGTCTTCTGCGCTTCCTCGATGCGCTCGATGAGCAACAGAAGATGTCCCTTGGTCGGTACGGTGCTGTTGTCCTCAGCCGTAAGCCGCCGATGAAGTCCTCATATGAGTAGGCGGGGTGTAGCTGACGGCGTTCGATCTGCTGACCAGTTCCTTCAAGGGGTCCTGGTTTTCCAGGTAGTCGACGGGTCCCCAGCGGCGCATCGCCTGCGCGGCGGATGAATTGCCCGGCCAGAGCCTTGGCCTCGAAGGTCTTGCCCGTTCCCGGAGGGCCGTAGAAGACGACCTGCTGCTTGTATTCGAGGGCGGATAGAGGCGCTAGGCCCCCGTCTGCGGCGCGGCCGGCGCGTGTGTCCTCGGGGTCCCAACCCTCGCGCAAGCGGCGGCTGGTAGAAGTCGATATCGCTGATGCCGGGCAGTCCGTCGGGCTCAGCTCCCAAACACGCTCACGGATGGCCCAGAGCTCTCGTCTGCGTCGTCGTCCTCGGGTCAAGACCGTCCACCAGCGCCGCGAAGTCGTCGCAACCTCCCACTTGTCATCTTCGCGGCGATGCGCTCATAGGTCTCGGGGAACAGAAGGTGCAGGAGGATGTTGCGCATGCTGCGCCCGGCGCCGTCGGGGTCGGGCAGCTGCTCATCCAGCCAGTCCTTGAACGCCCACGCGTCGCCGTCGGCAGCCACCAGCTCACGCCGACGCTCCTCTTTTTCTCTCAGGGCATTGCCGAACTGGACCAAGTACTTCAGGAAGAGGGCCGACCCTGATTGAAATACTGGCCTGTGCCGCCGATGCCGCCCCACACCGCATCGGCAACAACACCTTCTTCTGGGAACTCCTCACCGACGGCTTCTAGCGGGATGGAGATGAGCTCGCTCTTGCGGTCACCGCCGATATCAGAGCCTGAGATGCGAACACAAGATGTACGGCGATGACTTCAGCCATCAGTGTTCCGGGGCCAAGGCCCACGCCCTCCATTTGTTCGTCAGCTTCTCGTCGAAGTTCTCGCCCTCTTGCAGCTCCGGCGCGACGAATCGCTCCATGAGGACTGCGAAGTTCTCCTCTGTCCAGATGGGCTTCGCCCGGGCGCAGTAGCGAGAGCTGGTCGATGAGACAGCTCTCGCGCCATTCCTAGATGAGGGCGTCGACTACGCCTCGGTCTGGCTCAGTCCATCGGCCCATCCAGCCCTCCCATGTCTATATGCCGGGACGGGATTCATCCTATTCGGGTGGGCTCGGCATGCGATTCCGCGCAAACCGAGCAGGCTCCTTGCGCCCCACGCATCCTGTCCGAGGCGGGCTTCCGCGGAGACGTGCGCTTGCTCCCGGCTGAGAGGGGCGGTCACCTGGATAGCTCAATCGTCTCCGCGGCTGAAATGGCGGCATCCGAGGCGTGTGGCCTCTCTGCCTCTCCCCAGGTGGCTCGCCCACACCGGGCAGATCCGTGCCCGCGCTCAAACGAATCCCACCGGCCGACGGCGGGCCGGGGTGAGGTCGCGGCGTCCGCAGAGCAAACAGCTCCGCGAGTGTGGCTGGCGTCGCAACAGACCCGTCGCAGCCGTTTGCGGCCAGCCATCGATTTGCTTCCTCGGGCGGGAACGCGTCGAACTCGAGTAGGTGCGCGCAGCGGCCGGGTCGGGCAACCGCCGGATGGACTGTGCGTAGGTCCTCGTTAGTAGTCAGCAGAAAGAGCGCCTGCGAGCTTTCGCCGAGCAGCCCATCGGCGACGTTGAGCAGGCGCGAGAGCCCCTGACCGGTTTGCTCTTGGCGTCGTCAGCGAGCAGCTCGCCCGTGTCCTCGAGCACGATCAGCCACCAGCGGTCATCCCGCCCCTGGCCGCCGGGACGCATGTGGATGATCTCGGTGAGATAGCTGGACTCCTTGAGCAGCCGCTCCGGATCGCTGACATAGCGCAGCTTGCACCACTCCTGCCACTCGGAGGCCAGGGCACGGAGCGCCCAGGTCTTGCCGCATCCGGGCAGGCCGTGCCAGAGCAGGAGGCGGCCCCGCGAGCCCGGCTGAAGTCGCTGCACAGTCCGGCGAGGGATCGCCTGACGGCCGCCGGATAGTTCGCCGCGATCTCGGCGAACGTCGGCACGGTCAGCGTGTGGGTGGTGAGGCGAAGACCGTTATCCGTCAGGGCAGAGAAGTCGACCGCGACCTGATGGGCCGGATCCTTTTCGGGCTCGGGAAGCTGCTCGCGCAGCCGACGCTCGGCCCGGTCAAGGGCCTCGTGAGAGTCGCCGGCAAGCCGGACCGTGACCGTGTCTCCCCGGCGGATGATGTGAGCGAGCGCGCCCTCAACGTTGGCCAGGGCCTCAAACGAGCGGCTGTAGTCGTAGTAGGCGCTCGCGATCACCTCGGGCGCGTCACCCGGGTAGAGGGCCTCGGTCGGCCAATTGGCGCCGCGCACGCAGCGCACCCGGCGGTCAAGCGCCCGCGAGAGGAACTGCACGTCGATGATGTTGCGGTAGCCGGCGTCGTGTCCGACCGATTGCGGAGGCAGATCGCCGAAACTGGTCGGGTCGGGGGTCACCGACCAAGCAGTCGGTCACTCGTCGTAGTTCCTGACGATGAAGGCTCTAACCGTCGCCCTCGAACCGCAACTCACGAGCTCGGCTAGGAAACAGTGCGGCCAAGGTCGTGCCACAACCGGTGCGGGCGCGCCTATGCTCGACGATCACTCGTGTGGGCTGTTGTTGCGGCATCGAAGCGGGGCTTACCTCACCGGAGAGTCACCCAGCGACGCCAAACTTGACGGCGATGGCGTGCCGTGAACCGCCTCAGACTGTGTCAGGAGATCGCCGACGCGGGCGACTTCACTCTGCATCGACCATCTAGAGCGGCCGAGGGACCCAGACCTTCGACGCCGCGGCAACCGGCCGAACGGCACGGTGCCACAGATGGGATCGATGGAGCCGAGTATGAAAGACGGGATGCCGACCAGAGACACGTGCGCTGCAGTCTTGCCAGCCGCAGTTATCAGCTTGGGCAATGAGGGCGACTACGACAGCTTTGTCGACGGACAGTTCATGGTGCTTGCCCATCGGGAGGGGCGGACGCGCCTGCGCGGCCTGAATTGGCCAACCGCATATACGAGGACATCGACTCGCTGGGGGAGGTCCTCTGCGCGATCTCGTACGACTACAAACGGACCCGCTGCGTGCTGGCTCGTCTCAAGGGCGTCCTCGCGATGCTCGTGATCCAGCCGCGAGGATTCAGCGGCCGGCTGGCCGCACACAGCGAGGATGAACTCGATGCCACGGAAGGCTTGCTGCGCGAGCGCATCCCGGAGGCCCAACCGGAATCCGATGGACAGTCCATCCCGGTCGCGTTCTGGAGAATCAGCAGCATGGCCGGCGCCCTAGCCCAGACCATCCGGCTGGCGGTTCCAAACTGGCCGGAGATCGAAGGAAATTACTCAACGGCCACGCGTGAACTACTCGCCCGCGCGATGTCCTCGTTCAGCCCCGGTCATGGAGGCCGTCTTCTACTTTGGACCGGCCCGCCGGGGACCGGCAAGACATACGCGCTGCGGGCACTGGCGTGGGAATGGCGAAGCTGGTGCTCGCTGCACTACATCACGGACCCGCCGGCGCTCCTGAGCGGGGACTCCGAGTACCTAATGAGCGTAATCACGCGGTCGCTACCGCCAGATCGGTGGCGGCTGCTGGTGATGGAGGACACCGGCGAGCTGCTCTTCGCCGACGCCCGGATGGTTGAGGGCTCGATCTCCCCCGAGGACGCGTCCGTCGAGCTGTGGCGGCTTGCCGATCAGAATCGCGAGCGAGTAAACGAGCCGCTGCAAGTGTTCCGCGAGTACGCCATCAGTCTTCACCTGTTCGAGGACCCGGCCTGCGAGTTCGAACTCGACCTGGAGCAGTGGCGTCGGCAGATGCTCGAGCTGGCGGGCCAAGTTCTTTCGCGTGAGTGAGGCGCTGGCCGGCATGCTCTGGTCGCGTTCATCCGTTCACCAGTTCGCGTCCTTCGGTGGCGGTTCACTTGCGAGCGCGCCAAGCGCCCGCGTCATGGCCGCATCTTCGATGAGCAGCCATCGTGTTTCGAACTCGTTTTCCGGTACCCCGGCGCGATCGAGAGCCGCTTCGAGGAGTGCGGCGAGCGACGCGCTGGGATGGGCCGCCCACGCTCGACCCAGCGCCTCGATCAGCGGCTGAATCCGAGCCGGGTCGCGTGGCAGGCCGCTGATGAAGTTCCTACCGTCTCTTGTCTCGGTGTCCCAGTAGGGCCCCGGCGCTGGAGGATTGTCTGGAACACGCTCGAGCGCATTGGGAACCCCGTGGGCGATTGCCTCATCTGTCAGCTGTCGAAGGTTCGGTACAGCAGCATCGACCGCGACTCGCAACATCTGACCAAACCGAAAGTCGGAAACCCGCTCCCACAGCAGCTCTAGACCGAGCAGCAGGTTCCGGCGCCGGTTATCCAGCTGCTGTGGTAGCTGCATCGTCGATCGCCGTCAGCGTCAAGTAAGCACAGCGGCTTTGGCTGCGGGCACCCGAGCGACTCATCGTGATGCCGCCGCGGGCTGGATCCTGCCAACCGCCCGTCGCTCATAGTCTGAGTCGTGTGCGGGCGAGCAAGTAGATCCGGTCAGCTCCTGCCATCCTCGGCCGGCTTCATCGAGCCCCCAGTGAAGGCCGCGATGGCGGCTGCAATGTAAGCACTGGATGACAAAGTAGTAGTGAGACGACCGGCGCGCGAGCGCGGCGAGGTCGATGCGCCGAGCAGACTCCTCATCCCTAATCCCGTCCACCCCCATCAGCTGCTCACCCTACCGCCGGGAACGCCGACAGCGCGATCAGCTCGCCTTCAGCGCGGAGGCCGGAGCCGTGAATGCTCCGCCGGGTGAGCGCGAACGCATCGCCCATCCCGGGCGTGGGCAGCCACCGCGACCGGGAGCTCATCGTCTTCTCGTAGAACGCCAGCGCAGCCGTATGAGAGGAACCGACGCCCGCGGCTCTTGGGGTGCCCGCCAGCAGCGCGTAGCCATCGACCAGCCTGGCCAGCAGATCGGCGAACACGTCGTGACGGCTGACCAGATCGAGAGCGAGCGGGCGACCGTCGACTTCGACCACGGCCCCGACTTGGCCCTCGTGGGGCCGGATCGCATGCTTGACCTGGTCAAGCCAAGGCCGCTTCACCTCATAGATATCGGTGAGCGCGGCGCTCGGAGAGTTGACGCCGTGCGCCGCCAGCCGAGACCTCACAGTTGCCCGTACCTCGGGCTGATCGGTAGTGCATCCTGACCAGCGAGACTGCGCGCGTTGGCTCGAGCACGCTTGTCACGTCGCAGTTCCGGGTCGACGGCATAGCGGGCAGGGGTGAACCTCGCGGCACACTTGTCTTGCTCCCAGCGCCCCTGCTCAACGCAGCTCACCGGAACACGGGAGCTTCGACCCCCTGCGGTATGAGGACCGGCGCGTCGATCGTGCGGTTCTGGCGCGCGCCCAGGATCAGCTCCCCCTCGTAGAGGAGTAGCGGCCGCTTGGTGGCATTGCAGACGAGCACTTGGTTGACGTCGCCGTGCTCGTCCACCTCGCTCATGAATGCGCCCTGCTTCACGGCCTCTGCAATCCCCTGGTAACGGAGCCGAGGCTCATACCCCATCACTGGATAGACCGCCAGGGGCCCAGCGACCTGCGGCGCTCCAAGCCGGAGTCTGGAAGAGAATTTCGTAGTCATGGAAGGAAAGTCGTCGACGATGCGGGCTGCCTGACTTTTCCGCGGCGCCGGCGCTAGCGTTGATGGGCTGTCGCTACGAGCCAGTCACAAGCTCGGGCGACGCTTCCCCGTGAGCTTTCGACCCCTACCAGATCACGAGCTTCAGCGCCTCTCGGATGAGAAGCTAATCGGCTACATCCGCGACGCTCGACCCGCTGGAGACCTGGCTGCCGGACGCCGCGCGCTCGCCTTCCTGATCTACGGCTACGAAGCTGGCGTCAAACGTCGCCTGACCATGAAACTGCCCGCGCGCGTAGTCGAGGACGTGGCGCACGAGGCGCTGGTGAAAGCTGTCGCAGCAGCGTTCGACGGCACTTCGCAGGGCGAGTTCCGCAATTGGCTTCACACAATCGTTGATCGCACGGCGGCCGACTATCACCGTCGGGCGGAACGGCGACCCAACGAGGACCCTCTCCCCAGCGAGCATGCAACCGCGGAAGAGATTTGGGGCGAAGAACCCTTCACCGAAAGCGAGGCCGGAGCAGTCGAGCTGCGCATGATCGTGGACGAGGTGATTGAGACGTTCAATCACACACACAAACAGGTGATCGACCTCCACGTGTTCGATGGCGTCACCGCGGCACGC
This sequence comes from uncultured Solirubrobacterales bacterium, assembly GCA_963785205.1. GTDB lineage: Bacteria > Actinomycetota > Thermoleophilia > Solirubrobacterales > Solirubrobacteraceae > Palsa-465. The sequence goes on from CAWAUJ010000003.1 coordinate 228,776, forward strand.
GTGTGCGAGAGGATCCAGGGTATGAGTGAGGACAACGTCGCCCAGATCGCGTCTAGATTCCGCGCCAAGCTGCGCGAACGACTCGACCCCAAGTCCGGAGCCAGCATGTGAGCGACGTCGACCGCCTGTTCAGCCAATACGTCGAGGACCATCGCCGCGGCGGTGACGCCGACCCAAGCTCCTTCCTGGCCCGTGCCTCGCCCAACCAGCGGCGCGAGCTGCAGCCCTCATCGACGCCTACCTCGCCCGCGCCCCGCGGCGCGCGTTCGACCCTGAAGAGTTCCGGGGATCCATCCGCCGAGCGCACCGTCGACGAGCTTGAGCGCACGCTGCGGCGGACAGGCAGGGTTGTGGCCGGCCTTACTCCCGCGGCTGCGCAACCGAGCCGGACTCAAGCGCAGCCAGCTCGTCGAGCGCCTTGCCTCCGCGCTCGGCACGGGCGACAAGACGGACAAGGTAGCCGTCTATTACCACCAGATGGAGCAAGGCACCCTTCCGGCCCGAGGGGTATCCGACCGCGTGCTCGAGGCGCTCGGCCAACTTGTTGGCGAGACCGCGCAGGCGCTGCGCTCGGCGGGGCGTGCCGTTACTGCCGCCGGGCGAAGGACCCGCATTAGGCCAGACGTCATTTGCGCGTAGGGCGTATCCCGCCCCGGGCTTTCGCTCACCGGGCACAGCCAGCCCGCCGGCCGAACGCAGCCGAGTGGGACGAGGTCGACCAGCTGTTTCGCGGCGGCTGACCGTCAGGTTCTCACCGCGCGGCCGACCTTACCGCTGACCGGCCATGACAGACGTCCGCGACCCGATGGCGCTCATGCGCCACGCCGCCCAGGTCGGAGACTGGAGAGCTCGTTAGAGCTGCTCGCGCAGGTGCCTGGATGGCCGATCTACGTCGATCACTCCGCGCCGCAGGCCGCGCCTACCTCGCGCTCGATCCGGCGACTTGGCCTGTGCGAGCAACGCGGGTACGATCGCCCGTGATGGCACGAGATTGAGCGGCTGGCCGAGGAGTTCCTCGCCGGGGTGCCGAGCTACGTATGGGACGGCGAGACGCTGCCGGTGCCGATCGAGGACATCGCCGACAGCCACGCGGGGCTGCTCGTCCGCGATGTGGAGGATCTGACCGCAGCACCCGGGGCGCCGTCACTACAAGAGAACCAGTCACTTTCAGGCCTTTTGCTTGCCAGATCGGGGGGAAATCTGGGTCAACGCGGCCGAAGCGCGCCAATGGCCGACGCGGCGGCGGTTCACAATTGCCCATGAGCTGGGGCACTGGCGATTGCACCGGGACGCCGAGGAGGCAGTTTTCTGCCGCTCGACAGCTGTCGACCCCCGCCCACCAGGCGAGCGCCCGCCACAACCTCCTAGCGAGGAGGAGGCGAACGCGTTTGGTGCAGCCCTCCTGATGCCGGCGCAACTGATCCGCGAGGAGTACGTCCGCTCAACGGGACTTCTCCAAGCTATGTGACAAGTTTGGCGCGTCCGGGCGCCGCGATGGGACGCCGGCTCCACGCGGTGATCAAGGGATAGGAGGCCTGATCGGCCAGCGACCACCTAGTTCATGGGTTCCCTGGGCTCCTGGACCCTGTTCAGTGCAGGTGGGAGACGACGGTGGCAACTGCCTTGCGATCATCCCGGACCATCAGGCCGTCCGCCTGGCGGCGATTCATGAAGGATCCGCATCAGCAGAGACATGGGCGGAGTTCTTCGAGCCTCTCGATGAGGTAGTGGTCGCCGAAGTGATCTCGCTCATCGGAGTCGCGCCCGAGCCATCTGATGCATTCGACGGCGGTCTCATCCCTGGATTCTGGGACTCCGACTGGCCTCCGTGGCCATTGCAACAAATGCTCAAGCCGTGGCTCCCTGAGTCGATACGCGGCATGGGCGTCGTGCAGGACTCCGTTCTCAATGGACCGTTCCTGGAAATAGATCCCGCTCACGAGGACGAAGTTATCGATCGACTGCTCGAGGCTCGATTCAAGTACGTCGGAGACGACGATGTGCGATCGGCTCTTGGCGGCGTCTAAGGCGGCCTGCCGGTCAAGCCGACGCTCGCATCGGTAGAACGGGGCATCCGGCAGCCAGAACATCCTCCGCTCGCCCGAATGTCAGAACTTTGGACTTGCGCGCGACTGCTCCATCGTGCTCACGGAAAGCCTCGCATCGGCATTCGACCGCATCGATGACTTCATCGCTGTGCGTGACACCGGGCTCAATCCACAGAGCGTGGCCTGCTCCAGGAAGCCGCCGGGATCAAGGCAGAGGAACGAAGCTAATCGCGGAGCAGCTGAGCAATCTAGAGCAGCAGGGCAGAAGCCGGCACCGGGTCTCTCCTGTTTGGCATCCTCGTTGGCCTGTTCGCAGCCCAATTCCAGGATTGATGCCCGCCGAACGCGGCGTAGAGTCTGGCCGCTAGAGGCGGACAGATCCGCGGCGGTACACCCTCGATGGGCCCAACACCATGCAACTAATCGATGAACGGCTACTGCTTTCGGCTCGGACCTCATCAACTTCCTCGAGTGCGAGCACCTGACTTATCTCGATCTCGAGATCGCTGCCGGGCGGTTGTCGATTGAGCCGACCCGCAGCGATACCTCGGATCTCGTTGCAGGAAAGGCCAGGAACACGAAGCTGCGTACCTAGAAACGCTTCGTACGCAAGGCAAGGAGATCGTCGAGATCGAGAGCGAGAAGGGGCTCGACGGATCACGCGCGCGGCGGAGCAGACCGCCGAGGCTCTACGAGGCGGAGCAGAGATCGTCTATCAAGGGGTTCTGTTCGACGGCGAGAAGTGGCTGGGGTACGCCGACTTCCTCGAACGCGTCGATAAGCCGTCGAGCCTTGGGCCTTTCAGCTACGAGGTGGCCGATACCAAGCTCGCACAGCGGGTGAAGCCTTATTTCCTGATCCAGCTGTGCCTCTACTCCGAGCTGCTTTCGAACGTTCAAGGTCTAGAGCCCGATTGGATGGCGGTGATTCTCGGAAGTCGCATTCGCGAGCGTTTTCGGCTGGACGAGTTTCTCTCGTACTACCGGAGCGTGAAGCAGCATTTCGAACAGCAGCTAGAGCGCGGACTCCGGTGAGACCTATCCAGATCCGGTAAGTCACTGCGGTCTATGCCAATGGGACGAGCACTGCGCCGCGCGCCGCGAGGAGAACGACCATCTCAGCCTCGTCGCAAACATCCGCCGCGCCCAGATCGTCCGTCTTGGAGAACGCGGGATCACTCAGGTGGCCGAACTTGCGGTGGCAACGTGGGCGACAGGCCGACTCGGATAGGTGAGCACACGTTCGAGACTCTGCGTTCCCAGGCTCGACTACAGGTGGAGCAACGCGAGACCGGTGAGCCCTGCTACGAGCTACTTCAGCCTGAAGCGGAGCGAGGGTTCGCACGGCTGCCAGCTCCCTCGCCAGGCGATGTCTATTTCGATATGGAGGGAGATCCGTTCTTTGAAGACGGGCTCGAGTACCTATTTGGCGTCGTCAACACGGACGGCGGCGAGCCCGAGTTCCAGGCATTCTGGGCGCTCGACCGAGTGGAGGAAAGGCTCGCGTTCGAGGGCTTCACCCAGTTCGTCATGGACCGGCTCGAACGCTGGCCCGATCTGCACGTGTACCACTACGCGCCGTATGAGCCCACAGCCCTTAAGCGCCTCATGGGCCTTCATGCGGCATGCGAAGACGAAGTCGACCACCTCCTCCGCAACAGGATCCTTGTCGATCTATACGCCGTTGTTCGTCAAGGACTACGCGTCGGGGAGCCTGCATACTCGATCAAGAACATCGAACACCTCTACATGGCGGAGCGCGGTACCGAGGTCCTCGGTGGCGGAGATGCGACGGTCGCGTTTGAGGAGTATCTGGATGGCGGAGAGCGCTCTCTACTGGAGTCCATCGAGCGCTACAACGCAGACGACTGCAGGTCGACGTTGCTGCTCCACCGGTGGCTCCTCGAGCGCCGCAAGGAGGCAATCGCAACGTTCAAGGAGGACATCCCGTGGCGTCAGCCTCCCAACGTCGACGAGCCAGATTCAGAGGATCATGCCGAACTGGACGAACTCCAGAGCGCACTCGCGGGAGACGTGCCGGATGATCCAGACGATCGCGACGCGGATCAGCAATCCCGATGGCTCCTCGCCGAACTACTCGATTACCACAGGCGCGAAGCTAAGCCAGCGTGGTGGGCTTACTTCGAACGGCTCGAAGCGGATGACGAGCAACTGATCGAGTTGGACAACGAAGCCTTGGGCGGCCTTGAGCCGACCGGCGAGGAGCCGGTGATCCTTCCGCCTCCTTCGCGTTCTATGACCTACCGGCTGAAGTTCCCACCGCAGGACCACAAAGTCAGCGAGGGGACATATGTAGACCCGGCCACTGAGGCCAGCGTCAACGTCACTTGGATCGATGACGAAGCCTGCGTCCTCGAGATTCGAAGGGAGACGAAGGCCGCGGATGTGCCTCTACCACGGGAGCTTATTCCGGGTCAGCCGTACGGAACGGACGATCAGAAAGCCGCATTGCGCCGTTTCGCCGCCGACGTGATGGCACGAGGACTTGAGGCCGACGGTGCGTATGCAGCATTGCGGTCCGTACTTCGCCGTCATCCACCCCGATCGTCTGCATCATCTCCCGGCGCACCGCTACAGCTCAACGGGTTCGACTTGGAGCACACAAAGCACCTGGTCCGCGGGCTCGATGGAAGCTATCTCTTCATTCAGGGGCCTCCCGGATCGGGGAAGACCTACACCGGCGCCCATCTCATCCTAGACCTGCTCAATCAGGGCGCACGCATCGGAGTCGCCGCCCAAAGCCACGCAGCCATCCACAACCTGCTGCACGAAATTGAACGCTTCGCCAGCGGCCATAAGTCTTTCTGCGGGATTAAGCGTGGCGAGGATATGAGTCGAAGCTTCCGACGCCGCTAATCCGCACGTCCAACAACTTGGCTGATTGCCTGGATCGGTCGAACCAGCTTGTCGCCGGCACGGCATGGCTCTTTAGCCGCGAGGTGATGACCGGAACCCTGGATTACCTGTTCATCGATGAGGCAGGGCAAATCTCGCTCGCCGATGGCTTGGCAATGGCGAGTTCGGCAAGAAACGCGGTGCTCCTTGGAGACCCGAACCAGCTTGCCCAGGTCTCGCAGGCGGTCCATCCACCAGGTGCGGGTGCCTCCATCCTTGAGCACCTTCTGGGAGAAGAGACCACGATCCCGCCTGACCGCGGGCTCTTTATCGATAGAAGCCGACGGATGCATCCCGATGTCTGTCGCTTCATCTCGGAAGCGATCTACGAGGGGAGGCTGGAATCACTCAATGAGTGCGCGGACCAGCGAATCGACGCACCTGGAGGGCTGACCGGCACCGGTGTCCGGTTCTTCCCGGTCGCCCACGAGGGCAACGCCCGTCAATCACCTGAGGAGGCTGTAGTCATTCGCGACCTGATACGCGACCTCCTACGCGGCCGCTATACAAAGACGGACCACCAGACGGTCGACCTTCACGAATCGGAGATCATGGTCGTAGCGCCATACAACGCTCAAGTGCGGTGCCTACGCGTGCATCTGCCAGATGACGTTCGTGTCGGCACGGTTGACAAGTTCCAGGGGCAGGAGGCGGCTGTTTGCTTCTTCTCGTTGGCGACGTCGAGCGGGGCGGAACTCCCGCGAAGTCTCGAGTTCCTGTTCAGCCGCAACCGCCTGAACGTTGCGGTTTCCCGAGCCAGATGTCTCGCGATTCTCGTCTGCAATACCGAGCTTCTGCACATACGATGTCGAAGCGCAGGCGAAATGCGGCTCGTGAACGCCCTATGCATGCTCACCGAGTTCGCGAGCTCTTCCTGAAGGCGGCCAGGGTATGCAGCACGGCGCGGTACCCTTGGCCGTGGCAAACATTCGATCGCAGAAAAAGCGAATCCTCAGAGCGGAGCGAGAGCGGCTTGAGAACCGCCGCTACACGTCGCGGATCAAGAGGTACTTTCGGCGGCTGGAACGAGCGATTCGCGAAGCGGATCGTTCTGAAATTACGCAGGAGCACCGCATCCTCGTGAAGACCATCGATAAGGCAGTGAAGCGCGGCGCGCTGCATCGCAACGCCGGCGCTCGACGCAAGGCTCGTGCTGCCCACATGCTTGGTCGCCTCACATAGAGCGTCGGCCGGACCGCGTCTCTGGCCTCTCCCCCAGCGCCTCTTATAGGGATGACATCACACGGTCAGCCAGTCCGGCGCATCGGCCTAGTCTCATTTGCGGCGTCGGACCTTCACCACCAGCCACGCGATCTTTCCGCGATCATTGACATCCTCGCGACGGCTGGCTGTCACGTCGTTGCCACATCGCTACGGCCAGGTAGGCCCGATACGATCCTCCACTCTTCGTCCCTCCCGAGGCCTCTTGAGCTGCTGATCGCCGGCAATGCCTCTTCAGCTGGCGAGCTGTCGATAAACGCTCGGACGCCGAGTTCGCGTGCCGGTCGAGTTCTCACCGAGTCCGCAGTCCCAGGAAAGCGCCTGATTCCCTCCGATCCTTCACACGTTCTTGCGGACCGCGACTTCCCTCGCCGCCTCCTCCGCGCGGGCGTCTTCGTGCTGATAGAGCGCGAGATCAACCTCGTAGTCGCACAGCGTCCGGGTGGTTTCACAGAGGCACTACCGCTCTCGGCGTTTCTGGCCACGCATAGTGTGTCGCTAATCGTCCATGCGTCACGCCGATACATGCGGCGCTGGGAGATCGACAAGAAAAGAAATTGGCTATCCCAGCGCGGACGCTCCGTGATCGGTATTTGGGGATGGCTCCCGCGAGGACACGCTGATCCACGAGTCCCCTGGCGGATACATCACGAGCGCCGCAACCTCACCGGAACCGTTGAAGAGATCGCGAGGCACGATTACGCTCGCATTGGGGTCGTGGAGTTACCAAATCCCGCCTGATGCCGTAGTTACTACTGCGGGTCCGCTCGTCCACGGCGTGGCTATCGCATCCCGGCCTACAAGAAAGACTCTAGGAATGCGATCGCGTCGGCCGGCGATCCGAAGTCGGCAGTTATACGATCGGCATTGTCGTATCGAATTATGACCTCGAACCTGATCACAGGGCCGACATCAGCCGACCCATCGTAACTGCGAATAAAGTCAATTGCATCCTTGACGGTCTGATGTGCGGCCGCACGTCCGTGCAACGGAAGAACCGACACGCTCTCGATTCTGCGGAGTACAGTCCGGGTTAAGTCATCCATGAATTGCTGCAGCTCAGGCGCGGCTCTCCTCCGGAGATCCTCACCGATGCCAGCCTGCTCCTCCGGCGTAAGAGTCCCCATCGGTCGATACGCGCCTGCAGATCCGCGTCGTCAGTGGCCTCCTCGTAGTAGACATCTATATCCGACCCCCGGAATGTTTCGATGATGGTCTCGTACGGGATGTGGAGGATGGTGAAGCCGTTCGATCTCAGTTGTTCGAGTGATGCCGCCGTCCACACTCCGGCAGAATGACCCCCGCAAAAGGCTGCACATGACCCCACGTCGCACGTAGCGGGAGGATGGCGCCTTGAATCTCCTGGGCCTTATTCCGACTGTGTTTCGTATACCGGCGCCACGCCGTTTCAATGAATGCGACCGGGATTCCTCTACGATCCGCCGTACCTCCCCGCTCCAGAACGTGGTCCAACACATGGGTGTTTCCAAGGTCATCACACCATTCAACCCGCTTTCCGGGACGTGCGGGGCGCTCACCCTTGGCGTCGAGATACAGCCCGTGTTTATCGGCAAATGCTTGAAGCGGTGGCGCGAAGCCAAGCTCAAGCGTGTCACCGATTATTTGGCCTAACCTGTGCCCCGGGGCCTGTGCCATCAGCTCTCGATAGCGAGGAGGCCCTCGTGCAGTGGAACACGATGTTTACGGTTCTTCCACTTCACGTTGCGGTCACGGAGCTTCTCGAAGCTCCAGCTACTAAACCCAGCTGCAACCGCAAGCTCTCCTAGCCAGCGTTCAACGGGGACATGCACCGCATATGGCGCGGAGTCGCCAACAATGAAGAGGGCTCGTGCGCCTCTGCGGCAGACTCTGCGGAGCGCTAGCCAGACGTGAGCCAGGTCGTGGAAGTACGCAACCACCATCGCGTTATACGCCTTACGACCTCCGTGTTGCTCACGCTCGAGCGTGAGGCGTTGGTACACCAATTCCAGCTCACCACGGATTGGAGATAGCTCAGGCGCTTCAAGCGCTTGTTCAGCACAGTAACCGGACATATGCTGTGAGCAAGAGCGGACGAGATGGGTGCGGACGGCAGCCTGCAAATCTCCCCAGGACTCGATCTCACCGAGGAATGTCATCTCGATTCTCGTTGCATCGGCATAGTCATAGTTGTTTGGATATGGGGGTGAGGTCACGACTAGATCGATAGAGTCGTCCTGAACTGTCGATGCAACCCGAGCATCGTCACGCACGAGTGTGGCGCTTGCCTGGGGCCGCGGCATATCCCGCATATCCGCCGCCATCGTTCGGATCTGATGCAGAAACGCAGCCGTTGGCTCGCTCACTCGCGACTTCGATTTGTTCGGAAGCACATATTGCCAATTAGCGGTGCCTACCGGAGAGCACACACGTAGGATCGCTAGAAGCGCGAGCCAGACCAGCCCGTCGATCCGGTCGCCCCGCTGTTCGGCCTCCACAGCATCACGAAGCCCAACCAGCCTTTGGAGCACATCCTCTGGATAGATCTTCCTAAGGAGAGGCGGAGGATCTCGCCAGGGCCGAGGGTTTGCACGGCGGAGAACACCGGCCGCGCGCTCTTCGAAATCATCAGCAGACTCCGACCATGCGAGCTTTGCCTCGGCAATTCGCGAGACCAGTGGGTGCGATTCGAGGCCGATCGACTCAGCGCCCGCACCTTGACTCGCGACTAGCGTGGTACCCGACCCAGCAAACGGGTCAAGAACTCGTGCGCTAGGTGCCTCCACGAGTCTTTTCTGGACGACTTGCTGTGCCCAGGCAGCCGAGAACCCCGCCGAGTACCGAAACCACCGATGAACCGGAAGCGTCATGTTGGGCGTAAAGACTGTCCCATTCGCAGCAACATCGCCATTCGGAACCGTTGCGGGCGCGCTGAAGAGGCGTTCCTGCATTACAGATACCACAGACGAAGGATCATAAGGTCGGCCTCGGCGGTCACGCCATCCCCGGACCGGCATGGGCCGCTTGACGACTCGGACGGCTGGGAATTGGAGCAGATTTGTTGCACGGCGGCACACACGCGCAACAGATCCGGAGATAGCCTGGTTCCTCGCTCCGTCGCTGTGCGCGCTCCCGTGATCCCGCTTCGTTGCTGAGGTAGGAGCTGCTAGTGGCGGAGCTGCTTCCGAGGGGCCGTCCTCCTCGCCTCGATGATCGGAACATTGTTGCGGATTGACGATGCCGCGGCTGGTAATGGCCGCGTCTTAGAGGCGGGGCGCTTGCTGTCTCAGTGCCGGCTGTGGCGGTGATCAAGCTGATCGAGCGGCGTACCTCGTCGACCGCACGTGGCCGGCGAACACGGCCTGGTGCAGAATGCCTCGGGCCCGATGAGCGTGCGCGAAACCAGCTCCGCCGTCCTAACCGAGGAGATCCTCCAACGGTGCCGCTTCACGACGGCGGAAGACGTTCGAAAGCTCGCTTCCCTCGCGAACGCCGAACGGCAGTTCGGCCGGGAATATCACGGTCGCTTCGTCATTGAGCTTCTGCAGAATGCCGCCGACGCTTGGCGCAAGGTCGCTGCGTCAGAAGAACGGTCGAAGGTCCGGATCATCCTGGACCAGGGGCCATTGCTTACGGTGGCCAACCAGGGGGAAATCCTCACCGCCGAGACGATCATCAAGTCTCTTGGTCACATCGGCGCTTCGACCAAGCCGCACGGCGAGGCGATCGGCCACAAGGGCATTGGGTTCAAGTCTGTCCTGGAGATGACGCTCTCACCAGAGGTCTATTCGGGGTTCGCCGACGGAGAGTTCGAGGTCACGGCCCGGTTCGATCCCGAGCGAGCGCTGGACCAGATCCGGAGGTGCTCACCGGACTGGGACGACTTCCTCGCAGAGGTCACAGGGCTCCCGGCCGATCCACTCGCGCCCATCCCTGTTCTCCAGTTCCCATTCCCCGTCGAGCACGTTGCCGAGGACATCCTCCAGCTCGGACGAGACGGCTTCACCACGGTCGTACAACTCGCGTTCGACCCGGTCCACGGAGAGCGTATCCGCCTGGATGCCGCGAGTTGGGAGGCGGCCGCCCGGACCGCGCTGCGCGACGTCACCGACGAGATCGTGCTGCTCCTCGACACCTTCGACGACGTCATTCTGGACGACCGGCTCAGCGGCGAGGTCGTACACATCACGCACTCCCCCGAGGAGGAACCTCGTGTCCTCGGGGGCGACCTCCGTGTCTCGCAGGTGGTACTGCGCCGAAACGGAGAGGTGTCGACTCGCTGGCGCCTATACCGGGAAACGCTCCCCGATACGTCTTTCTTGGAAGGCGAGATCGTCGCCGGGATCCCTCTGACGGTCGACGACGAGGAACCACTCGGCATCGCGACGGCGGTCGCCTCGGCTCCATTTCACCTCTTCTTTCCGACACGTATCGTCTCCGGAACACCATTTCTGCTGCACGGATATTTCGAGGTCGCCGCTGGCCGGGCGAACTTCTACGGCGGCTCAGAACCGCGAAACCGGTCGCTCCTCGAGAGATTGAGTCAGCTTGTCGCCCGCGCCGTCGATGATGCGGCGTCAGGCGGTATCGAACTCGGAGCGCTTGCTCACCTCCTGCACGGGGCAGCCACCCCGGAGGATCCTCTCGCCGCCTGGTTCCACAGCGAGACGATGCGTGCGCTCGACGAAGTCGCCTGGGTACCGACCCACGCGCATCCAGGGGTCCCCAGTCTCGTCACGCCGCTCCAGGCCCTGGCATTTCCCTCTTTGCAGGTCACACGCCATCTCGCAGACGCGTTCGACGGTGTCTACGTCTGGAACAAGGTCAACGCCGCTCCGGTTCACGAGTCCGTGGACGAAGCCGGAGTGGCGTTTCTGGCGGATAGGAGAGGTCGCCATGACCCGCCGCCTTCGGATCTCTGGGCGAACCTTGGATCGCTGTGCACCCCTGGACAAGACCCACCGTGGCCGCAGGGCGGAGAGGATCAGGGCTTCGTCGCTCTCCTGAACCTGATCGCCGTGCTCCAGAGCACCGAGCCGCACGGGACGCGATCGTTGACCTCGAGCCTGCGGGGCAACGAACTGGCTCGCGTGATTCCCGTCGTAGCCGCTGTCGACACTCGCGATCTTGTGTCCCCGCCGGCACCTTCCGCGCCTGGGGGCCGTGGCAGGTCAGCGCTGATCCTTGCTCGCCTTCGAGAGCGTGAAGCCGGCGAGCTCGTACCTCCGGGCGAGCTGCAAGTCTCCTTCATCAGAGACCAGCTCCTCGATGCGCGGTTGCTGAGCGGCGCTGCTTCGGAACTCGGCGTCCAAGAGTATGTGGTCGACAACATCCTTGACCGCCTCGATGGACTCGAACTCAACGAGGACAGCAACCGTTCCGTTACCGAGTTCGTCTGGCGACTCCTGGTGCGCGAGCAGCGGTCCGCCTTCGGCCTTCGGCGCTCGCTCCAGGATCTCTCGGCCTTCGAGCCTGGGCGCTGGTTCTGGTTCCAACCAGGCCGGGCCGACGGCGCCGAGGCGGATCGGCAGCGGCGCGAGCACGGCCTCGCATCCCTCCTGCTTCCATCCCGGGCGGGTACGTGGATGGCGGCGTCCCGACTCGCATTTGGCGAGGACTGGGCCGACTGGCTCGAGTCGGAAGCGGCCGGGCCGCTTACCTCGGCGAGTCGAGCGCGGGTTGCTGCCTACCGCGACCTCGAGCTTCCTCGCTCCATCACCGGACCGCCTAATCGCTCCGCCGGAGCAAGTATGCGATCTTCTGCCCGCCGTTCCAATCTGGGACGAAGATTGGCCGGAGGAGCTGACCGGGCAGGCGCGAATCTCGATGCTCCGGCACGGGTTCCTCCTGCGTTTGGGCGTGTGGGAGGTCCCGCCCATCGAGGTGTTCTTGGATCGGCGCGACCGGACGGACGCTCGCATCCCATGGGCTGGACCGCTCCGCGAGCGCCTCCTCAGCTGGGTCAGTGCCGGGGGAGGCTGGAAGTTTGGCTATGCGCCATATGAGCACGAGAATGTCACCATCGGCGAGGACTATCGGCTCGAGTGGCCGTTCGACCACTGCGACGCTGATGCCCTCGCGCGTTCGATTGCCCGCGCCTCGCGTCTCGCCGAACGGCTAGCGCACCTGTTCGCGTTCTGCCCTGGCTGCCGAACTCATCGAACGCGCTACACGACCGATGCCAGCAGTCTCTTTCCAAGTCGCCTGGCTCTCCAGCTCAAGACCGAACCCTGGCTCCCGTGCGTCAGGGACGGACAAGATGTCGATGAACCACGCGCGGCTACGGAAGCGTGGTGGGAGCCATTTCCACCGGATCGGTCCAACGTTCACCAGAGTCCGCTGCGCTACCTAGACATGGTGCGGTCGGGCATGACGTTGCCTCCCGAGCTCATCCACCTAGCCGAGCTTCCCGCAGCTCAGGACGGCCACGCCCGGCCGGATCGCCCAGCTGCTCACGACGCTTCGAGATGACTACCTCGCCGGACGCCTCGCCCCCGACCCACGCAGTTCAAAGCTGGCGAAGCAGACCTTCATCGGTCTTCATCGCATCGCATACGACCGTCTGTCCGAGATTGCCGTGAAGTCGCCGGACGAAGTCGGAACCGTCCTGGATGAGAACCAAGTCCTGTGCGACGTCGCCGGCACACTCGAATACCAGCCGCTCAGCGAAGCGCGTCACGACGACGGCCGCTTTGCGCCGTACAAGCGCTACTTCTCCACGATCCCATTCGCGGTCATCGCCCGAGAGCGCGACGTGGTGGCTCGTCGTCTAGGGGTCGATGCGTTTGAAGTGAAGTTCGTCCGGCGCGACCGTGGAGGCGGAGTGGATGTGACCGATGAAGTGGCTCCGCTCCTCGGAGATCGGATCGTGGAGTTCCTGGCCATCGTCGTTAACCACAAGCTTGGGCACGCAGACTCTCGAAATCGGGAGCGAACAATTCCAGGAGCGGGCGCGGCGTTTGCAAGGCCTGTGTGTGGTGCGCCTCGACGAGCTCGTACTGGACGCCGAGGTCGTGGGCACCGAGATCCGTGCGTCGATCGGCGAGCGCGCTGGCTTCGACGTCTTCCTCGACGGGCCTACTACATCCCAACCCGTCCTGTACCACGATCTGCCCGAAGATAGCTGGAGAGAACGTCTTCGCGGCAAGCTCGGTGAGAACGTCGCTGCCGTGCTGGAGAACGCGGCATACAGTGCGACGTTTACCCTCTTCCTCCAGAAAGACACCGATGCTGATCGGGAGGACTTCCTCCTGGAACTCGGTGTTACTCCCGACGATGTGGACGCCGTTCGCCTGGCGCTCGGAGTCGTGTCAGAGACGGATCGCGAACGCCGCCTCGTGTGGTTCCAAGCGATCTGTGAGGTCACGGGAAGATCGGCTGACGGAATCGGGGAGGCTCAGGATGAGGAAGCCAACCTCGTTGCGGCCGGCCTGCAGCCCGATACCGCGCGGCGGCTTGTCGAACTTGGCGGCGGCAGCGATGTTCGCGCCGACGTGGGGCCTGACGGGGCGCTGCGGATATTGGCCGACGCGGGCGTATCACTTGAAGCGCTCCACAGCGCGCTCTCTGCACTCGGCGACGCCGGATTGGTGATCCGGACTGGGCTTGATGCGCTTCGAACGTGGAGAGCCCGATATGGCAGATACGCTGCAGCTGTCCTCGAGACCAAGATGTCCGCTTTGCACGCAAAGGCGTGTGTTGACGCTTGGTCGCTGGATCCGGCTCTGAGATTCGAGCTGAGGCCGGATGCGGTCGCCGTCATCAGCCCCGTCACCGACGACCTCCGCGGCGTCGGCCTAGATCCCAATGCGCCAGCCCTGGTTGGCGACGATCCAATCGCGGAGCTCACGCGTCTCGCCGGATACGCCACTGCGGGCGAGCTTGAACAACGCGTTCTCGGGCTGTTCGACGCGGAGGAGCGGAGCAGGATCCTTCACGGTTTGGCCAGAGACTGGCGACAGCAGCTTCGCGGGATCGGCGTGCTTATTCGGGCGGTGCCACACGAGCCTCGTGCCGCGACCCGTCTCCATGCGGACGAGGTCGACCGGCTCCTCCCGCCCAACCCGGGCCAGCCAACTGAACTCCGCTCGCAACTGCCCGATCTCTTGCCTGGTGTTCCAGGTCTCATCGATTCCCTCGGTGCGCTGCTGGTCGACGAGGTAACAGCAGGTCCTCCTGACCGGAAGAGCATCGGCGTGCTACTTGAGGAGCATGGACTTGATCCGGCCCGGCTAGCGGAAATCGAAAAGGTTCTCGCGATGCCTGCAAAGACAGAGGCCACGCGCATTCGGAGCCAAATGGAGCAGCTGACGTCGCATTCGATCGATGTCTCGCCGCCGAAGGAGCCCGCGCCAGCGCCGCCAAGAACTCGTCGACGCTCACGCGTTGTTCGAACTATTCACGTCGGTGGCGGAGAACCACGAGGGCGGCAGGTCGGCGCGGAGGGTGAGCGTTGGGCGTTGGCCGCCGTCATCAAGCCACTTCTCGACCCCGAGGTCCGCAAGCAAGCCATACCCGCGATCACCGAACTGCTTCGAACGTTTCTGGGAGATCCCGTGCAACGGGCCCTCGCGCACGAGGACGCGGTGATGGCCTCTGATCTCGATGAAGACGATCTGATCGATGAGCTGACCGGGCTGCTGCACGTCGCGAAATACAGCGACGGGTTCGGGTTTGACTTACTTGGATGGCTGCCTCCTACGGAAGGCGCGCAGCCGCGTGCGATGTGTCTCGAGGCTAAGAGCAGTGCAGACGGAACGTTCCATCTCTCTGCGGCCGAGTGGGACATGGCCGCGGGCTTTCGAGAGGACGAGAGAGGCGAAAGCTATTCGGTGCTTGTCGTCCGTCGCGGGAGCGGCCCCTCCCCCGTCCCTGAACGCCTGGACCTGCTAGTGGATCCAGTCGGGCAGTGCGCGGCGGGGCTCCTGTCGCGGCGTGAGGACGGATACATCATTACCTACTGAACCGCTGGCGCGGTTTCGGGCAAGGTCGGCCGCCAGCTGTGATCGACGCCGGCGCCTGGGCCGTCATGCTCGACGGGCACAAGCTCGGGAGCCTCGCCGGCAGCCACTACCCGCGGCTGAACGAAGCGCGCGATGCCGGCTTCCCGGTCACGTGCCAAGTACGGATTCTCCGCGAACCCGAGCGACCACTGCGGGTTGAGGCGGACTTCCCCACTCGTTGAGCCAGCTCTGGGGCTGTCCAGCGGCACTGAAATGCTCGCTGCCAGCGCTTACGGGCGGCCCACCACGCGGTCGTAATCTCCTCGAAAGCGGTATCTGGCCTGGGGCCTCGCCAGCGTCGCTCCGCGTAGAAGCGAGCCTGCGGCTAATTCTGACGGCGACGGAACGTCACTGCAGGACGCGCTTTCGCCAAGCAACGCGCGTCTGCCGCGAGCGAACTCAATGCCCGGCAAGCAACTCCCACGCAAATCGTCCGGCGCCAGAAGCTCAATAAGCGAGCCCCGCCAATGGTCGTCGGCGTCATCTGGACCCGTCAAGTGGTACCCACAAGTGGTACCTATGTCCGTTTCGGACTCATACGACTCGAATCCAGAGCAAAGAAAAAGGCCCTGCTTGCAGGACCTTTCTCTAATAGCGGGGGCGGGATTCGAACCCGCGACCTTCGGGTTATGAGCCCGACGAGCTACCAGACTGCTCCACCCCGCGGCGGACCAAGGATTGTAGCGCAGGGTGTTAGGAGGTAAAGCGGTCTGCAAACGACCTCACCGGCCCCGGCTAGGGCCAGCTCGCCCACCCCCAGACGCCGTCCTAGACCGCCACCGCCCTCCGATACCTGGCCACCGCCAGCACCGAGAACACGGCCACGATTCCGATGGCCCAGAGCACCGCCTCCCACACAGAGTTTCCGGCCGGCGAGCCGATCCAGAGTGAGCGCATCGCGTTGACGACGATCGTGAATGGGTTGACCTGGGCGAAGGCGCGCAGAACCGACGGCATCGAATGAACGGGCACGAACGCTGAGGAGATGAACGTCAGCGGGAAGACGGCGATGAAGCCGGCGGAGTTGGCGGCTTCGGACGTACGCACCAGTAACCCCACCAGGGCGAAGAACCATGAGAACGCGAAGCCGAAGAACAGCAGGAGTCCGATGCCGGCGACGACATGCAGCACATCGGTGTGGAACGAGAAGCCGATGATGAGCCCGGTGACCACCAGGATCGTCATCGAGAGAGTGTTCGTCACGATGTCCGCGATTGTCCGGCCGGCCAGCACGGCCGCGCGGGACATCGGCAGTGATCGGAACCGATCGATCAGACCCTTGTTCATGTCCTCGTTCAGGCCGATCGCGGTCGTGAATCCGCCGAACGCGATGTTCTGGACGATGATCCCCGGGATCAGGAAGTCCGCATAGCTGCTGTATCCAGGTGTCCTGATCGCGCCGCCAAAGACGTACCGGAAAAGCAGCACGAACATGATCGGCTGGATCGTGAAGGCCAGCAGGAGTTCGGGGGCTCGGGGCAGGCGCAGGAGGTTGCGCCAGGCGATCACTCCGGTGTCCGAGACCAGCCGTCTCACGCGCCCTTCCCATCCGCAGCGGCCTCGGTCACATCCTCTTCCGCCGCGTGCCCCGTCAAGGTCAAGAACACGTCGTCGAGGGTCGGCCGGCGGACCGTCAGGTCGTCTAACTCGATCCCCGCCTCGCTCAGCAGCCTGACAGCTCTGACGATCGCTCCCGATCTCTCTCGCACCGTCACGCGGACCGTCCGCTCCTCAATCGCTGGCTGCTCGTCGCTCATGGCCGCCAGCACCGAGGCCGCGCGTTCCGCGTCGCCGGCGTCCTCCAGCAAGACCTCGAGCCGTTCGCCCCCGACCCGATCCTTGAGCTCATCGGAAGTCCCCTCGGCGATCAGCCGGCCGTGGTCGATGACCACGATCCGGTCGGCCAGGCGATCGGCCTCGTCGAGGTACTGGGTGGTCAAGAGCACAGTCGCTCCCTCGCCCACCAGCTGCTCGATGACCTCCCACAGGCTCAGGCGGCTCCGAGGATCGAGACCCGTCGTGGGTTCGTCGAGGAACAGGATCGCGGGCTTGGCCACGAGCGCTGCGGCGAGATCGAGTCGCCGCCGCATTCCGCCCGAGTAGGTCTTCACCGGGCGGTCAGCCGCGTCCATCAGCTCGAAGCGCTCCAGCAGTTCGCGCCCTCGGTCGCGTGCCTCGGGCCGCGACATTCCGTAGAGGCGCCCAACCATCTTCAGGTTCTCCAGCCCGGTCAGATTCTCATCGACGGCGGCGTATTGCCCGGCTAGCCCGATGCGCTCACGCAAGCGAGCGGCGTCCTGGACGACATCGAGTCCGGCCACCCGCGCCGAGCCCGAGTCCGGCTTCAGCAACGTCGTGAGGATTCGGACCATCGTCGTCTTGCCGGCGCCATTTGGTCCCAGCAGCCCGAGCACGGTACCCGTGGCTACATCAAGGTCTACGCCCGCCAGGGCTCGGACATCGCCGTAGGACTTGGCGAGCCCGCGCACCTCGATCGCCGGTCGTCCGTCGGCAGCGGCAGCAGGCCGGGCTTGAGGGTCGGCAGCCGACTGCGGGCGCGAAGTATCCGAGGTGGCCCCCATTCTCTCCACCATACCGAGCGCTCGGCGGAGGCAACTCGCGGTGTCGAAGCCCGCCAAACAGAGGCCTTAGGGCCTAGCGAAAAAGTTGCAAATGCTCGACTTTTGTGTCTTGTTTCGTCACAGGCACTTGGTGCACGATGCCTCTTATGGCCACGCTTGCCGAGAAGATCCAGTGCGAGCAGGACACGCGGGCGATGCTCGAGCGCAACCGTGTCCCTCAGCCCGACCGGGTGGAGTACGGGCACACCTGCATTCGACTGTTCTGGGAAAAATCGAAGGTCGTCTTGATTGTGGACATCGACGACCCAGCAGACGCTCTCGCCGCCCTTGGAGAGGAGCGGGACGACCTCGATCTGGATGACCCCGATCTGGATGACCTCGATCTGGATGACCTCGATCTGGACGAGGACGGCGAATGGAGCGACGACGACGACGACTACGACGAGGCAGCCGAAGCGTTAGAGCGGCTGAACGGGCGCAGCGCCGCTGAGGAGGCGGACATGAACTAGGAACCAGCGGCAGGGAAGGCGCTCGAGTTCGGGCACCTCGATGAGACGGGCGCGGTCTGCGTGGCGGCGTCGTGGGACGCCAGCCGCCGCCTGCGGCGACGCCTACGGGACCAGGTCGCCCCCTGGGGACCGGTCGAGGCGGCTACTACCTGTCGGTCTGCGCGGTCAGCCTGCCGGCTGATGCCAGCACGGCGTCGAGGAGACCGGGGAACTGGCTATCCACCTCGTCCCGGCAGAGGCAGTTCACCCGGGTCGTGCCCACCGTGCGCTGCCGAATCAGTCCGGATTCACGGAGCACGCGGAGGTGGTGGGTGCAGGTCGACTTGGCGATCGGGAGGTCGAAGTTGCTGCAGGTGCGCTCCTCTTCGGCCAGCTCGGCCACGATGAAGAGACGCATTGGATCGCTCAGCGCGTGCAGGATCACCGCCAGCTCAAGCTCTTCGGCGGCTACGAGGGCCTCGGGGTCCCCTCCGTCAGAGGCCTCACGCGGGTCAGCGCTCGCCGCCGCAGTTCCCATCAATTGCATTCTACGACGGATATCGAACGTTGCGGCTGGAATTTGGGCAGCGGTTCGGCAGGGCTCGCAATCGGCGGGATGCAGGCCCAACCGAGCAGCGGTCCGCATCGGCACGCATCCCCACGGCTCGTCGAGGGACGATTCGTAAGAATCCGGCCGAGTGGCCCGATGCTTCGTCACCCGTGAGCTCCCAGGCTCGGCGCTCGATCGCCTGAGGAGAGCTCACGAGGTGGAGGTCTGGCCGGAGCGCGGACCGCCCGATCCCGCACAGCTCGTCGAACACGCCCGAGAAGCAGAAGGTCTGCTCAGCCTCCTCACCGACCGACTCGACGGGACTGTGCTCGAGCAGCTGCCGAAGCTGCGGGCGATCGCCAACTATGCGGTCGGCTACGACAACATCGATCTGGACGCCGCCGCCACCCGAGGCATCCGGGTGGGTAACACCCCGGACGTCCTCACCGATGCCACCGCCGATCTGGCTTTCACGCTCCTCCTCGCCGTCGCCCGGCGGCTCCCCGAAGCGTTCGCGGCGGCGCGCAACGGCGAATGGCTGGGGTGGGAGCCAGCCAGCTTCCTCGGCGCCGAGGTTTACGGCCAGACGCTCGGAATCATCGGGTTCGGGCGGATCGGTCGGGCCGTCGCGGAACGCGCCGAGGGATTCCGGATGCATGTCATCCACACCAGCTCCTCCGATGGCCCAGACGCGCTTGACGCTCTGCTCGGCGAATCAGACTTCATCTCGCTCCACACGCCGCTCACGCCGGTCACCCGGCACCTGATCGACGAGGCCGCGCTGCGCCGGATGAAGCCCACCGCAATCCTCATCAACACGGCCCGGGGTGAGATCGTCGACCAGGCTGGCGTTGATTCAGGCGCTTCATGAGGGACAGATCGGGGGAGCAGGACTGGACGTGACCACTCCGGAGCCGCCCAGCCCCGATGACCCGCTCCTGAAAGCTCCCAATCTCGTGCTCACCCCCCACATCGGATCGGCGACTCAGGCCGCGCGGGAGCAAATGGCTGACATGGCGGTCGACAACCTGCTGGCGGGACTCGAGGGCCGGCCCATGCCGCACGAGGTGACGACGCGCTCATGAGGATTGCCGTCGTCGACACCGGCACCAACTCGACTCGGCTATGGATCGGGGACGTCGAGGACGAAAAGGTGACGTCGGAGCTCGTCCGCCGGTCGAACGTGACGCGGCTCGGGGACGGCGTCGACTCCAACGGCCACCTCCAAGACGACGCGATGGAGCGTGTCTTCGACATGGTCAAGGGATACCGCGACCTGATCGACAAACACGATGCCGACAAGGCCTTCGCCCTGTTCACCAGCGCAGCTCGTGACGCCGCCAATGGCCAGGAGTTCGCGGACGAGCTGGGGTCCCGCTTCGGGCTTGAGGTTCACATCCTGAAAGGCGACGACGAGGCGCGGCTGACCTACCGGGGTGCGACCAGCGAGCGCGACCCGGACGACCCCACCCCGACGCTCGTCGTGGACATCGGTGGCGGCTCGACGGAACTCGTGATCGGTGCCCGAGCCGAGATGTCGTTCCACGTCTCGACGCAAGCCGGCGTTGTGCGCCAGACCGAACGCCATCTCCACGAGGATCCCCCCACCGGGGACGAGCAGCAGGAGCTGGCCGCTGATGTGAGCGCGATCATCAACGACGCCGTCCCTGAAGACCGGCGGAGGGCCGCGCGACGGATGATTGCGGTGGCCGGGACGGCCACCTCACTGGCGGCGATCGCCCAGAGCCTTGACCCGTATGACCCCGAGAAAGTCCATGGCTACGTCATGCAGCGGGACGAATGCGAGACCATCTTGAAGCGGCTTGCCTCGGTCCCCCTTGAAGAGCGTTGCCAGACGCCCGGGCTCGACCCGGCGCGAGCCCCGACGATCGTCGCCGGTGTACTCATTCTGCTCCAGGTTCTGGAGCTGTTTGGACTCGACGAACTCGAGGTATCTGAGAACGACATATTGCGCGGCGCCGCGCTGGAATTTGCGGCAAAAGCCGCTCAGCCCTAGACGGATGATCGAGACCAGTCAGTTCTCGGACTGGACGAATGTTCGATTGCCAAAACTGGTGTAAAGCGAAATGATGGTTGCCCCTGGGGTTGGGCATCGCCTGACCTTCGGGACATAGGCTCGGGCGAAGCCGCAGACATCGGCGCCTCCCGCCGTCCGAGCCAATCTAAACCGGCCCTATCTGGCACGTACCCCTGCCCGTCCCGATTGGGCCAAACCTGGATCGGAAGCCGCCCGCTGAAAATGCGGGCGGTTTTCGTTGCGGGCGAGGGGCTGGCGAGCGTGCCGCCGCCTCGGCTGTGCCGGCGACCCCCAGCCTCACCCCGCCAGCAACCCCCGCAGCACCTCAACCCCATCCCACACGTCGACGAACCTCGTCACCAAAGGCGAGAGGCCGAGGCGGATCACGTCCGGGCCGCGGAAGTCAGGGATCACACCATGCTCGATCAGCCGCGCGCAGAGGGCACGGGCGTCGGGATGGGCGATCGCCACATGTGCGCCGCGCTGTGCCGACCGTCGCGGCGAGGCCACCGACACGCCGAGCTCGGCCAGGCGCTCGTCGACGAGCGCGATCGCGAACTCGGTCAGGGCAATCCCCTTGGCTCGGATCGCCTCGATGCCGGCTTGCGAAACGATCGTCGTCCCCTCCTCCACCGCCGTAAGGCCCAGCACCGGCGGCGAGCCCGAGAGGAGCCGGCGGATGTCCGTCGCCGCCTCATACCCCGGGGCCATCTCAAACGGATCGCGGCGTCCGAGCCAGCCCCAGATCGGCTGGCCGACCTTGGGCAGGAGCTCCTCTCTCACGTACATGAACGCGGGCGACCCGGGGCCGGCGTTCAGATACTTATACGTACAACCCACCGCAAAGTCCGCGCCGTCATCGTCGAGCGCCACCGGGACCGAGCCGACCGAGTGGCAGAGATCCCACACCATGAGCGCACCGGCGTCGTGCACGCGCTCGGTAATCACGGCCATGTCCGCGATGAACGCAGACCGATACGACACGTGCGAGAAGCTGACCATGGCGGTTTGCGGACCCACCAGCTCCTCCACCGCCTCAGGGGTCGGGCCACCCGCTCGGTCCGACTCCATCCACACGAGCTCGAGGCCGCGCTCGCGGGCGATTCCCTCAAGCACATACCGATCGGTCGGGAAGTTGTTGACGTCGGTCACGATCTCGGTGCGTCCCGGGCGCAGGTCCAACGCCGCGTGGGCCAGCTTGTAGAGGCTCACGCTCGTCGAGTCGCCCACCACGATCTGACCCGGAGCGGCTCCGAGCAGCTCGCCGATGCGGTCGCCCACGGTCACAGGCAGCTCGAGCCAGCCCTCGTCCCAGCCTCGGATGAGGCGCTCGCCCCACTCGTGCTCAACGAGCCGTCGCAGCCGATCTCGGGTGGCCAGCGGTAACGGTCCGAGCGAATTGCCGTCGAGGTAGATCAGGTCCTCGGGCAGCTCGAACAGCGCCCGGAACTCGCTCAGCGCGTCGCTCGCGTCGAGCGCAACCGCCTGCTCGCGGTCGCTCACGCCAGGTTCGAGCGGCGTGGGTAGGCGACCGCCGGATCGGTGAGCACGTTCACCACCGCCGGCTTGCCGCTGGAGAATGCTCGATCCAGACCCGGCCGGAGTTCGTCGGGGGTCGAGACGAGCTCGCCATGGCAGCCGAGGGCCTCGGCGACCTGGTCATAGCGCGTCGCCGGCCGCAGCTCGGCCGCTACCGAATAGCCGTACAGCGCTTCCATCGGATGTTTCTCGAGGGCCCAGATCCCGTTGTTGCCGATCACCACGACGACGGGCACGTTGTGGCGGACGAGCGTGTCGAGCTCCATTCCGGCGAAGCCGAACGCCCCATCGCCGCTCAACACGACCACCTGTCGCTCGGGCCGAGCCAGCTTGGCGGCCAGGGCATAGCCGATCCCCGAGCCCAGGCATCCATACGGTCCTGGGTCGACCCAGCAGCCCGGCTCGTAGGAGTCGAGCACGCGACCGGCGTAGGAGACGAAGTCTCCCCCGTCCCCCACGACTATCGCATCACGCTCGAGCACACGGGCCAGCTCGCCGTAGATCCGCATCGGGTGAAGCGGGGCTCGCGAATCGGCTAGCTCGGCGGCCTCGCCGGCTCGCTTCTCCTGCTCGACCGCTCGCAGCCGCTCGATCCACGGATCGGAGGGACGCGGCTTGCCGGAACCGGCCCCCGCTGGTGACCCACCCGACGCACCCGCGGCGGCTCGCAAGGCCGACAGCGTGGCCGAGAGATCTCCGTAGCAGCCGGCGGCCACAGCCCGCGCCGGCGGGCGGTCCGGCTCGGCCACATCCACCGCGATCACGTCGGCCTCCGGGTCGAAGGCGGCGCCAAAGCCGAGACGGAAGTCGAGCGGCGTCCCAACCACAAGAGCCACATCGGCCTCCCGCAGTGCCGCGCTCCGGGCGCGGGAGAAGAACAGGGGATGGTCCGCGGCGACGCACCCTCGTGCCAGCCCGTTCAGAAACACAGGGATCTGAAGCTCCTCGGCTAGCTCCCTGAGTGCCTGCTCGCCGTGGCCCCAGTAGAGCCCCGTCCCAGCCATGATCACCGGCCGCTCGCCGCGAGTCAGAAGCGCCGCGGCGTGGTCCACGGCCTGCAGGTCGTATTCAGGTTGGGAGTCAAAAGACGGGAGATCGGGCCAGTCCCCCTCGCTGAACGCGACGTCGAGCGGGAAGTCGACGAACACCGGACCCGAGGGCGGCGCCAGCGCGGTGCGGATCGCTTGATCGACCAGCTTCGGCGCGTCGTCCGGGGTCCGCGCCGTCACCGCCAGCTTGGTCAGCGGCGCGACCAGCGGGACGTGATCGAGCTCCTGGAGTGAGCCCTGGCCCCAGCGCATCTCAGGCGCGCGTCCGCCGAGGACGAGCATCGGCGAGTGATTCTGGGCGGCGGCGGCGATCGGGCTGATGCCGTTGGTCACCCCGGGGCCGGCGGTCAGCGCGCATACGCCGATCGTGCGCGTCACCTTGGCCCAGCCCTCGGCCGCGAAGGCTGCGGTCTGCTCGTGGCGGACATCGATGAGGTCGATCCCCTCCTCCCGGCAGCCGTCGTAGATCGAGAAGAGGTGCCCTCCTGAGAGCGTGAACAGCCGGTCCACGTCGTGATCGCGAAGCATGCGGGCGATCAGGCGACCCGCGTGGGCCCTTGTGATCGGCTCGGACTTGGTGGCCATCGAGGCCACGCTAACACCAGGCTTAGGTTGGGGTCCTACTGTTGTGGGCGCACAAGAGAAAACGACCGAGAGAGGAGACGGGATGCGGACCTCTGAGGGCCCCACGGTCGACCGGCTGGAATTCGCCCAGCTGTGCCGGGGCATAGATGAGTTTGAGCTCCTGCCCGACCACACACGGAGCGGGTTGGTAGATGAGAAGGCTGCGTGGTTCGCGGATGAGCGGATCGGATCGGTGGATGACCCTGCCGCGCCGGACGTCGAGGAGCCAACGGCGCTCGACGAAGTGATCCTGGCCGGGCTCGTCAGCCCGGTTTAGAACTCGCGAAAGGTCAGGCAGTCTGGTGCCAGGCCACGGCCTGGCTGACTGCGTCGACGCCCTGGAACCACTGCCCGCCTAGGTGGACGACGGGCAGGTGAGTCATGCCTTGCGTGAGCAAGAGCTCGGCCATCGAGCGCAGCTCAGCGTCGCGCCACATCTCGGCAGTGGCGGCCCGGACCTCGTCGCGAGGGAGCCAGGCGGCGCTCGCCACGTCTTCGAGCACCGAATCACGCTCGAGGTCAAAGCCGCCGGCGAATGCCAGGCGGCCGGCGGCGAGGGCGAACCGGGCACCGGCGCCGTTCTCAGCCGCGTACGCAGCAGCCCTCATCGCGCCGGGGACGGCGGCAGGAAAGTGTTCAGGCCAGGCGAGCGGCAGACGGGCGGCCTTCGCGAGCTCGGCGGCTCGGGACTTGATGTCCTCGAGATCAGGCTGCTCGTCTGTTAGTGCCTCCGCGGGCACGGGCACCCACTCGACGTCTCCCAGCAGGCGCTCGATCCGGTCGGCCGCGATGTACGAAAACGGGCAGGCGAGGTCGAAGAAGAAGCCTGGGCGCTGATCCGGTAGCCGGACGGCGGCTCGAGCGCGGGCACGCCAAGATGAAGCTCTGTCCGTTCGAGAACCGGCGGCATGTGACTGGAACAGGATCAGCTCTCCCATCAAGATGCCTAAACGGCTCGCGGGCTGAGAAGCGGGAAAAAGCACGGTCCTTTTGGACGAATTGGCGCCTCGGCGGCGGGAAAAATTCCGCTCGGTGCGGGGACCAAATCGGTGCGGTGCGAGGACCAAGCGGCGCGGTGCGAGGAACCCGCCGGCGGCCACGTGAGGGGGCGCCGCGACGTGGTTTCGAATGGCGGCCGCGATCGCCGAGCCTGACGGCAGAGCCGCCGAGCGCGACCTCGCCGCCAGGGCCTCGAGGCGGTCCCGCCGCTCCGGGGAAAGTGGAGTTGATGGCCGCCATGCCCCGACGCCTCTGCCCAGCGCCAGCCTAAAAAGCCCCGAAGACCAGCGAAAAGTGGACGCTCAGGAAACTAACCACATGACGTCCGTCCCACCGGTCAGAATGAACGTCGTTCACACCGAGGATTGAACAGACAGCTTTCCGGACTAACGGGGTGATAAGGGAGTATGCTCAGGTCTGTACGACCAGATAACGAGGAGAGGATGCCGCAGATTCCGCCGCTTAAGGGTTATCCGAATGCCGCGGGCTCCGCGGAGTAGGGGACCGATCGATGCCTCAGGTACCGCCGCCTAAACGCCATCCGTATGA
Organism: uncultured Solirubrobacterales bacterium; assembly: GCA_963785205.1. GTDB lineage: Bacteria > Actinomycetota > Thermoleophilia > Solirubrobacterales > Solirubrobacteraceae > Palsa-465. The sequence goes on from CAWAUJ010000003.1 coordinate 254,359, forward strand.
CCAGTGGAGCCCCGATGCCCGGGCGCTCGATCTGGTGGGTGACAAGTGGTCGTTGCTGATTGTTCGCGACCTTTCGGCCGGACCCCGGAGGTTCGTCGAGCTGCAGCGGGTGCTGCCCGGGATCTCGACCGAACAGCTCCGCTCTCGGCTGAACCGGATGGTGGCTGAGGGCATGCTCACTCGGCAGCGCTTCCGTGAGGTTCCTCCTCGCGTCGAGTACGGCCTGACCGAGCGAGCGCGTGAGCTGATGCCCGTGCTGGCCGCGCTGGCCAAGTGGGGCTACGAATGGGCCTGGGGTCCACCCCGTCCCGGGGAATCGATCGATCTGGGCGCGATCTTCCGCCTGGCTTCAGGCTTGCTGTCCGCCGCGGCTTTCGCTGGGACGGTTGTGCTCAGCGTTCGCGAGAACGGCGACGAGTCGCCGTACACGATCAGCGCCTCTGGAGACAGCGTTGCGGTGACCGAGCGCGACGAGTCTCCGGCCGACGCCAAGATCACCGGGACCCGGACCGCGTGGGTCAACTGGCTCTCGCCCGACCACGATCGGGACGGCCTCCAGATAACGGGCAACGCCGATCTCGCCGGGCGGGTGCTCGACTCGCTGGCCGGTCGCGTCCCGAGCGTCGCCACGGGCGCGACGGCCGCTGCATAGACGCCGATCGCCCTCGGGCCGCCAGACGGCGGCATGAACCACCGGCGCGGCGTCAGCCGCGCCTTTAAGAATCCCTAGTGGCTCGAGTACGACGCCGGGTGCAGACGTGAGACCTGGTAGGGCCCGGGTGAGAGGGGCAGCCTTGGCTGGACCCAGCACGGCACCTTGTTCGAGCTGCCACTCGTGGTGCCATTGCCGCCCGCCCCGCTGTTACGGCAATCCCATGCGGGCAGGATGCCCTTCGCCCCGTCGGCCGGGGTCCCGGAAGGCAGCCACAGTGACTCCGGATAGACGTTGCCTCGGTTGTTGGCGTCGCGGTTGGCCGCCAGCGACAGCGTTTCCAGGCCCACCGGTCCGAACTGGCGCAGGTAGTGGCCAGTGCCATGGCCGCCGAAGGCATCGGTCCGGGCAAAGAAGCTGAAAGCGGCGTCGGTGATGAAGTCCGAGGTCAGCTGCTGGTGCATGGAGAGCCAGGTCAGAATCGGGTTGAGCTGTTCAAGGAACGGGCCGAGCGTGTCCAGCAGCGTGTTCGGACCCAGGCCCTTGAGGACCCTTTCGGTGGCTGGTAATCCCTGGCGCGAGGCCGTGATGAGCGGCCCCAGCTTTACGAACAGGTGCTGGAGGTTCGGGGCCAGGTTCCTCAGCGCGTTGAGCGTCGGGCCGAGCTGCTGGGCCACCGGGATCAGCTCGCGAATGACCGGGTCGGCATCGATCGAGAACTTCTGCAGCGCGGTCATCGTGAGGCGCTGCTGGTTCAGGAAGGTCGGAAAGATGTGGATGATGTCGGCCAGCTGGTTGCTGTTGGCCGCGGTGGTGCGGAAGGTCGTCTCGCCGTCGTTGATCAGGTTGCGCAGGGCGGCCGGGTCACGGTTCAGGGCGTCGAACGTGGTGCCTCCGTTGCGCACCAGCGAGACGACGGCAGAGTGCTGGAGGTCAAGGACCTGGAGCAGGTCGGTGAAGTTGACGGCGAACGTCGGCAGGTTGCCCAGGACGTAGTTCAGGTTCTGGTCGTTGCCCTTGACGGCGACCGCGAGCTCCTGCTGCCAGCGACGGAAGGCCTCCCGCGTCTGGGGGCTGAAGGTGTCAAAGATCTGGTTGAGCTGGACCGCGCTCTGGACCCGAGAGCTGGCCAGGGTCCCGCCGTCACGGAGGATCGGGGTGCCCGCGTGACCTGGCGTGATCTGGACGTAGGTCTCGCCGATCAGTGTCTTGGTCCGCAGGATCGCCGTCGCGTCCTTGTGGATCGGCGCGTACTGGTCGTCGAGCTGGATCGTGGCGATCGTCTCGTTGCCGGACTTCGAGCGGCTCTTCCCCACCACCTTGCCCACGTCCACGCCGGCGATCCGCACGTCGGCGTAGTCGGCCAGGTCATACGCGTTAGGGAAGGCGACGTTGAAGCGGTAGCCCTGGGAGTTGAACGGGAGCGTCCCGCCGAAGGAGAGCCACAGGAACAGGAGCAGCCCGACGCACGAGAGCGCGAACAGCACCATCGTGATCACGCGGGAGACGGGAGGGCTTCCGGTATGCATGCGCTAGTGGTGCTTTCCGCTCGAGGAGTGGGCGGACGCCGCGTGAGCACTCGGACCGCTGTGGGAGGACGAGGTCGATGCGCTCGGGGAGCCAGTCGTCGAAGTAGTCGTCGGGGCTGTCGAGGTCGTGGAGGTGCCCGATGAGGACGGCGTGCTGGAGGATGAGGAGGCGCCTGACGCCGGGGCGTTCTTCTGCTGGTAGACCTGCATGTCGGACGCGATGCCGCGCGTCCCGTGCGAGGCCGGGCAGAGGTGGAGGTCAGACAGGATCGGCGTCAGGTTCAGCACCAGCAGCGACGTCGGCCCGGCGTTCTGCGCAATCTGGGCGAGGCTGGCGCAGCTGGCCTGGAGGAAGATCGGGCGGAAGTCACCGTTGGCGTCCTGGGTCGAGAACAGGGTGCGGGCGTCGTGGTCGGCCCAGGCCAGCCACCACAGATAGCCGTGCTGGCCACCGCCTGGCGAATAGCCGAGCAGGTTGAACAGGTTGTTCAGGACGCCAAAGCTCTTTGACAGGTTGGGGGTGGCCTTGGCCAGATTGATCGAGGCCGGGCGGAGATGACGGACCAGCGGGCGGGCGTCGATTACGAACGGCCGGATCTGATGCTGGATAACCGGCGTGATCGGCTTGGCCAGGGCGATCGTGGCGGCGTTCGCGGCGGGGATCTCGTTGGCCGCCGGGATCAGCGAGCGGGTGGCGGGACCGAGGATGTTGGCGAAGCGCTGCACCTTTTGGAGGGTGACCGTGGCCTGGTTGAGGACGCCGGGAAGATCGGCCACCGACTGGCTGACGCCCTGGTTGGCGTTGGCGAAAGCGTGGAAGACCTTCGAGCTCGTGTTGATCAGCTGGACGACCTGGGTCCGCTTCTTGGCCACGGCCGTGTTCAGCACCTGAAGGCTGTGGATCAGCGACTGAAGCGCCGCGCCCCGCTGCGCCACCACGCTGTTCAGGCGCGCGAGGTCCTGGTGGGTGGGCAGGAAGCGCTCAAGCACCTTGGCCAGCTCCGATCCGCCGTGACCCTGCAACCCCTGGCCGGCGCCGTTGACGAGCAGCTCCAGGTACTCGCGCGTGTCGGCGTCGAGCGACGACAGGATCTCGTCAGGGTCGGTGACCGGGTTGGTGTTCGACACCGGGATCGTGAAGCCGTTCTTGACCAGCGGCGCCTTCTTGGTACCCGGGTTGAGCTCGACGAACATGTCGTCGAGTCCCGTCTTCGGCCGGATCAGCGCGGTCGCGTCGGTGTGGATCAGGTGGCTGTACTTCGAATCAATGCTCATCGACACCTGAGCCACGCCGTCCGAGCTCAGCTTGACCCCCGAGATGCTCCCGACCTGGACGCCGGACACAGTCACCGTCTGACCCTGCCCCGGAGTGACGGCCTTGGCACTTGAGAAGTCTGCGTTGATCGTGAATGTCGACTGGCTGATGAACGGCAGTGGGAGGCGCTCGTGGGTCAGGATGAAGCCCGAGACCACGATCGCCAGCAGGACGAGGACCACGATCGCGATGAAGTCGACGAGGTGATTCTTGATCGCGCGCTTCATGGCTTCTTGGTGCTGGTTGGGTTGCTGGAGCCCTGGTTCCCGGTGCTCTTATTGCTCGGGGCCGGGGCCACGGAGCCACCCTGCTGGCTCGCCATCTGGCTGAGCTCGGACATGACCGCCGGCATCAGCTTCTGGTTGATCTTGGACGCCTGTACGCCGTTCGTCTTGACCCGCGTCGGGCCGACGCCCGTCGTGGCCTGGATCCCGGCTTCGGTGATGGCGGGCTGGGTCTCACAGGGGACGTTCTCCTTGAGCGGAGGCCGAGACACCTTCACGCTCGCGCCGTCGCCACTGGTGTGAGGCGCCGGGAGCTGGGGCTGGACGCCGCTGATCGGCGTCAGCGACTGGCCGAAGAGCCCGGGCGAGAGCGAATAGCTGAACGTGCCGCCCGTGCCCAGCACGCGGATGTACGGGCCGTTGGCGTCGAAGTCGCGCGACTCGCCGGCCAGGCCCGGAAGGTAGTCGACGCCCTCGACGTAGACCTGATGCGGCGGGAAGCCGTTCTTGGAGTTGAAGTGCGAGTCGTGGATCGTCAGGTGGCTCCAGGGGAGGATCTCGTTGACCTGACAGCTCGAGGCCGGCCGGACCTCGTTGCGCATGAACGGCGTCGTTTCCTGGTTGAGCTTGGCCAGGGCCGGCACAGTGGAGGAGAGGTCGTGGACGAGGCCGCGCAGCTCTGAGGGCTGAACGAGCAGATTCAGCTGGTGGAAGAAGGGGAGGCCGGCGGTGACCAGCGGGCCGGTCGAACGAACGCCGGGGATCAGCGCGCGGGCGAAGGCGCGCAGCGGCGGGAACGCTCGGTTGAGCGCGTCCTCGGCGGGGATGGCCACCTGGAGCGTGACCGGCAGCTCGGCGATCGCGCGCTGGAGCGAGGAGTCCTCTCGCGCGAACGCGCCGGCCGTCGTGTTGAGGTCGGTGATCAGGCTCTTGAGGCTGGGCTGGTCCAGGGCGCCGTTGACCACGCCGGCCTGGTTGATCCAGTTCGAGAGATCGTGGGGCTGGGTTCCGAGCGCGTCGTGGGCGACCTCGGAGCCGTACCGATAGGCCGGCGTCCAGTACTGGATCGACTTGTCATAAGCCGGACCGCCGGTCTTGACCGCGAAGCCGTACTGCTGGAGCAGCGTCTGGAGGTTCTGGCGGGTGTTGGACTGAAGCGAGGTCAGGATCTGGTCGAGCTGCACCGGCTCGCGGCTCGACTGGATCGGGAACACATAGCCGCTGGGGGCGACCGGCGCACCTGGCGTGCCCTGGGTGGCCTCGACGTAGAAGTTGCCTTCAAGGAAGATGCGCGGCCTGATCGTGAAGGTCGCGTCCTTGTGCAGCGGCAACCCGTTGCTCTGGATCTGCATCGTCACATCGGTGGCGGTGCACTGCCCCTCGACGTTCGAGCCGGCCGTCTTCTTGCACCCCGACACCGGGCTGACACTCGTGACCTTGCCCACGTTGACGCCGGCGATCCGGACGAGCGAGTCGGCCTGGAGGCCATTGGAGTTGGCGAAGATGACGTGCGCCGTGTACGAGCTGGCGAAGGGATTGGCGAACTTGGTGTACGCCCCATAGGCCACGACGGCGATCACGATGATCCCGATCAGTCCGGCCAGGAATCTGCTCAAGCCTCTGCGCTTGCGTCGTCGCATTAGTTGTTGCCTGGGATGTTGGGGAGTTGTGGTCCGGTGAGGGGGTCGCGGCTGTAGGTCTCGCCGGGGGGAGTGTGGGCGGTGCCTGACCAGGTGCTGCCTTGCGCGCCGGGGGTGTGGGCGTCGGTGACGAGGCTGCGGTTCTTGGGGTCATAGAAGTTCTGCTTGGCCTGATAGCCCCGCTGGCCAGCCTCACAGTCCGCGTAGCCGTTGTTGGTGATCGCCGCCGAATAGGCGGGGCCGTGAAGGTATTCGGCGGAGGGGTCGCCGCCGTTGCCGTCGGCGGGGGCGGTCGCTCCTTGGGAGCCGACGTTATTGGTCTGATGATTGGCGAAGTTCAACAGCGCACGCTGAGCATTCCCGAACCGGGTCTGCTCAGACACCCCATCGGCCAGATAGGACCACATCATGTTCCACGAGTTACACACCGTCACAAACGGCCCCAGGTACTTGAGCATCGGATCCAGCACCCCGACCGTCTGCGTCAAACCGTTCAAAGCGATATTCGTCCCCGGATCAAGCGACAGCGACCGAAGCGCCGCCAACACACCCTCAAGGCGCACATTCATCGACGGCACCCGCGGCAACACCCTGACCCCAGCCCGGAGCGCCGGAACAAGCGACGGCAACGCCGCCCTAAGCGACACCGAAGCCGGACGCATGTAACCCGCAAACCGCGTCAAATCAACCAACAACGGCTGCTGAAAACGAAGCGAAACAGTCGACACCGAAAGCGTCGGCGGCGACTGCCTGATCGTCGACTCCAAAGCAGACGCCGACCGCGACAACGCATCAAACGTACTCGCCTGATCAGCCAACAACCGCACCTGCACCCCCGCCACCGGCGAAACCGTCGAAAAGAACCCACCCAACGCCCCAAAAAAACGCGTCAACCCCGTCGACGGCGCCGACAAATACCCCGCCACCCGCCCCAAATGCAAAAGCAACGCCGGCAACACAGCAAACGTCTCATTCAACGAAGACCCCCGCGCCGCCAACACATCCCCAAACCCCACCAAATCATGCTGCACCGCCACCCGCGTCGGCTCATCAAACATCTTGTTCAAATCATCAAACTGCACCGGCACCGACGTCTGCGCCGCCGGCAACAAACCCCCATCAGAAATCAACCGCCTCGAAACCCCATAGTGCAACTCCACATACTTCAACCCCAACAACGACCTAGGACTAACCGTCGCCGTCGAATCAACCGGCACCCGCCCATACGCCGTCGAGAGCTGCAACACCACCTGCGCCCCCACACCCCCACCCCCCAACCGCACCGGCCGCATACTCGAAACCAACCCCACGTCATAACCCCCCGCCAAAACCTCATTCCCCGGCAACAACGCCGCCCCATTCGGAAGATCCACCCGCAACTCCCGCGTCGGCACAAACGGCAACCCCGTATTCGCGTTATAAGCCAAAAACACAGCCACAATCGCCACCAACACCGTCACAGCCCCAATCAACACCGGATTCGCAAAAGCGGGTTGCGTGCGTCTCATGGCGACAGGAGGTAGTTGAGGAGTTGCTCGGCCTGGGTGGCCTGGCCCGAGCCACTGTTGGTGGCATTGGTGGTGTCACTCGTGTTACTGGTATGGCTGGCGCGACCTGTCACGTTGGCGGCCGCTCCACCGAGAGCGCTCCCGGCGTTGTGAACGGCCTTGCCGGCGCCGCTCGTCGTCTTCTTGACGACCTTCTTGGTCGTGGTGGTCACATGCTTGGCGGTGGTCTGAGCGCCTGATAGGAGCGTCCCGAGCACCTGCTCGAGCGACGCCATCGCGCTCGTGGGGCTCGACGACGTGGAGCTGGTTGAGCCGGTGGAGCCGCTCGAGGTCCCAGAAGACCCGGATCCACCGGCGCCCGCTCCCTGGGAGGCCGTTCCGGCCGGCTGGTTGGTCGAGGCCGACACCGTGCCGTTCAGCTTGCAGGCGCTGGTCTTCACGCCGTGGTAGTGGACGTGGTACTGCGGAGGCTCGACCGGATACCCGCCCGGGTCCGGGACGCAGGCGCTCGGGTTGGCCGGCGTCTTGTCCTTGGCGCTGAAGGTCGGGTCCTTCGAGGTGACCCCCGGCTGGTTGGGTCCCAGGAACGCGTAGCAGGAGCGGGGGTTGCTCGCGCTGTAGGTGTTGGGGTTGCCCTTGTAGCTCTTGAGGTTGTTGGCGATCGTCTGCGGGGTGGCGTACGGGCTGCAGGCCGAGTTGACAAACGCATCGACGCCCAGCACGTGGCCGTAGGGGCCGAAGTAGGAGACCGCCTCAGTGATGTTGTAGACGTACTGGAGGATTGCCTCCAGACCCGTGTAGCCCTTGCCGCCGTCCGGGCTGCGGGGATCGGGCTCGGCCGCCCGGCTGCGGGTGTTCAGATCGTGCAGGACGATCGCCAGGTTCTGGGACAGATCGGGCAGTTTGTGGCTGGCGAACTGGTTGAGGTCCGTGACGGTGGGTCCAGCGGCCTTGACGGCCGAGCGGCCCGTGACCGACGCCTTGCCGAGCGACCGCAGCGCGGGCACCGATTCGTGGGAGAACGGAACCAGGAGATGGAAGAACTTGTCCAGGTTGCTGGCCGCCGCGTGGAGGTTGACCAGCACCGGATCCTGGGCGTCTGCGGCGGCGCCCAGCTTGGCCAGCGTCGGCCGCAGCTGCTGAAGGAAGGCCGGGAGCCGCTGCCACGTGAGCTGGATGTTGTTGGCCTGCGTGGCCGAGTCGGTCGAGGCTCGATCGGCGTACTGGATGAAGCGCTGGACCTGGGTGTTGTTCTTGGCCAGCGCGGTGATCACCGTGTTGGCGTTGACGTTCAGGTTCTTGATCGTGTTGGCGTCGTTGGCCAGGAGCGCGAGCAGGTTGTCGGTTTCGGTCAGGGCCGGATCGGCTCGGTGAAGCGCCGTGGAGAGATCCTCGGACCGGGCGGCCACCGCCGCGCCGAGTTCGTTGATGATCAGCGTGAAGCGCTCCCGGTAGGGCAGCCGCATGATGTTCTGGACCAGGTCGGCCGGGATCGTCGACTGGGTATGGCTGGCCGGGATCGTGGCCCCGGAGCGCAGAACCGGCCCGGAGCTGCCCGGCTGGCAGTCCACGAAGTACTCACCGATCAGCGACTGGGGACGGGACTGGCAGAAGGCGTCACGGTGGAACTGGCCGAAGCCCGATTGGGTCACCTGGACCGTGACGTCGGCGTGCAGCGTCTTTGGATCGAGGTTGATCGACTGGATCGTCCCCGCGTTGACCCCCGCGACCTTGAACACGCCGCCGCTCGTCAGGTCGTACGCGTTGTCCAGTTCGATGTGGTAGATGCGCCCGCTCGCCCCGCTCGATGACCCGAGCGTGAAGAGCAGGAAGGCAACGCTTCCCAGGACCGCGATAGCTCCGAAGAGAATCCGCCTCATTTGCCGGTCGGTATCTGCTTCGGGTTACACGGAAAGCCCGACTCCGGGTACAGCGGCCCGCTCGGCGCCCAACCTGCGCTCGTCGAGCCATCGACGGGACCGCGCTCCATCGAGCCGGGGCAGCGATCGCCCTGACCGGTGACCAGCACGCCCTTGGCGAACTTGAGCCGGCCGGCGGGGTTATTCAGAAGGTTGTTGACCGACGAGCAGTGCGGGATCAGCTTGAGGATCGGCTTCGAGCAGAAGTTGACCTTCGGTCCCTTGAGGGTGTCGATGATCGAGCCCAGGCCGACGACCGGCGCCACCCGGCTGGCCCCGCCGTTGGCGTCGTAGACGCCAGGGTGCGAGTAACCCTCAAACCAGCCGGTCAGGTCAACCGCATAAGGACGGCCCGTGGCCAGCTCCGGGATCGCCCCCTTGAGCGCCTGGGTGGTGACCGGGAACGCGCCCGGGCGGAGCTTGCCGTTGGCGTACACGTGCCCCACGGTCGCCTTGGCCAGCGGGACGGCCAAATGGTTGAGGTCGATCAGGTCGTTGGCCGGGCCGGGACGGCTGATGATGTTCGAGAGATCTCGGATCGTCGGGACGGCGTTGATGGCCAGCGGCCTCAGTTGCTTGAGGAGCGTCTGGAGCCGCGGGGCGACCGGACGCGTGACATTGACCAGCTGCGTCAGGTTGACCAGCGCGTAGCGCAGATTGACGAACGTCGTGTTGGTCAGGCGCATGAAGGGAGGTAGGCGATCGATCGACTGCCCTAGCGCGATGTGCTGGTTGGCCAGCGCGGTGAACGTCGTCGAGAGGTGCTGGACGAGCCCGCTCAGATCCGATTGCCGAGATGCCAGATCGGTGACCAGATGGCTCGAGGTGGTGATGAAGCGCGTGAACTGGTTCGTGTTGCGATTGAGCTCACGGAACAGGACGCTGGCGGTGGCAATCGCCGGGTTGAGGTACTCCCAGGCCAGCTGGGCCTCGCTGGCGTGCCCGGAGTACTGCGACGCCGATCCCTCGAAGACGTGCTGAATGCCCTTGCGAGTCGCCGAGTTCAGGCTGTCGAACAGCTCGTCGAGGTCAACCGTGCTGGTGGTCGACGTGCGGGGCAGGATCCCCCCGTTCTTGATCTCCGGGTTCGTGCCGGACCCGAGATCGAGCTGGACATAGCGGTTGGCGATTCCGGACAGCGAGGCCAGGCGGATGATGGCCGTGGTGCCCTGGCGCAGCGGAACGAACTGTGAGTTGTTGATGCTGAGCGTGAGCTCGGCATCGCCATTCTTGGTGAGCGAGATGTTCGAGACCGAGCCGATCGGAGCCCCCGCGACCTCGACCTGGTCGCCCGTGACGATCTGGCTGGCGTTCTGGAAGATCGCCTTGACCTCATAGCTCGACCCACTGCTGAGCAGGATGTACCCCACCGCCACAGCGGCGATCAGCACCGCCGCTAGCGCGGCAGCACGGCCGATCACCGATGTGTTGCGCACCGTCGCGACCTAGCCAAGAATCGACTCCTCCCGCCCGGGGGCTACGGGCTGAATATCTGGGGCACGAACCCGCGGGGTACAGACTTCCCCGAATGGGTCCGTCCTCGACGCTACCAAGGCCAAGTTCCCGATGTCAAAAGGGAACCGACGGGTTTTTGGCTGGATTCGGGGGTTGGTTTGGGGCGGTCGCGCTGCGGGGGCGGTCGGGGCGGTCGCGCCGGGAGTGTCATCGCCGCGGAGGGGCGGGGGGGCGGTCGGGGCGGTCGCGCCGGGAGTGTCATCGCCGCGGAGGGGCCGGGGGGCGGGGAGCGGGAGGCCCCAGCGAGGCCCGTTGAGCCGAAATATGGCGATGCGCTTCGATATAGACGTAGCGGATCGCCATATTTCGACGCGCGTGAGTCTTGAGGGCGCTCGTTGAGCTGCCGGGCGGCGGTCGCTAGCGTTGGGGGCTCGCCCGGGTGGCGGAACGGTAGACGCAGTCGGCTTAAAACCGGCAGCCCGCGAGGGCGTGGGGGTTCGACTCCCTCCCCGGGCATTGGGGGTTTTGGAAAGCCCTAGCGAGGCTTTGGAAAGCCCCGCTGGGGGGTCCGAGCGCGCGGGGGCGGCCTCGGAATCCCGGCCGTCGGCACCCCCGCCCCACCCGCGGAATTTCCATTTCAGCCCTGATCTTCCAGGGCCCCGTCCTGCTACGGTTTCGCCAGTGGGTTTGCGCGGCCAACCGCGGGGGCTCGCGCCCGGCGCGTAATGGAAGTCTCGACACTCACATACAAGGGTGGAATGGGGCTGCATGCCCGGTCTCAGCTTCTGCGGCTGCAGTCCGATGAGCGTCTGATCGCGATCACTCGCAAGGGCAATCCGGCCGCTTTTGAGGCACTCGTCTCTCGGTATCACTCGCGGCTTCTGTCCTTCTGCCGTCACCTGCTCGGCTCCCGCGAAGATGCCGAGGATGTGCTTCAGGAGGTCCTCGCCGCGGCCTTCAACGCGATCCTGGCTGATGACCGGCCGATCAACGTGCGTCCCTGGCTCTACCGGATCGCGCGTAACCGCTGCCTGAACCACCTGCGCCGCGCCCAGCCGATCGGCGTGGATTCGATGGACGTTCACTACTCCGAGCACGGGGCCAGCACCGCGGACAAGGTCCAGTCACGCGAGCGCTTCCAGCATCTGGTCGACGACATCCATCGGCTCCCTGAGACGCAGCGGAGCGCGCTCGTCCTGCGCGAGATGGATGCCCTCTCCTACGAGCAGATCGCCGAGACGATGGAGACGACCGTCCCGGGCGTCAAGTCCTTGCTTGTTCGCGCCCGGATCTCGCTCGCGGAGGCGGCCGAGGCACGACAGCTGGCATGTCCGGACGTCCGGCTTGAGCTGGCCGAGGTCGCCGAGGGATTGGCCAGGCGGCCTCGACCGCTTGTCCGCCGACACCTGCGCACCTGCAAACGCTGCTCGAGCTTCCAGCGCCAGCTCAAGCAAACGAACAAGGCCCTTGGGGTGGTGCTCCCGCTTGGCGGCGCGGTCGCACTGCTTCACAAGCTCTCTCTGATCCACCTCGGGCACTCTGCCGGTGCGAGCTCCGGAGCCGGTGCCAGACGGCGGGCGGGGCCACGGCGGGTGGCGCCACGGCGGGCGCGACGGGCGCGGGCGCGGGTACGGCCGGCGGCGCCACCGCCGGAGTGACCGGCGCGACTGCCGGCGCCAGCGGGGCGACAGCCGGCGCGGCCGGCGCCACCGCGGGCGTGAGCGGCGCCACCGCGGGCGTGAGCGCGACGGCCGGCGTGACGGGAGCTACGGCGAGCGTCGGCAGCGCCGGCGCGGCGGCCGCAGGCGGCAGCGCAGCTGCTGCGGCTGGCGGCACGGCGGCCACCGGGGCGGCTGGAGCAGTCGGAGTCGCGGGTGCCGGAGCGGCGGGATGGCGGCCGGAGGTGCCGCGGCAGCCACAGGCGCGGGCGGCCTGCTGACGGCGGGGGCGGGCGCGCTGGCCACGAAGGCGGCGGCCGGCCTGGCGGTGGCAGCGCTGGTGGGCGCGGGAGCCGGAGCCATCGGAGGCCATCACTCGACTTGCACCGCCTAAGCCGACACCCACCTCGTCCGCCACCCAGGCGCCTACGCTCCCACGACCACGACCCCGCGTCCCGCCGACCACCCCCACCACTCCGGCCGCAACGCCGACGACGACCACGCCGACGACCACGACTCCGACTTCAACGCCGACGACCACCACGCCGACGACCACGACCCCCACTTCGACACCGACGACGACGACGCCGACGACCACCACTCCAACCACGACCACCCCGACCTCGACACCTACGGGTCCGACGGGTCCCTCAAGCCGGGGGCGGAGCCAGAGTCAAACCAGCACCACCACGCTTCCTACGCAGGGCGGCACCGCGTCCGCGGGCTCGGGGGCTTCAGGCGGTCAGGGCTCCTCCTCGACCGTCTCCCCCGGCTCCTCCGATAACAGCGGTAACGCCTCGACGAGCGGATCGTCGGGAGCCAGCGGCACGGGCCCCTCGGGCACCTCTGGGGCGGTCGGATCCGGCGGCGCCTCAAGCTCAACTTCAGGTACAGGGTCGTCCGCCGCCGCCAGTCTCAGCCCGGCCGCTCATGTGCACCGGCGCGGCCTCGGGAGCCCCGGGTGCGCCACGGCGGCGCGGGCGCGCCACCGCCGCAAAGCTCGGGGCTAGCGCCACGGCGGCGCGGGGGCGCCGCCGTGCACAAGGCCGGCGCTAGCGCCAACCCGGCGGGACGCGGCGAACAGCTCTCCTCCGCCCCGCACCCCTCCCGAGCGCCCGAGCAGGATCAGCCCTCCCGACGTGGAAGACGCACTCGGAAACGATTTCAACCGCAGTCGGAGCTCAGATGATCAGGCTGCTCGAGTACGACGCATCGCACCGCCGCATCTGGATCGGCGGGCAGCGCTGCCACCACGGCGCGACGGGGATCGTCGTGGCCACCACGGCATTCGCGGGTCTCGCCGCTGAGATCTTCAGGTCCTCGCCGATGAGCCGACCGACCATGCCTCAGCGCCCACGCCCTCTGCTCGCCCTTGCGCTGGCAGGAGGGGCGATGGCGGCGCACGACTGGAAGGACCGCTCGATCTGGTTCGAGCGGGGCCGCGGCTCGCAGCTCTGAGTCCGGCTCGCAGCTCTGAGTCCGGCTCGCAGCTCTGAGTCCGCCCCGCGGCCCCCAGGACGCGCCTCGCACCGCCCACGCCAGCAGCGACCAGCTACTGCCCGACCGAGAAGAGCGCCTCCAGGTCGTGCTTTGAGAACGCCTCGAACGCGACGAGCGTCTGAGTCCTGGTCACCCCGGAAAGACCCGCGATCCGGCCTGTGACCACCTGGGCCACCTGCTCCTGCTCGCGGACCCGCAGGATGGCCACGAAATCCCACTCGCCCGTGACCGAGTAGGCCTCGGCCACACCCTCGATGTCGGCCAGCTCGCCGCCCAGCGTGGCCAGCACCGAGCGGTCGACCTGGAGTAGGACGATCGCGTGAATCATTCGGCGTGAGTCTCTCCGGGGTCGAGGATGATGACCTGGCCGCCGGTCGACTCGACCTCTTCGCGAAACGCCTCGGCGTCGGTCTCGATCGGCGGGAACGTGTTGTAGTGGCACGGAATCACCTTCGGGGCGCCCACCAGCTGTGCCGCCTCGAAGGCGTCGGTGCGGTCCATCGTGTAGTGGCCGCCAATGCACATCAGCGCCAAATCGACTGGCGTGCGCTTCCCGACCAGGGCCAGGTCGGAGAAGAGGCATGTGTCGCCCAGGTGGTAGACGACCTTGCCGCCCAGTGAGACGACCAGGCCGGCCGGGGTATTGACCGTCCCCTTCGGCGTGGTCGAGGTATGCCAGGCGGGCACCAGCCGGACCCAGCCCCAGTCAAACGCGACCGTCCCGCCGAGGTTCGGGTCGAATGTCTCGACTCCCTCTTCTCCGAGCTCGTTGGCCAGCTCGACGATCGCCACGACCGGGGCGCCGGTCCGCTTGGCGATCGACACGGTATCCCCGATGTGGTCGCCGTGCCCGTGGGTGAGCAGGATCGCGGTCGGCTCGAGTTCATCGGCGGATACGGCCGCCTTCGGGTTCCCGGTCAGGAACGGGTCGATCAGAACTCTTGTGTCGTCGTGAGAGAGCTCAAAGGCAGCATGCCCGAGAAAGCGCACGTCCATCGGTATCAATCCTCCTGTGTGTTCATGGTCTCTGCTCCGAATGCTCGGTCCTCCAGCTCATGGGCCAGCTCGAAGCCCACGACTACCCCCACCATCATCCCGAGTCTCGTCTCCTCGGCCAGCAGCGTCCGCAGCTCCTGGAGGCGCTGCTCCGGGTCCTCGCGCTGCGCCACCTCCAGCACCGCCTGCTCGTGCCCGGCGTCAAACCAGCCGCCGTCCTCGAGCGCTGTGCCCAGCACCCGCTGCAGCCCGGGCGCGGTGCGCATCACGACGTCCTGGGCCACTCTCAATCTGGCCGGATCCGCCAGCGCCGCTACCGCGGCATCGAGCTCGGCGTTTGTGTAGGCGCGGTCGGCCACTCGGTTGCTGGATCATACGGGCGTGGCTTCACCGGCCCTGACCTCGCTCTCGCACGGCGCCGGCTGCGGGTGCAAGCTGCCGGCCGCAGCGATCGAGCCGCTGCTCTCCCGCCTGCCGGAGCGGACTGACCCGAACGTGCTCGTCGGATACGGCACGAGCGACGACGCGGGCGTGTACCGGCTCCGGGACGACCTGGCGATCGTCCAGACGGTGGACTTCTTCACCCCGATCGTCGATGACCCGTTTGACTTCGGCCGGATCGCAGCCACCAATGCCCTCTCGGACGTGTATGCGATGGGCGGCACGCCGGTGACCGCGCTCAACCTGGTCGCGTTCTCGCTCGAGGAGCTGGGTTCAGAGGTGCTCCTGGAAATCCTCCGTGGCGCCAGCGCAGTCGCCGAGCAGGCTGGCGTGGCGATCGTGGGCGGGCACTCCATCGAGGATGAGGAACCGAAGTTCGGGCTGGCGGTGACGGGGATCGTCCATCCCGACGAGGTGATCACAAATTCACGCGGGCGCGAGGGCGACCTGTTGATCCTGACCAAGCCGCTCGGCTCCGGGGCGATCACGACCGCCCACAAGCGCGGCCTCGACCCGTCTCTGGAGGAGGCGATCCGAACGATGACGACGCTCAACCGTGATGCCGCGGCCGCCGCCATCGCGGCCGGGGTCCACGCCATGACCGACGTGACCGGATTCGGCCTGCTCGGGCACCTCCACGAACTGGCTCAGGCCAGCGAGCTGGCGGCTGAAGTCGATGCCTCGCAGGTGCCGGGCATCCCCCCGGCCCTGGAGCTGCTCAGCGACCCAGCAGAAACCGCGGTTGCCGGCGGGACTCGGCGCAACCGAACCCACGCCGAGCAGTTCACAAATTTCGCCCCCGAGGTTCCGGAGGCCCGACGCTGGCTCATGTCCGATGCGATGACCTCGGGCGGGCTGCTGGCCGCCGTCCCACCGGAGCGGGCAGCACACATCCCGGGGGCCGTCGTGGGGCGGCTCGTGAAGGGCGAGCCCGGGACGATCAGCGTTCGCTGAGCGCGATCGGAGCTCCGACCGCGATTCCGCCCAGCGCGCCGACGCCGTCGGAGATCCAGCTGGCGTCGGTCACGACCAGGGGCATCAGCGCGACGACCACCCCCACCGCCGCAGTGCCCAGGAGGTCGCCGTCGATCTCCTCGCGGCGGCGCAGGCTGATCAGATCCGGAATCGCCCAGGCAATCAGCAGCGCCAGAGCAGCTCCGTTGGCACCGAGCACAACCGGAGTACTCGAAAGCGCGACCGTGGCGGCGGCGCCGCCGACCCCACCGATCGCGAACAGGGCGAGCACCGCCAGCGGGCCGTGTCGACGCTCGATCAGCCAGCCATAGACGGCGATCGTGCCGAGCGCGACAAACGCGTACCCGGTGTTGCGATAGATGAACGAGGTCGTCAGCAGCCTCCACCAGTGAGGCCCTGGGGACGCCAAGATGGCGATGTTGGTCACGGTGGTCAGCGCGCTGCGCCACACCAGACATCCGGCCAGCCCGAGCACCGTCAGCCCGGCCGTGGCATATGGCCTCGTCTCGCCCCGAATCCCGGGGATCTCGCCGCGGCGCAGACGGGTCAGCGCCGGCGTCGGGGGCCGCCGCCGGCGGCGACGCCGCTCGGCCACGCGGCCCTCGCGGTCGATCTTGGGGGCCCTCTTTCGCAGCCGATTGCCGCAGTACGGGCACTCGGTGATGTAGGGGCTGACCTCGGCTCCGCAGCTCTTGCAAACGACGAACAGGTCCTGATTGCCCGTGCTCATCAGTTCGGCGATTGTAGTCCCGGGCCACGGCCGTCCCGGACGCCCGGTCAGGGCAGGGACAGGCGCTCGGCTATACCGCCGACGCAGCCACGATCTCGGCCATCACTTCGTGCAGATCGTGATTTGCCTCGAACACAACCACCTGTCGGGCCGCGCCGTTGCCCTTCTCGAGCAGGTCCTCGACGCACTCCAGCTCGGCCGCAGACCCCAGGTCCTGGCAGTGCTCGCGCATGCGGTCGAGCAGCCGCCGAGCCAGCGCCCGCGTCTGGACGCGATCGGCGCTGGGGAGATCGACCAGCTCGCCCTCCATCCCATGCCGGGCAGCCAGCCACTTGTTCTCGTCGAGCATCTCGAAGGGGTAGCTCGAAAGCTTTCCCCCTTCCTCGTAGTGCTCGCACAGCTCCTTGACGAGACCCTGGACGAGCGCGGCCAGGCCCAGCGTGTGCTCCACCCGCGTCTGGGAGTCCATCACCCTGATCTCGACGGTCCCGAAGTTCGGATGCGGACGGACGTCGTGCCACAGGTAGGTGTAGTCCTCGATCACCCGCGCCTTGACCATGAATTCGATCCGGCGCTCGTAATCGGCCCAGTCGTCATAGCGCGGAGGGATCCCGACCCGGGGGAAGGCTCGGAAAATCGGCGTGCGGGTCGAGGCCAGGCCGGTCGAATCGGCTCGCCAGAAGGGCGAATTGGCCGAGAGCCCGAGCAGGATCGGCATGTGGACGCGCATTCCATTCGCCACGTGGATGGCTTTATCGGGGTCATCGACCCCCACGTGGACGTGGACGCCGAAGATCAGCTCCTGCCGAGCCACGAACCGCAGCGCCGCGATCAGGTCCCGGTAGCGCGGGCGAGCCACGATCCGCTGGTTTTCCCACATCGCGTAGGGGTGGGTGCCGGCCGCGGCGATCGCCATGTCCTTGGAGCCGGCGGTCTGGATCACCTGCCGGCGCAGCGAGCGCAGCTGGTCGCCGGCCTCAGCGGTGTTCTGGCACGGGTCGGTCGAGATCTCGAGCACCGACTCCATCAGCTCAGGCTTGATCATCCCGACCGGGGCGGGCTCGAGCATCGACTCGATCGCATTGACGAGCTCCAGCGAGCGGGCATCGAGGATCATCAACTCCTCCTCGATGCCGATCGTGTACGGCGGACCGGTGAAACGCTGCTTCACAGATCGCGCAGCCTAACGTGAGGGGACCCCCGTAGACTGAAAGCAGACGTTCATCCACGGCAATGGAGGGGTCTGATGGCTCTGGGATATAACGGAAAGCTGTACATCCTCGCGTTTGACCACCGGGGCTCCTTCCAGAAGAAGATGTTCGGGATCGAGGGCGACCCCAGCCCCGAGGAGACCGAGAAGATCGCTTCGGCCAAGCGGTTGATCTTCGAAGGGATGCTCCAGGCCTCCGGCCAGGGAGTGGATCCGGCGGCCCTGGGCGTGCTCGTCGATGAGCAGTTTGGGTCAGATATTCCCCAGCAGGCTCGCGAGCGGGGGCTGAAGCTGGCCATGCCCGTCGAGAAGTCCGGGCAGGACGAATTCGACTTTGAATATGGCCAGGACTTCGGGGCCCACATCGAGCGCTTCGATCCCGATTTCTCAAAAGTCCTGGTCCGCTACAACCCGGCCGGCGACCTGACCACAAACGAGCGCCAGCTCGGGCGCCTGAAGGAGCTGTCCGATTGGCTACACGAGCAGCCGGACGACGGGCGCTCCGCCCAATCAAGCGAGGCTGGAGGCCGAGCGGGCGGTGAGCGCCCGCGCAAGTTCCTCTTTGAGCTGCTGGTCCCCGGCACCGATGAGCAGCTGGCCTCCGTCGACGGCGACAGCGACCGCTACGACGCCGAGCTGCGGCCTGAACTGATGCGGCAGGCCATCTCCGAGATCCAGAAGCGCCGGGATCGAGGTGGACATCTGGAAGATCGAGGGGGTGGACGACCGCCACGACGCATCGATGCTGGTTGACCAGGCACGATCCGGGCCTGGCCGCGAGGGCGTCGTATGCGTCGTGCTGGGCCGCGGGGCCTCGACAGACAAGGTCGACCAGTGGCTCGAGGCGGCCGCCGGAGTGGATGGTTTCATCGGCTTTGCCATCGGCCGCTCGATCTGGTGGGACGCCCTCAAGGGCTGGCTGGCCGGCGACCTCGACCGCGAGGCCGGGGCGGCGCAGATCGCTGAGAACTACCTGCGCTTCATCGGCGTGTACGAGCAGCAGGGAGTGGCCCGGTAGTGAGCCTCAAGATGCGCCAGAGCCTGGCTCAGCTCGAGGACGAGTTCCGTGAGCAGATCGTCCAGGAGCGGATGGACTCAAAGCGGCTGCAGCGCGACGTCCACGTCCGCTCACGAAAGCGGACGATCGTGCGCCAGCGCAAACGCAGCAACGTTCGGTTCTGGATCCTGGTGGCAGCCCTGGTCGCGACCGCCGTCGGCGTGACCGTGGCGATGTTCGAGACGCTCTATTTGCTGCTGGGCTAGCGCCGAGCGGCGCCGGGCCGGGCTAGCTTGCCTGACCGAGACCGCGCAGCGCGGCGTCTACGTCGGCGCGGGCGCCCTTGCCGCCCTCGCTCCCGCCTTCCGCCTGAATCTCCAGGTAGACCTCTTTGCGGAACACAGGAATGTCCCGCGGAGCCTGGATGCCGATGCGGACCTTCTCACCCATGACCGCGAGCACGGTGACCTCAATGTCGTCGCCGATCATGATGCTCTGGTTCGACTTCCGGGTAAGTACCAACATCAGAAACTGCCTCCCTGCTCGCCTGTGAATATTGATGAGGGCCTGGCGCTTCCGTTCTACCCACCGGCCTCTCCCGCAGGGAGGAGGATACCCGGCCCATTATGTGCGCACAACCTTTCGACACGTCTTTCATACGTCCTTCAGCCCCATATAGCGGCCTCGAGAGGGGAGCGAAGCCAGTATCCACGGCCTCGGCGAGCCAAACCGGGCCGCTGTATTAGTCTCTCGCCCGTGCCGCGTCGGTCGCTACGTCCAGAGCTGAACCGCATTCGGGCCTGGGTCCGCCAGGGCCGGACCGATGCCTGGATCGCTCACCAGCTCGAGGTGACGGTCCAGCAGATCGAGACTTTCAAGCGCGAGCACGACCTTGCGGAGGGCACCGAGACCGAAGCGGTGGGCACACCAGCAGGCGACTACGACGACGAGATCGATCTCAGGGCCGAGGACGACGCCCTGATCGCGGCCGAGCTGGAAGCCGCCGAGGCAAGGCAGGAGGAGCAGGAGGAGGAGACCCAGGAGGCCGACTCCGAGGATCGGCCCATCAGGCGGCGTCGCGGCGGGCGACGCGGCGGCCGCCGCGGCCGGCGTCGAGACGCCGGGCCGCTCGAGGCCACCTTCGACCATGGC
Organism: uncultured Solirubrobacterales bacterium; assembly: GCA_963785205.1. Lineage (GTDB taxonomy): Bacteria > Actinomycetota > Thermoleophilia > Solirubrobacterales > Solirubrobacteraceae > Palsa-465. The sequence continues at coordinate 274,260 of CAWAUJ010000003.1, forward strand.
GACGAGGGCTACGGCCTGTGGCTCGACCCGGCCGTCCAGGATGACCCCGTGTACGCCGAGTATTGGGCCGGACACCGACCGGTTGAGGTCACGATCGAGGAGGAGCAGATCGTGATCCGGCGCTCAGGCGAGGAAGCCGGCGGCGAGGACGAGTAGGTCCCGAGGCGAAGGTCGGGGGTCGGCCTAGCCCGGATCCATCCCCGGAGGACGGGCGACCAGGTCCGCCGTCCGGAAGTCGCTCGCCTCCCGGGCATAGCGGGCAAAGGCCGCCCCGGCGACGGTTGAGAGGTCCCAGGCCGCAGGCGTCCCTGGAGCGGCCCGCGTGGCGAGCTGAAAGCACCAATCGATGCCCTCATTGCTGTACAGGTCCGCCAGCTCCTGTTTGGTGAACGGGCCTCCCAGGCGGCGACGCAGCGCGGCCACGATCTCGCCCACCACACGGTCCAGCGCTGGCCGATCGGCCGGATCCGCGGCCGACAGCCGGTTCTGCCCGTCTCGCCAGAGGAGATTCGCGTCGTCGAAGTCCACGACGCTCAATATGGCAGGCTGCGCCGGCAACCCGGAGCGGCCTGAGCCCCCCGCGCGCCCGAGTCTCAGTGCCCCGAGTGCCCGATGATCACGTACGAGCGCTCGCCCTGGCGGACCATCCCGAGCCGGCGGGCGTCACGCTGGATCGTGGCTGGCTCCTGGAGCATCTGCTGTTCGGCGAGCAGCTTGTGGTTCTGGCGCTCAAGCGCCAGCGCCGTCGACATCTGCTGGTCGGCCTGGCTGCGGACCGAGAAATAGGTCAGGGCCTGATTGACGTACAGGCCGAGGACCACCGCCAGCACGATCAGCAGCGAGATCCGGCCTACCCGGTCCCAGCGAACTCGCAGGAGTGGGGGCGGCGAGGAGCGCCGCCGCGGTGCGGGCTTGCGCGTTTGTCGGCGCTGTGCGGTCCGTGCGGTCTGGGCCGGGGGCATCCCGTTCGCCCTTCGTTCGACGCCCTCCCCCTCCTTCCTGCTGCAACGAGGCGTTCACGCTGACGTTCTATGGCGATGGGTGTAACGCATACGGACATCCATTACCAATGAACGCGCTCCGGCCCGCCGATGCCGCCCGCCCACCGGTGCGGGTGCGCGGGGGCCCTGAGCGACCGACCCTACCGCTGGAAAACCCGCCCCCCCAAATACTCGGCATCCCCGCCCAGCGCCTCCTCGATCCGCAGGAGCTGGTTGTACTTCGCCACCCGGTCAGACCGTGAGGGCGCGCCGGTCTTGATCTGGCCGCAGCCGGTGGCCACCGCCAGATCGGCGATCGTCACGTCCTCGGTCTCGCCCGAGCGGTGGGACATGACGGCGGTGTAGCCGTTTTCCCGGGCCATCTGGATCGCGTCGAGCGTCTCGGTCAACGTCCCGATCTGGTTGACCTTGATCAGGATCGAGTTGGCCACCCCCGCCTCGATCCCTCGCTCCAGGCGGTCCGTGCTCGTTACAAACAGATCGTCTCCCACGAGCTGGAGCCGAGCACCGAGGCGCTCGGTGAGGCCATGCCAGCCCTCCCAATCGTCCTCGGCCATCCCGTCCTCCAGGGAGACCACCGGATAGCGGCCCGCCAGCTGCTCGAAATACCCCGTCAGCTCCGCCGCGCTGAGCTCGCGATCCTCGTTTTCGAGGATGTAGACGCCGCCCTCGTAGAGCTCGGACACCGCGGGATCGAGCGCGATCGCGACCTGCTCACCGGGCGTATAGCCAGCCGCGTGAATGCCATCGACGAGGAGCCGCAGCGCCTGCTCGTTGGTCTCGAGCTCCGGGGCGAAGCCGCCCTCGTCGCCCACGGATGTGGAGAGCCCGCTGCTGGCCAGCGTCCTCTGGAGGTGGTGAAAGACCTCGGCCCCCATCTGGAGCGCCTGGGCGAACGAGTGCGCGCCCACTGGAACGATCATGAACTCCTGGAAGTCCAGCCCGTTGTCGGCGTGGGCACCTCCGTTGAGGACGTTCATCATCGGAACCGGGAGGATGTGGGCGTTCTCGCCGCCGAGATACCGCCACAGCGGCAGGCGCTCCTCGGCGGCCGCCGCGTGGGCTGCGGCCAGAGAAACAGCCAGGATCGAGTTTGCGCCCAGGCGGGACTTGTTCGGGGTGCCGTCGAGCGAGATCAGGAGCCGGTCCAGGGCTTGCTGATTCGAGGCATCCTGACCCTGCACGACATCCGCGATCTCCCCGTTGATGTTGGCCACGGCACGGCCCACGCCCTTGCCGCCCCATTCCGGGCCGCCGTCGCGCAGCTCGACGGCCTCGTGCTCACCGGTGGACGCTCCGGACGGCACCGCCGCCCGGCCCCATGCTCCGGACCTGAGACTGAGCTCGACCTCGACCGTGGGGTTCCCGCGGCTATCGAGGATCTGCCGGGCGTGAACGTGCTCGATCTGGCTCATGACAGAGGGGCGTTTCCCTTTCGCTGACGGGGGTCGATGGGAGTGGACACTGCGGTTAACTCGGTTCTGATTCGGTGGAGGCTTGCGCTAACCGAACTCTGGCGTAGTAGGCAAGCTGATCGTCCGGGGGCAGATCGTTCCAGCTTCGCCCGTCGGATGCCGCCAGCTGCTCGGCCGCCTCCACCCGGGACCGGAACCGGCCGGCCGCAGAGCGCAGCGCCAGCTCGGGGTCAACCCGCAGCTTGCGGGCCAGGTTCACCGTGGCGAACAGGAGATCGCCGACCTCCTGGAACTGCTCGTCGCGCCCCACCGCGTCCTCGACCTCCCCGAGCTCCTCCCGGATCGCCTCCACGCACTCCGCCGCCCCTCCGAAGTCAAACCCACTCGTGGCGGCCCGGCGCTGGACCTTGCGGGCATACAGCGCTGACGGCAGATTCTCGGGCACATCGCCGAACAGCCCAGGCTCCCGTCCCTGCTCCCCGCGCTTGATCTGATCCCAGCGCGCCAGCACCTCCCCGGCGGTCGAAGCCTCGGCCTCCCCGAACACGTGCGGATGGCGTCGGATCAGCTTCTCGGTGCAGTGATCGGCCACCTCGCCCAGCCCGCCGGCCTCCCGCTCCTCCAGCAGCAGCGAGAGGAAATGGACCTGGAATAGGACGTCTCCCAGCTCGTCCAGCAGCTTCGCGTCGTCGCGGCGCCAGGCGGCGTCGGCCAGCTCGTAGGCCTCCTCAACCGTGTGGGGAACGATCGAGCGCTCGTCCTGCTCCCGGTCCCAGGGGCACTGCACCCTCAACCGGCGTGTGATGGCATCCAGCCGGGCCAGCGCGGGGCCCGGGTCGCTCACTTCGAGGTGGTGCCAGTCGTGCTGCTGGGCGGCGGGGTGCTCGGCGACGAGCTCGTCCCCGTCCCCGAGGACGGCTTGTTGCTGCAGTCGGCCATCGCATAGGTCGACACACACGTCGTCTTGCTCAGCCAGGCCTTCTTCACAAGCGCCTGAAGCTTCGTCTGGGCGGTCGTCTGCGCCGTGGTCTTGAGCGAAGACTGGATCGACGGGGTGGCCTGGGCCAGCGTCTGCTGGGTGGCCTTGGTGATCTTGGTCACCTCAAAGACGTAGTAGCCGAACGAGCCCTTGACCGGGCCCAGCAGCTTGTTCAGCGGCGCCGCGAAGGAAGCAGCGTCCAGGGCGTGGTCCTCCTGACCCTTGCGAACGCCGGTGAGCAGGCCACCGCGGTTCTTCGTGGTCGAATCGGTCGAGTACTTCTTGGCCACGGTGGTCCAGCTCTGATGGTGCATCAGCGCGGATTTGGCGGCCAGCGCCTGGCTCTTTGACTTCGTCAGGACGATCCTGATATCGCGAGTCTCCGGAGTGCCGTACTGGCTCAGGTGGCTGTTGTAGTAAGCCGAGATCTGCTGGGGGGTGACCTTCGGGGTGAGCTTCTTGAGCAGGTCCTGGGAAACCTGGTTGATCCGGAAGCGGAACAGAACGTCCTGGAGCGTCTCGCCAGTCGAGCTGAGGAAGCTGTTGAACTCAGCCGCGGTGTGGAACTGGGTCTTCTTGGCGTTGTTGAAGGTCTTCATGACCTGAGCGTTGGTGACGTGAATCCCCTCTTTGAGCGCCTCGGCCTGGTACCAGTCTGCCTTGATCAGGAAGTCCATAACCTCGCCGGATTCCTGGGTGAAGAGCGTCTTGCAGTCCTTGAGCAGCTGCGCGTTCGGAGCCTTGGCCAGGGTCGGGATTCCGGCCTTGATCTCAGTGATGCACTTGGGGAACTTGGGCGGGTCGCTGGGAAGGATGACCGGCTGGCCCGGCGAATTTGCCGCCTGACTCTTGGCCGCCACGTAGAGCCAGTGGTGCCAGGCTCGGAGCGTGATCGGGTTGCCGGCGACGTCGGCCACCGAGTTTCCGGGCACGCCACTGCCGCAGGCCGCGACCGCGAGCCCGACCACAAAAAAGGCGCCTAGCGCCGCCAAACGTCTACTGAACATCATCATCCCGAGCGGGTGATGGTAGCGGCCTTGGACAACCGCATCCCGCCCGCTTCACAAGTTCTTCGATTACCGGCCCTCACGCGCCGTTACCGGCTCCCGAACGCCGTTACCGGCCCGCCGCGCCCCTACGGCCCGCCGCGCCCCTACGCCGCCTCCCGCGTGACGGCCAGCAGGACATCCGCCGCGTGGACCACGGCCGGGAAGCGCTTGGCGGGGTCATCGGGGACCCGGACCGAGAGCTGCGACTTGCCTGACTCGTACACCGCCTCGGGAATCTCGGTTCGCAGCCGCTTGACCCGGACCGAGTCGAGCTCGATCGGGGTAACCGCCAGCCGTCCTGCGCGGAACGACACCGCGCGAGCCCCCGCCTGCCCCAGCTTGATCCGCGCCTGCTGGAGGGCGATCAGATTGGCCAGCGGCTGGGGGATCTCGCCGAAGCGATCCTCGAGCTCCTCTTCGAGCACCACCAGATCGGCCACCTCTCGGGCGCCTGCGATCCGGCGGTGGACCTCGACCTTGGCCTGCTCGTAGGGGATGTAGTCCGGCGGTACGTACGCGTCGACGTTGACGTCGAGCCGGACCGGCTCCCAGTCCTCGTCGGGACCGGCGCCGTCGGCTGAAGCGGCCACGGCTTCGTCGAGCATCTGCATGTAGAGCTCGAACCCGAGCGCCGCCACGTGCCCGGACTGCTCGTCCCCGAGCAGATTGCCCGCCCCCCGGATCTCGAGGTCACGCATGGCGATCTTGAACCCCGCGCCCAGCTCGGTGTAATCCGACAGCGCCGACAGCCGCTGGGCCGCGTCGGGCGTCAGCGCGGCCGCGCTCGGATAGAGCAGATAGGCGTAGGCCCGCTCCCGAGAGCGTCCCACCCGGCCCCGGATCTGGTAGAGCTGGGCCAGCCCGAAGATGTCAGCCCGCTCGACGATCAGCGTGTTGGCCTGTGGGATGTCGATGCCCGACTCGATGATGCTCGTGCACACGAGCACGTCCGCCTGGCCGCGCAGGAACGCCAACATCCGCTCCTCGAGCGTCTTCTCGTCCATCTGCCCGTGGGCCACCTCAAAGCGCATCCCGGGACACAGGCCGCGGAGCCGCTCGGCGGTCTCGTCGATCGTCTCCACCCGGTTGTGCAGGAAGAAGGCCTGGCCCTCCCGGGCGTGCTCGCGCTCGAGCGCCTGCTTGACGAGCTCCTCGTCGTATTCGCCGACGTAGGTCTTGATCGGGCGGCGCCCCTCGGGCGGGGTCTCGATCACGCTGATGTCCCGGACGCCGGCCAGCGACATCTGCAAGGTCCGCGGGATCGGCGTGGCGCTCATCGAGATCACGTCCATCTGAAGCTTGAGCTGGCGCAGGAGCTCCTTCTGCCTGACCCCGAAACGCTGCTCCTCGTCGACCACCAGGAGCCCGAGGTCCTTCGCCCTGACGTCCCGAGAGAGGAGCCGGTGCGTGCCGATCAGGATGTCGACTGCACCCTTGGCAAAGCGGGCGACGGCGTCACGCTGCTCGGCCGCCGAGCGGAACCGCGACACGTGCTCGATCGTCACCGGGTAGTCGGCCAGCCGCTCTGAGAAGGTCCCGAAGTGCTGCTGGGCCAGGATCGTCGTGGGCGCCAGCACCATCGCCTGCTTGCCCTCCTGCACCGCCTTGAACGCCGCCCGCAGCGCCACCTCGGTCTTGCCGTAGCCGACGTCCCCGCAGATCAGCCGGTCCATCGGCCGCGGTGCCTCCATGTCGGTCTTGACCAGCTCGATCGCGTCGCGCTGGTCTGGGGTCTCCGTGTACGGGAAGGCGTCCTCGAACTCCCGCTGCCACTCGCTGTCGGGGCCGAAGGCGTATCCCTCGCGCCGCTTGCGCTCGGCGTAGAGGTTGAGCAGCTCGCCCGCCAGCTCCTGGGCGGCGCGCCGGGCTCGGGTCTTCATCGCCTCCCAGCGCGAGCCTCCGAGCTTGGACAGCGGCGGATGAAAGCTGCCGGCGCCCACATAGCGGCTGATCTTGGCCAGCTGGTCGACTGGGACGAACACCCGATCTGAGCCCGCGTACTCGAGGTAGAGGTAGTCCCGGGTGACGCCGGCCACGGTCTTGGTGTCAAAGCCCGCGAAGCGAGCGATGCCGTGGTCCTCGTGGACGACGATGTCGCCGCTGCGCAGCTCGGCGAAGCTCCGCAGGATGCCCCGCCGGCGCACCGCCCGCTGGGGGGTGGCCCGCCGCCGGCGCAGCAGCCGGTGATCGGGAATCACCGCCAGCTTGAACTGGGGAGCGATGAAGCCCTGCTGGAGGCGCGCCTCGGTGAGGATTAAAGGCGCGCCCTTGGGGGGCGCGCCGGTTGGTTGCACCCCGTTCAGCCACTGCACCGACAACCTCCCGAGGTTGTAGGCAAAGCGCTCGGCTTCCCCCCGGCGGGCGAAGGCCAGCACGGTCTGATAGCCCGAGCGAACGAGCTTCTCGAGTTCGGGCTCGGCCTCCTTCACCCCGCGGGCCTGAACATCGGCGGCCTGGGCGTGGAAGGAGAACGGCTGGTCCTGGTCGAGCCCTGACAGACGGACGCGCGCCCGGCTGGCCAGACCGGCGTGGATCGCCTCAGGAGCCACGTACAGGTGGTGGGCGTCCTGGTCGTGGAAGGCCGCGCACACGTCCTGCCAGTGATCGGCCAGCGCCGGAGAAACGTCCTCCTCGCCGGCGATCAGGACGCTCGCCTGCTGGGGGGCCAGCTCCAGGAACGGATGGAAGTCCTCCACGGGCAGGAGCTCGGCGATGTCGGGACGTTCCGAGGCCTCCTCCAGCGCCGCGATTTCGGCCAACTCTCGGTGCTCCTCGTCGAGCTCGGCCGCGGGAGCCACCTCGACCAGCTGCGCGTCCTCCAGCGAGCGCTGGGTGAAGGTCGAGAACCAGCTCAAGCGTTCGATCTCGTCGCCGAACAGCTCGATCCGAACCGCCCGGTCCTCGGTGGCCGAGAACAGGTCGAGCAGGCCGCCGCGGATCGCGAACTGGCCGCGGTCCTCGACCTGGTCGACCCGCTCGTATCCGGCTGAGACGAGCCGGCGCGCCACCTCGTCGAGATCCATCTCCTCGCCCTGGCGGAGCACGAACCCTCGGGGGCGCAGCGCCGGGTCGGGCACCTTCTCCGACAGCGCCACCGCGCTGACCACCACCACCGGAGCCCCGGCCTGGCCGTCGCCTTGCCAGCCCAGCAGCGAGTCCAGGGCGGCAACCCGCAGCCCGACGAGGTGCGGGGGCGGCGCCAGATGCGACTCGTAGGTGACGCCTCGGCTCGGGTAATAGCGGACCGGCCGGGGAGCCAGCCAGGCGCGCAATCCGGCCGCCAGGTCACGGGCCCGGCGATCATCGCCCGCGACCACGATCGCCGGCTCGCCGACGGAGTGGTTCAGGAGCGCGGCCAGCAGGTAGGGCTGGAGCGATTGCGAGACAAACGCCGAGCCGCCGCTTTCACCCAGCGTGACGGCGTTCGGGTCCAGGTCGACCTGAGAGAGGAGGCTTGAGAGCATCTTTCTGTCTCAGTCTATGTTGGGGATGCGCCCTCCCGGATCCACTGCTCGGCGGCGTCGGCGGCCTGATCGATCAGCCGCTGCACCTCTGCCTTCGGCTCGCGAAAACGGCTCAGCACGTACGCCGCGACGCGGTCGGGATCGGTGCTGTCGGGTCGCCCGACCCCGACCCGGACCCGAGCGAAGTCGCCTGAGCCGAGCGCTCCCTTGACCGACCGCAGGCCGTTGTGGCCGGCCAGTCCGCCCCCCATCCGGGCGCGGATCTCTCCGAATGGCAGGTCGATCTCATCGTGAACCACCAGTACGTGATCGAGCGCCAGCTTGAGTGCGCCGCGCGCCGGCCCGACCGAGCGCCCGGCCTCGTTCATATACGTCTGAGGCATCAGCACCGCCACTCGAGGGCCACCCGCCCCCGCCCGGCCCCGGGTGAGCAGGGCGCGGTACCTGTTCTGGGCCCGCGGAAGCCCCCATCTAGCGGCCAGCGCACCGGCCACCTCGAACCCGACGTTGTGGCGGGTCCCGGCATACTCGCGGCCGGGGTTGCCGAGGCCGACGATCAGCCAGTCGACGGGAGCGCTGCGGAAGAGCAGCTACTCCCCGTCCTCGCCGCCAGACTCCCCGGCAGGCTGCTCGGCCTGCGCTTCGCCTTCCTCGCCCTCCTCGCCCTCGGCCACGAGCTCGGTCTCTTCCTCGATCTCGGGCTCCTCCTCCACCTGGAGGCGCGGCGGCGAAAGGGTTACCAGGACGGTTTCGGGCTCGGTCAGGATCGTCACTCCGCTCGGCGCGCTGAGCGCCTCGATCGTCACGGTGTCGTTGATCTGAAGCTCTGAGACGTCGTACTCCAGCAGGTCGGGAATGTCGGTCGGGAGCGCCTCGATCGCCACCTCGCGGGTGACCTGCTCAAGAACGCCGCCCTCCCTGACGCCGGGCGCCTCCTCGGCGCCCCTGAGCTCGACGACGACCGTGGAATGAATCGCCTGATCGAGCCTGACCCGGAGAAGGTCGATGTGAGTCGTGTTGCCGGTCACCGGGTGACGGACAAGCTCCTTGAGGACGACCGGAGAGGGGCGCTCATCGTCGATGCACAGGTCGAGCAGGGCGCCCGCGTGGGCCAGCGCCAGTCGCAGCTCCCGAGCGTCCACCTCGAACGGCCTGGGGTCCTCTCCCCCGCCGTAAACAACGCCCGGAACCTTCCCCGAACGGCGCAGCCGGCGGACGGCTCGAGAGCCCGAGGGCTCCCGCGCCTGCACGGACAGCGAGGTGGCCTGAGAAGTCGTCATCGAAGGCGATGGTAACGCTTGCCTTCGGGGGTAGGCTTGTCTTATGTCAGGCGCTGGGGAGCTGATCCTGGTGGTGGCTGGAATGCATCTCCTGGGTCTGGCCTGTGCCGCGTTCCTGATCGTGGTCGCCCTCAAGGGCCGACCGGAGCCTCCGCAGCCCCCGCCCGGTAGTGATTCTGAGGGCGGCGGCGGGCTGCGTCCGCGCTTGCCGCGCTCGCCCACGCGCCCGAAGGACGGCGTCCCCCTGCCGAACGCTCGGCCATCGCGGATTCGGCTGCGAGAGCCCGGGCGGCTGGCCGACCTGCTCCCGGCCCGCCAGCGCCGTCCCGCACGCGAGCCGCAGCGGATCCCCGTCCGCAGCGAGTCGTGGCGCTAGTAATGGGCCGGGCAGTCGGCGCCTGATTTGATCCGGGCGCTGATCTCGAGCAGCTGAATCGACAGACCGCTGATCACATTGCCCGCGCGCCGTACGCGGACGCACTGAACGACGGGCAGGTGTGTTCCCGCCCGCCAGGCGACGCGGGCGGTGCCGAGCGTGCTCGTCAGCGAGAACCCGGCCGAGGGATTCAGCTCCAGGATCAGCACCCGCCCCGAGCGGCGCAGGAGGCGGGCGTCCGAGGCCACCCTGGCTTGGCAGAACGAGCTCGCACCGCAGCCATGGATCAGCGCCGCCATCGAGGCGGTCCGTCCGCGTGCCTCGTCGTCAACCAGTCGAGTGATCGCCGCCCGCTCGGCGCCGTCGATGCTGAACGCCCGGGCCAGCAGGGCGCTGATGGCCAAGAACAGGAGCACGGCAAGAGCTACGAGGGCCAGCTTGAGCCTGCGCTGCACCGAGCGGAGGCTATTGAAGCTCCAGGAAGCGCTCGACCGACGCCTCCTGGTGATCAAGCCGGGCCGACAGCACGCGGGCGTGCTCGGCCACCACCTCCCGAAAGTCCTCGACGCACCGAGCCGGGTCATCGGCCAGCGGGTAGACGCGGGCCACGTCCTGCTGGGCGCAGGCAATGCCCATCGGCGGACGCCCCTCGGCCAGCGTCCGGGCGCTGCACACGGGGGTCACGACCAGCTGCGTCTCTGGGGCGACCAGCGCCGTCGGGAGCAGGCGGTGGGCCGGGAGGCGCACGGACAGCTCGACCGAATGGTCGACGGTCACCTCAGCTCCGATCAGATCGCCCAGCGGCTCTCGCCACACGTCGAGCACGACATCGGCGCCGACAAGGGCGTCTCGCAGCGCGCTGGCCTGTTCGACGTACAGGCGCTCGGCCTCGGCCCGGTCCTCGGCGTCGGCCAGGTCAAGCTCGCATGGCACCCGCAGCAGGTCGCTGGCGGCCACCGTCGTTCCTGCGCCCAGACTCCCCTGGGTCACGTAGGTCTGGAGCGTGCCGAGGTCACGCCGACCGTGGAAGATCACGGTCATCGATTCGCTCAGGGGTAGGCCGCCCACCTTCAGCGAAACGGCCACGGAGGACGCATCGTCGAGCAGGGCGCGCCGAAGGAGCTCCTCGGCGTCGTTCTCAGGATCCCAGTGCTCTTCGATCATCTGTGCTGCCTCAGATCGGTCTCGCTGCTTAACAAATACCCTCATCGGCGGCCAGATGAGCCATCATCAGCGTTGGTGGCCAACCTGTCGCCTCTTGGCGCCTGCTTTAGCCCTCCTGGTTCGGGATAGGCTGGACCTCACGTGAAGCTCCTCTTCAAGCCGTTCGCCCTCATCTTCTCGGTGATTGCCGCGAGGTTGGGCAAGGGCATCTTCAAGTCGCTCTGGGCCCGGATCGACAAGGCCGATCCCCCGAAGCCGACGACCGAGCGCGCGAGCTTTGGCAAGGTCGTCGGCGCCGCTTCGCTCGAGGCCGCGACGATGGCCGGCGTGGGCGCCGCCGCTGACCGCGCGGCCGCCCGTACGTTCCATTACCTGACGGGCTACTGGCCGGGCGAGAAGCAGGAAAAGCAGAAAGAGGAGAAGGACAAGAAAGAGAAGCAGGACAAGAAAGCGAAGGAGAAGGGCTAGGGGTCCCTCTTCCGGAGCACGAAGCCGCGCTCGACCAGCTCCTCGACCGCGGCTTCGAAGCGCGCGAAATCCCGCGCCAGAAGCGCGTCCACCGGGCGGCCGCGGGGACCGGACGCCCGTAGCCAGCGCCGCAGTACCTCCCCGCCGACGCGCTCCTCGGCCTCGCGAGAAAGCTGGAGCAGGATCGGGAGCTCCGGCCTGTGCTCCACCTCGCCTGAGAGCAACTCGAGCGGATCGCTGGCCAGCACCTGGCAGAGCTCGTCCTCGTTTAGAGAGAGCACGTCCATCAGCGTGGCGGCGCGGTTCATCGTCCGGGCGCACCGGCCGCTGAGGTTCCGAGCACCTTTCCCCTCCTGTTCAGTGCCTGGACAGCGAAATAGTGCGCACCGCTCGAAACACTGATCGCGGTCTCAAATCCGGTCGGCGCCGCGGTCGCCCCCACCGGCTTCAGATGATGCGCCGCCGAACCTCCGAGGACGCGCCACTTGGCGACCTGGGTGGCTCCGTTCCAGCTCGCGTACACGGTCGTATGCCCGTGCGCGCGGCGAGACACCGCCAGCGACGGCCGCGTCTCCGGGTGACCGATCCACGGGAAGCGGAAGACCCGGTAGAAGACCACGCCCAGGGGGGCAGCCGCGTTGAAGATCTGCCGGCCGCCGGATGTGTATTCCGAGAACTGAGGCTGATTGCCCCAGCCCACGAACACGTTGCCGTTCGCAAGCGTCTGCACGCTCCCCATCTCCGGCACGAGCAGAGGCGGCGAGTGCGTGAACCGGCGGATCAACGAGACCGACCGGTTGCGGGGGTTGAGCCTGAGCAGCTTGGCCGAGGACTCGCGCTCCTCCTGCGGACTGTCCGCATCGTCGAACAGGCTCAGCGTCTGGCCGTGGAGCCGCGCGTCGTGCTGCCACTCGAAATTCGTGCCCGACCCCATCTTGAAATTCGAGTCTTTCCCGCCCAGCGTCCAGATCACCCGCCCCGTCTGGCGGCTGACCTCGTATACCGCCCACGTGTCGCGGGCCGAGATCAACAGGTTTCCCCCGGGAAGCTGCTGGATCGAGTTGAGGTGAAAGTAGTCGTAGGGCGGCCAGCTCTTGTGTGTCACCGGCGCATAGGAGGCACTGAGCGGCACATGACCCAGGGAGTGCCACTCCCACAGCAGCTGTCCGGACTTGATGTCGACCTCCTGAATGACGTCATCGATGACGGTGCCGTGGACAGGACCGCCCACGCCGCTCAGGTTCGCGTCGGTGATCGAGGCGGTCGAGAACAGCGCGGTGTTCTGGGGCGTGATCTCGAACTCGTGCGGGTCCGGAGTAAGCCCGTCGGCGCCGTGCACCACAGCGACCGTCCGGTAGGACTGGTTCATGATCACGTCCTCCGCCGGCGGCGGCTCGACACCCTGCCACCACGTCAGCACCGGGCGTCCGAGGTAGTGCTGAACGGCGAAATTCGCGGTCGAGCGGTGGGGCAGGAACCACACGAGCTGGCCCCGGGGGTTGAGGATCATCGGGCCGAACTGGGGGCCGTCCACGATCCCGGCAAAGATGTCACCTGAGCTGCTGTCTGGGTCCGCGGTCGCGGTGATGGCCGGGGGACGCAGGCCGGGCGCCGAATGGAAGTGCTGCGTCGGTCCCGGCCCCGATCTGGCCATCACGGCCTGATTCGGATCGGTGGCAACCGGCGTCCGCTGGACCTCGACCTCGAAGGAGAACGTCAGACGGGTGGCTCCGCGCTCGCCCTCGGCCACTCCCGCGCGCGAGGAACTCAGCGTTGCCGCCACCCGCACGGTGTCGCCCGGCCGGAACCGCCTGCTCGGGACGAATGCCGTTCCTGACCCGGCCGGCAGCAACTCCAGCCGGCCGGCGTGCACGCCACTCAATGAGCCGCTGACGTGCAGCGACAACAGCTCTGACGGGCGCAGCGCCGAGAAGATGACCGGCGAGGACGGTGAAACATCGGGCGTGCCCGGGAACGGGATCACATGCAGATCGGTGGCGCCTGCCGCGCGCCCAGAAGCCGCGACCAACACCAGCACCAGAGAGGCCGAGACCAGAGCGCTGGCTCGAGCTGTCAAGCCGGTTCGCACGCTCAGCCTCGAGCCGACGCCGAGGTACCAAGCACCTTCCCGCTTTGACCAAGTGCCTGAACCGCCACATACCTCGGCCTGCTGGCTAGCTGAATTCTCGCCTCGAAGCCACTCCACGGCGCCTTCACGCCGAGGGTCTTCAGACGGTGCGGGTTCGAGCCACCGATCACCCGCCAGGTCTTCACCTGGGTGGCACCGTTCCAGCTGGCGTAGATCCTCACCCCGCGGGTGCTCCGCGACACCGCCAGGGCCGGACGTGTCTGCGGTTTCCCGACCCAGGGAAAGCGGAAGGCCCGGTAGGACCCGACCCCGAACGGCAAGCTGCCGCTGAAGAGCTGGCGGCCGCCGCGGCTGTATTCCGAGAACTCGGGCTGCTGTCCCCAACCCACGAACACATTGCCGTTTGAAAGCACCTGCGCATCGCCGGCCGCGCTGGTGAGGAGCGGTGGGGTGTGGGTGTAGCTGTGGACCAAGGACACCGTCCGGGTCGAGGTGTCGATCCTCAGCAGCTTGGCCGACGATTGGGCCTCCTCCTGCCCGCCGGCTGTGCCGTCGGAGGCGTCGTCAAACACGCTGAGGATCCCCCGGGGATGCATACGGGCATCGTGCTGCCACTCGAACTGAGCCCCCTGGTCAACCTTGAAGTCCGAGTTCTTGCCGCCGAGCGTCCAAATTATCTGGCCCGTTCTGCGGCTGATCTCGTACACCGACCACGTGTTCCGCACCGAAATGAGGAGGTTCCCACCGGGTAGTTGCTGGATCGAGTTGAGGTGAAACGCGTCGTACCAATACCTCTTTGAGGAGTAGGGCTCATAGGACGCGCTGATCGGGATGTGAGCCGCCGCATCCCACTGCCACAGCAGCTTGTCCGTCTTGATGTCGATCTCCTGGACGACGTTGTCCAGGAGGGCTCCGGCCGCTGGCCCACCGACGCTCTTCAAGTCGGCGCGCCTGACCCGCAGGGCATCGATCAAGGCATTGCCCTGGGGTGTGATCTGGAACTCATGGAGGTCGGGTTGATAGCCGTTGCCCGCATGGACGACAGCGATCGTCCGGTATGAGCTGTTCATGATCACGTCCTCGCCATGCCCCAGGTCCTCCCCCTGCCACCACGTCAGCACCGGATGACCCTGGTAGTGCTGCACCTCCAGATTGGAGGCGTAGTAGGTCGCCGATCCCCCCTTCAGCGGATCGAACCACACGAGCTGCCCATCACCGTTGATGATCATCGGACCGACCTGAGGAGTGTTCTGGGGGGCCAGGAAGATGTCCCCCGAGGTTCGATCGCGATCCGAGCTGGCGGTCACCGGCGGAGGCCGGAGGTCGGGCGCCGAGCGAAAGTGCTGGGTGGGCCTGGAGCGTGAGGCCGCCGAAGTCGCGGTCGCAGTCGGGACGGCGGCGCCGCTTGCGATCAGACCGGCGACCGCGACAGCGCCGGCCCTGGCCGCAGCACTCCGGCCCACACGCATTGGTGTTACGTCCTCTGAGGAGTGCGGCCGCACGCTCAGCGCTCTGGCCCCGACGTGCCCAGAACCTTTTTGCCGGCGCCGAGCGCCTGGACCGCGAAATAGCGAAGCCGGCTCCTGAACGCGATCGTCGTCTCAAACCCCTGACGCCCCGCGGTCACGCCCACCGGCCTTAGATCGTGCGGACTCGAGCCTCCCAGCACCCGCCAGGCTCTCACCTGCGTGGCTCCGTTCCAGCTCGCGTACATCGTCACGTGGCCGCGGGCGCCTGACGATCTGGCCACCGCCAGCGACGGCCGCGTTCGCGGCTGTCCGATCCATGGGAAGCGGAAGGCTCGGTAGGACCCCACTCGCAGGGGATAGGCGCCGTTGAAGATCTGGCGGCCGGTCGGGCTGAACTCTGTGAACTCGTGCTGGGTACCCCAGCCCACGAATACGTCGCCGTTGGGAAGCGGCTGAGTGCTTCCGCCCGCGCTCGCGAGCAGAGGGGGATAGTGAGTGAACCGCTTGATCAGCGACACCTCGCGGGTAGCGGCATCGATCCGCAAGAACTCAGCCGAGGACTGGGACTCTCGCTCAGGGAGGGCCCCGTCGTCGAACAGGCTGAGCATGGATCCGTGCAGCCGGGCGTCGTGCTGCCACCAGAACGTGGTCCCCGGACCCATCTTGAAGCTCGAGTGCTTGCCCCCGAGCGTCCAGATCACCTTGCCGGTGGTGCGGCTGATCTCATAGAGCGCGCACGTGTCCCGTGCCGAGATCAGCAGGTTCCCGTCCGGCAGGGGCTGGATCGAGTTGAGGTGAAAGTAGTCATAGAAGTGCTCGCCAGCGGTGTAGCGCATGTAGGAGGCATCGATCGGAACGTGGCCGAGGGCGTGCCATTCCCATAGGACCGTCCCAGTCTTGACGTCGACCTCCTGGAGCACATAGTCCGCCACCGGTCCCTTGGCCGGGCCGCCGACGCCGGTCAGGCTGCCCTGCGTCAGCACCACGGAGTCGAGATAGGCGGTGCCGCGGGATGTGAGCTGGAAGTCGTGTTCGTCGGTGGCGTAGCCGTAGCCAGCGTGGACGGTGGCCACCCGCTGGTAGGAGCGGTTCATGATCACGTCGCCAGAGGGATTGGACACGACGTTGCCGCCCGCCCTTCCGTACCACCAGGTGAGGACGGGCTTGCCGAGATAGCGCTCCACGCCAACGTTGGCCACTCCTAGTCCCCCGTTGATCCGGTCAAACCACACGAGCTGACCGGAGGCGTTGAGGATCATCGGGCCCGCCTGTGGACTGTTCTGCGGCCCGATGAAGATGTCTCCTGACGTGGCGTCGGGATCCGGTGTCACCTTCACGACAGGGGGCCGAAGGTTGGGCTCAGAGTGAAAGTACTGCGTTTGGCCATAGCTGGGTGAGGACATCCAGGATTCGGTCGGGATTCCCCGGGCGGGCGTCCGGTCGTCAGGGAGCGATGCAGGAGTCGGTGGCTCCGATATCCGGAACGCGAAGCTGAGCTTCCTCGCGCCACGGTCACCCGACGCCGTGCCGGCTTGGGGCGACCTCAGATTCGCGATGACCCGGACCGTCTCGCCAGCCTTGAACGGGCGGGCCGGGACGAACGTGGTCCCGGAGCCGGCGGGGAGCAGCTCGAGCCGGCCGCCGTGGCGCCCGCTGCGCGAGCCCGTCACGGTCACCGAGCGCAGCTCGGCAGGGCGCAGGGCAGAGAAGATGACGTCGGTGTGAGGGGCGGCATCCGGCGTTCCGGGGAACGGGATCACGTGCAGATCGACACCCGATGCGGCTCGCACCGGAGCGGCGACCCCAAGGGCCACCAGGCAGCACGCAGCCAGCGCGCGCTTTAGACATGAGAAGCCCCCTCGCACGCTCACCGCCGCCCTGGCGCCGATGTTCCCAGGACCTTCCCGCCGCGGCCGAGCGCCTGGACCGCGAAATAGCGAAGCTTGCTCCTGAGCGCGATCGTCGTCTCAAACCCGTGACGCCCGGCGGTCACGCCGAGCGGCCTTAGGTGGTGCGGGCTCGAGCCCCCCAGCACCCGCCACGCTTTCACCCGGGTGGCGCCATTCCAGCTCGCGTACACCTTCACGCGCCCATCGGCGCGTGAGGAGACAGCGAGCGACGGCCGCGTCCGCGGGATCCCCACCCACGGAAAACGAAACGCGCGGTAGGACGTCAGGCCGTAGGCGAAACGCCCGTCGAAGATCTGCCGGCCGCTGGCGGTGAACTCGGTGAATTCCGGTAGCTCGCCCCAACCCACAAACAGGCTTCCATCCGGAAGCACCTGGGCGTTGCCGGCCGCTCCGGCCAGCAGCGGCGGCGTGTGCGTGAAGCGACGGATCAGTGACACCGTTCGGTCGTGAAGGTCCAGCTTCAGGTACTTGGCCGAGGACTGGCGCTCCTCCTGCGGAAAGGAGCCGTCATCGAACAGGCTCAGCATCTGCCCGTGGAGGCGAGCGTCGTGCTGCCACTCGAAGTTGGTGCCGGGACCCATCGTGAAGCTCGAGTCCTTGCCCCCGAGCGTCCACAGCACCTTTCCAGTCTGCCGGCTGATCTCGTAAACCGACCACGTGTGCCGAGCGGAGATCAGGAAGTTGCCATCAGGCAGCTGCTGGATCGAGTTCAGGTGAAAGTAGTCGTAGAAGGGCGCACTCGACGAGTAATGCTCATACGAGGCGCTCACCGGCACGTGACCGAGAGCATGCCATTCCCAGAGCACCTGCCCCGTCTCGATGTCGACCTCCTGGAGGACGTCGTCCAGAACCGGCCCGCTCACCGGCCCCCCCACGCTCGTCAGGTTGGTGTGCGTGAACTGCTCCGCGTCAAGCAGTGCTGTTCCCTGGGGGGTCACCTGAAACTCGTGGAAGTCGGCCTGCAAACCGTCGCCGGCGTGGACCACGGCGACGGTGCGGTAGTGGCGGTTCATCAGCACGTCCTCGCCGGCCCCCAGCTGGACTCCCTGCCACCACGTGAGCACGGGGTGACCTTGGTAGCGCTGGACCGCCAGGTCGGAGGCGAACAGACTCCCCGACCCCGTCCCGATTGGGTGAAACCAGACGAGGTGTCCGTGGCCGTCGATGATCATCGGACCAACCTGGGGGCTTCGCTGCATGGCCAGGAAGACGTCGCCGGACACCCGGTCCGCATCGGACGTCACCGAGATGACAGGGGGGCGGAGGTCCGGCTCGGAGTGGAAGTGCTGGGTGGGGCCGATTCCGGTGCGGGAGACCGGGCGCGAGGCGAGCCGCGGTTCGGGGATCCCGACGCGAAAGGAGTAGCTGATGCGCCCGGCCCCCGGAGCGCCGAGCGCAATCCCGGCCCCCGGCGAGCTCAGCCGGGCGATCACGTGAACGGCTTCGCCAGGCGTGAACGGGCGCGATGGCACGAACGCCGTCCCCGCGCCGGCGGGCAGCTGCTCGAGCCGGCCGGTGTGCTCGCCGCTGCTCGAGCCGACCACGCTCACCGAGCGCAGATCGGTGCGACGAAGCGCCGTGAAGATGATCGCTGAGGACGTGGAGGCATCGGGCGTCCCCGGGAACGGGACCACGCGCAGGCGCGCTGGCGGACGGCGCTCGGCGCGGCCAGCCCGAGGGCCAGCAGCAAGCCGCCAACGAGCGGCGAGAGCCGGGCCCAACCGATCCCCACCCTCAGCCAATCGCCCACGCGGCGAATATACCTTCGGGCGCCTGGTGGGCCTTTAGTCCTCGCTGGGCGCCTCGTCCACGACCCAGCTCGAGAGGCCCTCGCGGATCCAGTCGGGGATCTCGGTCTTGGACCGCGTGGCCAGATCGACCATCACGTGATGGAGCGTTCCCTCCAGCAGCAGCTCGTCACCGCGCCTGATCCAGTGCGCGCTCGAAACGCTGGTCCGGCCCAGGCGGGTCACCCCGGCCTCGAGCGTGAGCACGTCATCGAACACGGCCGCCCGATGGAAACGCAGGCGGCTCTCCACGACCACGATGTCCATCCCCTGGTCAGTCATCCGCTGATAGCCGCCGAGCGCCTCCCGCCACAGCTCGGTGATCGTGGTGTCCAGGTAGGCCAGGTAGTGGGCGTTGAACACCACGCCCTGCGGGTCGCACTCGGCGTAGCGGACGCGCAGCGAATGGGTGAAGGGCGCGATCGGTCGGCCGCTCAGAACAGCTGGTTCTCGCCGCCGAACACGTCGCTCACCGAGCCGTCGGTGAATATCTGGCGGATCGAGTTGGTCAGGAGATCCGCACAGGACAGGACGCGCACGTTGTCCGGGGCCTCCGGCGGGAGCGGGATCGTGTCGGTCACGACGATTTGCTCGAGGCCCGCGGCGGCCAGGTTCTCCCACGCGTTGCCTGAGAAGTTGCCGTGGGTGGCCGCGGCAAAGACCCTTCGCGCGCCGGCGTCGTGGACGGCCTGGGCGGCCGCCTTGAGCGTGCCAGCGGTCCCGATCATGTCGTCGACCAGCACGGCGGTCTTTCCCGCCACGTCGCCGATCACGTAGCCGATCTCGGCCACCTGCTGGGCCGGGCGCTCCTTGTTCAGGATCGCCAGGTCGGCCCCGATCTTCGAGGCGAACCGCTTGTTCAACTTCACGCGCCCGGCGTCCGGCGCGACAATCACCAGGTCCTGGAGCCCCAGGTCGGCGAAGTACTGGGTCAGCATGAACAGCGCGGTCATGTGATCGCACGGCTTCTGGAAGAAACCCTGAATTTGGCCGGAGTGAAGATCCATCGTCACGATCCGGTCGATCCCCGCGGCCTCGAGCATCCGAGCCACCAGCCGCGCGCTGATCGGCTCCCTGGGGGCAGACTTCTTGTCCTGTCGTGAGTAGCCGTACCAGGGCGAGACGGCGATTACCCGGTGGGCCGAGCCGCCGACGGCGGCGTCGACCATCACCATCAGCTCCATCAGCGCATCGTTGGCATTCAGTCCCGTGTCCGGGTTTCCGCACGTGGGCTGGACGATGAACACGTCGGCGCCCCGCACCGACTCCTCATAACGGCAGTAGACCTCGCCGTTGGCGAACGTCTTGAGGGTCATCCCGGCCAGCTCGATCCCCAGCTTGTCGGAGATCTTGGCCGCCAGACCGGGATTGGCCCGGCCGGCGACCAGCATCAACCGCTTGTTGTACTCGACCCGGAGATCGGTCGAAGCGGGATGGGTCTCCAGAACGCTCACCCGGACCGCGAGTTTACGTCCGGGGCCTGACGGAGTTTCTCCGCTCCGGCCTGTTTCTCGTCGTTATCGCGCTCATTGCGACGGTCGCTGTAGCCCTCGATGTTGCGCTGACGCTCGCGGGCGATGCCCAGCGCACCCGGGGGCACGTCCTTGGTGATCACCGACCCCGCTCCCGTATAGGCGTCATCGCCGACCGTCACGGGCGCCACCAGGGTCGTGTCCACGCTCGTCTTGACTCGATCGCCGATCGTGGTCCGGTGCTTGCGAGACCCGTCGTAGTTGGCCGTGATCGTGGCTGCCCCAAGGTTGGTCCCCTCGCCCACGTCGGCGTCGCCGATGTAGGACAGGTGGGGCACCTTGGACCCGGCGCCGATCTCGGAGTTCTTGATCTCGACGAACGTCCCCGCCTTGGAGCCCTCGGCCATCACGGTGCCAGGTCGCAGGTAGGCGAATGGCCCGACGTTCACCTCCTCGCCGACCTCTGCCTCCCGCAGGTAGGAGTGGATCACGTTCGACCCCTCGCCCACGGTTGAGTCGATCACGGTCGAAAGCGGACCGATCGTCGTCCCGGCCCCCACGCGGGTCTGGCCCCGTAGGCTGGAGAACGGCTCGATCACGGCGCCGGCCGCGATCTCCACGCCGACATCGATGACCGTCGCCTCCGGATCGACGATCGTGACCCCGGCCAGCATGTGCGCCGCGAGGATGCGCTGCTGGGCCAGCTTTCGGACGCGGGCCAGCTGGAGGCGGTCGTTGATCCCGAGGCCCGGTGCCGTATCGGCGAGCTCGTGGGTCAGAACCGTCCGGTCGCGGTCGCGCAGGATCGGCAGGACGTCAGGCAGGTACATCTCGCCCTGGACGTTGTCGCTTCCCACCTGCTCCAGCGCGGCCACGAGCTCGCCGGCGTCGAAGGCGATGATCCCCGTGTTCACCTCGCGGATGTGGAGCTCGAGCTCGCTGGCGTCTCCGGGGGCCTTTGTCTCGGCCACACGTTCGACCGTCCCATCCGGACCGCGGATCACCCGCCCGTAGCCGCTCGGATCATCGAGCACGACGGTGGCGATCGTGGCCGCCGCGCCTGACCGGTCGTGCGCCTCGGCCAGCCCGCGGAGCGTCTCCCCGCCAATCAGGGGGTGATCGCCGTTGCAGACGATCACCGTGCCTGAGTCAGGGAAGTGACCCGATGCCGACCGGACGGCGTCGGCGGTGCCCTGCGGGCGCTCCTGGATGGCCACGTCGACATCGTCACCCAGGATGCCGTCAAGCCCCCGCTCAGGACTCTGAACGACGACGATCCGCTGTGCCCCCGCGCCGCGGGCCGCGCCGACAGACCAGGCGATCAGAGGCTGGCCACAGAGGTCGTGCAGCAGCTTGGGAGTCTCCGAGCGCATGCGCGTGCCCTCCCCCGCAGCCAGGATGACGACGACCAGCGGGGTCACAGGCGGATGGTATGGGATGGCGAGGCGGGCATTGGTTCGGGGAGTGGCAAAGCCAACTGGGGAGCCAGGAATCGGACCCGGACCTGGAGGACCAAAACCTCCCGTGCTGCCGTTACACCACTCCCCACCGCGATCTGGGGAGCTAACGGTACCTCTCCCCTGGACATACGTTCTAGCCCCCCGCTTTCGCCCGGGCGTGGCGCGCGGCTAGACGGGGACGGTCGCCCAGCGGCCCCGCAGGCCGAAACCGCCCTAGTGGCGGGCTATTTACCTCAAGCAAGCCATGGTCAGTGCCGATGCACCTCGACCAGGAGTAACAGCGTATGCCCTGTTTGAAAGCCCGTTCCGGGAGCCGAATGGCTCCGCCTGCTTGCCTGCCCGCGCGGCGGTCCGAACGCGGCTTCACGATGATCGAGGTTCTAGTCAGCGCGATGATCGTGGCGCTGGCAGCGGTCGCCCTCGCCACCCAGCTGATCGCTTCCGCCCACGCTGCCGGCGACCAGCGCACACGAGAGATCGCGGCCAGCCTGGTCCAGCAGGACCAGGAGCGCCTGAAGGGCTTCTCAGCCTCCCAGCTGACCGGTCTGAACCAGACACGCACCGTCACACTGAATGGCACTACTTTCACGATCACCTCGACCGCCTCCTACATCGATACGAGCGGCAACTCGAGCTGCTCGAGCTCCGGCGCGGCCTATTACAAGACGACCTCGCTGGTCAACTGGCCCTCGAACAGGGGCACGCCGATCACGGCCGAGAGTGACATCACGCCGCCCGCGGGAGGGATGCTGCTCGTCTCGACGATCGACCAGACGGGCGCCGCGCTGGCCGGGGTGGGCATCGTGGCCAGCGGCTCTGACTACGCCAGCGGAACGACGAGCAGTGCTGGATGCACGCTTCTGTCAGACCTGGGGACGGGCACCTACACCGTCACCTTCAACGACCCGGGCTACGTCGATATCAACGGCAACACCTCTCCGACCCTCTCGGCCACCGTCACGGGCACCGGGGTCTCTTATCCGAGCGTTCACCCCGAGCAGATCGGCCAGGCCGGCACGGTCACGGCGACCTTCACGACCCAGGCCACGGGCAACACGGTCAGCTGCCCGGCCCTGACCGGCTCCTGCACCTCCCAGTCAGCCGACGCGATCACCTATTACGGGAGCGGCACATCGACCAGTATGTCGGCCGACAAGACATCGACGCTCTCCTCGCCCGGTACGCAGATTCCGTCCTCGGGGTCACTGTCGCTGTTCCCCTTCTACTTCACGGGCAGCCCCGGCAACTACAACAACAACTACCAGATGTGGCCCGGCAAGTGTGCTCAGATGGAGCCTCCGTCGGGCATCGACAAGCTCACGGTGTCACCTGGATCAACTCAGACGGCACCGCTTCAGGAGCCCGCCATGAAGGTGCTCGTCTACTGGAACTCCGCCGGCTCGCGCTACTCGAACCCGGTCTGGACGCGCGTCGCCCCGGCCCACGTGAAGCTCTCGTATTCCAGCACCAGCGGCCCCTACTGCAGCGACAGCTGGTACGTCCCGGTCGCGTCCGACGCAGCCACGGATACGAACGGCTCGCTGGCCAACCTCGGCCAGCCGTTCGCCACCACCTCCACGACCGGCTCGACGGCCAGCGCCTCGGGTTACACGAGCAGCTATGCCGTTTGCGCCGACTACAACGGCTACGAGAACTACGCCACGAGCGTGACGAACAACAACTACGTGAGCCCGACCGCGACGACGATCCAGATCAATCAGTACTCGAACACTCACACCACATGCTGAGGCGGGCCCGTAAAGCAATCGCCAAGCGCCTGCGTGACGAGTCCGGTTTCACGCTGATCGAGCTGCTCTCGTCGATCATCGCCGCGTCGGTCGTGATGACGGCGATCGTGGTGGTGACCTCGGTCGCGCTGCATCAGTCGTCTCGGATTTACACCAAGGCCGACGCCAGCCAGCGTGCCATGACCAAGCTCGAGCAGGTCGAGAACGAGCTGCACTCGGCGTGCGTTGTCGACAACGTCGCGCCGATCCAGTCCGGAAGCAGTGGGAGCACCGTCGAGTTCATCAGCTACTTCGGTGACTCGGCAAATCCCCAGCCCGCTACCCAATGGAATCCCCCAAACGGAATGATCTGGCACGACATCGTCTTCGCAAATGGGACGCTCACCGACTACAACTACACCGTTTCGGGCACCGCGCCGAACTACACCCAGGGGTCGCTGCTGGGCAGCGAGACTCTCCTGACGAACGTCGCGCAGAACGGGACGACCCCGATCTTTCAGTACTTCGCCTATCAGGAGGTGTCAAACGGCGCGGGTGGGTACTACTCGGACGGCGCGGGCAACGCGTACGAAATGCTGGCCGACGGAACGAGCTCGGTGCCGGGGACGAGCATCATCCCCGCGGCAAGCCCGCTCTCCACCCCGCTGACCTCGACGACCGCCCTGACCGCGGCCGAGGTGTTGATCAACATCGTCGTCGGGCCGGAGGGTGACAAGGGTGAGATCACCTCGCTCTCGGACGCCGACATCCCGATCACAGACTCGGTCGTCCTCCGCCTCACTCCGCCGGCCAACCATGTCGAGACAGGAGCCACGTTCGGACCATGCGAGTGATCCGCAAACTTCGTCTCGGCTCGCTCGGAGCCACACTGGTGAACCGCGTGCGGTCAGAGGAGGGGTTCACGATGATCGCCGCCATCGGCCTGCTCGCCCTCGTGCTGGCCATCTCGTCGGCCATCCTGCTCACGACGGCGAACGAGGTGGACGCCACCAACCACAACATCGAGGGCAAGCGGGCCTACGCAGCGGCGCAGGCCGCCCTGAACATCTTCCTGTACCAGATGAACCAGAATCCCAACTACTGGGACACGTGCTCCGACGACTACCAGACCACCCCGGTCGCCATCCCCGGCGCGGGGACGTCGGAGAGCTACAGCTACCAGCCGATTCTGGCCAACAACTCGTCGAGCTGCTCGAACGCAGATCCGATCACCTCACTGATCGACTCGGCGACCGGGACGATGCGCATGGAGTTCACCGGGTACGCCGGCCACTCCGGCCGAGCGGCCGACCCGCTTGTCACCCGCACGATCGTGGCCAGCCTGCGAAAGCTCAGTCCGTTCGATTACCTGTGGTACACGGTCTACGAGGCGGTCGATCCCGGGATCGGCTCCTCGTACAGCGGTTGTGGCGTGTTCCTGCGGACCGGCACCCGTCCGTCGGCCTGCAACATCAACTGGATCACGGGCGACACGATCAACGGGCCGATGTACACCGAGGACCAGTACCTGGTCGAGGGATCGCCGACGTTCGGCCGCAACTCCAGCGACACGATCGCCAGTGCGGCACCGGGCACGACCTCGGGCACGATCTGCGCCGAGAATACGGGCTACACAATTGTGGAAAACAACTGCGGAGGCGCGACGATCAACGGGACCGCTGAGCCGGGCGCGCCCACGATCTCACCGCCCTCGAGTAACACCCAGCTGCTGACCGATGCGCAGAACCACGGCAAGGTCTACTCGGGTATCACGACGATCGTCCTCAATGGCACCACGGCCACCGTCACCAACTGCCCATCGTCGTGCGGCAGCCCCACCACGGTCGACCTGACCAAGTATCCGATCATCTACGTGAGCAATGGCTCCGGGTGCACGCCGTACAGCTACTCGCCGTTCAGCGTGACCTACTACTCGAGTGGCTGCTACGGAGACGTGTACGTCTCAGGGAGTTACACAACACCGGTCACGATCGCGGCGGCCAACAACATCATCGTCGACGGGAACATCACCACGACCGAGTCGTCTGGCTCGCCCACGGGCACCTCGACGCTCGGCTTGATCGCCAACGAGTACATCCGGGTCATGCACGGCGTGATGACCCAGAACGACCAGATCGTGAACGTCTCAAGTCAGACGTTCTCAAACCTCAAGATCGACGCCGCGCTCATGGCCGTGCAGCATTCGTTCATCGTCGACAACTACAACCAGGGCGCCCAGCTCGGGAACCTGACCGTCAACGGCGCGATCGCCCAGTACTACCGCGGCCCGGTGGGAACGAGCGGCGGCTTCGGCAGCAGCACCGGCTACATCAAGAGCTACAGCTACGACGACCGGCTCAAGGCGCTGCTCCCGCCCTACCTGTTCGACATCGCCACCTCGGACTGGTCGACCTATCGAGAGACGCTCTGCACCCCGGGCTCCAGCGGCAACCAGGGCTGCAGCCAGTAGCGCCTGCTCAGCCCTCGAAGCGATAGACGGTGCCGGCGGGCCCGGGGGCGTCCCGAGCCAGACCCGGGACTGCAGCCTCCAGCACGTCGGCGAAGACCTGCGTGCTCTGGCCCATCAGCCGGGTCAGCGTGGCCACGGGCGTCGGCTCGCCGGGGATGACCTCGTTGGCGTAGTCGGTCACGAATCCAATCAGCCCGAGGGGAAGCTCGAGCTCGCCGCACAAAACGGTCTCGGGCCCGCCCGTCTGGCTGACGGCCGTAACTCCGCAGGCGGCGAGCTGGGCGATCTCGGTGGGCGTGTTGAAGCGTGGCCCATCGACATGACCGTACGTGCCGCGTTCGCGGGCGGCGTGGCCCGCGCCACGCGCGCCCTCGATCAGCGCCTGGCGAATCTGCTCTGAGAACGGGCCGCCGTGGAGGATCAGGTGACCCCGGGCGGGGTCGGCGGGGGCGATGAAGAACGTGCACAGCGAGCCGTCGGGCAACCGGTTCGAGCTGAAGTGAAGGTCGTCGAACACGACGAGCGATCCCGGCTTCAGCGTCGGATCGACCGCTCCGCAGGCCGTGCAGGCGATAACCGCGCTCGCGCCCAGCTCCTTCAGCGCCCAGATGTTCGCCCGGTGCTCGACCTGGTTGGACAGCCTGATATGTCCCGCGCCGTGGCGTGAGACGTGGAGCGCGTCGGCCCCCGCATAACGCCCGCGGGTTACCTCGACTCGGCCAAACGGCGTCTCGACGGCCACCGTCTCGGGGTCGGTGAACCCCGGAAGGGCATGGGTGCCCGAGCCCGTGATGATCGCGACCGCCATCTCGCGGGGCCTAGCGCGGGACCCGGCCGGCCTCGGCTCCGGGCTCGGTGGCCGGTCCCCGCGGCGGGGCGATCCCGAGCACCCGCATCGCCTTCAAGCCGAGCGAGAGCTTCTCTCGCCCGTCGCTGGAGGAGACATCAAGGCCGGTCAGGTCGCGTACCCGCTCGAAGCGGTAGCGAACGGTGTGGCGGTGGGTGAAGAGCCGGGCGGCTGTGGCGTTGACGTTGGCGTCGCACTCGAGGAACGCTGCCAGCGTGCCGAGCAGGTCGGTCTCGTACTGCTCGTCGTAGGTCACCAGGGGCAGGACGGTGTCCTCGAAGAAGTGCCGGAGCTCGGCCGGGTCGCTCATGTGGGGCAGCAGGAGCTGGTAGGTCCCTGTCTCCTCGTAGCCGAGCTCGACCCGCTCGGGATCCCCCTCGACCACGTTGGCGGCCAGCAACGCCTCCCGCGCCGCCCGGGGCAGCTCCCGAGGGTCGGGGGTATGCCGGCTGCGGCCGAGCGCGAAGGTGAAGCCCGGGAGCCCTGATTCCAGCTCGCGGAGGATGGCGGCACACGCGCGGCGGCCCGCCTCCCCATCGGCGTCCGCGACCAGCACGACGATTTCCCCCGGCGTTTGCGGATCTGCGGAGGCGATCGAGCCCGGAGCGACGGATCGCGCCCCCCGCAACCCGAGGGCGTGAAGCCGAGCCCGCCAGTCATCCTCGGTGGGCGCGCGGGGGTGGGCCCGCACGACGATCACCCCTCCCCCGGCTCCGAGATCGATCCCGATCTCGCGGCCCCGGGCCACCAGCTCCCCAGCGTCGGTGAAGCCGCCCGGCCTGAGCACCGCGTCCTGGAAGCTCGCGGCAGCTTCGAGCGAGGCGAGCTCAGGGCCGCGCGTACGCTCCATCTCCGAAGCGATCAGCGCGCTGACGAGACGGAGCAGGGAGGGGTCGGGAGCGCGCTGACGCGACCTCAGCCGCAGAACCCCCACCGCGTTGTCAGCCACCTTCAGCTCGACCGAGTCCACGTCGTCCCGGTCGTTCAGCAGCGATCGTTCCTCGGCCGGCGACCGCGCCGCCACCGCGAGCACCGTGGAGGACCGATCGATCAGAACGAGGCTGCAGTCAAGCGCGCGCGCCGCCGCCCGCAGGACCTGCGGAAGCCCAGCGCCGGCCTCAACCGCATCGGTGATCGGGCCCAGCGCATCCAGGCTGCCATCGCTCGAACTCAGAAGACCCGAGGCCACTCGAGGACAACCAGCACGCCGACCATGATTCCCACCCCCACGAGTGCCGCAAGCACGTACATGGAGAGGATCACGGCCGCCGCTCGCTGGAGCGGTCGACGGTACGCGGTCACGGCGGGCGCCACCACCAGAAGGGCGAACGCGGTCAGGCCGACGACGCCCAGGCAGCCGGCGACGAGGTAGGTGATCGTCTGATTGCTCACGGTCCACCCGCAATTGTGCCGTACCGCGGAGATGGGTCGGACCCAGCCAGAACGGGGCGGGCCGGCTGTGCCCCGGGGTGGGCGCCCCGAAGGCGCCCGGCGGCCTCCTCGGCGCGCTTGACCGCGTCCTCACCCCAGTAAATCCCGGCCGCGGTGGGCCCCGAACCACAGATCAGGATCTGCTCTGCCCCAGCGTCTCGAAGCGCCACAAGCGCATCCGAGATCTCGGGCGCGAGCGACAGTGCCGCCCGGCCCAGGTCGTTCATGGCCAGCGCCCCCGGCAGGCGCCGGCCGGCCTGGAGCGCCGCCTCGACCGCTCGTCTGCGATCGAGCAGGTCATCAGCCCCGCGGGGCAGCTCCAGCCGGTCGGCCTCCCGGTAGACATCGGCGGTCGAGAGCTCGAAGGCCGCCGGCACGATCACGAACGCATGCGGCGCCAGCGGGGCCAGCTCCTTGACCACCTCGCCGGCGCCGGTCCCCAACGAGACGCCGGGCGTCAGCTGCGAGGGGACATCGGCCCCGAGCCGGCGGGCGACCTCCAGCGCCAGACCCTCCCGCAGCGGCTCGAGGCGCTCGGCCAGCCGCAGCGCGGCCGCCGCGTCGGCCGAGCCCCCGCCCAACCCGCCGGCCACCGGAATCCGCTTGTGGATTTCGATCCTGACCGGAGCGGCGGCCCAACCTTCGTCGCGCAGCGCGGCCAGTGCGTCGGACACCAGGTTGGTCCCGGGGATGCTTGGGCAAACGACCTGATCGTCTCCGTCTTCAAACACCGACAGCTCGAGCTCGTCCGCCAGCGAGATCGACTCGAACACGGTCACGAGCTCGTGCCGGCCGTCGGCTCGCAGCGGGCCGAGGAACAGACACAGGTTGACCTTGGCCGGTGCCTGCTCGCGCAGCGTGCTCACCGCAGCCTCTCCGCGAGCTCACGAAACTCCCGCGGCGCGAGGCGCTCCGCCCGCTCGTCGGCAGGATGACCAATGTCCTCGAGCGCCAGCCGCGCGCACTCGCGCACGCCGTCGGGGGCGCCCGGGGCAAGCGCCAGCGAGCCGGCCAGGGCCTTGCGGCGGTGGGCGAAGGCGGCGTGAACCAGGTCCCGGAGTGGCGGCTCCGCCGCCGGCCCGATTCGGCGCAAGCCGACGAGAACCGAGTCCACACGGGGAGCGGGGCGAAACACGGTGCGCGGAACCCGGCGTAGCACGCGAACCTCACAGGCCAGCTGAGCCAGGACCGACGGCGCTCCGTAGGCCGCGGTCCCGGGATCGGCGGCCAGCCGCTCGCCGACCTCGCGCTGCACCATCACGACCCAGCTCTCCACCCCGGGCAGCTCGTCGATCGTGCGCAACAGGGCGGTGGTGGCCACCGAGTAAGGCAGGTTGGCCACCACCTTTCTCGGAGCCGGCTCCAGCGCGCGGAGATCCAGCTCCAGAACGTCGGCCACGTGGATCGTCACATTCTGGAAACCTGAGAGCGTTTCCCGCAGGGGGTCTTCGAGCGAGCGATCGACCTCGATCACGTGGACGTGCCCCACGCGGGCGGCCAGGCGAGCCGACAGGACCCCAAGGCCACCGCCGATCTCCAGCACGACATCGGACGGTTGCAGCGCGGCCAGCCGCTCGATCACGTCCAGGATGTTGCGGTCGATCAGGAAGTTCTGGCCGAGCTCACGGGTGCGACGCCGCGGGCGCGGGGGCCGCCGGGCGCTCACCATCCAAATACAGCCGCCGCCGAACCCTCGACCGCGGCCTCAAACGCCGCGTACTCGACGCGACGCTCGGCCGCAAGGGCCTGGGCGGTGTGAACCACATTGGCGGGCTGGTTTGTCTTTCCCCTGAGCGGCGCCGGGGACAGGAACGGCGCATCGGTCTCGACCAGTAGCCGGTCCGCGGGCACGCGCAGGGCGGCCGTCCGCAGCGCCTGCGACTTGGGGTAGGTGACGTTGCCGGCAAACGAGATCCACCATCCCTCCTCGGCCAGGCATTCCTCGATCCGGTCGGGCATCGAGAAGCAGTGCAGGATGACCCGCAGCCCTCGAGCTCGCTCCCGGAGCGTGGCCAGCGTGTCATCCGCCGCCTCTCGGGTGTGGATCACCAGCGGCTTGGCCACCTCCCGAGCCAGCTCGATCTGAGCTTCGAAGGCTCGCTGCTGGTCACTGAGCGGGGTGTGGTCACGGTAATAGTCAAGCCCCGTCTCACCGATGGCCAGGCACTGGGGATGAGCCGCCAGCGCCCTCAGCTCGGCCAGGTCGGCATCGTCAAACCCGCTGGCCTCGTTGGGGTGGCGTCCGACGGCGGCATACACCTGCGGGAAGTCCTCGGCCGCCTGGAGCGCCGCCCGGCACGTGATCCCGTTTGTCCCGACGGTGAGCATCCGCGTCACGCCCGCCTCCACCGCCGCCTCCACGAGCTCGGCGTCAGGCTGCTCGCAGAATTCGAGATGGGTGTGGCTGTCGATCACCGCTTGGGGAACAGCGGCTCGAGGCCGGTCACCGCACCCCCCGGCGAGCCGAGAGCGGCGCGAAGCTTCGCCGTGCTCTCCGGCATGAACGGCGCCAGCAGCACGTTGACCGTGCGCAATCCCTCGACCAGCGTGGCCAGCGTTTGATCGAGCCTGGCGGCGTCCGCGGGGTCTCGCGCCAGCTGCCAGGGGGCCCGCTCCTCGACATAGCGATTCAGGCGCCGGACTCGCTGCCAGATCTGGTCGAGCGCCATCGTGGGCTCGGCGCGGTCCATCAGCGCCGCCACCGCCTGGGGCAGCCCGTCGAACTCTGACTCGATCACGGGGTCCCGCCCGGTCGCCGGCACCACACCCTCGCGGTAGCGCTGGACCATCGCGATCGTCCGGCTGGCCAGGTTGCCGAACTCGTTGGCCAGCTCGGACTCATACCGCGTTCGAACGGCGTCCATCCCGACCGCGCCGTCGGCGCCAAAGGGGACATCTCGCATCAGGTAGAAGCGCAGCGCATCGGTGCCGTACTGCGCCATGACCTCGAACGGATCGAGCACGTTGCCCAGCGACTTGCTCATCTTGCGCCCGTCGGCCCCGAGCAGGAACCCGTGCACGAACACGTGGTGAGGCAGCTCGAGCTCGGCCGCCATCAGCAGCGCGGGCCAGAACACGGTGTGGAACTTGAGGATGTCCTTGCCGATGATGTGGTACGTCGCGGGCCAGAAGCGGGCGGTCAGGTCCTCTCCCGGCCGGGCGTACCCGAGCGCCGTGTAGTAGTTGAGCAGGGCGTCAAACCACACGTAGAAGACCTGGTCGGGATCCCAGGGAACGGTCACCCCCCAGCGCAGCCGGGCCCGGGACAGCGAGACGTCCTGTAGGCCTGACTCGATGAAGGCCCGCGCCTCGTTGTAGCGGCCGGGCGGCATCACGAAATCCGGCTGCTCGCTGTACAGACGCTCGAGCGGCTCCTGGAAGGTCGACAGGCGGAAGAACCAGTTCTCCTCCTTCTCACGGACGAGCTCGATCTCGTGAATCGGACACCGGTTGCCCTCGAGGATCTCGTTCTCGACCTTGAAGTCGGCACACCGCGGGCAGTACCACCCTTCGTAGAGCCCCTTGTACACGTGACCGTTGTCGTGCACGCGCTGGAGCACCTCCTGAACGCGCTGCTCGTGCTCGGGGTCAGAGGTCCGGATGAAGAAGTCATTCGAGGCTCCGAGCTGGGGCATCAACGCCTTGAAGCGCTCGGCGTTTCTGTCCGCCAGCTCCCTGGGCTCAAGGCCCTGGGCGTGAGCGGCGTCGGCCACCGGCTCGCCGTGCTCATCGGTGCCGGTCAGGAAGAAGACGTCCTCGTCGCGCTGGCGCATGTGGCGGGCGAGCACGTCGGTGGCGATCGTCGTATACGCGTGCCCCAGGTGCGGCTGGGCGTTGACGTAATAGATGGGCGTCGTGATGTAGAAGGACATGCCGGGTGACTAACGATCGGTGAGCGCTCGGTAGAGCGTATTCGCCGCCTGCCCCGTCAGCTCAGCGACCACCGACGCCGCCGCCCGCGGCTTGGCCCCGGCTTCCACGAGCCGGCGGACCGCCTCGATCGCCGGGCCGCTGTCGGCGCCCGCCGCCTTGGGAGCACCCGCCACGACGAGCACAACCTCCCCCCGCAGAGCCTCGGTGCCGTAGCGCTCAGCCAGCTCGGCGGCGCTTCCGCGGACGACCTCCTCGTGGAGCTTGGTCAGCTCGCGGGCCACGGCCACGCGGCGATCCGGGTCAAGCTCGGCCAGGACGGCCAGCGAAGCCGCCACCCGGCGGGGCGATTCGAACGCCACCAGCGTCTCGGTCCCGGCAAATGCCCGCTCCAGATCGGTTCGCTTGCGGGGCAAGAACCCCGCGAACCGCCACCGATCCGCCGGCAATGCGCTGGCCACGAGCGCCGCCAGCGCCGCCGAGGGCCCGGGCAGCACCTCCACCGCCAGCCCGGCGGCCACGCACGCCTGCACGAGCACAAAACCCGGATCGGACACGAGCGGCGTGCCCGCATCCGAGACGAGGGCGACGACGGAGCCGGCGCCCATCCGCTCGACCAGATCCGAAGTGCGTGAACGTTCGTTGTGCTCGTGGTAGCTGACCAGGCGAGCGCTCACCCCGTAGCGGTCCAGCAGCTTGCGGGTCCGGCGGGTGTCCTCGCAGGCGACGATGTCAGCGTCACGCAGCGCCCCGAGCACTCGCAACGTCACGTCCTCGAGGTTCCCGATCGGAGTCGGGCAGATCACAAGACGGCCGCTCATGCCGCGCGCGGCCGGACGGGCTCGCCCAGGCCCGCGAACGCCAGGGCCCCGGCCCCGACCATTCCGGCCTCGATCCCGAACGCGGCTGGGACGATCCTCACCTCTTCTCTCGGCGGCCCGAGCGCCCGCTCAGCCACGACCGCGCGGGCGGGCTCGAGCAGCAACTCGCCGGCGGCCATAACCCCGCCGCCGATCACCACGACCTCCGGGTTGAAGATGTTCACGAAGCTTGAGATGGCCACGCCGAGACGGGTCCCGATCAGCGCCAGCACTCCGATCGCGGCGGCGTCCCCGTCGTGGGCCAACTCGGTCACGAGCGGTCCCGCAAGCTCATAGCCCTCGGCCAGCGCCCGCCCGAGCGCAGACTCCGGCTGCTGCTCAGCGGCGCGCCTGGCCTCACGGGCCAGAGCCGTGCCTGACGCCATCGCTTCAACGCATCCCCGGTTCGGACAGTTCCCCTGGCACGGGGGCCCATCGGCGTCGATCACCGTATGTCCGAGCTCGGCACCGAATCCGTCGGCCCCGCGGTAAAGCCGACCATCGAGGATCAGACCGCCGCCGATTCCGGTGCCGACGGTCAGCACGACGGCCTGGCTGCACCCCGCCGCGGCCCCGCCCAGATGCTCGGCCAGCGCGGCCACGTTGCAGTCGTTGTCGACGTAGGTGGGCAGCCCGAGGCGCTCGCCCAGCACGTCGGCGAATTGGATCTCGGCCAGCGGAAGATTCACCGCCATCCGAGCGCGGCCGGTGCGCTGGTCGATCAGGCAGGGGATTCCAAAGCCCACGGCGGCGATTTCGCCCTCCGTCTGGTCAGCAGCTTCCCGCACAGCCTGCACGGCCAGATCGATCAGTGCCGGCTGATCCAGGCCCAGGAGATTGCGCTGGGTGCGATGGTGGACCGAAAGCTCCCGGTCCAGGGCGCCGACGAGCAGCTTGGAGCCGCCCATATCGACGCCAATGGTGCGTCGCGGCGGCATGCCGCCACTATATTGGTGGTCACTGGGCGCGTACCGGCGCCAGGGAGGGGGTCATCAGCCGGCGCGGAAGTAGATATGCCCAAGGACCCCAAACGCATGGCCAACGACCCGCAGGACCGCCCGTACAAGACGTACCGTTCAAGCCCGCGCGGCTTGAAGTCGCTGCTGCGCGGCGAAGAAGAGGGCGGGCGAGATGGAGGAGCAGCGGGTCGCTCTCAGGCCGGCCGTGGCGGGCCGGGGGGCCAGGCCGGCCGTCGCCCCCCCGGCGGCGATTCCGGTCCGCGCGTCTACAAGAGCAGCCGGTTGGGCTGGCTGCCGAACTGGCGCCCGTTCAAGCGCGGGAAGGACGAGCCGCGCCGGCCGATCACCGTTCGCCGCGTTCTGAAGTGGTTGGTGGTCGCGATCGTCCTGTGGGTCGGACTGTCGTTCGTGCTCTTCATCATCAGCGCCGAGGTCAACACCGGCGGCCTGCCCGCCGGAGCAAGTTCGCAGCTGACGGGCGGTGGCCCAATGCTCACGTCGGCCAACACCGTGCTGATCCTGGGCCTGGACAACCGGCCGAAAACCGGCCCGGGCTCCAAGGAACCGGGGGCCAACACCAGCGAGGCCGCTGCCCTCACCGACACGATCATGCTCTGGCGGATCGGTGGCGGGGTGTCGCGCCGGCTGTCGATCCCGCGTGACACGGTGGTCAACATCCCGGGCCACGGCCAGGAGAAAATCAACGCCGCCTGGGCCCAGGGCGGCCCGGCGCTGGCGCTGAAGGTGATCAAGCAGTTCGCCGGCGTCCAGATCAACCACCTGATCGTGGTCGACCTCTCCCGCTTCCCCAAGTTCATCAACGACATCGGCGGGGTCGACATCAAGACCGGCCGGATCTGCTCCACGATCGCGGGTGGCAAGGCCGACGGAGGCTTCACGCTCAACCTCAAGCCCGGCGTTCACCATCTGGGCGGCCTGCAGACGCTGCTTCTGGCTCGGACGCGCGAGAACTCCTGTAACCCGGCCTCAAACGACCTGACCCGAGAGGGCGTCCAGCAGCAGATCCTGAACTCGATCAAGTCTCAGCTCGTGAGCTTTCACACCTTCTTCCACCTCCCCTGGGCGGCCTGGGATGCCCCCGGGGTGCTCCAGACCGACATGGGGCCGCTGACCCTGATGCAGCTGTTCGTCTCTTCTGAGATCGGCGGCTCGGCGCCCGTCCAGGTCCTCAGGCCGAGCGGCTCGGTGACGCTTCCCGACGGCGAGGACGCGCTGACGATGTCGCCGGCCACCGTGCATGCCGCCGTCCACAAGTTGGTCAGCGGCTAGCGGCCGACCTCAGCCCACCGGTTCCCCTCAGCTCTCGCTGGCCGAGGCCGCGGGCTTCTTGTCCGTCTTTGACTCCGACGACGACGAGGAGGAGTCCGAGCTCGACTTGGACTCCGACGAGCCCGACTTCGACTCCGACGAGCTCGATTTGGACTCCGATTTGCTCGCGCTCTCGCTCTCTGACTTCTCCCGGCTGCGCTTGCGCGTGCCGTAGTCGGTGTTGTAGAAGCCCGACCCCTTGAAATGCACCGCGACGGGGTGAAAGACCCTCTGCACCGGGGCCTCGCAGGTCTGACACGAGACCACGGGATCGTCGCTCATCCGCTGCATGACCTCGAAGGTGTGACCCTGTTCGCACCGGTACTCGTAGATCGGCATTGCTTCAGGAAGTATAGCCTCGGACCTTGGCACTCCTAATTGAAGAGTGCCAAGCCCGGTGGGCGATCGCCGCGGCTAGGATGCGCCGCCATGGCCACCCCCGGTGACGTCGTGACGATGGACAAGATCGTCTCGCTGTGCAAGCGGCGAGGCTTCGTCTTTCCCTCCAGCGAGATCTACGGGGGACTGAGCGCCGCGTACGACTTCGGTCATTACGGCGTGCTGCTCAAGAACAACGTCAAGGCGCAGTGGTGGAAGGCCCTGCTCCAGGAGCGCGACGATGTGGTCGCGCTCGACTCGGCGATC
The DNA here is from genome assembly GCA_963785205.1 of uncultured Solirubrobacterales bacterium. Classification (GTDB taxonomy): domain Bacteria; phylum Actinomycetota; class Thermoleophilia; order Solirubrobacterales; family Solirubrobacteraceae; genus Palsa-465. The sequence goes on from CAWAUJ010000003.1 coordinate 309,781, forward strand.
ATCCAGCACCCGGAGACATGGGTGGCCAGTGGGCACCTGGCGGGGTTCACCGACCCGCTCGTTGACTGCCGGACATGCAAGCTGCGCTTCCGGGAGGACCACATCGGGCAGTCAGCCTGCGGACGCAAGCCCTCCAAGCATCCGGGAGAGACGCCTGAGTGTGACCTGACCGAGGCACGGGACTTCAACCTGATGTTCGAGACGACGATCGGCCCGGTGCAGGAGTCGGGCACGACCGTCTATCTGCGTCCCGAGACGGCCCAGGGCATCTTTCTCAACTTCAAGAACTACATGCAGTTCGCGCGCAAGAAGCCGCCGTTCGGAATTGCCCAGATCGGCAAGAGCTTCCGCAACGAGATCACGACGCAGAACTTCATCTTTCGAATGCGCGAGTTCGAGCAGATGGAGATGGAGTTCTTCGTGCCGCCGGATGAGGCCGAGAAATGGTTCGAGCACTGGCTGGAGCAGCGGCTGAGCTGGTACGTCGGCCTCGGCATCCGGCCCGACCGCCTGCGCCTGCGCCCCCACAGCAAGGAGGAGCTGTCGCACTACTCGAGCGCCACCTCGGACGTCGAATACCTGTTCCCTGGGACGGTCGGCTGGCTCGAGCTGGAGGGGATCGCCAACCGCGGCGACTTCGACCTGACCCAGCACGCTGAGCACTCGGGTCAGAGGCTCGAATACGTCGACACGGCCACGGGCGAGCGCTACGTCCCGCACGTGATCGAGCCGGCGGGCGGGCCCGACCGGTCACTGCTGGCCTTCATGGTCGACGCCTACGACGAGGATGAGATAGAGGGCGAGAGCCGGACCGTTTTGCGCCTCCATCCCCAGCTCGCGCCCGTCAAGGTGGCCGTGCTTCCGCTCGTCCGCAAGGACGGCCAGCCCGAGCTGGCCCGTGAGGTCTACCGCGAATTGCGCGAACTCGTCCAGGCCGAATACGACGAGGGCGGCGCGATCGGGCGCCGGTACCGGCGCCAGGATGAGATCGGCACACCGTGGGCGGTGACGATCGACCACCGCTCGCTGGAGGACCGGACGGTCACCCTGCGAGACCGTGACAGTCTGGCCCAGGAGCGGGTGGCGATCGACGAGCTGGCCGGGGAGATCACCCAGCGGCTCCGAGCGCCCTGGTCCTCACCGAAACTCGAGGGGTAGCCTGTCCTCATGGCTACGACCACGATCGCCGCCGACCAGGTTTCCTACGACGACCTCTACGGTCGCTGGGAGCAGGCCAACTGGAGCGCCACCGCGATCGACATGAGGACCGACCGCGAGCATTGGGTCGAGCGCTTCGGTGACATGGAGCGGCGGGCCACGCTCTGGACCTACGCGATGTTCTTCCACGGAGAGGACTCGGTGGCCGACAACCTCTCGCCCTACATCGACGCCGCCCCGCGCGAGGAGCAGAAGTACTTCCTGGCCACCCAGCAGGTCGACGAGGCGCGCCACGCCGTCCTGTTCGCCCGATTCATGAAAGAGGTGGCCGGCGCCGGTGAGAATCCGGCCTCGTCGCTGAGCGCCACCGAGCCCCAGCTGACCTGGGGCTTCCGGCAAACGTTCCAACGGCTTGACCGGATGGCCGACGAGCTCCGCCGTGACCGCTCCAAGCCCAAGCTGGCTCAGGCGATCACGCTCTATCACCTGGTGATCGAGGCGGCGCTGGCTCAGCCCGGCCAGCACCTGATCGAGCAGTCGCTGACCGCGCGCGACCTGCTGCCCGGCTTTCGCGAAGGGATCCGCAACGTCTCTCGCGACGAGCAGCGGCACATTGCCTTCGGGGTCAAGATGATCGCCGACCTGGTCCGCGAGGATCCCGAGTGCGTTCCCGCGATCGAGGAGCTCCTGCGCGAGATCTTTCCGCTGACCGCGGCCGTGTTCGTCCCGCCGGGCTGGGATGAGCGCTACGTCACCTCATTCGGGTTCACGCTCGAGGAGATCTACACCTACGGCGCCGAGGCGATCGAATCAAGGCTCCGAGCGGCTGGCCTCGATCCGCTGAGCCTCCGAGTTGGGCTGTCATTCGAGATCCCGGCGCAGGAGCGGGCGCAGCGAGGCCTCGCCATGCTGCGGGCGGGTTATCTCGGTGAGCGCAACGGTCCCGTCAAGCCCAACGCCGAGGCAACCCAGTTTCTGTTCGACGGCCTGCGCCGCCAGTTCGACGCCGCCGCCGCCGGCGACGCCACGATCCAGTGGGATTTCAGCGACGCCGAGCCATGGCAGCTGCGGGTGCGCCAGGGCGTGGCCGAGGCGACGCCGGGACGAGCCGAGCATCCGGACCTGACGTTTCGCTGCCGCTTCCAGGACTGGATCGATGTGACGGCCGGGCGCACCGATCCGCTGCGGGCTGTCCTCACCGGCAAGATCCGTCCGCGGGGCCGGCTGCGGATGCTGCTGCGCAGTCCGAAGCTATTCGGGTAGGAGGGCTGGGGTGGCGGGTGGCGCATGCGCCACCCGAGGGTCGGCACATGTGCCGACCCTTAGGACCGGTGCATGCACCGGTCCTGGCCGGCGCGCATGCGCGCCGGCCCCCAGGCATAAAAAAACGGCGCCGCCCGAAGACGACGCCGTTTCGTCACATCTGGTGTAGCTAAGCCGCGCCGACCGTGGTGCTCTCCGACGCAGCCCCCGACGAGTTCGGCGGCGGGGTGTACTGGAACTCCTCCTCGGCGCCGAACAGCATGTCCAGCACCTTGGAGCGCAGCTTGCCGCTGGCCGCGATGGCCACGCCGCTTCCGATTCCACCCAGGACAAGCACGCGACCAAACGTGAGGCCTTTGCGCGCCCGCTTGCGCTGGGTCTTTGAGATCGTGATCGTGGCGTCGCGTGCCGCGGTCAGCGCGCGCCCGACCTCGCTGTGCAGCTTCTTGTCCTCAAGCAGCGCCCGAGCCGGCACCTTGCCGTTTGACACTCGTCCATACGCCCGCTTGCTCGACGCCACCGCCGTCCGCACGTTCTTGCGCAGCTTGGCGTCATTGGCCAGCTGCTGGATGAACGGGTTGGTCTTCGCGATGTTGGCGATGCTTGTGAGGTCGGCCGGGTTGAACGGCAACGACTTCTTCTTACTGCGTTTTGCCATGTAGATCCTCGCTCTTCTCCGCCGCGTTGAAAACTTTCCAGACGCAGCATACCCCGGGTGGGAGTTTCAACGCCACTGACTCGCAGCCGATTATGCGCCCGATTGCAGCCGGTTCTGCCGCGCGGTCCGCTGCCGTCAAAGCGTGTAGACGTCGCCCTCTCGGGCCAGCTCGACCTCGGCGCCGTAGGCCTCTGCCGCCTGGCTCCGGAGCCATTCAGGATCGAGCTCGTCCGAGTAGTGCGTGAGGACAAGGCGCTGGGCCCCCGCCCGGCGGCCGTGCTCGCCGGCTTCAGCGGGGGTGAGGTGCCCGCGCTCGCCGGTTCGCTCGGGTCGGGGCAGCGTCCCCTCGATCATCAGCAGGTCGGTCCCTCGGGCAAAGTCCACGAGCTGCTCGTTGGGGCTGCAGTCGGCCCCGAAGGTGAAGCGGCAGCCGGAGGGGCCGGTCACCTCGACGGCAAACGTCCGCGTGTAATGGGGTACCTCGCAGAAGCGGAGCCCGAGCGGACCGGACTCGAACTCCTCCCACGGCTGGTACTCGCGAAGGTCAAAGGCGTTCTCGATCAGGCCCTCGGCGCCCCAGCACGAGGCGATGTGGCGAAAGGTGTCGGCGGCGCCGACGGGGGCCAGCAGCCGAGGCCGCGCCGGCTCACTCGTGCCCGGCCATCCAGCCACGGGAACGGGCTGCTGGCGCGGGGCGAAGGTCAGCGCGTAGCTGAAGGGGACCAGATCGAGGAAGTGATCGGCGTGCAGGTGGCTGACCAGCACCGCGTTGACATTCACGTAGTCGCAGTGCTGGCGGAGTTTCGAGAACACCCCGCTACCGCAGTCGACCAGCAGGGCGTGATCAGCCTCCTGGACCAGATAGCCGCTACATGCGCCTCCTGCATCCGACCAGGCAGGCGATTTTCCAAGGACCGTGATCCGCACGCCACTCTCTCGGTGAGGACTCTAGTCCCCGCCGATGCCCGTGGGGAAACTGGCGCCCAGCAGGCTCAGTGACGCTGGTCCGGTCCGCCGTGGCGCGAGGTGTCCATGATCCACCCCATCAGGATCGAGAGGAGCACGATTGCGATGAATCCACCAGCCAGCGGCCAGAACACGCCGGCAACGATACCGGAGGGTTGAGCAGACGTGCTCGAGCGCGGCTAAGTTACGATAGTGTCAGCAACGTGATCGGCGCACCGACCGAACCCCGTCGTATCGGAGAACTCGCCGGCGTATGAGGGCGGTGGCCTGCCAGCGGGCCGAGCTGGAGCTGGTCGAGATGCCCACACCTCCACCTGAGAAGGGGCAGGTCGTGCTCGAGGTGCTGCGCTGCGGGATCTGCGGCTCCGATCTGCATGCTCGCCACCACTGCGACGAGCTGGCCGCGGTGCTGAGCGAGATCGGCTACGAGGACTACATGCGCTCGGATCAGCGGGTCGTATTCGGGCACGAGTTCTGCGGCAAGGTGGCGGAGTACGCCCCCGGCACCCGCAAGCGCGTTCCGACCGGGTCGCACGTGGTGGCGCTGCCGCTGATCAGGCGCCAAGGCAAGCCCCACGCCACCGGCTTGTCGGCGGCGGCTCCGGGTGCCTACGCCGAGCAGGTCCTGGTGGAGGAGTCGATGATGCTCCCAGTGCCCAACGGCCTCTCGGCTGACCTGAGCGCCCTCACCGAGCCGCTGGCGATCGGCTGGCACGCCGTGCGGCGCAGCGAGATCGGCAAGCGCGAGGTGGCGGTCGTGATTGGCTGCGGCCCGATCGGCCTGGCGGTCGTCTGCCTGCTCAAGGCCCGCGGGGTCCGCATGATCGTGGCCAGCGACTACTCCGAGGCCCGGCGCGAGCTGGCGGTCCGCTGCGGCGCCACCATCGTGGTCGACCCCTCCCAGGAGTCACCCTACGCAGCCTGCGATCCCGGCTACATCAACACGCTGCCGGAAGCGGTCGGGCTCGCGATCTCAACCACCGAGAGGCTCCGACGCCTGCCGGTTCCGTGGCATCAGGTGTGGCGCGCGATCGACGCGCTCGGCATCAGGCCCAAGCGCCCGGTGGTCTTCGAGTGCGTCGGGCTGCCCGGGATCCTCGACGGCGTGATCGCTTCCGCCCCGCTGTTCTCCAGGGTCGTGGGTGTCGGGGTGTGCATGGGCGAGGACCGCATTCGCCCGTCGATGGCGATCAACAAGGAGATCGATGTGCGCTTCGTCGTCGGCTACACGCCGCTCGAGTTTCGCGACACGCTGCACATGCTCGCGGAGGGCAAGGTCGACGCCTCCCCGCTCATCACCGGACTGGTCGGCCTGGACGGCGTGGCCGGCGCATTCGAGGCGCTCGGACGGCCGGACGAGCACGCCAAGATCCTGATTGACCCCCGGAGTCCCCAATCACAACCTCAAAGCATCAATGGGAGATCGAGATGACCGAGCCGCAGACAGCTGCCCCCACCGCCCCGGCCGGCCGGGGACGCAACCCATTCGACACCGCGGGGGTGCAGCGCGGCGAGGACGGCGTGGCGCGCTACGGGACCCTGCCGGGCTCGCTCGTGCACATGCTCCGCACGAGCGTCGAGGGCGATCCCGATGCCAGAGCGGTCGCCGAGGTGGGAGGCCAAACGCTCACCTACTCGGAACTTTGGGACCGGGCCTCGCGAGTGGCGGGGGGGCTCAGGGCAGCCGGGCTGCAGCGCGGCGACCGGGCGGCAATTCTGCTGCCCAACGGGATCGAGTGGGTGCTCGCCTTCTGGGGCGCCCAGCTGGCCGGGGTGATCGCGGTTCCGGTCAACACCCGCTTCAAGGAGCCCGAGGTCGAGTACGTGATCGGCGACGCCGGAGCTCGTCACGTGTTCCGGCCCGACGGGGGCCTGCCCGACGGCGAGCCCTTCGTGGTCGAGGACTTCGACCACGACGACGTGGCGGCGATCTTCTACACCAGCGGCACCACTGGGTTCCCCAAGGGCGCGATGACCTCGCACGCCAACTTCCTGGCCAATATCGAGAACGCCGTGCGGTGCGTGGGGATCGATCGGACGGAGGGCCCCGAGCTGGCCACGCTGATCAACGTTCCCCTGTTCCACGTCACCGGCGCCAACAGCCAGCTGTTGCTCCTGGCGTCGCTCGGCGGCCGGGCATTCGTCCTGCCCAATGCCCTCGATCTCGACGGCTTTCTGGACACCGTGAGCCAGGAGCGGATCCAGATGCTGACCTCGGTGCCGGCGATCTATCACGCGCTCACTCGTCACCCCCGTTTCGAGCAGACCGACCTCAGCCACGTCCGGTGGGTCTCCTACGGCGGGGCGCCGATCGCCGCCAGCGCCGTGCACGCGATCATGGAAGCCTTCCCAGAGGCTCGGGTGGGCAACGGCTTTGGCCTCACCGAGACCGCCTCGCTCACCTCGTTCCTGCCCCACGAAGACGCCGCCGGACACGCCGATTCAGTGGGCTTCGCGATGCCGGTGGTCGATCTCGCACTCCGCGAGCCCGATCCGGCCAGCGGAGTCGGTGAGCTGCTCGTGCGCGGCCAGAACGTCGTTCAGGGGTACTGGAACAAGCCCGAGGCCACCGCCGAGACGTTCGTGGACGGGTGGCTACACACAGGGGATCTGGGACGGATCGACGGCGAGGGCCTGCTCTACATCGTCGACCGCGCCAAGGACATGATCAACCGCGGCGGCGAGAACGTGTACTCGATCGAAGTCGAAGCGGCGCTGGCCGGAGCGCCGGGAGTCGCCGAAGCGGCGGTTGTCCCGGTGCCCGACGACATGATGGGCGAGAAGGTCGGCGCGGTGATCGTGCCGGGCCCGGAGTTCGAGCTCGATTCGGTGATAGCGCACGTCCGTGACCGGATCGCAGACTTCAAGGTCCCCCAGTACGTGGCGCTGCGCGAGGAGCCGCTGCCGCGCAATCCCGGAGGCAAGGTGCTCAAGGCCGAGCTGCGTGCGCAGACGCAGTGGGGCGACCCGCTTCGCTAGCCCCGGATCCGACGATCAAGGAGCAATCAATGTCACACCTCGACGTCAAGCCGACTCGACATAACCGAGACCAACCGGGCCGTACAGGAGCTGATCGAGACCACCGAGAACCCCCGTCATCGCTACCTGCTGCAGGCCTACGATCGCCACCGCAACCTGGAGCACGCCGGCCGCTTCGAGGAGATCTTCGCGCCGGAGATGATGGTCGAGCACCCGGTGTACCGCTTCAACATGATCGGAACCCCATCGATGCAGCTCGAGGGCCGCGAGCAGGTGGAGCAGCTCTACCGCTACTGGGCCGCCACCAATCAGTCGGTCTTCTACATCGAGAGCGAAACCGTCGCGGTCGGCGATTGGCTGGTGGTCAGCTCGACGCTCGGCTACCAGCAGCTGCTCGGGTCAGACCTGGCTGCGGCGGGACTCGAGGTTGACGCCGACGCGATGTACCTCTTGCGGGGGCGGGTGGCGATGGTCTGGCCCTACGACGACAGGGGGCGGCTGGTGGGCGAGAATGTGTGGGAGTACGACGAATCAGAGCACGACCTGATCAAGCTGAGCTCCGACGAGGTGCTGAGCACCCAGCGGGCCGCCGAGCTGCTCGACCCCTACATCAAGCCGCTGCCGCCGTTTGACGACAACCTCCTGCCCCGCTCGCGCTGACTCTCGATCGAGACGACGCTGGGCTCAGGGAACGAGCCACTGTTGTCTAAGGAACCGACGGGCGTGCCCCACCAGGCGCTCCGGGGGGAAACGAGCAGGATCGGTCAGCACCAGGCGTGCGTACTCGTCAGAAATCGCTGACAACACGCTGGCCGTGACTTCCGCATCGCCCGAGTCGGACTCGGCTTCCAATACCGGCCTCACGGCGCCGGCCAGCCCGCTCAGGACGTGCGCTCGACCCTGCGCGATGCGTTTGCACAGGCTCTCGGGTGCGCCTTGGGCAGGCATGAGCACGAGCCGCCACGTTGCCGGATGGTCCCGAACGGCATCGAGAAAGGCACTTAGGCTCTCGAGCATCGACTCGAGAGGGTCGCCCTGGCTGAGGTCGGCGAGGGAGGTCCTTGAGAGTTGGGAGTGCGCACGCGACATCTCGCGTTCGATCACCGCCTCGAGCAGCGAATTCAGGTCCGGATAGTGCTGATAGATGAGCGGGCGGGTTACCCCGGCTTCGCGCGCCACCGTCTCGATCGAGAGCGCGTGGAAGCCCCGCTCGTCCACCACCCGCGTCGTGACATCGAGCAACTGCTCACGACGGGCGGCAGCGCTCATGCGACTGCGGGTGAGGCGGGCCGTAGACAGGCGTGTCAGCCTACCGTGGGCTCCTGCATCAGTTCGCCCGCCGAGATTCAGTTCTCGAGACGATCATCCGATAACTGAGGGTTAGAGGGCCATGTTCGACGCCTCGACCCAGGAAGAACCCGGATCCCGCGAGGAGACCTACCGCGGAGCCCAGCAGGACCTTCTCGTGCGAGGAGGCGGCTTTCTGTCGATCGTCGGCGGCGTGGCCGTGCTGGCGCTCCTGCCGCTATACCCGCCCACCCGTCACCTGGGCCAGCTCGGCCTGGTCCTCATGATCCCGTTGAGCCTGGCCTCGATTGGCCTCGGCGGGTTGGACCTCGCCCTCAAGCGCCGTCCCACCGCCCGAGCGATCTACGTCTCGTGCTATATCGGGGTCGCGCAGCTGGCGCTCGTCCAGTGGCTCGCCGGCGGGGGTAAGGCGCCGTACATCCAGTTGCTCCTGCTCCCCGTCCTGGGGGCGGCGACCGGGCATCCGGTGCGACGCTCTGCACCGGTGGCGCTCGCGGCGCTCGCGGCGGCGGCCTCCCAGCTGCTCTACAGCACCATCAACCTCAGCGCGACGCTTTTGGAATTCTCGCTACTGGTGCTCCTAGCGACGATGACCGCGGCGATCATGTCCAGCACTCGCTCCCATCGTGCCCGCCTCATGGCCGCCGGCGAGCAGGCGACCACGCTCGCGAACCTGGACCCGCTCACCCGCCTCCCGAACCGCCGTGCCTTCGACGAGGCGTTCCTGGCGGCGTTCGAGGGATGCAAGCGAGGGACGACTTTTTCGCTGATCCTCTGCGATGTCAACTCGTTCAAGCAGGTCAACGACAGCTTCGGCCACGAGGCGGGCGATGAGCTGCTGCGAACAATCGCCGATGCGATCAGCGAAGCGGTACGCAAGCCCGACGCGGCATTTCGGTGGGCCGGTGATGAGTTCGCGGTGATCCTCCGCGACAGTGACGAGGCCGGCGCGAACCTCGCCGCCAGCCGAATCCGCCACGAGGTAGCCCGCCGGTGCCGGCGGCCCGACGGGGCCCCTGTCACGATCGGCACCGGGCTATCGCAGTTGGACCCGCATCTGCGGGCCAAGGAGGTGTTCATGGCCGCCGACCGTGCCCTCTTCTGTCACAAGACCAAACGAGCCCAGCTGCAAGCGGTCTCCCGCGCGGACTGATTCAGCCGGCGGCGCCGGCCACCTACCCGTGCAGTGCGATCTGCTCGTTGGCCGACGGGAACGCCCAAGCGACCTGCAGCTGGCGTTCCTGGCGGAACAAAAAGCGCATCTGGCTCGGCGGCCGCAGGCCCTCCGGGTGGGCTGGGCGGAAGGTGGCACACGGCTCCGGCCCTGCCACCGCACAAAGGGACTGCTCATGGAAGAAGCACCCCTCGCAACTAGCCTTCTTACTGCCACTGCGCCCGCTGGCCATGCCTCGCTCCGCCCCTTCTTGGTTGGCCGCCACACCCCTCGGCCCGTTGGTTGATAACGACTTCACGAATTCTTGACAGATTCTTCCGCCCCCGCATCGCCGTTTATCGGAAATCGCAACAACTTCGTCACGGGATGATTTACCTGCAAACTGCGGGCGTTTCGCCGCTTCAGACAAGAACGAGCCGCATTTTCCGAAGCTTTGCGGCGGGCCACTCCGGGGAACTAAGACCGGCATGAACATCCTCCTGACCGGCATCACCGGATACGTCGGATCGCTCCTGGCGAACCGCCTGGTGCAGGACGGGCACTCGCTGCGTGGCTTCAGCCGGCGTTCGTCCGCGGTGAAGGTCAGTGGCCGCGAGATTCCGGTCATAACCGGAGACGCGGTCACCGGCCGAGGACTCGACCGCGCGCTGGAGGGCGTCGAGGTCGCCTACTACCTGATGCATTCGATGGAGCCCTCCCACAACGGCGCGTTCGGCGGGCAGGAACGCCGGGCGGCCGAGAACTTCGCTCGCGCGGCCCGGGAGGCGGGCACCGAGCGCATCATCTACCTGGGCGGCCCGGCGCCGAAGGGCGTCAGCGTCTCCCCCCATCTGGCCAGCCGCCTGGCCGTCGAGCGCATCCTGCTCGAGGCCGACGTCCCATGCGCGATGGCCTTCCGGGCCTCGATCCTGATCGGCGCCCGCTCGCGCTCGTTTCGCCTCATGGTCCGGCTCGTGGAGCGGATGCCCGTTCTGCCCTTCCCCGCATGGCATTCCAACCGCACGAGTCCGATCGACGAGCGAGACATGATCGAGATCCTGGCCCGGGCCGCGACGGCGACCGGGCTGTGCGGCCGGATCCTGGACGCGGGCGGGTCTGAGGTCGTCTCCTACGGCGAGTTCATCGAGCGGATCCGTGACGGGCTCCTGGTCGGGCGACCGACGATCGCCTTCAAACGGCTGGCCCTCACGCCGATCGTCAGCCGGGTCGCCGCTGTGATCTCTGGCGAGGAGCATGCGCTGATCGGCCCGCTGATGGAGAGCCTGGCCAGCGATCTCTTGCCCGAAGGCGACGATGCCGCCGGGCTCGTCGGCGTCCGACCTCACTCGCTCGATGGCGCGATCGAACATGCGCTGCGCGAATGGGAGCGCACGGAGCCGCTGGCCGCGCGTTAGGGTCTGCCTGCCATGAGCACTGTCAAGGCGAAGACGCAGATCGCCGCGCCGATCGAGAAGGTGTGGGAGACCGTGATGGATCCCGCCCGTCTGAAGGATTGGGTGACCATCCACCGCGGCGTTTCACACGTCTCATCCGAGCCTCTCAAGTCCGGTTCGACGATGGATCAGACGCTCTGCCTGCGGGGAGTCAACTTCCACGTGCACTGGACGCTGGTGGAAGTCGAGCCCCCTCGAAGTGCTCAATGGGAGGGGCGAGGACCAGCCCACTCACGCGCGCTCATTCGTTACGGCCTGGCCGAAGCGGGCGACGGCGCAACCAGTTTTGAGTACACAAACGAGTTCAAAGCTCCCGGCGGAGCCGTGGGCACGATGGCCAGCCGGTTGATCGTGGGCGGATTGTCAGAGCGTGAAGCACACAATTCGCTGGCCCGGCTCAAGACACTCCTCGAACGAAACTGAATACCTGTCCACGGCCCGGGTGCTTGGACAAATTGGACACCCGTCCCCGGTCTGAGTGCTATTTATTCACGCATCTGTATCGTTGAAGTGACCGGGCAGGGTAACTCCACCTCAAGGAGAGTGTTTTGGCAGATTTTGTTGACAGTACGGTGAAGGAAATCGAGGCTCGCTTGAGTCAACTCCGTCAGGAAGTCCAGCGGCTCGAAGGTGCCCTCACCGCGCTGGCTGGCGGGCGTCGCGGACCCGGGCGTCCACCCGGACGGACCTCGACGCGGCGGGCTCGCTCCACGTCGACCCGCAGGCGCACCACCGGACGCCGCCGTCCAGGAGCCCCCCGCGGGCGTCGGGGTGGAAATACCCGCGCCAACCAGGCTCTGGCGCTCGTGCAGAGCAAGCCGGGCATCACGATCCCGGATATGGCCAAGGAGATGGGCATCGAGCCCAATTACCTGTACCGCGTTCTTCCCAAGCTCGTCGAGGAGAAGAAGGTCAGGCGCGACGGGCAGGGCTGGCGTTCCGCCGAGTAACTGAAATGGGTCGGGCCCGGGCCGGCGAGATACCGGCCCGGACCTGACTGTCAACTCACTCTGGGGCCGGGTCAGATCAGGTCGAGCTGCTTGACCGCGTCGCGCTCCTCCTTGAGCTCGCCGACCGTCGCGTCGATCCGGGAGCGGGAGAAGTCATCGATTTCGAGGTCCTGCACGATTTCGTAGGACGCTCCCGAGGTGGTGACGGGAAAGCTCGAGATGATCCCTGGCTCGACGTCGTATGAGCCGTCGGACACGATCGCCATCGACACCCAGTCACCTGACGGCGTTCCCGTAAACCAATCGTGTACGTGGTCGATGGCGGCGTTGGCCGCCGAGGCAGCACTGGAGGCGCCGCGCGCCTCGATGATGGCCGCGCCACGCTTCTGAACGGTGGGGATGAAGTCGTTCTCGAGCCACTCCTGGTCATCGACCACCTGAGCCGCGTTCTCTCCCTTGACCTTGGCGTGGAAGATGTCCGGGTACTGCGTGGCGGAGTGATTGCCCCAGATCGTCATGTTGGTCACGTCCTTGACGGCGGCGCCGGCCTTGGCGGCCAGCTGAGCGACCGCCCGGTTGTGGTCAAGGCGCGTCATCGCGGTGAATCGATCGTCCGGGATATCAGGCGCGTTACTGCGGGCGATCAGGCAGTTGGTGTTGGCCGGGTTTCCGACGACCAGCACCCGCACGTCATCTGAGGCGTGCTCGCCCAGCGCCTGGCCCTGCGGCTTGAAAATGCCGCCGTTGGCCTCGAGCAGGTCGCTGCGCTCCATCCCCTTGCTCCGCGGCCTGGCGCCGACCAAGAGGGCCACCGAGACACCGTCAAACGCCTTGGCCGGGTCATCGAAGATGTCGATGCCCTCCAGGAGCGGAAAGGCACAGTCATCAAGCTCCATCGCGGTTCCCTCGGCCGCCCGGACAGCCTGGGGGATCTCCAGCAGCGACAGATGGACGGGGACGTCATCACCAAGCATCTGGCCGCTGGCGATGCGAAACAGGATTGCGTAGCCGATCTGGCCGGCGGCACCGGTGACGGCTACTCGTACGGGCGTATCACTCACTGACTCTTCTCCGATTCGGTTGACTCACGCGACGAATGTATACCCGGGCTGGGTAGGGTCTGGATCCCAACGTGAGGATCATCTATACCCGCACCGACGAGGCCCCCGCCCTGGCCACCGCGTCGCTGCTGCCCATCCTTCGGGCCTTCGCCGAGGCGGCCGGCGTCGAGATTGAGCTCCGCGACATCTCGCTGGCCGCCCGGATCCTGGCCCAGTTCCCGGACCGTCTCGAGGAGTCCCAGCGCGTGCCCGATGCGCTGGCCGAGCTCGGCGAGCTGGTGGGCTCGGACGAGGCGAACGTCATCAAGCTGCCCAATATCAGCGCCTCGGCCCCCCAGCTGAAGGCGGCCATCTCCGAGCTGCAGGAGAAGGGATTCCCGATCCCGGACTACCCCGAGGAGCCAGGCAACGAGGAGCAGCGCGAGATCCGCGCCCGCTACGACAGGGTCAAGGGCAGCGCGGTCAATCCCGTCCTGCGTCAGGGCAACTCCGATCGGCGGGCGTCGGCGGCGGTCAAGGAGTACGCCCGCCGCCACCCCCACTCGATGGGTGAGTGGTCGAGCGACTCAAGCTCGCACGTGGTCACGATGAGCGAGGGTGACTTCCGCTCCACCGAGCGGTCGGTGACCGTCGAGCAGGACACCGAGGTCCGGATCGAGCTCAGCGGCGCCGACGGACAGGTGACCGTCCTCAAGGAGGGCATTGCCGTCACTTCGGGTGACGTGCTTGATGCGGCGCTCATGCGCCGAGCGGCGCTCGATGCGTTCCTTCGTGAGCAGGTCGACGCCGCTCGACAGGAGGGCGTCCTGTTCTCAGTTCACCTGAAGGCGACGATGATGCGGGTGTCGGACCCGATCATCTTCGGCCACGCGGTCAGGGCTTACTTCGGCGGCGTCTTCTCAGAGCATGCTGCTTCGCTGCGCTCGGTCGGAGTCAACCCGAACGACGGACTGGGCGCGCTTTTGAAGGCGATCGAGGGGCTGCCCGACGACGATCAAGCTGCGGTCAAAGCCTCGATCGAGACGTGCCTGGAGGATGGCCCGTCGCTGGCGATGGTCGACTCTGACCGGGGCATCACCAACCTGCACGTTCCCAGTGACGTGATCATCGACGCCTCGATGCCGGCGGCGATCCGCTCCTCCGGGCAGATGTGGAATCCCGACGGCGAGCTCCAGGACACCAAGTTCGTGATTCCGGATCACTCCTATGCCCCGCTTTACGCCGAGGCGGTCGAGCACTGCCGGCGCCACGGCGCCTTTGACCCCTCGACGATGGGGACGACCCCAAACGTGGGGCTGATGGCCCAGGCGGCCGAGGAGTACGGCTCGCACGACAAGACCTTCGAGCTCGACGCTGACGGTCACGTGCGCGTCGTCGATGACCAGGGGCGCGCGCTGCTGGAGCACGACGTGAGCCAGGGGGACATCTGGCGGATGTGCCGGACGACCGACGCCGCGGTTCAGGACTGGGTCAGCCTCGCCGTCGCTCGGGCCCGGGAGACGGGCTGGCCGGCCGTGTTCTGGCTGGACGAAACGCGGGCCCACGACAGCGAGCTGTTGAAGAAGGTCGATTCGGAACTCGAGCGACTGGACACCGACGGCCTCGAGATCGAGGTCAAGGACGTGGCCGAGGCGGCGCGCTCAACGCTGGATCGCGCCCGCCAGGGCGAGGACACGATCTCGGTCACGGGCAATGTCCTCCGCGACTACCTGACCGACCTGTTCCCGATCCTCGAGCTGGGCACGAGCGCCAAGATGCAGTCGATCGTGCCGCTGCTCGGCGGTGGTGGGCTCTACGAAACCGGCGCGGGCGGATCGGCGCCGCGTCACGTTCAGCAGTTCCTGTCTGAGAATCACCTGCGCTGGGATTCGCTCGGCGAGTTTCTGGCTCTCGGGCCGTCGCTCGAGCTGCTGGCGGAGCGAGAGGACAATCCGCGAGCGAGGGTGCTGGCCGCGACGCTCGACCGAGCGACCGGGCGATTCCTTGAGGAGAATCGCTCACCCTCCCGCCGGGTGGGGGAGCTCGACAACCGGGGTAGTCACTTCTATCTCGCGCTGTACTGGGCCCAGGAGTTGGCCGGCCAGGACGAGGACAGCGAGCTGGCCGGCACGTTCGAGCCGCTGGCCCGTGCGCTGAGCGAGGGGGAGTCGGAGATCGTCGAGGAATTGAACGCCGTCCAGGGATCGGCCGTGGACATCGGTGGCTATTACCTGCCCGACGCCGAGCGCGTGGCCGACGCGATGCGGCCGAGCCCGACGCTCAACGACGCGCTGGAGGAGTTCGCCGCCTCTTACAGCGCGAGCCCGTAGACCTTCTTACAGCGCGAGCCCGTAGAGGTCGCCCAGCTTGCTCTTCAGGTAGCGAACGAAGGGCGGCACGGAGATCGGCGCGGCCACGACGCGCTCGAGCAACTCTCTGGTGGGGAACTTCGCCCCGTGGCGGTGGACGTGTTCACGCAGCCACTCCCGCAGAGCCATCAGCTCGCCCTGGGCGATCTGCTCGTCCAGATCAGGAAGGTCCTGGCACACCCTCTCCCAGAGCTGGCCCGCGATCAGGTTCCCCAAGGCGTAGGTGGGGAAATAGCCCATCAGTCCAGCTGACCAGTGGACGTCCTGAAGTACGCCGTGGGCGTCATCCGGAACGTCGATCCCGAGGTATTCCTTGAAGCGCGCGTTCCATGCCTCCGGCAGGTCGGCCACGGTCACGTCGCCTCGCAGGAGCTCCTGCTCGAGCTCGAAGCGGAGGACGATGTGAAGGCCGTAGGTGGCCTCGTCGGCCTCGACTCGGATCAGCGACGGCTTGACGCGGTTGACGGCGCGGGCGAGCGTGGCGGCGTCGGCCGTGATCGCGCCGCCGCTGAACTCCGTCACCTTCGGAGCGAGCGCGCTGGCAAATGGGCGCCCGCGTCCCACCATGTTCTCCCAGAGCCGGCTCTGTGACTCGTGCATGCCGAGCGAGTCGAGGCGGCCGAGCGGTGAGCGCTGGAGCGACCCACCCACCCCCTCCTCGTACAGGCCATGGCCGCACTCGTGCATGCCACCGAACAGGGCCATCGGGAAGAAGGTCTCCGACCAGCGGGTCGTGATGCGGACATCGGAAGAGCCGAATGACGTCGCGAACGGATGCACTGCGTCATCGAGCCGCCAGCTCGCCGGGTCAAAGCCCATCCGTCCGACCGCCCACTGCACGAGCTTGCGCTGGCCTCCCAGCGGGAATGGCGCGTGCAGACAGGAATCGTCGACCTCGTCGGAATGCTCGGTCAGCGTGGAGATCATCGGCACGAGCTCGGCCTTGAGCTCGGCGAACAGTCGCTGCACCTCGCTGCTCTTCATCGTGGGCTCGTAGTCGTCCAGCAGAACGTCGTAGGGAGAGTCGTAGTCCTCAAAGCACTCCACGTAGGACCGAGCCAGCTCGAGATTGCGCTGCAGGTACGGCACAAACGTTCCGAAGTCGTTGTCGGCCCGGGCGCCTGTCCACACCTCCTGGCCAAGCGAGTTCGCCCGGGCGATCTCGCCGGCGAGTTCGGTCGGCACCCGGCGCGCCTTCTCCCAGCGGCGCCTCGAAACACGCACCAGGCGCACTTCGTTCGAGTCTGGCGGGAGGCCATTCAGCGACGCGTCGGCGGCCTCGATCAGCTCGCCGGTCCGAGCGGACATGAGCCGCTGGTGCCGGATCCGCTCGAGCGTCGCGAGCACCTCGGCGCGCCCCTCGGCTCCCCGCCGCGGCATCATCGTGTGCTGGTCCCAATCGAGGATCAGCGTGGCGTCACGCAGGTCGCTGAGCTCGGCCAGCCAGCGCTGCAAGTCGGTCATCGGCTGGCTCACGGTCGTCGCTTGGTTCTACTCGGTGGGGGCAGAGGACATTGCAGTCGGGGGCAGCAGGGCATCGAGGTCGGCTTGCTGTGCCACCATTGCATCATGTTGCGCCGACCGGGCTCTATCAAGCTTGCTGACCTCTTCGGGATTCGGATCGGAGTGGACCGTAGCTGGTTCCTGATTCTGTTCCTGATGATCTTCTGGCTGTCCGGGTATTTCCGGCAAGCTCTGCACAGCTCGGACTCGGTGGCCTACGCCACGACGGTGGTGACAGTGCTGATCCTGTTCGGCTCGCTGATCGTGCACGAGCTGGGGCACGCCCTGGTGGCCCGACGCCAGGGGATCGAGGTGCGCCGCATCGATCTGTTCCTGTTCGGCGGGATGACGCAGATGGGTCGGGACGCCGCCACACCCGGCGAGGAGTTCAAGATCGCCGCCGCCGGCCCGGCCGCCACGTTCCTGTTTGTGCTGGTCTGCCTGGGCGTTGACCTGGCGCTGGTCGGACCCCATCGACTAATCCACGCTGCTGAGCTCGACGGAGCCGTGAAGATCACGCCGGTCCTGCTCTCGCTGAGCTGGCTGCTCTTCTGGAACATCTTGTTGCTCGGCTTCAACCTGCTCCCGGCGTTCCCGCTGGACGGTGGACGGATCGCGCGGGCGGTGATCTGGCGCGTCACCGCCGACAAGGTTCGCGGGACCCGAGTCGCGGCTCGGCTGGGCGAGGGCTTCGGCCTCATCCTGGCCGGCTTCGGCGTGTATCTATTCCTCCGCGATCAGAGTTTTTCCGGGATCTGGCTCGTGGCGATCTCGTTCTTGCTCTACCAATCAGCTCGAGGCGCCCGCGCCCAATCGGCTT
The DNA here is from genome assembly GCA_963785205.1 of uncultured Solirubrobacterales bacterium. Taxonomy (GTDB): domain Bacteria; phylum Actinomycetota; class Thermoleophilia; order Solirubrobacterales; family Solirubrobacteraceae; genus Palsa-465. The sequence continues at coordinate 327,402 of CAWAUJ010000003.1, forward strand.
TCAGCGAACAGATTCAGGGCGTCAGGGTCAGCGACGTGATGGACCCACAGCCGGTGGCTATCCACGGCACGACCGCCGTCAGCGAAGCCCTCCAGGACTACTTCGACCGGTATGGCTGGCAGTGGTTCCCGGTGATCGACATCGAGGGAAGACTGGTCGGCGTCGCCCGCCGCGAACGCCTCCAGACCGCGATGGACAGCGGCGAGGGGTGGCTCACCGTCGGCGCCGTCCTGGAGACCGAGCTGGGCACCGGATGGCAGATCGACGAGGACCGCCCTCTGACCGAAATCCTGTCCTCGGACTCGTTCGGCAAGCTCGGGGCGGTGATGGCAGTGGACCGCGAGGGCGTGCTGCGGGGGGTCGTGACGGTCGACCGCGTGCGCCGGGCTCTGCAGTCGGCGTTTGGTTCGCGGGCGGCTTAGTGGCTTAGGCCGCGGAGTCCAGCAGCCTCCCTAACTCCTCAGCGATCAGCCGGCGGCTCTGCTTCATCTGCTCATCTGAGTAGCGAATGACCGGGAACCCGGCGGCCCGGAGGTCGAGCTCCTTGCGCCGGTCCCGCCTGATCTGGGCCGGGGTCCGGTGGTTGCCGGGGCCGTCGAGCTCGACCGCCAGCCGCTCCCGGCGCCAGAGCGCATCGACCTCCCAGCCCGCGAAGTCGGCATTGAGCTCCGGAAGCGGAAGCCGGTTGGCCTCGCAGAGCTCGAACAGATCCACCTCGATCCCGCTGCGAGCCCGGGCCAGCATCGGCTGGTGGCGCTCGAGCGCGCGCCGGAGCTTCGCGCTGCCCCGCCGCCCCCGCTCGAGACCCTCGCTGATCGCTGAGATATTCATCTCCCCCTGGTAGTCGGCGCGAGCCAGTGCCACGCGAAGCTTGGTCAGCGAGACAACCCCCGCGTAGTCGAGCAGGGTCCGGGTGAACTCGGTCACGGGGAGGTTTTTGTGCCATTCCCTGGGGAGGGGCCGCCGAGCGTGGACCCTGATCCGGGGGATCGACCTGCACCGGCGGGGCGTGCTCACCTCGATCATGTATGGCCTGGAGGTAACGAGCCCGATCCACCAGGCCGCGGTGGCATGGCTGAGCATCGCCCCGGGACCGGCGTAGAGCAGCGCCTCGGCCAGCTCCGCCTCAACCGTCCTGGCGCGATGGCCGACGGCGTAGACCCGAGGGCGGACGTGGTGGAGGTAGCCCTGCTCGCACCATTTGTGGACCGTCGCGTCAGACAGGCCGCAGTCCTTCAGCTGAGCTTTGCTAACTCGGCCAAATTGCCGCCCAGCCAGCCTGGCCAGGCGAACTTTGGCGTTCCGCTTCACCATGGGCTATGCGTTTCGCCATATTTCGGACATGGCGAGAAGGATCCCGCCCCTCCCAGTGACAGCACAAGACACGATTGCCACAAGTCTGTGACGCCCTCGGGCCAAATCTGTGACAACCGCCCCTGGCCGGGGTAGGCGGGGGGCGCGGGGGGCGCGGGCCTATCAGCTCGACCCTCTCACCACCTCCCCCCCGCCCACTTCCCTAGCTGGCCGCCGTTTCACCACCCAACCAGCCCCGCCCCACACACCCCGAACTCCGCCAAAACCGCGCTCAAAATAGAATCGCTCTAGGTGCCCTCACACGACGTTCTCATCATCGGCGCAGGCCTGGCCGGGCAGCGCGCCGCGCTGGCCGCCGCGCAGGCCGGTGCGAGCGTGGGCATCATCTCCAAGGTCCACCCCGTCCGCTCCCACTCGGTAGCCGCCGCCGGCGGCATCAACGCCGCCCTCAATCCCGAGGACACCTGGGAATCCCACGCTTTCGACACCGTCAAGGGCTCGGACTACCTCGGCGACCAGGACGCGATCGAGATCATGTGCCGGGAGGCCCCGGACGAGATCCTCTACCTGGAGCACCTGGGCGTCACCTTCCACCGCAACGGGACCGGTCATCTCGGGACCCGGGCGTTCGGCGGGGCCTCGGCGGCCCGGACCTACTACGTGGCCGACATCACCGGGCACGCCATCCTCCACGTTCTCTACGAGCAGCTGATGAAGCATCACGAGCAGCTCGACCGCTACGAGGAGTGGTTCACCACCGACCTCCTCCTCGACGATGAGGGCTACTGCGTGGGCGCGATCTGCCGTGACCTGCGGGACGGCCATCTCGAGGTCTTCAACGCCAAGATGGTCATCCTGGCCACGGGCGGAGCCGGCCAGGCCTACGAGCCGACGACCAACGGGCTGATCGTCACGGGTGACGGGATCGCGCAGGCCTACCGGATCGGGGCCAAGCTGATGGACATGGAGATGGTCCAGTACCACCCGACGACCCTGGCGGGCAACGGCCTGCTGATCACCGAGGGCGCGCGGGGCGAGGGCGCGTGGTTGCTCAACGCCGAGGGTGACCGCTTCATGGAGAAGTACGCCCCCAACAAGCTTGAGCTCGCCTCCCGGGATGTCGTCTCCCGGGCCGAGCAGACCGAGATCAACGAGGGACGCGGGTTCCCGGACGGGACCGTCGCCCTCGACATCACGAAGGTGCCGCGCCGCCGGACGCTCGAGGCGCTGCGGGAGATCGTCAACATCGGGCGGGACTTCGCGGGCGTTGACATCACCCGCGAACCGATCCACATCCGCCCCGGGATGCACTACATCATGGGCGGCATCAAGACCGATGTCGACGGTGAGACGACGATCCCCCACCTTTACGCCGCCGGTGAGACGGCGTGCGTCTCGGTGCACGGCGGCAACCGTCTCGGGGCCAACTCGCTTCTGGACACGCTGGTCTTTGGCCGTCGCTCAGGCAAGCACGCCGCCGACCGCGCCCTGCATCTGCCGATGCCCTCCACACCGACCTCCCGGGTCAGCGACACCGAGCGGCACATCAACCAGATCATGAACCGCGACGCCGGCGGACCTCGCCTAGCCGCGGTCAAGCACGAGCTCGGCGACACGATGAACCAGCACCTGGCCGTGTTCCGCGAGGCCGATGGCCTGGCCACGGCTCAGAACAAGATCAGGGACCTGAAGGAGCAGGCGGCCAAGGCGACGATCGACGACCGGGGATCGATCTTCAACCAGGACGTGATCGCGGCGATCGAGCTCGGGTACATGCTGGACGTGGCCGAGACGATCGTGGTCGGAGCGATCGAGCGCACGGAGTCCCGCGGCGCCCAGTACCGGACGGATTTCCCCGAACGCAACGATGACGAGTGGCTCAAGCACATCGACATTTCGCTCGACGGTGGGGACGAGCCCAAGGTGAGCTACTCAGAGGTCACGATCACACGCTGGCAACCAGAGATCCGGAGCTACTAGTGCCCGAATACACGCTCAAGATCCGTCGATATGACCCCCAGTCGGGGCAGGCCGCCTACTGGGAGGAGCACGAAATCGAGATGCAGCCCAAGAAGTCCGTGCTCGACGCGATCCTCAAGGTCAAGGGCGACACGGACGGGTCGATCGGGATTCGCTGCTCCTGCCAGCAGGCCATCTGCGGGTCGTGCGGGGTACGGATGAACGGCAAGCCCGGCCTGGCCTGCAACACCCACCTCGACGAGGCCGCGGCACGCGGGCACGGGACGGGCTGGAACCCCCGGAGGAGGGGCAGGTCAAAGAGGTCATCACGGTCGAGCCGATGGGCAACATGCCCGTGATCAAGGACCTGATCGTGGACATGGACGCCGTCCACTGGAAGAAGATCCAGCGGGTCACGCCCTGGCTCGTCAACAAGCAGCCGGTTCCCGACCGGGAGTACATCGTCCCGCACGAGAACATGGTCGACGTCACCCAGACGATGGCCTGCATCCAGTGCGGAGCCTGCGTCTCAGACTGCCTTTCGATGGAGGTCGACCCGCTGTTCGTGGGGCCGGCGGCCCTGGCCAAGGCGTACCGCTTCGTCGGCGATCCGCGCGACGCCGATCGACACGAGCGACTCAACGACCTCGGCACCGACCCCCACGGCATCTACGACTGCACCCACTGCTTCAACTGCATCGATGCCTGCCCCAAGGGCGTCGACCCGATGAGCCAGATCATGCGCCTGCGCCGGATCGCGGGCTCGGACGAGAAGATCCTCGATCCCAACAACGGCCATCGCCACGAGGACACGATCGTCACTCTGATCCGCGATTACGGACTGCTCCACGAGGCCGAGATGCTGCCTCGGAGCTACGGCGGTAACTCGTGGTTTGGCAAGTTTCACCCCAACGCCGGCAAGGTTCTTCTCCGCTCGCTGCCCGCGATCGTCCCGGCAGTCCTGCGCGGCAAGGTCAACATCAAGATCGCGGCGCTGGGGCACAAGATCCCCAAGCCTGATCTGAGCTCGGTCAAGCGGATCTACGCCAAGGTCGAGGGCCGCGAGCGCCGAAACGAGCTCAACCTCTACGTGACCGGCTACGAGGACGAACCCGAGGCCACCGACCCCGAGGCCAAGGAGACGACCGAGGTCTCAGGTGAACAGGGCAAGCCCGAGGCCACAGGCGCGGCCGACCGCGAGCCACCGGCCGAGGAGTCGGCTCCTGACACGCGGGAGCCCTCCGGAGACCAGTCATCCACTCCCGACGAGACGAACGAGCAGTCCGCCTCGCCCGAGAGCAACCCCGAAGCAGAGGAGCAAGAGTGAGAGTCGCCTACTGGCCCGGCTGCGTCAGCCGCGGATTCACCCCGGAGCTCCACGGGTCGATGGCCAAGGTCGCGCCGCTGCTGGACATCGAGCTGATCGAGCTTGACAGGGCCAACTGCTGCGGCGCAGGGGTGATCGCCGAGCACAACCAGGAGCTCGCCGACACGCTCAACGCGCGCACGTTCGCGCTGGCCCAGCAGACCGATGGCGAGTTGATGATGAACATCTGCTCGACCTGCCAGGGCGCCCAGACCGAGTGCCAGGAACGGCTCGACGCCAACGCCGAGTACCGCGAGCTGGTCAACTCGAACCTCGCCGAGGACAACCTGCACTACGAGAAGGGCCTGACCAACAAGAACTTCCTGTGGCTACTCGTCGAGGACTTCGGGCTGGACGAGCTGCGCTCGCGCGTCAAGCGACCGCTTGAGAACCTCCGTGTCGGTCCGTTCTACGGGTGCTACATCGTGCGCCCGGTGAACCGGCTCGGGATCGACGACGACCATCCTCGTGATCGTTACCTGCACCAGGTGATCGAGGCGCTCGGCGGGACGGTGGTGGATTACGCCGGTGTCTATAAGTGCTGCGGCTTCCCGATCGTCACGATGAACATGGATGCCTCGCTGGCCCAGGCCGGCCGGCACTTGGGCGACGCTCTCGATGCCGAGGCCGACTGTCTGGTCGTTCCCTGCCCGCTCTGCCACCTGAATCTCGATCTCCAGCAGCCGCTGGCTGAGCGGGTTGTGGGCCGGGAACTCGGGCTCCCCGTGCTGCACCTGCCCCAGCTGGTCGGGCTGGCTCTCGGCCTCTCGCCCAAGGAGCTCGGGATGAGCAAGCACGTGGTCCGCCCGACCTCGGTCATCGATTGGTCGACGTCGGTCGTGGCCGCGGCGTAGCGGCCACACCGCTCCCACCGAGCACCCAATTCCGTCGTCCCCGCCGCCTAGGCTACGCACATGCCTTCCTGGACCAAGCGGCTCAAGCGTCGACTTCGCGGAGCGACCGCTCCGAAGGGCGCGCCCCTCCCCGCGCCGGCCGAGCGAATCGAGGCCGCCCGCCAGCGTTTGAAGCAAACGATCAAGCCGCCGGAGGAGCGTTCGGCCGCTTAATGACGATGAGCGAGGCGTTTGCCTCGCTCATCGTCATACCCCTGGGTCCGCCCGTCGGGAATCCGTAATGGAGGGCTCCGCAGCCACCTAAAACTCCGCCGGAATGATGCCTGGCGCGATAGGGATCGTCTTCCCCTCCTGAGGGTGATCTTCGGGTGAGGTTTCTCACCGCTTCGGGCGCGCGGCTGGACGTCCCCCGCTCTCGCGCTCTCTTGGGCCTTCAGGTCCCTGAAACCGCAGCGGCCTGCGCGGAACGCGGCGCCAGCCAGCCGCGCGCCATCAGCACCTCCGCAATCTGGACCGCGTTGGTGGCCGCGCCCTTGCGCAGGTTGTCGGCCACGATCCACATGCTCAAAGCGCGCGGGTGTGACTCGTCGCGCCGGACCCGGCCCACGAACACCTCGTCGCGCCCTGCGGCGGCCAGCGGGCTCGGCAGGTCCTCGAGCAGAACCCCCGGGGCGTCGGCCAGTAGCGCCTGCGCCTCAGAGGCGCTCAAAGGCTCTCGGGTCTGGACGTTCACGGCCTCCGAGTGCCCGACGCGAACCGGTACCCGGACGCACGTCACGGCGATGCCGATCGACTCGTCCTCGAGGATCTTGCGCGTCTCGAACATCATCTTGCGCTCCTCGTCGGTGTGGTCATCGCCCTCGGCGAACGACCCCGCCGCACCGATCACGTTGAAGCCGACCGGCTGGGGGTAGATCTCCGGGGCGGGCATCTCCATGCCATGGAGCGACGCGTGGGCCTGTGCCTCGAGCTCGTCGATCGCCTTCTTGCCGGTGCCGCCAACGCACTGATAGGTGGATACGACCAGCCGTTCGATGCCCACGGCGCGGTGGATCGGGGCCAGGGCCACGACCATCTGCATGGTCGAGCAGTTGGGGTTCGCGATCAGCCCGCGATGGCCCTGGAGCGCGTGCGGGTTGACCTCCGAGACGACCAGCGGAATCTCCGGCTCACGCCGGAAGGCCGAGGAGTTGTCGACGACCGTCGCCCCCGCCGCGACGAAGCGCGGGCCCCACTCGCGGGAAACCCCGGCGCCGGCCGAGAACAGCGCCAGGTCGAATCCCTGGATCGACTCGTCGTCCAGGCCCCGCACCGTGAGTCCCTCGAGCTGCGACCCCGCCGAACGCGCCGAGGCAAAGGGGACGATCTGCGCCGCCGGGAACGCCCGCTCCCGAAGCACGGCGAGCATCGTGCCGCCAACCAGCCCCGTGGCCCCCACGACAGCAACGCGCGGATCGCTCATCGCGCCTCCTGTCCGATCGGCCGCTCCGGCCGCACCTCGGAGGCACCGAGCTCGAAGCTCTCATGCAATGCACTGACCGCCTGGTCGAGCTGGGGAGCTCTGATCACGCACGAGATCTTGATCGGGGAGGTGGAGATCATCTCGATATTGATGTCGTGGTCGGCCAGCGTCTGGAACACCTTGGCAGCGACGCCGGGGTGCGAGCGCATACCGGCGCCCACGATCGAGACCTTGCCGATCTCCTGGTCGGTGTCGATGTCCTCGAGCCCCAGCTCTGAGCGCAGCGGTTCGAGTGCCTGCTCGGCGGCTCTCAGGTCCTCGAGCGAGACGGTGAAGGAGACCTCGGCCCCCCGGCCTTCGCTCAGCGGCTCGTTCTGGATGATCGTGTCGACGTTGCAGTTGGCCTCGGCCAGCGCGCCGAAGATGGCCGCGGCCGCGCCGGGGCGGTCGGGGACGCCCAGGAGCGTGATGCGGGCTTCCTCTCGGGAGTGCGTGATGGCCGTGATCAGAGGGTGTTCCATGGTCTCGTCTTCTCCTAGGACAACGGTACCTGGGCCGTCGTCGAAACTTGAGCGGCAGTGGATCCGGACGCCGTGGGTGCGGGCGTACTCGACCGCGCGCAGCTGGAGGACCTTCGCGCCCGACGCCGCCATTTCGAGCATCTCCTCAAAGCTCACCTGGGGCAGCTTGCGGGCGTTCGGGACGAGGCGGGGGTCGGCGGTGAACACGCCGGCCACATCGGTGTAGATCTCGCACACCTCGGCGTCGATAGCCGCGGCCAGGGCGACCGCGGTCGTGTCCGAGCCACCGCGACCGAGCGTGGTCACGTCGTAGCTGGTCGAAACGCCCTGAAAGCCGGCCACGAGCACGATCCGATCCTGGTCGAGCGCCTCCCGGATCCGGTTGGCCCGGACGTCGAGGATGCGGGCCTTGGTGTGAGAGGTGTCGGTCACGATCCCCGCCTGGGAGCCCGTGAGCGAAATCGCCCGATGCCCCAGGTCGTTGATCGCCATCGCGCACAGGGCGCACGATTCACGCTCCCCGATCGAGAGCAGCATGTCCATTTCCCGGGGGTCCGGGTGCGGCGAGACCTCGTAGGCCCGCCCGATCAGCTCGTCGGTCGTCTTGCCTCGGGCAGACAGCACGGCCACGACCCGCCGGCCGCGCTCTCGCTGGGCCACGATCCGCCGTGCGGCCCGGATGATGCGGTCGGAGTCGGCGACGGAGGTGCCACCGAACTTCATCACGACTGTCGCTGGCATCTGGGCTGAGAGTAGTGCTCACCGCGAGTCGGCGCCCCAAACCGGCCTACGTGTTGACAGCGAATGTACGGTTTGCCCGTAAGCTCTGGGGTGGGGCTGAGAGCGGATGGAAGGGCGGCACCAGATTGTGAACAACGCGGCGGAGTGGGCTGGGCGATCCGGCAGACTGACACTGGGGCTGCTCTGCGCGGTGGTGCTTCTGTGGTCGCTCCCCGGCGCTGCTTTCGCGGAGATCTCGCCCTCGCCTGAATCGAGCGCATGGTGCACGACGTTCACCGGTGAGGGGTCGGGCGGAGTTCTCGAGGGTTGGACGGGCCTCGATCCGAACCTTCCAGTCTGCGGGCCCAGCCCGGAGTACAGCAACGCCGCAAACCGCAATACGTCGGTCCGCCTTCCTGAGGCGTACGGAAAGTCGTTCTGGTCCGGCACGCTGGATGGCTTCCAATGCGTCGAACTGTCCGACCGCTGGCTCGCGATGGCGTACGGACTCAACGTGCTCAGTAACACGAACGGGGATCGAGTCGCCGCAAATTATTACGACGCCTATCACGCCAGTCATCCTCAGATGAGGCTGATTGCCAGTGGCACCTCTGGACAGTGGCCGCAGCCCGGTGACGTCATCAGCTTCTCCGATTCCGGAAGCTTCTACGACAAGGACGGTGGCCACGTTGCCGTTGTCGTTCCCGGAGGCTCGGTCAATTCAGCCGGCAACGGAACCATCTACGTGGCTCAGGAAAACGTCGAGGGCGTGTCATTCACGCACCAAGCTTTGTCCGTGAGCAACTGGCACGTCAACGGCGAAGGCTACTCGGACGTCGAGTGGCTCCACGTCGCCAACCTCACGCCTCCTGGTGATGGTTCGTTTGTGAGTTATGGGGGTCGGACGTATCGGATTGTGGGGGGTTATCCGATGTTGGTGACGAGTTGTTCGACGTTGCCGTCGGCGTGTGGGAGTCCGACTGCGATCTCGAGCTTGAGCTTGTACAGCTCGTCGATCGCGAATGGCGCGGCGATGGTTGAGACGGATTACAAGACGGGCGCGGTGTACAGCGCGCTGGGGGGCACGATCGTGCATGTGACCTCGTGCAGCGGCAAGGACGCGTCGGTGTGCGCGGGCGAGATACAGGTCAACTATGCCTCGATCGTGGCCTACATCCAGCAGCATCCCACGATCGCCAACGGGACCGCGATCGTGCAATACGACCACGACGGCGGCGCGGTCTACAGCGCCGTAGGAGGCACGATCGTGCACGTCACCAGCTGCTCAGGCAAAGACAACCCCGTCTGCACCGGCGCCGTCCAAGAACCCTACGCCACCATCGCCGCCTACCTCCGCCAGCATCCCAGGATCGCCAACGGCACCGCGATCGTGCAATACGACCACGACGGCGGCGCGGTCTACAGCGCGCTCGGAGGCACGATCGTGCACGTCACCTCCTGCTCAGGAAAGGACGCCCCCGTGTGCGCCGGCGAGGTCCAAGAACCCTACGACACGATCATTGACTACATCCATCAGCACCCCAGGATCGCCAACGGCACCGCGATCGTGCAATACGACCACGACGGCGGGGCGTACTACAGCACCGCAGGAGGCACGATCGTGCACGTCACCAGCTGCTCAGGCAAAGACAACCCCGTCTGCGTCAACGCCGTCCAAGAACCCTGGGCAACGATCGCCGCCTACAACCACCAACACCCCCGGATCGCCACCGGCACCATCCTCTACTACCAAGACCACGGCACCGGCTACCTCCTCGTCCACCCCAAAACCCTCCAACACATCCCCTGCAACACCACCAGCTGCACCCGAAAAGCCACCCAACTCCCCTACACCAGCATCACCCAATACGCCCACCAACACCACCTCCAAATCACATGAACCCACGACCGGCGACCCTGATCACCGCACTCGCCTGTGGGTGGGCACTGGTCGCCGCCCAGCCAGCGGACGCGGCGCCGCGGGTGATCACCATCAAGGGCACGGTGACGAACGGAAGGCCGCTCACCGGACCGGGGGGTTCTCGGATCGTGATCCCCGACGGGCTGCCGCATGTGCAAGGCGCCCTCGTGACGGTGGCGGGGACCGGGATCGCTACGCGGACGCGCCGTGGGGGCTCATTCACGCTCCGGTTCACCGCCGCCCGGGTCCGTCGAACATTCAGCCTTCGGGTCCGATCTGGGCGACTGGGTGGCTGGACCATGACCGCCATCCCGCGCTACTCCCCTCAGGGCGCGCTGAACTTCTATATCCAGCTGGCATCTAAACCGCAGCGTCTGAGGTTTGCCAGCCACCAGCGGTTTGCGCCCACGGGCCACGGCCCCCGGGCGCGCCGCCTGGCCGCCCATCCAGCCTCGGGATGTACCGGGTTCTACTCGAATACGACGCCCCCGTCGACGATCCGTGTGTACATGGTCGAGGATGGCGATGTCCAGACCTACAACTTCCTGTTCTACGTCCAGCACGTCCTGCCCCACGAGTGGCCCGCCGCCTACGACTGGAATGAGACCGCCTATGAGGTCGGCGCGATGGCGGTCAAGAACTACGGGTGGTTCATGGCCAACGGTGCTCGGCCGGGAGAGTACGACGGTCAGTGTTACGACGTCGACGACACCACGGACTATCAGAAGTTTGAGCCCACGCAGCCGACCGCGACCTCGACCAACGACGCCATCAACGACACCTGGGATTACCGCATCGTGAAGGGAGGCACGATCTTCGAGGCGCCGTTCGACTGCTCGATGCGCTTCTACTACAGCGGCCAGAACAGCGACTGCTACTCAGAGCCATGCGGATACGAGGCCAACGGTCAGGAGATGAGCCAGTACGGAAGCCAATCCTGCGCCGAGGACGGCGACAGCTGGCAGCAGATCCTGCACATCTACTATTCCGGAATCACCATCGCCCCCACCGCCCTGCCTGGTGATGGTTCGTTTGTGAGTTATGGGGGTCGGACGTATCGGATTGTGGGGGGTTATCCGATGTTGGTGACGAGTTGTTCGACGTTGCCGTCGGCGTGTGGGAGTCCGACTGCGATCTCGAGCTTGAGCTTGTACAGCTCGTCGATCGCGAATGGCGCGGCGATGGTTGAGACGGATTACAAGACGGGCGCGGTGTACAGCGCGCTGGGGGGCACGATCGTGCATGTGACCTCGTGCAGCGGCAAGGACGCGTCGGTGTGCGCGGGCGAGATACAGGTCAACTATGCCTCGATCGTGGCCTACATCCAGCAGCATCCCACGATCGCCAACGGGACCGCGATCGTGCAATACGACCACGACGGCGGCGCGGTCTACAGCGCCGTAGGAGGCACGATCGTGCACGTCACCAGCTGCTCAGGCAAAGACAACCCCGTCTGCACCGGCGCCGTCCAAGAACCCTACGCCACCATCGCCGCCTACCTCCATCAGCATCCCAGGATCGCCAACGGCACCGCGATCGTGCAATACGACCACGCCGGCGGCGCGGTCTACAGCGCGCTCGGCGGGACGATCGTGCACGTCACCTCCTGCTCAGGCAAGGATGTCCCCGTGTGCGCCGGCGAGGTCCAGGAACCCTACGCCACGATCGTGGACTACGTCCATCAGCACCCCAGGATCGCCAACGGCACCGCGATCGTGCAATACGACCACGCCGGCGGGGCGTACTACAGCACCGCAGGAGGCACGATCGTGCACGTCACCAGCTGCTCAGGCAAAGACAACCCCGTCTGCGTCAACGCCGTCCAAGAACCCTGGGCAACGATCGCCGCCTACAACCACCAACACCCCCGGATCGCCACCGGCACCATCCTCTACTACCAAGACCACGGCACCGGCTACCTCCTCGTCCACCCCAAAACCCTCCAACACATCCCCTGCAACACCACCAGCTGCACCCGAAAAGCCACCCAACTCCCCTACACCAGCATCACCCAATACGCCCACCAACACCACCTCCAAATCACATGAACCACGCGAGCTCGCGGTGGGCTCGACGGTTCCTTCGCACCCTGCTGCGCAGCACCTGAAGGCGCCCGAGATGGTTCGGCCAGCGGCTACACGGCCCGCCGGCCCGACAGCGCCCGGCCGAGCGTCAGCTCGTCGGCGTATTCCAGATCGGCTCCGACGGGAAGACCGCTGGCCAAGCGGGTGACCGACACGTCCGGAGCCGCGGTTCGGAGCCCCTCGGCGATATGCAGGGCGGTGGCCTCGCCGGTCGTCGTCGGGTTGGTCGCGATCACGACCTCCCCCACCGGACCACCCGTGACCCGGTCATAGAGCTCAGCGATCCGCAGGTCCTCAGGCCCGATCCCGTCGATCGGCGACAGCGCTCCGCCCAGCACGTGATAGCGACCGCCGAACTCGTGCGTGCGCTCGATCGAGATGACATCCGACGGTTGCTCGACCACGCAGATCACCCCCGGATCGCGGCGCTCGTCGGCGCACATTCGGCAGATCGGCCCCTCGGCCAGGTTGAAACACGTCTGGCAGAGCCCGATCCGCTCCTTGACCTCCCGGATCGCGTCGGCCAGGGCCAGCGCCTCCTGATCGGTCGCGCGCAGCAGATGAAAGGCCAGCCGCTGGGCGGTGCGGCCGCCGACGCCGGGGAGCTTCGACAGCTCCGTGATCAGCCGTTGAACAGGCGGGGCGTAAGCGGTCACGAGCGACTGTGGATGGGGTCCACTAGAGACCGGGCAGCCCCAGGCCACCGAGGCCGCCGGTGAGCGCTCCCAGCTTGGACGCCGCCAGCTCCTGCGCCGAGCGAAGTCCCTCGTTGACCGCCGCCAGCACCATGTCGGACAGCATCTCGACGTCCTCGGGATCGACCGCGCTCCGGTCGATCGTGATCTCCTTGATCTGAAGGTCACCCGTCACCTTGACTTTGACCATCCCTCCGCCGGCCGATGCCTCCACGACCTCGTTCTTGAGCGACTCCTGGGCGGCCATCATGTCCGCCTGCATCTTCTGGGCCTGCTTGAGCAGCTGCTGCATGTTGGGTGGCTGGGGCATCGGGCTCCTAGGCTCCTAGTCAGGGGGTTGCCGCGTCCTCGTCATCATCCAGGATCTCCTCCGCGTCGAACTCCTCCATGAAGCGCTGGACGAGCTCCTCCCCCGTGAGCTTCCCTCCGTCAGCCTGCGCTTCGCCGTTCTCCCGCAGCTCGTAGGTGAGGGTCATGCGGCGCCCGGTGATCGTGGCCAGCGCCTCGGTCGCGACGCGGCGATGGTCGTCCTGCTCGGCCTTGCGCTTCAGGAAAGCCGCGCCAGCGGGGAAGGCGAGCACAAGGTCCCCCTCGCCGGCGGACACGGGGCGCGCCTCGGCCAGAAGCGCGGCCAGCATCTGGTTATCACCACGGATCAGGTCGACGACAGCGGGCCAGGCGTCAAAGACGGCCGAGTCGCTGGCGGCGGCCGGCGCCCCGCCGGCCACAGATGATGCCCCGGGATTCGGCAAATCGCCTGACGCGCGGGAGACGGCAGCCGCAGGGGGCGCGGCGATCGCCGCGGCCATCGGCGAGGGCGCAGTCGGAGGCGGCGTCGTCAGGGGAGGCGCTGTTGGCGGCGGCGCCGGCGCAGAAGGCGCTGTGGTGGGAGGTGGCGACGCGGGTGCGGTGGTTGGCGGCAGGGGGGGTGAATCAGCGGCTCCCTCAGCGCTCCCCATCCTCGCCTCCAGCTGCTCGATCCGGCTCCGGAGCGCCGCGGCCGAAGGATCAAGGTCAGGCGCGGCTGCCTTCACGAGCACCAGTTCGAGCTGGATCCGAGCCTGGGCGCCGTTCGAGGTCGCCTCCAGCGCCTGGGCGATGAGATCGATCAGCCGGACGGCGTCCGTCGATCCCAGGGCGTTGGCCTGGGCGGCCAGACGGCTGTCGCGCTCGGGCGTAACACGCAGTTCGGCCGGGACATCACCCAGGACCTGGACGGCCAGCAGCTCGCGGGCGTGGCCCTCGAGGTCGCGGAGTACCTGGCCGGGGTCGCGGCCTGACTCGCCCAGCCGCGACGCCATCCGCAAGGCCTCGGCCGGGGCGCGGGCGATGATCGCGTCGACCGCCTCAAACAGCTGATCGGAGTCAGTGATCCCGAGTACAGCCATGACGTCACCCGGTTTGATCCGGCGGGCCCCGGCGTACGTGACGAGCTGCTCGAGCGTGCCCAGCGCATCACGGAAGCTGCCCGTCGCGTGACGGGCGATCAGTGGCAGCGCCACCGGGTCGGCATCGATTCCCTCCGACTGCACCACCTTGCTCAGCACCGCCGCCACCTGCTCCATCGACGGACGCGTGAAGTCAAAGCGGTGGCAGCGATCGACGACGGTCGGCAGTACCTTCTGGGCCTCGGTCGTGGCCAGGACGAAGATCGTCCGTGGCGGCGGCTCCTCGAGCGTCTTCAGAAAAGCGTTCCAGGCCTGCGAGGAGAGCATGTGGGCCTCGTCCAGGATGTAGACCTTGTGTCGCCCGGACACCGGGGCGTAGGCGACCTTCTCGCGCAGGTCCCGGATGTCGTCGACCGAGTTGTTCGACGCGGCATCCATCTCGATCACATCCAGCGAGGTGGCACTGGCGATCGCCAGGCAGGAATCGCAGGTTCCGCAGGGCTTCGTGGTCGGCCCCTGCTCGCAGTTCAGACAGGCGGCCAGGATCTTGGCCATGCTCGTCTTACCCGTGCCTCGCGACCCCACGAACAGGTAGGCGTGGTGGACCTTGTCCTGCTCGATCGCGTTCTGGAGCGTCCGCACGACATGCTCCTGCCCCACCACGTCGGCGAAGGTCCGGGGTCTGTGGCGGCGGTAAAGCGAGGGCCCGATGGACACGAGTTCGAGTCTAGTTGTGGTGTAGGCGCCGGCGCATGCGCCGGCGCCCCGGCGGTGCATGCACCGCCGGAGGGAGCGGCACATGTGCCGCTCCCCGGGTCGGCACATGTGCCGACCCGACAAAGAGAATGACCGTGCACCCTCCCTTGAAGCCGGATCCCAGGGCGCGGCCGATGCCTGAGAGCTCCGACCCGGTGCTCCCGTGGCGCCTGGAGGTGACCGCTTAAGGCTGCTTCCTTCCGGATCTGACCTGGTTCGCGGGCCTTCATCGCCGCGGGACCGAGCCATCAACGCCTTCAGGCTTGGCGCTGACCCTGGGGCCTAGAGCCCCTCAGGAGGGGATTCAGCCCCGCTATAGCGGATTGCGGGTACAGGGCACCGCTAGCACCCCGCCTAGCACGGTCGGTGGGGATGGTAGAGGTTCGGGTCAGGTGCGGACGCGGACCTCGCGGTGGCTTGGCCAGCGGTCGACTCGAGGATTGCTCGATTCAGCCCGCATAGCGAGCACTTTTCGTCACGCTCAGCGCCGGTGGTGCCGATACCCTGCGATGAGATGTCAGTAGGAGTCATCGGCCTCGGATACGTGGGGCTTCCGCTGGCGGTCGCGTTCGCTGAGGCCGGCGAACAGGTTGTCGGCATCGATGTCGACCCGCGCAAGGTCCACGCGCTGCGGTCGGGGGAGTCATACATCGAGGACATTCCCTCAGAGCGGCTTCGGGCTGTCCTCGGGCAGATCGAGGCCAACTCGCATTACCAGCCGCTGGCCCGGACCGACGCGGTGCTGATCTGCGTGCCCACGCCGCTGACCCCCAACCGCGAGCCGGATCTGAGCCCGCTGCTGGGCGCCGCCCGCGGCCTCGGCCAGGTGCTCCAGCGCGGTCAGCTGGTCGTGCTCGAGTCGACGACCTACCCGGGGACCACTCGCGAGCAGCTCGTCCCGCTGCTCGAGCAGGAGTCCGAGCTGCGGGTGGGCGAGGACGTCAACGTCGCCTTCTCCCCGGAGCGGGTCGATCCGGGACGGACCGATTACACCCTGCGCAACACGCCCAAGGTGGTCGGGGGGATGACGCCGAGGTGCGGCGACCGGGCGGCCGAGCTCTACGGCCTGATCTGCGACGAGATCGTCCGGGTGTCAACCCCGGAGGCGGCCGAGATGAGCAAGCTGCTGGAGAACATCTTCCGCTCGGTGAACATCGCGCTGGTCAACGAACTGGCGATCCTGTCCGACCGGATGGGGATCGACATATGGGAGGTCGTCGACGCCGCCGCCACCAAGCCATACGGCTTCATGCGCTTCGAACCCGGCCCAGGGATGGGCGGCCACTGTCTGCCGGTCGACCCCTTCTACCTGACCTGGCGGGCCCGGGAGTTCCACATGTCAACCGAGTTCATCGAGCTGGCCGGCAAGATCAACCAGCAGATGCCCTACCACTGCGTGGAGCGGATCGAGCACGCACTCAACGATGCGGCCAAGCCCGTGCGGGGCTCACGGATCGCGCTGCTGGGCGTCGCCTACAAGGCGGCCGTCGGGGACCTGAGGGAGTCACCCGCCCTGCGGATCATGGAGGTTCTGGCCGAGCGCGGCGCGGAGCTCTCCTACCACGACTCGTTCGTGCCGTCGCTTCCCGAGTTCGGCCTCCAGAGCGCGCCGCTTGAGAGCATCTCCAGCGCCGACGCGGTCGTGCTCGTCACGGCTCACCCGGGCATCGACTATGGCGAGGTGCTGGCCAAATCTGCCCTGCTGATCGACCTGCGGGGCGTGACCAGCGGCCAGCAGGCGGGAAACGTTGTGCGGCTCTAGGCACGAGGCCCGGCCGATCTTCACTCACGGGTCAGCGAGCATCGCGCCCCCACTGACCCGGCGATGGTCGCGCGACCAGTGCGCCGGGCCTCAGCGGGTCCTACGGATTCAGTCAGTGCTGCGCAGAAGGCGGTAGGTCGCGACGGCGGCCCCGACTCCGACCAGGGCAGACGCGAGCTGGGCTCGGAAGGGCCCAACCCCCGAGCCGGAGAGTCGCTTGGCGGTCGTCTTGCCCAGATGGCTGACTGCTTTCTTTTTCATGATCCTTCCCCTTCCGGTGGGTTTCTCAGGAAAGCGAGCAAGGGCCGTCTAGCGAGTGGCCTTCTTGGCCGCACTGCGTGCTTTCCCCACGGTCTTGGTCGCCTTACCTTTCAGTTCAGCGGCCGCTCCTCGGGTCTCTGTTCCGGGACGTCCGGCGGCAGCACCGGCGTCGCGCTTGGCTCGACCCTTGACCTCCTGGGCTTTTCCCTTGAGTCGCTGCGAACGGTCACCCATCTCATCCTCCGTTCCGTAGAGGGCTGACTCCTAGGGGCTACCCAACACCATCTCGGTCCACGCGCCTGAGTCTCGGCTTCCACTGCCCCGGAGATAAGGTTTCCGGTCGCATAGAATCGCCTCAGTCAGGGCGCGTAGCTCAGTGGGAGAGCGCTCGCTTCACACATCAGCCCGGCCTGTTCCCGGCTATCCCGCCGCGTCCCCGGCTGCTCTTAGCCCCCGAGCATTGGGGTATTCGGCCGTCCCATGCTGTGCCACGCGGTCCCGCTCTGGCGCTTCCGCGGAGGCTTCCAGAGATCCGTAGAGCGAAGCAAGGCGATCACGGCGGTGATAGCTCCGACCAGCAGCGTCGAATTCGTGGGCATAAATGCGGAGGGTCGTGGCGACATTGCTGTGGCCTAGACGAGCGCTGACTTCCGCGATATCCCAGCCTTGAGCGATCAAAGCGCTGGCGTGCGTATGGCGAAAATCGTGGAACGTTGGAGCCGGGACGACGAGCTTTCCGTCGTGCTCCAGAGCCTGGAGGCCAGCATTCTTTACGGCACGGGCCAAAACGCGGCCACCAATATTCCGCTGGTCGTGCGGCTTCAGAGTGCGAGACACGAAGACCAAATCGTGGTCGTGGCTTTTCTCGCTGGCCAGCCTGAGCTTGCGCAGCATCGTGACGAGGCTTGGTGTGATCTCAATGCATCGACGCGAGCGTTTCGTCTTCAGCGGTTGGCGGGTTCCATCCCGGCCGAGCTGATGCGTGAAAGTAATCGTTTGCTCGTCGAAATCGACTTCCGACCAAACAATCCCGAGGACTTCAGAAAGCCGTGCGCCAGTCTCGGCAGCGAGCAGAAAGACCGGGCGGTATTCGTCTTCAACAACCGACACGAGCCGAAAAAGATCCTGGCCGCTCAGAATCCTCTTTTCAGATTCGTCATCGCAGCTTGGCCGCTCGACTCGATCCAGTAGCGAAACGGGATTGACACCAACTAAGCCGAGATGCCTTGCGGAATAGTTGAAGATGGATGAAAGGACGCTGAGCTGACCCCTAATCGTCCAGCCTTTCAAATTCTCACGCTGCTTCAGACTTACGAAGCTCGCTATCTCATTCGGCGTGATATTGCTCATTCGTGCTCGGCCGAAATGCTCTCTAAGGTGGATAAGGTCTGCACGGTAAGCGCTCTGTGTACCGGGCCGGAGCTTGACGACACGAGCGTTCCACCATGCGTCAGCAGCGGCATTGAACTTCAGCCGAGGATCATCAGCCACTTTTTCGCCCCTAGCTCGCTTCGCGTGCTCTACAGCAAGATGAGCACGAGCGGCTTTCAATCCCTTGAAAGGCCCTCGCCACCGCTGTTTGCCGGTCGTGTCCTTCCAGCCGATTTCTTAGAAGGCCATCCGCCCGCCGGTAAATGCCCCGCTCGACGCGCACACGGCGAGCCCGACTAGTGTTCTGCTTGTCCATGAAGGACCTCCTTCGTGGGCCAGGCCCCCGGATGCTCCAACATCGCGGGGGCCGATATTGATTTCACCTCCAATTTTACCATCTCACCTCTCCCCGAAGCGTCATCTCACCCTCCAGGCGTCAAGCTCGGAGCGTTTGAACCAGAGCTTGGCTCCAGGCTCGTCCTGATGGACAGGAAGGTGCTTCTTCTCGACATAGAGATAAAGAGCCTTGCGGCTTACGCCGAGGTATTGACTTGCCGACTGAGAATCAAGCCACTCTCGATTTTGAATGCGTGACACGCGATCGGCAATCACATCGACAATCACATCAGCAATTCGTACGATAGTTTCGTCGGTTACTACCACTGCATCCCGACTCAGCGCAATCGCGGCCTTATCGTCCACGTCTCCCCCTTGAGCCCGAGACAATTTTGAACCGCCTTTCGCGCTCCGGATAGAAAAGAGCAAAGCCCAGCGCGTTCGCGGCAAGATAGGCCGAAAGCGCCCTGCGATCATCCTCCGTAGGGTCAACAAGTCTCACATCGATAAAGCCAAGACCGACCCGCTCTGCGAGAGATCCCAAGAGCGCTTTATCAATAAATGGTCCGCCGATGGCCACGAGGTGCCGATGAATAGATCCTGTTTCCGGATCCACCCCCCAGACGCTGCGCCATTCGTGCCACAGCAACCGGCTGCGGCGGAGGATCTGGATGAGACGCCTGAGTCGTCTCTGGAATTCCTCTACAAAAAGCTCGCTTCCGGGGGGAGCAGTAAAGGTGTAAAAGCGGGCTCTGGCATTTTTACGCGCGGCTAACCTAAGAAGCTCACAAAACCTCCTTCGCTCTAAGCGCTTACGCCTCCTTCCGCAATAAGGACAATTCCACGACCGGCATAAGCAACGACAGCATCGAACGTCTGAGGCTAAATCTCTATCATTAGATGCATCAAGTCGAGTACTGGCGGTGGTAAGGTCATGGAGGGATATCTGGGCGGCCTCTTTCGCGGGGGGCCGCTCTTTTTCAGGCATTTCTCGCCTCAACCTCCTTCGTTATGGAGGTGCTCAGCGCGAGACGAACGATCTCGGCCATCGGACGGCCTTCCTTGATCGCGCGCAGTCGTAGGTGCTTCTGTTCGTCGGCCGTGACGGCCACGCGGAGGGTGCGATCTCTGACGAGATCGGCGGGAGGGTTGCTGCTGTTCACTTAGAACCGGACCTTTCGGTCGAAGTAATCGCCGTACCCTGTGCGATTTCCTGTGAGGTTCTGTTGTGTTTGTGCGCGTTCCGTTGGGCGCGTGATCCCCGGGACGGCAGATCGAAGGAGTAGCGCCGACAGGGATCTTAGCTCAGTGTCAAGTCCCACCCCACAGACCTGATCGCATGGCTACGGTATATATCAGCATTACCTAGAGAGTAGGCGTCCCGCTACTACAGACAGACCCTGGTGGGTTCCTACCGTGGTAATGAGATAGGCACAGCGTGCTTAAGAGGTAAGATCGTATCCAGCAGTGCGAACCGGCTTCTTGGACGTGACTAGCGGCTCGTGCTAGGTGATCCGGAACTGGCGAACGGCGATGACCTTGCCGCCACGACCGCCCGAATTCCGTGCGCTGGAAACATTCGCAAAGGCTTTGCCTGGACACCAAGGACCGCTATTGGCGAGTGCGTGGTAGGGGTTGAGACGGAACGTGAGATGGGTTCCCTTCGGGACGTTGTGGCGGTGAGAATTGACCTCAACAAAGCCCGCGCCGTGGTCACATGCCTGAGCTGTGATAAAGACTTGCCAGTGGAAACCGTGCTTAAGAGCGCGGTCAGTTGTGAACGAGACCCTGATTATCGAATTTGTGGTCGGCCTCCGAGGATGAAGCGAGATCTTCAACTTGGAAGCAGGTAGGGCACTCGCAGAGACCGCAATAGCGCATGCCACGATTACCGTCGTTGTGAGCGTTCCCCCAGCGATAAGCGCCCGGCTGTTTCCGAACATGAATTCCTCCCAATAATTCGACTTGATGAATGCCCCCGTCCACCCTCCGCGCAAAACGATGGCGCATCTGTCCTAGCTTCGCCCCAGGGAGCACCCCAGTCTTTTGCGGAGGAGAGCCGAGTGGAAGAACACCCTCAGAAGCCCTAGGAGCCCTGCTACGACCTTTTGCAACCTCGCCCAAGGCAGGAGCAAGGCCGCTGCAGCTCGGCGGGAGTTTCTTTGGCCTCTGACGTGTCCTATACATCAGAAATACCACCTAAAAGGGCCCAAGCCAGCGCTGAAGCGTACACGGCGTCTCCGCGTGCTCGTGGGCTGTCCGCTGCTTCCAGTGATGACTCCAAGGACGATGAGAACGGCGAGGTATCCCCCGAAGCCTGCGCCACCCCAAAGGGCGACTGCCGCTACAGCCGGGGCCACAAAAATCGCGAGGGTGATCCAGAAGGCGATTCTCTCGATCTTCTTTTTCTTTTCGATGGGAGCGGCGAAGTCATGAAGAACGTAGTCCCTATCCGCGACGCCCAAATTCTCCAGCCGCTCGATCTCGCGTGCTAGCTCCTCTTGACTCTTGCCTTGCTTCAGGAACTCGCGAGTTCGTACTTCTCGATACGTACCGATCACTTGGCCACCTCGCGCCCTGCGCCGACGAGGCATCTGCGGACCTCCTACGGGATTCCGAAGCCTGGAACTTATAACACGCTCAGGCTGTAGAAGGAACACGCTCCGGCTGCCAGCGTCGGATGAGTGGAGCGGAAGCGTGTCTTAGCTGGACTCGGAGTTGCTCTTCGCGAGATTCGCAATGAGCGGCGTCTCTCTCAGGAAGAATTGAGTCTCCGGACCGGCGTCCATCGAAACTACATCGGCGGAATTGAGCGGGCCGAGCGCAATCCGACCATCGTTGCGGTGGCCAGCCTGGCGGATGCGCTGGGAGTCTCGATGGAAGAGCTATTCCATCTTGCTGATCAGAATGCGGGACCAGCACCATCCTCAGAACGCACCTGAGGCCGTGAGGGGATTTTCAAGCCCGAGCCGAGGGAGAATCCCAAGGGCAAGGCGGCGAGGAATTCTACGGGCCTCAGACGACCTCTCCTATGCGGTCCGGCAAGGTGCCCCATGCCGTGCAATCTCGACCGCGCCGAGAGGAAATCGGTGGGGGAGGCTTCCAAAAGGCTTCCAAAGCCGCTCCAGCATGACTCCACATCGACCAGCGGAACCCCACAAAGCCTCGTAGAATCGGGAGTTCAGGGCGCGTAGCTCAGTGGGAGAGCGCTCGCTTCACACGCGAGAGGTCGCTGGTTCGAGCCCAGCCGTGCCCATCACCGAAATGCCTGCTCACGTGCGGGTTTTGCATGTCAGGCAGCCTCGCCCACGGTGACCGTGGAAGCGTCAAAAGCGCTCCGAATGCCACCGTCTGCCAATTCCGTCCCATCCAAGCGCTCGCAGAGCGACCCGCTCGTCCTCGTCACGACGCATCGCCTGGCGGTCGGTTGCGGACGTTCTCCCGGCTCGGCTTACGCCCGGTGCTCGTCGCGAACACGAACCCATCCGGATCGATCGCGCCAGCGTCGGCTCTCACCGCCACCAGCTCGTCGCGGAGCGCGCCGCGGATCTTCACCCGCCGCCCTCCCGGTAGCGCGAGCGTCACCTCTGCCATCTCGACTGCCCGGTCCTGCCGGCGAGCATCAGCCACGTGAGCCCTTCACTCGGTCGGGTGCAAAACCCTAGGGTGTCTGCCTGGGGCGACCGCGCGTGCCTGCAGTGAAGGAGGGGGCGCCAGACAGAGCCTGACGCCCCAGCCGCACTACCTCATGCTCTTGGCGAACTTGCGCTCTGCAGACGAGGCCAAAGCATGGAACGAGCCAAAGCGTGTGGCGCGAGCGGTGGTTGCCGCTCTACTCGTATGCCCGCCGCATAAAGCCTGGACCGTGAAGGCACCCGTAGCGCTGCCACCATTCCCGATCAAGATACCCCAGCCCAGGCGGTGAGCTTTGCTGTTTACCACTCCCTCGCTCGTGAAGACAACCGGCGCGAATGCGTAGTTCGGGTCAACGACGTATCCGCCGCCCAGACTCACCGTCCCGGCCGGGCACCAGGCGACGGCGCTCTTCACGCCGTCAGATGCGACATACGTTAGAGGGGAATACGCGGCCCCGGTGTTGTTGATCCCCCCGGTCACCACGTACGCGGATGCCGTCCCGACGCCTGCCACCACCAACAGCCCAGCGATTATGAGAACTCGTCTCATTTTCCTGCTCCTCTCTGGTCCTCCTGCGGTTCACGCGCTTGAGACTTGGTGAAAAGTCGCAACAGCGTGTGGAGATCTGACATGGGGACCTTACGGCTCGTCTACGCCGGCGTCGCGGATATGGGGCTTGCAGGCATATCGGTGGGGTTGCGGATCAGGACCATGTGCGGCGTGGCCTGCGCCCCCGGTGACTCGCGACCCCCGAAGAGAGGAGGGCGAGCCACCGGAGGGGCGCTGGTCGGTGCCCGGCGTCCACTCAGCCAACGTCCGCGGGCGCTTGTCCGGGACTGCCAGGAGGGCCGCCTCCTCGGACAAGAAAAATGCCCCGCAGGTGAAGGGAGCCAAAGCCCTGCGGGGACGCCGCGGCGGCAGCGGGTGACACTTGGCGGAGGTATTCGAACTGTGCGCGCTCGGTGGTCTTGCGGAGCTTCTGGCGCTCTGCGGCGGGGTGCGGGCCTGTCTCGAGCGCGGCCTTCTCGACCTTGAGCAGCTCGTCAGCGAGCCGGTCGCGCGGGTGTTCGGCGTCCGGCCTGGCCTCCTTCAACAGCCGGCCCCGGAGGCGCTCGTCGAGGCCCAGCAGATCAGCCAGGGTGTTCGCGACGACAACGGACGGGCAGCGCTTCCCCTGCTCGATCAGGCAGAGGTACCCAGGGGAGATCCCGGCCCGCCGAGCCGCCTCCCGGAGCCCCAGCCCGGCTGCCTGCCGGACGGCCGCAGTTCGGTCGCAAGCTTGGACGACAGCTCGTGTCTCAGGGTGTTTTCCATAGGTTCGTGGCGCGAAAGGGCTTCCATAGGTCTAGCCGCTCCTTCGCACCCGACAGCGCCGCTGCTTGCTAGCGCAAGGACCGCTTATTCGTCTCGGCGGATCTGTGCGAGTGCGTCCTTCAGCCATTCGGCCGCCTGGCGGTACTCGCCGGGGGTGAGCATGAGGCGCTCGCGGATCTCGCCGGCCCTGTAACCGGCCATCCGGAGAGTCCCGATCTGGAGCGCGTGGCGGATCGCCTGGTCCGCGCGTGTGCGCAGGTGGATCTCCAGGTCGTGCAGCACGATCGGAGCGCTGGCTGTGCCATCCAGCCGCTCATCCACAGTGGCCACGCACGAATGATGGACCCGTGCTGTTTCACCGTCAAGACGCCGCCGGGCGCTAGCTCCCAATTGGCAGACATGCGGCCAACCGCTCGGGGGAACGCCTCGCCCGCGATCTGGGCCAGCTCTCGGATCACCGGGCCGGCATCCTCCATGTCCGCTCCCGCTCGGCCGTGACGGCCGCGGCCTCGCGAAACTCCTCAAGTGCGAAAGCGGTCTCCTCAAACACGCCAGCGGGCAACGCATCCCAGCCTCGCCGGCGCAGCTCACCGCACAGGTCAGCTAGTGGCACACCGGCCACGCCGCCAGCGGGGACGTCACGAACCGGGGCCCGCTCGGCATCCGATTGCGATCGCTCGAGATCCAGCCTCGACTATCCGGGCACGGCGGCCCGGAGGGCAACGGCGTTCAGAACTTTCTCGGGTCAGCAGCCGCCAGCAAGCGACGGGATGGTTACGGCAGCCTGTTGCTTGGCCGCTACCGCCTGCCGGGTTGGCGGTGCGTCGGCGTCGGACCGGCGATGCGCTAGATCAGTTACGCTGTTCGCGAGTCGGGGCTAGGAGCGAATCGCTCCAGGATGGTCCGGGGGCCGGACCCGTGCGGCAGCCCTGCAAGGACGCGAAAGGCAGCAGTGGTGGCCGAGACGAGCATCTACCAGCCAGGAGGGGGAGCATGAGAAGAGTCATCGGTCGAAGTGGGGTGCTGTCGATCGTGCTCGCGTTGACGAGCGCAGGCATCGCCAGCGCGAGCACTCTGGGGACGACGACCCAGCCTTCAGGTTCGAGTACGTCGCTTTGCAACAGTCAAATCGCTGTCGCGCAGACCGGGAGCGCTGCGGGCACTCCATATGTGCTGCACGCTGCCGGGGTTGTCGATCGGTGGTCCACCAATGTCACCGGCGCCACGCCCGGGGCGGTGGTCTACCTGGTGGTCTTTCACCAGCACGGCTCGGATATGACCGTCGTGGGTGTCGATCACAAGCCGGTGCCGAACCCGTTGCCTGTTAGCGGAGTTGCCAGCTTCAAGGTCACGTCGCCGATCGTTGCGCAGGCTGGTGACATCCTGGGCCTGTATTCAGAGAGCTCGGCGGAGCCTTGTGCGTGGAGCGGCGGGAGCATTCCCAGTGCCGCTACGGCGTCGCCGGTCGCGAACCCGGGACCCGCGCCGCTTTCAGGCCCCCCTGCGAAGGGCCAGGTCCTGGTGTCCCCCTCCGGGAGTTCCCCTAACGCAGAGTTGAATGTGTCCGCGGTGGTCGTGCCGGCGATCTCTGATGCTGCTGTGACGGCCGGTTTCGCGCCTGCGAGGCCGACCATCGGCGAGCTGGCGGACCTGACCGCGAAAGTGGTCAATCATGGGCCCCAGGCGGCCACGATCACGTTCAGGGATACCGTTCCCAGCGGCCTGGATATCGAGGCTGCCAGTGCGGCGGGTGGAACGTGCTCGGTCGCTGGTCAGCTCGTGGGCTGCACGATTCCGAGTCTTGCCTCGGGCGGCGCCCGGGTGGTGAGCGTGATCGTCCTGCCGAAGAAGACAGGGGCGTATACCAATAGCGTCAGCGTCTCCGTCCCAGCCGGATTCAAGGACCCGACTCCGGCGAACAACTCTTCTACCGCGGCCCTCACGGTGAGCAACCCCGGCCCGAGTAATTGCGTCGTTCCGACGCTCAAAGCCACTCCCGCGAGCGTGGCCGAGCATGTCCTAAAGCTGCTCGGCTGCAAGGTCAAGCTGAAGTCGCAGCAGGGCCACGGTGTCCCGAAGGGCACAGTTCTGAAGACCCAGCCAGGAACCGGCACCTACGCCCTGAACCAACTCATCACCGTACTCGTGCGCAAGTAGCGCCCCGAGGAGACCCAGCTAGCTTAGATTCGCCAGGCGGTTCGCCCCAAGGGCAACCATCCCGATTGGGCAGCAGCGCATCCCCGCTGCCCGCATCCCCGGAAATCGCCCGTAATCGCTGGACGCCTGCCTGTACGGGCAGCGACCAGACCGCCCGTGTTTACGGGCGGTGGCTCACCGGTCCCCGGGCAGAAGTGTAGTCGCCTGCGGACGTTGGCTGAGGGTTGCAGGACTAAATGGATACCGCCCGGGGTGGCCACCCCGGGCCGCTCAGGAGCATCCAGCTTTGCTGGCGCAGGGCCCCATCATGATGGCGAAGCCCTGCACTTGCACAGTCGCTGGAGCGGAGCGAGTGCCCGAGCGAGTGCCCACACCGAGCCCTACGCAGCCCTCGCGAACCAAACGCCAGGTGCGGCAGACCAGCCGGAACGTCGGCCGTCACGGGATGGAGTGGTCTGACGTCGTCTCAAACTATCCCTTCACACGCGAGAGGTCGCTGGTTCGAGCCCAGCCGTGCCAATCGCAGCAACTCATAGGATTGATTGAGGTGCTATTCGAGACCAGGCGCGGGGGAGGATGGCTCCGCGGCTCCGGGGCCGCGGCCTTGGCCGCGGTTGCAGTCGCTGCCTATTCGGCGAGCGGTTCTGACGCTTCCGGCGGGGTACCCAACTCCAGGCCGGGTGGGCCAACCGACGCCTCAACCCAGCGCGCTGATCCGCCACCAACCTGCACGGCCAAGCGCCCCGTTGTGGTGCTCGATCCAGGGCACTCCGGCGGCCCGAACTTCAACTCGACCGCTCAGGTCGATAGCCGCAAGCCCGCCAGGGCATCCGGCATCACCTTCCATCCGGTCGACATCGACGGCTCCGGGATCATGTCCATCGACGACGCCGGAGCTCCCGGTGAGCGCGTCACGATGTGGCGAGCCGCGCTTCGAATTCGACGGATCCTCCGGAAGGCGGGCTACATTGTGGACCTCACGAAGTCAAGCGCCAACGAGAACGTGGGGCTGCTGACACGGGTGCGTGAGGCGATCAGAGACCACGCGACGATCGCGGTCAGCCTGCACTACACGGGCGGCGCTCGCTTTGGAGAGCCAAACGCCCACTTCGGCGTGACCCCGCAACAGGTGGGTCGCTACCGCACCAACGTCAGTAACGGTGACACCATCCGCTTCACCAACCGGCACGTCGCAGCGGAGTCCCAACGCGATGCCAGGATCATCCAGCGAGCTCGCGCCGCCGTCGGCGACAGGGTCGATGTCGCTCCACTCGACAAAAGCTTTCCCAAAGCCCGTGGTCTGCCGGCGTACGGCAACATCTCAATCGTTCAGGTCGTCGACCAGCAGTTTCCGTGGATCTACAACGAGGACGGAGACATCGGGTTCAACTTCCACGAGTACACCACCGGCATCGCCCACGGGATCAAGCGAGCCGTGCCGATCGCATCCTGCCTTCGACGGCATCGCTGAAGACTTCCGGACCCGCCCGGCCGCGTTGCGAGATCCTGCCCTCCCGTCGAGGGGCCGCCGCTTACGCGTTTTTCTTGTGGCGGCACCTGCTCGGCACGGGTTGACGGCGGCGCAAGGAGACTCGTGGGCGGTCATAACTCGCCGGCGTAAGAGTCGGTGGAGATCGCGCAGGCCTGACTCTGCCCGCACGCCGTGTAGCCGACGCCGGCGGCGGCTCCCTCGATTGGGGGGCCGAGACGAACGGTCTCGGGGGTATCGACGATCACCTCCGGAGCTGGCGGCGGTTCCGCTCGGATCACTAGCGCCACCGAGCCGAGGATCACCGCCCCGCCGATCATCGTCGTGGCGGTTATCTGCTCACCGAGCAGGATCGCCCCCAGGACCACGGCGACCACCGGGTTGACGTAGGCGTAGGTCCCGACGCGTGAGAGCGGAGCGTGCTGGAGCAGCCACACGTACGCCGTGAAGGCGACGATCGAGCCGAACACGGCCAGATAGGCGATCGCCGCGAGCGACTCGAACGAGGCGTGGGTGGCAATTGCCGACCAGTGCTCGCCTGCGAGCGGTCCGAGCACGGCCAGCACCACGCCACCAACCAGCATCTCGATGGCGGTGCTCGTACTCACGTCCTGCGGCATCGGTAGCCGCGAGGACCCCCACGAGCCGAGCGCCCACGACGCCGCTGCGCCGAGCACGATCAGTAGATGCGGGACACTGACGCCCTGACCTGGTCCTCCCCGGAACACGAGGAGCGCCACGCCCACGAAGCCGACAGCCACCCCCGCGAGCGTGGCGCGAGCCGGGCGCTCGCGACTCAGCCACCGCAGCAGTAGCAGCCACAACGGAACCGACGCGATCACCAGCGACGTGAGGCCAGCGGGGACATGTCGCTCGGCGACGGTGACCAGGCCGTTGCCGCCGGCCAGCAGAAGCACCCCGACCAGCGCGACCGAACCGAGCTCCCGGAGCGAGACGCGCGGAAAGCTCCGGCGACGCCAGCCGATGAACGCGCACATCACCGCGCCGGCACAGACGAAGCGGATCGCGGCGCCGATCAGCGGGGGCACCGTCTCGTCCACCAACCGGATCGCCACGTAGGTTGACCCCCACGCGATGTAGACCGTTATCAGCGCCAGCCACGCGAGCTGCTGGGGCGTTCGGGAGGAGCCTTTGAATGACACCGTCCCTCGAGCCTAGAAGGCGCCGCCCCAAGCCTCCGACCAGAGCTGGGGGTCGCACTGAACGCACCACCGGGGCAGTAGGCTGCCCGCATGCCAGGTCAAACCAAGCTCGTTCTCTCCCGTGATCAGATGCTCACCCTCAATCAGGACGCCGCTGAGGTGATGCATGCGATCAGTGCCGCGGCCCACGATGAAGGCTTCGATGGGTTCGTTCAGTTGACCCGCGCCGGCGGGCAGACGGTCTACGTGGCGGTTGACAAAATCCTCTACGTCGAGCCCGAATAGCTCGGGTTCACACGCGAGACGCTGCTGGTTCGAGGCCCGCAGCGTCTGTCGCGATCAGGCCCATCGCCTCAGCCAGAAGCTCGTAGGAACGGCGGCGGGCCTGGTGATCGTGCGTGATCGTGACGGCGATCACCTCCTCGGCGCCGTACTGGGCAACCACGTCCTCGAGGCCGGCCCTTACCGTCTCCGGCGAGCCGACGATCCCGCGACGGCCCGCGCGCTCGCCCTGACCACCCTCCAGCGCCTTTTCTCGCTGCAGAAACCCGATCGCCTTCTCGGGTGGCGGAACGGGGATCAGCTGACCCTGGCGCAAAAGCTTCAGGGTCATCCGGCTCGACGAGGCCAGATACTGGGCCTCCTCATCCGAGGGCGCGCACAGAACCCATACAGCGACCGCGGTAGAAGGAGCGGCGAGCTCCCGCTCGGGAACGAAGCGCTCTCGATACAGGGCTGCGATCTCGGCCCCACGCTGGTTGATGAAATCGGCGAAGGCGTATGGCAGGCCGAGCTGACCCGCCCAGATCGCGCTCTGAGGCGAGGAGCCCAGCAGCCAGACCGACGGCAGCTCCGGCCGGCCGGGAAGGAAGCGGGCCAACCGAGCAAAGGGATGATCAGGCGGAAGGCTGTCCTCCAGGTATCCGAGCATCTCGACCAGTTGCTGGGGGAAGTCGTCCGGCGATGCCTTGGTGCGGTCCCGCTGGAGGGCAAACGTGGTCAACGGGTCGGTTCCGGCCGCCCGTCCAATGCCCAGGTCGATTCTCCCCGGGTAAAGGCCAGCCAGGATCGTGAATGTTTCGGCCACCTTGAACGGGCTGTAGTGCGGGAGCATGACGCCGCCGGTGCCCACCCGCAGCGTGGTCGTGGCTGCGGCGATTGGGCCGATGAGCGCCTCGGGACTGGCGCTGGCCAGCATCGGCCCCCCGTGGTGCTCGGCCACCCAATAGCGGTGGTACCCCAGCCGATCGGCCAGAATCGCCAGGTCGAGCGTGTTGTGAAGTGCCTGCGCGCCGGTCCCCCCCTCAGACACGGGCGACTGGTCAAGCACCGAGAGACGCAGCATCCTCTGATCGTAGAACGTGTGCCTGCGTCTGCGCCCCGGCCAATAGCTCGGAGTTTGCTGCGGTGCTAGCGGGTGCCGCCCGGTGCACTCAGCCCGAGCGCGATCGACTGCGCAAGTGCGCTCGGGAAGGTCGGGCCGGGTGGATGCAGCGGAAGCCCGCCCGGGTCGGGGTTGAGCAGAAGGGGTCGGCGCGGACGCTGCCTGAAGTTGAAATCGCGAATCAGGTTTCCGAGGGTCGGAGCGTTCTCGCGAACGTCGGGTCGGGGATCGGGCCGACCATCGGTCTGCGGGTTCAGGCGCCGCCCGCCGAGGAAGTCATCCTCGATGAACTTCAGATAGGCGTCGAAGCTCAGAACCTGATGGTCGATGTACCCGCGCCTGGCATACGGGCTGATGACCAAGCCGGGCACGCGCAGGCCGTAACCCTGGGCGTCGACCGTCGGCGGATCGACGTGGTCGTAGTAGCCGCCCCAGTCGTCCCAGGCCAGGAAGATCGCCGTTGAGCGCCAGTCGGGCCCGCGCATGATGGCGTTGATCACATTGGTCACGTGGGATTGTCCGGCGGCGATGTTGGCCGGCGGATGCTCGGAGTCATCGCCGCTCGGGACCACCCACGACACCGCTGGCAACGTGCCCTTCTTGGCGTCGGTGAAGAGCTGGGTCGAGCGAACGATGTTCCCGGTCTGGTTGTCCTGGCGAACGTCGCTGAACAGCGGCAGCGGATTCCAAATCGAGGGGGTGGTGACGACCTGGGGAACCGGCTTGCACGTCATGCCGCCGGTATCGCAATCAGGCTCGGTGCCTTCCTGGATGTAGTACCTCCAGCTCACGTGGTAGCGGTGGAGGAGGTAAGTGATGTCGGTCCAGGCATATAGCGGGGGCTGCTGGGCGGTGGAGGGCAGCAGCAAGCCGCTGACGCCGCCGATGAGGTCCTCCACGGCCTTGTTTCGGGTCTTCTTTGGGAGGTTCCGGAAGTACTTGTCGTACTCGGGGAACCGGTTGTCGGCCGTACACGTCGAGGGAACGCTGCCGTTCGTGCACACGGCTGACCAGCCCGACACCCCGTACAGATGGGACACGAGGCTCCATCCGTGCGCGGGCTCGAACATGTGGTCCTGGAGAACGAAGTCTCGAGCGTAGGTCCAGTAGTTCGGGATCTCGGCCGCGGTGTGGTACCCCATCACGTCCAGGCACCGGTCGCCGATCGGCGGGCGCTGGTTGACCGGAGGCTCGGCATTCGCCACACAGCCAACGGTCTTGGTGTCCGGGGTCGTGCCCTCCGCCTGCGCGACGAACCCGTTCATCTTCCCGCCGGCGATGTCGGCCAGAGCGCTCTCCTGAAAATGCGGCCCGCCGTCGCCGGAAAGATGGGTGTCGTGGTACGGCCGGTCGCATCCTCCGCGTTTCGGATCCGGGATACAGGGGACCTTGCCCGGGTGACCCGCCAGCCCGGGGATGCCGTCGGCCCCCGGGAAGGTCCCGAAGTAGTTATCGAAGCTGTGGTTCTCCTGCATGATGATCACCACGTGCTTGATCAGGTGAATGCCTGAGTCGGCTGACGAGGCATCGGCCGACGCGCAAGGCAGCGCGGCAAGGCCGGCCAGGATTCCGGCCGTCAGCGACGCCACTAGTGGCGCACGTAGCCTCCCGGTGCGGACGCGCACGGGGGCTTTATAAGCGATGGCGGTTGGTCGCTCGAGAAAGACTGTCCGAAAATCAGCAACCAGGACGAAGCCTCTACCCTCACGCCTACGGCGGATCGCCCACTCGACCGCGGGCCATCATGGCTCACCGGCGCCACGCGTCCCCAGCTGGGGGCGGCCAGTCCCGGAGGTCGGGAGTGTCACGCCACCCAGGCAGACACTCAATAAGTCCTGGGACGTAGTAGTTCAGTGGTGATCCATGACCGCGCGTCGAGGGCCAGGCCGATGAGGGCCTGGCCCTCGCGCTTTCCGGCCGGCCGTCAGCCTGTCGCGGCCCGAAGACGCCGCACTCCCGTCGTTCAACACCAGCGGCCCGTGGGACACCAAGACATGTTCGAGCGGAAAAGACGTCAGAGCGCCGAGCAGGGAGCGAAGACGGGCCGAGCCGCCCTCGGGCTGGGTCCAGGAATCGGGGCAGACCCTCAGCTTTCCCCGGAAGTGCGGATCATCGCGTCTCCGAACAGCAGCGCCTGCTGGCCGTGAAGCCAGAGGCCGAACTCATCGTCCCTCTGCACATCGAGAACGGTCATCGCGCCGAACAGCTCCTCGCGATCGCTCACGGCGTGATCGAGGGGTAGAGACTCGACACCGGCAGGTGGCCGGCTGGCCCAGACGCCAACGTCATAGCGGACGGAGACGTCAGCGATGCTCCGCTGGTGCCAATGACATGTTCGAACGACCCCGGCACACCCGCCGGCCCCGTTCACAAGGTCATCGAGCTCGTCCCAATCGCTGACGAGCGGGTCGATCAATACCACGCCCGCAGCCGTGGCCACGGCCCACCAGGCGACCTCTGGTTCCCAGCCGTCCTCCCCACCCTCATCCGCGGTCCACTCAGGATGCACTCCCTCAAACCGCCACAGGCCATCGAGGATCTCGCCGGTGCTGTTCTGGGCTGGCACGTGAGCAGTGTGGTGCGGAGCTATGAACCCCGCGCGACCGCCCACTCCTCGAGGCGACCTGGCACGCCGATGGTCCCCGGTTCGACCTCGACGATCGCGTCGGCGGGAACCTTGGCCCGCCCCGCCGCGGCCATGATCGCGGCCGGTGACGGAGCCTCATAGAGGCAGTACGTGCGACGACGATCGGCGCTCAGGAAGGAGAACAGCCATCGCACACCCTCCTCGGCATTGATCTCCTCGATCAGCTTCACGTCGTCGTCACTGAGGTCGAGCTCGGCGGCGAAGGCGCGCTCCACCATATAAAGGGGCATGGACGCAGATCGTAACTCGACGCTCAGCCCGGGACAAGCGAATGACGGTGGGCGTAGGAGGCGGCCTCGGTGCGATTCGCACACCCGGTCTTGCGCAGGATGCTGCGGATGTGGTTAGCGGCAGTGTGCTCGCTGATGTAGAGCTCCTGGCCGATCTCCCGGTTGCTGAGCCCTCCGGCGACGAGGCGGAGGATCTCGACCTCACGCGGTGACAGCCCATCGGGGAGGAGAACCGCGGTGGCCGGCTCACCCAGCGAGTCGACTCTTCCGAGCAGCGCGCGCAGGCCGATGCGGGTGGCCAGGTCCCGCGCCTCTCCGACGAGGTTGGCGAAACGGGGATCGTCGCGGCGGTCTGATGCGATAAGCGCGCGGGCGAACTGGTAGTCGGCGTGAGCGACCCAAGTCATGGCCCCGCGCTCGCGGTCGAGTTCGAGCGCGCGCTCGAAATGGCGATCGGCCTGCCCCCACTCGCCAAGCGTCGCGGCCAGCATCCCGAGATAGCGGTCGGCCGCGCCGTAATAGGCCACCAGGTGTCCAATCATCACGTTCGTCTCGCCCAGAGACGTGAGCTCCTCGTACAGCACGGCGGCCAACTCCCGCTCGCCGAGAGCCGAGGAGGCCTCGGCCAAGTAAGCGAGTGTGGCCAGCCACAGCGACTCCCGGAGCTGATCCAGTCCCTCCTGGGCGATGCCCTCGAGCTCTCGCCGGGCCTCGGTTTCCATCCCGAGTTCGACCAGCATCGCCACGAGACCCGGCCGCCACGATCCATGGTCACGGCCGGCTCTGGTGGTCAGGAGGCGAATGACCGGCGCCAGCTCGGCCAGGCGCCCTTGCTCCCGTCGCAGGCTGAAGATCTGAATGCCATACACCCCGGACGCGTCCCGCCCCGTGAGCAGACGACCAACCTCATGCGACCGATGGGCGGCCTCCTCGGCCTCGTCCAGACGCCCGTCGGCCAGGGCGATCGCCGAGCGGTAGTGCTCGGCCACGTGGATCATGAACGGCTGGGCCGACGCCCTCGCCATCTCCAGCATTGACACCACTTCCAGCCGAGCGGACGCCAGATCGCCGCTGGCCACGAACGAGGGGACGCGCCAGGCGGCAGCCTCAGTCTGGATCTCGATGCTGTCCATCTCCTCGCCCAGAGCCTTGGCCTCGGCGAGCATCGAGATGATCTCCTCGAGCGGGGTGGTTCCGCGCGACCAGTACGAGCGCATCAGCACGTGGGCGAGGCCGGCGCGGTCATCGAGGCGACGGGCCAGCTCGATGGCCGATCGGCGGACGATCGCCGCCCGCTCCCGCTCCCCTTTCATGTCCAAAGCTCGAGCCAGACCGCTCAGCAAACCGACGCGCAGCTCAGAGCGCTCGTCGCCGAGCGACGCCGAGGCCTCCTCGAGCAACCCCGAGGCATCGCTCACAACGCCCGGCCGCCAGCACGCCTCCTCGTATCCGATCGCCGCCCGAGCAAGGAGCTCAGCGTCAGCCTCGGTGCGGGCAATGTCGGCCGCGGCCATAAACGCGCTCAGGGCGTCGAGCGCCTTGCCCGCGCGGTGTTGGGCGCGCCCGAGTTCCACGAGCAGATGCCCGCGCTTGGTCGCATCGGCGACTCCGAGATCAAGCGCCGACTGGAGCAGGGTTGCCGCCTCATCGAAAGCGAGGGCGTCCGTCGCGGCCTCGGCGGCGAGCACGATGTACTCGACCGCGCGATCGACTCCGGCCAGAGGGGCGGCGGCCGTGAAATGGTGAGCCAGGTCGGTCAGCGCCCGGGCGGAGCGGTCCTCGCTCGCTTCACGGGTTTCACCCACGCGGAGGTGAAACTCGGCTCGCCGGACCGCGGTCAGGCGATCGTAGACCGCCCGGCGCACGAGCTCGTGAGTGAAGCGGTACGCCAGCCCATGGCCAGCAAGCTCTTCGATAAATCCACTGCGCACCGCCTCGTCGATCGCGGCGTGAAGCGCCGCGTCGTCGAGCCCACTTCCGCGGCGAAGCAGGTCGAGGTCGAACTCCGCGCCGACGGTGGCCGCGAGTTCGAGCACAGCTGTGGTTTCCCGAGACACGCGAACCAGCCGCTGGCTGACCACCTCACGGACGCTCTCCGGTGTGCCGAGCTCGGCCAGCGGCCGAGTTACCTGGAGCGCCCCGTCAACTAGATCCACGACGCCGGTTTCGAGCATCGCTCGCCAGAGCTCGCAGACCAAGAACGCGTTTCCACCCGTCAGGTCGCTGATCGTCCCCGCGAGATCGGCGAGCTCCACGCCCCCCTGATCGGCACTGGCCCGGCGCACGAAGTCCCGCACCTCGTCCTCCGAGAGCGCCGTGAGCCGAATCCGAACGGCGTCATCCGAGCGCCGCAGGTCAGCCAGGGTCTCGGCCAGCGTGGCAGGCACCTCGGCTTCGGTGTCGCGGAAGGTCGCCAGCAGCAGGACCCGCGCCTGCCGGGCGGCGCGTGCGAGGTGGCGAAGCAAGAGAAGCGACGAGCCGTCGGCCCAGTGGGCGTCTTCGATCACGAGGAGTAGCGGCCACTGCCGGCCCACGACCTCGAGAAGTTCCGTCACGGCTGTGTGGAGCCGGTGGCGTTCGGTGTCGTGGTCGGCGGCGGCGGTTGGCGTAGGCACTCCGATGCGATCGGACCAGTCGGGAAGCAGCCGCGTGAGCACGGCCGCGCCGCGACCCATCTCGCGGCTGATCAGTTCCGGTTCGACGGCGGCGTCGAGGCTCTCGAGCGCCTCGACGAACGGACCGTACGGCGCGGCGACAGTTGCGTCGCAGGCCCCGTAGAGAACCAGCGCTCCCCCATTCGAGGCCTCGGTGGCGAACTCTCGAACGAGTCTGCTCTTGCCCGATCCCGGCTCGCCGCCGACAAGGGCAAAGCGCCGTCCCTCGCCGGCCGCCCGCGGAAGCAGCGAGCGGAGCTTATCCAGCTCATTCGCGCGTCCAACGAACGGGAGCGCCGAGGGAAAGGGAAGCGCTGCGGGCAGGTCTCGCACGAAGTGGCCCCGTAGACACGATAGTCAGATCTGACCATTTGCGCCACCCTACCTCGACAAACGACCTGGAAAAATCGATCAGCTTGGGTCATGACAAACGCGCGACGGAGGCCTAGGCTCGCCGAGCGAAGGATCGTCAGACAAGCGACACTCCAGGAGGGACCGTGAGCACCACCATCACACCGGCAGACGCAGCCAACCGCGAGCTGTCGGGCTTCAAAGGCCGGCTGATCGGGCCGGACGACGCCGACTATGAGCAGGCGCGAGCCGTCTTCAACGCGATGATCGACAAACGCCCGGCGTTGATCGCTCGCGCCGCCGACGCAGAGGACGTGGCGAGCGCCGTCGCCTTCGCCCGCGATCACGATCTGCTTGTGGCCGTGCGGGGCGGCGGGCATAACGGCGGAGGGCTCGGCACATGCGACGACGGGGTGGTGATCGACCTGTCGTTGCTGAAGGAGATCGAGGTCGACCCTGAGGCACGAACTGTTCGCGTCGGCGGAGGCTGCACCTGGGCCGAGGTCGACGGCGCCACAGGCGAGTACGGGCTCGCCACCCCCAGTGGAATCATCTCGACCACGGGGGTCGGGGGTCTGACGCTCGGCGGCGGGCTGGGCCACCTGACCCGAAAGTGCGGGCTGACGATCGACAACCTGCTCGAGGCCGAACTCGTGCTCGCGAACGGCGAGCAGGTCCGTGCGAGCTCATCCGAGCATCCCGACCTGTTCTGGGCGATCCGGGGCGGCGGCGGCAACTTCGGCGTGGTCACCTCGTTCGTGTTCCGTCTGCACGAGGTCGGCACGATCTTCGGCGGCCCCACGTTCTGGCCAGCCGACCAGGGAGCCGAGGTTCTGTCGGTGTACCGGGAGTTTCTCCCGTCTGCACCCCGTGAGCTAAACGGCTTCTTCGCCTACCACGTCGTCCCGCCAGGCCCGCCCTTCCCCGAGGCGATCCACCTGCGCGAGGTCTGCGGCGTGGTCTGGTGCTATGTCGGACCGGAAGACGAGGCCCGCAAGGCGATGGAGCCGCTGCTCTCCGCCGTCCCCGAGCCGCTGATGCACGGCGTCCAGACGATGCCGCACGCCATGCTCCAGGGCGCCTTCGACGGGCTCTACCCGCCCGGCGACCAGTGGTACTGGCGGGCTGACTTCGTCACCGAGATACCCGATGAGGCCGTCGAGATACACCAGCGGTTCGGGGCGAACCTGCCGAGCGGAAAGTCAACCATGCACCTGTACCCGATCGACGGGGCGGCTCATGACGTCGGGTCTTCGGAGACCGCGTGGAGCTACCGCGAAGCTCGGTGGGGATCGGTGTTCGCCGGGGTCGATCCCGACCCGGCGAACGCGGCACAGATCCGCAACTGGAGCATCGACTACCACGAGGCGCTGCACCCCTACTCCGCGGGCGGCGCTTACGTGAACATGATGATGGACGAAGGCGAGGAGCGGGTCAGGGCCGCGTACCGCGACAACTACGACCGCCTGGCGCGCGTCAAGGCCAGCTACGACCCGGACAACCTCTTCCGGGTCAACCAGAACATCAAGCCCGCGGCGAAATGAGCACCCGGGCGAGGGCGGGCGCGCCCGCGGATGGGCGCGCCCCCATCGCCTTCATCGCGCGTGAAGCATTGCCGGGCACGACCAGGCCGGGAACGTCGTGCGGGGCGGCCAGCACGCCGACCGCCAAGAGAGCAAGGAGGCCCGCGCCGATTGCGGCGCCCAAGCGCGGCCAGGGGGCGACTTTTTCCACCGCCAGGATGGCGGCCATCACCGCCATCCAGGTCAGGCTCATCACCCCGAGGGCGAACAGCGCCGCCATCAGCGCCCACGAGCAGCCGACACACCAGAGGCCGTTGTGGATCCCCTGCGCGACTGCGTCGGCGCGGCGGCGATGGGATCCGCCGGTCACCCGCTCGGCTGACGCGCGGCACCGCTCGAGGCAGCGCGTCTTGACCGGCGTCAGCTCGTAGAGCGCCGCCAAAGCGAGGACGCCGCCGGCGACCCACTGCCCGCCGGAGTGCCAGGCGAGCTGGCTGGCCAGCAAACTTCGGCCGAGCTCGAACAGACCGTAGGCCGCGACCCCCGCTCCGGTCCAGACGAGCAGATAGCCGGCCGCGAACCCGACCCACAGACCTGGATGATGCTCGTGCCTGGTGGCCGCGTAGCCGGCTGCCGTCGGCGCGAGCGACGGAAGCATCATCGCGGCCATCATCACTGTCCATACGCCGACGAACCAACCGAGTCCGTCGAGTGCGGTGCCTGGCCCGGCGTCCATCCCGACCATCCGGTTAGCCGTCACCCACCACGCGATGCCCGCCACGGCCAGCAGCCCAAGCAGCGCCGCAGGTTGCGAGCGAGCTCGGGCCGCGAAGCTCACGACCCCGCGACCTTGGTCGAACGTGAGGAGCCGAGCACGTGCCCGTTTGAATCGAGCGCCTGGACGAGGACATACCGCGGCCCTGGAGCGGGCAGCTTGATCGCCGTCTCGAATCCCTTCCAGGGTGCGGACCGGACGAGTGTGTGTAACGCGCCTCGCCGGGAGCCGCCCAATACTCGCCAGCTCGACACCTCGGTGGCGCCATTCCAGCTCACGTAGACCGTGACCGCGCCGTGGCGCCCCGAAACGGCCGCCAGCGCCGGCGGGGTGTGAGGGTGGCCGGTCCAGGGAAAGCGGAAGGCTCGGTAGGTGCCGACGCCTCCCGGGAAGCTGCCGTTGAAGATCTGACGTCCGCCGGGGGCGTACTCGGAGAAGTCGGGAGCCGCGCCCCAGCCCACGAACACGTCGTGGTTCGGGAGGACCTCGGCATTCCCGGCCAGCTCGGCCAGCAGCGGAGGCGAGTGGGTGTAGCGACGGTACAGCTGGGCGGTCATCGTCCTGGTGTTGACGCGCAGCAGCTTGGCCGAGGCCTCCGACTCCTCCTGCGGGGCGCTGGCGTCATCCAGCAGGCTCAGGATCCCGCCCGGGTGCATGCGGGCGTCGTGCTGCCATTCGAAGTTCGTTCCTGGTCCCATCTTGAAGGTCGAGTCCTTACCCCCCATGGTCCAGAGGACGTGGCCGGTGCTCCGGCTGATCTCGTAGATCGACCACGTGTTGCGAGCCGAGACCAGCAGATTGCCATTCGGCAGCTGCTGGATCGAGT
Source organism: uncultured Solirubrobacterales bacterium (assembly GCA_963785205.1). GTDB lineage: Bacteria > Actinomycetota > Thermoleophilia > Solirubrobacterales > Solirubrobacteraceae > Palsa-465. The sequence goes on from CAWAUJ010000003.1 coordinate 366,321, forward strand.
TGAGATGGAAGTAGTCCCAGTAGATGTTGGGGTTCGTCGGGGCTGACCAGTACGAGGCGGCGAATGGGACATGGCCCAGCGAGTGCCACTGCCAAAGGACCCGCCCCGTCTTGATGTCGATCTCCTGGATAACACAGTCGAGCACCGTTCCGTTAGCCAGACCCCCCTCGCTGGTCAGATTCATGTGGACCGGGACGTATTCGTCGACGAGCGCGGTGCCTTCGGGGGTGACCTGGAACTCGTGCAGGTCAATCGGATGGCTGCCGTGCAGCACCGCCACGGTCTTGTACGAGCTGTCAGCGATCACATCGTGGCCGAGGCCGTAGATCGTGCCGTGATCTGCGTCGAGCACCCCCTGCCACCAGGTCAGGACCTTTTGCCCTCGATAGGTCTGGACCTGTAGGTCGAGGGCCTCCTGCCCCTGCTTGAGGGGATGGAACCAGAGCACGTTCCCGCGTCTGTCAACGATCATCGGGCCATCCTGGGCCGATGCATACGGCGTGACGAATACGTCGCCCGAGCTGTGGTCGGGGTTGCCCGTGAAGGTCATCGTCGGCGGGTGCAGATTCGGGGCCGAATGGAAGCTCTGGGTCGGCGCAGCCCTCGTGACCGCTCCGGCCTGGCTCAAAGCCGGCGCTCGATCGCCAGCCACCACCGCCTGCGCTCCGATCGCCAGTCCAGCAGCCGTCACGATCAAGACCCCGACCAGCGCAACAATCCGTCCCCTCACGCAGCCCAGTCTATTCGCGTCGACGCCTCATTGGCGGCGCAAACCGCCGTCGCCCGATCTCCGCTCTCACCTCACGGCTTCATCAATTGACGGCCCGAGAATTTGCGCGATCACCGCCGCCGTCTCGGCCGGTTCACCAGCCGGGAGCGCGGCGTAGCTGATGGCCAGACGCGTCAGCGTGTCAGCTACGGGCGCTGCCTGCGCCGGAGACATCTGAGGCCAGGTCCGGACCAGGAGCTTGGCCAGGTGGCCGGTGGCGAGCGAGAGCAGCGGTCCCCCCCGAGTCGTGACGAGGGCCAGAAGCTCCTCGCTGCCCTCCGTCGAGGTGATCGCGCGAACCAGGGGGTGCTCCCGAGCGGCCAGCAAGAAGACCTCGAGCGCCGCGGCCAGCGCGCGGCGAGGCTCGGCGGCGTGCTCGCTCACCGCGACATCGACCGCAGACAGGAACCGATCCGCCTCCCGGGCCAGGTAGGTCTGGGCGAGCTGGAGCCGCGAGCCGAAGGCGTTGTACACGGTCTGCCTGCTCACGCCGGCCCGCTCGGCCACCTCTCCCATTGTCACCTGAGCCCAGGGGCGGTCGCCGAGCAACTCGCCGACCGCGTCCAGAACGCGGTCGCGAACCAGGCCGCGCGCCAGGGTCGCGACAGGCTTACCGTGGGCCCCCGTAGCCGCGCTCATCTCGCTCCGACCAGCTCGACCGGCACGAAGTCGACCTTGTCCCGGACACCACAATCCGGGCAATGCCACTCGTCGGGCACCTTCGACCAGGGCGTCCCCGGCGCGAAGCCCTCGCGCGGGTGGCCGTCGGCCACCCGGTAGACGTAGCCACAGTCAGGGCATTGGTAGGCGCTTGAGTTGGGCGTGATCCCAGTCGTGGCCATCCCGGCGGCGTGGGTCGCTGCGATGACCGCGTCGCCCGCGCCCCACTTGGCGAGAACCTTCGATCTCCTGCGGGGGAGGATGTTCGCCTTGGCCACATCGCCGCCGTAGTGCCTGACCACCATCGGATCGATGCGGCGGAACCACAGCGGCGTGGCGTAGGCGAGCAGGATCATCGTCGCGTAGCCCGAGGGCAGCTCTGGCAAGTCCTGGGAATGCCGCAGGGCCTGATAGCGCCGCGTTGGATGGGCGTGATGGTCGGAGTGCCGCTGAAGGTGGTAGAGGAACACGTTCGAGGCGATGTTGTCCGAGTTCCAGCTGTGCTCGGGGCGGCAGCGTTCGTAGCGTCCGTCCTCGAGTTTCTGGCGCAGGAGGCCGTAGTGCTCGAGGTAATTCACCACCTCGAGCAGCGAGAACGCGATCACGGCCTGCAACACCAACCACGGGGCGACGCTCCAGCCGAACACCGCGACCAGGGCTCCGAACAGGACGAGGCTCATCGCCCAGGCGTTGAAGATGTCGTTGCGCGGCGAGAAAAATGGCTTTCCGACCCGTTGGAGGCGCTGTTTCTCAAGCTGAAGCGCCGACCGCAGGCTCCCCCAAACCGTCCTGGGCAGGAATGCCCAGAAGCTTTCGCCCAGCCGCGCGCTCGCCGGGTCCTCAGGCGTAGCCACGCGGACGTGGTGGCCGCGGTTGTGCTCGATGAAAAAGTGGCCATAGCCCGCCTGGGCAAGCGCCACCTTGGCCAGCCACTTCTCGTGCTGAGGTCGCTTATGCCCGAGCTCGTGGGCGGTGTTGATCGCGATCCCGCCCACCATCGCCACCGTAACGGCCAAGCCGAGATCGTCCACAAACGAGAGGTGGCCACCTGACCATCTCGTGCAGGCAAAAACGAGCGCGGCGTACTGGATCGGGATGAAGACATAGGTGCACCAGCGGTAGTAGCGGTCCTCCTCCAGCCGTCTCAACACGCTGTCCGGCGGGTTGGAGGAGTCCTTGCCGATCGTCCAGTCGAGGAGCGGAATCGCCACGAATACGACGAACGGCCCGACCCACCACATCGCGCCGAGCCCGGTCAGCTCGACCATTCCCCAGGCGATAAATGGGAGCAGCGGCACCACCGAGTCCCAGGAGCCACAGATAGCGCTTGGGGTCGGTCCATTCGAGCCGGTAGGGCGCAGGTGCGGCGCTGCTTTCCATCGGATCGTTCCTTTACAAGTGGCGTGTACTTGTAAAGAAACTAGACAGTGATGCCAATTTTGTCAAGCGAGCCGTCGTAAGCGGCCGGCGGCTGAGGGCGAGGCGCCGCTCCGATGGGCTCAGCCCTCGGGGTCTTCCTGGAACGCACGCACCTCCACCGGGATCCGCGCCGCCCGAGTGGCCTTGCGGCCCCACTCGAGCGCGGACGCGGCGTCCGGCGCTTTGATCACCCAGAGGCCGCCCATCGGCTCGTCCGCCCGGATGAATGGACCTTCACTCGTGGCCACTTCGTCTCCTTCCAAGCGCACAACGACGGCCGAGCTCGGTGGGTGGAGGCCCCCAGCGAACACCCAGGCATCCGCCGCTCGCAATCCCTCGTTGAACGCGGCCACGTCCCGCATGATCTCCTCGATATTTCCGGGCGGCGGGGAGTCTGGACCGACCTCGGGGTGATACACGGTCAGCAGGTACTGCGTCATTTGGTGCTCCTCTCAAATCGCAGGGACGGCATTAAGACTCGCCGGACCGTGGATCCTCATCGCCCCGCGATGATCGATGGCTCCAACCCGAGCTACCCCTGCTCCTTGACCCACTTCAGGATCGCCCGCGAATTCGTCAGGACCGTCCCGTCGGCCAGTTTCAGCGTCGGCAGCTTCTCCGCCCCGGTCGCCGCGCGCAGCTCATCCCGTGTGCCCTTGCGCAAGAACGGAATCGGGTTGCCGTGGCCGGCGATGACCTTGTCGTACTCGATACCTGCGTCCCTCATAGCCTCCTGGACCCGACGGCAAGGATGGATCTTGGGACCCTGGTCGTCGCCGTGGCACACGTAGAGAGTCGGCTTCTGAGAGCTGGGAGCGGTCGATGGCCCCGGCGCGCCGGGGAGTGATTCTTCGGTGGCCATCGCTCTAGGCGGCCTTGACCAGGCCGACGAGATGACCCTCGGGATCGGCGAACAGGGCAATCGTCGGGCCTCCCGGAACGTCCATCGGCTCCCGGACGGTCCGCCCGCCAAGCTCGCCGATCTTCGCGAGCGTCTGGGCCGGGTCGTCGACCTCGATGTAGAACGTGACGTGTCCTTGGCCGCCTTCAGCCGCGGCTCCGACTCCGCCATCGATACCACCCTCTGGATGGACCATGTAGTAGGCGCCCTCCATCACATCCTGCATCTCCCAATCGAACGTCTCGCCGTAGAAGCGCTGAAGGGAGGCGGCGTCCTTGCCCAGTACCTCGAAATGCGTGACCTTGGCCATCCGGTCTCCTCTCGTCTCGCCAGATCGGTAGTGACTGCTGGATTCTCTACCTAATCCGCCAGACGCGTCGGGTGGGTGAGAACTTCCGCCCTTGGGCGGAGGTCAGACGGGCGAGAGCTTCCGCTACTTCCCGGCGCAGGCCGACGCGCCCAGCTCCTGGGCGTACTTACTCCCCGCCGCCTGAGCTGCCTTGAGAGCTGGGGAGTTCCCGGTGCGCAGGGCGGCCAACTCGGCCTCGATCGTGGCCAGAAACTTCCGGTAGGTGATCTCGGCCGTGCCCGTCGTGCTCAGCGCCCTGAACTTCGGCACGTAGGAGTTGATGATCGACGCCACCTTGCTTGGGTTGCCGTGCGCGGCCGCTATGGCGGCGTTGCCCTGCTGGCATTCCAGAATCAGCGCATGCACGAAGACGGCATGACTTGGGGGGCGGTGGACCAGACCGTTCGTCGTTGCGCTCGTGCTGCCGCTGCCGCAGCCCGCGAGGGCCGCGGCAACGGTGCACAGAACGATGGCCGAACGCCTGGGCATGCCTGTGGCTCGCATCCGGCTGGCCACGGCGCCCTACTTGTTGCAGGCGGGCGCGCCCAACTGCTTGGCATAGGCCGCGTTCTTGGCCGAGGCACTCCTGACCGCAGCGAGATTCCCGGTGTGAAGGGCGGCGAGCTCAGCCTCGATGTTGGCCAGGAACTTCTGGTAGGTACTTTCAAGCGCGCCCGAGGTCGTCAGCGCCTTGAACTTCGGCAGAGTCTGGCTGAGGATCGCAGCGGCCTTGGTCGTGTTCGAACCTGCCTTGGCCACGGCGGCGTTGCCTTGCTGGCAGAGCTGGTTCAGGGCAGCCTTGAACACGGGAGTATTGGCCGCGCCAGTTCCCTGCGGGTTCGAGGCGCTGCTGCCTGAATTGCTGCTACCGCAACCGGCGAGGGCGGCGGCAGCGCAGCAGAGAACGATGGCCGAGTAGCGCTTATGCATTCGTTTTCCTCCTTGGGGGAGCGTCAAGAGATTGGCGGGGAAGCTTCCCGGACCCCCGCCATGCGGCAGGTAGCAACCCCTGCCGGGGCTTGAAAAAGAGTATCCAAGCCCCGGCTGTCCAAACGCGCCCTAATCGAATGCGAACAGACGTGCGATCCGGTGCGTGACCGACCGCGGATGAACCGGGCTTCCAATCACCAGGTCAAACGGCGCCGTGGCGTCGATCTGGTTGAACAACGTGTTGGCGGACTGCGGACTGGTCGAGGTTGCGCTGAACGCGGTGATGCTGAGCAGACGAGTCCCCTTGGCCGGCTTGCCGACCAGCGAAAGGGGGATGTGCATCGTGATCACACCCGTCTTCTTGCTGTAGGAAGCCTGCTTTGAGCTCAGCTTGTGGGTCTGGGGGAAGGTCATGTACTTCGTGTGCTCCGCCGGATCGCCTGGGGGAGGAATTGCGGAGGTATCGCCCACGAAGAATGATGGCTTGCCAGAGCCACCCGTGCCCGCGTTGTTGTCCATCCCGGCGTAGTACACGTGACCATTGATCGGGTATCCGCCCGCGCCCTTTCCGGGATGGACGACGGTCCAGCGCATGATCCAGCTCGCGTCGGGCCCGCCCATGTTGGGAGCGATCTTGAGGTTCTTGTGCGGCCCCCTGATGGCGATCCTGGCCACCAGTGTTTTGTTCGGGCCGTTGGATAGCGACGCGCCCGTGAGATCGAGGTGCGGACGCGAGGGCCTGAGCTTGCCGTGAGCCGAATAGAACGAATCCTTGATCGGGTCCTTGACGGATCCCATGGCATCGCCCGGTCCTTTGCCCTGAGTCACCTTCTTCACCGAGGCGAACAGGCTGGGGCCGCTGATCTGCCGGCTGATCGCATCGGAGCCGGTCTCTTCACCGTCTGAGCTGTCGCTCGAGGTGTCGAAGACGAACGACACCACGGCGGCCCCGGTCTTGTCGGTTGTGACCTCGAGGAAGTCACCCAGACTGCGGTCGCCGCCGGTCGTGCAGCCGATCCCATTCGTGCAGATCGCTCCCGACTTCACCGGCGCCTCACTGACCTTGGAGGGTGTGTACTTGGCCGAGGCCGAATGGGCGTTGAGGCTTTGGGCCATCACGACGCTCCACTCCGCTTTCCCCAGCAGGCCGGCTCCGTACAGCGTGCACGTGCCCGAGCCGCTGGCCGGGCACGTTCCCTTCTGGGAGCGCTCGCTGGTGTGGTACCAGGCCACGTCGACTCGACCGCCCGATCCGGCGGTGATCCAGGGGAACGTGTTAGTCCCCTTGGTCAGCCCGCGGCCGCTGATCCGCTCAGGAGCAGACCAGGTGATCTTCGATGGATGCTTGGCGACCACCCCCGCGTTGACGGGCTCAAGCGAGTGAACGACGTAGATCTGCTCGGGAGCGCTCGCGTAACCGAAGCTGGGGTCAGAACTCGACTTGTGGTCGATCGGGCCCGCGGTGAAAGTCAGATACAGGTACCCGGCGGAATCCTCGGCGATCGTGGCGAAGTTCTCACCGGCGATCTCCTCCGGATTCCCGCTCGAGTCAACGCACGTGTGGCTGCCGTCGGAGCTCTTGGTGCTGTCAGGGCAGAGCGGCCCGGTCAGGTTCGGACTCTCACTCCAACTAGCCGAAGCGATCGTGCCGTGCTTGACGATGCCCTCGGAAACGCGCACGCCGGGGGTACCGCTCGATCCTTCGGTGGTCGTATGGGCGATGAACACGTGACCGGTCTTGGGGTCGACCACCTGGTTCCCGGAGATTCCTTCGTTCCCCGTGACGCAGTCATGGATGGCGATGCCGAAGCAATCGGTGCCGGCGCCGGGATTGGTGACGGGCAGAAAATGGACTCCGTCGGTCGAGATCGTCTCGACGAGACTGTTGTTCATGGTCGTGCCCGAGCCTTCGACCACGTCGAAGTCCTGGTAGAGGCGAAGATTGTGCTTGGCCAGGCTCCCAGTGCCGGCGAACCACATCCGGTCATCAGGAGTGTTTGGCGCCCCCGCGCAGTTCGTCTTCCAGGTCCTGCCACCATTCGTGCTGACGCTGTTGGTGATGTTCGACAGGCCTTGGAGGTCTGAGAAGTACAGGGCATTGTGGGGATCGACGTACAGGTCGCTGTCACCACCGCCGATGCAGGTCTGGGGCTTGTTGACCCCGGCCCCGATGTTGCCGGGGATCGGCAGGTATGAGTTGCCGTGGTCCCGGGAGAACCAGACATAGCTGACGGTGGTCGAGAAGCCGTTGGGCACGCTTGAGTAGATCGTCCCGTTCGGGGCCACCTTGACGTCGGGTTCGAAGCCGGGGCGCTGTTCGTCCACGATTACAGCGTGCGAAAAACGAATCCGTGAGGTCCGAGCCGCCTTGAAACCGTGACGGACCCCGTGGGTCGTCGCGGCAGAGCCTGTGCCCGCCGTGACGAGCACGACGGCGGCCACCGCCGCCAGCAGGCCAGCCGAAACCAGCATCACCCTACGCGTGATCGATTGCACTTCTCGCCTCCCTTGACGCTTCACACCGATTACTGCCCACTACCCACAAGGTATCCGCTCGTCTCCGACCCAGCGGCCGATTTATGGTCACTCTTGGTGAGCGTCGCGCGCTCGCGGGGTGCTGATGCGCGTCTCAGGGGTCGATCGGGCGCCCGGAGCGCCACGCAGATACCCCGATGCTCGTGAGGGACAATGGCGACGATGTTCGGACTGATCGTGGCCAACGTCCGTCGCCGGCGCGACCGCACCGGACTGACCGCAACCGGGATCGCCGTCGGAGTGGCCGCCGTGGTGGCGTTGCTCTCGCTCTCCTCGGGTCTCAATCAGACCGCCGCAGGGCTCGTCCACCTGGGTCGCGCGGACCTGGGGCTGTTCCAGGCTGACGCTGGGGACCCAACCTCCTCGGTGCTGCCCCTCTCGCTGCTGCATCGGGTGAGGTCGGAGCCGTGGGTCGCTCAGGCGACTCCGCTGCAACTCGTGATCGGAGCGGTCAAGCGCTCGTCGGGGGCGATCGTTTTCGGCCTGGATCCCCATGGCTTCGCGGCTGGGCAGCTCGTCTATACCGCCGGACACGCACCCGGGCCCGGGCAGGTGGTGGTTGGAAATGCCCTGGCCAGTCAGCTCAATCTGGATCCCGGAGCGAGGATCCAGCTGGGCAGCCACACATTTCCCGTGGCTGGGATCTACCAGAGCGGCGTCCCCTACGAAGACTCGGGAGTAATCACGACGCTCGGAGTAGCCCAGGGCCTGGCGGGACGCACGCCGGACGAGGTGACGACGATCGCGGTTCGGTTGAAGCCGACGATCTCGCTGGCCCGGGCCAAACGTGGCTTCGCCCGCGGCTACCCCGGGATCAGCGCGATCTCAGACCCCGGCGAGGCCGTCCGGGCGGGGGCAAACACGCAGCTGATCTCGAAGGCCGTGCTGTTCATCGTCGTCCTGGCCCTCATCTTCGGTGCGCTGGCGGTGGCCAACACGATGCTGGCGGCTGTGCTCGAGCGCCGGCGCGAACTGGCGCTGCTGTCCACGATCGGCTGGAGCGCAGGTCAGCTGGGCAGGCTTGTGCTGGGCGAGGCACTGGCCGTCAGCATGATTGGCACAGGGGCCGGCCTCGTGCTGGGGCTCCTGGCCGCCAGACTGCTCCCGGGAGCACTCGGGCTGGCCAGCTTCATATCCGCCGACGTGACGGCCTGGAACCTCGGCCGCGCCGCCCTGATCGGCGTGATCATCGGCGTCATCGGGGCCGCCTACCCGATCTGGCGAGTGACCCGCATGTGGTCGGTCGTGGCGCTGGCCGCTCGGTGAACAGCTAATCCCCCAACACCTCACCGTCAACCAGCCGCACGATCCGATTCGCCTGCTCGGCCACCGCCGGATCGTGGCTGACGATCAAAACAGTCATCCCGTGGCGACTGCGCAGCTCGGCCAACAGGTCAAGCGCCCGCTGCCCACTGGTGGAGTCAAGCGCTCCCGTTGGCTCATCGGCCAGCAGCAGCCTCGGACGGCCGGCGATCGCCCGCGCCAGCGCGACCGCCTGTCGTTGCCCGCCTGACAGCTGCGAGGGGAGATGGCCAGCGCGGTCCGCGAGGCCTACCTCCTCGAGCAGCTCAGTCGTGCGCTGCTGGCGTTCGCGCCGCCCCACGCCCGCGCCCAGGAGTGCCGTCTCGATGTTTCCCTCCGCGCTCAGGTAGGGCAGCAGCGGGTTGTCCTGAAACACGAACCCGACCATGTGGCGTCTGAACTCGAGCGCCCGGGCGGGCTCGGGCACCGGCGCTCCAGCCACCGTGATCGTGCCCGCGTCCGGACGATCCAGGCTTCCGATCAGGTTGAGCAGCGTGCTCTTGCCTGACCCAGAGGGCCCGGTGATCGTGACGAACTCCGAGGCCCCGACCTCCAACGACACGCCGCGCAGCGCCCGGACCGGACCGTAGGACTTGACCACGTCACGTACCTGTAGCCCGGCTCCGCCTCCCGTCGGCTGGTCCCCCACCTCGGTAGCTCGCCGCCGGGCGCGCCACCCGTCGGCGACGCTCATTTGTGAACCGTCACCGGCCAGTCGAGCGTGACCGACCCCAGCTTGGTGTGCACCACGACCTGTACCGCCAGCGGATAGCCCGCCGAGGATGCCGGGAACTTGAGCGCTTCCTTGAAGGAGCCGTTCTTCAATAGGTGGGTGGGCGGGGTGTCGTGACCGACCACGGCGCCCTGAAGGGCGAATTCGGTGTCGATCGTGGCTCGAAGCGGGTGCCCCTGGGCATCGGTGACCTTCATCGTGTAGATCCACTTCGTGTTGACGGTTGGGTCGTGATCCTGGCCCTTGAGGACTGCGTGCACCGGCCCGCTCGTGACCGAGGAACGACCGCCCGGAGCAGCAGACTTCGTGGTGGTGCCGGTTAGCGGGCTGTGCGTGATGACACGGGTGGATCCGCCGCAGGCACATAGGAGCACCGGCACAAGCACACAGCCCAGAATCCCGAACCGCCGCCTTGCTCTGGCGATCATGGACACCATCGAGAAAAAACGTAGCGAACAGCCAGGCCACCTCCAAGGTCGCGGATTAGAGTTGGCCCGTGAAGATCGCTTATGAACGGGGCGTGCACGAGCTGGGGGATGGCCTCTACGCCTACCTTCAGCCCGACGGGGGCTGGGGGTGGAGCAACGCTGGCCTGATTCGCGGTGATGGAGCATCGCTGCTGATCGACACGCTGTTCGATCTCCGTCTCACGCGAGACATGCTCGACGAGATGGGGCCGTTGACCGCCGAGGCTCCAATCAGCCAGGCGATGAACACCCACGGCAACGGCGATCATTGGTTTGGCAACCAGCTGCTCCCCGACGGAATCCCGATCATCGCCACCTCCCGAGCGCTCGAGGAGATGCACGCCGCTCCGCCGGCGCTCATGAACGCCTTGGTGAGCACGCCCGGGCTGCCGTCCGAGCTCGCCGAGTTCGTGAAGAGCATCTTCGGCCCGTTTGTGTTCGCCGACATCGAGGCCCGGTTCCCGACCGAATCCTTCGATGGACGCCACGAGCTGACGATCGGCGGGCAGCGCGTCGAGCTGGTCGAGCTTGGACCGGCTCACACGGCCGGGGACGCACTGGCCTACCTGCCTGACGCCGGGGTCGTTTTCACCGGCGATCTGCTGTTCATCGAGGGCACGCCGATCATGTGGGCGGGGCCGGCGTCGAACTGGCTGGAGGCGTGCGAACGGATCATCGAGCTCGATGCCCGGATCCTCGTTCCCGGGCACGGCCCGGTGACCAACGAGTCTGGAGTGCGAGATCTGCAGCGCTACCTGCGATACATCCGCGATGAAGCGGCCAAGCGATTCGAGGCCGGGATGGACGCCGAGGCGGCGGCCGCCGAGATCGATATCTCGGAGTTTCGTGACTGGGGTGACCCCGAGCGGATCGTCGTCAACGTGAGCACGGTCTACCGCGAGCTCGATCCCGAGCTCGCGCCCGCCAGCCCGGCTGAGCTATTCGCGCAGATGGGCCGCTGGCGCACCCACCACTGAGCCGCGACACGCGGGCCCGGCCGCCGCGGCGGGGCCCGCTCCGCCGCCGCCCGCTACGCCGCCGCCCGCTCCTCCTGCTGACGGCCAGCGGCGCTCATCGTTCCTCGGATCACGTCCGCGGCGCGCTCGGCGATCATGATCGTGGGCGCGTTCGTGTTGCCCCGGACGAGCGTGGGCATCACGGAGGCGTCCACCACCCGCAGCCCGTCGATGCCGTACACGCGCAGCTCGGCGTCGACCACGGATCCCATCGCGCACGTTCCCACCGGGTGGTAGAGCGTCGTCGTGTTGCGCTCGATGTGGGCGATCAGGCTGGCCTCATCGTCCGACCCCGGAGCGCCGTAGGGCGCCTCGGTGACCGCCTTGAGCGCCGGCTGCCCGGCGATCTCGACACATCGCCGCAGCGCCCGCACCATCGTCTGGCGATCCTCCTCCTCGACGAGATAGTTGTGGAGGATCCGCGGCTTGCTCGTAGGCACGCGGGAGCGCAGCTTGACGAACCCGCTGCTCTTCGGGCGCAGCAGGCAGGCCGACAGCCCCCAGCCGTCGACCAGGATTTCGCCCGAGCCGGCTTCCGGGAACAGAATCGGGATGGCGTGGAGCTGGACGTCCGGCGCATCGAGGTCATCCCGGGTGCGCAGGAATCCGCCTGACTCGGCGAAGTTCGAGGTCAGCGGACCCCGGCCCTCGGTCTGGACGAGGCCCAGGTTCTCCGGGGTCTCGGCGGTGAGCAGCGAGGGCTCAGTGGTCGTGTAGGTGATCCAGGTGGCGGGGTGGTCCTGCAGCCCGCGCCCCACCGGCAGGTCGGCCACCGACGGGATGCCGCCGAGCTCGAGCTCCTCGGCGGGACCGATCCCGCTGAGGAGCAGGATCTGAGGGCTCTGGTAGGACCCGGCGCTCAGGATCACCTCCTGCCCCCGGACCTCACGCAGCTCACCGCGCTGGTCGATCTCCACGCCCACGGCACGCGTCCCTTCGAGCAGCAGCCGGGTGACGTGGGCATCGGTCTCGACGGTCAGGTTCTCGCGCTCGAGGACCGGGTGCAGATAGGCCACCGCGGCCGAGCAGCGCAGGCCGTTGTGCTGGGTGACCTGATACCAGCCAACCCCATCCTGCTCGGGCCCGTTGAAGTCGTCGTTCCGCTCGAGGCCGGCCTGGGCCGCTGCCTCGATGAAGGCCGCACAGGTGGAGAACCCGGAGCGGTTCTCGCTCACCCGCAGTGGCCCGCTATCGCCGTGCCACTCGCTGGCGCCGCGCTCGTTGTTCTCGGACTTCAAAAAGTACGGGAACACGTCCTCCCAGCCCCATCCCTCGTGCCCCAGGGCCGCCCATCCGTCGTAGTCGGCGCGATTGCCCCGGATGTAGACCATCGCGTTGATCGAGGATGAGCCCCCCAGGGTCCGACCGCGGGGCAGAACCCGCTGCCTGAAGCCGATGCCGGGCTCGGGATCCGACACGAGTCCCCAGTCGTACTTGCTGAGGCTCAGGGCGAGCGATCCGGCGGGAAGGTGGATCTCATCAGCCGTATCCGGCGGCCCGGCCTCAAGCAGACAGACCTTCACCGCGGGATCCTCCGAGAGACGTGCGGCCAGCACGCATCCCGCGGAGCCGGCGCCGACGATCACGTAGTCATACTCGGTCATGCTCGCCCTCCTGAGCCTGCGCGGCTCTGGTCGCCATCCCCCAGGTCGAGGGGTGCTGCGCATTCTTTACCTCCGACCGCCCGGGGTCAAGCTAGCCTGCACCCGCAATGCCCATGCGATCAAGGGTCCTACTGCCGGCTGCGCTAACCGCTCTGGTTCTTGCCGGATGCGGGTCGAGCCATTCGCCAGGCAAGTCGAGTCACACGACGACCGGCGCGACCGGAACGACGACCCACCAGTCGTCAACGGGCCCCACCCAGGCGGGCGGCGGGACGATGGGGCCTGAGGGGATCCCGATCGAGCGGGGCAAATCGCTCGCCCCCGCCTCAAGCACCACGCCTGGCACACCGGTGGACGGCATCCAGTGCCTTCCCAGCGAGCAGGTCGTCTACCACATCCACGCCCACCTCCAGGTCTACGTCGATGGCCAGCCACGCCAGCTGCCAGGAGCGATCGGGATGCAAGGTCCGGTGGCCCAGCAGACACCGCAAGGGCCGTTCTACGGGGCGACCAAGTGTTACTACTACCTCCATACCCACACGGCGGACGGGATCATCCACATCGAATCTCCGACCCGCCGGATCTACACGCTGGGCGACTTCTTCGACGAATGGCGCCAGCCCCTGAGCTCGAACGCTGTGGCGAGCGCCAGCGGCCCAGTGACCGCGCTGGTGAGCGGCAAGCGATGGACCAAGAGCCCTCGCGCGATCCCGCTGCTCGCCCATGAGGTGATCCAGCTCGACGTCGGCCGACCGATCGTGCCGTTCCACTCTGTGTCTTTCGCGCACACCACCCTCTGAGCCTTGCCGCTCCCGCCCGGGCACGGTCAGACGATCGCGTCTAGCCAGCGCCTGTCGCGGCGTGAGCGGTGGATGGTCGGAGGCGTCCTGGTCGTGGTCGTGGCCGTCGTGGTGACGCTGGCCATTTCGCTGGCCAGTCCTGGCCGCAGCTCGGCGCATGGCTGTATCTACGCCACGATCCCCGCCGCCACTGGAGCCCAGGAGATCAATCGCTGCGGGGCAGCGGCCCGGGCGACGTGCGCCACCGCCCGTGCTCCCGGCGCCTTCACGCGTCAAGCGGCGCCCGTCATCGCCACACAGTGCCGCAAGGCTGGGCTGCCCGTCGGCCGGTAGGCCCCGCGTCGCCTGAACGGATCCGCTTGACGCCGATGGCCCCGCTCGCCTAGCGGGGCCATCGAACAATCCGTAGCTGGGACGCGTCAGCCGCGCCTGAGCTCGGCGATCACGACCGCACCGGCTCGGGATTCGTCGCCTGGGCAGACGCCACACCGGCCACGCCGCCCGGAAAGGCGAGCGACGGCACGTCGGACGGGTAGACCTCATGCCCATGCTCGGCGATGTCGCCGATCTCCATGTTCTCGGTCTTCATCCGCAGCGGGATGAATACGCCGACGAGCTTGAGCAGGACGAACGTGATCGCTCCGGTCCAGCAGACCACCCACAGCGCGGCGAACAACTGCCACTTGAGCAGGTTCCAGTTGCCGTAGATCGCGCCCGTGGCGGTGCCGGCGGCGATCAGGCCGTGGGGACCCGTCTTGTAGAACAGGGCCATCCCCGGGTCGGCGAAGATCCCGACCAACAGGCCGCCCGCCAGACCAGCGAACCCATGCGTATAAACCACGCCCAAGGTGTCGTCCACCCTCCGGAAGGGACGGCACCGGCTCAGGTAGTTGAGTGCGAAGTACACGAGCGTCGACGCAATCACGCCCATGGCGATCGCGCCCCAGCCATTGACGTATCCCGCGGCCGGGGTGATCGCCACCAGGCCGCTGATCATTCCGTTGACGGCCGAGATGAGCCCGGGCTTGCGCCCCGTGATGTAGTCCCAGCCGATCCAGACCAGGAAGGCCACCGCGGTGCACAGGTTCGTGGTCAGAATCGCGGCGCTGGCCGACATGTTCGAGGCGTACGGGTCGCCGCCGTTGAATCCGTTCCACCCGAGCCAGAGCAGCCCGGCGCCCACGGCGATCATGGCCACGTTGTTGGGGGCGTCGATCTCACGATCTCGCTGGAGCCGCGGTCCGATCACCGCCGCGGCCACGAACCCGGCCACGCCGGCCGACAGGTGGATGACGTAGCCGCCGGAGAAGTCGACTGCACCGTGTTGGGCGAAGAACCCGCCGCCCCAGATCAGGAACGCGTCGACCGCGTAGACGCAGGTGATCCACAGAATGCTGAAGGGGATCCAGGCCTTGAGGTTCACCCGTCCCAGGACGGAGCCCAGGGCCAGGATCGGCGTGATCGCGGCGAACACGAACTGGAAGTACACAAGGGCCGATTTCGGGAACGCCTGGCTGCCCAGGAGCGGGATGTTGCTCCGGCCCTCAAGCTGCCCGTGGGAGAGGACCGGCCCGGGCTTACCGATGAAGTTCCCGAAGAAACCGGAGCTCGAGAGCCCGTGAAATGGGTTCCCGAAGCCCATCTTGAACGCCCACAGGACCCAGACCACAAGGACGATCGCGAAGGTCGCGAAGGTCAGGATCATGCTGTTGATCGACCAGCGCTTCTGCATCACACCGCCGTAAAAGACGGCCAGCCCGGGCACGCTCATCAGGCCGACGAGCGTCGCGGCGGTCATCTGCCAGGAGGTATCGCCAGGGTTCAGCCAATGCGGTGCTTCGAGAGGCATGGGTCTCCTTGTCTATGGGTTCGCGTACGCGCGAAGACCACCGTGTGCACGATGGCCAGCCCTCGCAACGTCTAATCGCAGCTCGAAGTGTGGTTTCCGCCTGGCCCAGCAGCCATGGCCTACCGTCTAGGAAAAGCTGGGGCCGTCTCGACATTGGGATAAGCGGACCCCGCAATCAGCGGACATTTGCCACCGCAGGTGGGCGTAACCTGCCCGACGCACTGAGCCCAGGCGGCCACCGCGGGGCCGTGTGCCACGATCGGAGCACGAATGCTGATCCTGGCTTTCCACTGGCACCTGCACCTCCACCTGCTCATTCACAAGGGCGCCACGATCGACTACGTCGGTCTGGCGGCAGCGGCCTTCGCCAGCTGGCTGATCTATTTCGGCCCCGGCGAGCCCGCCATGATCGCGGCCGGGGTGATCGCCTCCAAGCACAAGCTCGACATCGCCCCGGTCGTGTTCTGGGGCTGGATCGGGGCGATGCTGGGCGGGATCGTGGGCTGGCTGATTGGTTGGAAGGCCGGCCGGTCGGTCCTGACCGCTCCGGGGCCCCTCCACAAGCTCCGCGTTCGGCTCGCCGACCAGGGTGAGCGCGTCTTCCGCAGGATGGAGGTCCTGGCGATCATCGGTGCTCCGCCGTGGGTGGCCGGAATCAACAGATCCCGCCCGGGGCTCTTCCTGCCGGTCAACGCGATCAGCGCGCTAGTGCTGTGGGCTGCCCCCCTCGGGATCGGCGCCTATTACGCCGGGCCCCCTGTCCTTGACCTGTTCGGCGACATGGGCACGCTCCTCGCGGTCCTGCTGGTGGGGGGTGTGGTGGCGATCGTGGGCGGAGAGTTGCTGCGCCGCCGGCGCGGCCGAGAGCGCGAGGCGGGCACCGACGCCGCTACTTGATGAACAGGATCTCGGAGTACTTGGGCAACGGCCACAGGTCGTCGGCCACGACGCGTTCCAAGGCGTCGGCCGCGGTCCGGACCGCTTCCATCGCCGGAATCAGCGAATCATGCGTGTAACGAGCATGCTCGAGCACGTCGTCCTCCGGATGGTTCTCGGCCTTGTTGACCTCCTCCAAGTGCTTGACGGCCGACACGAGGTCGCCCACCAGGCCTGACGCCTCGGTCCGCACGTCGTCCACTCCGGCCGCCCGCAGCATCGTGACGTGCCGCGCCGCCGCCGGGAGCACCATCGTCCGGGCGATAGCCGCCTCCGTCTCCGCTTCGATGTTGATCTTCGTGACGTACTGCTCCAGAAAGACCTCGAACCGAGACTCCAGCTCACGCTGGGAGAGGACCTCGTAGTTGGAGAACAGCCCCACGGTCTGGTCGTTGACCAGATATGGCAATGCGTCCGGCGTGGCCCGAAGGTTCAGCAGCCCTCGCTGCTCGGCCTCCTGGTGCCAATCAGGCGAGTAGTTATCGCCGCCGAACACGATCTGCTTGTTCTCGCTCCAGACGCGCTGGAGGATCGGAGGCAGAGCCGACTCCACGGTCTTGTCCTTCTTGACCGCCGCCTCGAGCTCGTCTGCCAGGTTGTCGATCGACTCGGCGACGATCGTGTTCAGGACGGTATTCGGGAACGACAGCGACATGCTCGAGCCCAGAGCGCGGAACTCGAACTTGTTGCCGGTGAAGGCGAATGGGCTCGTCCGGTTGCGATCGCCGCCGTGCATCGGCAGCGGTGGCAGCACAGGCGTGCCCAGGCCGAGGAACGAGCCGGGGGTCGTCTCCCCCACTTCGCCGCGCTCGATCGCCCCGAACACCCGCTCCAGCTCCGCGCCCAGGAAGATCGAGATGATGGCCGGCGGAGCCTCATTGGCCCCGAGGCGGTGGTCCTGCCCCGCGGAGGCGATCGAAGCCCTCAGCAGCCCCTGGTGGCGGTTGACCGCCTGGATCACCGCGGCGCAGAAGAACAGGAACTTGATGTTCTCCTGGGGAGTGTCGCCCGGATCGAGCAGGTTCTCGCCGCTGTCGGTGCCCATCGACCAGTTGTTGTGCTTGCCTGATCCGTTGACTCCCGCGAACGGCTTCTCGTGGAGCAGGCAGACGAGGCCATAGCGCCGGGCCACGTTCTGCATCACCTGCATGGTCAGCTGCTGGTGGTCTGAGCCCACGTTCGAGTTCTCGAACACCGGCGCGATCTCGTACTGATTGGGCGCAACTTCGTTGTGCCGGGTCTTGACCGGGATCCCGAGCTTGGCCAGCTCACGCTCGGTATCCAGCATGTAGGCCAGGATGCGCTCAGGGATCGAGCCGAAGTAGTGGTCGTCGAGCTCGTGGCCCTTGGGAGGCTTGGCGCCGAACAGGGTGCGTCCGGTCGTGTACAGGTCGGGGCGCTCGAAGTAGTACTGCTCGTCGATCAGGAAGTACTCCTGCTCCGGACCGACCGTGGTGAACACCCGCTGTGCGGTCTTGTCTCCGAATAGCCGGAGCGCCCGGATGGCCGACTTGGAGAGCGCGTCCATCGAGCGGAGCAGAGGGACCTTGTGATCGAGCGCCTCGCCCGTCCACGAGGCGAAGGCGGTGGGGATGCACAGCACGGCGCCGTTGGGGTTCTCCAGGATGAAGGCCGGGCTGGTCGGATCCCAGGCGGTGTATCCCCGGGCCTCGAAGGTGGCCCGGATCCCGCCCGTGGGGAAGCTTGACGCGTCAGGCTCGCCCTGGATGAGCTCCTTGCCTGAGAACTCGGCCAGCGCGGTTCCCTCTCCGGTCGGCGAATAGAAGCTGTCGTGCTTCTCGGCCGTCGAGCCGGTCAGGGGCTGAAACCAGTGGGTGTAGTGGGTGGCGCCGCGCTCGAGCGCCCAATCCTTCATCGCCTGAGCAACGGCGTCGGCCAGCGAGGTATCGAGGACCTCCCCCCTGGCCAGTGTCTGCTGCAAGCGGCGGAAGACGTCCCTGGGCAGGCGCTGGCGCTGGACAGCGGGACTGAACACGTTCAGCCCGAAGACCTGGTTGTCCGGGGCGGTCAAATCGGCGGCTCCCAGCGCGCCGCCGTTGGGCGTCCACTGGGCCGCGAGAACGTTCTGCTGGCGGATGCGCGGCATGGAATCAGGCTCCCTTCATATGGCCGGTTTGGAGGCTCGGCGGCAATGCCCCACTCCCTGGACTACAGGGCGCGGACCCACGCCAGGGCCGTCGGGCGCGAGCTGATGAAAGCGTACGAGATCACCCCGCGACGGTCACTATCCATGTGGACAAACTGTGCAAACTGCGCTGGTTCCCTAGAGCAGACGGGGTCTTCGGCGGCGAGCGCCCTACCGGTGCACGAGCTCGGCGGCCGTACGCAGCGTGGCCGGATCTCCGGCGATCAGCAGCGTCGTCACGCTCGATTCGCGCCATGCCTCGAGGTCGTCCCGGATCTTGTCGGCCGAGCCGATCAGCGTCAGCTCATCGATCAGCTTGGCTGGAATCGCCGCCGCCGCCTCGTCCTTCTTTCCGTCCAGGTAGAGATCCTGGATCCGGCGGACCTCGGCCTCGTAGCCCATCCGGATCGGGACGTTGGCGTGGAAGTTGGCGCGCTTGGCCCCCATCCCACCGAAGTAGAGGGCGTACATCGGCCGCAGCGCGTCCATGGCCGAGTCAGGATCGTCCGTGACGATCAGCGGAACCGTGGCCGCGACCTCGAACTCCTCGGCGGACCGGCGAGCACCGTCCCGGGCGAATCCCTCGGCCAGGGCATCGGTGTAGATGTCGTCGTGGTGGGGGGAGTAGAACAGCGCCAGCCAGCCGTCGCACAACTCGGCGGCCATCGCGATGTTCTTAGGACCCTCGGCAGCCAGATAGATCGGGATGTCCTCCCGCAACGGGTGGATGCTCGACTTCAGCGGCTTGCCGAGTCCCGTCGGCTCGGCCGCAGCCCCGGGTCCGACGCCTTCCTGGAGCGGTAGGGGGTAGTGCGGGCCCTCGTTGGTCACTGGTCCCTCGCGCGCCCAGATCCGGCGCAAAATTCCGATGTACTCCCGCATCCTGGCCAGCGGCTTGGCGAACGGCTGGCCGTACCACCCCTCCACCACCTGGGGCCCTGAGACCCCGAGGCCGAGGATCATGCGTCCGCCCGAGAGATGATCGAGCGTCATCGCGGCCATCGCCGTGGCCGCGGGAGTCCGGGCCGAGATCTGGACGATGGCCGTGCCCAGCTTGATCCGTTCTGTTTGCGAGCCCCACCAGGCCAGGGGCAAGAGGGCATCAGAGCCGTACGCCTCGGCGGTCCAGATCGACTCAAAGCCCAGGCGCTCGGCCTCCAGCACAGACTCCTGCGCGCCGGGTGGCGGCCCGCCGGCCCAGTAGCCCACATTGAGGCCGAGTTTGAGTTCGCGGGGCATGGCCCGGCATTCTGCCGCGCCAGAGTCGAACGTGCGACCAAGGTTGAGCATGAGAGCCCGGTCTGCCATCCTCGCGGTTGGGGCCGTAGCGAGTGCGTGAGCGAGGAGGGCCGATGGGGTTGATCAGAAGGTGGTACGCGCTGGTGGCGTTTGCCGGCGTTGCTTTGGGCGTTTCCGGGACTGCGCTGGGGGCACCCAGAGACGTGTATGTGACCACCTACACGAGTCCTGGTGCGGTTTCCGAGTTCGCGCTGGGCGCTGGCGGCACCCTCACCGGCAGCGGATCGATCACCGCCGTTGGCAGCGATACGTGGTATGCGGCCGCCACCCCGAACGCCAAGTACCTGTACGCCGGCAATTACGGAGGCGCCGATCTCAGCCAGTACGACATCCTGGCCAGTGGTTCTCTGCAGGCCATGTCCTCACCCACGGTCCCCGCGGGCACAGACCCCACTGGCGTGGCCGTCGCTCCCAGCGGCAGGTACGTCTACGTGGCCAACTATGTGGACAACACCATCTCGATCTTCAACGTCGGATCGACCGGGGCGCTGACCCCCAACAGCCAGGCCACGGAGGCCGCGAACCTCAATGGCCCCTACGGGATCGCCATCAGCCCGAACGGCAAGAGCCTGTACGTGGTCAACGACAACGACATGACGGGCTCGGCCGGGCTGGCCCAGTTCAACATCGCCACCACCGGCCACCTCTCCCCCAAGTCAGTTCCGACCGTGCGCACGGGCGTCGAACCGACCTGGGTCGTGCTGACCCCCAACGGCAGGAACGCCTATGTGACGAACTACCGGGCCAGCAAGTCTGTGCCGGCCACGATTTCGGAGTACAGGGTGGGCGCGGGTGGGGCGCTCGCGCCGCTGGGCTCAACTACCTCGGCGGGCACCGGCGACGACGGTCTCTGGCAGGCAGCGGTGAGCCCTAACGGAAAGAACCTATACGCACCGAACGACACCGCCATCTACCAATACAACATCGCTAAAACAGGCGAGCTCACGCCAAAGTTCAAGCCATCCGTGACGGCTCCCGCGGGGGCTGAGGACATTTGGCTCACTGCCAACGGCAAGAGCGCCTACTCCGCGAACTTCGTCTCCAGCACTACCGGGTCGGTCTCGGAGTGGAACGTGTCCCCGACAGGAGGCCTCACTCCCAAGTCGACGCCCAACTTTTCGTTGCCCGGAGCGGCGGCGGTCATGATCGCGCCTGATCAGGGCCCGGTGGCCGCGTTCAAGGACACGCCCGCAGCGACGGGCAAGCCGACGGTCTTCAACGCGTCCGCCTCGCATGACGGCGACGGCAAGGTCGTGAGCTACGCCTGGAGCTTTGGCGACGGCACCATCGCACGCACGGCCACGCTCTCCGTCGCGCACAGGTACAAGAAGGCTGGCAAGTACACCGTCACGCTGACCGTCACCGACGACTCGGGATGCT
The DNA here is from genome assembly GCA_963785205.1 of uncultured Solirubrobacterales bacterium. GTDB lineage: Bacteria > Actinomycetota > Thermoleophilia > Solirubrobacterales > Solirubrobacteraceae > Palsa-465. The sequence goes on from CAWAUJ010000003.1 coordinate 387,416, forward strand.
CGACGAGCTTCGTCTTCACCGGCGTTACCGCCTATTGCAACGGCGGCCCCAGGGCCCGCATAAAGCGGACGATCACGGTCAAGTAGCCGCGCTGGCCGCCGGCGCCTCGACCTCGCTCGTGGCGCCGTCCTGGGTCCAGCAGCGCACGATGTCGCGCATCGAAAGCATTCCTACGAGTTCGCCCGCGTCGACGACGACCAGGTGGCGGAAGTTGCCGCGGACCATCGCGGCCGCGGCTCGCTCAAGCGACCACTCAGGCGAGGCGAACACGAGCTCGGACGTCAGGTGGGCCGCCACCTGCTCCTCGTCGGGATTCTCGCCAGCCGCCACCGAGCGCAGGATGTCGCGCTCAGTGATGACCGCGGGGCCCTGGCCATCCGGATCGACCACCACCGCTGCCCCCACCTTGCGCTCGGTCATCGCCGCCGCCGCCTCCCTGAGCGAATGCCCCGGGCCGATCGTCAGGACCAGTTCCGACATCCCCTCTCGTACCTTCATCGGCGCCTCCCCGGGTCGCTTGTCACAATCGTCGCAATCATAGTAACTGGGCCCGATCAGGGACCGAGCGGCCCTGAGGACCACATACCCGACGACCGCGCCGTCCGGCGTCCATAACTTCTACGATGCGGGACACATGACGCGAGGAGAGGGAGCGAGCACGGGTGCGTAACCGACCCTTCGTGCAGATTCTCGTGATCGCGGTGATCGCGACGGTCATTCTGATCCCGCTGGCCCTGATCGTCCCTTGGTTCCCGACGGAGGCCTCAAAGCAGGCCGGGAACATCCACACGCTCTACGACGTGCTCCTGATCGCGTCGGTGCCGATCTTCGTGATCGTGGCCACCACCGTCGGGTTCTCGATCTGGAAGTTCCGGATGAGGCCCGGGCAGGAGAACATGGATGGCCCGCCGATTCACGGCCACACCCGGCTCGAGGTGGTGTGGACGATCCTTCCGGCGGTCCTGATCCTCGGCTTGTGCAGCTACGCGTACTCGGTGCTTCGGGACAACGAGGCCAAGCAGAGGGGCGAGATGACCGTCCACGTCACCGCTCGGCAGTTCGCATTCGAGTTCGGGTATTCGGGGGCCAATGGAAAGACGATCGAGTCGCCGGTGCTGTATTTGCCGGTCAACCGCCCGGTCGTGTTCAAGCTTCGGTCGATGGACGTGATCCACAGCTTCTTCGTGCCCGAGTTCTCCGAGAAGCTGGACGCCGTCCCCGGCATCACCACGACGCTGCGCGTGACGCCCACCCGCATCGGCAGCTACGCGGGGGAATGCACCGAGCTCTGCGGCCCCGGGCACTCGCTGATGCGGGCCGCGGTCCGAGTCGTCTCGAAGAGTCAGTTCGCCTCGTGGCTCTCGTCCCAGAAGCCCAGCGCACCTCCGCCGATCGGGGCGGCGGGGACGCCGCCGGGAGAGAAGGGAAGCCCGTGAGACGAGCACGCAGGCGTGTCGCTGTGCTGACACCGGGGTGGCACCGGGCCGGCAGGCATGGGAAAGTTTTGGTTGGTCTGACGCTTAGGAGGTGCAGCAATGGCAACGGCAGTTTCTGAAGCCCCCCCGGTCACCGAGTCGCGGACTCGGGTGCCCCTGCCGCCCAAACTGCGCCAGCCCGGCTGGTATCGCGCCGCCATGTTCGAGGTCCTCGGCTTCGGGTTTTCCGTCGGCCTCGACGTCCTGATTCGGGCAGGCCAGAACCAGCATCCGGTCGTCGACTGGAACGCGATCACGATCGTGTCGCTGCTGGCGGTGCCGATCTTCTTCATGGTCGGCATCGGAGTATTCGACTACTGGCTCTACTGGGCCATCGGACGCCCGACCCGGCCCGAGGATCACTCATCCCACGGCGCCCACACCTGGCGCGACTACTTCCGCGTCAACACCGACCACAAGGTGATCGGGATCCAGTACACGGTCACCTCGTTCTTCTTCCTGTTCGTGGGCGGGCTGCTGGCCATGATGATCCGGGTCCAGCTGGCCAAGCCCGGGATGCAGTTCCTGACCCCCGAGCAGTACAACGGCGTGTTCTCGGTCCACGCCACGGTGCTCATCTTCCTGTTCGTGATCCCGGTGTTCGCGGGGCTGGCGAACTTCGTGCTCCCGCTGATGATCGGCGCGCCGGACATGGCGTTCCCGCGGCTGAACGCGCTGTCCTACTGGCTGCTTCCGCTGGGCGGCGTGGTCATGCTGATGAGCTTCCTGGCACCCGGCGGCTCGTTCGCCGCCGGCTGGACGGCCTATGCGCCGCTGTCCACGACGATGCCGATCGGTCAGCTCTTCTTCTCGATCGGCGTCCAGTTAGCGGGCTTCTCCTCGATCTTCACCGCCCTGAACTTCCTGGTGACGATCATCACCATGCGCGCTCCTGGCATGAGCTTCTTCCGCATGCCGCTGCTCGTATGGGCGAACTTCTCCACCTCGCTGCTGGTGGTGATCGCCACGCCGTTCATCGCCTCCTCCCAGTTCTTCATCCTGCTGGACAAGGCGCTCGGCTTCCACTTCTTCGACGCCTACGTGGGCGCGGGCAAGAACGGCAACGTCCTGATGTACCAGCACGTGTTCTGGTTCTACTCCCACCCCGCCGTGTACATCATGATGTTGCCCGGCTTCGGGATCATCTCGGAGATCCTGGCCACCAAGGCGCGAAAACCCATCTTCGGCTACCGGATGATGGCCTTCTCGCTGCTGGCCATCGTCGTCCTGGGCTTCACCGTGTGGGCCCACCACATGTTCGTCTCCGGGATGCAGCCCTGGATCCGGATCCCGATGATGATCACCACGGCGATCATCGCGATCCCCACGGGGATCAAGGTCTTCTCCTGGTTAGCCACCTTATGGCGAGGCGTGCTCCACCTCGACACGTCGATGCTGTTCGCGCTCGGCTTCCTGACGATGTTCACGCTCGGCGGGATCAGCGGCGTGATGCTGGCCATGATCCCGTTCGACATCCACGTGAGCCAGACCTACTTCATCGTGGCTCACATCCACTACGTGCTGTTCGGCGGATCGCTGATGACGATCTTCGCCGGCGTGTACTACTGGTTCCCGAAGATGACCGGCCGGATGTTCGACGACCGGCTGGGCAAGCTGCACTTCTGGTGCACGTTCATCTTCGCCAACGCGACCTTCGCGCCGATGCACCTGATCGGAATCCAGGGCATGCCCCGGCGGGTGGCCGAGTACGCCGTCGAAGTTCGCCGCCTGGAACCTGTTCATCTCGATCTCGGCCTGGCTGCTCGGACTGAGCATGCTGATCTTCCTCTACAACATCGTGGCCAGCTGGCGGGCGGGCCCGAAGGCGGCCGCGAATCCGTGGCGCGGCCTCACGCTCGAGTGGCAGGTGTCCTCGCCGCCGCCGATCTTCAACTTCGACGCCGTGCCGACGGTGGTCGGAGGTCCGTACGAGTACGGCGTCCCGGGCGCGGTCCACGGGATCTTCAAGTCGCCGAGCGATCCTCCGCCGGTGACTGCGGGCGCCTACACGCAATTGCCCAGCCAGGAGCGCCACGAATGAGCACCGCCGCGGCGGATATCGCCGCGAAGACGATCCTGGTGGTGGCCAACGAGACGCTCGGCGGTCGCGAGCTGATGGACGTGATCAGACAGCGGGCCGACCAGCGACACGCGGTTCGTCCTGGTCGTGCCCCAGACCCGACCCAAGAGCGGACTCGTGGTCTACAACGACGCCGTCTTCGACGCGGCCCAGACTCGGATCGATCTGGCGCTCGAGGTGATCCGGAGCATGGGCATCCGGGCCATTGGCGAGGTGGGTGACCCGGACCCATTCACCGCGATCCAGGACGCGATGCGCGAGTACCGCCCCCAGGAGATCATCATCTCGACCTACCCCGAGACGCGCTCGGGCTGGCTGCGCCGCGATCTGGTCGACCGGATTCGCGAGACCACCGGACTGCCGGTGACCCACCTCGAGCAGGACATCGACGCCGAGGGGCTGCCGTTCCACGTCACGCTGGCCGTGGCCAACCGCACGGCCTCGGGCGATGAGCTGCTGGAGGCTCTGGCGGCCAAGGCAAAGACGTTCTCCGAGCCCGGCAAGCGGCAGCTGTTCATCGTGGTCGTCCCGCCTGAGGGCGGAAGCGGCCACGCCCTGCAGCGGGCCCGCACGCGGCTGAAGCTGGTGCGTCGACCGCCTGCGCGTTCGTGACCTGTATCGCAGCTGGCATGGTCGGCGACCCAGATCCGTTCACGGCTATGATGAACGCGCTTCAGTACTTCCGGGTCGACGACATCGTGATCTCCACCTTCCCGGAGACCAAGTCGGGCTGGCTGCGATCTGACCTGATCGAACGGGTCCGGCGGGCCTCCGGCAAGCCGGTCGAGCACGTCGTCGCAGCGAGGAGACGGCCGCCGCCTAGGGCAGCGTCATGGAAGCCGCCTCAATCACCCACGAGCACCACGGGCCGCCCCCGGCGCATCGCTCATCTCGGGTCCACGCCCCGACCCTGGGGATGCTGCTTTTCATCATCTCCGAGATGATGATCTTCGGGGCCTTCTTCACGGCCTACTTCTTCATCCGGATCGTCAACCACAACCCGTGGCCCGTCCCCGGGACGGTGATTCCCGAGCCGGTGGCCGGCGTCAACACGGCGATCCTGCTGTCCTCCTCGCTGACCCTCCACTGGGCGCTGACGTCGATCAAGAAGGGCAACCGCTTCGGGCTGAAGGCCGGGATGGTGGCCACCTTCCTGCTCGGCCTCACCTTCCTGACGATCCAGATCAACGAGTACATCCACCTGGGCTGGGCTCCCCACGACTCGGCCCAGGCCACCGTCTTCTACTCGCTCACCGGACTGCACGGAGCCCACGTGGTGGTCGGTCTCTGCGCCCTGCTGATCGTCACGATCCGGGCTTTCCGCGGCCACTACAGCCCCGAGGCCCACGCCGGGATGGAGGTTCCCGGGATCTACTGGCACTTCGTGGACGCGATGTGGATCGTCGTGTTCACGGCCGTGTACGTGCTCTAGCAGCCGACGGGCGATGCAGAATCCGCTGCAGCTCGGAGGCAGGCGCCTTTCGGGTGTTGGTCTATTTCGTCGCCGTGGTGGCCGTGATCGTGGTCTGCGTGGTGGTGATCCGCGCCCTGACGTGAGCGTCCTGGCCGCTTGGGGGCGACAGACGTCGATTTGCCAGCTACCCTTGGCCCACGCGAGGAGACACGTGACGGAGGGTGCTAGAGGGGTGAACATGAAGCTGGTCAGAAGGGCCGTCGGCGCTGGCCGCCGCAGGGAGCCTGACGCTGGTCACGCTGCCGGCCGCTGCCAGTGCGCGGGCAGGCCAAGACACGGTCGCCTTTCCATCCGGCCGCCTCCCAGCAGGTGGCCGACGCTGCAGGGCAACGCACACCACCTACGCGCAGCCCGGGCGGGCGCAAGACCGGATCGGTCTCCAGAACGCGTCCGATCACCGGCGAGCAGACGACGCTGCCCGTGCTGCGCTCGACCACCAAGGGCGGCACGACCTGGCTGGATGTCCGGCTGCCCGGACGGCCGAACTCGCACACCGGCTGGATCAGGTCCGTCCAAGACGCAGCTCAAGGAGCTCACCTGGCACATTTACGTCACGGTCGGCCCGGACACGAGCAGCTTCTCAAACCAGCGTCGCATCTGGATCTACCACCACGGCAAGCTGGTCAAAGACTGGCTGGTCGTCCCCGGAGCGCCCCGGCCGGGTCACCCCCACCGGCCAGTTCTTCGTCGAGGAGAACGTCAAGGAGGGCTACAAGTTCCCCGGCGGCCCGTACGCACTGGCCACGAGCGCCCGCTCAAACACCTACACAGTCGTTCGACGGCGGTCCAGGCCAGGTCGCGATCCACGGGATGGCCGACGGCCTTCAGGCCAAGCCGGGCACGGCCGTGTCCCACGGCTGCGTGCGCCTGCTCAACAGCGACATCATCTGGCTGGCCAACCGGATCTACCAGGGCACCCCGGTCACGAATCCTGAGGTAGTTGCCGGTCGGCACCCCCGGAGCCGGGCGACGTTCATTGGCGGTCGCGGCGTGACGCATGGCGTTCGGTCGCGATCGCCGTAGAACGCGCTTCGAGCTAGCGCCTCCGTCGCCTCCGCTCCGCCCCGCGAAAGCCGCCTACTTCGTCACGCTCGATAGGAACTTGATCAGCGCCCCGATCTGACTCGAGCTCAGGGTCTGGGCGAAGGTGGACGGCATCACGCCGGCGTGGTAGCCGGACGGGATGTAGGCATAGGGCTTGATGATCGCGGTGTGGATGCACTGGGTGAGCGATGCGCCGCGGACCTTCTTGGAGGCCGGGCTGGCGCAGTCGCTGGCCAGGCGCTGGGAGAGGTTGGGGCCGACGGTTCCGGTCGTTCCGGCGGCGGCGAGCGTGTGGCAGGAGCCGCATCCGCCCACGCCGGTGAACACGGTCTTGCCGGCGGCGGCCGTCTCGGGCACCTTGGCCTGAACGGCCCGGGCCAGCGCGCCGGTGTCCTGGCCGGGGACCGCCGCCACGTCGGCCACGTAGGCGGCGACGTCCTGGGCGTCCTGCCCCGTGTAGATCCCTGTCGGCATCACGCCCTGGCTGTTGGGGTACTGGATCCAGCAGTCGACCAGGCCTTCGATCGATGTGCTCTTGATGCCATCGGCCCGGTCCTGCCTGAAGGCGTCATCGAGGTTGGGGCCGATCGATCCGGTGCTTCCGGCGTGGGAGAGCGTGTGGCAAACCCCGCATTTCTGGACGAACAGCTGCTTGCCGCGAACCAGGTCGGCCGTCGGGTGCTTGACGGCGCACCCCCCGAGAGCGAACAGGATGAGCGCCAGTGGCACCAGCGCCACGCTTCGGAGTGTGCGAGAAGCCATCTTGCCCGCGGCACTTTATCCAAGGCGATGGCACCAGTGCCCCATCACAGTCGCTAGCATCGGGCGCGATGAGGACCCGCCAGAAGTACCGGATGCGGACACCCTCCACCGGCCGCGAGGTCATCATCGAGGCTGAGCCCGAGGGCATCTACCTCGATCTCGAGACCGGCGAGGAGCTCGAGGTGGTGGCTGAGGTGCTGCCGCTGGCTCCCACAGCTTCCGAATTGCCCTGGGCGGTGGGGAACCTCCGGTTCTGCAACTGGTGCGACCAGCTCGCTCAGAAGGACCTGAACGACTGCCCGTATTGCGGCCGGCGGATGGAGCCGCTGGGAACGTCCAGCCCAGAATCGACGTGACTCGTACCGGCGTAGGTCGCGCGGTCGGCAGCGCAGCGGGGGTCATCGCCGTGGCGGCGGCGCTCGCCGCCTGTGGAGGCGGCTCGCCCAACACCGGTACCAATCTCACTCCCGGCTTGACCGTCCCGACCGGCACCTCAAATACCCAAACCCAACACCCCAGCTCCGGCAAGGGCGGTACGTCGACCTCGTCGTCAGTCGGCAGCTCGGCTCAGGTGCCCTCCGGCGGCTGCGGAGGCGGCTCCTCGGGCGGCGGCGTGGCCGTAGCTAACTCGGGTGGCGGCTGGTGGCGGCGCGTGGCGGCGGCGGCGGTGGCGGCGGGTCGAACCCCTCCTCAGGCGGAGGGTGGTCCCTCCTCCGGTGGTGGCGGGACCCAGGCCGGCGGATCGAGCGGCTCGGGCCACCATCACGGAAATACTGGCGGCGCCGGCCTCGGCTCGCCCTAGGGCCTCGGCTCCGCGTAAGGCCTCGGCTCGCCCTAGGGCCTCGGCTCCGCCTAGGGCCTCGGCTCCGCGTAGGGCCTCGGCTCGCCGTAGGGCCTCCGGCTCGCCCTAGAAAGGCTCGGCGAAAGTCAGGTGGCTTCGGCCCAGGCTTCGCGCATGGGGCCGCGGTAAAAGATGAGCAGCGGAACGGCCACCAGGAGCAGGATGGCCTCGTCAAACGGCCCAGGGATGGGCAGGAGGCCTAGGGCGGCGAACCATCGGAGCGGCGCCGGTACGCGCTTGTCGCGGACGAGAATCGAAACGGCGCGGATGGTCCTGGTGATACACCCGCGGGCCGTTCTCACGGCGGCGAGTCTAGGCGGCGAGGGCGGTTCCGCCCGCGCTAGTGCACGGGGTTGGTGGCCTGCGGGTACGTGATCTCGGTGGCCGCGTACTCGATGCGGGTGCCCGCGTCCTTGCACTGGTAGCTGGTCGTCTCCCCAACCTTCTGTGCCTTGGAACCGGCGCCTGCGAGCCCGCATTCCTTGGGGGTGCCCTGCCGGCTCTGCCGGTAGGCGAATTTCTTCTTGGACACGTCAATGGCCAGCACGGGGGCCCATGTCGGCGTGGTCAACGCGACGGCCTCGCCGGGCTTGATCGACAGTGCTTTGGCGAGCGGAATCGTGATCACGGAGCCGAGGAAGCGGACCACGTGGAAGATCCCGCTCTGCTGGACGACCTGCCATTTTTGGCCGCCCTTGCCGACGTGCTTGAGCACGGCGACCTCGACCTGGGCATCGCCGCCGTACTTCCCATTGAGGTAGTTGATGTCCTTCTGACGGGCAGACGCCTTGCTTGAGAGCGCGGATAGCCCGACAGAGAGAGCCACGACCCGGCCGGATTTCGTGGCCTTCGTCGGATATGAGACGCCATCCCGGATCGTGGCCAGCGCGGTGACGCGTTCGAGGATGATGTTGCAGTTCGACGGCGCCACGCCGGCGGGGCAGGCGGGTGCCGTGAGAGGGGTTCCTGTCTGGCTGCCCAGATTGACGAATTCGCCGTTGGGGCTCGGAGAGCTGGCCTGGGCGAAGACAACGCCGATCGAAACGACCGCGAGCAAGACCAAGACCAGGAAAAAGTTTCGTCTCATGTGCACCATTGAACACCCCTGAGCGGCAGAGAGTTTCGCCCAGGCACCCCTGCACGGATGCGCCCAAGGTCCGGGCTGGTCAGAGCATCCGCTCGGTCCAGCCGCACGGACGCTCCGTCGAGGCGGCGCGGACGCTCCGTCAAGGCCGCACGAACCTCCGTCAACGCCGCACAGAACCCGGTCACGGCCGCGCGCCAGCCACCCCGGCGCCAGCAACCGCGGGGCTCAGACAGTGGGGAGCTAAAGAGAGGTTCGACCTAGATCTTCGTGACGTTGATGGCCTTGGGCCCCTTGGGGCCTTCCTCCGCTTCATAGGAGACCTTCGTTCCTTCGGCGAGCGAGCGATACCCGTCGCCGGAGATCCCCGAGAAGTGGACGAACAGGTCACGTCCGCCGTCGTCAGGCGTGATGAAGCCGAAGCCCTTATCGTCGCTGAACCACTTGACGGTACCCGTTGCCATGTACTCCCCTTCTACTGCTTTCCGGTCGGCAAATGCCCCGACCCCGATTTCAAACGGCACAACCGTATCAAGGCCAGGCGCCCGCGGACAACCAGTCCTCAGCGCAACTCCCCCGCTGTGGCTGCGATTTCCTCCGAATCGCCCGGCCGCGGCGTCCACGGGAGCCTGAGCGGATCGTCGTCGTAGCGCGGAATCACGTGGACGTGGAAGTGGAACACCGTCTGCCAGGCGGCGGAACGGGTCGAGTTGAGGAGGTTCACGCCGTCGGCGCTAAGACGCTCCACCACGCGCTGGGCCTGTGCTTGTGCGGCCACGATCACCGCCTTCAGGTCCTCGGGATCGGTGTCCAGCAGATCGGTGGAGTGGCGCCGAGGTATCACCAGGGCGTGGCCGCGGGTGGCGGGATTGATGTCCATGAAGGTGATCGTCCGGTCATCCTCAGCGACTATCTGGGCCGGGATTTCGCCGGCCACGATCTGACAGAAGAGGCAGTCGTTGCCACTCACGGGAGGTCAGCCTACAGCTACCCGCGCCGACGCTCCATCAGCTCGCGGGCCAGCTCGATCGCCTCCTGGCGGGACCTGACATCGCCGGCGAAGCTCGCCTCCTCGAGCTCGCCCAGCAGCTCTCCAAGCAACGGGCCGGGCGCCACCCCCAGCGCCGCCGCCAGCTCATCGCCCCGGAGCGGCGGCCGTGGCGGCTCGGCCCTCCAGGCCAGCGCCTCGCAGAGCATCTGACCGGCCAGCTCGAGGTGCGCGGCGATCGCCTCGGTCGAGCGGTCACCTCGGGTAGCCAGACGATCGGCCACGCTGAGCACTGTGACGTCGACCGCGAACTCACCGAGCCCCTTGAGGTAGCGATAGATCGACCGCCTGGACAGAGGTCGCTCGTGGACCAGAAAGCCCAGGCGCAGGTGGTGGCGCACCAGCACCGCCACGTATTCGCGCATCCGCTGGCTGGCCCGCAGGCGGCCCAGGATCTCCACGGCCAGCTCGGCGCCCATCGCGTCGTGGCCCATGAACGTGACTCGGCCATCAGGCAGGACCCCGCGGGTCTGCGGCTTGGCGATGTCGTGCAGGAGCGCGCCGAAACGAAGCGCCTGCCAGCGAGTGAGCTGGTGGGCCAGCGGAGCGCCCAGCAGCGCGTCCACCTCCGGCGCCCGCAGGCCGAGATAGCGTTCGGGCGCTTTCTCGAGCTCGGCGGTCTCGGCCAGCACCGACATCGTGTGGGCATACACATCGAGGTGGTGGAAACGACTCTGGTCGATCCCGTGGAGCTGACCGAGCTCGGGCAGGATGGCTGCCGTGACTCCCAGCTCCTCCATTTCCTCCAAGCCACGCGGGGCATCTGGACTCGTGAGGATCCGCCTCAGCTCTTCGAAGATTCGCTCCGGCGAGACGCGGTCAAGGAGCGGGGCGCCGTGCCTGGCCGCCAGCGCCGTTCCAGGCTCGATCTGGAAACCGAGCTCGCAGGCCAGACGAGCCAGGCGCAGGGAGCGCAGGGGGTCGCGCTCGAATGCGTCAGGTGAGACCATCCGCAGCCGGCGCTCGTCCAGATCGCGCCGCCCGCCGAACGGGTCGATCATCTCGCCCCCGTCGTCGAGCCTTTCGGCCAACGCGTTGACCGTGAAGTCCCGAAGGCCGAGGTCCGCCTCGATCGAGCCATTCACCAGCGGCAGCAGGTCGAGCTGCCATCCCTCGACTCGGTCACCGCTCGCCGGCCCGGCGGACCGGCTACGCCGAGGCACCACCCGCCAGCCCCCAAACCCCTCTGAGAGCTCGAAGGCGTGCCCTCGGGCCGCCTGTGCGGCCGCTCGGGCGGCCGCGCGGACATCGCCATCAATCGCGACGTCGTAGTCGGTCGTGTCTCGCCCGAGCAGCCGATCGCGCACGGCGCCGCCCACCAGCCAGGCACTGCCGCCGACTGAGCGCACAGCCGCCAACGCCTCCAGAACGGCCCCCTGACCGGTCATACCTCCAGCCCCTCGCGAAGCGGTCATTCCTGCACCCCGTCGCGATGGTAGACCCGGGGCACGCGCGGCGAAAGGGCACACACGATCTCGTAATTGATCGTTCCCAGCCTGCGGGCCAGCTCCTCGGCCGTCTGGCGCTCCTCACCATCAGAGCCGATCAGGACCACCCGATCACCGATCGCCACGGCACGCTCCTCACCCACCTCCACGGTCAGGTTGTCCATGCTTATCGTGCCCACGACGGGAAACCGCCGGCCCCTGATCAGCACGTCGCAATTGCCTCCCAGCGCCCGCATGATCCCGTCGCCGTATCCGATCGGGACCGTGGCGATCCATGTGTCCCGGGCGGCCCTGAAATTCCGCCCATAGCCCACGGTGTCTCCAGGACCAGCCGGCTTTAGAGCGGCCACGTACGAGCTCAGCTCGAGCGCCGGCTCGAGCCCCCAGTCCCGTGGCTCGGAGTTGATCGGATCGCACCCGTAGACGGCGATCCCACATCGCACCAGGTCGAAGTGGCTGGCGGGCGCGGTCAACGTGGCCGCGCTGTTGGCGGCGTGGACCGTGACCTGCGGCCAGCGCGCCCTGACCAGGTCGACAAACGGCCCGAACCGCTCGAGCTGGGCGGATACAAAATCGGGGTCCTCGCCCGCGGTCGCGAAGTGAGTCATGGCGCCTTGAAGCGAGAGGGCTGGGCCGGCATCGGCCACCCGTTGAGCGACCTCCAGGGCGCGCCCGCGATCTCGCGTCCCGAGCCGCCCCATCCCGGTGTCGAGCTTGACGTGGACACCGACGGGCCGTGCCGCCTCGCCGGGCCCTACCCCAAGCCCAACCTCGGCCACCCGCGCCAGCTCCTCGGCAAAGCTGTGCGTCCACGCAACCACGTCGGCCCCCGCCTGCACGGCCACCGGGACCTCCGAAGAAGCCAGTGCTCCCATCACGAGCACCGGCCCATCGACTCCCCCGGCCCGCAGTTCGGCCGCCTCCGCGGCCGTGGCCACGGCCAGCCACGCGGCACCGCCCGCCTGCGCCGCCCGGGCCACCGGGAGGGCGCCGTGGCCATACCCGTCGGCCTTGACCACCGCGCCAAAGGCCACCCCGGGCTCGAGCACGGCTCGGAGCCTGGCTACGTTGCGCTCAACCGCGGCCAGATTGATTGCGGCCAGCGCGCGCACGGGCACGACAGATCACACCGCCCGTCCGCGCGTGGCCTCGAGCGCCTCGGGCAGCAGCTCGATCACGTCACGGGCGATGACTCCCTCAGGCCCGATGCGCTCTCCGGCCAGCCGGCCGGCGGCCGCGTGGACCAGCACTCCCGCACAGGCCGCCTCGAACGGATCCATCGACTTGGCCAGGTAGGCCCCGATCACGCCTGAGAGGACGTCCCCGGTTCCAGCGGTGGCCAGCGCGGCCGCTCCTCCCCGGCTGACCCCGACCGTGCCATCGGGATGGGCCACGAGCGTGTCATCGCCCTTGAGGACGAGGATCGCGCCCGCCTCCGCCGCGCCGCGGCGAGCGCAGTGGAGCCGGCGGGCGGCCACGGCCGAGCTATCGCTGCCGAGCAGGCGAGCCAGCTCCCCGGCGTGCGGGGTCAGGACCGCCGGCGCCTTGCGGCCGCCGAGTCTTCCGAGCTGCCCCGGCGTGGGCGTTCAACCCGTCGGCATCGAGCAGCAGCGGGACCTCAACCTCGGCCGCGAGGCGGCGGGCCAGATCAAACGCGCCGGGCTCTCGCCCCAGGCCGGGGCCGAGGATCAGCGCGTCGGCTCGCTCGCAGCGCTCCAGGACAGCTGAAGCACCGTCGGCGCTGAGCGACCCGTCCTGATCGGGCAGCGGGACCGTCATCACTTCGAGCAGCCGGGACTCGAACGCCAGATTCAGCGACCGGGGCACGCACGCCGTCACGTAGCCCGCTCCCGCCCTCATGGCCGCTTCTGAGGCCATCGAAGGCGCGCCCGTGAGACCGATCGAGCCTCCGCACACGAGCACGCTCCCCGCCGCGAACTTGGTCGATTCGCGCCCCCGGCGAGGAATCCGGCCGGTCACGCGATCCGAGATCAGGCCGATCGAGGCGTCATCTGGGCCACCGGCCGGGATCCCGATGTCGATCACGGTCACCTCCCCAGCGTGCTGCTTGCCCGGCTCGATCCACAGCCCGGGCTTGGGAGCATGAAAAGTGGCGGTGGCCTGCGCCACCACGGCCTCCCCGGCGACCTCGCCAGTCGAGGCATCGACTCCGCTGGGCACATCGCACGCCACCACGGCCGCCTGACGGCCGGCATCGTTGATCGCCTGGATCGCCCCCTCGGCGGGTCCGCGCGGCTCCCCGCTGAAGCCCGTGCCGAGAATCGCGTCCACGATCACGGCAGCGCCCCGCACCGCCTCCGCGTCGAACCGACCGGGCACTCGGCCACCCGGCAGGCGCTCGAAGTTCTCCCGGGCTTCGCCTCGGAGCTCCTCTGGGTCCGAGAGGAGCAGCACCTCGACCTCGACTCCCTTCTCACACAGGAGCCGGGCACATACGAAGCCGTCACCTCCGTTGTTGCCCTTGCCGCACACCACCGCGATCCGACCCCGGGTCTGGAGCCCCAGGACCAGATCGGCCAGACCTTCTCCCGCGCGCTCCATCAGCTCGACACCGGGGATCCCACGCTCGGCGATCGCCCACTCATCCAGCGCACGCTGGGCGGAGGCGTCAGGGAGAGGGATCAGCCAATCGGGGAGGGCCACGCCCGAGGGAGCCTAGACGTGGACGGCGATGGCCACGGCCGCGGCATCGCGGCCGGTGTGGGTCATCGAGACCCTCACCGTGACGCCGAGGTCGCGTGCTCGCTCGGCCGCGGCGCCGTGCAGCCGGACCTCGGGCGGGCCATCGGCGCCCACGATCTCGACGTCACGAAAGTTCCAGGCAGACAGGCTCAGCGCCTTGGCCACCGACTCCTTCGCGCAGAAGCGCGCCGCCAGGTGCTGAGCGGGCCGCGCGCGGGCGGCCGCGTAGGCGCGCTCGGCGTCGGTGAACAGGCGCTCGGCCAGCCGCGGGCGCCGCTCGAGCGCCCGCTCCAGCCGGTCGATCTCCAGCAGATCGATCCCGACCACCGCTACTCGACGGTGACGGTCTTGGCCAGGTTTCGCGGCTGGTCCACGTTCAGCCCCCGAGCGCGAGCGACGTGGTAGGCCAGAAGCTGGAGGGGGATCACGGCCAGCAGCGGCGAGAGCAGCCAATGCGTCCGGGGCACGCGAATCACCTCATCGACGTGCTCGACGATGTCCTCGTTGCCCTCGCTGGCCACCGCGATCACGCACGCCCCGCGGGCGCGGACCTCCTGGACGTTGGAAATGACCTTGTCAAGCACCGGGGAATCCGTGGCCACCACGACCACCGGAGTGCTCTCGTCGAGCAGCGCGATCGGGCCGTGCTTCATCTCCCCGGCCGGATAGGCGTCCGTGGCGATGTATGAGATCTCCTTGAGCTTCAGGGCCCCTTCCAGGGCGGCGGGCAGCCCGGCCTGGCGCCCGATGTAGAGGAAGAAGTCGTCCGGGGCGTGCTTTGCGGCGATCCGCTCGATCGGTCCGAGGTCTCGCTCGAACAGCTCGCTGATGCGGTGGGGCAGCCGCTTGACCTCGCTGATCGTCTCTTTGAGCTGGCCGGGCTCGAGCGTCTCTCGCAGCTCAGCCAGACGCAGGGCCAGGAGGTAGAGCGCCGTGACCTGAGTGACGAACGTCTTGGTGGCGGCCACGCCGATCTCGAGGCCGGCCCGGGTGTAAAGGACTCCGTCGGCCTCACGGGTGGCCTGCGAGCCCATGATGTTGGTCAGCGCCAGGACGGTCGCGCCGCGCTCCTTGGCCGTACGCATCGCGGCCAGCGTGTCGGCGGTCTCTCCCGACTGGGAGATGCCGATCACCAGGTCGCCGGGCCCCACCACCGGGTTGCGGTAGCGGTACTCGGAGGCGATCTCGACATCGACGCCAAGCCGAGACCACTCCTCGATCGCGTACCGGCCGAGCAGGCCGGCGTGGTAGGAGGTCCCGCAGGCCACGATCACGATTCGCCGAGCGGTGCTCAGCAGCTGATCGTCGATGTCTCCGAGGTCGCCAAGGTCGATCCCGATTCCTCTGGCGGCCCGCTCGCCGATGGTCTCGGCCACGGCATCCGCCTGCTCGTGGATCTCCTTGAGCATGAACGTCTCAAAGCCCTGCTTCTCGGCCGTCTGGGTGTCCCAATCGATCTCGACCACCTCTTGCTCGGCCGGCTTACCGTCGGCGCCGATGAACTCGACTCCGTCGGGCCGCAGGACGACGAGCTGATCGTCGTCCAGATACTGGACGCGGCGGGTGTGGTTCAGGAAAGCCGGGATCGCCGAGGCCACGAACTGCTCTCCCTCGCCCCGGCCGATGATCAGCGGGCATTCCTTGCGGGCGCCCACGAGCTCGCCGGGGTGGCTGGCGCTCATCGCCACGAACGCGTAGTGGCCCCGAAGCTCCCCGTAGGCGGACCGCACCGCCTCGACGAAATCTCCGGTCATCCGTTGGGCGATCAAATGCGCGATCACCTCAGCGTCGGTTTCGGACGTGAACACGGCCCCTTCCTGGAGCAGGCGGTGCTTGAGGGCCACATAGTTCTCCACGATGCCGTTGACCACGACGTGGACCCGGTCGGTGGTGTCGAAGTGAGGATGGGCGTTCTCCTCGGAGACCCGGCCGTGGGTGGCCCAGCGGGTGTGGCCGATACCCGTGCCCGGCTGGTCGCGCTCGGCCACCGCCACCGATCCGGCACCCCCGCCCTCCGCCTGGTCCATCGCTCCCCGGAGTGCGCTCAGGTTGCCGACCGCGCGCACGGCGTCGATCCGCTCGCCCTCCAGCACCGAGATGCCAGCACTGTCATATCCGCGGTATTCGAGCTTCTCGAGCCCCTCCAGCAGCAGTGCCCGCACCTCCTGTGGGCCCACGTAGCCGACGATTCCGCACATGATCCTTGCTTTCTGTTGACTCAGGCTGGGGGATCGAACCGCAACGGCGGCCCGCGCTTCTCGGCATGACGCTTACCGGAGAGCGAATTCCTGATGTTAGAGGCCGTGGCCCCGGGGCCTGAAAGGCTCAGCCCGCGAGCGCCGCCTCGACCGCTTCGGCCAGCCGTTGGCAGACCTCGTCGGTCTCAGCCTGCTCGGGCGCCTCAACCATGACCCTGATCAGCGGTTCGGTTCCCGAGGCGCGGACGAGCACCCGGCCACGGCCCTCGAGCAGCTGCTGCTCCTTCTCGATCGCCGCTGCCACCTGGCTGCTGCTCATGGCCGCCTGCATGGCCGGCCGGTCGGCGGCCTGGATGTTGATCAGATTCTGGGGGAGCTTGTGCATCGCGTCACGATCAACGAGATCTCCCTCACCCAATGCCTCCAGCGCCAGCAGCGCGCTGGCAATCCCGTCGCCTGACGGACCGAACCCGAGATCGATGATGTGCCCCGACTGTTCGCCTCCGAGCGCCCAGCCCCGGCGACGCAGCTCGTCCAGGACATAGCGGTCCCCGACCGCCGTCGTGGCCACTTCGATCCCCGCCTCCCTCATCGCCTGGTGAAAGCCGTAGTTGGTCATCACCGTAACCGCAACGCCCGTGCCAGGCAGCCGGCCCTGGTCGCGCAGGTGCAGCGCCGCCAGCGCAATCAACTCATCGCCGTCGACCAGCTCGCCTGAGCGGTCGACGGCCAGGACGCGGTCGCCGTCGCCGTCGAAGGCAAACCCGACGTCGTAGCTGCCGCCGGCCATCTGCTCGGCCAGGCTCTCGAGGTGGGTCGAGCCGCAGCCGGCGTTGATATTGCGCCCGTCCGGCTGATCGGCCAGCGTGTCGACGTGGGCTCCGAGCCGGCGGAAGATCTCAGGAGCCGCCTGAAAGGTCGCGCCGTTGGCGCAGTCCAGCAGAATGCGCCTCCTGCTCAGGTCGAGGTCGGCGAAGCGAGCGTGGAGTTCTCGCAGGTAGTCCTCGAGCGCTCCATGGAGCCGGTAAACCCGGCCGATCTGCTCAGGCGGTTCCACGGACGCGCCCAGGGCGGCCTCGATCTCGTCCTCGGTGGCGTCGTCGAGCTTGAAGCCGTCGCCAGCGAAGAGCTTGATGCCGTTGTCCTCATAGGGATTGTGCGAGGCGGATATGACCGCCGCCAGTTCAAACCCGTGGCGCCGAACGAGCTGCGGAGCAGCCGGGGTGGGAAGCACTCCGCCCAGCAGCGCCTGGCCTCCCGCCGCAGTGACGCCCGCGGCGATCGCCGACTCGAGCATCTCTCCTGACTCGCGGGTGTCCCGCACGATCAGAACCTGGGGCGCGTCCACGCCGATCCGGGCAACGGCCGCCCGAGCCAGCCCGAGCGCGAGTTCGGCGGTCAGGAAATGCCCTGCGCGGCCGCGGACACCGTCCGTGCCGAATAGCTGGCGAGCCATCCGCGGAGGATCGTCCTCAGCGCTTGGAGAACTGCGGCCGCTTGCGCGCCTTCTTGAGCCCGGCCTTCTTGCGTTCCTTGACCCGCGGGTCGCGGGTCAGGAAGCCGCGGCGCTTGAGCTCGCCGCGAAGGTTCGGGTCGGCCTCGATCAGAGCCCGAGAAATTCCGTGGCGCAGAGCTCCGGCCTGAGCCGAAACGCCGCCGCCGTGCATGCGAGCCACCACATCCATGCGGGAGTCATAACCCACCGTTTCCAGAGGCTGGCGGATCATGCGCTGGAGCGTCTGGCGGGGGAACATCGACTCAAGCGGTCGTCCGTTGATCGAGTACTCGCCCTTCCCTGGCTTGAGGATCACCCGGGCCACAGCCGTCTTGCGCTTACCGGTGGCGACGTAGCGAGCGCCCGCGGCCAGATCGATGGCCGCGTCGGCGATCGGCGCCGCGTCCTCGTCCTGGTCCTCGGCCAGCGCCTCGGCGGCCCGAGCCTCGGCCTCGGCCTCGGCGGCCGCCTGAGCCTCGGCATCGAGGTACTGCTCGGCCTCGCGGATGATGTCGGGCTCGAGCTCCAGTCCGGGAATCTCAGGCTTCTCCCGCGGCTCCGCGGGCACGGCAAGCTCTTCGTACTCGGGCTCCGCCTCAGCCGGGGCGCTCTCCGCCTCCGCCGCCGGCGCCTCCTCCTCGGCAGCCGGCGCCTCCTCCTCCTCGGCGGCCGGTGACTCCTCGGCGGCAGCGGGCGACTCCTCGGCGGGCGACTCCTCAGCTGCGGGCGCCTCTTCAGCAGCCGGTGCGTCGTCGGCGGCCTCCTCCGCCACTTCGGCGGGCACTTCGTCGGCGGCGACCTCTTCGCTCGCCTCGGGCTCGGGGGCCTCGGGAGCCTCGTTCGACTCGGCCGAAGCCTCAGGCTCCTCGGTCGGAGCGGGCTGCGCGGCTGAGTCGTCCGGTGTTACCTCGGGGGTCTCTTCGTCGTTCAAGTCTGAATCTCCATCGGTGTCGGCTGCTGAGCGGCGTGCGGGTGCTCCGGCCCCGCGTACACCTTCAGCTTGGTCAGCTGCTTTCGCGCCAGGCGGTTGCGGGGGAGCATCCCCTTGACCGCGATCCGGATGACCTCCTCAGGCCGGCGCTGGAGCATCTCCTCCAGCGAGCGGGACTTCAACCCGCCGGGGTAGCCCGAGTGACGGTAGTAGCGCTTGTCGGCCCGCTTGTTGCCGGTCACCGAGATCTTCTCCGCGTTGACCACGATCACGAAATCACCCGTGTCGATGTGTGGCGTGTAGGTCGGCTTGCGCTTTCCCCTCAGAGCATCCGCGATCTGGGTGGCCAGCCGACCGAGCGTCTGCCCGTTGGCATCGACGAGCAACCAGTCTCGCTGGCGGTCGGTGGGTGTGGCTACGTAGGTCTTCATGGCACGCATAAGCCGCGCGGCAACCGCGCGACTGAGGCAATGATAGGCGCTCCGCCCCGGCTTGCCCGATGAGCCTCCGGGCGAGGCGTTCGGACGGCTCGGCCCGCCGCCCGGCACCGTAGGCTGAAGCGCCATGGACCTGCGGGTCGGTCTCAAGCGCATGGCCTATCGGGTGGCCTTTTTGGGCCTGCGCCTGTACTGGCTTCTGGCCCATCCCACCACCCGTGGCGTCAAGTGCCTGCTGACCGACGGCGAGCAGATCCTGCTCGTTCGGCACACGTATGGCCGCCGGGCCTGGGATCTCCCCGGAGGGTCGCGCAAGCGCGACGAGTCCCCCCTCGCCGCGGCCGCCCGAGAGATGCGCGAGGAGTTGGGGGTGGCGATCGACGATTGGACCCGGCTCGAGGAGGTCGTAGTCGAGGATTACCACCGCCACGATCGCGTCACCTACGTCCGGGCGGAGGTCAAGGCGCCGCGCCTGGAAGTCGACCACGGCGAGCTGGCCAACGTGCAGTGGTTCTCCCGCCGCCGCCTGCCGCCGGATCTGGCCCGCTACGCCCGGGCCATCATCGCCACCCTTCCGCCGACCGAGTAGGGGCGCCGCCACCGAGCGAGGGGGCGCCGGAGGGGCGGCGGGCCGGGCTTGAGGGTCGGTGAATGGCGATTCACCCCCTGTTTTTGGAGGGTTATTCGCCAAACGTATGCCAGACGCGCCGCCCGCTCGGCCGCGCATTGAGATCATCTTCAGGTGACCTCAGCATGACCGCCGAATCCGCGCGCTACGACCGAATCGGGCGTGGATACAGCAGCACCCGCCGCGAGGACGAGGATCTGCGAGCCGCAATTCATGACGCACTGGGCGAGGCCAGAACGGTGGTCAACGTCGGAGCAGGAGCCGGCTCGTATGAGCCGCGGGACCGGTACGTGATCGCGATCGAGCCGAGCGATGTCATGAGCTCGCAGCGGCCTCCGGACCGGGTTCCCGCCCTGCGTGGCAGTGCCGGTCAGCTCCCCCTGAGAGACCAGAGCGTCGATGCGGCGATGGCGATCCTCTCGATCCACCACTGGGACGAGGAGCGCGAGCGGGGAGTCCGGGAGCTGCGCCGCGTGGCCCGCGGCCCGGTCGTGATCCTGACCTATGACTCGCGGGTCAGCGGGCAGATGTGGCTGATGGCCGATTACCTCCCCGAGGTGGGCGAGCTGGATCGCCAAATCTTCCCGCGCCCGGAGACGGTCGCGAGCTGGCTGGGCGGGAGCACATCGATCGAGACGCTCGAGATCAGCCGGGACACGCCGGACTGGATGCTCGGCTCCTTCTGGGCGCACCCCGAGCGAGTGCTCGACCCAGAGGCTCGTCGTGGCACTTCGGGATTTGCTCGGATGCCGGAGGACGTGGTCGAGCGCGTCGTCTCCGCCGTGGAGCGCGACCTGCGCACGGGCGATTGGGAGCGCAGGCATGGCCATCTCCGCCAGCTCGACCGGCTAGACGTCGGGCTACGGCTGGTCGTGGGCCGGCCGGACAGTGCTCCTTGACGCGTCCCCGCGCATCACGTAGGTTGACGTTCGATGGACCCAAGGAGGGGCAACGGCATTCGGGCGCTCTTGAGCGCCACCCTGATCGGGCTTTGCCTCGGTTGGCTGGGAACGGCCACCGCGACGGCCGACACCCCCGCGGGGACCAATCCATCGTCGAACTATCCGATGGGGCAGCTTCCGCTGGCCTGCCGGTCCGCTCCGACCTCGGCCACGTGCGTCAACGCTGGTGTCTACTGGCTTGACCAGGCCCGGGCGAGCCTCCATCAAGGGCCGTACAAGCTCCCGTCGGACTTCACCTCGCTCCCGCCCGATGAGCAGGCGTTCATCCTGGTCAACCTCGACCGGATCCAGTACGGGCTCGACCCGATCACGGGGCTGACCCGACAGTTCGACGGCTTCGCGCTGACCGGCGTCCACAACGACGCCGACCCCGTTTCAACCAACCCCGATATCTACGGCTACGGCGACTGGGCCGGGGCCTACACCAACATGGTCGTGGCCTACGAGGAGTGGATGTACGACGACGGGCTCGGGAGCACGAATCTCGACTGCACGAAGGCGCACCCCTCAGGCTGCTGGGGCCACCGCCACGCCGTGCTCACGGACTTCAACACCGAGACCGGCGCCTATGCCATGGGGGCGGCGGCCGGTCGCGATTACTCGGGCAAGCTCGGTTACACGCTGATCCTGGGCCGGGGCGACGCCAACTACACGCCTACCTACTACTACCAGTGGGCCCAGGCAATGAACGATGGTGCCGGTACCAACAACTACGTCGTAAAGCGGCCGCCGGTGCTTCAGGTCCAGGTGAAGGCCCAGGGCAACACGGTCCACATCTATATCTCGGCGCCGAGCCACGCCCGCGTCGAGTGTCAGCTGAGCCAGTGGTACGGGGGGCGGTGGAGCCCGGGCGGCTGGTACTCGTGCGGCCCCGATGGCACCACCTATACCCAGGTCTCGCCGGGTCGCTACCGCGTGGAGGTCAAGGGAGTGGGCAAGAGCGTTACCCAGTACGTCAAGGTCACCTGACCGGACGCCGCACGGCCACAGCCCGCCGGCGCCCTACTCCCACTCGATCGTGCCCGGCGGCTTGCTCGTGATGTCGAGCACCACGCGCCCCACGGGCCGGATCTCGTTGATCATCCGGGACGCGATCCGCTCCAGGAGGTCATAGGGGAGCCGCGCCCAGTCGGCGGTCATGGCGTCGTCTGAGGTCACGGCCCGGATCACGATCACGTTGCCGTAGGTCCGGGCGTCGCCCTGGACGCCGACGGCCCGGATGTCAGGCAGGACGCAGAATGACTGCCACAGCTCCCGGTACAGGCCGGCCTGGCGGATCTCCTCCTGGAGAATCGCGTCGGCTTCACGCAGGACCTCCAGGCGCTCACGCGTGGCCTCGCCCCCGATCACCCGGATGGCCAGGCCCGGCCCCGGGAAGGGCTGGCGCCAGACGAGCCGGTCCGGCAGGCCGAGCTCGGCGCCGACCGCGCGCACCTCGTCCTTGAACAGCGTGCGCAGCGGCTCGACGAGCTTGAACTGCAGGTCGTCAGGCAGACCCCCCACGTTGTGGTGAGACTTGATCGTGGCCGCGCCGGTGCCGCCGCCCGACTCGATCACGTCGGAGTAGAGCGTCCCCTGGACGAGGAACTCGACGTCCTTCAGCTTGGCCGCCTCCTCCTCGAACACGCGGATGAACTCGGCCCCGATCCGCTTGCGCTTCTCCTCCGGATCGGACACGCCCTTCAGCCTGGCCAGGAATCGCTCGGAGGCATCGACAGCGACCAGAGGGACGTGGAAGTGGTCCCGGAAGGCGGCGATCACCTGGGCGCCCTCGTTCTTTCGCATCAGTCCGTGGTCGACGAACACGCACGTGAGCCGCTCGCCGATCGCCCTGTGCACGAGCAGCGCGGCCACGCTCGAGTCGACCCCGCCGGAAAGACCGCAGATGGCGCGGCCGTCCCCCACCTGCTCTCGGATCCGGCGGACCTGGTCCTCGATCACCGAGGCCGGGCTCCACTCCTCCTCGCAGCCGCAGACATCGCGCAGGAAGTTCGTCAGGACGTGCTGGCCGTAGGGGGTGTGGACGACCTCGGGGTGGAACTGGATGCCGTAGACCGCGCGGTCCACCGACTCGAACGCCGCCACCGGGGAGGCGGTCGAGGAGGCCAGGGCGGCGAACCCCGGGGGCGGGGCGAAAACGGTGTCGCGATGGGACATCCAGCACGTCTGCTCGCCGGGCGTGCCGGCCAGCAGCCGCCCCTTCTCACGCACGGTCAGCTCGGAGCGCCCGAACTCGCCGACCTCGGCCCCCTGGACCTGGCCGCCGAGCTCGCGGGCCAGCAGCTGCATCCCGTAGCAGATGCCCAGCACGGGGATTCCCAGCTCGAGCAGCCCACGGTCAAGCGGCGGAGCTCCGTCGGCATACACCGAGGCCGGGCCGCCGGACAGGATCACGCCGCACGGCTGGCGGCGGCGGACCTCCTCGACGCCCACGTGGTGGGGCAGGAGCTCCGAGAACACGCCGCACTCACGGACCCGGCGGGCGATCAGCTGCGAGTACTGACCGCCGTAATCCAGAACCACGACCTCTTCCTGTTGTTCGGGGGCGCGCATGCGCGCCCCCGCCGGCCGCGCATGCGCGGCCGGGGCCGCGGTGCATGCACCGCGGCCTTCCTTTGCAGGGATTTCAGTCGCTGACACCTACCGTGGCCCGAGCGCCGCGGGCCCCCATGCCGACGCCCTGCTCGCGCTGGAGGTGCTTGCCCTCGGTCTGGAGCGCGGGCGCGACGGCCAGCTCGGCCCGGTTGAACTCGGCGATGTCCCGGTAACCGCAGGTGGCCATCGAGGTGCGGAGCGCGCCCATCAGGTTGAAGGTGCCGTCGTTCTCCCGGGCGGGCCCCTTGATGATCTCCTCCAGCGAGCCGTTCTGGGTGGTCGCGACACGGGTCCCGCGGGGAAGCGTGGGGTGGAAGGTGGCCATCCCCCAGTTGTAACCACGGCCGGGAGCCTCGTAGGCGCGGGCCAGGGCAGACCCCAGCATCGCGGCGTCGGCTCCGCAGGCGATCGCCTTGGCGATGTCACCGCCGTTGCGCATCCCGCCGTCGGCGATCACCTTGACGTAGTCGCCCGTCTCCAGCATGTGCTGGGAGCGAGCCGCGGCGACGTCGGCGATCGCGGTGGCCTGCGGGACGCCGATCCCGAGGACTCCCCGGGTCGTGCAGATCGCGCCGGGGCCGACGCCGACGAGCACGCCGGCGGCGCCGGTGCGCATCAGGTGAAGACCGGTGTGGTAGGAGGCGCAGCCCCCGACGACGACCGGGGTCGGGGCGAGCTCCCGGATGAACTCCTTGAGGTTGAGCGGCGGGCGGCTCTCGTCCAACGAGACGTGCTCGGCCGAGACCACCGTGCCCTGGATCACGAGCACATCCAGCCCAGCCTCGAGCGCGACCTCGTAGTACTTGCGCACCTTCTGGGGCGTCAGCGACGCCGCCGCGACCACGCCGTGCTCCTTGATCTCGGCGATCCGCTGGGCGATCAGCTCGGCCTTGACCGGCTCCCGGTACATGTCCTGCATCTCCCGGGTGGCGATGTCGCCGGAGAAGGTGGCGATCCGCTCGAGCTGCTCGTCGGCGTCGTCGTACCGGCAGAAGATCCCCTCGAGGTTGAGCACCGCGAGCCCGCCGAGCTTGCCGATCGCGCCGGCGGTGGCGGGTGACACGACGCCGTCGAGGGCCGCCGCCAGCAGGGGCAGCTCGAACCGGTAGGGACCGAGCGTCCAGCTGATGTCGACGTCGTCCGGATCACGGGTGCGGCGCGACGGGACGATCGCGATTTCATCGAACCCGTAGGCCCGTCTCGCCTTCTTACCGCGGCCGATCTCTACTTCCATCGCTCAATCGTAGAAGAGAGCACGGATGTTCTGGGCCCCTCCGTGCGGTTCGTCACTCGACGTCCCGGGGAGGTCCCGCAAATTGCGCTAACGGATCTCCGCGGGCACCGGCAGGCGCTCGGCGGTGACCTCGTTCAGCAGCCTCTGGACCTTGGCGGGATCGACCACGCCGGCGCCGAAATGCTGAATCGACTCGGCGCCGCAGGCCACCCCGTAGCGCAGGCATTCGACGGGCGCGCGGCCCGAGTAGCGCGCGGCCACGTAACCGGCCAGGAAGGCGTCTCCCGACCCGATCCGGGAGCGAGCCTCCTGTTCGGGGACCGAGACGCGGTAGAGCGTGGGCGCCTCCTCGATCACCTGGGCATAGCACCCATCCCGCACGGTCATGATCGACTCGGGCGCCCCCAGCCGGGTGATCTCGACCAGAGCCTGCGCGCGATCGTCGTCGTCGTTGAACTCCTGGCCGACGAGCTCCTCGGCCTCGAGCTCGTTCGGCGAGACGATGTCGGGCTCGGCCCGCACGCCGAGCCGCAGGGGCTCGCCGTCGGTGTCGAGCAAAGTCACGACGCCCAAGCGCTTGACCTCACGGATCAGGTCGTAGTAGACGTCGGGCTCGACTCCGCGGGGCAGGCTGCCGGCGAATACGCACATGCTCGCCCCCCGGGCCAGGTAGAGCAGCTTCTCCCGGAAGAGATCGAGCTCCGCCGGGGAGACCGCCGGCCCGCGCTCGTTGATCTCGGTGTGCGACCCGGTCGTGGGGTCGAACACGGCGGTGTTGGTCCGCGAGTCGTCCCGGATGCGGACGAACGAGTTCAGGATCGCTTCGACGTTGAGCGCCTCGACGATCCTGGTTCCCGTCGCCCCGCCGGTCAGCCCGGTGGCGATCACGGGCTGGCCCAGCCGTTTGATCACGCGGGCGACGTTGATGCCCTTGCCCCCGGGCATCGTCACCTGGTCGATGCTGCGGTGCCGGCGTCCCTGGGCGAAGTTCGGGACCTCGAGGGTCTTATCCAAAGCCGGGTTGAGCGTGACTGTGATGATCACCTTCGTAACCTCAAGCGCTGCCCGGTCTGCAGCGCACTCGGGTTCAATCCGGGATTCAGATTCTCGATTGTCGTAACGGGGACCCCGGTCTGAGCCGCGATACCAGACAGCGTATTACCCGACTTGACCGTGTAGAACTTCGGCGCCGTCTTCTTCTTCGTGGGCAGCCGGGGGCCTTGGGACAGGCCACCACCTGAGCTGGTGATCGCCGAGGTCGTTGCGCCCGGGCTCCCCTTCCCCCCCACGTGGTCTTTGATTACCAGGCCAATCGCCAGCGCAGTAACCAGCAGGGCGAGGGGTGCCAGAAACCGCCCAGCTCTCCTAGCCGCCATCGCCCGGGCATCTTACCCCGCTATGGAGACAAGATCGCAACAGTCATCACATGGCTTAGTGCGGGATTCTGGCGATCCGTCTCGCCGGGTGGGGAAATATGGCGATGCGCTTCACCATGGGGGGAAATATGGCGATGCGCTTCACCATAGGCTAGGTGGATTGCCAAGTTTCGACAGCGGCCACGGCGCACGGCTCCGGAGGGGAGCCGCCGGCCCCGGTAAGCCGCCGGCCGGGCTGACCCGCCGCTCCGCCCGGCCCTCCCCGCCGACCCGGCTCAGCTGCTCAGAGCCCACGCGGCCTCGCGCAGCCGCTCCGCCGCCTCCCGCGCCGCGCCGGCAGGGTCGCCGCCTGCGGACTCATGGGCGCCAACGATCCCCCGCGAGGAGCTGACCAATCCGCCGGCCGGCCCGGGGGCGAAGGCGTCCTTGAGATCCTCGGGGCGGCCTCCCTGGGCCCCGAGGCCGGGCAGCAGAAAGATCGTGTGAGGCATCAGCTCTCGCAACGCGGCGAGGCGGTCGGGCACGGTGGCACCTACCACCGCGCCGATGTCGCTCAGCCCGGCCTCGCCCATGCCCTCTCGGCCCAGCTCGGCCACCATCTCAGCCAGCCGGTCGCTCACACTCGCGCCGCCCTGGAGGGCCAGGTCCTGGACATCGCCCGCACCCGGATTGGAGGTGCGCACGAGCACGAACAGGCCGGCACCGGCAGCCCGCGCTCGCTCGACGAACGGGGCCAGGGAATCTCGTCCGAGCAGGGGGTTGACCGTCAGGGCGTCGACCCCGAGACCCGGGAGGGGTCCGAACGGCGAGGAGGGCGTGCCGAAGAACGCCTGGGCGTAGGCGGCGGCGCTCACGTCGATGTCGCCCCGCTTGCCGTCGGCGATCACGAGCAGCCCGTGATCACGGGCGCTCGAGACGACGTCGGCCAGCGCTGCCCAGCCAGGAGCGCCCAGTCGTTCGAAGCAGGCGAGCTGGGGCTTGACGGCCACGCATTGCTCCGCCACCGCCTCGAGAACGAGCTGACAGTGCGCCGCGACTGCCCGCGCGGCGCACTCAGCAGGTCGGCTCGAGTCCCCGGTGTCGGCTGGTTGATCGGTCGATCCGGACCACAGGTGGCCCAGATCAGGGTCGAGCCCCAGAACCAGTTGGGTCGCCCGCTCCGTGACGGCGCGCGCGACCCTGTCACCGAAGCCGAGCGTTACTTGACGGCCTTCTTCAGCCCTGCGCCCGCCGTGAACTTCGGCACGCGCGTCGCGGCGATCTGGATCCGCTCGCCTGTCGCGGGGTTGCGACCCTCACGGGCGCTGCGGTTGGAGACGCTGAACTTTCCGAAGCCGGAGAAGCTCACCTCGCTGCCGCGGCTCAGTGCGCCTTCGATCGTGTCGAGGAAGGCGTCTACGGCGCTTCCCGCGTCCCGCTTGCTGAGGCCGGCGCGATCGGCTACCTGGTCAACGAACTCGGACTTGGTCAACTTGTTCCTCCTTCACGGGGGGTAGAGGGGTCGAACTTAACAGGGCTCTCGGACGATCGACCGCCCAAAGGGACCCTCCATGCCCATTCTCTCTGGTCTCCGCGGGGCGTCAATACTCGATTTCGGCCCCGATTCCCGCAATTTGCGGTCTTGGAGCGGTGCTCCGAGCCCGATTTGGCCTGTATTTATGGGATTTGACGGTCTTGACCCGGTTTGGCCGGGTGTTCGGTGATTTTGGGGGGTTGAGGCCCCGGGGCCTCGCGAAACCGGCATAACGCAGCACAGCTCCACCTCCGCGGGCTTACGTGCTGCGTAAGCGCGCCTATAGCCGGCGCAGCGCAGCACGTAGCCAGACGACGCGGCCGCTGGTCTGCGTTATGCCGGTACGACTGGCCCATCGCTCTTCCATTCCGACCCCGTCAGGGCCAGAATAGGGCCATGGACCTCGCCCGAGCCTGGTGGATCGCGACCGTCGTGGCCTGTCTCGTGGCGGTGCTGATCCTGATTCTCGAGGGGTACATGGGCTACGCCGGCGTCACGCTGGCGGTGGCCATCGCCGCTGCCGTGAACCTGTTCTGAACGCTTAGCTGTGGTCGCCCGGCTCGCCCGGCCCGCTCGGCCGCTCGGCGGGGTCGAGCAAGCCGAGCTCCTCACCGGGGCGAACCCGGTCCTCGGGCTCGAGGTGGATCAGGACGTCTGAGCCCTTCAGGCGCCGGGCGATCGTGTCCTGGAGCTCGTGGGCTGTCCTATGGGCACTCTCAAGCGAGGTTCCATGGCGGAACTGGACGTGGAGGTCCACGTAGCGACGCGCTCCGGCCCGGCGCGTGCGCAGCTCGTGATAGCCGACCACGCCGCTTGAGCCGAACTCCTCGACCGACGCCCGGATCGCCGCCACCTCCTCCCCCGGCAGAGCTTCGTCGACCAGCACGCGAGACGACCGGGCCAGCAATCTCACTCCCGTGACGATGATCGAGGCGGCCACCACCAGCGCCACCGCCGGGTCGAGCCACTGGGCTCCGGTCGCCTTGACCAGCCCCAGGGCCACGAGCACCCCCGCCGACGTGAGCGCGTCGGTGCGGAGGTGGGCGGCATCGCCCGCCAGGGCCGCCGAGTCGCTCAGGCGAGCGTTGCGCGCGATCACGGTTGACACGATCAGGTTGACGACAACGGCAAAGGCCACCACCCCGATCCCGAGCCCGACCGTGTGGATGCGGCCACCGTTCACCAGCCGGCGGATGGCCTCGAACCCGATCACCACCGAGCCGACGAGGATCAGGATCGCCTCGATCGCCGCGGCCAGGTTCTCCACCTTCTCGTGGCCGTAGCGGTGAGTCTCATCGGCGGGCTCGCCCGCCTTGCGGACGGAGAAGAACGCCACGATCGAGGCCACCAGGTCGATGCTCGAGTGAACCGCCTCGGTCAGGATCGCGACCGACCCGGTGAGCGTTCCGGCCACGACCTTGAGGACGATCAGGCCCGAGTTCGAGGCCACCGACAGGCTGGCGGCGCGGAGCTTTGAGTCCGGGAGCGGCTGGTGGGGGAGCCGCGGTGCTGCCCCGTCGGCTCATCTCAGCCCTCTCGCCACCTCAGAAATGCCCGGACGGCCTCTCCCCGATGGCTGATGGCGTCCTTCTCCTCGTCGCTCAGCTCGGCCATCGTGCGCCCGTCCGAAGTCGCCTGCGGGACGAACACCGGGTCATAGCCAAACCCGCCCGAGCCACGAGCCTCGGCGGACATGGTCCCCTGGCAATAGCCCCAGAACACCTGCTCTTCCCCCGACGCCGGATCGACGTAGGCCAGTGCGCAGACATAGCGAAGCCCGCTCCCGGCCGGAGCCCGAAGGCGGAGCTTGGCCAGGTTCTCCTCGTCACTGGCGCCCGCTCCGGCGAAGCGGGCCGATCGAACGCCGGGCGCCCCGTCCAACGCGGCCGCCTCGATTCCCGAGTCATCGGCGATCGCCGGGCGACCGAGAGCTCTGGCCGCCGTCCGCGCTTTCGGGAGCGCGTTCTCAGAAAACGTCGAGCCGTCCTCCGGGGGTAGTTCCACGCCTTCGGGCAGCGGATCGACGGTGATCCTTCCGCCAGCCAGGAGGCGTTCCATCTCCCTGACCTTGTGCGGGTTGCGGGTGGAAAGGAGCAATCTCGCGCCAGCCTCGCGCACGGTCAACTCGCGGCGGAGGCCACCGCCTCGTCCTGGAACGCGCGGAGCGACTCGATCCCGGAGGCAGCCAGCTCCAGGAGCTCGTCCAGGTGGGCGCGGGAGAGCGGCGTGCGCTCGGCCGTGGCCTGGACCTCGACGAGGCCGCCGTCGCCCGTCATGACGACGTTGGCATCGACCTCGGCCGTCGAGTCCTCGGAATAGTCGAGGTCAAGCAGGGCGCGGCCGTCGACCATCCCGCACGACACCGCGGCCACCGACCCGTTGAGGAATGAGCGTTCGAGGCGGCCCTCGCTCAGCAGCCGGTCGCAGGCCAGCCGCAGGGCCACGAGCCCTCCGGTGATGGAGGCACAGCGCGTGCCGCCATCGGCCTGGAGGACGTCACAGTCGACATAGATCGAACGCTCGCCGAGGGCGTGAAAATCGACCACCACGCGCAGCGATCGGCCGATCAGCCGCTGGATCTCGACCGTTCGCCCATCCGGTCGGCCCTTGGAGACATCACGCTGCTTGCGCTCGCCCGTGGAGGCCGGGAGCATGCCGTACTCGGCCGTAACCCATCCGCGGCCGGATCCGGCCAGCCAGCGCGGGACGCTGTCCTGCACCGAGGCGGTGCAGATGACCCGCGTCTCGCCCACGCTGATGAGCGCCGATCCGGTCGCCGTCCGGACAAACCCGGGCTCAATTGTTGTGGGCCGCAGCTCGTTCGGCGAGCGGTCGTAGCTGCGGGTCGCGTCCGAGCTCACGCCGCCACCTCGCTCGCAGAAGCTCCGACCGAGGCCAGCTGGACCCGATTGACCTCGCCCAGGGGCATCTGGAGAAAGCGCGTCCCGAGCTCCCGGAAGCGCTCCGGATCGCCGGTGCACCAGAAGCGGTAGCTGCCCTCGTCAGCGCGCTGGCTGAGGAGGCCGCGCCCGGCCAGCGCCCGCTCGACGCTGCGGGCCACACCCGTCCCGGACGAGACGAGCGAGACGCCTCGTCCCAGCATCCTCTGGAGCAGCGGCGCCACCAGCGGGTAATGCGTGCACCCGAGGATCACCGTGTCGATGTCGGCCGCGCGCAGCGGCGCGCAGTACTCGCGCACGATCTCGACGACCGAATCGTCGAACGGGAAGCCCGACTGGATAATCGGAGCCAGATCCGGGCAGCCGACCGATTCGAGGTGGACGTGCGGATCGGCCGACGCGACCGCGCGCTCATAGGCGCCGCTGGCCACGGTGGCCGGCGTGGCCAGCAGGCCGATCCGGCCCGACCGGCTGCCCGCCACGGCCAGCTGCGTGGCCGCGCTCACCACCCCGATCACCTCGACCTCGCTCCCCGTGTCACGCAGATGGCGCCCAACGGCGTCAAGCGCGACCGCGCTTACCGCATTGCACGCCGCGACGAGCAGCTTTGCGCCCTGGTCAAGCAGGTGATCGGCGACCTCAACCGCGAATTTCTGGAGCTCGGACGGGGAGCGCCCGCCATAGGGAAACCGGGCCGTATCCCCGAGGTAGAGATAGTCCTCCGCCGGCAGGGAGACGAGCAGCTCGTGCAGGACGGTGAGTCCGCCGACGCCGGAATCGAACACGCCAATTGGATCCGCAGTGCAGGGCACGATCCAAGATGGTGGCAGAGGAAGAGGTCGGTGGGGCTCTTATACTCGCGTCACCCTGCGATCTGCGCCATGAACGCGTCTTCCACCAACGGTGGCGCCCGCACCGGCTCCGGACCAGCCCAGATGCGCCGCCGAGCTCGGTACCTGCGGAGCTTGCGGGAGCTCCAGCTCAGAGATATAGGCGGCTTCCTGGTCGAGCTAAAGCGGTTCGACCGCGAGCGGCCGGACCTCGTGCGGGAGAAGGTCTCAGCGGCGGTCCAGACCGATCGTGAACTGCGCTCCCTGGAGCACGCGCTCAAGGAGCGCCGGGGCGTGGGCGAGATCCGCCAGCCGGGGATCGGCGGCGCCTGCTCGAATTGTGGGACGGTGTATGGCTCAAACGACCGGTTCTGCTCGTGGTGCGGACAACAGTTCTGACTGAAGAGACGCAAGGCCAGGCTCCGGCTGGCCAGGACCCGCCCGGTGGCGCCTCAACGGAGGACCGCTGCCCTGCCTGCGGCGCCGAGCTCGCGGACGACCAGGAGTGGTGCCTGGAGTGCGGCGCAGCCCGAACCGTGGTCCACAGTCCGCCGGACTGGCGGATCGGGCTCCTGATCATGCTCAGCGTGATCGCCGTGGTGGCGATCGTCGCCGCCGTCGTCTGGCCCTAACCGCCCTCCGCTGGCCCTAGCCCCCTCGTTCTAGCCGCCCAGCGCCGGCCACCACGCTCTGAGCCGCTGGCGAGCACGATCGGCGTGCTCGCTCACCTCGACCTCGGGCAGCGCTGGCGCGCCCCGTTCAAAACCTCGATCGTGGCCGCGACCGACGTCGCCAGAGCATCGAGGTTGTATCCGCCCTCAAGCACGCAACCGAGCGGGATGCCCAGCTCCTCGGACACCCCACGGACCGACGCCGTCATCGCGGCGAACCCGCCCTGAGTCACCTCGCACTCCCCCAGCGGGTCGTCCGGATGGGCGTCGTAGCCGGCGGAGACCAGCAGCAGCTGGGGCGAGAACTCGCGCGCCAGCGGCACGGCCACGTGGTCGACCAGCGAGCGGAAGTCGGCGTCGCCGCTCCCCGCAGGCACCGGGAGATTGACCGTGAAGCCGCGGCCCGGGCCTGAGCCGATGTCAGACGCCTCACCCGTGCCCGGATACCACGGCCACTGGTGAATCGAGACGAATAGGACCTGGTCGCTGGCATGGAAGATGTCGTTCGTCCCGTTGCCGTGATGGACGTCCCAGTCCAGGATCATCACCCGCTCGACGCCGGCCCGCTCGAGAGCAGAGGTCGCGGCGACCGCGACGTTGTTGAACAGGCAGAAGCCCATCGCACGGTCACGGGTGGCGTGGTGCCCGGGGGGCCGGTGGGCGCTGAAGCCAACGGTGGCCTCGCCGTCAAGCAGCAGCTCGGCCATCCGCGCCGCCCCGCCGGCGGCGTGGAGCGCGGCCTCGAACGAGCCGGCGCTCGTCAGCGTGTCCAGGTCAAGCTGCCCGCCGCCCTGAGCGGACATCCGCTCGATCATCGCGACGTGACTTTCGGGATGGACCTTGGTGAGCAGGTCACGATCGACAGGCGGAGACTCAAGCCGCCGGGAGCCCAGCCAGCCGCGCTCACTCAACTCCCGCTCGATCGCGCGGATCCGGTCCGGTCTCTCTGGGTGGCCGCCGGTTTCGTGCCCCAGCGAGGAGGGATGCTCCAGGAACACGCTCCCCATCGCGAGTACCGTACCTGCATTGCGCGAGCACCAGACTCAGGTGGCCGTCGTCGGCGCGGGCGCGGCAGGGCTCTACACGGCGATTTGCGCTTCGCGACACGGCGCCGAGGTGACGCTGGTCTCGGCGACCGCCCTGGCCGAGTCTTCGACCTACTGGGCCCAGGGCGGGCTGGCCGCGGCGCTCGCCCCTGACGACAGCGTCGAGCGTCACCTCCAGGACACGATCGTGGCCGGCCGCGGCGCGGTCCGGGAGTCGGCGGCGAGAGTTCTCTGCCTCGAGGCCCCCCGCGCCGTTGAGGACCTCCAGGCGCTGGGGGTCACGTTCGACACGGACCCGAGCGGCGAGCTTGAGTTGGCGCTCGAGGGAGGCCATGACGCGCGGCGGGTCGTCCACGCCGGCGGGGCGGCCACGGGGCAGCGGCTGATCCAGCGGCTGAGCACGCTGGCCGCCAATGATCCGCGGATCGACGTACTCGAGGGGCATCGAGCCGTGTCGCTGCTCGTCGGCGAGGGCCGGTGCGCCGGCGCCGTGCTCGAGGACGGGATGCGGATCCTCTCGACGGCGACTGTGCTGGCCACCGGCGGCGCGGCTGCGCTGTGGGCTCGCACGACCAATCCGCTCGGAGCGGTCGGGGGCGGGCTTCTGCTGGCCGCTGGGGCGGGCGCCGCCCTGGCCGACCTCGAGCTTGTCCAGTTTCACCCCACCGCGGTGGCCACGGCCAATGGAGCCGACGGCTTCCTCGTCACCGAGGCGGTTCGCGGCGAGGGCGCCCACCTGCTCGACGGCGCCGGCGAGCGCTTCGTCGATGAGCTGGCTCCCCGGGATGAGGTGGCCAGAGCGATCCAGCGACAGATGGCGCTGACTGGCAATCCGTCGGTCAGCCTCGACATGCGCGAAGTGGATCCCGACCGGTTCCCCAACATCGTGGCGAGACTGCGACGAGGCGGGCTCGATCCCGTGCGGGAACTGATCCCGGTCTCGCCCGCGGCTCACTACATGATGGGCGGGATCGCGACCGACCTCGACGCCCGCTCGACGCTGCCCGGGCTCTACGCGGTCGGCGAGTGCTCATGCACGGGCGTGCATGGAGCCAACCGCCTGGCCTCGAACTCGCTCACCGAGTGCTTCGTGTTCGGCGCGCGGGCGGCGCGAGCCGCGGCCGGAGAGGGAGACAGCGGCTTCCCACCCGAGCAGTCCGATCTGGATGTGCGCCCACCGGTGGGCGGCCGACCGATGCGGCCCTCAGCCGAGAGCCGCGAGGCGCTGTGGCTAAGGGCCGGTCTCGTGC
Organism: uncultured Solirubrobacterales bacterium; assembly: GCA_963785205.1. GTDB lineage: Bacteria > Actinomycetota > Thermoleophilia > Solirubrobacterales > Solirubrobacteraceae > Palsa-465. The sequence continues at coordinate 421,441 of CAWAUJ010000003.1, forward strand.
GCGACGCCGAGGGGCTGAGCGCGCTGGACGAGGACCCGCACCCGCTCGTCGGACTGATCGCGCGCTCAGCGCTGCTCCGCGAGGAGAGCAGAGGAGCTCACCAGCGCGGCGATTACCCGGGGCTCGATCCCGCCTTCGACCGCCGGCACGTGCTCGTCGGGGCCGGTGGCGAGCCGACCCTGCACGCCTGGGACTGACGCCCGCGCGCGATCCGCAAGCGCCCCGGGACCGGCGCCCAGGCACCTCCGACGCCTCCCAAAAGCGTCCGATTGAAGTGGAAGTTAGGTCAGCCGTTACGCCCGTATTTGCCGGGCATGTGAAGGTTTTCCGTTAACCGGCAGTTAATAACTACAGGCTGCTGCACTTCATACACCGCGGGAATACTCCTCCCGCTTTTCCAAATCATTGATCCTCCCCCCGGGGTCGAAAGGAGTCGCAAGGTCTGCATGTACAGGTTCAGCCGCGCCATCTATCGCGAGCTAGCTGAGGAGATCGTGGAGGATCCCCACGCCGCCGACCCCCACGTCAACCACGAGCGCGTACTGCGCGCCTGCGAGGCGGCGGTCGAGCGCCTGGCGACGGATCGCCGGTATTTCGCCCACCCAGCTCGCACGCTCTTCTGCGACATTCGCGCTTACTTCCCGATGTGCACCCAGCGACGGGTGCTGCGGGTGATCGAGCTCTACCTGGAGATGGCGGATGAGTTCCTGCGCCGCCTCCCCCAGAACGGTTTCGACGCGTACGGCAATCCGCTGCAGTGCCGAGCCAGCACCCGCAAGGGCACTCCGTGCCAGCGGATGCCGCTCCCGCACAACGGCTACTGCCCCTCGCACCAGCACCTGGCTGAGACCGAGGAGGTCGCGCCGGTCCTCGTGGCCGCGTAACCGCGAACAGCGCGCGCGAGCGCCAGCCGCGTCACCGCGGACACGCGCGCGGGCGCGCGCCTATAACGTCGCCCCATGCTCCTGGGCGTGGACGTCGGCGGCACCTTCACCGACGCGGTGCTGGCCTCAGGCGGCGAGATCTTCACCGCCAAGGCGCCCACCACGCCCTCGGACCAGTCGCGTGGGGTGATGGCGGCGGTGCAGGCGGCGCTCAAGCAGGCCGGTCGCTCTCCAGGGGAGGTAAAGAGCTTCTCCCACGGCACGACCGTGGCGACCAACGCGCTGCTCGAAGGCGCTGTGGCCCGGACGGCGTTCGTGGCCACCGAAGGCTTCACCGATCTGATCGCCCTGGGGCGCCAGAACCGGCCCGAGCTCTACCGCCTGTGCTCGGCCCGGCCGGCGCCGCTGGCCCCCGACGAGCTGCGTTTCGGCGCCCCGGAGCGAATGGCGCCGGACGGTCCGCTGCGGCCGCTCGACGAGGAAGCGATGCGCGCGCTGGCCGGCCAGATCGCCGCTGTGGGGGTCGAGGCGATCGCCGTCACACTCCTTCACTCCTACCGCCACCCCGAGCACGAGCAGGCCGTCGGCGAGATCCTTCGCCAGGAGCTTCCCGACGTGCACGTCTCCCTCTCGAGCGAGGTCGTCGGGCACCTTCCGGGAGTTCGAGCGCGCGGCCACGACCGAGATCGACGCCGCACTGTCACCGCTGCTGGCCGGCTATCTGGCCCATCTGACCAGTCGGGCCAAGGAGGCGGGGCTGCCCGAGCCGTCGGTGATGCAGTCCAACGGCGGGTTGATCGACACGGGCGCGGCCGGCGGGCACGCCTCCTGGACGGTCCTCTCCGGCCCGGCCGGAGGCGCGGCCGGAGCTGCCTTCCTGGCCCGGGCCACGGGCGCCGAGCGGGCTCTCTGCCTCGACATGGGCGGCACCTCATGCGACGTGTGCCTGGTCGAGGACGGCGACGTTCACGAGCAGAGCTCGGGTCAGGTGGCCGAGAGGCCGATCGCGCTTCCGATGCTGGCCGTCCATACGGTCGGCGCGGGGGGCGGATCGATCGCCTGGCGCGACAGTGGCGGGGCGCTGCGGGTCGGGCCGCGATCGGCGGGCGCGGATCCTGGCCCGGCCTGCTATGGGCGCGGCGGCGAGGAGCCCACGGTGACCGACGCCAACCTGCTCCTCGGCCGCCTGTCCCCAAGCTCGCCCCTGGCCGGCGGCGTCGACCTCGACCACGACGCAGCGCAGTCGGCGATCGACTCGCTGGCCAGCTCGCTAGGGCTGTCGAGCATCGAGTGCGCGGAGGGCATCTTGGCCGTGACGGTGGCCGAGATGGTGGGCGCGCTCCGGGTCGTGACCGTGCGGCGCGGAGTCGACCCCCGTGAGTTCGCGCTGCTGGCTTTCGGCGGCGCCGGCCCGCTGCACGCCGCGCAGATCGCCTCAGAGCTGGGGATCGGCCGCGTCCTGTGTCCCCGGGCCTCGGGTGTTCTGGCCGCGCTCGGGCTGATCGTCTCCCCGCGCCGGCGCGACGTGCAGCGCAGCGTGTTCCTGTCTGGGGAGCTCACTTACATCTGAGGCCATCGCGGGCGCCGTGAGCGAGCTGAGCGAGTCCGCCCGCGAAGCCCTCGGCGAGCCCGACGCGGAGGTTCACGTGACCTACGAGCTGCGCTACCGCGGACAGTCGTTCGAGCTCGCCGTCCCGGGCCGCCCGGAGGCCACTCCCGAGGAGCTCCGGCGCGACTTCGAGGCCGAGCACGAGCGCCGCTACGACTACTCCGACCCGGACCAGGAGCTCGAGCTCGTGACGATCAGAGCCACGGCGCAGGCACCGGGGGCGGAGCTCGCCCTGAGCGAGGCCGCCGCTCGCGGACAGGCGCGACGAGCCACCCGGACGGCGATCTTCGATGGACGCCAGACCGAGGTCGAGGTCATCACCGGGTCGCCCGCCCCCGGCGAGCGCTTCGACGGGCCGGCCGTCGTCGAGCTGCCCGAATCGACTGTGGTCGTCCCCGCGCGCTGGTCTGGCGAGGTCGATCCGACGGGCACGATCCGGCTGGAGGCCGAGCGATGATCGACGCGGTCGAGCTGCAGATCCTGGCCGGCGCCGCCCAGGCGCTGTGCGAGGAGATGGGAGCGGTGCTGATCCGGGCCGCGCACTCTCCCAACATCAAGGAGCGCCGGGACGCTTCGACCGGGCTGTTCGATCCGGCCGGGGAGATGGTGATGCAGGCCGAGCACATCCCCGTTCACCTCGGGGCGATGCCCGCCGCCGTGGCCGCCGTCCTTGACGAGCGCCACGAGCCCGGGCGCTCGTGGATCCTCAACGACCCCTACGCCGGGGGCACGCATCTCCCTGACATCACCGTCATCTCGCCCGTGTTCGCCGGCCGGGATCTGATCGGGTTCGTGGCCAACCGGGCCCATCACGCCGATGTGGGTGGCGCCATCCCGGGATCGATGCCGGCCGACAGCCACCGCCTGGACGAGGAGGGGGTGGTGATCGCGCCCCGCGTCCTCGACGCCGCGGCGATCGACGAGCTCACCTCCCGGATGCGCCGGCCCGAGGAGCGCCGGGCCGACCTGCGCGCCCAGCTGGCGGCCAACCGCGTCGGAGCCGAACGCCTGGGTGAGCTACATCGCCGCGTGGGCGAACAGAAGCTATCGGCCGCCTTCGCAGGAGATCCTCGACTACGCCGAGCGCCGGACCCGAGCCTGCCTGCGCGAAATGCCGGATGGGAGCCACACCGCGCGCGACGTGCTCGAGGCGCCCGACGGTGACCTCGAGCTCGTTCTGGAAGCACGCGTCAGCGGCGAGGAGGTGACGCTCGACTTCACCGGGAGCGCCCCCCAGCACGAGGGAAATCTCAATTGCCCGGTGGCGGTGACGCGGTCGGCCTGTTACTTCGCGCTGCGCGTGCTCACCGACCCTGACATCCCGGCCAGCGCCGGCGCGTACAGGCCGGTCGAGGTGGTGGTGCCTGAGGGCAGCCTGCTGGCCGCCCGTCCGGGGCCGAACGGCGCCGCTCCCGCCGTGGCCGCGGGGAACGTCGAGACCTCCTCCCGGGTGGCCGACCTCGTGCTGAGCGCCTTCGGCCGCGCCCAGGGCCAGGGCACGATGAACAACCTGACGCTTGGGGGACGACGAGGTCGTCTACTACGAGACGCTCGGCGGCGGGCAGGGGGCGTGTCCTGACGCCGCCGGGCCGAGCGCGGTCCACGTGGCCATGAGCAACACCCTCAACACTCCGGTGGAAGCGCTGGAGCTCGAATTCCCACTCCGGATGGTCGAGTACGGGCTGCGCCGCGGCTCGGGCGGGCGGGGGGCGTTCTCAGGTGGCGACGGCGTGGTGCGGGAGCTCGAGGCCCTGATCCCGCTGCGCTACTCGCTGATCACCGAGCGCCGGCGCCACGCCCCGGCGGGCGCCGCCGGGGGCGGCCCCGGCCAGATGGGCCGGAACCTCCTCGACGGCCAGGAGCTTCCGGCCAAGGCGACCGGCGAGCTCAGGCCCGGCCAGCGGCTGCGGATCGAGACGCCGGGCGGCGGCGGGTACGGTACGCCCTGATGCGAGTCGCGTTTCTCGGCCTGGGGATCATGGGCTCCCGGATGGCGGCCACCTTGGCCAGGTCGGGATTTGAGCTGACGGTGTGGAACCGCACGTCCTCGACAGCCGAGCGCTTCTGCGCCGAGCACGAAGGGGTGGCAATCGCCGCCACCCCCGCCGAGGCGGCCAGAGACAGCGAGATCGTGGTCACGATGGTCGTCGACGGCCCCCAGGTGGAGCACGTCCTGCTCGCCCAGGACGGGGCGGCCACGGCCGCCCGGCCGGGGACGCTGTGCATCGACTGCTCGACGATCGGCCCGACGGCCACCCGGAGCGATCGGCCAGGCGCTGTCAGACCGGGGTCTCGAGTTCGTCGACGCCCCGGTCACCGGGTCGGCCCCCCGGGCCGAGGACGGGACGCTGACGATCATGGCCGGGGGGAGCCAAGAGGCGTTCGCGCGGGCCAAGCCGGTGCTCGAGGCGATGGGCCGGCTGGTCGTTCACGCCGGGCCACTGGGCCACGGCCAGATGGTCAAGCTGATCAACAACGCCGTGGCGGCGGCCAACGCCGCGGTCGTGGGCGAGGCGCTGCTCGTGGGCCGCCGGGCGGGCCTGGACCTCGACGCGCTCGTCGAGGTGATGGGAGCGGGCTCGGGGGCGTCGACGATGCTCGAACTCAAGGCCGGCCCGATGCGGGAGCACGACTTCACGCCGCTGTTCAAGCTCGAACACATGCTCAAGGACGTCCGGCTCTGCCTGGAGGAGGGGCAGGCCGCCGGGGCGCCGTTTCAGTTCGCCGCGCTGACCCGGGAGATCCTGACCGCCGCCATGGGCCGCGGACGCGGAGACGACGATTTCGCCGCTCTGGTCGAGGTTTTGGAAGGCCAGGCCGGCATCAGCCTGTAGGGGCTCATGGGGGAGGCTCTGGTGCTCAGCCTCGAAATGCCGACGCTCCGACACATAACCCCCGCTCGGACGCTCGATCCGCGCCGATGGGATGACAAATAGGCGAGAAATTTTGGAATTTCGAGGATCCTCGCGTACAATGCCCCTTCCTGTCGCTGCTGGTGCAGCACGGTGCGCGACAGGATCAAACGCACCTCGGTGCGCCATATTCCCCTGTCAACCTTCGTCTCGATCCGATACATGCCGATTGCTTTTAAAGAATGGGCCGTCACCGTACGCGCCCTCGCCGAAGGCGAGCAGCTGCTGACCCTGCGCAAGGGCGGCATCCGCGAGCCAGAGAAGCACTTCAAGCTCGACTACGAACGCTTCTTCCTGTACCCCACGTTTGACCACCAGGCCCCTGAGCTGGTCCGCCAGTCACACCGTCCCGAGCTGATTCGGGCCCTCGAGGAGGGGGTCTGGAGCGAGGACGAGCCCTCCGATGACGCGCTCTATCGCGGTCTGGAGATCCCGCAGCCTGACCGGGTGCGGATCCGGGCCTGGGCCGAGGTGGCCGCTCATTACACGATCACCGACCGCCGCGTGGTGGACGCACTGTCCCCCTTCCACGTCTGGACGACCGACTACGCGGAGAAGCGGCTGGCCTGGAAGCGGCGCCATCCCCTCCACGTGATCCTGCTCCGCACCTACCGGATTCCGCGCCCGGTGACGGTCAAGGTCCGCGACGAGTACGGGGGCTGCCGCTCCTGGCTCGAGCTGACCCGGGACCTTCCCTTCGAGGGCACCCCGGTTCTCTCCGACGAGGAGTTCGACCGGGCCTCGGAGGAGATCGCCGAGATCGCCTCGGCGGGCGATCGCCAGCCGGTAATGGTGTAAAAGGCGGCCGCCTGGGGGCGGCCGCCGGTTGGTTCGGCTCCCGCGCTCCGCCGCCGGACGTCAACTCACAGCCAGGCTGATCAGCCAGACCACGAGCGCGCCCAGGGCCAGAGCGATCAGGATTCCCGCCAGCAGGCGGATCGGTGAGACGATCGGTCGGCTGTCCTGATCGTCGCTGATCACCTCGGCCTGAAGCAACACCTCGCGCGCCGGGAGCTCATCTGAGCGCCGGACGAGCACGTCTCTCGGACCCGCGGCCAGGAAGTCCGGAACGTCGAAGCCCGCGGTCCGCCGAAGCACGCTGGGAATCTGCTCCTCGGAGAGCAGCGCCTGGATGAACTCTGCCTCGGCCAGGTTGCGAGCGATCGCCACGCGAACGAGCTCACCGCTACCGCCACCGCCGCCTTCGGGCTCCACCGGACTCGGCGGCGGCCCCTTCGGCGGCGCCTCGGGAATTGAGCGCGTGGAGCGCATCAGCTCACTTCGAGCTCGGCCTCCGTCACCTGGCCGTTACGGATGCTGAAGGCTCGGGTCTCAGGCTCACGGCCGGCCAGCCCGACGATCACGTACAGCGAGTCCGGATAGAAGGCCAGGCTGATGTCGGTCTGGGACGGATAGGGCTCGGTGCGGGTATGGGAGTGGTAGATCGCGCCCAACTCAAGGCCTGCGTCCTCGATCTCGTTGTAGATCCGGAGCTGCTCGGCGCCGTCGATCTCGTAGCGCAGGGGGCTGGCCGCGGCGTTGGCCGTGGGATAGATCTGCACCGCCTCGCCATCGCGCGACGCGATCATCCCGCAGCACTCGTTCGGCGCCTCGGCCTGGGCCTGCTCGATGATCTGGGCGTACAGCTCGGAGGCGATCCGCATGGCGGGCGTCGAGGCTACCAGCCGGTGGGCGCTCTACTTGGGCAGCGTGGCCGACCCACGGACCTCGGCGCTCGGGACCGTGTGCATGACCCTGCCGTGGCTCAAAAGGTCCTGGTAGAGGCTCCACTGCTGGGCCTTGCAGGCCAGGATCTCGGTCGCGGTGCGGATCAGGTCCGGCTCGCCGAGCTCGGCGATCGCGTGGAAGTACTTGGACTGGACGTAGGCCTCGACCTTGCTGAGCTGGGTGAGGCAGTAGCCCTCGTGGTGCAAGTGCTGGAAGAGCTTGGTGATCTGCGCGGGCGGAAAGGGCGCGGGATGTCTGGGATGCCTGACGGGAGCAACGCGGGGCTGCGCCGGAAGGCCCATCTGAAGGCCGGCGATCTGACCTCGAACGGTGCCGATCGCCCCCTGGATCGCCAGCGCGTGGGCCTGCTCGTGCCCGTAGGCCACGAGGACGATGTTCGTGGACGCGGTCTTGAGCGCCTTTGACTCGAGGACCTGGGTGTAGCAGTACTGGAGCAGCAGCTCGCCCGACATAAGGTCCTCCAGCGCCCGCAGGTCCCGCTGGCGGTCAGCCAGCTGCGAGCTCGCGCTCCCGGCCATCGCCGCCGCGGCGCCCGGGGCAAGGGCCGCGCTCGCGGCCCCGGCGCCGAGGCTCGCGGCCAAAAGCTCTCGCCGGCTCTTCAGGCCCACAGGGTCACTCCCTGCCGGTGACGAACGGCGACGGTATGGCGGATAGGCCCAGCTCCATCCGCAGCACCATCAGGTGCTGGGCCTCGTTGGCGAAGATGGCGGCCGCGGCAGAGCGCAGCTGACCGGGGGTGAGCAGCGGCACCGCCTGCAGGTAGGCCACCAGCTGGAGCTGCTCGATCTGGCGCAGCACGAGCAAAACGTCGCTCTTGGTCGATGGATTCGGGTTTCCCAGGTCATAGCTCGGCTTGGGCCTGGCCGGCTTGCCTCCCGCCTGCTTGATGATCTTCTTGAGCTCGACCGAGTGGCCGATCTCGTGGCCCAGGAACGCGGAGGCGGCGTTAGAGGCCAGCAGCGGCGCGGTTGAGAGCGGCGCCGGCGGCTTCTTCTTGGGCGCAGTTGCCTTGGCGGGCGAATGACTCTTCTTGTGAGCACGTTTCTCCTGGCGGTTGGCTGCCGCCAGCAGAGGGACGCTGGCCGTGTAGGCCGCGATCGCGTGGTACTCGAGGTCGAGAAGCGCGTTGAGGATGTGAATGTCCCGTTTGGCTCCGGGCGAGTGCTTGGTGAGCGCGATGTTCGACGGCGCGGTGCTCTTGCCGCACCCGCTGAGCAGGGCAGCCGCGCCCAGCGCGGCGGCCCCGCCTCCCATGAGCAGCTGGCGGCGGGAACGCGGATCTTCCGGCGCCACCTCGAGCGCCGGGCCGGGCCGCATGACCTGGCTCACCACCAGACGGTGGCGTCCAGGTTCTCGATCTCCTCGACCGGCCTGGTGTAGATGCCGGAAGACAGATACTTCCAGCCGTCGTCGGCCACGATGAAGACGACGTTGCCCTCGTCCAGCTCGCCGGCGATCCGGACGGCCACGCGCGCGATCGCCCCCGACGAGACGCCCGCGAACAGCCCCTCCTCGTCCAGCAGCCTGCGGGTGAACACGATCGCGTCGGTGTTGGTGACGAAGATCTTTCGGTCAAGCAGCGACAGGTCGATGATCGGCGGGATGAAGCCGTCCTCCAGCGAGCGCAGGCCCTGGACGGGCTCTCCCTGCATGGGCTCGGCGGCCACGATCTTGACCTGATCGCCGAGCTCCTCCTTGAGACGGCGGCCGTTGCCCATCAGCGTCCCACCCGTGCCCAGCCCGGCCACGAAGGCCGAGATCTCGTCGAGCTCCTCCAGGATCTCCAGCGCGGTGCCGTCGTAGTGGGCCAGCGGGTTGGCCTGGTTGCCGTACTGGTAGGGCATGTAGTAGGAGGCGTCGTGCTCGGCCATGTCGAGAGCCATCTCGACCGCGCCGTTTGAGCCCTTGGCTCCCTCCGAGTAGACGATCTCGGCGCCGTACATCTTCAGGAGCTGGGTGCGCTCCGGGGTCACGTTCTCCGGCATCACGACCTTCAGCTCATAGCCCTTGCGCGAGCAGATCATGGCCAGGGAGATCCCCGTGTTCCCCGACGTCGGCTCGAGGATCGTCTGCCCGGGGCGGATCAGCCCCTTCTCCTCGGCGTCCTCGATCATGGCCCGGGCCACCCGGTCCTTGACCGACCCGGTCGGATTGCGAGACTCCAGCTTGGCCCAGATCCGGACCCCGGGCTTGGGACTGAGACGCTTTAGCTCGACCAGCGGCGTGTGGCCGATGGCCTGAACGAGGTCCCCGTAGCGCCCGCCGCAGGGCTTGTTCTGGAGCCGGTCGACGCCCATGGCTTCAGGAAGTGTAGTAAGCCGGTGGCTTCGGAGGCGCGGTACGCGGTCGGCCTAGCGCTAGTTCCCGCCCGCCATCGCGGGCAGGATCACGAGCGTGTCGGTCTCGCCGACCGGGGTCCCGAGCCCATCCAGCACCCGGACGTCCTCGTCGTTGAGGTACACGTTGACGTAGCGGTTGAGCTGGCCGTCGCCGGCGAAAAGCTGGGACTTCGTGTCTGGATGGGCCTCGGCCACGGCGTTCAGAACGTCGCCCACGGAGGACCCGGAGGCGGTGAGCTCCTTCTCTCCCCCACCGAGGGACGGAGGACAGGTGGGATGCGTACGGTGGCCACGCCCGGAAACCCTAGTGAGCGCCTGCGCAGAATGCCTCGTAATCCGGGAACACGCCCATCTCCTCATCGGAGATCGCATCCGGCTCCCGGGAGCAGATCGGGCACTGCGGGATCTCTCGGGATCCGGACCTCGCTGAAGGAGGCCTCGAGCGCGTCGTAGAGGAGCAGCCGGCCGATCAGCGGGTTGCCCTCGCCGAGGATCAGCTTGACGACCTCCGTGGCTTGAAGCAGGCCCATCGTGCCTGGAAGGACCCCCAGGACGCCGTTGGCCCCGCACGACGGCGCCAGTTCGGCCGGCGGCGGATACGGGAACAGGCACCGGTAGCACGGGCCGTCGTAGGGCTTGAACACCGAGAGCTGGCCCTCGAAGCCGAGGATCGCCGCGGAGACGACGGGGATCTTGAGACGGACGCTGGCGTCGTTGAGCAGGTACCGGGTGGGGAAGTTGTCCAGCCCGTCCACGACCACGTCGTAGCCCTCGATGATCTTCATGATGTTCTCGGGACCCAGGCGGACGGCGTACTTCTCGACCTTGACGTCGGGATTGAGCCCCTTGATCGTCTCCTCGGCTGAGTCCACCTTGGGCACTCCGACGCGCTCGGTGGAGTGGATCACCTGGCGCTGGAGATTGGAGACGTCGACGACGTCGTTGTCGACGATTCCGAGCGTGCCCACACCGGCCGCTGCCAGATAGAGCGCCGCCGGCGACCCGAGACCGCCCGCGCCGAGCAGCAGGACCTTGGCATCAAGGAGTTTCTGCTGGCCCTCGGCGCCCACCTCGGGGAGCAGCAGGTGGCGGGAATAACGCTCGCGCTGCTCGGCGGTCAGCGTGCGCGGCTGCTCGACGTCATAGCCGCGATCCTTCCAAAGCGTGAAACCGCCCGTCATGCTCTCGACGTGCTCGTAGCCGAGATCCTCGAGCATCGTGCGGGTGGCCCAGGCGGAGCGGTTCCCCGACGCGCAGTACAGGACGACATGAGCCGAACGATCCGGGACCGCGCCCTCGATCCGGGACTCGAAATAGCTCTTGGGGACGTGCGTGGCTCCGGGGATGTGGCCGGCCGCCCACTCCTCGGGCTCGCGCACGTCCACGAGGACCGCGCCGTTTGAGAGCTGCTCACGCACGGCAGCCGGGTCGACTTCCTGGATCCGGCTCTTGATCTGGCGGAGGACGTCCGCTCCAGACGGACTCACTCGAAAACTCCTAAAGTCGGTCGGGATTCAATACTTCACGGAGTATAGCGAGGTCTTAGCCGCCCCGGACGGTGCGAATTGCGTCTCACTCCCGATGAAAACCGGTCGGGGCACCCGCTGCTGGCGGGTGCCCCGACCGAACTCAGGCCCAGTCAAAGCCTCACAACTCCTGCCGTCGATAAGACTCGCGTGCAGGATCGCTGCCCCATCATTATCGACTGAGCGCGCCCGAGCCGATATCGGGTCAAGACCCGATCTTGAAATCACGCTCTCTACTCGCACAAGTGCTGGCGATCAACCTGCTGTTGATCGCCATGATCGTGCTCGTGGCCACGATCGTCGTGGACGCCCGCGCGGGCAGCGGGCTGCGCGGGCAGGAGATTGCGACCCTGACGTTGGCCGTCCTGGTCACCCTGGTCGGCAACTGGCTCTTGCTGCACCGGCGGTTCTCGCCCCTGGATGAGCTGATCTCCGACATGGAGAAGGCAGACCTGGCCGCGCCACGCCGGCGGCGGCGCCGACCCGCGGGAAGCGGCAGTGACGAGTTACGTCGGCTTGAGGCCGCGTTTGATCGGATGATCTCGCGGCTGGAGGCCGAGCGCCGGCGAGCAGGGCGCCAGGCGATTCAGGCTCAGGAGCGAGAGCGCCGACGGATCGCCCAGGATCTGCACGACGAGGTCAACCAGGCGCTGACAGCGATCTCCCTGCGCCTGCAGGCATCTCTCGAACAGGCCCCGGACCCCCTCCGTCGCGAGCTGCTGGAAACAAAGCGCCTGTCGGGCCACGCGATGGAAGAGCTTCTGTCGCTCGCTCGAACCCTCCGTCCGGCCGTGCTGGACGACCACGGGCTGATTCCCGCGCTGGCCAGCCAGGTTCGGGACTTCCGCGAGCGCACGAACATCGATGCCAGGTTCACCGTCTCAGGGCAGCCGGTCCCCCTCTCTCCGGAGCAACAGCTGGTGATCTACCGCGTTGCCCAGGAGAGCCTGTCCAACATCGTCCAGCACTCCAGCGCGCGCCAGGCCGACGTCGAGCTGCTCTTTGCTGAGCGCATCGTCCTGCGCGTGACCGACGACGGCGAGGGCTTTGAGACCAGCCGAAGGCGGCGCTCTCGCCCGGCCGATGGCTCGGTTCACGGCCTGGGGCTCCCCGGGATGCGTGAACGAGCCCTACTGATCGGCGCACACGTCGCGATCGTCTCGAGCCCGGGGCATGGCACTCGCGTTGAACTGGCGATACCCGAATCGTCGCCCGACCAGGAGGCCGCGTGCGCATCCTGATCGCTGATGACCACGGCATTGTGCGGGCCGGAATCCGGCTGCTGCTCGAGCGCCAGCCGGACCTCCACGTGATCGCGGAGGCCGCCGACGGCCTCGAGGCTCTGAACAAGGCCCTCGTAGAGAATCCCGATCTGTGCATTCTCGACGTGGGCATGCCCGGCATGACGGGGCTCCAGGCCGCCCGGGAGATCCGCGCCCACCGGCCAGACTCCCAGGTGCTGATCCTGTCGATGCACGACGACGAGCACTACCTGTTCGAAGCTCTGCAGGCTGGGGCCTCGGGGTACGTGCTCAAGCAAGAGGCCGACACCGATCTGGTGGGCGCGATCCGCGCCGTGGCCAGACAGGAGGCTTTTCTGACCAACGCCGCCGAACGCTCGATCCTTCGCCGCTGGATGGCCGGCGATGGACCCGCGTCGAGTGTCGTGCTGACCCCGCGCGAGGAGGAGGTCGTCAAGCTGATCGCCGAGGCTCACACCAATGCGGAGATCTCCTCGCTGTTGCACGTGTCGGAGAAGACGGTCGAGTCACACAGGGCCAACGTTCTGCGCAAGCTGGGCATGCGCGACCGCGTACAGCTCGTGCGGTACGCCATCCGGCGTGGT